>UCLR01000009.1 GCA_900473415.1 Hyphomicrobiales bacterium
AGACCACCGCCTCCATCGCCTGCGCGCGGGCCAGACGCGCTGCCGCCGCGGCGCGCTCCTGTTCCTGCAGCACGGCGACCTGCTCGGTGCTCTGTCGCAGCACGGCGACGGCACGCGCCATGGCGCCGATCTCGTCTTTGCGCGCGGCGTGGGGCACCTCGATGCGCGTGTCGCCCGTCGTCAGCTTCTCCATCACCTTGCCGAGATCGACGATCGGGTTGGTGATCGAGCGTTGGGCGAAGACCAGAGCAACGCCGATCGAGACGAGCAGGGTCGTCAGCAGCACGATCGGTAGCAGCCACTCAATCTGTTGAGTAAAGGCCGTCGCTTCCTCCGCGACGAGCGTGCTGGCCTTCTCGTTGTGCTGACTGAACGAGATCAGGAGGTCGTTCAGCGCCTTGCGGTTGGCCCGGTTCAGGTCGTTGTTGCCCTGCGCATTGGCGGCCTCCGGCGAAACCTCGCGCCCGAGACGGGCGGTCTCGGTGCGGAAGGTGATGAATTCGTCGACGGCCTTGGCGATCCGGCCGACCGTCTCGCGCTCCTCGGCCGGCGCGATACGGCTGAGATCGGCGACGAATTTACGCAGCAGCGGGAACCGTTCCTCGACGCCCTTGGCGAAGGGCTCGACCTCCTTGGCGTTCTTCGACATGTAGATGCCGCGGGCATCCATCACCACGCCGGTCACCAGGCCGTTGATGCGCTGGGTCAGCAACGCGACATCGTCCTGAATGCCGGAACGCGCGTTGAGATGGTTCGCCTTGCTCAAGCCGTAGATGCTGATGGCTGCCGAAAGGATGGCTCCCACGGCGACGATGGCAAGCATGGCGAGAATCTTCACGCGAATGGACTTCATGACAACTTTCCCGAGGGCTCTCCGGAGTGGGAAGGCGGTGGCAGCGTGGGAGAGTCCCGGAGCAGCAATAAAGAAGTGCTTAAAATGCGAGCAATTGAGCCGATTTGTCGCGGAAAGTCGTCCTGCTATGCTCTGGCGGCAGGCGCGCTGTGGCGGTTCCTCTCGCGGCACGCGCTGCGCCTGTAGGTAAAGTGACCCGGCCGCTTGAGGGCCGGCTGCCCTCTCCGATCGCATGACCCCGCCGCGCTGCGGCCTCACCCCTTGATCCCGCGCGCCGGTCTGAACATCTTGGCGTCTTCCGCAGTCCCGTTCCGGTTCCCTGATCGCCATGTCCGAACACAGCAACGCCCCCGTCATGCACGCCACCACCATCCTGATGGTGCGCAAGGGCGGCCGAGTCGTCATCGGTGGCGACGGGCAGGTCTCGCTCGGCCAGACCATCATGAAGGGCAACGCCAAGAAGGTCCGCCGGCTTGCCAAGGGGCAGGTCATCGCCGGTTTCGCCGGGGCTACCGCCGATGCCTTCACCCTGTTCGAGCGGCTCGAGAGCAAACTCGAGCAATATCCGACACAGCTTCTGCGCGCCTGCGTCGAGCTCGCCAAGGATTGGCGCACCGACCGCTATCTACGCCGGCTGGAAGCGATGCTGCTCGTCGCCGACAAGGAAGTGTCGCTGTTGATCTCCGGTACCGGCGATGTGCTGGAGCCGGAGGCGAGCGAGCATGGTGCGGTAATGGCGATCGGCTCGGGCGGGAACTACGCGCTGGCGGCTGCACGCGCGCTGGTCGATATCGAGCCCGATGCCGAAACGATCGTGCGCAAGGCGATGAAGATCGCCGGCGACATCTGCGTCTACACCAACCACAGCCTCGTTCTTGAGACATTGGACGCCGCTTGACCGAAGTCCGGCTTCGACGGCAGATCAACGAACGCTCATAAGGTATTGCCAGTGACCAGTTTTTCTCCACGCGAGATTGTCTCGGAGCTCGACCGCTTCATCGTCGGGCAGAGAGACGCCAAGCGCGCGGTCGCCATCGCCCTGCGCAATCGCTGGCGCCGGCAGCAGCTCGAAGGGCCGCTGCGCGAGGAGGTCTCGCCGAAGAACATCCTGATGATCGGGCCGACCGGCTGCGGCAAGACCGAGATCGCCCGGCGCCTCGCCAAGCTCGCCAACGCGCCGTTCCTCAAGGTGGAGGCGACCAAGTTCACTGAGGTCGGCTATGTCGGCCGTGATGTCGAGTCGATCGTGCGTGACCTCGTCGAGATCGCGATCGCCCTTGTCCGCGAGAGCCGACGGAAGGATGTTGAGGCGAAGGCGCACCTCGCGGCTGAGGAGCGTGTGCTCGACGCTCTCGTCGGCGCCAATTCCAGCCAGACGACGCGCGATTCCTTCCGGCGCAAGCTGCGCGCCAACGAACTCGACGATAAGGAGATCGAGGTCGAGGTGGCCGCCGGCGCCGGTGCGGCGACGCCGATGTTCGAGCTGCCCGGCATGCCCGGCGCCTCGATTGGCGCGATCAATCTCGGCGACATGTTCGGCAAGGCCTTCGGCCAGAAGGGCAAGCCGAAGCGCATGCTGGTGAAGGACGCCTACCAGCCCCTTCTGGCTGAGGAGAGCGACAAGCTGATCGACCAGGATGCCATTGTGCAGACTGCGCTCCGCGAGGTCGAGAACAACGGCATCGTCTTCCTCGACGAGATCGACAAGATCTGCGCCCGCGAGGGCAAGGGCGGCGCCGACGTCTCGCGCGAAGGCGTGCAGCGCGACCTGCTGCCGCTGATCGAGGGCACAACCGTCGCCACCAAGCACGGCGCGGTGAAGAGCGACCACATCCTCTTCATCGCGTCGGGCGCCTTCCATGTCTCGCGTCCGTCGGATCTGCTGCCCGAACTGCAGGGCCGCCTGCCGATCCGCGTCGAGCTCAGCCCGCTCGACATCGAGGACTTCAAGCGCATCCTGACCGAGACGGAAGCGAGCCTGATCAAGCAATCCGTGGCACTGATGGCGACCGAGGAAGTCAGCATCGCATTTACCCCCGATGCGATCGACGCCATCGCGCGCATCGCCGTCGAGGTGAATTCCACGGTCGAGAACATCGGCGCCCGCCGGCTCCAGACCGTAATCGAGCGCATCCTCGACGAGATCTCTTTCACGGCGCCGGACCGCTCGGGCGAGACGGTGACGATCGATGCCGCTTACGTCGAGGCCCGCATCGGTGACCTCGCGAAGAACGCGGATCTGAGCCGGTTTATCCTCTGATGTCGCAGCCGGCCGCAGCAGCGCCGGAAACCTCCCGCCTCGCCCGCGATTCGGCTGTCGTCGGTGCGGCGACCGTCGCCTCGCGGCTGCTCGGCTTCGCGCGGGATGTGCTGATCGCGCGCCTGCTCGGCGGCGGACCGGTCGCGGATGCCTTCCTCGCCGCGCTGCGCCTGCCCAATCTCGTCCGGCGCGTGCTCGGCGAGGGTGGGCTCAACGCGCCTTTCGTGCCGCTCTACCTCGCGATCAAGGGCGAGCGGGGTGCGGCCGAGGCCCGGCGCTTCGCCGGCGAGGCGACCGGCCAACTCGGCCTCCTGCTGTTGATCCTGGTGGCGCTGGGCGAACTCTTCGCGCCCTGGCTCGTGCTGGGCCTGGCCGGCGGCTTCGCCGACGAGCCGGCGACGCTGGCCTTCGCGGCGCGCTTCACCCGGCTGATGCTGCCTTTCCTGCTGCTGACGACACTGGCCGCGTTGCTGGCCGCGCTGCTCAACGCCGAGAAGCGCTTCGCGGTCGCCGCGCTGGCGCCGGCGCTGATGAATGCGATCCTGCTGGGTGTCCTGCTGGCTCTTTATCTGGCCGGGACAGCGCCAGAGGATGCCGCGCGATGGCTCGCGCTTTCGGTCAGCGTGACCGGCTTCGCCCATCTCGCGATGATCCTGTGGGCGCTCGGCGGCATCGGCCTGCCACGCCTGAGCCTGCGCTGGTCGCCGGAGATGACGCGGCTGCTGCGCACCGGCGGCGCGACCCTGCTTGCGGCCTCCGCCGCCCAGCTCGTCCTGCTGGTGGCGACGCAGATCGCCTCCGTCGAGACCGGTGCCGTCGCGGCGCTCTACTATGCCGATCGCGTCTTCCAGCTCCCGCTCGGCTTCGTTGGCGTGGCGATGGGTACGGTCGTGCTCTCCGACATGGCGCTTTCCGCCGATCGCGACGGCCCCGACGCCATGCTCGGCCGCGCGCTGGCGCTGGGCCTGGCGCTGGCGCTGCCGGCCGCGACGGCCCTCGTGGCGCTGGCCGAGCCGATCGTCTCGGTATTGTTCGAGCATGGCCGCTTCGATGCAGCGGATCGGGCGCGCACGGCGGCCGCGCTCGCGGCTTTCGGGATAGGTCTGCCCTTCGCGGTTGCCGCCAAGGTCTTCGGCCAGGTCTATTTCGCCAGGCGGAACCCGCGCCTGCCGCTGCTCTCGGGCGGGCTGGCGGTGCTGGTCACGGTGCTGGCCGGTCTCGTCTCGATCGGTGGTGGCGGTCCTGCCGCACAGGGCGCGGCGCTTGCCGCCACGCTCGCCTTCGTCGCCCAGGCCATCCTGTTGGGCGTCGCCCTGCTCCGCGACGGGACGTGGCGCCCGACTTCCGGCAATCTGCGGGCCGTCGCCGCCGCATTCGGCGCGAGCCTCGTCATGCTCGCCCTGCTGTTGTGGCTGCACGGGCTGCTCGCCAGCCCGCTCGCGCCGGATCGACCGCTCCTCCAGCGGGTCGGAGCGTTGGGCCTGCTCTGCCTTGCCGGGTTTGCCGCCTATGCCGCCGCGGGCTGGGTTATGGGCGCCTTCGGCGCTCTCCCCTTGCGCAAGCGGCGGGGTTGAGCCAGAAGCGCCGCTTCTTCCCTCCATCGTGACGACGGAGTGCCCCATGTCGGGTTTTCATCAGCGCGTATTCTCAGGCATGCAGCCGACCTCGACGCTGCATCTCGGCAATTATCTCGGCGCGCTGACCAACTGGGTGGCGATGCAGCAGACGCATGAATGCGTGTTTTGCGTCGTCGACCTGCACGCGATCACGATGTGGCAGGACCCGGCTGACCTGAAGCGCGCGATCCGCGAGGTCACGGCCGCCTATATCGCCGCTGGCGTTGATCCGAAGAAGAGCATCATCTTCAACCAGAGTCAGGTCTCCGGCCACGCCGAGCTCGCCTGGATCTGCAACTGCGTCGCCCGCCTCGGCTGGATGAACCGCATGACCCAGTTCAAGGAGAAGGCCGGCAAGGACCGCGAGAACGCCTCGCTCGGGCTCTATGCCTATCCGAGCCTGATGGCGGCCGACATCCTGCTCTACAAGGCGACGCATGTGCCGGTCGGCGAGGATCAGAAGCAGCATCTCGAGCTGACCCGCGACATCGCCCAGAAGTTCAACAACGACTTCGCGCCGCAGATCGCCGAGCTCGGCGTCGGCACCGGCGAGCTCGGCTTCTTCCCGCTGCCCGAGCCGATGATCCAGGGTCCGGCGCCGCGCGTGATGAGCCTGCGCGACGGCACCAAGAAGATGTCGAAGTCGGACCCGTCCGATTATTCGCGCATCAACCTGACCGACGACGCCGAGACCATCGCCCAGAAAATCCGCAAGGCGAAGACCGATCCCGACGCGCTCCCCTCCGAGGAGAAGGGGCTGGAGGGTCGTCCGGAGGCGGAGAACCTCGTCGGCATCTATGCCGGCCTGTCCGGCACGCCGAAGGACGCGGTGCTCAAGCAGTTCGGTGGCGGCCAGTTCTCGGGCTTCAAGGCCGCTCTCGTCGACCTCGCGGTCGAGAAGCTCAGCCCCATCGCCGGCGAGATGCGCCGCCTGCTGGCCGAGCCGAAGCATATCGACGGCATTCTCGGCGAGGGCGCGGCCCGCGCGCAGGCCATCGCGGCGCCGGTCCTGAACGACGTCAAGGATATCGTCGGCTTCGTGCGCGGATAAGCGACTGGCCGGAAAGCGGAATCCACTTTCCGGAGCGAGCTGGTGCGACAATCGGGAAGCTTGTGACCGGCGCGGCGGGCTTGCGCCGGCACTCTGGCGCGGGCAACCATGCCGCCTCCCGAAGCGGTCGCACGGCGGGTTCCATGGTCAAGAAACGGCGCTCCTACGAGACGGGCCATCGCCCGAAATTCCTGGCTGTCGTCGATGACAGCGAGGAATGCGCCAAGGCGATTCGTTTCGCGGCGCGCCGCTGCGCCCGCGTCGGTGCGGCGATGGTGCTGCTCGGCGTTGCGCAGCCGCCCGAGCATGAGAACTGGCTCGGCGTTGGCGAGGTGATGCAGGCGGAAGCGGAGGCCGAGGCCGAGAAGCGCCTCGATGCCGCGGCTGCGGTCGTACGCTCGCTCGCTGGCATCGAGCCCGAGAAGGTGGTGCGCGTCGGAACCAAGGCCGACGAGCTCGTCAAGCTGATCGAGGAGGACGAGGACATCTCGCTCCTGGTGCTGGCCGCCGGCACCGGGCGCGAGGGCCCGGGCCCTCTGGTGAGCGCGCTCGCCGGCAAGTCCTCGGCGAGCTTCCCGATTCCCGTGGCGATCGTGCCGGGGCATCTGGAAGACGAAGAGATCGACGCCCTGGCCTGACGCGCTGCTTCCGGCTGGAATGATTCCATCCGCCGGCCTATATCGAAGGCAGGAACGGCGACCTTGAACCGCCGGAATCCGGAGGTTGTCATGTTCATCCAGACCGAAGCCACGCCCAATCCGGCGACATTGAAATTCCTGCCCGGCCGCATCGTCATGGGCTCGGGCACGCTCGACCTGCGCGACGCGGATGAGGCCGGGCGCTCGCCGCTGGCGCAGCGCCTGTTCGGCGTGTCCGGCGTCTCGGGCGTCTTCCTCGGCTCGGATTTCATCACCGTCACCAAGTCGGACGGCGAATGGCCGCATCTGAAGCCGGCGATCCTGGGCGCGATCATGGAGCATTTCATGTCCGGCGCGCCGGTGCTGGCGGAAGGCTCGGACATCGACGGCCTCGACGAGGAGGGCGAGTTCTTCGCGCCTGAGGACGCCCAGACCGTTGAGACGATCAAGGACCTGCTCGAGACGCGCATCCGCCCGGCGGTCGCCGGCGATGGCGGCGACATCACCTTCCGCGGCTATCGCGACGGCACGGTGTACCTCGTCATGAAGGGCGCCTGCTCGGGCTGCCCATCCTCGACCGCCACGCTGAAGCACGGCATCCAGAATCTGCTGCGCCATTTCCTGCCGGATGTGCGCGAGGTCGAAGCCGTTTGAGCGAAGATCGGGCCAGGCCCTGATGCGCATCCTCGCGATCGACACCGCGCTCGGGGCCTGTTCGGCCTGCGTCTTTGAGGCGGGCGCCGCCGCGCCGCTGGCGCAGGAAACGCTTGTCATGGACCGCGGCCATGCCGAAGCGCTGATGCCGCTGATCGAGCGGGTGATGCAGAAGGCCGATGGCGGCTTCGCCGCGCTCGGCCGCGTCGCGGTCACGGTCGGTCCGGGCAGCTACACCGGCCTGCGCGTCGGCGTCAGCGCTGCCCGCGCCATCGCCTTCGCGGCTGGCATCCCGGCCGTGGGCGTCACCACGGTCGCGGCCTGCGCGGCGCCCCTGATCGGGCGCGAGCATGGCCGCGTCATCGCCGCCGCCCTTGATGCCAGGCACGGCCAGGTCTGGTTCCAGGCGCTGACGGCGGAAGGCAAGCCGCTGGTTTCGCTCCGTCAGGTCAGCTATCGCGATGCGGCCCGCGCCATCGGCGCCGGCCCCGTCAGCCTCGTCGGCTCGGCGGCGCTCTCCGTCGCCAACGAGGCCTGGGCCATTGGCCTTGATGCGCTGGTGGTGGACGATGCCAAGGCCCCGAACATCGCCTGGGTGGCGCGGCTCGGCCTCATCGCCGATCCGGAAAGCGCGCCGCCGCGCCCGCTCTACCTGAAGGCGCCCGAGACGACGCCGCAGGACAAAGCCCGCCTGCCGCGCCGGTGAACGCGTCCGCAAGATTCATGTTGACGTTACGTCAGTTTATGCCAACAGGCGGCATGGCCTGGCTGCGCAAACTCCTCCGACCGGCTTCGGCGCCTGCCCGCACGATGCGGCTCGATTCCGGCCATGCGCGGCAGGTCGCGATCCTGCATCACCAGGGCGGCTTCGCCCGTGGCTGGGAGCCGGCCGAATGCGCCGCGCTGATCGCCGATGCCGCAGTGGTGACGGACGGCGTCTTCTCCGGCCGGGGCGGCGAGCCGGTCGGTTTCGTCATGTCGCGCAAGGCGGCCGACGAGGCCGAGATCCTGAGCATCGTGGTCGCGCCCAGCCATCGTAGCGACGGCCTCGGCGCGGTGCTGCTGGCGGCCCACCTCGCCAGGCTCGCCGAGGAAGGCGTCGCCCACGTCTTCCTCGAGGTCGAGGAGGGCAACGAGTCGGCCGAACGCCTCTACCGGCATTTCGACTTCCGCGAGGTTGGCCGCCGCAAGGGCTACTATCCCAAGGCGGACGGCAGCCGGGCGACCGCGATCGCCATGCGGCTCGATCTCGCGTGACATCGGGCGGCCGCCGGGCCATTGAAGCATTCGTGCTCAACCCTTTGAATCGCCCGGAATGAAGAGTCTTCCCCCCGGCGCCATGGTCCGTCTGGCCGCGCTCGGGCTCGGCACGCTTGCGCTCGTGCCGCTGCAGCTGGTGGCGATGCGCCTGACGCCGGGCCGCGCCAGCGCCCTCCCGATTCGTTTCCACAGGCTGGTCTGCCGCTGCCTCGGGATCCGCAGCCGCGTCCGGGGCAATCCGCCGCCGCCCGGCGTCGGCGCGCTCATCGTCGCGAACCATGTTTCCTGGCTCGATATCTGCGTGATCGGGTCCGAACAGCCCCTGTGCTTCGTCGCCAAGAGCGAAGTCGCCGGCTGGCCGGTGGTCGGCTTCCTCGCCAGCCTCCAGCGTACCCTCTACATCGACCGCCAGCGGCGCGGCGCAACCGCTGGCGTCGCCGCGACGATGGGCGAGCGCCTCGCCGCGGGGCAGGATGTCGTTCTCTTCGCCGAGGGCACGACCGGAGATGGCACGCGCCTGCTGCCCTTCCGCTCCTCGCTGCTGGGCGCGGCCCATCAGGCCATGGGCGATGCGACGGCGGAGGTCACGGTCTATCCGCTGGCGATCACCTACACAGGCTGGCAGGGCCTGCCGGGCGGGCGCGTCGAGCGCGGCGAGCTCGCCTGGTATGGCGACACCGAGCTCTGGCCCCATCTCAAGCAGATCCTCGAGCGCGGCGCGGCCGATGTCGAGCTGGTCTGGGGCGAACCGATCGTGATGGGAAAGGCCACCTCCCGCAAGGAGGCGACACGGCTCGCCGAAAATGCGGTGCGGCAGGCCCGGCAGCAGGCCGTGACCGGGCGGGCGGTCCAATAATCAGGATCGCGCGGAAAACGCACCGTCATTCCGGACAAGCCGCGAAGCGGCGCCGATCCGGAATCCATCGTAGCGCTCCAACGCTCGATGATGGATCCCGGGTCAAGCCCGGGATGACGCAGTGTTTCCTCGATAAGCTGGAAACGGCTTGGTCCGCGCCTTGCTTTCCCCTGTCCGCAAGCGGCGCGCACGTTCCCAAGGCGCCCGATCCGCAGTATGGAAGGGCATTGGAGTTCCCGACCCGAGACGATGAAGAAAGTCCACATCAAGTCCTTCGGCTGCCAGATGAACGTTTACGACGGGCAGCGCATGGCCGACATCCTGAGCGAGCAGGGCTATGAGGAGACGGCGACGCCGGAAGGCGCGGACCTGATCCTGCTCAACACCTGCCATATCCGCGACCGGGCCGTGCAGAAGGTCTATACCGAGCTCGGCAAGCTGCGCGACATCAAGAAGGCACAAGGGGCTGAGGGCCAGGAGACGAAGATCGTCGTCGCCGGCTGCGTCGCCCAGGCCGAGGGTAGCGAGATTCAGCGTCGGCAGCCCGCCGTCGACCTCGTGGTCGGCCCGCAGGCCTATCACCGCCTGCCGGAACTGCTGACCGAGGCGGCCACGAGGCGCGTCGTCGATACGGATCTGCCGATCGAGGACAAGTTCGGCTTCCTGCCCGCGCCGAAGCCGCAGGTCATCCGTGCGCGCGGCGTCTCGGCCTTCGTCACGGTGCAGGAAGGCTGCGACAAGTTCTGCGCCTTCTGCGTCGTGCCCTACACGCGCGGCGCCGAGTTCTCCCGGCCCGTGGCGCAGGTCATGGCCGAGGTCGAGCGGCTGGCCGAGGCCGGCGTACGCGACGTCACACTGATCGGCCAGAACGTCAACGCCTATCACGGCGAGGGGCCGGACGGCGCGGTCTGGGGTCTCGCCCGGCTGATGCATCGCGTCGCCGAGGTGCCGGGCATCGCCCGCATCCGCTACACCACCAGCCACCCCCGCGACATGGACGGTGAGCTGATCGCCGCCCATCGCGATCTGCCGCAGGTCATGCCCTTCCTGCATCTCCCGGTGCAGGCGGGCTCCGATCGCATCCTCGCGGCGATGAACCGCAAGCACACGGGCGACGAATATCGCCGCCTCGTCGAGCGCATCCGCGAGGCCCGGCCCGACATCGCGCTTTCCTCGGATTTCATCGTCGGCTTCCCCGGCGAGACCGACGCCGATTTCGAGGACACGATCCGCCTCGTCGACGAGATCGGCTTCGCCTCGAGCTATTCCTTCAAGTACTCGCCGCGGCCGGGCACCCCGGCGGCCGATCTCGACGCGCAGATCCCGCGCGAGGTGATGGATGAGCGGCTTTACCGGCTGCAGGAGCGCATCGAGCATCATCGGCAGGCCTTCAACGCGGCGATGGTCGGGCGCACGGTCGAGGTGCTGCTGGAACGCGCCGGTCGTTATCCGGGGCAGCTTGCCGGCAAGTCGCCCTATCTGCAGGCTGTGCAGATCGAGAGCACGGCGAATCAGATCGGCGATATCGTGCGGGTGGTGATCGAGAAGACTTCGACCAACTCGCTCTTTGGCCGGCTGGCGGAGCCGGCCACGGACGGCGGAAAGGACATGGCCGCTTGAGCAGGCGCGGTTTCGTGCCCATCTGCTGGAAGGATACGGCCTGTCATCAGGCTGAAATCGTTGCGTTCGGTTATGCTGCGAGACGACCCGGCCGGGCGCTCCTGCCCGGCGGGAACGCGCACCAGGAAGGTGATGCATTTGGCACAGGCTGATTCGACGCAAAGACCGGACAGGACCCCGCGGCGCGAAGCGCCGGCCCCCCGCCCCGAGGCGGTGAGTCGCGAGGGGCTGCCGGCCACCGAGGTCGTGCTGTCCTTCGAGGACAATCGCCTCGCCAGCCTCGTCTTCGGCCAGTACGACCAGAACCTCGCCCATCTCGAGCGCCGCCTCGGCGTCGTGGTCAATCCCAATGGCAATCATGTCACGGTGAAGGGCCCGCGCGAGACGGCCGAGCAGGCGGGGCGCGTACTGAAGACGCTCTATAGCCGCGCCAAGGCGGGGGCTCCCGTGACGCTGGGCGAAGTCGACGGCGCCATCGAGGAAAGCAACGTCCAGCGCTCGTTCTTCCCCGCCGCCGATGTCGGCAAGGCCTCCTTCGATGCGGTGATCACGCGAAAGCGCGGCCCCGTCCGGGCGCGCAACGCCGCGCAGGACGCCTATCTGCGCCAGCTCAAGCGCCATGAGCTCGTGCTCGCTGAAGGCCCCGCCGGCACCGGCAAGACCTGGCTCGCGGTCGGCCACGCCGTCTCGCTGATCGAGCAGGGGGTGGTCGAGCGCATGGTGCTGTCGCGCCCGGCGGTGGAAGCCGGCGAGCGCCTCGGCTTCCTGCCTGGCGACATGCGCGAGAAGGTCGATCCGTATCTGCGGCCGATCTACGACGCGCTCAACGATTTCATGGAGGCTCGCCATGTCGAGCGCGGCCTGCAGACCGGCATGATCGAGATCGCGCCGCTCGCCTTCATGCGCGGCCGGACGCTCTCGAACGCCGTGGTCCTGCTCGACGAGGCGCAGAACGCCACCTCCATGCAGATGAAGATGTTCCTCACCCGCCTGGGCGAGGGCTCGCGCATGATCATCACCGGCGATCCCTCGCAGATCGACCTGCCGCCGGGCCAGCGCTCCGGCCTCGTCGAGGCGGTGAGGCTGCTCAAGGATGTCGAGGGTGTCGGCTATGCGCGCTTCGAGGAAGGCGATGTCGTGCGCCATGAACTGGTGCGCCGCATCGTCATGGCTTATGAGAGCGCGGCGCGCCACGAGCGCGAGGAACGGGAGGAGCGCTTGCGCAATCCCGGCATGTCCTCCGATCCTTATCGCGAGGACGACAGCGAAGGGCTGAAGCGGATGTTGGCGCGGGAGCGGCCGCGATGAACGATCGACCTCGCGGGCGGCGCTCGGCGCCGCCACCCGAGAAGACGTCCCTGGATCTGAATCTCGACGTCAGGGCCCAGTCGCGCCGCTGGTACGAGCTGGGCAAGCTGGCGAGCCTGCGCGCGCTGGTCACCGAGGCGCTCGCGGCGGGGCTCGCCGTCGCGCCGCGCCAGCCCCTGCCGGGGGCCGAGCTCAGCCTGCTACTGACCGACGACAAGCGCATCCGCGTGGTCAACCGCGACTGGCGCGGTTTCGACAAGGCGACGAACGTGCTTTCCTTCCCGGCGGCGCCGCCGGAGCGCATCGCGGCGAGCCCTCTGCTCGGTGATATCGTCCTCGCCTATGAGACGGTGGTGCGTGAGGCCGAGGCCGAGGGCAAGACGAAGGCCGATCATCTGAGCCATCTCGTGATCCACGGCCTGCTCCATTTGCTCGGCGAGGATCACGAGACCGAGGCCGAAGCGCGCCGCATGGAAGCGCTCGAGGTCGAGGCGTTGGCTCGCCTCGGCATCGCCGACCCTTATGCCGACGCCGAGCTCGTTACCGAGCCGGCGTCCCCCATCGCAGAACACCCACGACCATGAGCGACGACAGTCGACAATCCCTGGCCGAAAACGGCAATCGCGGCCTCGGCCACTGGCTCGGCCAGTTCCTCGACCGGCTCGGCTTGCGCGGCGGCGGCACGGCACGCGAGGAGATCGTGGAAGCCCTGGCAGAAGAGAATGGCGAGCTCGCCGATCTCTCCGCCCAGGAACGGGCGATGCTCACCAATGTGCTTGGCCTGCGCGAGCGCCGCGTCGCTGACGTGATGGTGCCGCGCGCCGATATCGTCGCCGTGCCGGCGGACGCGACACTCGACGAGCTGCTCGCCCATTTCCGCACCGCCGGTCATTCCCGCCTGCCGGTCTTCGACGATACGCTCGACGACACCCGCGGCATGGTCCATATCCGCGACTTCCTCGAATACATCGCCGAGAAGGCCCGCCCCGACGAAGCGCAGTTGCCGGAGGAGGCGGGCAAGCTCGCCGTTCCGCATGATCTTGCGGCGGTCGATCTCTCGACATCGCTTTCGGCGACGAAGCTGCTGCGACCGGTGCTCTACGTTCCGCCGTCGATGCCGGCGGTCGATCTGCTCGTCCGCATGCAGGCGACGCGCACCCATATCGCGCTCGTCATCGACGAATATGGCGGCACCGACGGGCTCGTCTCCATCGAGGACCTCATTGAGATCGTCGTCGGCAACATCGAGGACGAGCACGACCTCGAGGAGACGCCGATTGCGCCCGCCGGCGACGACAGCTTCACGGCCGATGCCCGCGCCACGCTGGAGGAGCTCAAGCAGGCGACCGGCGTCGACCTCTCCGACAACGAGGTGGCCGAGGACGTCGATACGCTCGGCGGATTGATCGTCACGCTCGCCGGCCGCGTGCCGACGCAAGGGGAAACCGTCGAGGGTCCGGAGGGGCTCTCCTTCGAGATCCTCGATTCGGATCAGCGCCGCGTGAAGCGCCTGACCATCCATTGCCGCCGTGAGCCGGCACCCCAAGAATCGGCGATGGAGCCCGGTTGATGCGCATCGCGTCGCTCGCTGAGGCCGTCATCCTGGCCTGGGGATGGCGGAAGCGGCTGATCGCGCTTCTCGCCGGGGCGAGCGGCGCGCTCGCGCTCGCGCCGCTCGATCTCTGCCCGCTCGTCATCGTCCCGATGACGGTCGCCGTCTGGCTGGTCGACGGGGCGGTCGCCGCGAACGCTTGGCAGCGCTTCCGGGCCGCTTTTTCGGCCGGCTGGTGGTGGGGCTTCGGCTTCTTCCTGGCCGGGCTCTGGTGGCTCGGCGCCGCCTTTCTGGTCGAGGCCGACAAATTCGCCTGGGCGATGCCGCTCGGCGTGGTCGCACTTCCCGCTTGCCTGGCCTTCTTTCCGGCGCTCGGCTTCGCTGCCGCCCGGCTGATCTGGCCGGAAGGCGCCGGCCGCATCCTCGTCCTGGCCGCGACGCTGGCAATCAGCGAATGGCTGCGCGGCCATGTCCTGACCGGCTTTCCCTGGAACGCCTACGGCATGATGCTGGCGGGCCAGATCCATCTCGCCCAATTCACCGCGCTCGGGGGCCTTTACGGCCTTACCTTGCTCGCTGTGGCCATCGGCGCAGCGCCGGCCGTGCTCGGGACGGCGAAGACGCCCGCCGGCCGCTATATGCCGCCGCTGGTGGCGCTCGGCGTGGTGGTGGGGCTCTTCGCCTATGGCTTCTGGCGCGTGCCAGCTGGCCCCTCGCCGGTCGTGGCCGGCGTGAAGCTCCGGCTGATGCAGCCCAATCTGCCGCAGGACGCCAAGTTCAACGGCCATAACGGTGCCGCTATCCTCGACGGCTATCTGGCGTTGAGCGACCGCGCCACCAGCCCGACGACGCCCGGCCTGCAGGGCGTCACCCATGTGATCTGGCCGGAATCGGCCTTCCCCTTCCTGCTCGGGCGCACGCCGGGCGCGCTCTCGCGCATCGCCGCAGTGCTGCCGCCCGACGTCACGCTGATCACCGGCGCGGCCCGGGCCGGCGAGATGCTGCCGGGCGAGGGCAGGCCGCCGATCTACAATGCGATCCAGGTCGTGAACGACGAGGGCGTCATCGTCGCGAGCTACGACAAGGTCCATCTCGTTCCCTTCGGCGAATACCTTCCGCCCTTCCTCGACAGCTTGATCAGGAGCGTCGGGCTCTCGGAATTCGTCTCGGTGCCCGGCGGCTTCTCGGCCGGCACTGCCCGTACGCCTCTGTCGATCAAGGGCTTGCCGGTCGCGGCCCCGCTGATCTGCTACGAGGCCGTGTTTCCGGGCGATGTCGCGCCGCGCGGCCCGCGGGCGGGCTTCTTCCTCAACCTCACCAATGACGGTTGGTTCGGCCAGACCAGCGGCCCCTACCAGCATCTCGCCCAGGCGCGGCTGCGCAGCATCGAGGAGGGGCTGCCACTGGTGCGCGTCGCCAATACGGGAATCTCGGGGGTGGTCGACGCCTATGGCCGCCTGGTCGCGAGCCTGCCTCTGGGGACCGAAGGCGTGCTCGATTCGAGCCTGCCCCGCGCCGGCCCCATGACGCTCTATGCGCGTCTGGCCGACAGCGTCTTCGCCCTCATGCTGCTGTTCTTCCTGGGGATTTCCCGCCTGCGCCTGCCCTGACTCGCGCGCGGGTCCGCGATTGATCGTCTCATTTGGGACTTTTTGAGCGACAAATGGTGGACCGGCCGAAGAGCGTAGACTAAAGCATCACGGTCTACTCAAATCACAGTTTCCGCGTCGACCGGGGTGGCGGCCTCCGGTCATGGCCGGCGCCAGAACGGGCAAGTCATGATCAAGAAGGTTCCGAATCCGATCGACCGCCATGTCGGAAGCCGTGTCCGTATGCGCCGGATGCTCGCCGGCATCAGCCAGGAAAAGCTGGGCGACGCGCTTGGCCTGACCTTCCAGCAGGTCCAGAAATACGAGAAGGGCTCCAACCGCATCAGCGCGAGCCGCCTGCAGCAGATCGCCAAGATGCTGGACGTGCCCGTGTCCTTCTTCTTCGATGGCGCTCCGACCGGAGACGTCCCGTCCGGCGGCTTCGCCGATTCCGCGGCGACGACCTATATCTCCGACTTCCTCACGACCAGTGAAGGGGTGCAGCTCACCAAGGCCTTCACACGGATCAAGAGCAGCCGGGTCCGCCGGCGGATTATCGACCTCGTCGAGTCGCTTGCCGAGGAAGATGGCGAAAAGGCTTGATTTCACTTCTTTTTGTTCGGCTTGACGAACAAACTTTCCGATAAACGGATTTATTCCGCTTGACGGCGAACGCGTCCGCTGCAATGACGGTGCAGTTTTCCGGGCCGGTGCGACTGCGCCGGTCCTTCGTCATGTGCTGATCAGGGGCTCCACGACCGTGTCACGCCAGAATTATCTGTTCACCAGCGAGTCCGTCTCCGAGGGGCATCCCGACAAGGTTTGCGATCGCATCTCCGACGAGATCGTCGATCTGTTCTTCAAGGAAGCCGTCAAGGCCGGCTATGAGCCCGCCAAGGTGCGCGTCGCCGCCGAGACGCTGGCGACCACCAACCGCGTCGTCATCGCCGGCGAGGTCCGCACCCATCTCTCCGAGAAGGAGATCAAGTCGAAGGTGAAGTCGGTCGCGCGCAAGGCGATCCGCAACATCGGCTATGAGCAGGACGGCTTCCACTGGAAGAAGTGCAAGATCGACGTGCTGCTGCATCCGCAGTCCGCCGACATCGCGCAGGGCGTCGACGAGGCCGGCAACAAGGATGTCGGCGCCGGCGACCAGGGCATCATGTTCGGCTATGCCAGCCGCGAGACGCCCGAGCTCCTGCCCGCGCCGATCTACTACGCCCACAAGATCCTCGAGACGCTGACGCTCGCCCGCAAGAAGGGCGAGGGCGAGGCTGCCAAGCTCGGTCCGGACGCCAAGAGCCAGGTCACGATCAAGTACGAGAACGGCAAGCCGGTCGGCGTCACCCAGATCGTGCTCTCGACCCAGCATCTCGACGAGTCGCTGACCTCCGCCGACGTCCGCAAGATCGTCGAGCCCTATATCCGCGCGGCCCTGCCGGATGGCTGGATCAGCAAGGACACGGTCTGGCACATCAACCCGACCGGCAAGTTCGTGATCGGCGGTCCCGACGGCGATGCCGGCCTCACCGGCCGCAAGATCATCGTCGACACCTATGGCGGCGCGGCTCCGCATGGCGGCGGCGCCTTCTCGGGCAAGGACCCGACCAAGGTCGACCGTTCGGCGGCCTACGCGGCGCGCTATCTCGCGAAGAACGTCGTCGCGGCCAAGCTCGCCGACCGCGCCACGATCCAGCTCTCCTACGCCATCGGCGTCGCCAAGCCGCTGTCGATCTATGTCGACCTGCACGGCACCGGCAAGGTCGAGGAAGCGAAGCTCGAGCAGGTTCTCGGCCAGATCGTCGATCTCTCGCCGAACGGCATCCGCAACCATCTCGGCCTCAACAAGGCGATCTACGCCAAGACCTCGGCCTACGGCCATTTCGGCCGCAAGGCTGGCCGCGACGGCAGCTTCTCCTGGGAGAAGACCGATCTGGTCGACGCGCTGAAGAAGGCCGTGGCCGCCTGATCCTCGCCTATTGCGCATGAATAGAAAGGCCGGAGCGGATCGCTCCGGCCTTTTCCTTTTGCTAGAGAGCTTCATATCCGCGCCGTCATCCCGGCCGCAGCGAAGCGGAGTGCCGGGATCCATCGTAGGACGCGACGCCCTATGATGGATTCCGGATCGGCGCTGCTGCGCAGCTCGTCCGGGATGGCGGTGCTTCGTTCGAGACGTTTCGCATGACACATGACGCCGACCAGGACGAACGCGCCTTCTTCGGCCGCCGCAAGGGCAAGGCCCTACGCGACGGGCAGAGCCTGCTGATCGAGGAGACGCTGCCGCGCCTGCGCCTGCCGGAGGGCGAGATCGCCGATCCGAAGGCGCTGTTCCCGCGGCCGGTCGAAGCGGTGCGGCTCGAGATCGGCTTCGGCGGCGGCGAGCATCTGCTGATGCGGATGCGCGAAAGCCCTGAGATCGGCTTCATCGGGGTCGAGCCCTTCATCAACGGCATGGCCAAGTTCCTGGCCGTGGCCGCCCGCGAGGGCCTGGACAACATCCGCGTCTGGGACGGCGACGCCGCGCTGCTGCTGCCGCGGCTACCGGCAGGCAGCCTCGACGCGATCGACCTGCTCTACCCCGATCCCTGGCCGAAGCGCCGCCAGCGGAAGCGCCGCTTCGTCTCGGAGCGCACGCTGGGGCTTTTCGCCCGGGCGCTTCGGTCCGGCGGACGCTTCCGCTTCGCCAGCGACATTGACGACTATGTCGGCTGGACGCTGTCGCGCCTGCTCGCATCGCCGGATTTCGACTGGGTGGACGAACGCCCGGATGACTGGCGCAAGCCTTATCCGGGCTGGATCCGCACGCGCTACGAGGCCAAGGCGATCAAGGCCGGCCGCGCGCCGAGCTACCTCAGTGCTTTACGTCGCGCATTCTGAGAAACCCCAGCACACGCTGAGCCGTATTTTCAGCTAGGTTGCGAAAGCTTTCGTGGGCGCGCTCCACCGCCGCTGGAGACCGACCGAGGTCCTTGCGCAGCGAAATCAGCGCGGCCGTGGTGTCCCAGGACCAGCCGAGCCCGCGCGTGACGAGCAGGACGGCCTCGCGATCCGGGCCGACGACGATCTGCTCGCTCGCCGGCAGGCTGAGCTGCGCCAGCACGGCTAACCCGCAGATGGCCAGTTCCCGCTCGCCTTCCTGCGCGAACAGGCGCACCCGGGCCTCGTCGAGCTCGCCCGCCTCGCTCAGCTCGCGGATCTCGACGAGCGCGGTGCTCATCGCGTCGAGCCCGGCCGGCATGCGACCGGTCGCAGCGACGACTTCGGCGCCCCGTTCTACGGCCCGATCGATCGCATCGGCCAGCCCCGGGTCGAGGCTGGCGGCGAGGCGCCGGCGGGCGGAATTCTTCGCCGCGGTCATCAGCTGGTCGACGAGCTCCGAGGGGATGTCGCGGCGCAGGCCGAGCGCGGACTGAAGCGCGTCGTCCTCCGTCGCCCGCATCACCATCACGCCCATGCCATGGCGCGAGAAGCGGGCCGTCTGGTTGGCCGCGACCGCATGGGTGACGACGCGGCCGCCGCGCAGGATCAGGAAATCGGTGACCGGTTCGCCGAGATGGGGCCGCTCGGTGATGGCGAGCATATGATCGCGCCCGCGCGCCGCCGAGATCGCAACCAGATCCTGGTCGGACAGGCGCGAGGACTGCACCAGCACCGGCCGCGCCACGGCGATCTCGTCGAGCGCGAGCTGGCGCATCACGCCGGCCGGCGCATTGGGCACCGGCGCGAGGCGCTCCGCGAGTTCGATCCGGGCACGCAGCTCGATCGCCCGCGCAAGCCGGCTGATGACGACGTCGAAAACGCCGACCTGATCATCGTCCATGTGCGGGGCGGTCGCGAGAAACAGGTCCGTCAGGCGCGAGACGATGTTCGCGTGCTCGTCACCCGAGCGGCGCGTCATCTTCGCTTCGAGGTCCCGCAGCATCATGCCGACTGCGCTCATGCTTCATCCCTTTGCACTGTTCCCCCCAGCGCGATGTCGGCAGGTTGGCAGCCAGGCATGACCAGCGAGTTAGGCAGATCGCGAGGATTTAGCGTAGTTTTGAGAACTTGCATGTTCCGCGGATGCGGATTACATAGCGCGCAACAGCTCTGGTATCGGTCACACCGATGATCAAGAGCGGGCCTGCCGGCCCGCTCTTTTTTATTGGCCGCGACCCGCCGGAGGCAGACAGGACGGTCCGGGCCAATGAACGAACCGACATCCGATCAGGAAGAGCGCCTCGTCGTCGAGAGCGGCGTGGCGGCGCGGGTTGCCGCGATCATCGAGCCGGCGATCGCCGATCTCGGTTATCGGCTGGTGCGCGTGCGCGTCACCGGCCAGAACGGCTGCACGGTGCAGATCATGGCCGAGCGGCCGGACGGCTCGATGAATGTCGAGGGCTGCGAGGAGATCAGCCAGGCGGTTTCGCCGGCGCTCGATGTCGACGATCCGATCCAGGCGGCTTATCATCTCGAGGTTTCGTCGCCGGGGATCGACCGGCCGCTGGTGCGCGCGAGCGATTTCCAGCGCTGGGCCGGCCATCTCACCAAGATCGAGACGAGCGAGCCGGTCCATGGCCGCAAGCGCTTCCGCGGCATCCTGCGCGGCGCCGAAGGCGAGAACGCGCTGCTGTCGCGGGACGACGCCAAGGCCGAGGAGGAGCGTGACGTCGCTGTTCCGATGCGGCTGATCGCCGAGGCGAGGCTGGTGTTGACCGACGCGCTGGTCACGGAATCGCTGCGTCGCGGCAAGTCCGGCCTGCCGCCGGAGATGCCGGCCGCCGAAGACATCGCTGGCCCGAAGAAGGGCCGAGGAAAATCGCTGGGACCGCGACCGGGCAAGAACGCCCCGGCGCCGGCTCCGCTTGAAGACGATACCGAAGAGGAGTGAGCGTCATGGTCGTCAGCGCCAACCGGCTCGAACTGCTGCAGATCGCCGACGCGGTCGCCCGCGAGAAGTCGATCGATCGCCAGATCGTCGTCGACGCCATGCAGGACGCCATCGCCAAGGCCGCCCGCTCGCGCTACGGCGCCGAGACGGACGTCCATGCCGAGATCAACACCAAGACCGGCGAGCTGCGCCTCGCCCGCCATCTCCAGGTCGTCGACACTGTCGAGAACCCGGCGATCGAGATCACGGTCGACGAGGCCAAGCGCCACAACCCGGCCGCCCAGGCCGGCGACGTGATCGCCGATCCGCTGCCGCCCTTCGATTTCGGCCGCATCGCCGCCCAGTCGGCCAAGCAGGTCATCGTCCAGAAGGTCCGCGAGGCCGAGCGCGACCGCCAGTATGACGAGTACAAGGATCGCATCGGCGAGATCGTCAACGGCGCGGTCAAGCGCGTCGAATACGGCAATGTCTTCGTCGATCTGGGCCGTGGCGAAGCCATCATCCGCCGCGACGAGATGATCCCGCGCGAGACCTTCAAGGTCGGCGACAGGGCGCGGGCCTATGTCTATGATGTTCGCCGCGAGCCGCGCGGCCCGCAGATCTTCCTGTCGCGCACCCATCCGCAGTTCATGGCCAAGCTCTTCGGCCAGGAAGTGCCGGAAATCTATGACGGGATCGTCGAGGTGAAGGCCGTTGCCCGCGATCCGGGCTCGCGCGCCAAGATCGCCGTGATCTCGCGCGATTCCTCCATCGACCCGGTCGGCGCCTGCGTCGGCATGCGTGGCTCGCGCGTGCAGGCCGTGGTTGGCGAGCTCCAGGGCGAGAAGATCGACATCATTCCGTGGTCGCCGGATGTCGCGACCTTCGTCGTCAACGCGCTGCAGCCGGCGGAAGTCGCCAAGGTCGTGCTCGACGAGGAGGCCGACAAGATCGAGGTCGTGGTGCCGGACGAGCAGCTTTCGCTCGCCATCGGCCGCCGCGGCCAGAACGTCCGCCTCGCCTCGCAGCTCACCGGCTGGGACATCGACATCCTCACCGAGCAGGAGGAGTCGGAGCGCCGCCAGAAGGAGTTCGTGCAGCGCACCGAGCTGTTCATGAACGCGCTGAACGTCGACGAGACGGTCGGCCAGCTGCTGGCTTCCGAAGGCTTCCGCAATGTCGAGGAGCTCGCCTATGTCGAGCTCTCCGAGCTCGCTTCGATCGAGGGCTTCGACGAGGACACCGCCGCCGAGATCCAGAACCGCGCGCTCGAGCATCTTGCCGCCGTCGAGGCCGAGCTTGACGAGAAGCGCCGCGCGCTCGGCGTCGAGGACGCCTTGCGCGAGGTCGAGGGCGTCACCACTTCCATGATGGTCGCGCTCGGCGAGAACGACGTGAAGACGGTCGAGGATCTCGCAGGCTGCGCCACCGACGATCTGATCGGCTGGACGGAGCGCAAGGACGGCGAGGCGACGCGCCATGCCGGCTATCTCGACGGCTTCGATCTCTCCCGTCAGGATGCGGAAGCGATCATCATGGCCGCGCGCATCCATGCAGGCTGGGTCGAGGCTCCCGTCGCGGAGCCGGAGGCTGAAGCCGGCGAGGCGGCCGAGGCCTGAGCGGAGCTGTCGCGGTGAAGGCGGCGGCAGAGAAGGAAGGTTCTGAGCGGAGTTGCGTCGTCACGCGCTCCGTCAAGGCGCCGGACGATCTCATCCGCTTCGTGGCCGGACCTGACGGCGTGCTGGTCCCGGACCTGCGCCGGAAATTGCCCGGACGCGGCGTCTGGGCGAGCCTCAGCCGCAAGACCGTGGCGGAGGCGATCAAGCGCAAGGCCTTCGAGCGCTCGCTCAAGGCCAAGGTCGCGGTGCCGGTGGATTTGCCGGAGACCATCGACCGGCTGATGCTGCGCGATGCGTTGCAGGCGCTGTCGATGGCCAACAAGGCCGGTCTCGTCACGGCGGGCTTCGCCAAGGTCGAGGCGCTGGTCGGTTCCGGGCGCTGCGTCGCGGTCATCGAGGCCAGCGACGGCGCCGAGGATGGCCGGCGCAAGATCGGCCAGATCATCAGGCGGGCCGCCGCGGCCCGTGAGGCCGAAGGGCTCAAGGCCCGAGAACTACCCGTCGTCGCTATTTTCACGGCGGCGGATTTGGAATTGGCGTTGGGGCGGGCACATGTGATACATGCCGCGCTTGCTCCGGGTCCAGCGGCCGAGGGTGTGCTCTCACGCTGGCGTCGGCTCGTCCGGTACCGGACGGACGATACCGCCGCATCCGACCAGAACGACACCGAAGACACGACCGAACCGGCAGGACCGAACGCGGAATGACCGATACCAAGACCCCGGGCGACAAGACTCTCTCCGTCAACCCGCCCAAGACCCTATCGCTGAAGCGACCTGTCGAGCAGAGCACTGTTCGCCAGAGCTTCTCGCATGGGCGCTCGAAGCAGGTCGTTGTCGAGGTCAAGCGCCGCGTCCCCGGCCACGATGTCAAGGAGCCCGTCGCGCCGCGTCCGCCGCAGGCCGCCGCTCCGGCCCAGCCCGCTCCGCGCGCCCCGGCTCCGGCCCAGGCCGCCCCGCCGCAGCGCCCCGCCGGCAGCATGCTGCTGCGGACCCTCTCCGATGAGGAGAAGGATGCCCGCCAGCGCGTGCTCGCCGAGGCCCGCAGTTCCGAGGCCGAGGCGCGCCGCGCCGCGGAGGAGGAGGCCCGCCGCCGCGCCGACGCTGCTGAGCGCGAGCGTCAGGAGCGCGAGGCTGCGCAGGCCCGCCAGCGCCAGGAGGAAGAGCGCCGCCGTCACGAGGACGAGCAGAAGCGCCGCGCCGAAAGCGCCGCCCGCCAGCGCGAGGATATTCCCCGTCCGGCCGCGCCGGCGGAGCGCGAGGCTGCTTCCCCCGCCCCGACCCAGGCTGCAGCCCCTGCGCCGCAGCCGACCCAGTATTACGGCCGTCCGGCCCCGTCCGGCCCGCGCGAGTTCGCGCCGCGCCAGCCGATGCGCGACACCGGCGCCCGCCCGCCGCGGCTCGACAGCCGTCCGCCGCGTTCGGATTCGCCGCGTCCGCCCCGTATGGACGCCTCGGCCCCGGCCGAGCCCGCGGTCGCCCGTCCGACCCGCCAGGCGCCGCCCTCCAGCGGTGCGCCGCGCAGCCGTTCGGATGGTGATGTCGATGTCCGCGCCGCCTTCCGTCGTGCTGGCGTCGGCGCCGGCGCTGGCCGTGGCCCCGCTCCGGCCGCGCCCAAGGTTCCCAAGAGCCCCAACGACAAGCCGCGTGGCCGCCTGACGCTCGCCACCGCGACCGGCGGTGACGACGAGCGGACACGCTCCGTCGCGTCCTTCCGCCGCCGCGTGCAGCGCATGACGGGTCACCGGGCCTCGGATGCGCAGAAAGAGCGCGTGATGCGCGAGGTGATCATCCCTGAGACGATCACCATCCAGGAACTCGCGAACCGCATGACGGAGCGCGGCGTCGACGTCATCCGCCTGCTGATGAAGCAGGGCGCGATGCACAAGATCACCGACGTGATCGACGCCGACACCGCCCAGCTCATCGCCGAGGAAATGGGCCACACGGTCAAGCGCGTGGCCGAGTCCGACGTCGAGGAAGGCCTGTTCGATACGCCTGACACCGACGAGACCCTGGAGTCGCGGCCGTCGGTCGTGACCATCATGGGCCATGTCGACCACGGCAAGACCTCGCTGCTCGACGCGATCCGCAAGACCAAGGTCGTTACCGGCGAGGCCGGCGGCATCACCCAGCACATCGGCGCCTACCAGGTGACGACGCCGCTGGGCAGCAAGGTGACCTTCATCGACACGCCCGGTCACGCCGCCTTCACGGCGATGCGCGCCCGCGGCGCCAAGGTGACGGACATCGTCGTGCTGGTCGTGGCGGCCGATGACGGCGTCATGCCGCAGACGGCCGAGGCCATCCACCACGCCAAGGCGGCCGGCGTGCCGCTGATCGTGGCGATCAACAAGGTCGACAAGGCCGACGCCAACCCGGATCGCGTGCGCGCCGAGCTGCTGCAGTACGAGATCCAGGTCGAGTCGCTCGGCGGCGAGACGCTCGAGGTCGAGGTCTCCGCCAAGACGGGCCAGAATCTCGACAAGCTGCTGGAAGCGATCGCGCTGCAGGCCGAGGTGCTCGATCTCAAGGCCAATCCGGATCGCGCAGCCGAAGGTACGGTCATCGAGGCCAAGCTCGACCGCGGTCGTGGCCCGGTCGCGACCGTGCTCGTCCAGCGCGGCACGCTGCGCACGGGCGATATCGTCGTGGCGGGTGCCGAATGGGGCCGCGTCCGCGCCCTCATCGCTGACACCGGCGCGCAGGTGAAGGATGCTCCGCCCTCCATGCCGGTCGAGGTTCTCGGCTTCAACGGCACGCCTGAGGCCGGCGACCGCGTCGCGGTGGTCGAGTCTGAGGCTCGTGCCCGCGAGATCACCGAGTACCGCGAGCGTCAGCGCCGCGATCGCCTCGCCGCCCGCGGCGCGGCTTCGGGCGCCGGCCGTTCGCTCGCCGAGATGATGCGCGAACTTAAGGAAGGCGCTGGCCGCAAGGAGTTCCCGCTGGTCGTCAAGGGCGACGTGCAGGGCTCTGTCGAGGCCATCGTCGGATCACTCGAGAAGGTCGGCAACGACGAGGTGCGCGCCCGCGTGCTTTCCTCGGGCGTCGGCGCCATCACAGAATCGGATGTCACGCTCGCCCAGGCCTCTGGTGCGGTCGTCGTCGGCTTCAACGTGCGTGCCCACAAGGAAGCGCGCGAGGCGGCCGACCGGGCCGGTGTCGAGATCCGCTACTACAACATCATCTACAACCTCATGGATGATGTGAAGGATGCGATGTCGGGCCTGCTGGCGCCGACGCTCCGCGAGACCATGCTCGGCAACGCCACGATCCTCGAGATCTTCAACGTCTCGAAGGTCGGCAAGATCGCCGGTTGCCGCGTTACCGACGGCACGATCGAGCGCGGCGCCCATGTCCGCCTGATCCGCGACAACGTCGTGGTTCACGAGGGCAAGCTCGGCCAGCTGAAGCGCTTCAAGGACGACGCCAAGGAAGTTGTGGCCGGCCAGGAATGCGGCATGTCCTTCGAGAGCTACCAGGACATGCGCGTCGGCGACGTGATCGAGTGTTACCGCGTCGAAGAGATCAAGCGCAGCCTCTGACACCGGGGCGGCTCGCCCGGGCTTGACCCGGGCAGCCCATCCCTGTTTATCCGCGTTTCCAGAGAGATGGCCGGGCCTCGCGCCCGGCCAATGACGTTAACCCGTCCATCCGGTCCGATCCCGGAGAACGAGAACCATGGCCAAACCAGCAAAACCCTCCGGCCCGTCCCAACGGCAGCTGCGCGTCGGCGAACTCATTCGCCATGCGCTGGCCGACATGCTCGCGCGCGGCGACATCCATGACGATGTCCTGGCGAAGCATGTCGTCACCGTGCCTGAGGTGCGCCTATCGCCGGATCTCAAGCTCGCCACCGCCTACATCATGCCGCTCGGCGGGCAGGACGTTAAGCCGGTGCTCAAGGCCCTGGATGGCCACAAGCGCTATATCCGCGGCGAGATCGCCCATCGCGTGAACCTGAAATATGCGCCCGACATCCGCTTCCGTGCCGATGAGAGCTTCGCGGAAGCCGAGCGCATCGACGCGCTGCTCGATTCCGAGCAGGTGCGCCGCGACACCGATCGCAAACCCCTCAAGATCGACCAAGACGACGACCGTGACGATGACCGTTGAGAGCACCCCCGAGGCCGCCCCGCAGCGTGAGGGCGCCCCGCAGCGCCCGAAGAAGCGCGATGTCCATGGCTGGGTCGTGCTCGACAAGCCGGTCGGGATGACCTCGACCCATGCGGTGAGCGTGGTGAAGCGCGCCTTCGCGGCCCGCAAGGCCGGCCATGCCGGCACGCTCGACCCGCTCGCCTCCGGGCTCCTGCCGATCGCGCTCGGCGAGGCGACGAAGACCGTCCCCTTCGTCATGGACGGCCGCAAGGCCTACCAGTTCACCGTCGCCTGGGGCACGCAGACCAATACCGACGATACCGAGGGCAGCGTCATCGCGACCTCGGACAAGCGCCCCGACGAGGCGTCGATCCTAGCGCTGCTGCCCCGCTTCACCGGCACGATCCTGCAGACCCCGCCGAAATTCTCGGCGATCAAGATCGCCGGCGAGCGCGCCTATGACCTCGCCCGTGACGGCGAGGAAGTCGAGCTGCAGGCGCGCCCGGTCGAGATCGATTCGCTTGTGATCGTCAGCCATGACGGCGTCACCACGACCTTCGAGGCCGAATGCGGCAAGGGCACCTATGTCCGCGCCATCGCCCGCGATCTGGGTCTTGCGCTGGGCTGCCTCGGCCATGTCGCGCATCTGCGCCGCACCCGCGTCGGCCCCTTCACGGTCGCCGAGGCGGCGAGCGTCGAGACGCTGCGCGAGAGTCTTGAGAGCGCGGCCGCGGCGCTGCAGCCGGTCAAGGCGGCGCTGACGCTGATCCCCGAGATCGTGATCCATCGCGACGCCGCTGCCCGCATCAAGCGCGGCCAGAGCGCGCTGCTGCGGGGCGCCGGAGCGCCGATCGAGCTGCAGGCGGCCTATGCCACCTGCGCCGGCACGCTGGTGGCGACGGGTTCGGTGGAGAACGGCGAGTTCGTGCCTCACCGGGTGTTCAATCTCTGAAGCAAGAGCGCGTCACCGCGCGTCATGCCCGGGCTCGACCCGGGCGTCTCATGCCGAAAAAGGCTCCTGGAGCTCTCCGGTCCTGAAATTCCCGGGTCGTCGCTTCGCGCCGCCCGAGAATGACGCCACTGGCGACGTTAGGCCGCCCGCTTCAGCCCGTCGCGGGCCCAGATTGCCGAAAGTGCAGCAACGAGCGCGTCGATATGCGCGTCGCTGTGGAAGGGCGAGGGCGTGATCCTGAGCCGCTCCGTGCCACGCGGCACGGTCGGGTAGTTGATCGGCTGGACATAGATGTCGAAGCGCGCGAGCAGCTCGTCGCTGATCGCCTTGCAGGCCTTCGCATCGCCGACCATCACCGGCACGATATGACTGGGATTGGCGAGATGCGGGATCCCGGCGCGGTCGAGCTTGCCGCGCAGCGCCGCGACGCGGTCCTGCTGGCGCTCGCGCTCGGCGGAGCTTTCCTTGAGATGCCGGATCGCAGCGATGGCACCAGCGGCCACCGCCGGCGGCAGCGAGCTCGAGAAGATGAAGCCCGAGGCGAAGCTGCGAATGAAGTCGCACAGCGCCGCCGAGCCGGTGATGTAGCCGCCGATCACGCCGAAGGACTTCGCCAGCGTGCCCTGGATCAGCGTCAGCCGGTCGGTGAGGCCCTCACGCTCGGAGATGCCACCGCCGCGCGGGCCGTAGAGCCCGACGGCATGGACCTCGTCGAGATAGGTCATCGCGCCGAATTCGTCGGCGATGTCGCAGAATTCCTTGATGGGAGCGATGTCGCCATCCATCGAATAGACCGACTCGAAGGCGATCAGCTTCGGCCGCGCCGGGTCGAGCGCGGCGAGCTTGCGGCGCAGGTCGGCGGGGTCGTTATGGGCGAAGATGTGCTTCTCGACCCGCGAATGGCGGATGCCCTCGATCATCGAGGCGTGGTTCAGCGCGTCGGTCAGGACGATGCAGCCGGGAATGCGCGAGGCCAGCGTCGAGAGCGAGGCCCAGTTCGAAACATAGCCGGAATTGAAGATCAGCGCGGCGTCCTTGCCGTGCAGATCCGCCAGCTCGCGCTCGAGCAGCACATGATAGTGGTTGGTGCCGCCGATATTGCGCGTGCCGCCGGCTCCGGCGCCGCTGCCGTCGAGCGCCTGATGCATCGCGGCGAGCACCTTGGGGTGCTGGCCCATGCCGAGATAGTCGTTCGAGCACCAGACGGTGACGTCGCGCGGTCCGCCCTCGCCATGATAGGTCGCGGTCGGGAAATGACCGACCTGGCGCTCCAGATCGGCGAAGACGCGATAGCGGCCTTCCTTGCGCAGTCCGCCGAGTTCCCGGCGGAAGAAAGTCTCAAAATCCATTGCCAGCCTCCTGCGGCGCGCCCGTCCTATGCCTTTCGGGCGCGTGGCGGAATGGTGCGTGGTGTCGCGGCTGGAATTCTTCTACTTCGCGGCTTCGGCGAGGGCCAGAATCGTTTCGAGCAGGACGCGGATCGCGATGCCGGCATCGGCCTCGGTCATGTTCTCCAGCGGCGAGTGGCTGATGCCCTTCTCGTTGCGCACGAACAGCATGGCGGCCGGCGCGATCGCGGCGACCGTCATCGCGTCATGCCCGGCGCCCGAGGGCAGGCGGCGGGCCGCGAGGTTACTGCCGGTGCGGCTGATGCCGGTGGCGAAGGCGTCCTGAAGGCCTGCGTCCATCGGCACGGCTGCGGCGCGGGCATAGGGCGCGATGTCGAGGCCGACTCCGCGACGGGCCGCGATCTCGCCGAACCGGGCGCGGATCGCCGCTTCCATCGCCGCGAGCGTCTCGTTGCGCGGCGCGCGATAGTCGATGGTAAATTCGACAGCGCCGGGCACGACATTGGTCGCGCCGGGATGGGGCCGGAACACGCCGACCGTGCCGACGGCGAGTTCATGGCCGCTTGCGATCTCCTCCAGCGCCAGCGCCATCTCGGCGGCGGCGGTCAGCGCATCCTTGCGCAGCGCCATCGGCACCGTACCAGCATGGCCCGCCTCGCCGCTGACACGCACGCGCGCCCGGCTCTGGGCGTTGATCGTGGTGACGATGCCGACCGGCTCGTTCTCGGCCTCCAGCACCGGACCCTGCTCGATATGGAGCTCGAGATAGGCCCGGATCGATCCGGGCTTGCGGGCGAGAGCCGGAATCCCGGCAGGATTGCCGCCGAAGGCGACGAGCGCATCCGAGAGCTTCACGCCTTCGGCATCGCGGGCATCGAGCCAGGTCGGGTCGTAATGGCCGGCCAGCGCCTCGGAGGTCGACAGATGCGTCGGGAAGCGGACATTCTCCTCGTCGCCGAAGGCCACGACCTCCAGCGGAAAGGGCAGGCTGATCCCGGCATCGCGCAGCGCCTGCGCCGCCAGGATGCCGGCGACGACACCCAGATTGCCGTCGAAGCGCCCGGCATCCTTGACCGTGTCGATATGCGAGCCGATCAGCACCGCCGGCGCCCCGGGCACCGTGCCTTCGCGCCGCCCCTGCACCGAGCCCGCGGCGTCGATGGAGGCGGTGAGCCCCGCGACCTCCATGGCGCCCTTCACCCATTCCGCCGCTTGCTTGTGGGCCGGCGAGAGATAGAGCCGGGTCAGCTTGCCCGGCTCGTCCGAGAAGCGGTTGAGGCCGGCGAGCGCGGCGAAGGCGCGGGCGCCAAGAACGGCGGCGGAGGGGAGCATCTGCGTCATGGCCGCGACGTTAGTGCAGCGTGGGTGAAACGGCGACAGGCATTTTGGCTGCGCGACACGGGGATGCGCCTGGCGAGGGGCCGTCTTAGCTTTGGCTCGCGTCCGTATTGCAGCGCTGCAGCATGCGTGAAGCGGCTGTGACGCCGGCGAGTGAGAAGGTGTAGTTCGTAACGTTGCCGCGGGCGGAGCGTGCTTCCAGCGTCATGCTGCTGCCGGCACGCATCGCGGCGAGGAGGGCCGGCTCGCGTTCCAGCCGATCGAGCCAGGCGTTGTTGCCCTCGGTCAGCATGCGGAAGCTGTCGTCGCCGATGGTGACCGTCACGACCGAGTTCTTGGCAAAATCATACCCGGCCTGGAAACTCGACTCGGTATCGCTGTCGCCGTCGCTCGTCTGCATGAAGAAAAACACCTCTCCATGGCGCAGGCTGGACGGCTCTTCGGCCGAAGGCTTGCTCATGATGAAGCAACGCTGCCTATCGCCCTGGTCATAGGTAGCGGCGCTCCAGTCACTGAACTGTCCGAGCGCTTTGGCGGTGACCGCCTGAGCTGCCGAGGCCGTCAGAAAGACGAGGGCGGCTGCCGAGAGCGTCATCTTGATCATAGTTCATCTCCTTTTCGCCCCCTCAGGGTGAAAAGAGAGCCTTACCGAGACGTAAACATGATCGCGATATCCATGCGTCGATCTGGCGCACGGCGTGGTGCGGGCATTGCGGCGCTGCGCCGGAGCGGGAAAATTCTCCCGGCCGGCGCAGTGCGATCTTCCCGGTTTGCCTCAGTAGGTCGCCCGGCCGCCCGAAAGGTCGAAGACGCTGGCGGTGGTGAAGCTGTTCTCGGCCGAGGCCAGGAAGGCGACCATCGAGGCGACCTCGTCGGGCAGCAGGAAACGCCCGCGCGGGATCTTCGCCAGCATGTAGCCGATATGCTCCTCGCTCATCTGGTCGAAGATACGGGTGCGCGCCGCAGCCGGCGTGATGCAGTTCACCGCGATGTCCTTGTCCGCCAGCTCCTTGCCGAGCGACTTGGTCAGCGCGATCACCGCCGCCTTCGAGGCCGAATAGGCCGAGGCGTTGGGATTGCCCTCCTTGCCGGCGATCGAGGCGACGAGGACGATGCGGCCGTAGTTGCGCTTGATCATCCCGGGCACGACCGAGCGGCAGCAATGCATGGTGCCGTCGACGTTCAGCCGCATCACGCGGGCCCAGTCCTCCAGCGGATATTCCCAGGTCTTGTGGTTGGGACCGGCGATGCCCGCGCTGGTCACGAGGATGTCGACGCTGCCGTGCTTGGCTTCCAGCGCGTCGGTCGCGGCCTGGACGGCGGCGGCATCGGTGACGTCGACCGCATGGCCGCTCGCGCCATGGCCGATCTCGGCGGCGGCCTTCTGGGCCAGCGCCCCGTCCACGTCCCAGATCGCGACCGTCGCGCCGCTGGCTGCGAAACGCTCGGCGACGGCGCGGCCGATCCCCTGCGCGCCGCCCGTCACGATGGCAACGCGGTTCTTTAAATCGATTTGGTTCATGCGGGGAGCCTCCCATGCCTTTGCGGGGCAACCTAGCGGGGACGTTCCGCCCCCGCCAGAGGCGTATCGTTCTTTCATGCGTAAATGGAATGTCAGGCATGCAATAAAGGAATGCATGGGTCCGAAAGCGGCCTCAGCCGGCCGTTGATTCCGTGCCGCGATGGAACGGCCAGTGTCGTCGCTGTGCTATTGCGGCACGGGCTCTCGACCATGTCCGGCGCCGGAGCGCAGCAGCGTTTCAAGCCGAGACAAAATATCATCATTTACAAAGAGATACGTCAGGATGGGCATCTTCGGATCGGTGCTCGAATGTGTTCACCTTGCCGGCCGGTTTGCCTTGACCTGCGTCCAAAACCCGCCAAGACATCCGCCTGAGCGAGCCCATCGGCTCAGGATTGGAAACACGTGCGCGCATCTCTTTCCATCGCGAGCGCCAGCGCCTCCCGAGGCCGGAACCGTCCGGGGCTCGCGAAGCGTAACATCGGCGGCGTCGGCATCGCCGTGAAGGAGCGCGAGACCGCGATCGCGGAGATCCTCGATGCCGTCGAGACCGGCCGGCATGTGAAGCTGGCTTTCTGCAACGCCAATCTCGTGAATGTCGTTGCCGGCGACGCCGCATTGCGGCGCAGTCTCTCGAAATTCCTGATGCTGCCGGACGGCATCGGCGTCGATATCGGCAGCCGGCTGCTGTATGGCGCGCCCTTCCCGGCCAATCTGAATGGCACTGACTTCTTTCCGGACCTCTTCGCCCGGTCGGAGCGGCCGCTCCATGTCGCCCTGCTCGGCGGCAAACCGGGCGTCCCGGACCGCGCCGCCGCGCGGCTCGCGCAGCGCTATCCGGCCCATCGCTTCAGCGTCGTCTCGCATGGCTATTACGAGCCGAGCGAGGAGAAGCGGCTGGTCGAGGGGCTGGAAGCCGAGCGGCCGGACCTTCTGCTCGTCGCCATGGGCAATCCGCTGCAGGAGCGCTTCATCGCCGACAGGCTGGCGTCCCAGCATGTGTCGGTCGCCGCCGGCGTCGGCGCGCTGTTCGACTTCCTCGCGGACGAAGTGTCCCGTGCGCCGAAGGCGATTCGCAAGGCCCGGCTCGAATGGGCCTACCGGCTCTGGCTGGAGCCGGCCCGGCTCTGGCGGCGCTATGTCGTCGGCAATCCGGTCTTCCTGCTGCGCATGGTCGGCCAGTATGTCCGTACTGGCGGGCGCGGCTGAGTTCGGGGTTTGAGCATCACTGCAGCGAGTACCAGCTTCGCCCTGGCGACGCCGAGCTATAGGGGCGACGTCGAGCGCTGCCGGCTGCTCTGCGCCAGCATCGATCGCTTCGTCGCCGGCCATGCGGTCCATTACCTGCTGATCGAGGATCGCGACCTCCCGCTGTTTCGCCAGTTCGAAGGCCCGCGCCGGCGCGTCCTGGCGGAATCCGAGCTGCTGCCGTCATGGCTGAAATCCCGGCCGGACCCGTTCAGCCTCGGCCGACGCCGCGTCTGGACCGGCCTCGGGGCCGCCGCTCGCGGTGTGCCGCCGCTGCGGGGCTGGCATGCGCAGCAGCTGCGCAAATTCGCCGTCGCGAAGGCCAGCGCCGAGGACGTGATCCTCTTCGCCGATTCCGACATGCTCTTCGTCAGGCCCTTCGACGCCCGGAGCCTCGAGAAGGACGGCGCCACCCGCCTCTACCGCAAGCCCGACGCCATCACCGCCGACATGGCGCGCCACCGGCCCTGGTGCGAGAACGCCTCGACCGTGCTCGGCCTCGGCGCGCCGGGCTATCCGGGTCCGGATTACATCAACAACATGGTGAGCTGGCGCCGCGAGCATGTGCTGGCGATGCTCGAGCTGATCGAGCGCCGCAGCGGCCGCGACTGGGTGAGCGCCATCGCCCGCGACCGGCAGTTCTCCGAGTACATGATCTACGGCTATTACGTCGAACGCGTTCTGGGGCTCGAGGCCGCGGGCCACTGGCCGGACCCGCGCGAGCTCTGCAAGGTCTACTGGTTCAACGAGGATGTCGAAGGCTTCGACCTGCTCGAATCCTTCGAGGACGTGCTCGAGCCCTGGCAGGTCGCCGTCGGCGTGCAGTCCTTCATCGGCGAGCCGCTGGAGCGGATCCGCGCCCTGTTCGAGCAGGCGTCAGCGTAAGACCGGCCGTCCCGTCCGCACGAGCAGCGGATAGGTGAAGCCGGCCGAGAGCAGATAGACCAAGCCGAAGACGAGGTTCATCCACTCCGCCCATGCGTCGCCCTCGCTGAAATGCGTCATGACGAGCGCGATCAGCCCGGCCTTGAGCGCGGTCAGCATCGCGAGGAGCAGAATGCGCGAGCCCGTCCGTTCCCGCGCATAGAGCAGGTCGGCGTGATACTCGACGAGGTTGCGGAAGGCCGGCACCAGCAGCATCGGCGCGAAGAGATAGGCAGCCTGCGAGACGTTGCGGCCCAGCAAACCCGGAAACGGCATCAGCGCCAGGATCACGGCGGCAAGTCCCACGGTCGAGATCAGGGCGATGCCGACCTCGAAGCCGGCGAGCCGTTTCACCCCTCCGAGCCAGCGGTCCTGCATGATCTTCTGCACCATCATCTGGTTGAAGCTGCGCACCGGCATCGCGGTCAGGTCGATCACCCGGAAGGCGATGGCGTAGAGACCGGCGGTGCGCTCGCCGGCGATGCCGAGCACCAGGAGCTTGTCGAGCTCGGATTGGATGTAGAAGACGATGTCGGCCGTGCCCGCGAAGACGGCGTCCGCCATGCGGCGCGGATAGAGGCTGCGCACGAAGCGCCAGCGCGAGGCCGGCAGGAAGGCCGTCAGTGCGATCAGCGCGCTCGCCATCGTCGCGACGCAATAGGCGAAGACCCAGCTCTCAAGGCTGGCCTGGCCCAGTGTGACGAAGATCAGCGCCGCGAGCGTCCGCAGGCTCGAGCCGATGATGACGAGCAGTGCGGCCTGCCGGAAGCGCCTCAGCCCGTTGTTGACGATGCAGACGACCTCGACGACGCGCCAGCCCAGCACCTCTGCGCCGATGACCGCGGCAAAGGGCAGGACGGCGAGGCGGTCGGCGAAGAGCAGGAGGTAGGCGAGTGCGGCGACTGCGCCGATCAGCGGCAATGATGCGAGCGCGAGCCCGGCGAAGCCACCGAGATAGGCGCCGAGCAGGCGCGGCTTGACGATGGCGACGCGGTAGAGCGGCGAGACGAAGCCGAAGGCGAGCAGCCGCGACAGGATCAGCCCGGTCGACGAGGCGGTGGCGAAAAGGCCGAACGCGCCGAGAGTCAACGTATTGGCAACGATAAGGAAGTAGACAAGGGAGATGACGAGCCGGCCGGCCGAGCCGCTCAGGATCGTGAGGTAGGCAATAATGGCGGCACGATCTGGCAGCAGCATGGTCCGTTTCCGCGGCGGCTGGCCCGGCGCGTGCCTCTGGCATGACATATGACGGTTTCGTCAATAGCCGAGAGGCGTTGAACGACCCTAAACGACAGCACCTCAGAATAGGGCCCTGGAAACCGCCATTGAAACCGCCTTTGCCGATGCGTGAGACCGAAGCGGACCGGAACGGCGCGATGCCGACGCGGCGCGAGCTGCTGCGCGGCGGCGCGGCCTCCGTGCTGGCGGGTGCTGTCCCCGGATCGGGGTCGGCCCAGGCGGCGGCGCAGCCCATTCCCTTCGGCTCGGCCGCCGAGATCGGCGCCTTTCGCGAGGATGCGCGCTATCGCGAAGCGCTGAAGCGCTATTGCGACGTCATCGTGCCGATGAACGATCTGAAATGGCAGGCTCTGCGGCACGACCGTCCGCGCTTCGATTTCTCGGGCGCCGACGAGATCGTCGCTTTCGCTGCGGCCAACGGCAAGGCACTGCGCGGCCACACCCTGCTCTGGGGCGAGGCGCTGCCGCCCTGGGCCAAGGAGATCGCGAGCCGGGCGGAGGCCGAGCGCGAGCTCGTCAACCACATCGAGATCGTCGTCGACCGCTACAAGGGCCGGATCGCGACCTGGGACGTGGTCAACGAGGTCATCAAGTTCGAGCCTGAGCCCGGCGCGCCCTATCGCGACACGATCTGGCAGCGCTTGCTCGGTCCGGAGCATATCGAGATCGCCTTTCGCACCGCCGCGCGGGTCGATCCCAAGGCGCGGCTCGTCCTCAACGACTTCCTGTTCGAGGAGGCGGCTCCCGCCGGAGCCGCGCGCCGCAAGGTCGCGCTCGACACCTTCCGGCGCCTCAAGGACAAGGGCATTCCCGTCCATGGCCTCGGCATCCAGGCCCATCTCTATGGCGAGAAGGAGCTCGACCTCGACGGGCTCCAGCATTTCCTGCGCGATCTCGATGCGCTCGGCCTCGATGTCGAGATCACCGAGCTCGACGTCATCGACTGGAAGCTGCCGGCGGACCCCGCCCGGCGCGACAAGCTGGCCGCCGACAGGGTTTCCGGCTTCCTGGGGGCGGTCGTCGCCGCCAAGCAGCCGAAGGCGATCGTCACCTGGGGGCTGACCGACCGCTATTCCTGGGTGCAGGATGTTTTTCCGCGCGGGGATGGCGCCCGGGCCCGGCCCTTGCCGCTCGATGCCGACTATCGCCAGAAGCCCATGATGGCCGTGCTCGAGCGCACCCGGCGCGGCACAGCCGCCAGAAAGTGAAGCGTTGCGTCATGTTCACCACTGAGCCGGCTGTGAAGGAACGACAGGAGGCGCCCGATCGTCGGGAGCGGCCTGCCGCGCCTTTCGCCCTGCCGCTGGCGCAGCTGACCGATCCGACCTGGATCGCGGCGACGCTCTGGCGCCGCCGCGGGCTGATCCTGCTGATGGCGCTCCTCGGCTTCGTCCTGGGTGTGCTCTTCAGCTTCATGATCCCGCCGAAATACGTCTCGACGGCACAGCTCTTCATCGATCCGCGCGATCTGCGCGTGCTCCAGAACGAGGTTTCTCCCAATACGGTCGGCAGCGACCCGACCTCGATCGCCGGCTATCTGGAAAGCCAGGCGCGGGTCATCGCCTCCGACAGCATCAAGTCGCGCGTCGTCGAGCGACTCGGCCTCGACAAGGACCCGGATTACGGCGGCGGGGCGAGCCGCGGCTTGTTCTCGGGGCTGTTCTCCGCGCGCGAAGCGCCCGGCTCTCCGAGCCGCTCGATGCTCTATGCGCTGGCGGCGCTCGACAAGAACGTCGCGGTTCACCGCGGCGAGCGCACCTTTGTCATCGACATCTCGGCGACGGCGCAGGACCCGGACAAGGCGGCGAAGATCGCCAACGCGATGGCCGAGGGCTTCCTCGAGGATCAGGCGGCCGTCCGTGCCGAGGCCGCCCAGCGCGCCACCGCGGCCCTGACCGGACGCCTGAAGGAGCTGCGCGACAGGCTGCGCAGCGCCGAGGACAAGGCCCAGAAATATCGGGAAGCCAACAATCTCGTCGGCATCGGCGGCAAATCGCTGAGCGAGGAGCAGCTCGCTCTCAACAACGCCCAGCTCGTCGCGGCTCGCACGCGCACCACCGAGGCCAAGGCGAAATACGACCAGATCATCAACACGCGCGCCGCCAGCCTCGAAGCGGGCGCCGCGCCCGAGGCCGTTTCCTCCAACACGATGACGGCGCTGCGCGCCCAGCTCGGCGCCGCACTCGCCCGGGAGGCTGATCTCGTCGCCTCGCTCGGGGAGCGCCACCCCTTGCTGACCGCGGCGCAGGCGCAGGTGCGCGACGCGCGCCGCCAGATCACCGAGGAGCTTGCCCGCATCGGCCGCTCGGCCAAAGTCGAATATGACCGTGCCCTCGATGCCGAGCGTCAGCTTGCCAATCGCGTCGACCAGCTCACCACCACCCAATATGCGGCCGGCCGCGCTTCGGTGGAGCTGCGCGAGCTCGAGCGCGAGGTCGAATCCTCGCGCGCCATCTACGAAGCTTTCCTGCGCCGCGCCCGCGAGACCGGTGAGCTCGGCGGCGTCGATACCACCAATGCCCGCGTCATCAGCCCGGCCATGCCGCCGCTGGAGAAGAGCGGCATCAGCCGCCGCACGCTGGCCATGCTCGGCACCGTCGCCGGTGGCGGCCTCGGGGCGCTGCTGGCGCTGACGCTCGCCATCTTCGTGATACCGCTTCCGCCGCCGCCCGTTCGCGAAGAGGCTCCGGCGCGCCGACCGTTCTGGCGCCGGGCTCCGCGCGCCGTCACATCGCCTCCGCCTGAGGAGCCGGCCACTCCTGCACCGATCGCACCGCCGCCTGTCGTCGCACCATCGGAGCCGCCGGCTCAGAAACCCGCACCGGCCTCGCCGGGCAAAGCCGCGGCGGATTCCAGCAAGGTCGCGGCCCAGGATGTCCCGAAAGACGCCGCGGCCAGTGGCTGGCGCCGGCTGATCGCGATTCCCGGGGGGCAGCCGGCCCGCAACGCCGCCGCGCCGGCGCCTGAGCTGCGCGTGCTCGGCACCGTGCCGAACGTCCGCCATCGCCGCTGGCGCAGCGAGATCGCCGATCCGCGCTCGGTCTTCCAGTCGCAGGCCCATCTCGTCGATGTCATCGACAAGCCGCAGGGCGCCTTCGCGCGGTCGATCGCCGCGATCCGCGCCGTGCTGGCGAAGGATGGCAGTCGCCGCCGCATCCTCGTCCTCGGGCTGCAGCCGCAGGCGGGCGCCACCACGGTCGCGCTCAACCTCGCGCTCGATGCCGCACAGGCCGGCCTGCCGGCGCTGCTCGTCGATGCCGGCGAGGGCTCGCTCGGCCTCACCCGCATCTTCGCCGGCGATGCCCCGGCCGGCCTCGCGGAGGTGATCGGCGGGAACGCTTCGGTTGCGCGCACCGCCTGCAAGGACGAAGGAACCGGCCTCGCCTTCCTGCCGCGCGTCGGCAATATTCCCGCGCCGGGCGCGAGCGCGATCCAGTCCAGCCTGTTCGGCGCGGCCCATCGCTTCGGGCCGATCATCGTCGATGGCGGCAGCCGCCGGGCCGATGCGCTCGCCAGGCGTTTTGCCGAGGCGGCGGACGATATCGTGCTGGTGGCGCGCGGCGCTGAGCCCTCAAAGGCGGAGATCGAGCGCTGGCAGGCCGAACTCGGGCCTCAGGCCGCGAAGCTCGCCGGCATCGTCGTCAACGCGGCCTAGTTCTTCTCGGGCTTGCGGTACTGCTCGTTGGCGACGCCGAATTCGGACATGAGCCGTCCCCAGGCGACCTGCGCGTGATAGAGGCCGATCAGCCCCGAGCCGGTGCGGATGCCAAGCGCGATGCCGCGCGGCACGGAAGCCGCCAGCAGCGCGAAGGACTTCGCCAGCACGCGTAGCCGGCCGGTCAGGCCGGGATTCTGGCGCCGCGCGATCCGGGCCGAGATCGCGCCGTTGCGCAGGCCGCGCGCCGCGATCCAGTCGAACTCGCTGCGTCGTGCCGGCATGGTTTCGCGCTGCGCTGCTTCCTGCACCCACCAGAAGCGGAGGCCGGCCGCCCTGGCGCGGATGAAGAAGTCCGTGTCACCGCCGCCGGTGAAGTCGAAATTCTCGTCGAGGAAGGGGAAGCCGAGTCGCTCCAGCACCTCGCGCCGGATCAGGTAGTTGGCGCTCGAATAGAGGATCGGCACCGGTCCGGAGGCGCTGTAATGCGAGCGGAAGACCGGATGCGCCGAAAGCCAGGCGCGCGAGGCGTCGGCGAAGACAGGCCTCACCGCGCCCCCGAACAGCTCGGCCGGAGCCGTCGCGGCGGCTTTCAGGAAGGCATCCAGCCAGCCGGGCTCAGCCTCCTCGTCATCGTCGATGCCGAGCACCTGCTTCAGCGCCGGAAAGCGCGTCAGCGCGCAGCGCCAGGCGGCGTTATAGGCCTTGCAGTTGCCCTGGCGCGGCTCGACGATCACCAGCCCCTTGAACAGCCCGGCCGCGAGCAGGGCGCTGGCCCGCAGGCCGCCGGCCCGCTCGACGCCCTCGTTCTCGACGACGATCACCGCGAAATCATGCCCGCCCTGTTGCGCCTCCAGCGAGCGCAGCGTCGCTTCCAGCATGTCGGGCCGCTTGAAGGTCGGCACACAGACGACGCTCTCGACGCCGGCGAGCGCCTCGGGAGGCGATTGGGCGATCACCTCGAAGGTTTCCGGCGGATCGAAGGACAGGGACGTCGTCATGGCACGGGAGCTTACGTCGTCGCGGCTTAAGGTTCGGTGTTTGCCGGCTCGTTCAGCATAGTTGTGTCCGTCGCTTGACCTGCCGCGGCAATGAGGGGACTGAGGCAGCATTCTCCATAGAGCCCCATCCTTGCGCCTCGCTTTCCTGACCTCGCTCGTCCCGGTCGCCCGGCCGGATACCGGCTTCGAGATCGCCAATGCGGCGGTCCTCTCGGCCTTGCGCGCCGCCGGCCACGACGTCACGGCGATCGGCTTCGTGCGGCCCGGCGAAGAGCCCGCGGAGCCGGACAAGGCTGTCGTGGTGGCAGCGGTCGACATCGAGAACGCGGTCGTCTCCCCGGTGCGGAGGCTGGAGTGGCTTGCCGCCGCCTTCCGCCATGGCCTCCCGGTCGCCTGCGCCAAGCTCAGGCAGGCCGGCGCCGGCCGCCTCGTCGAGGCCGTGCAGGCGCAGGGGCCCTTCGACGCGATCGTCCTGAACTCGGTGATGCTGTCCGGCGCTTTTCCGGAGCTGCTCAAGCTCGCGCCCTGCATCCTCGTCGAGCACAATATCGAGCACGCCTCCGCGCGGCAGACCGCCGATCATGCGCGCAACCCGTTGCTCCGTTGGCTCTATGCGCGCGAGGCGAGGCTGCTGGCGACAATCGAGCGCCGGCTCTGGCGTGAGGCGCGTTTCGTCTGGACCCTGTCCGAGGAGGACAGGCGGGCGCTTGGTCCGGAAGGACAGGACAAGTCCGGCGTGCTGCCGCTGGTCTCGGGAGATACGGGCGATGCCGCGCGAGCGGAGCCCGAGGGCGAGCCGGCCTTTGATATCGGACTGATCGGCACCTGGAGCTGGGAGCCGAACCGGGTCGGGCTTGACTGGTTCCTGCGCGAGATCTGCCCGCTGCTGCCGGCCGATCTGAGCGTCGCGGTGGCGGGCCGCATCCCGTCGGAGCTGCAGGCGCCACCGAACGTCACCCTGGTCGGCCGCGTGCCCTCCGCTGATGCCTTCCTTCGCTCCTGCCGCATCGTCGCGCTCTCGAGCCGGGCTGGGACCGGCGTCCAACTCAAGACGGTCGAGGCGATGCAGCTTGGCCTGCCCGCGGTCGCGACGCCGCTCTCCTGCCGCGGCTTCACGGAGCTTCCGGCCAATTTCACCCTCGCCGAGACGCCGGCGGATTTTGCCCAGGCGCTGGTCGAGCGCCTCGCCGCGATCCGCGCGGGCGACCGGCAGCGCATCGACGGTGCCGCCTTCCTCGCCGGCCAGCGCGCGGCCCTGGCGCAGGCCTTGGCACGCGGGCTCTCCGCCGCGGCGGGCTGAGCCCTCCGCCAGATTGCGCTGCGCCACCGGTACATCCCGGCCATGTGCCTTTGTCACTGGCCGCCACGCGGCGCTTCGTCGATGAATGACACATAGCGACAAGATGCTGCTCCGGCCCGTCGAGGCCGGCGATGGTTGGGGGCGATGGACGAGGATCGACAGACCGGGCGGCGGGACCGCCCGGGGGTGGAGGACGAGGTCCCGGCCTGGCAGGAGCCGGCCGCGCCTTCGTCGTCGTCCGAGCGCGCGGAGGAGGTTCACCCACCCCTCGTCCTGCGGGAGCCGCCCCGTGGTGCTGCCGCGGGCCTGTCCGGCGGGCGGCTGGTTCGGCGGTCCCGGCACTGGTGGCGCGGCGCCAGCCCCAATCTGCGGGGCTCCGTCTTCATGCTCTCGGCGCTGCTGGTCTATGCAGTGATGGTTGCTGCGATCAAGCATGTCGGCCAGGCCATCCCGCTCGTGCAGGTGCTGCTGATCCGGCAGGTGATCATGACGCTGATCCTGCTCGTGTTCGCCGCGGGCAGCCTGCGCCAGGCGCTGCATACCGACCGGCTCGGCCTGCAGATCACCCGCAGCGTCCTTACGCTGGCGGCCATGCTGGCCGGCTTCACGGCGGTCGTTAAGATCCCGCTGGCGCAGGCGACGGCGATCGGCTTCAGCCAGGTGCTTTTCGTCACCATCGCCGCCGTCATCGTCCTGAAGGAAAAGGTCGACGGTCGTCGCTGGGCCGCAACCATCATCGGCTTCGTCGGCGTGCTGATCATGCTGCGCCCGAGCAGCGACGGGCTCGACATCTATGCGCTACTCGCCGTCTTCGGTGCGGTCTGCGGCGCCGGCATCACCGTCAGCGTCCGCAAGCTCGCCGCGAGCGAGCGCACCGACACGATCCTGCTCTATCAGGGCATCGTGCTGATCATCCTGCTCGCCATCCCGGCTTGGGCTTGGTGGCAGACGCCGACCGCGAATCAGTGGTTCTGGCTCGCTGTGCTCAGCCTGTTCGGCACGGCCGGGCAATGGCTGATCACCCGTGCCTACCAGGTCGGCGAGGCGGCGGCGCTGGCGCCGCTCGACTTCAGCCGCCTGCTGCTGGCGAGCTTCACCGGTTTCGTCTTCTTCGCCGAGATTCCGGCGCTCACCACCTGGGTCGGCGCCGCCATCGTGATCGGGGCGACGCTCTACACCATCCGCAAGAATGCCCGCGTCGCCGGCCCGCAATCGGCCGCGGCTTGAAGCGGAATCGACACCGGGTCGAGATTGGGATTTCCGCCGCTACCGCTTTCGGCCCGGCTGTTGCATAGTCCCGCCTCCAGCACAGAAAGCCGCCAATGGCTTCGGGGAGACGGATATGACCATCAGAATCATCGGCACGGCAGCGATCCTCGCCGCCGGAATCTCTTTCGCGCAGGCGCAGCAGCTCGCCCCGAGCCCGACGCTCGACGCCGTCAAGGCGCGCGGCAACCTCGAATGCGGCGTGCATCTCGGCCTGCCCGGCTTCTCCTTCGCCAATGACAAGGGCGAATGGAGCGGCATCGACGTCGACTATTGCCGGGCCCTGGCCGCGGCGATCTTCGGCGACGCCAAGAAGGTGAAGTACACCCCCACCTCGGTGCAGCAGCGCTGGCCGATCCTGCAGTCGGGCCAGGTCGACGTGCTCTCGCGCAACTCGACCATCACCTTCTCGCGCAATGCCACGCTCGGCCTCAACTTCCAGGGCATCAACTTCTACGAGGGCCAGACCTTCATCGTCCGCAAGTCGGCGAATGTGAAGGACGCCGCCGGCCTCGACGGTGCGTCCGTCTGTGTCGCCGCCGGCTCGACCGAGGAGAAGAACGCGGCCGACTGGTTCCGCGAGCGCAACCTCAAGGTCACGATCACCAACTTCCAGAAGAACGACGACGCCATCGCGGCCTATGACGCCGGCCGCTGCGACGCCTATACGGCGGGCGTGGGCGCTCTCGCCGGCCAGCGCATCAAGCTGAAGGCTCCCGACGAGCACGCCATCCTGACCAAGCCGATCTCGAACGACCCGCAGGGTCCGGTGACTCGCTGGGGCGACGAGCGCTGGCAGCTCATCGTCCGCTGGGTGCTGAACGGCACGATCGCGGCCGAGGCGCTCGGCGTCACCTCGCAGAACGTCGACGAGATGAAGGCGAACTCGAAGAACTCGGAAGTCCGCCGCCTGCTCGGCGCCGAGGGCGGCTTCGGCGAGATGATGGGCCTGCCCAACGACTGGATGTACAACGCCATCAAGCAGGTCGGGAACTACGGCGAGAGCTATGAGCGCACCGTCGGCATGGGTTCGCCGCTGAAACTCGAGCGCGGCCAGAACCAGCTCTGGATCAAGGGCGGGCTGCTCTTCACCCCGCCGTTCCAGTGAGAGCGGGCGCATAGCCTGGCTCGCCCTCGACAGGAGGAACACGCGGTCATCCCGGACAAGCCGCGATAGCGGCGCCGACCCGGGATCCATGCCAGAACGGTTCAGGCATGGATCCCGGGTCTCCGCTTCGCTCCGCCCGGGATGACGGTGCGTTTCCGACGCAAGCTGGATCGCGCACGCATGACGAGTTTCCTCTCCTTCATCAACGACAAGCGCGTGCGCGACTGGATCTACCAGATCGCGGCCGTGGTCTTTCTCGTCGGCCTGACCGTGTTCTTCGTGCGCAACGCCTCGGAGAACATGGTCAAGGCCGGCATCGCCTCCGGCTTCGGCTTCCTCTGGCGCACCTCGGGCATCGAGGTGCCCTTCGTCCTGACCGGCTATACCCAGTCGGACAACATCCTCGCTTTGTTCTGGGTCGGTGTCGCCAACACCATGCTGGTGACGGTGATCGCCATCGTGCTCGCGACGCTGCTCGGTTTCGCCATCGGCATCGCGCGGCTCTCCTCGCACTGGCTGATCTCGGCCATCGCTGGCGCCTATGTCGAGTTCGTCCGCAATATCCCGCTGCTGTTCTTCGTGCTCTTCTGGTATTTCGGCGTCATCGCCGCCCTGCCGGCGCCGCGCCAGAGCATCAGCGTCTTCGGCGTCGCCTTCCTCAACAATCGCGGCCTGACCATCCCGCTGCCGGACGGGATGGAGAATTTCCGCATCGCCGGCCTTGTCATCCTGGCCTGCGTGCTCGGTTACTCGGCCTTCTCGATCTGGGCGCGCCGGCGCCAGGCGCGTACCGGCCAGCATGCGCCGACCCTGTGGGCCGGGCTCGTCCTGCTGTTGGCGGTGCCGTTGCTCGCCCTCACCTGGGCGGTGCTGGCGACGCGCTGGGACATTCCGGCGCTGCGCGGCTTCAATTATCGCGGCGGCTTTGCCGTCATTCCTGAATTCGTCGCGCTGCTGGCCGCACTCGTCACCTATACGGCGGGCTTCATCGCCGAGATCGTCCGCGGCGGCATCCAGTCGGTCTCGCACGGGCAGACGGAAGCCGGCTCGGCGCTGGGACTGCGCCCGGGGCAGGTCCTGCGGCTCGTGACCATCCCGCAGGCGCTGCGCGTGATGACCCCGCCGCTGACCAACCAGTATCTCAACGTGCTGAAGAACTCCTCCTTCGGCGCCGCCATCGCCTATCCCGACGTGGTCAGCCTCTTCATGGGCTCGGCGCTCAACAACACTGGCCAGGCGATCGAGATCATCGCCATGACGCTGGCCGTCTACCTCGTCATCGGCCTCGCCGTCTCGGCGCTGATGAACTGGTACAACGCCCGCATCGCCCTGGTGACGCGATGAACCGCGCCTCCTCCCTCTCCATCTGGCGCGAGCGCCTGTTCGGCACGCCCTTTACCGGCTTTCTGACGCTGGTGCTGCTCTTCGCCATTGCCTGGGTCGCGGTGCCGCTGATCCGCTGGGCGCTGATCGATGCCACCTGGGTGGGCTCGACGCGGGCCGATTGCGCGCCGGGCGGCGCCTGCTGGGTCTTCGTCCGCGCCCGCTTCGGTCAGTTCATGTATGGGCTCTATCCCGTCGACCAGCGCTGGCGCGTCGACCTCGCCGGGATCCTCTTCGTGCTGGGTGGGTTGGCGGCAGTGTTCGCGCCGCATCGCGTCCGGCTCAAGGTCGCGGTAGCGATGCTCGTCCTGCTGCCGCCGCTCGGAATCTGGCTGCTCTCGGGCGGCTTCGGCTTGCGTTATATCGAGACGCGCGAATGGGGCGGGCTGATGCTCACCCTCTTCATCTCGATCTATGCCAGCCTGATCGCGATTCCGCTCGGCATCCTCTTCGCGCTTGGTCGGCAATCCGAGCTGCGTGTCATCCGGCTGATCAGCATCGTCTTTATCGAGTTCTGGCGCGGCGTGCCGATCATCGCCGTGATCTTCCTGGCCTCGCTGCTGCTGCCGCTGATCCTGCCCGGCGGCATCGGCATCGACCGGCTGGCGCGGGCCGTGATCGGCCTCGGCTTCGTCATCGCGGCCTATATGGCCGAAGCCGTGCGCGGCGGCCTCCAGGCGCTGCCCAAAGGCCAGGGCGAGGCCGCCACGGCGCTCGGCCTGAACTATTGGAAGGCGACGGGCCTCGTCATCCTGCCGCAGGCTCTACGCATCTCGCTGCCGGCCATGACCAACGAGTTCATTGCGCTGATCAAGAATACGACGCTGGTTCTGGTCGTCTCGATCCTTGACCTGCTCGGCATCGCTCAGGCCTCGCTCGCCGATCCCAACTGGGTCGGCATGAACATGGAGGCCTATGCCTTCTCCGGCGCGATCTACTGGTTGATCTGCTTCGCGCTCTCGCGCTGGAGCCGCTCGCTGGAACGGCAGCGGCGGGCCTGACAATAAAAAACCGGCCTCAACGGCCGGTTTTCTTATTTCTCGATCCTGGTCGAGCCTCAGGCCCGCGCCTTGCTCCGGTCACGTCGACGATCGGCGGCGGGCTGGTAGGCGATGCGGGCGTGGTAGCCGCAGTAGGGCAGGCCGGTCTGCGAGCGCGCCCCGCAGAAGCGGAACTCCGGGCTCGTCGGGTCGCCCATCGGCCAGCGGCACATATATTCGCGTAGTTCCATGATGGTCACGCGCTCCGAGAAGGGGATCACCACATCCTCGGAAGGCATTGGCTGCTCCGCCGCCTCGACCTCCACCTCGGGGGCGAGGCTCGGGGCCAGCGCATGGGCGCCGCGGGTCATCGCGGCCGGGCCCCCCATCGGGTGGCTCGGCGAGCGTGTCGGCGCCTTGCGCGGGGCGGCATTGCGGGGCGTGGCCGGTTGGGCCGCGCTCTTGGCCCGGCCCGAAAGGCCGAGCCGGTGAACCTTTCCGATCACCGCATTACGCGTGACATTGCCGAGCTCGGCGGCGATCTGGCTGGCACTCAGCCCATCGCTCCAGAGCTTCTTGAGCAACTCGACGCGTTCGTCGGTCCATGCTCCGGCTTCGTTCATCGCATCACCTGTCTGTCCGGCAGGCCCCGAGGGATCTGCCTTGAAGGCCGCTTCGTGAAGGAATCCGGAACCGACGGCTTCTGTCGCAAGGACAAAACCGCTGCTGCCGCAACCGACGGTACAGGAAACGCCGCACGAAATGTCGTATCTGACGAAAAAGACCATACAAGCTGCAGTGACTCGCGAACAAGAGTCGGCGAATCCGAAAACAGCTTTTCCCCAGCCGATTGGCAATTGAGCGGCCAGGCGAATCTTTTCGGCAACACTGCAAGGGCCAAGTGCAGCCCAGAGCTGGCTGCTTTGAATTGACAGCCCCCGCCGCCTTAAGCATATTTATCCACAAGGTGACGCCGCCCGCTCGGGCGGCGCTTATGTTTGCGGATCAAGGCCCGACGATGCGGAAGACGGTGCGACGAGAGCTCAGGAGCCAGGTGCGACGATAACGTCGCCGCCGGGTCGCACCATGGCTGCAGAGTGCAGCATCAATTCCCGGATCGCCGTTCATAGTCAGCGCCAATCCGTTCTCACCGCCCCCTTTTGCGAGGATCTTCGTTCCATGGCCTCCGCTCCTGTTCCCGCCAATCAATCCGTGCTCGTGCCGACCTATGCCCGTGCGCCCGTCGCCTTCGAGCGCGGCGAGGGCCCCTGGGCGATCACCGCAGACGGCGCGCGCTATCTCGATTTCGGCGCCGGCATCGCGGTCAACGCGCTCGGCCACGCGCATCCGCATCTGGTCAAGACGCTGACCGAGCAGGCCGGCAAGATCTGGCACACCTCGAACCTCTACAGCATGCCCGAAGGCGAGCGCCTCGCCCGGCGGCTTTGCGAGGCGACCTTCGCCGAACGCGTCTTCTTCACCAACTCGGGTGCGGAGGCGAATGAGTGCGCCATCAAGATGGCGCGGAAATATCATGCCGCGAAGGGAAACCCCGAGCGCTTCCGCATCATCACCTTCGAAGGCGCCTTCCATGGCCGGACGCTGGCGACCATCGCCGCCGGCGGCCAGCAGAAGTACATCGACGGCTTCGGCCCGAAGGTCGAGGGCTTCGACCAGGTGCCCTTCGACGACGAAAAGGCGCTGCGCGCCGCGATCACGCCTGAAACGGCCGCGCTGATGATCGAGCCGATCCAGGGCGAGGGCGGCCTGCGCTCCGTGCCGGCGCGCTTCCTCAAGCTGCTGCGCGAACTCTGCGACGAGAACGGCCTGCTGCTGATCTTCGACGAGATCCAGACCGGCGTCGGCCGCACCGGCAAGTTCTTCTCCTATGAGATGTACGGCATCGCGCCCGACATCATGTCGATCGCCAAGGGTATCGGCGGCGGCTTCCCGATGGGCGCCTGCCTCGCCACCGAAGAGGCGGCTTCCGGCATGACGCTCGGCACGCACGGCACCACCTTCGGCGGCAACCCGCTCGCCATGGCAGTCGGCAATGCCGTGCTCGACGTGGTGCTGGCGCCTGGCTTCATCGAGAATGTCGGCAAGATCTCGCTGCGCCTGAAGCAGTCGCTGGCCGAACTCAAGGACAAGCATCCCGAAACCATCGCCGAGATCCGCGGCGAGGGGTTGATGCTCGGCCTGAAACTGCACACGCTGAACACCGATTTCGTCAACGAGGCGCGTGCCCATGGCCTGCTCGTCGTCGGTGCCGGCGACAATGTCGTGCGCCTGCTGCCGCCGCTGATCATCACCGAGGCCGATGTCGCCGAGGCTGTCTCGCGGCTCGACAAAACCGCAAGTGCGATCGAGGCCACGCTGAAGCGCCCGGCCGCCGAATAAATTCACCCTCTCCAACCCGCGCAAGCCGAAGGGAAGCGCCCGTGACGCGCCATTTCCTCGATCTTTCCGATTTCTCCGCGACCGAGCTGCGCTCCATCCTGCGCGCCGGCGAGGAGATCAAGGCGCGACGTCGCACGCCCGCCGCCGCCAGTGACCGCCTGCTCGAGGGCAAGGTCATCGCCATGATCTTCGAGCAGCCGAGCCTGCGCACGCGCGTCTCCTTCGATGTCGGCATCCGGGAGCTCGGCGGCTCGCCGATGATGGTCGCGGGCCACGAGATCGAGCTGGGCGAGCGCGAGACCATCGCCGACACCGCCCGCGTGCTCTCGCGCTATGTCGATGCGATCATGATCCGCATCCTCGACCATGACTCGCTGGTGGAGATGGCGAAATACGCCACCGTCCCGGTGATCAACGGCCTGACAAAGCGCCAGCACCCCTGCCAGGTCATGGCCGATGTCATGACCTTCGAGGAGCGCAAGGGCCCGATCACCGGCAAGCGCATCGCCTGGACGGGCGACACCAACAACGTTCTGACCTCCTGGGTCCATGCCGCCGGCCGGCTCGATTTCGAGCTGTCGATCGCCACGCCCGAGGAGCTGGCTCCCCCGCCGGCCCTGATCGCCTGGGCGAAGAAGCAGGGCGCCAAGCTCTCGCTGACCCACCGGCCCGAGGAGGCGGTCGAGGGTGCCGATTGCGTCATCACCGATTGCTGGGTCTCGATGGGCGACGAGGAAGGCACCCGCCACAACCTGCTGCGGCCCTATCAGGTCGACGACAGGCTGATGGAACGCGCCGAGAAGGACGCCATCTTCATGCATTGCCTGCCGGCTTCGCGCGGCGAGGAAGTCACCGACGCGATCATGGACGGTCCGCAATCGGCGGTCTTCGATGAGGCAGAGAACCGGCTGCACGCGCAGAAGGGCATCCTGGCCTGGTGCTTCGGTGGAGTCGCGGCCTGATGGCCGTGGGAGACCAAAGCCTCACCGTCGGGCTCGACGATCGCGTCGTTCCCTTCGCCGTGCCCGATCTCGACGTGCGCGGCCGTGTGGTGCGGCTCGGGCCGGCGATCGACACGATCCTGGAGCGCCACGGCTATCCCGAGCCCGTCTCGCGCGTTCTGGGCGAAGCCGCGGCGCTCACGGTGCTGCTCGGCACGGCCCTGAAGTTCGAGGGCCGCTTCCAGCTCCAGACCAAGAGCGACGGCGCCATCTCGATGATGGTGGTCGATTTCAACGCCCCGGATAATTTCCGCGCCGTCGCCCATATCGACGAAGCGAAGCTCACCGAAGCGCTGGCGCTCGACAAGCTCTCGACCGGCGAATTGCTCGGCGAGGGCCATCTGGCCATGACGGTCGACCAGGGCTCGACCACCACCCGCTATCAGGGCATCGTCGCGCTTAAGCGCCAGAGCCTCGAGGAGGCGGCGCATCAGTATTTCCGCCAGTCGGAGCAGATTCCGACCCGTATCCGGCTCGGCGTCGGCACGGTCACGACCGGCGGGCGCCCGCAATGGCGTGCCGGCGGCATCCTCGTGCAGTTCATGCCGCATTCGCCCGACCGGCTGCGCGCCGCCGACATCCATCCGGGCGATGCGCCGGAAGGCCATGAAATCCTTGCCGGAAATGATCCCGATGGCGTCAGTGACGATGCCTGGATGGAGGCGCGCTCGCTGGTCGACACGGTCGAGGATCACGAGTTGCTCGATCCGATGCTGGAGAGCGAGCGCCTGCTCTACCGGCTCTTCCACGAGCGCGGCGCGCGGGTCTTCGAACCCGTCGTCGTCCGCGAGGCCTGCCGCTGCTCGCGTGAGCGCGTGCTCTCGATGCTGCGTGGCTTCGCGCCCGAGGATCGTCGCGCGATGATCGCCGATGACGGCAAGCTCGGCGTGACCTGCGAATTCTGCTCCCGGCGCTACAGCTTCGATCCGGCGGAAGTCGAGGGTGGGCCTTCGGCGGGGCTCTGAATCATCGCTCCCGGGAAACGCACGCCGTTCTCGGGAAAAGCGATGCAAGATCAAAGCTGTAACTTCCGGGGAGCGGTCATGGCCGAGACGGATGCGCTGCCGCGTCTGGGGCAAGGTGCCTTCTGGCAGGATCTTTCGGTCGGCCAGAAATTCCGCACCTTCCGGCGCAGCATCACCGAGACCGATCTCGTCAACTTCATCGCCGTCACCGGCATGCTGGAGGCGATCTTCATCGATGCCGATTACGAGGGCGCCGCGATGAAGGGCCGGCCGGTGCCCGGCGCGCTGACCTACGCACTGATCGAGGGCTTCATCCTGCAAACCCTGATCCAGGGCACGGGGCTGGCCATGCTGGAGCTTCAGCAGACGATCCATGCGCCCGTGGTGGTCGGCGACACGATCTGGGCGACGGTCGAAATCACGGGCATCAGGCCGACGTCGAAGAGCGGCCGGGCCGTCGTGGACTCGATCATCGAGGTGTTCAACCAGGGTGGCTTGAAGGTCATGACCTACAGCGCCCGGCGGCTCCTCGCGGGCAGGACCGGGGCTTGAGCGGCCTGCTCCCGAAAATTGGGAAATAATACAATCAATCCAATATGTTATAGAATACGGCTGAGGTGTTTGTTCCACGCAGCGATCCCAGCGAAGGATTGATTAACTATTCCCCTCCCTCGCGGAACAATATTTTCAGGTTATGACACCCATGAAGTTGTTCTCGCAGGAATTTTCCTCGCGGCGGTCATCCGTTTTTCGATCGGAGGGCCGGTGCAAGGTTAATTCAGCAGACGCTTTAAGCTATAAGGCGTAACCCATTGGGCAAATAAAGACTTTCAACCCGTCTTAAGGTGATGTCTAAGCAAAAAGACGCGCAGGATATTACTCCATATAACTTTAATAGTTTCCTTAATCGGAATTACATCATCTTTTCATTCAGTTTCGGCACTCAGCCATCAGTCGGCGCATGAAAGCCTCGCCCGCTCCGAGCTGCTCCAGCGTGATGTATTCGTCGGGCTGGTGCGCCTGGTCGATCGAGCCCGGCCCGCAGACCACGGTCGGCAGCCCGGCGCGCTGGAAATGGCCGGCCTCGGTAGCATAGGCCACGGCGATGGTGTGGTTGCGGCCGGAAAGCCGCATGGCGAGACGCTCCGCCTCCGAACCGGGTTCGGGCGCGAGTCCCGGCACGTCCGAACTTATCGCCGTTTCGATGGCGGAGCTCGGCGCGGTTGTGCGCATCCGCCTCAGCACCTTTTCCGCGAGTGAAGCGAAGCGCGCCGGCCCGGCCTCCGGGTCGGAGCCCGGAAGCGTCCGGATCTCCCAGAGAAGCTCGGCGCGGTCGGCGAGAATGTTGCGGGCAATGCCGCCCTCGAACGAGCCGACATGAATCGTGTCATAGGGCGGGTCGAAGCGGCCGCTCTTGTCCGGATTGAGCTTCGCTTCCTCCTGCATTGCGTCGAGCTCGGCGGCGAGCAATGCGCCGGCATGGACGGCGCTGGCGCCGAGATGCGGCTTGGAGGAATGCGCGGCGAATCCGGTGATGCTCGTATGGAAGGTGCGAACCCCCTTATGCGCATCGGCGATGTCGAGCGAGGTCGGCTCGCCGACGATGACCGCGCGCGGTCGCGGCAGGGTCTTGCCCATGGCGGCGATGCCGTCGACGACGCCGAGGCAGGTCACCTCCTCGTCATAGGAGAGGAAGAGGTGGATCGGCGTCTTCAGCTCCGCGGCGAGGAAGTCCGGCACCAGCGCGAGACCCAGCGCGACGAAGGCCTTCATGTCGACGGCGCCGCGGCCATAGGCCCGGCCGTTCTCGACATGCAGCGTGAAGGGATCGCGGCTCCAGGCCTGGCCGGTGACAGGCACTACGTCGGTATGACCGGACAGCACTACCCCGCCGCGATCCTGTGGGCCGACGGTAGCGAACAGCGCTACCTTGTCGCCGCTGGCGTTCGGGAAGCGCACCGAGGACACGCCCCAGCCGGCGAGATAATCCTCGACGAAGTCGATCAGCGGGATGTTGGACTTGGAGCTCACCGTGTCGAAGGCGACGAGGCGGGCGAGCATCTCGAGCGGCGTGTAGCGCCGTCCGGCCGGGATCGTGGCGGTCAATGGAGAACTTTCTTCACATAGGGGGAGTCGAGCGGGAAGAGCGGCACCTCGACGTCGAAAATGGCGCCGTTCTCGCCCTGCATGGCGTAGAAGCCCTGCATCGAGCCGTCCGGGGTCGTCAGCGGGCAGCCCGAGGTGTAGCTGAAGCTCTCGCCCGGTCGCAGTACAGGCTGCTTGCCGACCACGCCCTCGCCACGCACCTCATGCACCTCGCCACGGCCGTCGGTGATGATCCAGTGCCGGGTCATCAGCTGCACGGTCTGCTCCGAGAGGTTCACGATCTCGATCGAGTACGCCCAGAAATAGCGGCCCTGCGCATGCGAGGATTCCGCCTCCATGAACCGCGGCGCGGCGGTCACACGCACGCCGCGCGTTTGTGCCTGGTACATCGCAGGGCTCCGCCAGATCGCCGCGCGTCCTATCGGACGCGATAACGCCGATCTATCTGTTTGCTGAAGCATCGGATTGTCCCGAAAAGCGGACTCCAACTTTCGGTCCGATGCTTTGGCAGCCTCTCCTGTTATCGGTGAGCCGACGGCAGCGTCAATGCCGGTCATACCGCGATTCGGGGTGGACAACCCGCCTCGCCCTGCGGGCACCGGCTCCCGTAAGCTTGGCCTTTGCCAGGCGCTTCGCTAGCTATGACCGATTGTTCCCGCGGATCTCGCATGCTGCCCTTCAAGCCCGGCATCCAACCCGACAGCTTCATCCGCGCCTTCATCGAGCAGGGCGTGATCCGGCTCGCGCAGCCGCCCGCCGAAGGCCAGATCCAGCCGGCGAGCCTCGATCTGCGCCTCGGCGAGCGCGCCTATCGTGTCCGGGCTAGCTTCCTGCCCGGCCCTGAGCGCACCGTTCGCAGCCGCATCGAGGACCTCTCGCTGCATGAGATCGACCTGACGCGCGGGGCGGTCCTGGAAACGGACTGCGTCTATATAGCCGAGCTGATGGAGGGCCTGAGCCTGCCCAAGGGGTTGCGCGCCGCCGCCAATCCGAAGAGCTCGACCGGCCGGCTCGACGTCTTCACCCGCGTCATCACCGACCGGGCTCGCGAATTCGACCTGGTCGAGGACGGCTATGAAGGGCCGCTCTTCATCGAGATTTCGCCGCGCACGTTCCCGGTGCTGGTCCGCTCCGGCTCGCGCCTCTCGCAGATCCGCTTCCGTGCCGGCGAGACACGGCTCGACGACAAGGCGCTGGGCGAGCTCCACGCCCGCGAAACGCTGGTCAGCGCGGCCGAGCCCTCCTTCCAGGGCGGAGTCGCCGTCAGCGTCGATCTCTCGGGCTTCGACGGGCTGCTCGGCTATCGCGGCAAGCACCACACGGCGCTGATCGACGTCGACCGGGTCGGCGCCTATCGCGCTGCCGACTTCTGGGAGCCCATTCCCGACGATGGCTCGGGCAGCATGATCCTCGATCCCGGCCAGTTCTACATCCTCGCCTCCAAGGAAGCGGTGCATGTCCCGCCGGACCACGCGGCCGAGATGACACCCTTCGACGCGCTGGTCGGCGAGTTTCGCGTGCATTACGCGGGCTTCTTCGACCCTGGCTTCGGGCATAGCGCCGCTGGCGGGCAGGGCGCGCGCGCAGTGCTCGAGGTCCGCTCCCGCGACGTGCCCTTCATCATCGAGGACGGCCAGATCGTCGGCCGGCTGGTCTACGAGGCCATGGCCGCGCGCCCGGAGGCGCTCTACGGCGAGGGGCTGAAGTCGAACTACCAGGGCCAGGCGCTGAAGCTCTCGAAGCATTTCAAGGGCTGAGGACTTCGAACGGCGACCCGTCGCTGTTCGTCCGGCTTGGATGAGCGGCGGCGAACCCGATCAACCTCATCTTTACGATCGAATATCGGGCGGTTCTCCCGATCCGTCCTGCCGCCGGCGTATAGCTGTGCTGTTCGAAGAGACCTATCGCGTCGAGCGACGCGCATTCCATCCGTCGCGGAGTACCGAGCTATCGTGGCGCGGCAGCATCAGTTCCGTGGGAGGCGGCTTTCGTGTTTCTTTCCGGCGGTGCGGATTTCGCAATGCCCGGCACGCGCCGAATAGGTGGTGACTTCGAGCGGTGATCTCGCTATGAGTCGCCTCGTCGGCGGCTGGCCTTGCCCGCGCACCGGCATGCGGGCGTAGTTCAGTGGTAGAACGTCAGCTTCCCAAGCTGAATGTCGTCGGTTCGATCCCGATCGCCCGCTCCAAGAATCTATATCATATCGAAATATACTCGCCCGGACGCGCCCATGTGCCGTTCAGTTGAACAGCGCGACCTGGTGGTTGGCGAGCCGCTGGATGACCCAGCCTTCACCTTTCAGGCGATTCTCGGCGAAGCGCTGATTGATCGGCAATTCGGGACAGTCCGCGACGAACTGAAGCGAGGTGGCAAGATAGGCCGCGTGCTCCGAGGCGTGGCAGAGCATCGTTTTGTTGCCGATCTGCGCGAACGGAACGAGTTTCCCTCGCCAGGACAACAGGTAGCGAAAGAAGGCCTCCGAAACTCCGATGGCAAAGGTGTTGTACACGTCGTCGACGACGACCACGCCGCGAGGGTGGATGACCGCCTGCGCCAGATACAAATCGTTAAGCGCGCCCTTGGCCGAGTGGTCGCCATCGACACTCATGATGCGAGGCCGCCCGCCGGCCTGATTCCGGATTTGCCTGCCGCTCAGCGCGGAAGAGCTGCCTTTTGCGATTAGCATCTTTTCGCTGGAGCCGAACAGTTCCTTTGCGTGGTTCCGCGGCGTATCAGAATGTGACTGCTCGAAAATGTCGTAGCCAACCACGATCTGATCGTGCTTGAGGCATTGGTGCATAAGCAACGACAAGTACTTGCCGTGATAGACGCCGATCTCGACGGCAGGGCCCTCAATCTGACGCTCGGCTTGAGAATTCATCAGGTAGGACGTGAAGTAGGCGGCATCATTGGTTAGCCAGCCGATGATGCCGGGAAGCTTCTCCTCGATGAACGACCGGTCAGTCTGCGGCAATCTGGGATGCGGGGCGACGCCTTCCAACGTTTCGATCATGTGGGCTCCGACAATCGTAACAGCTTAGCAAAACCAAGCTTACAGGCGGACACGCGCGTGGAATAGAGGGCGATGTGGCTTCCAGCGGTTGGGCGGCAGCGGAGGCCCTCGCCAGTGGGCCAGAGGGGTACTCGTGACGGTGTTGCCGGCCAAGCAGGCGGGGCTCCGCTCGCCAGCTGCGGTTCAGGAATGCCGCCGACGGGTAGCCGTCTATCAACAGCGCGGGAAGGCGATAGAACTTGTTTAAGCAGGCCGTCCAGCGTATGGCAGGCTGAAATCTATCTTTAGGGGTTGCGCGGCGGCCTTCAGTGTGAGGCCCGCCCGGCGCTGCCCGAATGAGTATGTGACTTGGGAACAAGCGTGTCGTTGCACGGCGCGCGTGGAGCGACTTTATGAGCTTGAAGCACGTCATTCGCGATCTCGCGCGCTCTATTGGCTACGAGATCCGCCGGATTCCCGATGTCGTGCGCGTAGAGGCTGGCACGAGTTCGGAGCAGGAGACCACCACCCTCCGCGATCGCCTGGCGCTTAGCGAGACGATGCGCCAGATTCACCGCCGTGATACCATCGAAATCGAAGATTTGCTTCGCATGGTGGCGCTGCCTGACCTGCCAAAGCGCGCTGGCCGCGAGGCGCAACTGGCCGATCTGATCGGCACCAATGTCTGCGAAGGCCTCTATCTCGTGGACGCTCTGCACAAGGCGCTCAGGGTTCCCGGCGACATCTGCGAGTTCGGTGTCGCTCAGGGCGCGACGTCCCAGCTGATCGCCAGCGAGATCATGAGCACGGATCGGGCCTTTTGGCTGTTCGATTCGTTCGAAGGCCTGCCGGCTCCGACTAAGGAAGACCGTCTGATCGACGACATCTTCGACCTCGGCTCGATGGCGAAGTATCAGGGGACGATGATGTCGCCTGAGACAGAGGTTCTCGGCCGTCTCGACAAGGTCAAGTTCCCCCGCGAGCGCCTTCGGATCATGAAGGGCTGGGTGAACGAGAGCATCAAGCGGCCCGACGTCCCGAAGCAAGTCGCATTCGCCTATGTCGACTTCGATTTCTACGAGCCGATCAAGGATGCGTTGCATTTCCTCGATCAGCGGATGCTGCCCGGTGCGCATGCGGTGGTCGACGATTACGGCTTCTTCTCCGAAGGCGCGCAGCTTGCGGTCGACGAGTTCGTCGCAGCCATGGATGGTCGCTGGAAGCTCAGCAAGCCGCTACCGTTCGCTGGGCATTTCGTGACGCTCGAGAAACTGCGCTGAAGGGACCCTGCGGGCCTCGAGGCTGTCCGTTTTCACGAAGACCAGCGACAGACCAGGCGAAATGGTTTTCAGTAGCATCGTATTTTTGTTCTACTTTTTGCCGCTCTTTCTGGTCGCGTTTTACGCTTTTGGCCGGAGCAAGTATGTCACATTAATTTTTAGCCTCCTTTTTTATGCTTGGGGGGAGCCGCTCTATATATTCCTACTGCTATTTTCAGTCGCTCTGAATTACCGGCTCGGCCTGGCGCTCGACGCCCGGCAGGACGCAAAGCGGCGCAAGACTCTGCTTCTTGTGGGCGTCGCGATAAATCTTGGGTTGCTTATCGTATTTAAGTATACGGGCTTCATTGTCGGGAATATTTCGGGCGCTTTTGGTATTAATTTGAGCAAATTGCAAGGTTACGTGCCGGCGTTGCCTCTTGGGATTTCGTTCTATACGTTCCATATTCTGTCATATTTGATCGATGTTTACAGGCGCGACGTTCCTGCGGAGCGCAGTTTGCGGGACCTGACGCTCTACATATCGATGTTCCCCCAGCTCGTCGCCGGACCGATCGTCCGCTACAAATTCATTGCGAGCGAGCTGCACCAACCCGTCTTCACGCCTCAGCGGATCGCGGCGGGCATCCGCGTCTTCGTCATCGGTCTCGGCCAGAAGGTTCTGATCGCAAATACTATCGCCGCTAGCGTCGATGCCATCTTTGCATTGCCGCCTGATCAGCTATCATCGAGTCTCTCTTGGCTTGGGATCTGTTTATATACGTTGCAGATCTATTACGATTTCGGCGGATATACGTTAATGGCCATCGGCCTTGCGTTGCTGATCGGGTTTACCTTTCCAATCAACTTTAATTATCCGTATGTGTCCCTGTCGGTGACGGATTTCTGGCGTCGTTGGCACATGTCGCTTTCGTCCTGGTTCCGGGACTATCTGTACATTCCGTTAGGCGGCAATCGGGGCTCGACACTTCAGACCTACCGCAACCTCTTCATTGTATTCCTGCTCTGCGGCATCTGGCACGGCGCTTCCTGGAATTTCGTCATTTGGGGCATGATTCACGGAGCCATGCTGGTGGTCGAGCGAGCCGGCTGGGGCGTGCGACTCGCGCGCCTGCCATTGATACTGCGCTGGAGTTACACCATCCTGGTCGTCATGGTAGCGTGGGTATTCTTCAGGGCCGACACGCTGCCTCAAGCCATCGGCTATCTCGCGAGCATGTTGGGCCTTGGCGCTGCCGGCTCGGCCACTCCATCGATCGGCACCTTTCTCGGAGCCGACGTGTTGCTGGCACTCGCTTTCGCGCTCGCTGCAATGGGGCCCTGGGGACAGGCGACGCTGGACAGGGCGGGGGCGGCATTCGCGAGGATCTGGCCGCTTGTCGACGGGCTGCGACTCGCGGGGCTCGTGGCGGTTCTGTTTCTCGTGACCCTCAGCCTCGCCGGCGGTGCTTACAATCCTTTCATCTATTTCCGGTTCTAGGGTCTTCCCGATGCGAGACGTGATCGAACGCAGCGTCGCCCTTGCGCAAAGCCGGCCCTGGCGGATCGCCCCCCGTTTCGTCATCGCGCTCTTTGCGGTGCTGTGCTTGGCGCCTCTCGCGGTGCAGGTGCTGCGGCTCGACCGAGCGATTGGGGGGGAAAAACGGGCGCTCTCCGAGGCGCCTGGCTGGAAGGACCTTGCGAAGCTGAGCAAACTGTCGCGCCGGCTCGAAGGGTACGTGAACGACCATTTCGGGTTTCGCAGCGAATTGGTCCGCATCAATAGCCTGGCACGCTATCACTTGGGCATCAGCAGCAATCCGCAGGTGGCGGTAGGTCGGGACGGCTGGCTATTCTACACCCGTGACCGGATTCTCGAGCAGCACACCGGCATCGACGTGTTCAAGCCTGCGGAGCTGGATGAGTGGGCGCGGCGGATCGAGGCTATCCGCAACTGGCTGGCACGCCGCGATATTCAGCTCGTCATGCTCTTGGCGCCAGAGAAGAACACAATCTATCCGGAAATGGTGCCCCAGTTTTCAAAGGCGCCGGGGACGGTTACCCGCGCCGACCAGGTCGTCGCGAAGTTGGCGGGCGGGCCGGTTCCCTTCGTTGATCCGCGTGCGGCTCTGCTCGCCGCGAAGCAGGACCGTTCACAGCTCTATTTCCTGGGCGACACGCATTGGAGCCATCGCGCCGCCTTCGTCGGCTATCGGATGCTCATCGACGAGCTGCGCCGGCATTTCCCGGCGCTGACAGCGGCCAGGCTGGAGGATTTCAACGTCGCGGAGACGACGGTCGTTTCCGACCTCGCTTATCTTCTCGGCCTCCAGGCTGACATTGTGGTGCGCGGAGAGGTGATGACCCGAAGGGACCCGCCGCTGCGAGAGCCCGAGGTGCGAGCGCCGAGCACCAATTCCGCCTGGGGCTGGCCAATCAAATTCTACAAGACGGAGCAGGCCGACAAGCCGCGCGCGCTCGTTTTTGGCGATTCGTTCACGGACTACATCCTCGGTCCGACCTTCCTTTATTCGACATTCCGCGATCCGGTGTTCACCCATCACAATACGATCACGCTCAACTACCAGTTGGTCGAAGAAGTGAAGCCGGATGTCGTGGTCATCGTCGTCGCCGAGCGCTATTTGCACATCATGCCGGGTCTGCCCCCGGCGCAGTAGGCCCGACGGCCAGAGCAGTTTCGCTGATTGCTGAGAGACGCGCGCGAAGCCCGTCCGACGAGGGGCTGCGGCCAGGCCGAAGTGGTGCCTTCAAACGCGGCAAGGCGGCCTTCAAGGCCAACCCTCTTCTGCCGCGCTGGCGGCGGCTGATCCCGACAATAGGCTGCTTCGAGCCGGCCGAACGGGCAGGCGACTTCCAGAACCCCGGTGTCTGGTCCGGAATTCGTCCGGGGCGATCTAGAACAACCGTTCCAGGCACTGGCGCCAAGCTTGAGCTTGAACTGGCAGGCTGAATTCGTTCTCGACGCGAAGGGCGCCTTTCCGGCCCAGGGCCCGGGCCTTCTCAGGATCCGCCAGAAGGCTGTCTAAGGCCGCGATAACGGCGTCGGCGCTCAATTCGTCGACCAAGATCGCGGTTTCGCCGTCTGTGGCTGCTTCGGCGACCCCGCCTGCCCGGAATGCGACGACCGGGAGGCCGGCTGCGGCCGCCTCCAGTAGTGTTTGGCCGAAGGCCTCCTCGATAGCGGTGCCCACGAAGATGTCCGCGGCGCTGTAGATCAGCGCCATCATGCGTTCGTCGGTTACCATGCCGAACGCCTTGGTGCACGGTAGGGCTTCGGATCCGTGCCCAAACACGAGAACGCCGACATCCGGACGCTGCTGGAGCTGCGTCAGAAGCGACATGAAGATCGGACCGCCCTTGCGCTCCTCCTTGACGTTCACGGAGCCGAGCAGCACGAGGGGACGTTCATCGTCAATGCCGAGGATCCGCCGCGCAACGCTCCGGTCGATTCGAGCGAATTGCTGACGATCGAGCCCCAGATACACCGTCTCGATGACCGCCTCGGCGCCAAAGCGGGAACGGGCAACCTGCGCTGTCCAGTGGCTGTTGGCGATCAAAGGGATCGGATTGGCCCCGGCAAAAACCTGAGCACGCCTCTTCCAGGCCGCGTTGATCTGGTTGCGAGGAAGTGGCGGATACTGCTCGGCAGTAGGGCAGGCCTCGTCGCATCCCTCCTCGAGATATTTCCGGCATGGCCCGGGATAAGCGCAGCGACCGGTCGCCCAATGCAGGTCGTGCATATAGGCCGCGACCGCAAATCCGGCGTCACGCAAAGCCGTCAGAACTTCGATCGGCCAACCGGCTCCGTGAATATTTCCAACCAGAACGAAGTCGGGGTTAGCCTCCAAGACCGCGGAGAGAACGCGCCGGGTGATTTCCTGCGAGGAGAGTTTGAAGCCGTGATGCACGTCCGGCAGCGAACGTGTCCCTATCCACGTACCCGGCGGCTGCACCTTGGCGACAGCCGGGTACCCGCCACCGGTTCCGGCGTTCCAACTCAACAGTGCGACCTCCCACCCGGCCGTCAGGAACGACTGCGCCTGCCGTCTGGTCGCCACACCCGCCCCGTACTGAAAGCCGACATCGTTGAGGAGCAGAACCCGTACACGGCCTCCGCCGCGAAGCTTGTCAAGAAGCTGGTGGCGCCGGGATTCCGCTCCTGTAAGGCTGCCAAGGACAAGAACCTCGGCAGCGCCTGAAGCCTCGATGCCGTCAGGAATCTCCGATCGGTTCTGATAGACGAGAAGCTCGGGCGGACCGTCTTTCGGCAGCCGCCCGATATCAAGATGTTCGACCCCTCCGGCAAAGAGCATGATCGCCGCCTGAACGGTTTCGGCGTGTGCGCCGAACCAGCTCGCCGAACGCACCCCTTCACCTGCGCGATACAGCTTCTCGAGCTCTTCGTCAGTAAGGTGGCCCGGCAAAGCCCTCGCCTGTGCGAACGCCTCCGGCAGAGGGCGTCGACCGGGTCGGAGGGACGCCAAAGTGCCGTCAGCGTCAAACTCCAGCCGCGGCCGCCGGCCAAGTCCAACGCGATGACGGATACCATGAATCCAGAGGGCCAGCTTGAACGTGCGCCGTTCGCCGAGAGTGGCCAGCAGGAGCCGGACGATGCGCTTCTTCATGAGTTGGGTTCGGCCGGTTTCACGCTTCGCAGTTTGACTTTGATAGTATCGATATGGCCGCCTGCTTTATTGTTGCGGACCATGATGGTCAGGATACCGTTGTCTGCGTCCAATCCCATAGTGGAAAATTTCGCCCGAGGCGTGGGGCCCCATTCCGTCTGATCCACGATGTTTCCGCCGATCGTGAGCGCGCTTCGGAACGCCAAGTCGTCGTCCCGTCCCAGCCCCAGGACCACTGGCTGCAACTCGAGCACTGGCTTTGGATCATGCCCAAAATTGCTCACCTCGTTGAAAGTGAAGACGACATATCCGGTACTGTCGGGGTGTCGTACCTCGACGCCGTTGCCCGCCGCGAAGACGGATTCCCGCCCGAAAAAGAAGTTGATCTCACCGATCTTCGTCAGGCCGGGCGTCGATTTCCGTGAAACGCGTAGGGCGGCATGCCCGAAGGCAGGAGCCTGCCTGATCGAGTAGATATGCAGCGTCGGATCATTCTGCTGCGGCATGCGAATATCACGGCTGAACGCTAGGGCACGCGCATCGTTCTCGGCATCGGTGCGGGCATCCCGCTCGGCCAGGGTTTCGCGGTAGATAGTCGGAATGGACAGGAGCTTCTGCGGAATCTGGGGATTGAAGGCCATGAAGACCCAGTTTGGCTGACCCCAATCGAGTGTGTGGTGAGTGATGCCACCTTTCGCCAGGGCCAACTCGTCCGTGACGGATTGCTCCACCATGAAGGCGACCGATCGGGGCAGCGGCCCCTTTCCGACGAAGATGGCCGAGACCGAACGGGACGTGTTGAGCGTCAGGACCGAGACGGCGAGCATGACGTGCGTGGCCAGAATCATCCAGATGGCCCCCCAGCGCGCGCGCGACCAGAAGACGGACTTTATTGGGGCAAGGGCGAACGCCCAGGCGGGAGCGGAGACGATGGCTGCATAGGCGACATAGACAGGGATGCCCTCGATATACTTCGTCGAGGCCGCCCAGCCGACGAACCAGGCCGGAAGGGACAAGGCGATCCACAGGGCCCATGGCGACGCCAGGCGCCTGTGGAGAGCGAGCCAGGCCGCCGCGATCAGCGCGGCCAGCCAGCTGAAGCCGATCATCACGGTCTGTTCATTGAGCAGAAACGCGGTGTCGCTGACGATGCCCGTGAAACGATATCCGACGGAGGTGAAGGCGGGGCCATTGCTGACCCACCCCATCATGGGCTGAAACAACGCGTTGAATGCGGCGTAGAGAGGCGCGCGTGCTCTCCCATAGCCGGCATTCGGCAGAATATCCGGAAAGGGCGACAGAGCGATCTGCAGCGCATAGACGACGATCGTTTGGGCGCTGACCGCGAGGTTGAGCGGAGCGTTCAGCACCAGCCGCGCGAAGTCTAGCTCGGTGATCTGCCCGGTTGCCCGCAGGTTGTAGACGATGAAGCTCAGCCCAAGGACGACCGCCAGAAGCGCGCAAGCCAGGACGGTTGCCACTCCGCGGCGGTTCCAGAGCCCGCGGAGGAGTTGCAGGCATCGGCGCCACGAGAACAGCGCTGCCAGGAGCAGAACCAGGATGTAGGGCCAGTAGAAAAAGACATGGAGCTTGGTTCCGACACTCAAGCAGACTCCTGCGCTGCCGAGCAGGAGGTCGAGCGGTCTGCCGCCGCGGCTCCAGCGGTGCAGAAAGAGCAGTCCCGCGAGCAAGCTCGCCGCCGCCAGTATCTCGTCGTTCGTTGAAAGAGCCTGGATCAGCACGTTGGGGGTCAAGGCGACCGCCCAGCCGGCCGCGACCGCCCAGCCGCGCACGGCTCCGAGGTCTCGGGCGAAGGCGTAGGTGATCAGTGGAATCGTGCACCATGCCAGCAGCGTTGGCAGATTGAACCATAAGGCGCCGAAACGGTAGAGCACCAAAGGTATATAGAGAGTGGTTCCGTTGGTCGGGTAGTAGATCACGCGCGGGTCTGACCCATACGCAAAATGAGCAAATGATCCCTGCGTGAGATACCAGTATATGCGCGGGAATCGGTAGACGATCGTATCCGGATTGCTCGCGAGATGCGTGCCCGCGATCAGCAAATTGCAGGCCAGGACGATTGCGCCGCTGGCGAGAAGAATCGGTATCACGCGATTCTCGTATCGCATCGGGGCAAATTTGCTCGGAAGCCCTTCGCCGAAACTTTCAGGGCTAGGTTGCAGCCACCTCAGCAGTGGGACTGCGCAGGCGGCGAGGCCCAGCGAGAGCGCAGCGAACGCCCAAGGGTTTCCAAGCCACAGAAACAACGAAAGCAACTGGCTGGTGAGAACCAGATTGCTCCACAGCAGGATCATTCCTGCGGTGATCGATGTCGGCCAGGATAGACGCAACGGGCGCACAGCGACAAACGTAACCGAGCACAAGGCCAGGACGTAAACTAAACCGACGATTCTCAACGCACAGTCACCCGCGTGTGGAAGGGATGTCGAGCTTACGCATCGACGGGCCGTTTCCAATGCACGCCATCGGCGTACTCGGCAAGGAGACGCTTGGCTTCTGGAACGAAGGGCGTTTCGCCGAATGTTGTTTTCTGCAATTCGTGGATTCGACTCGCGGCGAGATAGTCCGGGACATGGAAGATTGTCGCGCCGGCCGCTGCCATCCGCACCCACAGATCGTAGTCGAGGACATAGTAGAGGTCGAGCCGGAGCGCTCCACCACTGCGGAGCCAGATGTCCCGCGTGAAGAAGACCTCGGGTTGGAAGAAAAAGCAGCCCATCAGCCAGCGCCCCTCGAAATCGAGAAGCTCGTGCAGGGGCAGAGGGACTGCCTTGCCGAGAGGCAGATGCGTGTGATGAGACACCACGACGTCTGTTCCGTTCGCCGCGACCTGCCGGCAGCCGCCGACGACCATGTCGACCTTTTGCCGCCGGAAGGCCTGGGCCACGCGAAACAGAGCGCCCGGCAGGAGCAGGTCGTCGCTGTTCAACCAGCTTACGATCTCGCCGGTTGCCCTGTCGAAGCCCTTGTTCAGGCCGTCCGACTGACCCCGGTCCTTTTCGATGACCAGCACATCGAACTTGCCACGATAGCGCTCGAGAATCTCGACGCTTCCGTCCGTCGACCCGCCATCGATCATGATCAGTTCGAGATTGGGATAGCCCTGATCGAGAATCGAGCGAATGCCTTCCTCAAGATATGCCGCCTGATTGAAGCTCACCATCACCATCGAGATCTTCGGCCAGCCACCGTCGGGAGCAACTGATCGAGACGGATCGAGGTCCTGCCAAGCCGGCGCTACGGTCTCGAAATAGGCCAGCTTTCTATCCACCCAGCTCGGCGCGCCGAGTTCTGCAGGCAGACCAGCCTCGTCGTCGGCAAGCGTCAGAAGGAGATGCTGGTCCGGTCGAATGCGGCCGCGCAGGATCTCTAAAGACGCCTTGTCCGCGACCCAGGTCGCAACGGACTGACGCAGGCGCGGCTCATCGACTGCGAGCCAACCGGCGAGGCTGGCCGGGTCCGGCTTTGCGAGCGGAGCATTGTCGTCGGGCCGGCCATTGCCGGGCGCCAGAACAAGCGTGTCAGTCGTTTCGGCCCCGAGACGGACCAGCAGATCCTTGGCCAGATCCGGCGCAGACGCGACCACGACTGGCCTTTCGATTGTGCGGCCTGAGGTTGTGACAGCGATTTTCGACCTCGGAGCGATGGTCGCTAGGGACCGTTCGATGCGTTGCCGGCGGACGGCGACAACGAGCGAGGCGACTGCATCGAACAGGCCAAGCCTCTTCAAAACCGAACGGGCCACCGCCTTGAGGGCCGGCCCGCCTCCGGTTGGATCGCTCATTACCTGAAACTCCGTTAGCACTTCGCGATAAGCCGAGCCTCTTGACGGCCCGGTGCGGAAAAACAAACCCGCGGCGCCGCGACCTCAGAGTTAAGGCAGGTCCGGTCGCCGGCTGCGCCAAAACACGACTTATCGCAGGACGGTCGTGAACTCCACCGCCGCTTCGCCAAATTTGCATCAGGCGCGGCAGATCAACGGCGGGTCATTCCGAATGCGAATCGCCATTGGGAGACAAGTCACAAACGACCTTGGGCTTTCGCGATACGCAGCTGCCGTCATGGTGGACACTGCGCCCCAGCCTGGGATAGCAGTAGCTCCTGCGTGGCCGTGCAGGTCCGCTCCTAGGTGAGTTTCGAAGAGCACCTCCGCTTCATGGCGACAGCACTGATTCTTGGCGCCAACGGTCAGGACGGATCCTATTTGGCGGACTTGCTCGTCAAGCGGGGACACCGGGTCATTGGAATCGGAAGACATTCGCGCTCGGCGTATGACCGGCCTTCCGAGCTGTTCCGATATGTCTCACTCGATCTCAGGGATAACGATGCGCTTGGTCGCGTCCTCGATGAAGAGAGACCGGATCTCGCCTTCCACTTTGCAGCCGTTCACGGAGCGATCGGCGCCGGATTCAGCTATGAGGCGATCTGGCATGAGGTCATGCAGGTCAACGTCCTCGCACTGCATCGCGTGCTCGAGCATGCGCGGACGCGGAACCCCGGCATGCGTGTGGTGTACGCAGGCTCCGCCAAGGTCTTCCCGCTCCCGTGGCGCGGGCGTCTCGACGTTCACAGCCCGATGCAGCCGACCTGTTTGTACGGCATCAGCAAGCTCACGGCTCGGGACCTGATGCGGCACTACAAGGATGAGCACGGAATCGATTCGACGAATGTGATCCTGTTCAATCACGATTCGCCGCGCCGTCCGCCCCAGTACTTCCTGCCACGAGTCGCTGCGGCCCTCGTCGCGGCTCGCCGCGGCGCGACAGAGCCGACCGTCCTCAATTCGCTCGACTTTAACCTCGACTGGAGCGCCGCCGACGAGATCATGGACATGATCATCGATATCGCGCTCGGGCCTCCGATCGCAGAAATCCTTGTCGCCTCAGGTCGGACCGAGAATGCGCGGGATCTCGTCTCGCGCATCTTCAACGCGAACGGCTTCGACCCGACCGCTCATGTCAGATCGAATGCCCCACCGCAGGACGCAGGCGCCCATTTCGAGGTCGACATCGAGCCACTGGTTAGCTGGACCGGAAGATCTCCGAGAAAGACGGCCGACGCCATTGTCATGGAGATCGCAGCCGACATGGAACGCGCCCAGCGATAATGACTGGGCCGGCGATGGCGTCATTCGGAGCTGGTCCCCGATAGCCGCGGGCTTCGGGTGTCGTTCGGGCCCGGCGCTCCGGAAGCATATGACAAGGAAGATCGGCAGTACCGCGAGATCGGCGGCATCCGAGCCTAGTAGCTGGCGTAGCTCTTTTCCTCGATGATGGCGCTATCCAACAGTTCGTTGATCTCGCGCTTGATCGCGGCGCGCTCGTCATTCGTCCGGTAGACGGAACGCGCGAGATTGATGAACGGCTCGGAGAACTCCTTGGCCCGCTCGAGGTCACGAATGTCGTCCTCGATTGTCCAGAGCCGCCCATTGATCTCCTTCAGCCGGCTTGTGAGTTCCTGTAGCGTCGGATTGTCGGGGAGTTCGGCCCGGCGAACGCGCGTCAGCAGTTCGTATTCCAGGCGAATATTAGCTTGCTTGCGGGGGTCCGAGATCCGCTCCAGCTTGATCTCGAGAATCGTGATCTTGTCGATAAGTTCGCCTGGAGCAATTTCCACCGCTATTGTCATATTGCCGTTCCTGCGAAAGGTGTCTGAAGCCCCGCGGCGCCGAAAGCGCCGGGCATGAGAAGCGCCGATTGGTAAGCCGTGGCGAGCTCGGCTGCCTCGGCGGAGCCGGCTCTCAGGTGCTCGATCGCGACATCGTACATGCCATAACAATGAGCGATAAGAGCGGCGGTCAGTACGCCGGCATCTCCCATGGACCGGACATCCACGGGCGGCCGCATATAGAGGACAGTCATCGCCTCAAGCCTTGAGGTCGCGAGTGCGGTGCCTCCGCCTTCGGCATTGCTGCGTGCGGTGTCCAGAATATCGATAAGCTCGAATCCCGCGCTGCGGAGCAATGGATCGACCCTCTCGAAGGAGCCGGGTGCGGTATGATCGGCTGAGAAGGTGACGGCGGCCTCAACGAAGATGGCTCGTTCGAGCGCGCGCTTGCCTCCGCTCAAGACCCTTTCCGTGCACGCCGGTGCCGCAACGCAAAGGCCGGCGATCTCCCTGCCGTTGAGCATGCCGTCGAGATTCGCCGCTGCAGCGCCATCGGCCGGATCGATCTGGTCGATTGACGGAGGCGGGAGTTCCCCCCAATGCATCGGGTTCCGCCAATTGTCCGAGACGTCGGCGCCAATGACGACGACCTCGATGAGCGGCTTAGCGACGCCGGACAACGCGGCCGCCGGAAACGGAACGTTCCAGCGGGCGGGGCGCCCCGAACCTCCTGCAGTGGAGTTTATGACTTGGCTCAACCTGTCGATGTCGGCTTCCAACGCGGTGCATTCTCGCGCCAGAAGGTCCATGTGTTTGCGAAGGTGGGTCCGCTCTAGCTCGACAGACGACGAGGATCCGGGATTACCCTGATCCGGCGATGCCATGCCGAGGCGTCGGATCATTTGGGCAAAGGCCTGTTGTAGGGCCGATAACATTCAAGAATCCTCAGCCGTGGTCACGACACCCACTCTCGTTCTTGCGGCGATCCCGCCTGAACAAGGCGACCTTCTATCGGGATTAGGTCGTGTCGCGCAATTGTCGCGCTGGGACAACCGCATCGGGCCTATAGCCGGCCCTCCACCTCACCACCAGCCGAGGCGAAACGAGCCGCCTCCTGCTCCAGCGCGGAAACGCGCAAGGTCGAACTCTCATAAAGTCCTACAAGACGTTCGATCTCCAGGGCTTGGGCATCGACGATAGCCGTCAATCGTTGGACTTGCTCTCGCTGAGCGGTTGCGACCTCGTTGGTGAGCTTGTCCAGGCCATGCAAGGCCTTGTCGTGTGCCTGCAGGATCAGTCGTATCTCGCCCAAGGAGATATTCAGACGTTTCGTGATGAAATCGGCCAACACTTGCTTCATAGTAGATATCCTGTCGGGCAAGTCGACGGCAGCTCAGCCAGCAGGTCAAGCGCCATCAGGCACCCTGCTCGAACGCGAGCACACTGCTCGTGGCCTGGACGGGGAGCCATGCCAACCCGTCAAAGCGGTCGGACAATTCGCTGCGGCCGATCTCGATCTCGGCAATCCGTTCGCGCGTATCATGATGCACGCCCGAGTCGCCGGAGGTGGCGGTATCATTGTCCGCTGCAAGCACGCTGAGGCTATACCGACCGGGGGCGAGCGCCATTTCAATATCGTAGACGACCGTGCAGCTTTCGCCCCTGAGGAGGTCGGCCAAGACCACGCCGTGATTGAGCGCGCCTTCCGAATACAGCAACTCGCCGCCGGGTGCGTAGATGGCATAGCCAAGATTTGGGCGGCGCACATCCTCGCGAGCTTCGGCCGTGATGACGATCGATAGGCGCTGTCCGCACAGGCAAGACAAAGTATCGACGCCGTCGCCATCACGCAGGCGGACCTCTGTCAAGACCAGGCCCTTCTGCCCATAGCCAGAAGTGCCCTCGATCAGGTTCACCATCGGGCCGAAGTTCCTGTTGCTTGTCGTTCTTGCAGCACGGCTCTATAGACGCGGCGGTCGAAAATATCTACTGCCCCTCGTATGCACCAATCCAATGCTAGCGAGCCGATGGCGAATTCGCACGAGACGGCCATCGGCGTCGCGGCGCTATCTAAGCGTTTTCGATTGTACAGGAATCCGATCGGGCGGATCGCCGATCTGATCCGCCCCAGGGCTGGCCGCTTCGAAGAGATCTGGTCCCTGCGCGATGTCACATTCTCCGTGAGGCGCGGAGAATGCTTCGGAATCGTCGGTCAGAATGGCTCCGGGAAGAGCACGCTCCTGAAACTGGTCACCGGAACGCTGCTGCCTACCTCAGGGTCGATCCAGGTGAACGGCCGGGTGTTGGCCCTGCTCGAACTCGGCGGTGGCATCAACCCGGAGCTGACGGGCCGCCAGAATGTCATCATGAGCGCTGCGTTACTCGGATTTCCGGAAGGTTATGCTGAAGCAAAGATGAGTGAAATTGAAGAATTCGCCGAGCTTGGTGAATTTTTTGATCGACCGATGGCTATATATTCGTCGGGAATGTATGTTAGGCTAGCTTTTTCCATTTACCTTTTTATGGATCCTGAAGTATTTATTGTCGATGAGGCTCTGAGTGTTGGAGATGTATTCTTTCAGCAGAAATGCTATGAAGCTTTAAAAAAAATAATGAAAGCTGGCACAACAGTGCTGTTTGTATCTCACGATACCGGCGCCATCCAAAAATTATGCGATCGTGCACTGTTGCTGGACCATGGACGCATTGAGTTCATTGGCCTGCCGGACGAAGTCGTCAACCGCTATCATACCAAGCTTGGCCGATTGACCCAGGAACGGCGCGAGCGCAACGACAACGTTGAGCCTCCGCCACCGAATGCCATGGCGGCGGGAGTCGTCGAGGGCAATCTTCTGCGACAAGCGCCTTTCGCTGCATCGGATGTCGGACTGTCGCTTCTGGGCGCTCAGCTCGCGGATTCGGACGGCCATGCCACGACGGTGCAGGAAGTCGCCGGGACGATTTCCGTGCGCGCTCTGGTGGAGGCGACCAGGGACGTCGCAAATCCGAACTTTTCGCTGGCGCTCTTTGACAGGTTCGGTGCGTTGGTGTTTCGCACGTCGTTGGCTCGCCTGGGCGCCGCGCCACCGCCAATGACGGCTGGGCAACGCCTGCTCTCGAGCTTTGACCTGACCTGCCGGTTGGCTGTCGGTCAGTACACGTTCTCCATCGGCTTAGGTCAGACAGGCGGCCTGAGCGAAGAAGACTATCCACACTCGCCGATGATGGGACCGCTCTTCGTGACGTCCGACCGTTCGACCAGTCTGTTCTACGGCCAAGTCGGGCTCGCTACCAGCATTGCGTCTGCCTCGCCGCGCAGCGGAGATGTCCCATGATTGGCGACATTTTCGGGCATCGGAGCTTTGTGTTCGCGAACGCGTGGCGCGAAACCCGCACGCGGTATGCCGGGACGGCGATGGGTGCATTCTGGCACATCGTTCAGCCGCTCTTTCTCATCCTCCTGTTTTCCGTGCTGTTCACCGGTCTTTTTCCCTCGCGCCCGGGATCCAATGCGGCCCTGCACATTATGACCGGCATGCTGCCTTGGGTCGTGTTCGCTGACTGCTTGGTTCGCTGCACGACCTCCTTGACGGACAATGCCCACTACCTGCGCAAGCTGCCCTTGCCGGAGACGCTCTTCGTCGCACGCACGGCGGTCTCGGCCGGGCTGATGATGCTGTTGTCGCTTGCGCTGGCTGCCATGGCGGCGGTGGCGTTCGGCGCCAGGCCGAACTGGTCCTGGTTGACGGTGCCTATTGCCGGACTGCTGATGATCGGCTTTGCCTTCGGCCTTGGCCTTATCCTCGCTCCGATCCACGTTCTTCTGCGCGACACCGGGCAGGCAATCGGTGTCTTCAGCCAGTTCTGGATGTGGCTGACGCCCGTGGTGCTGACGCCGGAAGTGATGCCTGGCGCCCTTCGGGCGGCGCAACCTTGGAACCCGGCCTTCTGGTTCGTTCAGGCGATACGCGAGCCCTTGGTCTCGGGGCAAGCTGCGCCGATTGTGACATGGATCATCATGCTCTCGCTCGTCAGCGCCACGCTGTTGCTGGGAGATCGCCTGATCCGGCGGCTGCGCTCCGACATTCGCGACCTCCTCTAGCGAAGGTCGACCGCATATCCGGAGCGGCGCGAAGTGTGCGCCGGCTCTCGGGCCCTATCTGACGATGACGGCCACGTTCGAACTCAGCGGCCCAAGCGGGAGACCGGCGGTCGCAATGAGCGAAGGACGCTTCCCATGAACGGGCCATTCGCGCTCGATCGTTCGCCGATCCAGAAAATCCATATTGGCCGGGTCCACCCAGTACTCATACCGCGTGCCCTTCAGCAGCTTGCGGAAGAGCGAGGGGCTGTAGTGGAGGAGCGGCATACTGGTATGGTGTTCGACGGGAAACCAGCGGTTCGGGAAGGTGATGAACACGGCCTTCGCGACGCGCAGATGCTCGGCGATGAAAGCAGTGCGCTGCACGCTGCCGCCGACATGCTCGATGACGGCGTTCGAGCATGCGATATCGAAGCTCTGATCCTCGAAAGGTAGTCGTTCACCGGCCTCGATCTGCCGGAACGTCACTTTCGGATAAGAGCGCGAAACAGCATCGCCCTGCCCGAGTCCGGCGCAGGTGATGTTGTGCTGCCAAGGATAGTGCTTTTCGAGAAAATTCGCGCCTTCGTTTTCGTCATCGGATACCCCGATATCGAGAACGCGTGTGGTCTCATTAGGTGACAGCTCACGCATGAACAGGTCGAACATCGACATCCGTGCCGCCTTCAACAGGCGCATGGCAAAGGAGGTGTCGACGCCGTCCCGATAATAGACCGAGTCGATGTTCTCGTTGCTGTCGCGCGGATTGCTCATGGATTGTCCTTCGGCGGCAGGGGGGCGGCCGTTGATCCCGCCGCCCGGCCCTGGAAGACGAACCGGTCATACAGGAGGAAATTGACCGCTAGGCCCACCGCGGCGCCAACAATGTAGGCGGGCGCATGCCGCAGTGCCTGGTCGTATTGGGCGACCCAGGACAGCGCCGCGAGATTGGCGGCGGCTCCGGCTGAGCTCGCCATGAGATAACGCAAGAACTCTACGGGGGCCGTATGGATGCGCCCGTCTGCGAATGTGCTGGCCCGATTCAAGAGCCAGGTCACCGTCAGAGCCACAAGGGACGCGACGATTCGCGCCCAGCCGTAGGCGACGCCGAATGCGAGCGTGAGCCCAAAAAAGAAGCAGGCATCGACGATGAATCCGATGGCGCCGACGCCGAGAAAGCTGGGAAACTTGGTGATGAGCCGTGCGAGCGCATTGTGCGCTCCAGCCGTGCCGTTGCTCATGGCGCCGGGCATTGAAGGTAAGCCAGTCGCTTCATTTCTCGGCGACCGCGTGTGACCGTGTCTAGGATGAAGCCGCAGGACAGCGCAAGCAGCGCTGACAACATGATCCCGGTCGCGAGAAGCGCCGTCGGCAGGCGCGGGACCAGCCCCGTCGCAACGAACTCGATCAACACCGACCCTCCGGTCAGCAACGAGATCGCGGCAAGGATTCCGGCGGCCATCGAGAAGAACGCCAGCGGCCTCTCCTCTTTCACGAGGAAGCCAATGAGGCGAAGGATCCGGAACCCGTCGCTATAGGTTCGTAGTTTGCTGTGCGAGCCGACGGGGCGCTCCTTGTACGGAGCCTCGATCTCCGACATCGGCAGGCGCAAATCAAGGGCATGCACAACCAACTCGGTCTCGATCTCGAAGCCGCTCGACATGGTCGGAAACGACTTCACGTAGCGGCGGGAAAATGCCTTGTAGCCAGACAACATATCGGTCGTGGCCGTTCCGAAGATCCATTGGACGAGCCCGGTCAACAGCTTGTTCCCCCAAGCGTGGCCTGCACGATAAGCGGCCGAACTGTCGGCTACGCGAGCGGCGTTCACCATGTCATATGGACCAGACAGCAACTCATCGACCAGGCGCTGCGCCACCGTGGCATCGTAGGTGTCGTCGCCATCGACCATCATGTAGACGTCGGCATCAACGTCGCTGAACATGCGGCGGACGACGTTCCCCTTGCCCTGAAGCTTTTCCTTTCGCACGGTCGCTCCGGCCAGGCGCGCGGCCTCATCCGTACCGTCCGTCGAATTATTGTCGTAGACGTAGATTTCGGCCTGCGGAAGCGCTTCGCGGAAGCGGCGAACGACGTTGGCGATCGTCAGCGCTTCATTGTAGCACGGCACCAGGACGGCGATCCGATGGCTGGCGGTAGGCAACGGCATGCTGGGCTCACATGGCTGGAGAAGCGCCTTCCTACTGGCCCGGCCGCTGAGCTTCAAGCGCGATCTGGCACCGGATTGATCGCGATCGGAACGCTCTCAGGACTGGATGAAGGCTGAACCCTCGCTCCAGAGCCGCTGCCTGGCACGCCGCTCGCCCTCGCCTGCGGAGTGGAGCGCCGAGCGAAACTCCTCCGCGGCCCGTTTATTGTGAGCGAAGTTCCAGGCGGGGTCGATCTGCAGGGTTGGCTCGATCCGCTCCTTGCCGAACGCGACGAGAGACGGGTCCCAGCCATAGCGCTCCGCCGTAATGGAGACCGCCCGCGCCGCGTCCACCGACCGCTGGCGTCGGATCAGCATCTGGTCGATCAGGCCCGTGAAATGATCGAAGCTCAGCGGCACTTCGCTCGTCAATGTCGAGCGGGCCGCTGCGATGCCATCCTTGCACATCGCCGCGATGCAACGCGCGATCTCGGCGGGGCGCTCGTCGGTCAGCTCGACAACGCTGCGTTCGTTCAGGCCGAAATACTCGAAGTCATGCGCGAAAGACGCGAACACCGACGTCGAAGCCGAGAGAAGCTGCACCATCGGCAGTGCTCGCGAGGCCGTCGAGGATGCGGCGACCGTCCCGCCGCTGCCGCAGCCGACGAAGGCGCTGGCGTGATGTGTGAGTTCGGCAATCTGGCGCAGGCTAAGACTGCCGGCATAACAGGACCGGGAATCCCGCAGTTCCATCGGAAGATGGGTTGAGAAGATGACCGTCGCGTCCGGAAGGATGCGATAGAGCTCGTCGGCAATGCTCTGCGCGATCTCAGGCGTCACGAACGACTGGCCACTCTTCGACGAGCATTCAAAGATAATCCGGTGGTTCCGCTCGGCGATGCGATGCAAGCGGACGAAATCCCGCGTCTGTTCTATCTCTGCATCGCTTAGCGTGATGACATTCTCGATTGGCACAGTAATTTCATGCCCGTAGCTTCGTAAAATGGAGCTGCGAATCGTGCCGTCATAGTTCTGGAAGTTCTCGGGCCAGATTTGCGACAAGAGCACCTGATCGAATTGCCGCCTGCCGTACAGCCGCAAGGCCTCTCGCTCGAAATTCCGCCAAGCGATGTCATGCTGGTCCCAGCCGGGAACCGGTATCCGCCAAACCTCGTCGATATGCGGGTTGTTTGCAATGACTCCGGCGCACTGGCTCGATATCGCCCAGGTGATCTCCGCATCCGGATAGTCGTGGCGAAGCTGGCGGGCGAGAATTGTCGCATAGAGGCAGTCGCCGTTCGAGCCGAGCTGGCCGAGCAGGATACGCTGGGTCATGGCAGTCCAAATGTTCTCGGCTCTAGCGCCTATCGAGGGGAGACCGCCGAGGAAAGAGCGAGATTGAGCATGCTCGTATCCGCCTGAGCCGCTAGCAGCGCCGCTTCATAGTTCTCGATACCAATAACTTCGACCTTCGGCAGAGGGAAAATCATCTTCGTGCCCGCTGCGATAGCCGCACGTTCGCGCTCAAGAAACTCCTTCCGGAAATGCCATGGCAGCACCAGGTAGTAGTCAGGCCGCGCGGCTCGCGATTCTTCCTCCGACACAATCGGGATGTCGGTGCCGAGCGTCTTCGAGCCAACCTTTTGCGGGTTCCGGTCAGCCGCGCAATCGACGATCACGCGGTTGATGCCATACCATTGCAGCAGCACATTGCCCTTAGTCGAGGCACCATAGACATGCACCCGCTCTCCGCGCGCACGGATGTCGAACAGCAAGGTATTGAGCTCATCTTTGAGCTGATCTATACGCTGCTGGAATTCAAGGTACGGGCGGTCGGTATCGAGTTCCATTTCGAATTCGCGGATCCGAAGTCCGTGAAGCAGTTGCCGATCTTCCGCCGTGCCGAAACGACTGTTGGAGGCATGGCAAGCATAGCAGCGTATGCTCCCGCCGTTGATATCGTTGATCTCGGCCTTGAAGACGCGCAGCCCGGCTCGGGCCGCGATCTCCTCGAGCACCGCCAGGCTATAGTACTCGAGATGCTCGTGGCAGATCGTGTCGAACGAATTCTGCACGAGCATCAACGGCAGGTATGACATCTCGAATATCCAGATGCCATCCGGTCTGAGCAGTCGGCGCACGTTCGTTGCGAAGTTGACCGGATTTTCGAGGTCATAGAACATCGCGATCGACGTCACGATATCTATCCCGCCTTCGGGCAAAACAGCGAGAGCTTGGCTGGAGGGGAAGACGGTATTGACAACGTTGACCGAGCTGTCGATCTCATTGGCGATGTCAGATGGATCGACGCCGTACTTGACCGATCCTTCCGGATAGTACGACAACAACGTTCCGTCATTGCAGCCGATATCCAGTACGGTTACGTCCGTGGAATCGACGACGGCGAGAGCGCTTCGCACGATACCTGCGAGGTGATTTCGCATCGTCTGGTTCGTTCCGGACCGGTACCAGTAATTTGCGTAGAGGATCTCCGGCGGGAACGAGTGCGCGAGTTGCAGCAGGCCGCAGCCGTTTTCGTTCTGCGTGAGATCGCATCGCACGAGCTGGGTGGGGAGCCTCCGCATCGGGGGCATCAGGACGTCCGGCTTGACGAAGGATCCTTGCAGATACTGTGCGCCGAGGTCGATCACTGGTGCCAGGCTGTTCGAGCCGCAGACACGGCAGGTTTGACGATAGCGGGGATGCAAGAAAACCTCCTGTGACGGATCTACGCCGTCAGGGGCTGGGACGGCCCCTCGCTCGAAAGCCGCTTCGGCAGCGCTGTATCCGGCCTCCTATCCCAACTAAGCGATCCCGGCAATGCTGACCCGCGCGCAGCGATCAGCGCATCCGCTCCCGCCACGCGCAGGAATAGAGCTGCGGCACCTCGCGCAAGGGAAGCCGGTGGCCCGACGAGACATCGATGACCTCGCAATCTGAGATGACGGCCGCCCGATCGAGCCCCCCGACGAAGTCCAGCTTCCCGTCCGCGCCGCGACTGTCTCTGTGCATCGCCGGAAACGCCCTGGGCTCTTCGATGAGATCGAGAACCGAGCCAGCGAGATCCGAGCGCGCGAAGAAAGCATTGACCCCGCTCGACCCGGTGCCGACGAAGCGGTAGCCCTTCTCATCGGCAAGCGAGCACAGGGCCGCGATTGATGCTCCAAAGTAGAGTCCGCTCGGATGAGCTGCAAATCGCGCGAAATCCGGCGAGTAGGGAATTGTGATGGGGGCGACGTCACCGAGCACCGGATTGACCTCGCAAATCACGATCGCCGGGTTGACCACGGAGATCGCTTTCCAGATCCAGTAGTCGTTGCCGTCGACATCGATCGACAAGACGCCGAGCTCGCCGGAAAAGCCGGTCTCGGCCAGCAGGTCGTTGATGTTCTCGGCCGTCACGAAGGCCGTCTTGGCCGTCAGGTCGTGCATCCAGAAATATGGTTGCGCGCGAAGGCTGGCCATGTTGGCTTCGTCCCCGTCGAGGACGAGGCCCTTCCAGCCGCGGTGCCGCATCAAGAACCTGCAATTCGCCTCTCGGAAGGTCTCGACACCGAATTCGACGAAGCGAGGGGCGACAGCCGGCAGGCGCTCGACGAGCCATTCGATGATCCCGTCCTCGCCCCACTGCGAGTAGACTCGGAACTCGACCTGAGACAGGTCGTGTATCCGTTGCCGCGAAGCCAACGAGCGAGCTGCCACGACGCCCTGCAGCATCAAGGACCGATCGGCGAAATCTTCGAGCAACAATCGGCCCATCGCGGCCTCGCCTGCAGCCGTGGTTGAAAGCCGGACGGCCTCTTTCGCATCGACGGAGCTACGGGCGATCTCCGACAGGACGTTACGAATCTTGGCGAACATCAACTCAACGCCTTCTCGCTCGGCCAGTCGCGATCATGCACTGCGTGCGGCAGCCATCGCCTCTCGATACAGATCGCCATAGCCTCGTGGGCCGGGCGCTGGAATCAAGCTGAGATAAGCTGCGGCCAGGTCGTACATCGCATAATTCATATGAGCGATCAGCGCAGCCCGCAGGATCTTATCGGCACCGAAATCGGACATGCTGGCCGCGGTTCGGAAGTAGATCGCCTCGCACCACAGCAGCCGCGAACGAGAAACCGGCCACGGTATGTCACGCGTCGAATTGTAGCCGGCGCTCACCAAGTCGATGAGCTCGAAGCCAGCGCTCCGCAGCCGGGAATGGATGTCGGCGGCCAGGGGTTGCCCGGAGTAGACCTCGTCGAACTCGACCTCGCAGTGAATGGCCGACGCCTTCTCGACAACGCTGTGACCTCCCAGGAGAACGTCGAGTTCACCGCCTTGGACATCGATCTTGAGGAAGTCGCAGTCCTGTATCTCGGCGACGTCGTCCAACCGCGTCGTCGTAACATCGATCTCCTTGACGGGCGCGCACATCGCAGACAGATGCTCGAAACGATCCAGCAGGGCAAAATTCGCCGGAAACAGCGACGATGTGGGATCGAAGGCGTTGATATGAAAACGCCGCGACGTGCCGTCTCCGATGAAATAATTCAGCATCGTGACGTTCGGCTCGCTGTGAAGACGCTTGGCTGCCGCGTCCTCGAGGGGCTCGAAGCCCACCACATGCGCGATACCAAGCTCGACCAGCGGCTGATAAGCGTGCTTCTCCGTCGTCAGCTCTTGTGCGCCGACATCGATGACGTGAATTGTCGGAAAGGTTCCATTCGGTAGAGCCGAGGCTGGGAACGGAACGGCTGTCGGCCCCTGGGCTGAGTGAACACGAACTCCGCCAGGACGTTGCGCGACCTGCATCTGCAGGAGCAATTGACTGCGGCGCTGGAGCAGTTCGTCTCGCGTCGCGGCCGCTCGGGCAAGCTCGTCACGCAGTCTCTGCAACTCAGCCTCGTCCGTACCTGGCATCATCTGAAACCTATCCACCATATGCGCCGAAAACGATTGTGCGCACTGGAGCACTTCGAGCGCCGTCCATCCGGAGGCGGACCCTACTCACCTGATCGACCCCGGAGACCGCCTTATCCGGGAAGGTCGCCTCCGCCGTAGCAGCACTGCCTTGTCGTATCAAGCGAACCCCCGCCTCTGGATGCGTGCGCGCAGCGTCGTGGCCGGTGGCTGGCTTCCCATATGGGACGATGCTAGTGGCTTCGCTTGTCTGGGCCAAACCGATGAAGCGGCCTCGCCTCGCAGGGTTTTCATGTCTCCCGACGTCAGCGTTGTGATCCCGGTCTATCAGCGGCAGCAACAGGCTGAAGCGGCTTTGCGATCCGTGGTCGCCCAGAAGGACGTCGGCTTTGAAATTGTGATCGTCGACGACGGTTCGACCGAGCCGTTCGTCATCCCCCCCGACCTGGCGAGCGACGATCGAATCCGACTCCTGCGACAATCCAATGCCGGGGCTGCGGCCGCGCGCAATGCTGGCGTCCGAGCAGCGCGGGCCGATTGGATAGCCTTCCTGGATTCCGACGACCTTTGGCATTCGGGCAAGCTTGCCGGTCAGCTAGCGTTTGCTCGCCGCGGTCAGGATGGCGAAAGCCCCTTGACCGCAATCATGTGCGGTTTTGTGCAGGTCGACCTTTCGAGCGGTCGCAGACGCTCCCGCATACCGGCGGAAAGCCGGCGAGCTGCGGATTTCGCGGCGGGTTGCTGGTTTGGCCCGGGTTCGACTGCGCTCATCCCTCGCGCAGCCTTCGACGAGATCGGACCGTTTGACGAAAGCTTGGCAAGGCTGGAGGATCTCGACTGGTTTCTCCGGCTCGGCATGGCCGGCGGCGGAGTGGCCACGTGGCCTCGCCTCGCGGTCTCGGTCAATGTGGGCGGCAAGCCCTCGATCGAGAGGCTTGACGGCGCCGTTGCGGTACTCCGTGCCAAATGGCTGAAGCCGAACCGTCTGGATCTGGAAAGCGCCCGCAACCTGGCCGCATACCTCGCGCTTGAGCAGGCCAGCGCCCGCTTCAACGCTCAGCAATGGCTTGGCGGAATTGGCTGCATGATCCGCTCGCTGATCCTGCGCCCAAGATTGTCGGTACCGTTGCGCCGATGGTGGTCCAGCGCGGAGACCACTCATCAGTAGCCGGAAAGCCTGCCACGCCACATCCATGCGAGCCTGAGGCCAGGCGCAAGAGCGCGTAGCGACCTCCAGCCGATGCCCTCTTGTCCTTGCTCGGGCCTTTCGCCGCTCAACCGCAATTTGAGGACGGCTAGCGCGTATGATGCCTGGGCGAATCGCCGAATATCGTCGGTGCCAGCGGGATCGAGCAGAAGCATTCTCGCCAGCTTTGCCTCGGCCTTGTAGACCCTGCGACGGCCTTCGAGATCGCCCGATATCGTGTGCGACCCCTGATGAACGCGGTAGAAATACAGAGGCTGGTCGAATGACAACCCAGCTCGGTGCGAAGTCGCGACGCGCACCATGAACTCACGGTCGGCCGCCAGTCCGAGCTCGGGACGGATGGGCCCTATTTCAGTCAGGAGTTCGCGCCTGAAGATTCGTGCGTTGATCGCGGGAATGCCGAACATCGCCCCTTCGATCGTCAGATTGCGAGGATGACGGCGAAGCGTCGCTTGCTCGAGACGCTCCCCGAACAATGCCGGAGAGCTAATCCACCCGGCTTTCGGCTCCCTGTCGAGCGCTGCCAGGGCATCCGCCACCGCCCCTGGGACGAGCAGGTCGTCGCTATTGAGAATCAGCACGAATTCGCCGGTCGCTTCCGCCAATGCCTGATTCATGCCGTCATAGATGCCGCTGTCTCGGCGGGAGACGATGCGGACCCGGGGGTCGCGCTCGGCGATCGACAAAGTCGCGTCGGTCGATCCGCCGTCTGCGATCAGAACCTCCACGCGGGTCGCGGAGGTCGGACCGACTGCCGGGGCGATACTGCCTAAGGCGCTGGCAAGGAATCGCTCGGAATTCCTCGTCGCGACCACGCAGCTCAATTTGATGGGCAAGGCACTCTCTCCTGATCGTCCGCTGCCGGGCGCGGCGCCGCAACGGGCGGCTCCAAAGTCGCGCACGATTGTGGTTTGGCCGGCGCCGGAATCGATGTCTGCGCAAGGGTCGTTGTTGCGGTGTCCGCGACCGGCACACCGACCGAAGCAGGACCGGATTCTTGGATGAGGCGGACCGGGAACAGCGGAAACATGGCTCTTGCCGTGGGGCGGCAGGACAAGATGCTGTCTACCTTTCGCAGTTGTTCCTGGATAGGGGGATATCGTTTTGCTCGGCGAAGCGGCGCTCACCATCCTTCAGATCGGGCCTCGACGAGCGTCATGAGGCGTCATACGCCTGAAACGCTCTTCTTCGTCGATTAGGGCGCCCGAAACGCTTCGGCCATCGCGCGAACCTGCGTTGCCGGCGGCGCTATTCCACCGGCTTGCATTCCATCCGCACACGCTCGCCCGGTTGGCTCGAGGTCTGGCAGGACACCGCGGCAGGTAGGAGAGACGAACCTGCCGGCGCCGTTGTCGCGGGGACATAGGACGCCGGGATCGCCGGCCGGATGGCCGGCTTGTTCCGTGCGGGCGCCAGTTGCGCTCCTGAGATGCGCGGTTTCGGCATGGAGGAGCGGCTCACCGCCGAGTCGAATTCGGCCTGCCTAGCAACCGGCGAAGGCAAGGGAGCGCTCTCGACAGGCGTCGGATTTGCCACCTGCTGCACCGCGGGTTCCGGGGTCGGGCGCCACGGTGTCCATGCCGCGAGGCGCGCGAAGGCCTCGCTGGTGGGTTTCGTGATTGTCTCGGCAGTCGGCATCGACTGCATGCACCCGGAAAGCATGAAACCGGTGACGCATACGGCCGCGCGAGTCGGATTCGACAGCATCTTCGCCGCTCCTGCTGTGGAAATGGAACGCGAGCGGACGGACCATGCGGGGGCCTGGTTCGACGAGTCAATCTTCCGAAGTCGGAGGACCGAGCGAATCTCCTCGCTCACGCCTTGACCACATGCTCGGCCAGCGCGCCGTTCCGCTCGCAGGCGTTGCGCGTGTCGACCACGAGCCGCGCCTCGGCGACGAGGGCCGTGTAGTCGATTGCGTCGTGGTCCGTCGCGATCAGCACCGCATGATAGCTCCCGACTGTTCCGTCGCCGAGCTCGACGGAGCGTCGGCCTGCCAGCGCGGCGTGCTCGCGCGTGGGCGGAATCACCGGCACGAACGGATCATGGTAGTCGGCTGTGGCGCCGCGCTGCTCGATCAGCTCGATCAGCCGTAGCGACGGACTCTCGCGCATGTCGTCGACGTTCTTCTTGTAGGCGGCGCCGATGACGAGGATCCTCGCGCCGTTCAGCCCTTGACCGAAGCGTTGATCCAGCGCCTGCGCCAGTTTTTCGACGACGAGGCGCGGCATGGCGGTATTGATCTCGCCCGCCAATTCGATGAAGCGCGCCGTGATGTCGAATTCGCGGGCTTTCCACGACAGGTAAAACGGATCGATCGGGATGCAGTGCCCGCCGAGACCCGGCCCGGGGTAGAACGGCATGAAGCCGAAGGGCTTGGTCTTCGCCGCTTCGATCACCTCCCAGATATCGATGCCCATCGCCGCGTAGATGACCTTGAGCTCGTTCACCAGGGCGATGTTGACCGAGCGGAAGATGTTCTCGGTCAGCTTCACGGCCTCCGCCGTGGCGGTCGAGGAGACGGGCACGGTCTTCACGACGAGCTGGTCATAGAGCGCCTGCGCGATCCGCAGCGCTTCCGAACCGTCGCCGCCGACGACCTTCGGGATCGCCGCGGTGCCGAAATTGACGTTGCCGGGATCCTCGCGCTCCGGTGAGAAGGCCAGATAGAAGTCCTGACCACTCTTCAGCCCGGTCCGTTCCAGGATCGGCTTGACGACTTCCTCGGTGGTGCCGGGATAGGTCGTGGATTCGAGGGCGATGAACTGACCCTTGCGCAGGCGGCGCGCGATCGCCTCCGTGGTCTTCACGACGAAACTCAGATCCGGCTCGCGATGCCGTGTCAGCGGCGTCGGCACGCAGATGATGAGACCGTCCGGCTCGTCGAGGCGTGAGAGATCATCCGTGGCCGCGAAGCGACGCGCCTCTACCGCCGCTACGAGTTCGCCGCCGTCGATATGCTTGATTCCGGTCTTGCCCCGGTTGAGGTCCTCGACACGCGCCGGATTGATGTCGAAGCCGAGAACCTCGAAACCCGCCCGCAAGGCTGCGAGAGCAAGAGGAACCCCGACATAGCCCAGGCCGATGACGCCGACCTTGAAGCTGCGATCCCGCACGCGCCCAAGAATTTCGCTTGCGGTCCCGGATTGCGTGGTCTCGTGCATCGCGTCCATTCCAGCCTGCCCCCGGGGTGGCGGCGCGGCGAGCTCAAGATGCTCTATGCCGCCGCTCGCGGCCGGGCAAGGCTGCGGCCGTGATCACGTCCGGGCCTCGCCCCCCGGGCGTCGCCCGTTCCGTTGCGCCCAATGGATCGAAACCACGTCTCGCGTGTTGATCCGTCGCGCCACGCCGGCGCAAGGAGCAGAATATGATGACGATCAGGCAGACAGCCGCTTCCTTTGCCACGATTCTGATGCTGGCCTCGCCGGCTATGGCCCAGTCGCAACGTTCGCTCGGCCCCTCCACCGGCTCGGTCCGGATCGAGCAGGTCCAGGCCGGGTTCATCGCCTCCGGCGAGGCCGGCGGCGGCACGCTGCGCTTCCAGGGCCGCTCATACCCTATCACCGTCGGCGGGCTGGGCCTCGGCTCCATCGGCGCCTCTCGCACGGTCCTCTCCGGCACGGTCTATGGCCTGCATCGCGTTTCCGATTTCGCCGGTGCCTATGTCCAGCTCAAGGAAGGTTGGGCAGTCGGCAATGCCGGGCGCGGGCAGGTCTGGCTGCAAAACGACAAGGGTGTGACGCTGCGGCTTGCTGCCCGGCGGCAGGGGCTGCAGCTCTCGCTCGGCGCGGATGGCGTGCTGATCGGTTTCAAGCAATAGGCCGGGCCTGAGCCGGGCCGCGCTGTCCTGACGGACGTGCAGCATCGTTTTGCCGATAGCCACTAGGCTTTTGCGCCGCCTGGATTATGGTGCGGCCGCTTTGACGTTTCAGCTGATCCCTCCCGCGATCCTTGCCGCCGCCGCCGTCCTGGCGGCGGTGCTTTGCGTCGTGCTGCGCCCGGTTCTGCTGCGCTACGCGCTGGCACGGCCTAATGCCCGCTCGAGCCACAAGGTGCCGACGCCGCAGGGCGGTGGCATCGCGGTGCTGGCAGGCGCCTTCCTGGCGCTGACCGCGGCGCTGTGGCTGAGCCCCGTCGAGGGCGAGGCCGGGCGGGCTGTGCTGGCCGTCGGCCTGGCCGCCGCGGCGCTGGCTCTGGTCGGCGCCTGGGACGATATCCGGCCGCTGCCGGCGAGCGTCCGGCTGGTGCTGCAGGCGGCCTGCGTCGGCTTCGTCCTGTTCCGTGCCGCGCCGGAGCTGCGCCTGTTTCCCGAGGTGATGCCGCTCGTGGCGGAGCGGGCGCTGGCGCTGCTGGCGGGCGTCTGGTTCGTCAATCTCGTCAACTTCATGGATGGGCTCGACTGGATCACCGTGGCGGGCATCGTGCCCCTGGCGGGCGCCCTGGCGCTGGCCGGGAGTCTAGGCGTCATCGACCCGGTCACGGGTTGGCTCGCCGCCGCACTCTGCGGCGGGCTCCTGGGCTTCGCCCCCTTCAACCGGCCCCTGGCGCGGCTGTTTCTCGGCGATGTCGGTTCGCTACCGATCGGTCTCGTCACCGCCTATCTGCTCTATCGGCTCGCTGGCTCCGGAGCCCTGACGGCAGCGGTGATCCTGCCGCTCTACCATCTCGCGGACGCGACCATCACGCTGCTCAGGCGTCTCGCGCGGGGCGAGAAAGTCTGGGAGGCGCATCGCTCGCATTTCTACCAGCAGGCGACGACGAACGGCTTCAGCGTGCTCGCTGTGGTCGGGCGGGTCGCGCTGTTGAATCTCGCTCTCGTCGGCCTGGCGGGCCTCTCGGTCGCATTTCCGGGCCTCTGGAACCAGCTCGGCTATCTGGCCATCGCCGTCTTGCTGACCGGCCTGCTGCTGCGCCGCTTCGCGACGGGGCCGCGCCATGGCTAGCGAACGCATCCTCCTGACCGGCGCGAGCGGCTTCGTCGGCCCCCATGTCGTGGCGGCGCTGCTGCGCGCAGGCTATCGCCTGCGGCTGGCCCAGCGCCGGCCGGGGCCGGCTGCCGAAGGGGTCGAGACGATCGTGACCGGCGATCTGTCGGCACCAGCCGACTGGACCGCCGCGCTCGCAGGCGTCGACCACGTCGTCCATATGGCGGGGCTCGCCCATGCCGGTCCGGGTCTCAATGAGGCGCTCTACCGTCGCATCAACACTGAGGCGACGCTGGAGCTCGCCCGGGCGGCCGCTGCGGCCGGCGTGCGGCGCCTGGTCTATCTCTCGTCGATCAAGGCGCTCTCCGGCGCCTTCGACGGCCCGCCTCTGGCGGAGGATGCCGAGCCCGCGCCGACAGATGTCTATGGCCGCTCTAAGCTCGCCGCGGAACAAGGGCTCGACGGGCTCGATCTCGACTGGGTCGCGCTGCGTCCCGTCCTGATCTACGCGCCGGGCGTGAAGGCGAACATGGCAGCCCTGCTCAAGCTGGCGCAGTCGCCGCTGCCGCTGCCCCTCGGGGGCCTGAAGGCGCCGCGCTCGCTGCTGGCGGTCGAGAACCTGGCGGAAGCGATCCTGTTCGCGCTGACGCCGGCTTGCCCCGCTGGCCAAGCCTATACGGTATCGGACGCGGAGCCGGTCAGCGTCGCCGAGATGCTGACCGCGATGCGGGCCGGGCTCGGGCGCGCTCCCGGCCTGCTGCCGGTGCCCGAGCTGCTGCTAAGGATGCTGGCGCGGCTCGCGGGCCGGGAGGAGACGTTCCTGAAGCTCGCGGGCAGCCTCGTGGCGCGGCCTGAACGGCTGCTCAGTGCTGGCTGGCGGCCGCCGGCAGAGACGAAGGCTGCGCTGGCACGGCTGGCTGGTTCTGCTCGCGCCGGCTGAAATCCGGGATCGCCTCGTCGAGCACGGCATTGGCCGCTTCGCGGTCATCACTCTTCACCGCCGCTTCCAGCCGCTGCAGCCAGGACTGGATCTTCGCCCGGCCGGCGAAGATCGGCTTGGCCGCCATGACGCCGTCGAGCCCGGTCTCGGCCATCGGCTCGTCGCGGGCAAAGAGGATCTCGTTCAGCCGCTCGCCGGGCCGGACGCCGGAAACGACGATCTCGATGTCCTCGCCCGGCTCGAAACCGGCGAGCCGGATCATCCGCTCGGCCAGCTCGATGATCCGCATCGGCTGGCCCATCTTGAGCACGTAGACCGCTGCGCGCTCGGTCTCGGGGCCGTCGGCGCGGGCATGGGAGGCCGCGGTCAGCACGAGGTCGCAGGCCTCTCGGATCGTCATGAAGTAGCGGATCATCTCGGGGCTGGTCACGGTGACCGGACCACCGCGCGCGATCTGCGCCTTGAATTTCGGCACCACTGAGCCGACCGAGCCCAGCACATTGCCGAAGCGCACCGCCACCAGCCGCACGCCGGAAGCAGCCGCCACGAACTCCGCATCGCGGCACTGGGCATACATCTCCGCGAAACGCTTTGTCGCGCCGAGCATCGAGACGGGTTCGATCGCCTTGTCGGTGGAGATCATTACGAAGGTCTTCGCGCCCGCTGCGACCGCCGCATCGGTGACGTTTACCGAGCCGAAGATGTTGGTCTTGATGCCTTCGCTCCAGTCGGCCTCGAGATAGGGCACATGCTTCAGCGCGGCGGCGTGGATGACGATGTCGGGCCGAAAGGCGGCGAAGAGCGGCATGATCCGCTCGCGATCGCGCACATCGGCCAGCACGCCGGAGACGGGCGTGTCCGGCGCCTGGACGGAGAGCAACTCGGTGATCTGGAACAGCGCCGGCTCGGAACTCTCGACCACCAGGATCTCGGCTGCTCCGAAGGTGGCGCAGCGCAGGCAGATCTCCGAGCCGATCGAGCCGCCGCCGCCGGTGACGATGACGCGCTTGTCCTTCAGGAAGCCGCCGAGCCGCTCGCGGTCGATGGCGACGGTCGAGCGAACCAGCAGGTCCTCGATCTCGAGCGGCGCGATCTCGGTGTCGCGCGCGCCTTCGCCCAGCGCCTCGATGCGCGAGATCGGCAGCGCGAGCTTGCGGGTGCGGGCGAGCCATTTCTCTGGCTGCGCCTCGGGGGCGAGCGCTGAAGGCGTGGCGACGATGCGACGGAAGGCTTCGCCGCGCTCGGCCGCCTCGCCCGCGATCCGATCGATGTCGGAGAGGAGCCCAAGGACCGGAACGCCGCGGATCGACTGGCCGAGATCGTCGGCGCGCGGCGAGAGGATGCCGGCGGGCCGCGTCCGGCGCATCGTGCCGGCCTCCATGGCGCGGATCACCATCTCGACCTCGACGCCGCGGCCCAGGATCAGCGCCGGCAGGGTGGCCTCACGCACGGCGCTGGTGCGCGAGCGGGCATATTTGAAATAGCGATAGGCCAGCCGCGGCCCACCCAGCAGCGCGATCTGGACGAGCCAGTAGAGCGCGATCGTGATCTTGCCGAAGTAGAAGGCGCCATAGAAGTCCGGTGCGACCAGCACATAGTCCACGACCAGCAGGGACACCGTCAGAACCGAGACCGCCTTGACGATGTTCGACAGGTCCGGCAGCGAGGCGAAGCGCCATTTCGAGCGGTAGAGCGAGAAGAACCAGTAGACCAGCCCGGCATAGGCCACGAAGGGCGGCAGGAACTGCGGCAGGTAGCGCAGATGCTCCTCGAGCTGCCGGCCCTCGAAGCGGACGACGAAGACGAGGCAAATCGCGAGCGCCGTCACCACGAGGTCGTGGAGAATGATGGCGGTCTTCTTGAAGTTCTGTCTGGGCTGCGCGGCCATGGCAGGCGGGGTATCCCGCTCCCTCGACGGCTTGTCAACGCCGCGGCGCGTTCCGTCAGGCGAGCTTGGGCCTGGTTTCCAGCGCGCTGAGGACGAAGTCGATGAACTCCTCCGGTGAAGGGCCGGGGATGAATTCGCACTGCGTGATCAGCAGCGGATGCATGAAGCGGATCATGGCGGTGCGGATGCAGCCGGTGGCTTGGCCCGGCTCGATCGGTCGGAATTCACCACTGGCGACGCCGTCGGCGATGACCTGCCGCAGCACGATATCGAAGCGCTCGATATGGGCGAGGATCGCATCCCAGCTTTCCTCCATCGCGGCGCAGACCATCTCCTGCATGCGCGCGTGGCCGGCGAAGCGGGCGGCGTTCAGGCGATAGGAGGTCGTAAGAATGTCACGCAGCCGGTCCGCCGCCGGGCGGTCCTCGGCCGCGACGGCGGCGATCGCCTCTTCCTGCTCGCGCTTGTAGCGTTCCAGGACCGCCTCGTTGATCGACTTCTTGGAGTCGAAGAAGCGGTAGACATTCGCGGGGCTCATCCGCAGGGACTTGGCGATATCCGCCACCGTCGTCTTCTGGTAGCCGATGTCGCGGAAGAAGCGTTCGGCGGTGTCGACGATGATCTGCCTGGTATCGCGTTCGGGATGGCTCACGGCGGTGCCGGTCGGGTTGATTTGCATCGAAAGCGGTGAAGTCAGACCCCTATGACGAATTTCGTCATTCGTCAACGCTATGGCGAATAAAGGATTTTATCTTTGATTCATGTCAAGTCGAGCGAGGCCTTCCTGACAGGCTGCTGACGTTCGGCGTCTGGGACGAACCCGTGGCGGAGAAGGCGGTTCCCGAATGCCGTCAAACCGCCGGAATCGGGGCCGCTGCCAAGTCGAGCAGTGCGTCGATATCGAGATGGGCCTCCAAATGGACCGCCAGCGCATCGAGCACGCGCTCGACCTCGTCCTCGTAGTTGAGCGAAGAGGATAAGCCCATGCCCCCGATGCGGGCGAGCCAGGCGCGGCGCACTGCGTCGGATGCAAAAGCGCCATGCAGATAGCTGCCGGCGACGCGCCCGTCCGGGCTCGCGGCGCCTTCCGGGCTGCCTTCCACGCGAAAGGGTGCGCGGGCGGTGTCGTCACCTTCGGTCTGGCCGAGATGGATCTCATAGGCCCGGCCGGGCTGCCCGCTGCCGACATCGATGAAATCGACCTCGCGGACGGTCTTATCGGCGTCGAGCGTCGTTTCGACATCGAGCAGGCCGAGCCCCGGCGCTTCGCCTGCCGGTCCTTCCAGGCCGAGCGGATCGCGCACCACGCGCCCGAGCATCTGGTAGCCGCCGCAGAGCCCCAGCACATGCCCGCCCCGGCGACGATGGGCGAGGATGTCGATGTCCCACCCCTCCTGCCGGAGCGCTGCGAGGTCGCGAAGCGTCGTCTTGGAGCCCGGCAGGATGATGAGGTCGGCATCGCCCGGCAGCACCCGCCCCGGCCCGATCATGGCGAGGTCGACATCGGCTTCCAGCTTGAGCGGGTCGAGATCGTCGAAATTGGCGATGCCGGGCAGAACGGGCACGGCGATCTTCAGCCGCCCCCCCGGCTTCCGGCCCGAGACGATGTCGAGCCCGTCCTCCGCGGGCAGCCGCGCGGCCGCGGCGAACCAGGGCACGACGCCCAGGCACGGCCAGCCCGTTGCGCGCTCGATGGTCTGGACGCCCGGGCCGAACAGCCCGACATCGCCGCGGAAGCGGTTGATGGCGAAGGCGCGGATCATCGCCCGGTCGGCCGGATCAAGCACTGCATGGGTGCCGACGAGGCTCGCGATCACGCCCCCGCGGTCGATGTCGCCGATCAGCACAGCCGGTACACTGGCAGCCCGCGCGAAGCCGAGATTGGCGATGTCGCGGGCGCGCAAGTTCGTCTCCGCCGGCGATCCCGCCCCCTCGACGAGGACGATATCGGCATCCGCGCGCAGCCGCTCGAAGCTCTCCATCACCTTGGGGAGAAAATCGCCGCGCCTTGCGAAGTCCCGCGAGGAGAGCCGGCCGGCGACGCGGCCCTGCAGGATGATCTGGCTGCCCTGCTCGCCCTCAGGCTTGAGCAGAACCGGGTTCATGTCGGGATGGGGCGTGACGCGTGCGGCGCGCGCCTGCAGGGCCTGCGCCCGGCCGATCTCGCCGCCGGCGGTCGCGGCCGCGTTGTTCGACATGTTCTGCGGCTTGAACGGGAGGACCCTGAGCCCTCGATTCGCCAGAAGCCGGCATAGACCCGCGACGACCAGCGACTTCCCGACATTGGAGCCGGTGCCGAGGATCATCAGTGCGGGGGCGGGAGAGCGGGCCATCGGCCCTGCTTAGCGCAGCTCGCTCCGCCCGGGAACGGCGGCGTCGCCATGCTGACATGGTTTGCCGGTCCACTGCGCCAACCTGCTGCGCCAAAGGGGCGAAGTCGCAGCAAGCGGCGCCGAGGACCGGCTTCACCCAATAAATACTGACTTGTGACGAATGTCAATATTCATCAGTCGGCATTTGTGAGGGGATCCGCGAGGCAGCCGTTGTGAGGGGATTCGGCGTGCGCGGCTCGGCCGGCCGTGCTAAAGCCGGCCCCCGCCGACCCCTCCTGATCCGGCTCGCATCGATATGAATCCGATTTTTTCCGCCCTTTCGACGAGCGTCTTCGAGGTGATGTCGCGGCTGGCGCGCGAGACCGGGGCGGTCAATCTCGGCCAGGGCTTCCCGGACGATCCCGGTCCCCTCGATGTGCGGCAGAAGGCCGCCGATGCCGTGGTCAATGGCTGGAACCAGTATCCGCCGATGATGGGCATCCCTGAGCTGCGCCAGGCGGCGGCCACCCATTACAAGCGTTGGCAGGGGCTCGATCTCGACCCCGAGACCGAGGTGATGGTGACCTCCGGCGCCACCGAGGCGATCGCCGGGGCGCTGATGGCGCTCGTCACGCCAGGCGACGAGGTCGTGCTGTTCGAGCCGATGTACGATGCCTACGTGCCGCTGGTGCGGCGAGCCGGCGGCATCCCGAAATTCGTCACGCTGACGCCACCGCATTTCGGGCTGACGGAGGAGGCTCTCGCCAAGGCCTTCTCGCCGAAGACCAAGGTGGTGCTCTTCAACAACCCACTCAACCCGACCGCGACGATCTTCAGCCCGGCCGATCTCGACCTGCTCGCCGATTTCTGCGTGCGGCACGACGCGATCGCGATCTGCGACGAGGTCTGGGAGCATGTCGTCTTCGACGGCCATCGCCATGTGCCCGTCCTCGGGCGCCCCGACATGCGCGAGCGCACGGTCAAGATCTCCTCGGCCGGCAAGATCTTCTCGCTGACGGGCTGGAAGGTCGGGTTGGTCATGGCGGCCCCGTCGGTCATGCGCGTCCTCGCCAAGGCGCATCAGTACATAACGTTCACCACCCCGCCGAACCTGCAGGCGGCGGTGGCCTATGGGCTGGGCAAGGATGACGCTTATTTCGAGGGCATGCGCGCCGATTTCCAGCGCTCGCGCGACCGCTTCACGGCCGGCCTGACCGATCTCGGTTTCTCGGTGCTGCCGAGTGCCGGCACCTATTTCCTCAATGTCGACATCGCGCCGCTGGGCGAGAGCGACGATGTCGCGTTCTGCCAGCGGCTGGTGACGGAGAACGGCGTCGCCGCGATTCCCGTCAGCGCCTTCTATGCCGAGGGCGCGGTAAAGAATGTCGTGCGCTTCTGCTTCGCCAAGCGCGATGCGACGCTCGACGCCGCGCTGGAGCGGCTGGCCAAGCTCCGCCGCGCCGCCTGAGTCTCAGCCCGATCGCGGGGGCGCCGTTCCGGCCGCCCGCAAGAAGGCCGGCGCGGCGGCCAGGCGCCTCTGCAACGCCGCCGCATCCGCCGCCAGCCCGGCCTGTTGGAGCGCCGCGATGGCGGTTGCGATCCGACCGAGCGCCTCCTGGGCGAGGGCCGGCGTATGGCGCCGCTCGGCCAGCCGGATCATCGCCAGCGCCTGGTTCACCGAGCTCGTCGCCCAGAGCAGCGGTACGGTCTCGCGCTTGCGTTCCTTCAGTGCGCCGGCGAAGGCCGCAACCGCCTCCTCCAGCACGACCGGCTCGCTGTAGCGCTCGCCCATGGCGGTCAGCACGCCGCCCATCCGGTCCTGCAACTCGGCCCAGCGCAGCGGCTCCCGCTCGCGATCGACCGCCTGCACGATCCGGTTGAAGCTGTTGAAGGCGCGTTCGAGCAAGGCGAGGTCGTTGCGGCGCCCGCCGAGCGCGGCCCGGGCGCGTGCGATCGCATTTTCGGCTTCGAGCCAGCCGGCCTCGTCCTGGGTCCGGTCCCATTGGGCGAGCAGGCGGGCGAGCGCGCCGATCGCCTCTTCCAGCAGCGGGTCGTCCTCACGCTCTTCGCCCAGTGCCACGGCGAGCCGTCCGAAGCGCAGCATCAGCCCCTGCCAGAGCAGCGGGGCATCGTCACGACGCAGATCCCTCAGGCCGGCCCGGTAGTGAACCAGCGCGTCGATGCGCCGGTCGACCTCGCCGGCGCTCTCCGCGATGTCCTCGAGCGCGGCGGCCAGCGCCTTCTGGGCGCCGGCGAAGGCGATCGGCTCCGCCCGGCTGTCGAGCCCTTCAATCAGGCTCCGCAATGCGGCGACGGCCTCGTCATAGCCTTCACGCCCACCGAAATCCGCGCTGATCCGCGCCAGCACCTTGGCTTGGTCGAGCGCCGCGGCGCTGCTGCGGTTGAGATCGGCAACGCCGATCAGGGCGGCGGTCTCGCCATAGCGCGACGCAGCCTCGCGATAGGCTTCAGGCGCCATGCGCAGGAAGCTGAGCGCCGCGCGGTCGGCGCGGTTTTCGCCGATCAGGAGCCGGCGCTCGGCCGGCAGGGCCGAGAGATCGCCCGATCCCTCGACCGCCTGCAGCTCGGCCTCGGCCAGAGCCTTGTCGGCCTCGGCGAGGCGGCCGGCGACCAGGGCGGCGGCCGCCTCGAAGCGCAGGCGCGCGATTTCTCCCTCGCCATGGGGCGTCGCGAGGCGCGCCGCCAGAGCGAGGAAGTCGGCGGCCTTGCGGTCGAGCAGGGCCTCATCGGGAGCGGTCGCGCCGGGGCGGCGCAACCAATCAGCCATCATGGCCGCCAGCGCCTCCGTCGGGAGACGGTGGCGCCCGGCGACCTGCGCCAACACGGACGCGATCTCGATGGTCGGGCTGATGGCTACCTCCCGCTCCGCCCCGGTGGCTTACTTCGCGGCGATGACCGCGATCTCGACGGTGTACTGCGGCGCGGCGAGCTTCGCCTCGACCGTGGCCCGGCCCGGTGTCTGGCCGGCGACGACCCACTTGTCCCAGACCGCGTTCATCTCGGCGAAGGTCGAGATGTCGGAGAGCCAGATATTGACCATGAGCAGCTTCGACTTGTCGGTGCCGGCCTCGGCCAGGATGCCGTCGATGATGCCGAGGATGTCGGCGGTCTGCTCGCCGACGCTCTTGCCGGCGGCGTTAGCGGCAACCTGCCCGGCCAGATAGACGGTGTCGCCATGCACGACGGCCTTGGACATGCGGGCGCCGACGCCGATACGCTGAATGCTCATAGTCATAAGTCTCCGTGAGGGGACTCCCTCGGTAGCCCGAGCGGGCCAGTTAAGCAAATTTCTAAGTAACGTTAATATTGATGAGTTGATTCGGGAAGTGGATCTCTGCCTGACGCAGCGGAGGGCGGCGTTTCAGGCGAGACCCAGCCATCCCGCCCAGAGCGCGCCGTAGCGTCCGGCCTTGCCGAGGAAGACCAGGACGACGAAGCGGCCGGGCGGATAGTTCAGCGTGCCTGCGACGAAGGTCAGCGGATCACCGACGAGCGGCAGCCAGGCCAGCAGCAGCGAGGGCCAGCCGAATCGCGCGAAAAAGGCCTGCGCCTGGGCGAAGCGTGCGGGGTCGGGTCGTAGCCGCGCCGGTAGCCGCTCGACGCCGTGCCGGGCGATCAGCCGGCCGAGCCACCAGTTCACGACGGAGCCCGCCGTGTTCGCCAGGCTCGCGGTGAGGAAGAGGGCGAGGGGATCGACGCTCCTGGCCGCCAGCAACCCGACGAAGACCGCCTCCGACTGGGCAGGCAGCAAGGTCGCGGCGAGAAAGGCCGCGCCCGCCATGGCGGCGAGCGCGCTGAATCCGTCCACTACAGCCGCCGCAACGCGACCTGCTGGATGCGGTGGCTCGCGCCCTTGGTCAGGATCAGGCTGGCGCGCCGGCGCGTCGGCAGAATGTTCTCCTGCAGGTTCGGCAGGTTGATGCCGGTCCAGAGCTTCTCCGCAATGCCGAGCGCCTCCTCCTCGCCGATCTCCGCATATTTGCGGAAGAAGGAGCGCGGATCGCGGAAGGCGGTCTGACGCAGCGTCATGAAGCGGTTGACGTACCAGCGGTGCAGGTCGTGCTCGTCGGCGTCAAGATAGACCGAGAAGTCGAAATAATCGGAGACGAAGGGGATCACCGTGCCGTCGCGCGGCATGCGGCTCGGCTGCAGCACGTTGAGCCCTTCGAGGATCAGGATGTCCGGCCGCTCGACCGTCACCGTTTCGCCCGGCATGACGTCGTAGACGAGGTGCGAATAGACCGGCGCGGTCACCTGCGGCTTGCCGGCCTTGACGTCGGAGAGGAAGCGCAGGATCGCCGCGCCGTCATAGCTCTCCGGGAAGCCCTTGCGCTGCATCAGCCCGCGCCGCTCCAGCTCGGCATTGGGCAGCAGGAAGCCGTCTGTCGTGACGAGCTCGACCTTGGGCGTGTTAGGCCAGCGCGAGAGCAGGGCCTTGAGCACGCGCGCCGTGGTCGACTTGCCCACCGCGACCGAGCCGGCGACCCCGATGATATAGGGCACCTTGACTTCGGACTCGGCCAGCAGGAAGCGCTGCGTCGCCTTGAACAGGCCCTGCGTCGCGGCGACGTAGAGGGAGAGCAGGCGCGACAGCGGCAGATAGATCGCCACGATCTCGTCGAGCGAGATCGGGTCGTTGAGCGATTGCAGCTTGACGAGATCGTCGACCGAGAGCGTCAGCGGGGCGTCGGCACGCAAATGCGCCCATTCGTCCCGCGAGAAGATGCGGTAAGGCGAGATCAGCCCGCGCTCGGGCGGGGTCGAGATGAAAGGCTGGTCCATGACGTGACCGGCAATCCAGGCTTCGAGATTCAAGGGAGGGTCATCCTGGCGCGGGTCCATGCTCGCGGTACTCAACGGGGCCGGGCCGCCTTTTCCGCCAGTCCGGAACGGGCCGTTCGGCTCTCAAGCTGGCTCAAGACGTCCCGCAATGCAACTTCGCGCGCCTTGAGCACGACCAAAAGATGATAGAGCAGATCGGCGCTTTCGGCGATCAGCTCGGTCTTGTCGCCCTTCACGGCGGCGATCACGGTCTCGACAGCCTCCTCGCCGAGCTTCTTGGCGGCGCGCTCGGGGCCGGCGGCGAGAAGCTTCGCCGTCCAGGATTCCTCCGGCGATGCGGCGGCGCGCTCGGCGATGCGGGCTTCGAGATCGGCGAGGGTGAAACCCGTCATCTCAGTCCAGCCTCATCCTGAGCCCGGCCTGCGCCATATGCGTCTTGGCCTGGCCGATGCTGTAGGTGCCGAAATGGAAGATCGAGGCGGCGAGCACGGCCGATGCGTGGCCCTCGCTGACACCGGCGACGAGATCGTCGAGATCGCCGACGCCGCCGGATGCGATGACCGGGACCGAGACGGCGTCCGCGATCGCACGCGTGAGCCCCAGATCATAGCCGGACTTGGTGCCGTCCTTGTCCATCGAGGTGACGAGCAGTTCGCCCGCGCCGAGCGAGACGACCTCGCGGGCGAAGGCCACGGCCTCGAGCCCGGTGGCATTGCGCCCGCCATGGGTGAAGATCTCCCAGCGGCCGGGCTCGACCTGCTTGGCGTCGATGGCGACGACGATGCACTGGTCGCCGAACTTCTCGGCCGCTTCCTTGACGAAGTGCCGGTTGGTGACGGCGGCGGTGTTGATCGAGACCTTGTCGGCGCCGGCGAGCAGCAGCGCCCGGATATCCTCGACCTTGCGCACACCGCCGCCGACGGTCAGCGGCATGAAACAGGCTTCGGCCGTGCGCGTCACCACGTCGAAGAGGATGCCGCGATCCTCATGGCTTGCGGTGATGTCGAGGAAGCAGAGCTCATCGGCGCCGGCGGCGTCATAGGCCTTGGCGGCCTCGACAGGATCGCCGGCATCGACGAGGTCGAGGAACTTCACGCCCTTGACGACGCGGCCGTCCTTGACGTCGAGGCAGGGGATGATGCGGGTCTTCAGGGTCATCGGCGGCAACGCTGTCCTGCAGGGTGCGGAGCGGTTGATCGAAGCCGACAAGCCTGCTCTGCTGGCGCGGACTGATAGCAGTCCAAAGAGGGGAATTCCATGTCTATTGCGTTGATCTCACTTGCATCGGTGGTGCGGCGGGCCGGCCTCGCCGCCTGCTTCGCTCTTGCCGGCTCGTCCGCCTGGGCTCAGGCCCCGACGAGTTTGCTCGACACCATCCAGAGCCGCGGCGCGCTGCAGGTCTGCACCACGGGCGACTACAAGCCGTTCACGCTGGCCAAGGACGGCTCCTTCGAGGGCATCGACATCGAGCTCGCGAAGTCGCTGGCCAAGGCGCTCGGCGTCGAGGCCAAGTTCGTCCAGACGAAATGGTCGGACCTGCTGACGGACATGGGATCGGGCAAGTGCGACGTCGCCATGGGCGGCATCTCGGTAACGCTCGACCGGCAGAAGAAGGTGTTCTTCTCCTCGCCCTATCTCGTTAACGGCAAGGCGCCGATCGTCCGCTGCGCCGACAAGGCGAAGTTCCAGACGGTGGCCGACATCGACAAGCCGGAGACGCGCGTCATCGTCAATCCGGGCGGCACCAACGAGCGCTTCGTGCGCGCCAACTTCAAGCAGGCCAAGATCGAGGTCTATCCGGACAACGTCACGATCTTCGACCAGATCCTCGCCGGCAAGGCCGATCTCATGATCGCCGAGTCGATCGAGGTGAAGGTGCAGGAGAAGGCCAAGCCCGGCCTCTGCGCGGTCAACCCGGACGAGCCTCTGCAGTATGGCGAGATGGGCTACATGCTCCCGCGCGGCGACGGCCCGTTCAAGGCCTTCGTCGACACCTGGCTGCATCTCGCCAAGGCGACCGGCGAATTCGCGAAAATCTACGACCAGTTCGTGCGGTAACCGGCAGCCGCCACGCCGTCATTCCGGGTTCGCGCCTTCGGCACGCCCCGGAATGACGGTGAGGTTCCAGGGAGGAACGCTCAGGCCGCCAGCCGCTTCAGCGCCGCGGCCGGGTCGATGCGCCCGTCATAGAGCGCGCGGCCCGTGATCGCGCCTTCCAGGATCGCGGCGTCAGGCGCGCAGAGCCGCTCGATATCCGCCATCGAGGCGAGGCCACCCGAGGCGATGACCGGGATCGAGACCGCCTTCGCCAGCGCGATCGTGCCATCCCAGTTGATGCCCTGCAGCATGCCGTCGCGGGCGATGTCGGTGTAGATGATGGCGGCGACGCCGGCGTCCTCGAAGCGCTTGCCGAGATCGGCGGCTGCCAGCGAGGAGGTTTCGGCCCAGCCCTCGACAGCGACGAAGCCGTCGCGCGCATCGATGCCGACTGCGACCTGCCCCGGAAAGGCCTTTGCCGCCTCGCGCACGAAGCCCGGATCACGCACTGCGGCCGTGCCGATGATGACGCGGCGGATGCCCTTCTCCAGCCAGCCCGCGACCGTCTTCATGTCGCGGATGCCGCCGCCGAGCTGCACGGGGAAGGCGACACGCTTCAGGATGGCCTCGACCGCGGCCGCGTTCATCGGCTTGCCGGCGAAGGCGCCGTCGAGATCGACGACGTGCAGCCACTGGAAGCCCTGCGCCTCGAAGGCCGCAGCCTGCGCGGCCGGATCGTCGTTGAAGATAGTAGCCTGCGCCATGTCGCCCTGCTTCAGCCGGACGCAGCGGCCTTCTTTCAGGTCGATCGCGGGAAAGAGGATCATGGCTTCCAGCCCAGGAAATTGGCGATCAGCTTCAAGCCCAGCCTCTGGCTCTTCTCGGGGTGGAACTGCGTGCCGGCGACGTTGCCGTGCGCGACCATCGCGGTCACCGGCCCGCCATGGTCGGTCACGGCCAGCACGTCCTGCGGGCGCTCGGCCTTCAGCGCGTAGGAATGCACGAAATAGGCGTGCAGCCCTTGCGGCCCGGTTTCGATGCCGTCGAGGAGCGCGTGGTCGCGCTGCCGCTCCAGCGTGTTCCAGCCCATATGCGGGATCTTGAGATCGGCATCGGTGGGCTCGATCAGCGCGACATCCCCCGGAATCCAGCCGAGGCCCTGGGTGATCGTGTATTCAAGCCCGCGCGAGGCAAGGAGCTGCATGCCGACGCAGATGCCGAGGAAGGGGCGGCCCTGGCGGCGCACTACCTCTTCCAGCGTCTCGACCATGCCCGACACGGCATCGAGCCCGCGCCGGCAATCGGCGAAGGCGCCGACGCCCGGCAGCACGATGCGGTCGGCCGCGCGCACCACCGCCGTGTCGCTGGTGACGCGGATGGTCGAGGCGATGCCGCTCTCCTGCGCCGCCCGCTCGAAGGACTTGGCGGCAGAGTGCAGGTTGCCCGAGCCGTAATCGATGATCGCAACGCTCTGGCTCATCGGCCCTTCGCCTCCGGGAACAGGCCGATGATCGGCAGAGAACCGCTCGGCGGCAGCGGCTGCGGCGCCGCCGCCGGGGCTGCGGCGCGAGGCACCGGCGGATAAGCCGCCAGCGCCCGCTCGAAATAGCGGCGCTCGGCCTCCGGCAGGTCACGCGCCTCGACGACGTCGGCAAGCCGCCAGCCCTTGCGGGCGAGCTTGCGTGCGACGAGGTTGTTGCCCTCGAAGCCGAGGAAGAGCGCGATCGTCCAATAGGACAGCGTCAGCGCCCCCGGATGCAAACCGAAGCGGCTGCGCAGATAGATCAGCCCCCCGAGAACCAGCACGAAGACGAGCGTCGCCAGCCACAGCCGCTTGCCCAGCAGCCAGAGACCGGTGAACAGGAAGGCGCCCCAGGAGAAGCTCTCGGGCGTAAGCCGCGCCTGCTCGATCTCGCTGCGCAGCCCGCCGGAACCCGGCGGCGGCGTCATGACGGTGTAGAAGGCCATCAAACCCTCCTGTGAGCATTCCCGAACGGTGCGACGTGAATGCCAGATCGCATGAAGGAAATGAGGTAAGCTATTGAGTACGTTCTATTTAGAGCTGTTTTTGGCTCTAGAGCGCGCCCTTGGTCGAGGGGATGCGGTCGCCTTCGCGCGGATCGATCTCCAGCGCTTGCCGCAGCGCCCGCGCCAGCCCCTTGAAGCAGCTCTCGGCGATATGGTGGGCGTTGTCGCCATACAGCGTTTCGACATGGAGCGTGATGCCGGCATTGATGGCGAAGGCCTGGAAGAACTCGCGCACCAGTTCGGTGTCGAAGGTGCCGATCTTCTGCGCCTTGAATTCGGTCCGGAAGACGAGGAAGGGCCGGCCCGAGACGTCGAGCGCGACGCGCGTCAGCGTCTCGTCCATCGGCAGATGCACGTCGGCATAGCGGCGGATGCCCTTCTTGGAGCCGAGCGCCTGCTTCAGTGCTTCGCCCAGCGCGATGCCGGCATCCTCGACCGAATGGTGGTCGTCGATATGAGTATCCCCTTTCACCGCGACCTTGAGGTCGATCAGCGAATGGCGGGCGAACAGGTCGAGCATATGGTCGAAGAAGCCGACGCCGGTGGCGATCTCGGCCTTGCCGGTGCCGTCAATCAAGAGCGAGACCACGATATCGGTCTCGTTGGTGCGGCGCTTCACTTCGCCCGAACGCATGCTGGCCTCTCAAGCCTTTGCGGGAATGGGCCCCGCTTTAGCAAAGGCGGGCGGCGATGACCACTGGCCCGCCCCAACAGCCGTCATGCTCGGGCTGGACCCGAGCGTCTCGCGCAGAAGGAGGCTCCGACGCCGCTATCGGCCTGAGATGCCCGGGTCGCTGCCGTGCAGCGTCCGAGAATGACGACTGGACCTCAGACCTTCGCCAGAGCCTGCTCCAGATCGGCGATCAGGTCGTCCGGATGCTCCAGCCCGATCGAGAGGCGGATCAGCCCGTCGGTCACGCCCATCGCGGCGCGCACCTCCGGCGTGAAGCGCTGATGCGTCGTCGTCGCCGGATGGACGATCAGACTCTTGGCATCACCGAGATTGTTCGAGATCCGGATCAGCGTGCAGGCATCGAGCAGGCGGTAGGCGCCTTCCTTGCCACCCGGCACCTCGAAGGCGATCAGCGTCGAGGGGCCGCTCATCTGGCGGGCGATGAGCTCGGCCTGCGGATGGCTCTCGTGGCCGCAGAAGATCACCCGCGACGGGACGGAATGGGCCGCGAGCCAGTCGGCGACCTTGGTCGCATTCTCGGCCTGTTTGCCGATGCGCAGGGAGAGCGTCTCCAGCGACTTCAGCATCACCCAGGCGTTGAAGGGCGAGAGCGCGGGGCCGGTTTGGCGCAGATACTGCTGGATATCGCCTTCGATCAGTTTCTTGGAGCCGAGGATCAGTCCGCCGAGGCAGCGCCCCTGCCCGTCGATATGCTTGGTGGCGGAGTAGACGACGATATCGGCGCCGAGTTCCAGCGGGCGCTGGAAGAGCGGCGTGGCGAAGACGTTGTCGACGACGAGGATGGCACCGGCCTCCTTCGCGATCTTCGCGACGGCGGGGATGTCGATGACCTCGAGCGTCGGGTTGGACGGGCTTTCGAGGAAGAAGACCTTGGTGTTCGGCTTCACCGCCTTGCGCCAGGCCTCGATGTCGGTACCGTCGACCAGGGTCGATTCCACGCCGTAGCGCGGCAGATGATCCTCGACGATGTAGCGACAGGAGCCGAACAGGGCGCTGGCCGCCACGACATGGTCGCCGGCGCGCACCGGCGCCATCACGGCCGCGGTCACGGCCGCCATGCCCGTCGCCGTGGCGCGGCAGGCCTCGGCGCCCTCGAAGGCGGCCATGCGCTCCTCCAGCATCGCCACCGTCGGGTTCGACAGGCGGCCGTACTGGAAGCCGGGATCGGTGTTGAGGAAGCGGCCCTCCGCCTGGGCGGCATTGTCGTAGACATGGCCCTGCGTCAGGAACAGCGCCTCGGACGTCTCGCCGTATTGCGAGCGCATGATGCCGGCATGGACGAGACGGGTTTCAGGGTGCAGCTTGGCTGCGTCGTTGTCCGATGCCGGCATAGGAAACCTCATGTCCGTTCTTTTTAACGGACATGGGGATTAGCATCTCTCGTTTTGTTCGTAAAGAAGAACAGATTTTCCTTTTGGGGGAACGCGTCGAGCGTTCCGTTCCGCAGGCGTCAGGCGGAGCGTTCGTCAAGCCGACCGAGCGGCTTGAGGAAGCCGGTGAGATCGGCCGTGACATGGTGGACATGGCCGGCCTCTACGGCGACCTGCTCCCAGGCCTCGCGGAACGGATCGGGTGTCTTCGGCACGATCAGCACGGTCTTCATGCCGAGCGCGCTCGGCACCACGAGGTTCTTCTCGATATCCTCGAACATCGCCGCCCGGCCGGGATCGACCGCATGCTTGGCGAGGAAGTTCTCATAGGTGACGCGCTCGGGTTTCGGCGTGAAGCCGGCCTGCACGATGTCGAAGATGTCTTCGAAATGGTGGAGGATGCCGAGCTTGCCGGCGACGTTCTCGGCATGGCCGCGCGAACCATTGGTCAGGATCAGCTTGCGACCGGGCAGCGCCGCGATCGCCGCACCGAGATCGGGATTGGGGTCGAGCAGGGTCAGGTCGATCTGGTGGGCGAAGTCGAGGAAGTCGCCCGGGTCGATGCCGTGCTCCTGCATCAGCCCTTTCAGCGTCGTGCCGTAATGCTGGTAATAGTACTTCTGCAGCGCGCGTGACGACATCCCGTCGAGCCCGAACAGCTCGGAGAGGAACAGCGTGATCCGCTCGTCGACCTGCGGCCAGACCTTGGCCTCGTGCGAGTACAGCGTGTTGTCGAGGTCGAAAATCCAGTGGTCGACATGCGCGAAGGCCTCCGCCGTCAGGGGCAGGGTCGCGGCCGGGGATACAGTGAGTGTTTTCATCGGACTCCGAGATGTGGCGAGTCGGAGTCTGCGGTGCAAGTCCTTGGCCAAGACTTAATGGCCGCAGCCCAATAGCCGCCTGCCTCATGGTCGGGCCTGACCCGACCACCTCGGAAACCAGCGCATTCTGACTATGAGATTCCCGGGTCGGAGCTTCGCTCCGCCCGAGAATGACGGCTGGGATCAGCGCCGGATGATCGTGCCGGCGCCGGTATCGGTGAAGAGCTCGATGAGGGCGGCGTGCGGCACCTTGCCGTCGAGAATGACGACCGCTTCGACGCCCTTCTCCAGCGCATAGATGCAGGTTTCGATCTTCGGGATCATGCCGCCCGAGATCGTGCCGTCGGCGATCAGTCGGCGGCATTCCTCGACCGTGAGCTCCGGGATGAGCTGCTTGTCCTTGTTGAGCACGCCTGGCACGTCGGTCAGCAGCAGCAGGCGCTTGGCGTTGAGCGCGCCCGCGATCGCGCCGGCGAAGGTGTCGGCGTTGACGTTATAGGTCTGGCCGTCCGCCGCCGCGCAGACCGGCGCGAGCACGGGGATCAGCTCGGCCTTGAGCACGGCATCGAGCACGGTGGTGTTGACGGCCTCGGGCTCGCCGACGAAGCCGAGGTCGAGCACCTCCTCGATCTTGGAATCGGGGTCGACGATGGTGCGCGTCACCTTGCGGGCGGTCACCATATTGCCGTCCTTGCCGCAGAGCCCGATCGCCTTGCCGCCCTCGCGGCTGATATAGCCAACGATCTCCTTGTTCACCGAGCCGGCGAGCACCATCTCGACGACCTCGACGGTCGCGGCATCGGTGACGCGCAAGCCCTGCTTGAACTCGGACTGGATGCCGAGCTTCTTGAGCATCGCCGCGATCTGCGGCCCGCCGCCATGGCAGACGACCGGCTTCAGGCCGGACTGCTCGAGCAGCACGATGTCCTCGGCGAAATCCTCGGCGGTGGCGGCGTCGCCCATGGCGTTGCCGCCATACTTGATGACGATGATCTCCTGGTCATAGCGCTGCATATGCGGCAGCGCCTGGACGAGCAGGTCGGCAGCTTGCGACGGCGTCAGATGGGGATGATCGTTCATTGGGCGGACTCCGCGCGCGGCCGCAGGAGAAGGGCGCGGCCGCGCTTCTAACCGAACTTGCCGGGCGGCGGAAGAACGCTGATGCGGATCAGCCCCGTTTCGGGCTCTTGGCGGAGCCGCGATAGCCAAGCCGGGAACTCGAGCCTATCATTCCGCCGGATCATGGAAATGGGGAGATCGGTCAATGACCAGTGCCCGATCCTTGTTCGACGTTCTGCGCCAATCCGTATCGGCTGAGATCGTGGACGAGATCGAAAGGCTGATCGCGACCGCGCCTGACCGAAAGCTCAATCGCATTAACGCGCTCGCGTTCTCTGCCGAGCGGGGCCTGGACGAAGAGCAGGTGATCGGCGGTTTCTTGCACGCCGCCCGGCTCGGTCTCTTCGAATTCTCGTGGAACGTTCTTTGCCCCGGCTGTGGCGGGGTGCTCGATGCTGGCGCTTCGCTGAAGCATGTCCGCAGCGGGATCTATACCTGCGCGCTATGCGCCGCCGGCTACGAGCCTTCGCTCGACGAAATGGTCGAGGTGACGTTCACGGTCAGTCCCAATGTCAGGCGGATCGAGGCTCATCACCCGCACCAGCTTCCGGCCATCGAGTATTTCCGTCAGATCTACTGGGGCTCGGGGGTCGATCTGCCGGAACAGGACTACGAGGCGATGGTCGACGAGTTCATCGTCGAGGCCCTGGAGCTGCCGGCCGGTGAGAAGGCCGTTATATCCCTTCAGATCGCGCAATCCTTCATCATCGTCTTCGAGCCGGTGACGCATGCCGCGCAGTTCATCGATGTGAAGGGCGAATCGACGAAGGAGCGGCAGAATCTCTCACTGGTGTTCGACAGGGCGCATCGCCACAACGACACGCTGGTGATGCACCCGGGGCCTTTGCGGATCGCCGTCGAGAATCATACCGACGTCCGCACCTTGCCGTCGGTCTGCATCGCGAACGACGCGCTCCATCATGTGCTTGGAAAGCGCCGCCCGTTCCTGACCGCCAAGCGCGTCCTCTCGAACCAGACCTTCCGGGATATCTATCGCACCGACACGCTCGACGTTGATCAGCGCTTGAAGATCGCGAGCCTGACCTTCCTCTTCACCGACCTTCGGGGGTCGACGGAACTCTATGAACGCGTGGGCGATCTCGTCGCCTTCGATCTGGTTAGGGCACATTTCAGGGTCCTGAGCGAGATCGTGGCGTCCGAGACCGGCGCCGTGGTCAAGACGATCGGCGATGCAGTCATGGCGTCGTTTCCTGCGCCTGACCGCGCCATCGCGGCTGCGGTTCGCATGCGCGACGCGATGCGTGGGATCAACGAGGCACGCGGCAAGGAGGACATGATCCTCAAGATCGGGATCCACGAAGGGCCCTGCATCGCGGTCAATCTCAATGAGCGGCAGGACTATTTCGGGCAGACGGTGAATATCGCATCCCGCGTGCAGCATCTCGCCGCCTCGAACGAGATCTTCACCACCGATGCCGTGCTCGGCGATCCGGGTGCCAATGATCTGCTCGCCGAACTGGGATTGAAGCCGCTGCGGCAAGAGGTCGGGCTGCGCGGCGTCTCGCGGGATATCGGGGTCTTCGCCATCCAATAGCGATGCTCGCCATGGCGCGACGGCTGGAGCCAGGTGGTGTGCTTCAGTCTCGTTTCGCGCTCACGGCCGCAATGGCGAGCCCGAGCCAGCCGCCGAGCATGAACCAGCCGCCGGTCGGCGCCGCGCGCGGGAACAGCGCCGCATCGGCGAAGCCGCGGCGGGAGAGATCGGCCGCGAACAGCGCAGCGCCGAAGATGATGGCCGAGAGCGCGATCCGTGCGATGCCGTCGTGCAGGTAGCCGCCCTTGCGCCCTGCGGTCGCGCCGATCACGGCCGACGCATGGAACAGCAGGATCTGCCCTGCCGTCTGAACATGGCCCGTGCTGGCGAGATGGGTCGCCGCCGCCAGCAACGCGACGCCGATAAACCCCATCAGGGCGGCGAGGGCGAGGTGGATGCGGGTGGCGGTCATGGACGGGGCTCCGGTCGGCATGCCCAAGTCTGGCCTTGGCATCACTGAACGGAAAAGCGACGAAGCGCTGTCCGGGTCAAGCGCGGGCGGGCGCGGCATCGTGAAGCTGCCCGGCGTCTATTGCGACCATCCATCATCGTTCCGGCGCGTTCGGCCTGATCGCGCCGAAGGAGTCCGGCTCGAATTTCATCGGGGGCCGGTCTCCGGTTCGATCTGCGCTGACGTCAGATCCGCTCGGCCAGCACTCGCGCGATCGCGGCGCGGAATTCGGGGATTCCCGTTCCCTTTTCGCTCGAGGTCAGCAGCACCTCGGGGAAGGCGGCCGCCCGACGCTTGATGGCGGCGAGCGTCTTCTCGACCATCGCGGACTGCTCGCTCTTCTTGAGCGCATCGCTCTTGGTCAGCACGACCTGATAGGAGACGGCGGCCTTGTCGAGCGTCTCCAGCACGGCGCCGTCGACATCCTTGATGCCGTGGCGGGCGTCGATCAGCACATAGACGCGCATCAGATTGGCGCGCCCGCGCAGATAGTCGTGGATCAGGTTCGTCCAGGCCGCGACCTTCTCCTTGCCGACGGCGGCATAGCCGTAGCCCGGCATGTCGACGATGGTCAGGCGCTCGTCATGGCCGACCTGCCGAAAGAAATTGAGCTGCTGCGTCCGGCCCGGCGTATGCGAGGTCCGGGCGAGCGCGTTGCGCCGCGTCAGCGCGTTGATCAGGCTCGACTTGCCGACATTGGAGCGTCCGGCGAAGGCGATCTCCTGCCCCACCATCGGCGGCAGGTCGTCGATCTTGGTCGAGGCCCAGACGAAGTCCCACGGCCCTTCGAAGAGCTTACGGGCGGATTCGAGCTCGTCTTCGGTGAATGAGCTGGCGGTTTGATCGGTCATCTGCCTTGCCTACACGGCTGCGCGCAGCGCGTCGATGTCGGCGCCCTGGATCGCGGCGACATTGCGCGCGATCTTCCCGGCATCCCAATCCCACCAGCGGATCGCGAGCAGCTCGGCGACGATCTCGGGGGTAAAGCGCATCTTCGCGATCCGCCCGGGGTTGCCGGCGACCACCGCATAGGGCGGCACGTCCTTCGTCACCTGCGCCCGCGTGCCGATCACGGCGCCGTCGCCGATCGTCACGCCGGGCATGATCACCGCCTCGCGCCCGATCCAGACATCGTTGCCGATCACCATGTCGCCGCGATTATTCGGCCCCGGGCGCTTGAGCGCTTCCGGATCGCCGACGCCGAACATCTGGAAGGGAAAGGTCGAGAAGCCGCCGAGCGGATGGTTCGCGCCGTTCATGATGAACTGGGCGGCCTGGGCGATGGCGACGAATTTCCCGATGATCAGCCGGTCGCCGATGAAGTCGAAATGATAGCGCACGCAGCGCGCGACGAAATGCTCCGGTCCGCGCGAGTCGTCATAATAGCTGTAGTCGCCCACCTCGATCAGCGGATGGTCGACGATCGCCCTGAGGAAGGCGGTGCCTTTCCAGCCGGAAATGGGATGGCGCGTCAGCGGATCGGGCAGGGACATGGCTTGAGCAAAGAGATGGCCTGAAAAGGCGAAGGGCGGGGAAGCCCCGCCCTTCGGGCTCTCATTTCTTGTTGGTGTTGGCGGGCTTTGGCGCCGCCGCGGCTGTGGCATCCGCTGGCTTCTTGCCGAACATGCCCTTGAGATTGTCGAAGAGTTCGATCTTCACGCCGTTCTTCTTCATGATGAAGCCCTGCTGGGTCACCGAGAGCAGGTTGTTCCAGCTCCAGTAGATCACCAGGCCGGCCGGGAACGAGCCGAGCAGGAAGGTGAAGAACACCGGCATCCAGGTGAACATCATCTTCTGCACCGGGTCCGGCGGCTCCGGGTTCATCTTCATCTGGATGAACATCGTGATGCCCATGATGATCGGCCAAGCGCCGAGATGCAGCATGGTCGGTGGCGTGAAGGGCAGCGCTCCGAACAGGTTGAAGATGTTGGTCGGGTCCGGCGCGGCGAGATCGTGGATCCAGCCGAAAAACGGCGCGTGCCGCATCTCGATGGTGATGAACAGGATCTTGTAGAGCGCGAAGAACACCGGAATCTGCAGCAGCACCGGCCAGCAACCCGCGATCGGGTTGATCTTCTGGGTCTTGTACAGCTCCATCAGAGCCTGCTGCTGCTTCATCTTGTCGTCGGCATGGCGCTCGCGGATGGCGGTCATTTCCGGCTGCAGCGCCTTCATCTTCGCCATCGAGGCGTAGGACTTGTTGGCGAGCGGGAAGAACAGCCCCTTGAGCAGCACGGTGACGATCAGGATCGCGACACCGAAATTGCCGACGTGCTTGTAGATCCAGTCGAGCAGGAAGAAGAGCGGCTTGGTGAAGAAATAGAACCAGCCCCAGTCGATCAGCAGGTCGAAGCGCAGGATCTGCAGATCGCGCTCATAGCCGTTGATCGCGGCCACTTCCTTGGCACCGGCGAAGAGCTTGGACTGCGAGGTCGCCGTCGCGCCGGGCGCCACCGCGACAGCCTCGGCCAGGAAGTCGGCCTGGAAGGTGCGGTCGTTTCCGTTCTGAAACGAGGAGAAGCGCCCCTCGAACTTGCGCTGCTGGTCAGGGATGGCGGTCGCGGCCCAGTACTTGTCGGTGATGCCGACCCAGCCGCCGACCGCATCCTTCCAGACCCGGCCGACGGTGCCGGGCGAGAGCGCCGGCTCCTTGTCGAGCTTGTCGTAGGTCCATTCCTGCAGGCCGTGCTGCTCGCCGACATAGCCGACGAGGCCCTCGTGCAGGACGTAGTAGCCGAGCGTCTGCGGCCGGCCGTGCCGGACGATCTGCCCGTAGGGGAAGAGCGTGACCGCGGCCGCACCCTTGTTCTCGACCTCGTTGCGGACCGTGAACATGGCGTTGTCGTCGACGCTGACGACGCGCTTGAAGGTCAGGCCCTGGCCGTTGTCCCAGCTCAGCGTGACGGGCTTCGCCGGCGTCAGGGTCTGGTTGTCTGCCGTCCAGACGGTCGCGGCGTTCGGGACCGCGACATTGCTGCCGGGCGCCGCGACCCAGCCGAAATCCGAATAGTAGGCGTTGGGCCCACCGGCCGGCGAGAGCAGCACGATGATCGGGCTGTTGGGATCGACCGTCTCGCGGAAGGCCTTGAGCGAGACGTCGTCGATGCGCGCGCCGGTCAGCGAGATCGAGCCTGCGATGCGCCGCGTGTCGATGCGGACGCGCGGGCTGGCGGCCAGCGCCTGGTCGCGCGTGCCGAAGCCTTGGCCTGCTGCAGCGCCGGGCGCGGCAGAGCCGGCCGGCTGGCCGGGCGTCGCCGGGGCGGGAGCAGTACCGGAAGCAGCGGGCGCCTGCTGGCTCTGGGCCTGCTGGGTCTGCTGGGCGGCCTGCTTCTGCTTTTCCATCTGCGGCACGCCGTAGAAGAACTGCCAGCCGAGCAGCACGACCACGGACAGGACGATCGCGAGAAGCAGATTGCGGTTGTCTTCTTTCATCATGATCGGAAACGGATCTCGCTTGGTCCGGCAGGTTCAGAAAAAGGCGCGTCGGTCTAGCTTCGCGGCACCGCGCCACGCGGAGCACGGAGTTTCGCCTGCGGCTTTTGAGGCTTCGCCCGGTCGATGGCAATCGAAAGATCGGCCACGAGTGCGTGAAAATCGGCACCGAGCACTTCGGAGCGCGCGACGATCACGATGTCGCAGGGCTTGTGCGTCTGGTCGCGCAGGGCCTGGGCCGCGGCCGCGCGCAGGCGCCGGCGGATGCGGTTGCGCTTCACGGCATTGCCCGTCTTGCGCGAGGCGGTGAGGCCGAGGCGCAGGCTGTCGCGGCCCTCCTCGGGCGCGGCGTCGCGCACCTGCGCCATGAAGGCAGACGAACGAAAACGGCGGCCGTGCTCGGCCGCCGCCAGAAATTCTTTGCGTTGCGTCAGACGGGCGAGGCGCATGGCGATTGGCCAGTCTTCCGGAACGGGCGCGCTGAGGTCACGCGCCTCGGTTCGTCAGGCCGACAGGCGCTTGCGGCCGTGCGCGCGGCGGGCGGCGATGACCTTGCGGCCACCCTTGGTCGCCATGCGGGCGCGATAGCCGTGGCGGCGCTTGCGAACCAGCTTGCTGGGTTGATAGGTTCTCTTCACGGTCCGTCTCCGGGGCCTTTATGAGCACGACGGCCGCGGCTTTCCCGGGGAAAGCATGGCCAACCGAGCCTGTCATGCGATAAGGGTCGGCGCCGCCTCTCGGCTGCGCAAGTCGCGGGCTTATGACGGATGGACGACGCCAAGTCAACGGCAAAGTCGCGGCCGAACCGCGTGCTGCGGCAAGGTTTCGCGGCCTTTCTCTACCGGCTTGCGATTCCGGCCGACATCCCCGATATAGCGGGCGGGAGGTTGGCGAGGGACGTCTCACTCGCCAACCGGGTCAGGTCCGGAAGGAAGCAGCCCTAACGAGACCGAACGGGTCTTCGTCCAGCCTCCCACCTCATGCGCCTGGAAAGCGCCAGACAGCGGCGCGGCGCCCAAACATGCGCTGTGCCCAATTCTGCGCAACGCGCCATTGACCCTCGCCTCTCGATTGGCGAAACCAGCTTCATGACCGACGAGATCGACGCCGCCTCCGCTGACGAACCGGGCTTCGCCGGTTTCGACCCGGCGCCCGTGCCGGCGGCGACGGCTGCGCCCACGCCCTATCGCGTGCTGGCCCGCAAATACCGCCCGGCGCATTTCGGCGACCTGATCGGCCAGGACGCGATGGTGCGGACCCTGACCAATGCCTTTGCGGCCGGCCGCATCCCGCAGGCCTGGATGCTGACCGGCGTGCGCGGTGTCGGCAAGACCACCACTGCCCGCATCCTGGCGCGCGCGCTCAACTATCAGACGCCCGATGGCGGCGGCGCGCCGACGACGGATCTGCGCGAATTCGGCATCCATTGCCGCGAGATCATCGAGGGCCGCCATATCGACGTGATGGAGATCGACGCGGCCTCCAACAACAGCGTCGACAACATCCGCCAGATCAACGACGCGGTGCGCTATGCCCCGGTCTCGGCGCGCTACAAGGTCTACATCGTCGACGAGGTGCACATGCTCTCGACCGGCGCCTTCAACGCTTTCCTGAAGACTCTTGAGGAGCCGCCGCCGCACGCGAAGTTCATCTTCGCGACGACCGAGATCCGCAAGGTGCCGATCACCGTGCTCTCCCGATGCCAGCGCTTCGACCTGCGCCGGGTCGAGGCGGATCAGCTCGTCGCCCATCTCGCCGGCATCTGCCGGGCCGAGACCGTCGATGCCGAGGAGGAGGCGCTCGCCGCCATCGCCCGCGCGGCGGAGGGCTCGGTGCGCGACTCCCTCTCGATCCTCGATCAGGCGATTGCCCACGCCGCAGGCCGGATCACGCTCGAGGACATCCGCGCCATGCTCGGCCTCGCCGACCGGGCGCGCGTCATCGACCTCTTCGAATCCGTGATGAAGGGCGACATCGCCGCCGCGCTCGGCGAACTGCGCGCGCAATATGACGCCGGCGCCGACCCGGTCGTTGTCCTGAATGACCTCGCCGAGTTCACCCATCTGGTGACGCGGCTCAAGCTCGTGCCGGACGCCGTCAAGGACAACAGCCTCGCCCAGGCCGAGCGCGTGCGCGGCGGCGATTTCGCGCAGCGCCTGTCGGTGCGCGTGCTCGCCCGCACCTGGCAGATGCTGCTCAAGGGCATTGCCGAGGTGAAGCAGGCCGATCGGCCGGTCATGGCCGCCGAGATGGTGCTGGTGCGCCTCGCCCACGCCGCCGACCTGCCGACGCCGGACGAGGCGCTGAAGATGCTGCGCGACGGCTCCGGCGCCATTCCCGGCGGTAACGGCAATGGCGGCGGCGCGCCGCGTCCGCCCATCGGCGGTGGCAACACCGCTCTGGCTGCCCGGCCGATCCTCGCCAGCGCCAATCCGGCGCCGGCTCCGGTCGCGCGCCCCGTGGCGGCGCCGACCGCCATCGTCGCCAGCCTGGAGGATGTCGTCGCGCTCGCTTCGCAGAACCGCGAGATCACCCTGAAGCTCGCGCTCGAGCGCGATGTCCGCCCGGTGCGCTTCGAAGCCGGTCGCGTCGAGTTCTCGCTGGTCGAAGGCGCTTCGCGTACGCTGGCGCAGGATCTCTCGCGCCGCCTCAAGGAATGGACCGGTCAGACCTGGATGGTCGCGGTGGTCAATGAGGAGGGCGGCGCCACGCTGCGGGAGCAGGCCGCCGCCGCGAAGGACCAGCGCGAGAACGACGCGGCCGCTCATCCCGCCGTGAAGGCTGTGCTGGAGCGCTTCCCGGGCGCGCGCATCGTCGATGTCCGCGACCCGCGCGCCGTTGCCGCCGCCGAAAACGCCGCTGCCGTGCCGTCCGAGGACGAATACCTGCCTGACGCCGAGCCGTTGTTCGACGATGCCGAGCCGGATTTCGACGGCATCGATTTCTGACCCCTTCGAGGAGGATCTCCCATGCGCGACATGATGGGCTTGATGAAGCAGGCTCAGCAGATGCAGCAGAAGATGGCCGACATGCAGGCCGAGCTCGACACCATCGAGGTCGAGGGCACGGCGGGCGGCGGCATGGTCACGGTGACCATGACCGCCAAAGGCGCGCTCAAGGGCGTCAAGATCGATCCCAGCCTGATGGTTCCCGACGAGCGCGAGATCCTCGAGGACCTGGTCGTTGCCGCCGCCAACGATGCGCGCGGCCGCGGCGAGCGCGTCATGCAGGAGCGCATGGCCGAGGTCACCAAGGGCCTGCCGATCCCGCCCGGCATGAAGCTGTTTTGAGCGTGCGAACCAGCGCTAATTCCGGGGCTTCGCGTAGCGAAGAACCCGGAACCCACGACGGGGCGAGCCCGTTCGTGACGGCTTGTTCGATGACGCTCACCCGGTCGCGGGCTCCGGGTTCGGCCTGCGGCCGCCGCGGAATGACGGCGTAGCACCATGTCCCGCGCCATTGCCGGCCCCGAGATCGAAAGACTGATCCAGCTCCTGGCGAAGCTGCCGGGGCTCGGGCCGCGCTCGGCCCGGCGCGCTGCGCTGCATCTGGTCAAGAAGCGCGAGCAGCTGCTCGGCCCGCTCGCCGAGGCCATGACTGTCGCCCGCGATCGCATCGTCGTCTGCTCGCGCTGCGGCAATGTCGATACCCGCGACCCCTGCGGCCTCTGCACCGATCCGCGCCGCGACGACAGCCTGATCGTCGTCGTCGCCGACATCTCCGATCTCTGGGCGCTGGAGCGTTCCGGCGCGGTCGCCGGCCGCTACCATGTGCTGGGCGGGGTGCTCTCGGCGCTGGACGGGGTGCGCCCTGAGCATCTCTCGCTCGACGCGCTGGTGGCGCGCGCCTCCGATCCGGCGGTGAAGGAGGTCATCCTCGCGCTCAACGCCACGGTCGATGGCCAGACCACCGCGCATTTCATCACCGATCTCCTGGCGCATCTGCCGGTCAAGGTGACGAAGCTCGCCCATGGCGTGCCGGTCGGCGGCGAGCTCGACTATCTCGACGACGGTACGCTAGCCGCCGCGATCCGGCAGCGCACGGGCTTCTAGGACCCGTCATTCTCGGGCGCAGCGAAGCGCAGACCCGAGAATCTCAGGCCGTAGAAGGCGCCCTTCCTTCAAGAGATGCTCGGGTCAAGCCCGAGCATGACGGCAGGCACAGGACCTCAGAACTTGTAGGCGATGCTGGCGCGGGCGGCGTGCGTCGTCAGCTCCTGGCTGCCGGTGAGGCCGGGGAAGGCGCCCGAGCTGGCGAAGCGGTTGCGGCCGAAATCGGTGTAGCGGTACTCGGCGCCCAGGATCAGGTTGTCGGTGAAGGCGAAGTTGATGCCGGCGCCGATGTTCCAGCCGGTACGCGCGCTGGTCAGCCGCTCGCCGAACCCGGCCCCGTCATAGACGCGCCGCTCATATTCGGTGAAGGAGGCGCCGGCGGCGGCATAGATCATCAGCCGGTCGAAGGCATAGCCGATGCGGGCTCGCGCCGCGCCCTGCCAGTCCCGGGTGATCCGGCCGGTGAGGCCGCCGTTCGTGAAGCGGCTGGAGCTGTCCAGCACCTCGACATCGCCTTCGATGCCCAGCACGATGCCGCCCATCTGATAGTTGAAGCCGGCATGCGCGCCGCCGAAGGCGAGATTGTCGTCGATACGGAAGCTCGCGGGCGCGAAGGGTCCGGCCACGTCCCCAACCCGGACCCGGCTGCTGCCCCAGGAATAGCCGCCCTGCAGGCCGGCATAGAAACCGTTCCAGCTATAGAGCGGTGGCAGGTCCGGGGCCGGCGGCAGCGTGACGCCCCGCAGATCGGCCGCGCCCGCGGCGGCGGAGAACAGGAGCGCGAGCCCCGTCAGGGTGGTTCTGAGCGTCGTCATTGGGCTGGTCCGAAAGCAGAATTCATCCGCACCGGCTTGCCTCGCCGTGCCCGGCCATAACGAAGCATTAAGGTTAACAATCGGCTAAGTCGGCTGCCCCGCCTGCGCGGGAACAATTGCGGTTCGGCCCGGTTGCCCGCAAGCTGCTGGCAGCAGCGGAGAACCCTATCCCGACATGGCATTCCTGAAGCGGATCACGGGTGCTGCCGGATTGGGGGTCGCGCTCGGCTATCTGTCCGGGGCGATCACCGGCCGCGCACGCCGTCGCCGGCAAGAGGAGGTGCGCGGGCGTCTGGCGCAGACGCCACTGCAGATGACCTGGCTCGGCTGGAAGGACGTGCTGCTGCGCTTCTCGAGCAACGTCGCCGACAACAGGCTGAGTTCGCTGGCCGGAGCGGTGGCCTTCTTCACCCTGCTCTCGCTGGTGCCGGCGCTTTCGCTGCTCGTCACGATCTACCGCTATTTCACCGATCCGGCGACCATCGCGGCCCAGCTCGATACGGTCACGACGATGTTCCCGCAGGCCGCGCGCGAGCTGATCCACGAGCAGGCGATCCGGCTGGCGGGCCAATCCGGCCCGGTCCTGTCGCTGACCTTCCTGATCAGCCTCACCGTCGCCACCTGGTCGGCCAATGCGGCGGTGAAGGGGCTCTTCGACGCACTGAACATCATCTATCGGGAGACAGAGAAGCGCAGCTTCCTGAAGCTCAACTTCATCTCGTTGCTGACCACCATCAGCGGCATCGCCATGCTGGTCGCGGCGCTGATCGTGATCGCGAGCCTGCCGGTGCTGACGGCGCTCTTTCCCTTCCATTCCGAGCTGGAGCGCATGGTCCGGCTGGTGCGCTGGCCGTTCTTCTTCGTCCTGGCGAGCTTTTCGATCGCCAGCCTCTACTGGATCGGCCCGAGCCGCCAGCGCGCCCGCTTCGTCTGGGTCATGCCGGGCGCAGGGCTGGCGGCGCTGTTCTGGGGCGCGGCCTCTTTTGCCTTCTCCTGGTATGTCAGCACGCTCGGCAACTACACGGCGGCCTATGGCTCGCTCGCCACAGTCGTGGTGTTCATGACCTGGCTCTGGCTGTCCGCGATGATCGTGCTGGCCGGCGCCGAGCTCAATGCTGAGCTCGAGCACCAGACGGCGCATGACACCACGACCGGCGAGCCCCTTCCCCTCGGCCAGCGCGGCGCGACCATGGCCGATCGCGTCGGGCCCGCCCGGGCCGAGTGAGCCATGCTTGACCCCGAAACCACCCGCCATGCCGATCTGCGCAGCGGCGCCGGTCCCTGGCGCGCGAGAACGCACCGCCCGCCGGGACGGCCGCTCGAGCGCGATATGGGCTGGGATGTCGCCATCGTCGGCGGCGGCATCACCGGCGCGTTCCTGGCGGAACACATGACCGCGCTCGGCCTCGACACCGTCGTGATCGACCGCGAGCGCGAGGGCTTCGGCAGCACAGCGGCCTCGACGGCCATGCTGCAATGGGAGATTGACTTGCCGCTGCGCAAGCTCGCCACGCTCTACGGCTTTGCTTCGGCGGCCGAGATCTACAGGCAGAGCTTCAGCGCCGTGGAGGGCCTGCGCCGGCTCGTCGCGGAGCTTGCCCTGCCCTGCGGCTTCGCGCCGCGCCGGACGATCTATCTCGCCGCCGACGAGGCGGGCCCGCGCGAATTGCGCGACGAGATGGAGCTCCGTCACCGCGCCGGGCTGCCGGGCGATTTCGTCGAGCATGCCGCGCTGCTGGGCGCCTTCGGCTTCGATCGTGAGGCGGCGATCGTCTCACCCGGCTCGGCCGAGGCCGATCCGCTGAGTCTCTGCCACGCTTTGCTCGCCCTGGCCGCGCAGCGCGGTGCCCGGATCATCCGCGACGAGGCTATCGGTTTCGGCGGGACCGGACGTGGCGCTGCCGTGACCCTCGCTGGCGGCGCGGTGGTCGAGGCTGGCCATCTCGTGCTCGCGACGGGCTATGTCATGCCGGGTTTCGTCCACAACGACCTCCATCGGACGGCCTCGAGCTGGGCCATCGCGACGGTCCCGCAGCCGCCTCAGGCGCTCTGGCCGGAGCGCGCCCTGATCTGGGAGGCCTCCGAACGCTATTGCTACTGCCGAACCACCCCGGAGGGCCGCATCATCTTCGGCGGGGAGGATGAAGAGGACGACGATCCCGACCGGCGCGAGGCGCTTGCTTCCGCGAAGACGAAAGTGCTCACGGCACGGCTCCAGGCCCTGGTCCCGGCGGCCCGGCTGGAACTCGACCATGCCTGGTCCGGCGCCTTCGGCCAGACCGAGGACGGCCTGCCGCTGATCGGCCGCGTACAGGGCCAGCCGCGCATGTTGGCGGCTTATGGCTATGGCGGCAACGGCATCACCTTCAGCTTTCTCGCCTCGCGCATGATCGGCGCGTTGCTGCGCGGGCAGGAGGAAAGCTGGTTCCGGCATTTCGCCATCGACCGGCCGCTGCCAGGCTGATCTCGCCTGGATTGCACAGCCGCAATCCCATGCTTGCCGAGCGGATGGGCGACAATCAGGAGCCGGATCGCCATCATAAGGGGAAATCGGAACGGCCGCGAAAGGAACCCGCCATGTCCGCAACCGCTGCGACGACCGAGGCGCCGGCGAACTCCGAAGCCTATGACGCCCCCTATCATATCGGCACGGTGACGCTGCGCGTGCACGATCTGGCGAAGCTCACCGCCTATTACCGCGACGCCATCGGCCTGCAGCTTCTCTCGAAGACCGACCGGAGCGCCGAGCTCGGCGTCGCCGGCCGCGCCATCGTCAGGCTGGAGGTCGGCGCCGCGCAGCCGAGCTCGGCCGCCGGGCTCTTCCATCTCGCCATCCTGCTGCCCTCGCGGCGTGATCTCGCCGACTGGCTGAAGCATGCGGCCGAAGTGGGTATCCGCCTCGAAGGCGCGTCCGACCATCTGGTCAGCGAGGCGCTCTATCTGTCCGATCCCGAGGGCAACGGCATCGAGATCTACCGCGACCGCAAGCGCTCCGAATGGCCGCGCCGCGCCGATGGCGGCATCGCCATGGCGACCGAGCGGCTCGACCTCGACCGGCTGCTCGCCGAGGCTGCAGCGGCCCCCTATGCCGGCATGCCGGCCGGCACCGGCATGGGCCATATCCATCTGCGCGTCGGCGACACGGCGGCGGCCGAGGCCTTCTATCGCGATCTCGTCGGCTTCGAGCTGATGGTGCGCTATCCGGGTGCGAGCTTCCTCGCCAGCGGCGGTTATCACCACCACATCGCCGGCAATATCTGGGGCAGCCGCGGTGCGGGTCCCCGGCAGCCGGGCGAGGCCGGGCTCGACCGCTTCGAGATCGTGGCGCGCGATGCAGCGGATTTCACGGCGATGCGAGAGCGCATCCTGGCCAATGGTGGCGATGAGATCGACGGCACGACGACGATCGCGGATCCCTGGGGCAACCGGCTGGTGCTGGTGCGCTGAGACGGCTCAGCGCGTCAGCAGGTGCGAGCGCCGCGTTCCGCCCTTGTCGGGCCTGAAGCCGTTCGCCTCCCAGAAGGCCGCCGCGTGGCGATCGGCGGCACGCAGCGAGAGGCGCGACGCCAGCGCCAGCCCCTGCTGGATGAGCGCGGCCGCGAGAACGCGGCCGACGCCGGCGCCGCGATGCAGCGACCGGACATAGACATGTCGTACGCGCAGGAGATCGGGCTCCGGGTCGTAAGGGTCGGGCGTCACCGCGCCGATGCCGGCCAGTTCACCCTCATGGAAGGCTGCGAAGGCGGCGAAGCGATCGTCGCCGCTGTCATAGCGCCCCGCGAGCCATTCCTCGCGAAGGCCTTCGATGAAGGCGAAGCTCTGGGCGCTCGCCTCGAGGCGCAGCGCCTCGAAATCGTCCGGCAGCGCATCGGTCAGCCGGACGATCTGGACGCTGGCCGGGATCACAGCCCTTCGAACAGGGCGCTGGAGATGTAGCGCTCGGCGAAGGAGGGGATCACCACCACGATGGTTTTGCCGGCGTTCTCCGGTCGCGCCCCAACTTCGAGGGCGGCCGCGACCGCCGCGCCCGAGGAGATGCCGGCCGGGATGCCTTCGCTCCTGGCGAGGGCACGGGCCGTCTCGAAGGCGGTCTGGTTGCCGACGGTGACGACCTCGTCGATGATGCCGCGGTCGAGCACGCCCGGCACGAAGCCCGCGCCGATGCCCTGGATCTTGTGCGGACCGGGCTGGCCGCCCGAAAGCACCGGGGAATCCTCGGGCTCGACGGCAACCATCTTCACGCTGGCCTTGCGGCTCTTCAGGACCTGGCCGACGCCGGTGATGGTGCCGCCGGTCCCGACGCCGGAGATGACGATATCGACCTTGCCGTCGGTGTCGTTCCAGATCTCCTCGGCCGTGGTCTTGCGATGGATCTCCGGATTGGCGGGGTTCTCGAACTGCTGCGGGATGATCGCGCCCGGGATCTCGTTCTTGAGCTCCTCGGCGCGGGCGACGGCGCCGCGCATGCCGCCGGGGCCGGGCGTCAGCACGAGCTCGGCGCCGAGCAGCGCCAGCATCTTGCGCCGCTCCAGCGACATCGTCTCGGGCATGACCAGGATCAGGCGATAGCCGCGCGCCGCCGCCACGAAGGCGAGCGCGATGCCGGTATTGCCCGAGGTCGGCTCGATCAGCGTGCCGCCGGGCTTCAGTGTGCCCGAGGCTTCCAGCGCGTCGATCATGCTGACGCCGATGCGGTCCTTGACGCTGGAGATCGGGTTGAAGAATTCGAGCTTGGCGAGGATCGTCGCCTTGGCCCCGCGCTCGGCCGGCAGACGGTTGAGCTTGACCAGCGGGGTGTCGCCGATGGTGTCGGTGATCGATTCATAGACGCGCCCGCGGCCGGGGACGCGCTCGGGGGTCGAAAGCTTCTGCGCTGCTTCAGCCATGGGATGTCTCCTTCTCAGCGGGTTCGAGCGCTGCGATGTCGAAGCGGAAGCTAGATCAATTCACATACTGTGTCGACGTTTTCAATAAATCCACATTATCAGATCGTGAAATCTGTGCTGGACTCCAGTCCTCCGAAGACGGCGCCCTCCTGCGCGCGCCGACACAGCTCCTCCACGGTGACCTCGTCGAGTGTCGCAAGGAAGGCAGCCGAGGCGCGTAGGACCTCCGGCCCCACCACCTCGTCGACCAGTCGCGATTGCGGCAGGGGCCCGAGCCCTTCCTCGCCCGGCTCCTGCGTCGCCGCGCGGACGATGTCGCCGGCGGTGATCTTGCGCCGCTCGCGGGCGAGTTCATAGCCGCCGCGCGGGCCTCGTACGCCCTTTAGGATACCGACCCGCACCAGCGTCTGCAGCAGGGTTTCCAGATGGCGCGGCGGCAGGTCGTGGCGTGCGGCGAGCAGCTTCGCCGCGACCGGCGTGGGCCGGGCATGCAGCGCGATATCGACGACCGCCGCGATGGCGAGCACGCTGCGGCGGGAGAGCAGGATCATCGCCCGTCTCCCTCGCGTCGATCCCCCTGGCGTGCGCCGCCGCTGACGCCCGTCGAGCCGAAGCCACCGGCTCCGCGCTCCGTCGGATCGAGCGTGGCGACCTCGGTCAGCACCGCATGCGTCACCGGCGCGATCACGAGCTGGGCGATGCGGTCCCCGCGCGTGATCGGGAAGGGCTCGTCGCCATGGTTGATCAGCGGCACCTTGATCTCGCCGCGATAGTCGCTGTCGACGGTGCCTGGCGCGTTCAGCACGGTGACGCCGTGGCGCACCGCCAGCCCCGAGCGCGGCCGCACCTGCCCCTCGAAGCCCTCCGGCAGCTGCATGGCGAGGCCGGTCGGCACCAGCGCCCTTTCGCCAGGCGTGAGCACGAGCGTCTCGGTGATCGCCGCGCGCAGATCGAGCCCGGCAGCCCCTGCGGTCTCATAGGCGGGCAGGGGCAGATCGGCGCCGTGCGGCAGGCGCTGCAATGCGACCGTGACCATCGTGTCAGCCCGTCTGGCCGGGCCGGACGAGCCCCGCGACATGGGCGATCAGCCGCGCGGCGACCTCGTCCTTCGGCAGCGTCGGCCAGGTCTCGACGCCGACCGCCGTCACCAGATGCACGGTGTTGGCGTCCCCGCCCATCACGCCGGTGCCTCCGACATCATTGGCGACGATCAGGTCGCAGCCCTTCCTGGCGAGCTTCGCCTTGGCGTAGTCGACGACGTTCTGCGTCTCGGCGGCGAAGCCGACGACCAGCGGCGGGCGCCCGCTCCGGCGATGCGCGACGGTGGCGAGGATATCGGGGTTCTCGACCAGCGAGAGCGGCGGCAGCGCGCTGCCGTCCTTCTTCATCTTCTCCGGGGCGGCATCGGCCACGCGCCAGTCGGCGACGGCAGCGGCAAAGATCGCGATATCGGCCGGCAGCGCGGTCTCGACCGCGTTCAGCATCTCGCGCGCCGATTCGACATGGATGGTCTCGACGCCGGCCGGATCAGGCAGGGCGACCGGACCGCTGACCAGCGTCACCCGCGCGCCGGCCGCGGCCGCTGCGGCTGCGATCGCATGGCCCTGTTTCCCGGAGGAGCGGTTGGCAATGTAGCGGACGGGGTCGATCGCCTCATGGGTCGGGCCCGAGGTGATCAGCACATGCTGGCCGGAAAGCACGCCCGGTGCCGCGTGCTCGCCGCCGGGCAGCCGGCCGAGGAAGCCGATGGCGCGAGCGGCGGGCGGCTTCTCACCGGCGAGCGCAAGCTCGATCGCCGCCAGGATTTCGGGCGGCTCGGCCATGCGGCCCGGCCCGCTCTCGCCGCGCTCGGCCATGGCTCCGCTGTTGGGGCCGACGACGAGGACGCCGTCCTTCTCCAGCTGCGCCATGTTCCGGCGCGTCGCGGGATGCTGCCACATGCGCGGGTTCATGGCCGGCGCGATCAGGACGCGCTTGTCGGTGGCGAGCAGGGCGGTCGAGGCGAGATCGTCGGCATGGCCGTTCGCCATCTTGGCGATGAGGTCGGCGGTCGCCGGCGCCACCACCACGAGATCGGTCGAGCGCGAGAGCTGGATATGGCCGATATCGGCCTCGTCCGTCAGCGAGAACAGATCGGTGAAGCAGCGTTCGCCGGCGAGCGAGGAGACCGAAAGCGGCGTGATGAACTGCTCGCCGGCCTTGGTCAGGATGCAGCGCGAGGCGATGCCGCGATCCTTCAGCCGGCGGATCAACTCGAGCACCTTGTAGGCGGCGATGCCGCCGCCGATGATCAGGAGGACGGAGCGGGAAGCGGGCAAGGCGGCTCCTCGAAGCGAGCAGGCGTCGGACTGCGCGCTTCCTAGCATCCGGGATGGGCCGCTGTCATGGGCGGCGATGGCCCTAGTCGCGCGGCAGGTCCGGCACCTTGTAGGCCGTCGTCGCCTTGATCCGCTCCATGGCGAAGCGGGACGTCACGTTCTTGAGCGGAATGGTCTCGATCAGCCGCTTGTAGAAGGTGTCATAGGCGGCCATGTCGGCGACGACCACGCGCAGCATGTAATCGACATCGCCGGCCATCCGGTAGAATTCCATCACCTCCGGCATGGCGGCCACCGTCTCGGCGAATTTCTCCAGCCAGGGGCCCGAATGATCGGCCGTCTCGATCTGGACGAAGACGGTCAGCCCGAGACCGATCTTCTCCGGCGCGACCAGCGCCACGCGCTTGAGGATGACGCCCGTCTGCTCGAGCTTCTGGATCCGCTTCCAGCACGGCGTCTGCGAGAGGCCGACGCGGTCGGCCAGCTCGGCGATGGAGATATTCGCGTCGGCCTGCAGCACGGTCAGGATCTTGCGGTCGATGGCATCCATTCTCTCAAGCTCGCATCTGGTAGGTGTTAATTCCATGAATGGCGCAACAGAAAGAAGAAATATCTTTTTATAGCGCATCTATTGCACGCAGATAGAAAATCCTTTTCTCAACCTGTCAATGGGGCCGGTTTCGGCCCGGCTTGCGAGAAGGATTTGAAGATGGATCGCCGCCAGTTTCTCACCATGGGCGCGACCCTTGCGGCCGCCGCTCCCTTCTCTGACGGGGCCCACGCCCAGAGTGTCACCGCCCGCGTCGGCTACATCCCGATCGTCGGGACGGCGCCCTTCTTCGTCGCCAGTGGCGAAGGCTGGCTGAAGCAGGGCGGCATCGAGACGGCGATCACCGTCTTCGAATCCGGTCCGAACATGATCCAGGCGCTCGCCTCGGGTACGATCGACATCTATGTCGCCGGCGTCGCGCCGCTGGCGGTTGCCCGCTCGCGCGGCGTCGATGTCCGCGTGGTCGCGTCCACGGCCGTTGGCGAGAATGTCGTGGTCACGGCCCCGTCGCTGACGAAGTTCTTCACCGACGGGGTCGCTCCCGCTGCTGCCTTCAAGGCGTTCCGTGCCGCGAACGGCAAGCCCGCGCGCCTCGCCACCCAGCCGCCCGGCTCGGTGCCGGACACCGTGCTGGAATACTGGCTTTGGGAGGTTGCCAAGGTCGACAAGGCGGATGTCGCGATCGTGCCGATGGGCATCGACGCGACCCAGCAGGCGATCCTGGCCGGCGCGGTCGACGGTGGCACCGTGCGCGAGCCGGCCCTGACCATCCTCCAGACGCGCAATCCGCAGATCAAGCTGGTCGCCGGCGGCGAGGAGGTCTTCCCCGGCCAGCCCGGCACGGTCGTCGCCGTCTCCGGCGCCTTCGCCACGAAGAGCCCGGCGGCGGTGCAGGCGGTCGTTGATGGCCTCGTCAAGGCGGCGGCGTTGCTCAAGGCCGATCCGGACAAGGCCGCGCCCCATGTCGCAGCCGCGCTCGGCAAGGGCATCGTCGATCCGGAACTCATCCGCAAGGCGCTGGTCTCGCCGGCCAGCCGCTTCGAGATCGATCCGCGCAAGATCATCGAGCCGGCCCGCGCCATGCAGGCCTATCAGGTCAAGCTCGGCTCGCTCGACAAGGAAGCCCCGTTCGACGGCCTGTTCGAAACGCAGTACTACGAGCGCGCGATCAAGACGGGCGGCTGACATCGTGAAGAGACTGCGGGCTCCGGCCCTTGGCCTTCTGGGCCTCGCCGCCTTCCTGCTGATCTGGGAGGCGGTTCCGCGTTTCGGGCTGGTCAATCCGGCCTTCCTGCCGCCTCCGAGCGCGCTGCCGAAGGCGTTCATGCGCGAGCTTTCGTCGGGGGCATGGCTTTCGGCGATCCTCGGTTCGCTCTGGCACTATTTCGTCGGCCTCTTCGTCGGCGCCGGGCTCGGCATCGCGGCGGGTGTCCTCGTCGGCATGTCGCGCATCGCCGAGGAGGCGACGGCCTGGGCCGTGCGCGTGCTCCGGCCGGTGCCGGGCCTCGCCTGGGTGCCATTCGCCATCATCTGGTTCGGCGTGACGCCGGGCGCGGCGGTCTTCATCATCGCCATCGGCGTGTTCTGGATCAGCTTCTTCGCGGCACAGGGCGCGATCCGCGGTGTCGACCGCGATCTGGTCGAGGTGGCCGATGCCTTCGGCTTTCGGTCGCCTTGGCAGCGTCTGTTCAAGATCCTGCTGCCGGCGGCGATGCCGGGCATCCTCGTTGGTTTCCGCACGGCGCTCGGCCAGGCCTGGATGGCAGTGGTCGCGGCCGAGATCTTCGGCGTCGCCGGTGTCGGCCAGCGCATGATGCAGGCGTCGAGCCTGCTCGCGACCGATATCGTCGTGGTCTACATGCTCACCATGGCGGCGCTCTACGGGCTGCTCGACACGGCCTTCGTCGCCTTCCAGACATGGGTGCTGCGTTGGAAAGCGTGATCGAGATCAAGGCGCTGTCGCTGACCTTCACCCGCGACGGCGAAGAGACCGAGGTGCTGCACAAGCTCGACCTTTCGGTCGGGCGCGGCGAGTTCCTCGCGATCGTCGGCCCGTCCGGCGTCGGCAAGTCGACGCTGCTGCGCGTCATCGCGGGGCTCGCCAGGCCGAGCGGCGGCGAGGTCGTGATCCACGCCAAGGATGAGCGCCGCCGCCCAGTCGCGCTTGTCTTCCAGGATTCGCGCCTGCTGCCGTGGCGCAAGGTCGTCTCCAATGTCGGCTTCGGGCTGGAAGGCCGCGTGCCGCGCGCGGCGAGGCACGCCAAGGCGCAGGAGATGCTCGATCTGGTGGGCTTAAGTTCGCTCGCCCAGCGCTGGCCGCACCAGCTCTCCGGCGGCCAGCGCCAGCGCGTTTCGCTGGCGCGTGCGCTCGCCGTCGAGCCCGAGATCCTGCTGATGGACGAGCCCTTCTCGGCGCTCGACGCGTTGACCCGCGAGACCCTGCAGGACGAACTCGTCCGCGTCTGGCAGCGCACCGGCAAGACCGTGCTCTTCGTCACCCACGACATCGACGAGGCCGCCTATCTCGCCGACCGGGTCGTGATCCTGTCGGGTGCGCCGGGCCAGATCATCGCGGAGCATCGCATCGAAGCTGCCCGGCCGCGCCGACGCGGCGCGGCGGCGGAAGCCGAGATCGTGCGCGCCGTGCGGCAGGGGCTGGGCGCCGACATCGTCAGCGACGGCGCCGCGATCTGAACGGGCCGGGCCGTCATTCTCGGGCGAGGCGAAGCCTCGACCCGAGAATCTCGCGCAGGATAAGGCGCCTTTCCGTCCTGAGATGCTCGGGTCAAGCCCGAGCATGACGGCCTGCACTCACCCCCTCGCGACGAACGCCTTGAACGCCTCGCCACAATCCTTGTGCCAGCGCGAGAGCGGCGGGCGGTTCTCGATGATGTCGCCCATCGCCCAGGCCATGCGCTTCTCGTCGAGCGCGCGGTTCGTCTCCCCGTCCGGGCAGAGGATGTAGAAGTCGCCAGCCGCGAGCCGCTTCAGCATGAAGGCGACCGTCTGCTCGGGTGTCCAGGCGCCCGCGGGCTGCTCGATCCGCCCGCGCGCCGTGAGCGGCGTGAAGACGAAGCCGGGGATCAAGAGATGCGCGCTGACCCGGCAGCCCTCGGTGTTGCGCAGCTCGTGCTGCAGCGCCTCGGCGAAGGCCTTCACGCCGGCCTTTGAGACGTTGTAGGCCGGGTCGCCGGGCGGAGTGGTGATGCCCTGCTTCGAGCCGGTGTTGATGATCAGCGCCGGCTCGCCATGGGCGATCATCTCGGGTGCGAAGATCTGCGAGCCGTTGACGATGCCGCCGAGATTGACGGCGAGGATGCGCTCCCAGACCTCATGCGGACCGAAGATGGCGCTGCCGGGCTGCATGCCGGCATTGTTCATCAGCACATGCACCTTGCTGAAGCGGGCCAGCACCTGCTCACGCAGCCGCGCCAGATCCTCGCGGCGGCCGACATCCGTTTCGATCGCGAGCACGTTGTCGTCGCCGACCAGCGTCGCCAGCACCTGGCCGGCGGCCCTCAGTGCCGTGGCATCCCGGTCTGCGATGGCGACCTTCATGCCCATCTCGGCGAAAGCGCGGGCGGCGGCGAAGCCGATCCCGGAGGCGCCGCCGGTGATCACGGCGACATGGGAAGGAGCAAAGGCTGGATGGCTGGTCATGGGTCAGTCTCGTGAGTCGGGCAGCGGAGCGGTCGGACCCTAAGGCGCGGGGCAGGGCGACATCATGGCGCGCTGCGCATCCTCACCAGCCGGAGCAGAATCGAAAAGCGGCCTCACTGCCTTGTCATTGGCTTCCGGCCGCGCATTGAGGCAATGGGACAGCATGTTCGAGGGCTGCGACGGAATGATGCCGCGGGATTTCATAAGCCGCTTGCGGGCAGGCGCCGCGCTAGCGGTCGCCGTATGCGCGCTCGCCCTGCTGACGCCCGCCGGTGCCAAGGCCGCCGAATCCGCCGCCGTCACCTCCCCGCGCGTCACCGCCACCCTGCTGTCGAGCCGCGACACGGTCGCGCCCGGCGAGCGCTTCCATGTCGCGCTCGTCCAGAAGCTCGCGCCGCACTGGCACACCTATTGGCTCAATCCCGGCGATTCGGGCGAGCCGACGCGAATAGAATGGGAACTTCCCGCCGGCGCCAAGGCCGGCGAGATCCAGTGGCCGGCGCCGACGGCGATCCGCGTCGAGCCGCTGGTGAATTTCGGCTTCGAGGACATGGCGCTGCTGCCGGTCGAGATCACCGTGCCGCAGGATGCCAAGCCCGGCGAGAGCTTCGCGCTCAAGGCCAATGCCAGCTGGCTGGTCTGCGAGAAGATATGCATTCCGGAAGAGGGCTCCTTCACGCTCGACCTGACCGTCGGCGACGCGAGCGTCGCCGATCAAGCCGCGCAGGACAGGATCGACGCGGCGCTGGCCGCCCTGCCCAAGCCGGCGCCGTTCCGCGGCCGGCTCGGCGCCGAGGGTGACAAGCTCGCGCTGCTGCTGGCCGGTCTTCCGGCCGTCGCCACGGAGCTGCGTTTCTTCCCCGTTTCCGACATGCTGATCGAGCATGCCGCCGACCAGCGCCTCGCAGCCGGCGAGAAGCCGGTTCTGACGCTGACGCGTTCCAGCGCCTTCAAGCTGCAGCAGCCCGAGGTGACGGGCGTCCTCACCTATCGCGAGGGCGGCGAGCGCCGGGCCGTCGCGCTTGTTGCCGATGCCGATCCGGCGCTGCTGACGGCGGCCAGCGGCGCGGCCGCGCCCGGGGCCCGCCCGGCCGTGGTGCGGATTCCGGTGCCGTCGGACGGTGCCGATCTGACACTCTGGGCCGCGCTCGGCTTCGCCTTTCTCGGCGGCCTCATTCTCAACCTGATGCCCTGCGTGTTGCCGGTGCTGTTCATCAAGGCGCTCGGCTTCGCGCAGGTCGCGCATGCCAACCGCAGCGAGGCGCGCGAGCAGGGGCTACTCTTCCTGAGCGGCGTGCTTGTCACCTTCATGGCGCTGGCGGCGCTGGTGATCGGGCTCGGCGCGCTCGGGGCTCAGGTCGGCTGGGGCTTCCAGCTCCAGTCGCCGCCGCTCGTCATCGCGCTCGCCGTGGTGATGGTACTGATCGGCCTCAACCTGATCGGCGCCTTCGAGATCGGGGGCTCGGTCGTCGGCCTCGGCTCCGGACTCGCCGGCCGCAACGGCCGCCTTGGCGCCTTCATGACCGGGGCGCTCGCCGTCGTCGTGGCGACGCCCTGCACGGCGCCCTTCATGGGCGCGGCGATGGGCTATGCGGTGACTCAAGTCCCGGCGGTGGCGCTCTCGGTCTTCATGGCGCTGGCGCTCGGCTTCGCCCTGCCGGTGGTTGCGCTCTCCTTCGCACCCGCCCTTCTGAGGCTGCTGCCGAAGCCCGGTCGCTGGATGCTGGTGCTGCGCCAGGCATTCGCATTCCCGATGTTCGCGACCGCGATCTGGCTGATCTGGGTCGCTTCCGTGCAGACTGGCCCGCAGGGCGTGCTGGCGGCGCTGGTCGCGGTGCTGGCGGCGGGCTTCGTCGTCTGGCTTATCGGCGTGACGCGCGGTTCCCTGCCGCGACGCATCTTCGGCTCAGTGCTGGCGGCGCTGGTCGTGCTCGGGGCGGGCTGGTTCACAGTTCAGAACGCCGTGCCCGGTGCCACGACCGAGGCCCGCGCCGGCGATGTCGGAGTCTGGTCCCCGGAGCGCGTCGCCGCGCTGCAGGCCGAGGGCAAGCCGGTCTTCGTCAATTTCACCGCTGCCTGGTGCATCACCTGCCTCGCCAATGAGCGCATCGCGCTCTCCCGCGATGAGGTGAAGGAGAGCTTCGCCAAGCTCGGTGTCGTCTATCTCAAGGCCGACTGGACCAACCGCGATTCCCGCATCGCCCAGGCGCTGTCCGAGCAGGGCCGGGCCGGCGTGCCGCTCTATCTGTTCTATCCGGGCCGGAAGGAGGGGCAGGCCGAAATCCTGCCGCAGATCCTGACGCCCGATATCGTGATCGCGGCGGCCGCGCGTGCGGCCGGCCGTGAGGCGAAGACCGCGGCGCTCGCGCCTTAAGATCGTGCAACAGCAAGGGAGACAGACATGAAGCTGACCAGACAGGGTTTCATCGCCGGCCTCGCTTTTTCCGGCCTCGCGCTCGCGCTGGGTCCGGCGCTCGCCGATGGCCCGCGCATCGGCGCGCCGGCGCCTGCCTTCAAGGCCATGGATGCCGACGGCAAGACCCGCAGCCTCTCCGAATTCGCCGGCAAGACCGTGATCCTCGAATGGACGAATCACGACTGCCCCTATGTCCGCAAGCACTACAACAGCGCCACGATGCAGACGCTGCAGAAGGACATGGCCAAGGAAGGCGTGGTCTGGCTCTCGGTCATCTCCTCGCCGGTCGGCGAGCAGGGCTATGTCGAAGGGCCCAAGGCCAAGGATCTGAGCGTCCAGCGTAACGCGGCGCCGGCCGGCATCCTGTTCGACCCGAGGAGCGGCATGGCGCGCGCCTACGGCGCCCAAACCACCCCGCACATGTACATCATCGATCCCAAGGGCACGCTCGCCTATATGGGCGCGATCGACGACAAGCCCTCCTCCTCGCCGTCGAGCCTCAACGGTGCGAAGAGCTATGTCCGCCAGGCCGTGGCGGAGATGAAGGCCGGCAAGCCGGTCTCGGAGGCCAGCACCAAGTCCTATGGCTGCGTGGTGAAATACGCTCCTGTGAGCTGAAATCGCTCCGCTGCCGTCATGCCCGGGCTTGACCCGGGCATCTCTTCCCGGAGGAGGCTCCGGCCCCTCCTTATACCTGAGATTCTCGGGTCAAGCCCGAGAATGACGGTGGTCGGCCTGCCGTCTACTGCGAACGCGCACCGAGATCGCGCGGCGCGGCGTTGATCGTGACGATCTGGCCGCCGCGCAGCTCGAGCACGGCGAGCCCGCGCTCGACCTGCCCGTCCGCCCGGAAGCGGAACACGCCGTCGGCACCCGCGAAGCCCGAGGGGTTCGTCAGTACGGCCTCCGAAAAGCGCTGAGACCCTTGCGTGCGCGCCAGCGCCGCCGCCAGAGAGACGGCGTCATAGGCGAGCGTCGCGGTGCGGGTCGGCGCGCTGTTGAAGCGTTGCTGGTAGCGGCCGGCGAAGGCGTTGAAGCCGGCCGTATCGGGCGAAGCGAACCAGCCGCCCTGGATCGCCTGGACGCGCGCAATGCTGGCATCGTTCCAGACGCCCGTGCCGAGCGGCTTCACCCGCGCGGGGTTGAACCCGGCTTCCTGCAGAGCCTGGCCCAGTGCCGGCATGGTGTCGGCGGCAGCCGGCACGAAGAGCGCATCCGCCTGCTGCAGCGAAGGCATCAGCCGGCCGACGCTGGCGCGCATCGCATTGGGGTCGGCGCCGAAGCGCTCGATCGCCGCGACGCGCAGGCCATGAGCGGCGACCGCCTGCTGGAAGGCCGCCTCGACGACCTTGCCGTAAGCCGTCTCGGGCACCAGCGCTGCGAAGGACTTCCTACCCTGCTGCGCGGCGAAGGCGATGACGCGGTTGACGTCGTTCTCGGGCGGGAAGGAAAGCAGGTAGATGCCGCGCGAGGCGACGCCGGAATCGCTGGAGAAGGCGATGACCGGTCGGTTGGCGCCGCGCGCCACTTGGCCGGCCGCCTGCACGGAAGGCGCGAAGAGTGGGCCGATGATCAGCTCCGCCCCCTCCGAGACCGCTTCCTGCGCCGCGGCGCGTGCGCCGTCCGGCGTGCCGCGATCGTCCTTGACCAGCAAGGTGAGGTCGGCGTTAGGGAACTCGGCGAGTGCCATCTCGGCGGCGTTGCGCAGCGATTGGCCGACGACCCCGCCTTGACCCTCCGCCGACAGCGGCAGGACCAGCCCGACCTTCACCTTGCCGTTGCCGATGGTCTGGCCGCTCGACGCCTGAGATTCCGAACCAGAATCGAAGCCCGGCAGGCCGGTGGTGCCGCCGCTGCAGGCCGCCAGCGCAAGCGGCAAGAGGACTGCGAAAGCCCGCGCGCTCGACCGCAGGACCGGTGCGAAATACCGATGGTGCAACACGGGCGACCTCCAGACGTAGCCGGACCGGCGGAGAGCCCGCCCGGCAGTGCAGTCCCCCCGCGGGACTTTTCGTGCCAGTGCGGAATCCTATTTTCAAGTTGTTAACTATGGGTTGCCCGCGTGGCGAGGCGTCACGCCATGGCGCCGCCGGCGCCGCTATGGCAGCGTGCCGCCATGGCGAATGACGCACACCACCGCTCTCCGAGTTACACTGCCTTCGGTCTCAAGGCCGAGGCCGAGCCTCTTTCCCCGGGGCTGCACATCGTCGCGACGCCGATTGGCAATTTGCGCGACATTTCCTTTCGGGCTCTGGCGACGCTCGCCGCGGCGGACGCGATCCTGGCGGAGGATACCCGCACTTCGAAGACGCTGCTGGCGCATTACGGCATCGCCACGCCCCTCCTGCCCTATCACGAGCACAATGCCGCGCAGATGCGGCCGAAGGTGCTGGCGCGGCTGCGCGAAGGTGGCAAGCTCGCCCTGATCTCGGATGCTGGCACGCCGCTGGTCTCCGATCCCGGTTACAAGCTCGTCGCCGAACTGGTTGCCGAAGGCCTGCCCGTCACCGGCATTCCCGGTCCTTCCGCCGTGCTGGCGGCGCTGGTTCTGGCCGGGTTGCCGACCGATCGCTTTTTCTTCGAGGGTTTTCTGCCGCCGAAATCGGCGGCCCGGCGCACCCGCCTCACCGAGCTTGCCGCCATTCCCGGCACGCTCGTCTTCTTCGAATCGCCGCGCCGCGTCGCCGAGATGCTGGCCGATGCCGCGACGGTGCTGGGGGCAAGGCCGGGCGCGGTTGCCCGCGAGCTCACCAAATTCCACGAGACAGTGCAGCGTGGCACGCTGCCCGAGCTCGCAGCGCATTACGACACACAGGAAGAGGCCAGAGGCGAGATCGTCGTCATCGTCGGCCCGCCGGGCGCGGCCGAACTCCTCCCGGCGGGCGACGTCATCGACGAGCGCCTGCGCGCGGCACTGGGGAAGCTCTCGCTGAAGGAGGCGGTGGCGCAGGTCGCTGCGGAGACCGGCCAGCCGCGGCGCAAGGTCTATGCGCGGGCTCTCGAATTGACGCGCGACGATCCGTGAGCGGGGCGGCGGCCGGTTCCGACAAGCGCAGCCGCAGGGCGCGGCGCTCGGGCCTGACCGGCCGGCGCGCCGAATGGCTCGCCATCCTCTGGCTGACGGCGAAGGGCTATAGGCTGCTGGAGCGGCGCTTCGGCGGCAAGGGCGGCGAGATCGACCTCGTGATGAAGCGCGGCCGCACCGTCGCCTTCGTCGAGGTCAAGGCGCGCAGCAGCCTCGACGAGGCCTTGCTCGCGATCACGCCGGAAAAGAGACGCCTCGTCGAGCGGCGCGTCCGGCAATGGCTCGCCCGCAATCCCTGGGCTGGGGATCACCATTTGCGCGCCGATGCGGTCTTCCTCGCGCCCTGGCGGCGGCCGCGCCATGTGCCGGCCGCCTTTGCGCTCGTCCTGTGACGCAAGCCCGCCCCCTTGCCGGAACCGGCCTCGCGGCCCGATAAGAGCCAGCCGCAACAGGAAAGCCTGCCATGACCCTCTCCGTCGCCATCCAGATGGACCCGATCGAGCGCATCCGGATCGCCGGCGACACCGGCTTCGCCCTGATGCTGGAAGCGCAGGCGCGCGGCCACACCCTCTACACCTACACGCCTGACAAGCTCTCGATGCGCGACGGCAAGGTCACGGCGCCGATCCGGCCGGTCACGGTGCGCGATGCCGAGGGCGACCATTTCACCCTCGGCAGCGAGGAGACAACCGATCTCTCGACGCTCGACGTCGTGCTGCTGCGGCAGGACCCGCCCTTCGACATGGCCTATGTCACCACCACCCATATGCTGGAGCGCATCCACCCGAAGACGTTGGTGGTCAACGATCCGACCCATGTCCGCAACGCGCCGGAGAAGATCTTCGTCACCCATTTCCCGGAGCTGATGCCGCCGACGCTGATCACCCGCGACAAGGCCGAGATCGAGGCCTTCCGCGACGAACACGGCGAGATCGTCATGAAGCCGCTCTACGGCCATGGCGGCGCAACCGTGTTCAAGACCAGCAAGACCGATCCGAATTTCGGCTCGCTCTTCGATCTCTTCAGCAACCTCTTCCGCGAGCCCTGGGTGGTGCAGGGCTTCATCAAGGAGGTCTCGGAGGGCGACAAGCGCATCATCCTGATCGACGGCAAGGCGGCGGGCGCGGTCAATCGCGTGCCGGCAGTCGGCGACCTGCGTGCCAACATGGTGCGCGGCGGCGCGGCGCACCCGACCGACCTGTCGAAGAAGGAGCTGGAGATCTGCGAGGCGATCGGGCCTTCGCTGCGCGAGCGCGGCCTGCTGCTGGTCGGCATCGACGTGATCCACGGCAAGCTCACCGAGATCAACGTCACCGCGCCGACCGGCGTGCGCGCCATCAAGAAGCTCGGCGGGCCGGACCTCGCGGCGCAGCTCTGGGACGTGATCGAGTCGAAGCGCTGATTCAGGCCGCCTTCCCGCTGCCGTTGAGCGGGTTGGTCTCGTCCCAGCCATAGCGCAGGGTCTCGAAGCGCATCGTCAGCGAATCGAGCAGCAGGAGCTTGCCGACCAGCGGCTCGCCGAAGCCAGTGATGGCGCGCACGACCTCCAGCGCCATCAGCGAGCCAATGACGCCGGGCAGCGCGCCCAGCACCCCGGCCTCCACGCAGGTCGGGATCGAGCCGAGCGGCGGCGCTTCCGGGAAGAGGCAGCGCCAGGTGGGATTCGGCCGCCCGTCCGGCCCGGATTCATGCGCCCGCACTGTCGTCAGCGAGCCGTCGAAGCGACCGAGCGCGCCCATCACCACGGGCTTGTGCTCATGGAAGCAGGCGTCGGAGACGGCGTAGCGCGTGGCGAAATTGTCCGAGCCCTCCGCGACCACGTCGTAGAAGGCGATCAGCGCGCGGGCATTGTGCGGGTCGAGCCGCGTGACATGCTCCTCGACCACGACATTGGGGTTGAGGTTGCGCACGAAGCGGGCGGCGACCACGGCCTTGTGGGCGCCGATGTCCTCGGTGGAGAAGATCGTCTGGCGCTGCAGGTTCGAGAGCGAGACGATGTCGTCGTCGACGATGCCGATCTTCCCGACGCCGGCGGCGGCCAGATACTGGATCAGCGGCGCGCCCAGGCCACCTGCCCCGACGACGAGCACGCGCGCATTCTTCAGCCGCTGCTGGCCCGGCCCGCCGATCTCCGGCAGGACGATGTGGCGGGCGTATCGCTCGATCTCGTCGTCGCTGAGCATCATGACCGAAAGGGTTAAGCCGATTGACCCGGCGGGGCAACGGCGCTGGTGACCTTCCGCCAGCTTGGCCGCGTCGCCGAGCCATGCCATCGTGTCCGCAGAGGGCCGGACAACGGCGCCAGACTTCGAAGGGGATCGGTTCGATGCGTCTTGGATCATTCGCGGCGGCGCTTGCGGGCGTGGCGCTCTCGGCACTTGCGGCACTGGCACAACAGCCGATCAAGCCGGCTGTCGTTTACGACAAGGGCGGAAAGTTCGACAAATCCTTCAACGAGGGCGTCTTCATGGGCGCCGATCGCTTCCGGAAGGAGACGGGCGTCGAGTTCCGCGATTTCGAGCCGGCGAACGATGCCCAGATCGAACAGGCGCTGCGCCGCTTCGCCCGCGACGGGCACTCCCCGATCATCGCCGTCGGCTTCTCACAGGCGACGGCCCTGCAGAAGGTCGCGGCCGAGTTCCCGGATCTCAAATTCACCATCATCGACATGGTGGTCGAGCTGCCGAACGTGCAGTCGATCGTCTTCAAGGAGCAGGAAGGCTCCTATCTGGTGGGCCTGCTCGGTGCGATGGCCTCGAAGACGAACAAGGTCGGCTTCGTCGGCGGCATGGACATCCCGCTCATCCGCCGCTTCGCCTGCGGCTATGTCCAGGGCGTCAAGGCGGCCAAGCCCGATGCCGAGATCTTCCAGAACATGACCGGCGCGACGCCCGCCGCCTGGGCCGATCCGGTCAAGGGCGGCGAGCTTGCGAAGTCGCAGATCGATCGCGGCGCCGATGTGGTCTACCACGCCGCCGGCGGCACCGGCATCGGCGTGCTCCGGGCGGTGGCAGATGCCGGCAAGCTCGGCATCGGCGTCGATTCCAACCAGAACGGCCTGCATCCGGGCCGGGTGCTGACCTCGATGCTCAAGCGCGTCGACATCGCCGCCTATAGTTCCTTCAAGGCCGCTTACGAAGGCACCTGGAAGCCCGGCACCTCCGTGCTGGGCCTGAAGGAGGATGGCGTTGACTGGGCGCTCGACGAGCACAACAAGGCGCTGATCACGCCCGAGATGAAGGCCGCCGCCGACAAGGCCAGGGCCGACATCATCTCCGGCGCCATCAAGGTCCACGACTACATGTCGGATCAGAAGTGCACGATGTGAGTGGCGGATGATCCGGGAAGGACGGGCCGGCCCGGGCGAGGGCCGCGGCGCGGCGGAACCGATCGCGACAGGCCACCCACGATGAGGATCACCGTCCTCGGCTCGGGAGATGCCTTCGGCTCCGGCGGACGCTTCAATACGTGCCTGCTTGTCGAGGCCGGCGGCCAGCGCCTGCTGCTCGATTGCGGTGGCTCGAGCATGGTCGCCCTGAACCGGGCCGGTATCGCGCGCAACGGGCTCTGCGGGCTGCTCTTCAGCCATTTCCATGGCGACCATTTCGGCGGGCTGCCGACCTTCCTGCTTGATGCGCAGTTCGTCAGCCGGCGCACCGCCCCGCTGGTCGTCGCCGGTCCGGCCGGCATCGAAGCACGAACGACGCAGGTGCTCGAAGCCGCCTTTCCCGGCGCCTCGGTGAATGCCTGGCGCTTTCCGATCCGTTTCGCCGAAGTGACGCCCGGCCATCCGGTCGCGCTCGCCGGCCTGTCCGTCGAGGCCTTTCCGATGGTGCATGACGATCGCGCCGGGCCGTGCCTGGGCTATCGGCTGAGCGGCGGCGGCAAGGTCTTCGCCTTTTCCGGCGATACCGCCTGGACGCCGGCCCTTGTCGGTCTCGCCGACGGCGCCGATGCGCTGTTGGTCGAGTGCTATACCTGGGACACGCAGCTCGCCAATCATCTGGACTATCGGACGCTGGCCGAGCACCGGGCGGAGCTGCATACGCCGCGCGTGATCCTCACCCATATGAACGCCGCCATGCTCGCCCGCGAGGAGGATCTGCCCGAGGAGCGGGCCTATGACGGCATGGTGATCGAGCCATGAGCCGCCCCGCCGCCATCGAAGTCGTAGGCATCTCGAAGCGCTTCGGAACGGTCGTGGCGAACAATGACGTCTCGCTCTCGGTGGCCGCGGGCTCGATCCACGGCATCGTCGGCGAGAACGGCGCCGGCAAGTCGACGCTGATGTCGATCCTCTATGGCTTCTACGAGGCCGATGCCGGCGAGATCAGGATCGCCGGCGCGCCACGCCGCGTCCGCTCTCCGGCCGACGCCATCGCGGCCGGCATCGGCATGGTCCATCAGCATTTCATGCTGGTGGAGACCTTGAGCGTCGCCGAGAACGTCCTGCTCGGCGCTGAGGGCGGGGCCCTGCTCAAGGGTGGGCTGAAGACGGCACGGGCGGCGCTCGCCGGGCTTTCGCAGGATTACGGCCTCGCCATCGACCCCGACGCCATTGTCGGCGAACTTTCGGTAGGCCTCCAGCAGCGGGTCGAGATCCTGAAGGCGCTCTATCGCGGCGCCGAGATCCTGATCCTCGACGAGCCCACCGCCGTGCTGACGCCGCCGGAGGCTGACCAGCTCTTTGTGCTGCTGCGGGCGCTGAAAGCCCAGGGCAAGACGGTGATCCTGATCACCCACAAGTTGCGCGAGATCATGGATGTCACCGACAGGGTTTCGGTGATGCGGCGCGGCGAGATGGTTGCTCATGTCGCTACTCCTGAGACTTCGCCGCCGGCGCTGGCCGAGGCGATGGTCGGCCGGCGCGTGCTGTTGCGGGTCGAGAAGCAGCGTCGCGAGCCCGGTCCGCCGGTGCTGGAGGCGGTCGGCCTCTCTTGCCGCGATGCGCGCGGCACCGAGACCTTGCGCGAAGTCGGCCTCACGCTCCACGCGGGAGAGATCGTCGGCATCGCCGGTGTCGCCGGCAACGGCCAGAGCGAATTGCTGGAGGTTTTGGCCGGGCTGATCCAGCCGAGCCGGGGCGTCATCCGGCTCGATGGCCAGATCCTCACCGCCGCCGACCGCCATCCGGCCCGGCTGCGCGAGCGCGGCCTGATGCATATCCCTGAGGACCGCCATCGCAGCGGCCTCGTCACGGCCTTTTCCGGGGCCGAGAACGCCATCCTAGGCTACCAGCACGATCCTGCCTTCCGCACAGGCCCGCTGCTTTCGCCCGCCCGGATCGCGGCCCATGCGCGCGAGGCCTTTGCGGCCTATGACGTGCGCCCGCCCGATCCGGCGCTGAAGACGGCGAAGTTCTCGGGTGGCAACCAGCAGAAGATCGTGCTCGCCCGCGAGATCGAGCGGCAGCCCCGGGTGCTGCTCGTCGGCCAGCCGACGCGCGGGGTCGACATCGGCGCGATCGAGTTCATCCATCGCCGGCTGCTCGCGCTGCGCGATGCCGGCGTCGCCATCCTGCTCGTCTCCGTCGAGCTCGAGGAGGTGATGGCTCTTTCCGACCGAATCCTCGCCATGTGCGGCGGTCGCATCACCGGCGAGCGCGCCGGGGAGGTCGCCGACGAGCGCGATCTCGGCCTGCTGATGGCGGGCGTCACGGACGAGGCGGCATGAGCGCCGCCCCCGTCGAGCTGCCGCGCTGGGCCGATACGGCGCTCGTCCCACTGGTTTCGGTCGTGGCCGCCCTCCTCGTGGCCGGGCTCGTCGTCATCGGCATCGGCGAGAATCCGCTTGAGGCGACGGCGCTGCTGCTGCGCGGTGCGCTCGGCAGCGCCGAGGGCATCGGCTTCACGCTCTACTACGCCACGAACTTCATCTTCACGGGGCTCGCGGTCGCGGTCGCCTTCCACGCCGGGCTGTTCAACATCGGCGGCGAGGGGCAGGCGACGGTCGCCGGCATATCAGCCGCCATCGCCTGCGCGGCGCTCGGGGCCGTGCCCGGCCTCATCCCTGGCTTCTTGGCCGCCCCGCTCGCCATCCTCGCGGCGGCGGCGGGTGGGGCGTTCTGGGCGTTCATCCCCGGCTGGCTTCAGGCGAAGCGTGGCAGCCATGTCGTCATCACCACGATCATGCTGAACTTCGTCGCCGCGACGCTGATCGTCTATCTGCTGCGCGAAGTGATCGGGAAGCCGGGTTCGATGCAGCCCGAGACGCCGGATTTCCCGGCAGGCGCGGTGCTGACACCGATGCACCAGTTCCTCGCGCCCGTCGGCATCAAGTTGCCCCCGACCCCACTGAACACCGCCTTCCTGCTGGCGCTGGCATCGCTTTTCGCGGTCTGGCTGCTGATCTGGCGCACGCGGCTCGGCTACGCCATCCGCACCGTCGGCGCCAATCCGCGCGCTGCCGCCTATGCCGGTATCTCGCCGGCGGCCGTCACCATGATCGCCATGGCGATTTCGGGCGCGCTCGCCGGCGGGCTTGCGGTCAACGAGGCGCTCGGCGTGCAGCATCGGCTCGTGCTCGATTTCACCGCCGGCTACGGTTTCGTCGGCATAGCGGTCGCCCTGATGGGCCGCGGCCACCCGGTTGGTGTCGGCCTCGCGGCGCTGCTCTTCGGCGTGCTCTATCAGGGTGGGGCGGAACTTTCCTTCGACAAGCCGACCATCACCCGCGACATGGTCGTGGTGATCGGCGGTGTGCTGATCCTCTTCGCTGGCGCGCTCGACGGGCTCTTTCGCCGGCTTGTGGCGGGGGCGCTGCGGCTCGGCGAGAGTTCATCCTGATGGACCTGCTCCAGCTCGTCGCCCTCGTGCTCGATTCGACGATCCGGCTGTCGATCCCGCTGATCTGCGCGGCCATGGCGGGGCTCTGGTCGGAGAAGGCCGGCGTCGTCGACATCGGCCTGGAGGGCAAGATGCTGGTCGCCGCCTTCGCATCGGCGGTCGCAAGCTTCGTCACCGGCTCGGCCTGGGTCGGCCTTTGCGCCGGCATCCTCGCCTCGCTCGCGCTCGCGCTCGTTCACGGCTTCGCCGCCATCACCTGGCGCGGCAACCAGATCGTCTCCGGCGTCGCCATCAATATGCTGGCGGCAGGGCTCACCGTCGTGCTCGGCAATGCCTGGTACGGGCAGGGCGGGCGCACGCCCTCGCTGGAAGGCGCCGCTCGCTTCGGCGATATCACCCTGCCCTTCGCGCGTTGGACGCGCGAGCATGTGCCGGGGCTCGGCCTGCTCTATGACGAGGTCGTGTCGGGCCATGCTGTCCCGGCCTATCTCGCCTTCCTCAGCGTGCTGGTCACGGCGCTCGTGCTGGGGCGCACGCGCTTCGGCCTGCGCATCCGCGCCGTCGGCGAGAACCCGGCCGCCGTCGATACCGCCGGCATCTCCGTCGCGCGCCTGCGCTATGCCGCGGTCGCGATCTGCGGCCTGCTCTGCGGCATTGGCGGCACCTATCTCGCCACGGCGCAAGCGGCCGGCTTCCTGCCGCACATGACGGCTGGGCGCGGCTTCATCGCACTCGCCGCCGTGATCTTCGCCAATTGGCGGCCATGGCCCGCGCTCGGCGCCTGCCTGCTCTTCGGCCTGCTCGACGCGATCGCGATAAGACTCCAGGGTGTGACGTTGCCTGGCATTGGGCTCGTGCCGGTGGAAGCGATCCAGGCCTTGCCCTATCTGATGACGATCGTGCTGCTCGCGGGCTTTATCGGCAAGGCGGCGCCGCCGCGGGCCTCGGGTCTGCCCTATGTCAAGGAACGCTGAACCCATGTCGGCCGAGCCCGATTTCGACGCCCTCTTCGCTGCTGCTTCCGCGATCCAGTCGCGCGCCTATGCGCCCTATTCGCGCTTCAAGGTCGGCGCGGCGATCCTCGCCGATGACGGGGCGGTCTATGCCGGCTGCAATGTCGAGAACGCGGCCTATCCAGTTGGCACTTGCGCCGAAGCCGGCGCGATCGCGGCGATGATCGGCGCGGGGGCCAAGGCGATCCGTGCCGTTCTCGTCTTCGGTGAAGGGCCGGAACTCGTCACGCCCTGCGGCGCCTGCCGCCAGCGCATCCGCGAATTCGCCGTGCCCGAGACGCCGATCGCCATTGCCGGTCCGGACGGCATCCGGGCGCGCTTCGCGCTGGTGGAGCTGTTGCCAGCCTCCTTCGGACCAGCCAATTTGCCGCGGTGATTTGCGTGATTTGTGGGCCGCGAAAGGCGGCCGGGAGAGAGTGGTGATGGCGGCCGATCCGGCCTTCGAGAAGGCGGCATCCGCACTGGCCGGCTACGGTGTCGGTGCTATCGATTGCGCGCTCGTGCTGGGCACCGGGCTCGGCGCCCTTGCCGAGGATGTCGAGGGCGCGGTGCAGATCCCCTACGCCGCTCTGCCCGGTTTCCCGCAGGGAGAGGTTTCGGGCCATGCGCGCCAGCTCTGCTACGGCACGTTGCAGGGCCGCAAGGTGCTGATCTATCAGGGCCGCGCCCATTATTACGAGGCCGGCGACCCGGCCGTAATGCGCGTGCCGCTCGGCATGCTGACCGCCCTCGGCTCCCCGCCGCTGATCCTGACCAATGCGGCGGGCTCGCTCTCGCCGGACATGCCGCCCGGCAGCCTCGCGCTCATCACCGATCACATCAATCTCAATGGTCCGAATCCGCTGGTCGGCGACCAAGGCGACGGCCGCTTCGTGCCGATGGTCGACGCTTATGATCCGGGCCTGCGCGCCAAGCTGAAGCAGGCGGCCCAGAAGGTCGATGTGCCGCTCGGCGAGGGCGTCTATATGTGGTTCTCCGGCCCGAGCTTCGAGACGCCGGCCGAGATCCGCATGGCGAAGCTGCTGGGCGCCGATCTCGTCGGCATGTCGACCGTGCCGGAGGTGATCCTCGCGCGGCGTTACGGCCTCAGCGTCGCCGGGCTCTCGATCGTCACCAATATGGGTGCCGGCCTCCATGGCGGCGCGCCGCATCACACCGAGACGCGCGATGTCGCGGCTTTGGCCTCGGGCGCGTTGCGCCGGCTCGTTGCCGCCTTCCTGTCGGAGCCCTGAGCCATGTCGGACGCGGACCTCGCCAAGCGCGCCCTTGCGCTGCTCGACCTCACCGATCTCGCCGACGACGCGACGGAGGAAGGCGCGCGCGAACTTTGCCGGCGCGCCCTGTCTGGCCCGGTGACGGTCGCGGCGGTCTGCCTCTGGCCGCGCTTCGTCGCCACGGCGCGCGAGGCGCTGGGCGACAGCGCCGTGCGTATCGCCACCGTGGTGAATTTCCCCGATGGCGATACGCCGATCGCGCCGGTGATCCGCGAGACGGAAGAAGCGCTGGGCGCCGGCGCCGACGAGATCGACCTTGTCCTGCCGTGGCGCGCTTTGCTGGTCGGTCAGGCGAACACGGCCCGCGCGATGGTCGGCAACGTCAAGATGCGCTGCGGCGACAAGCTGCTGAAGGTCATCCTCGAGACCGGCGAATATCCCGATCTCGACAAGGTTCGGGAGGCATCGGAGCTCGCCATCGCCGCAGGCGCCGATTTCATCAAGACCTCGACCGGCAAGACGGCGCACTCGGCCAGCATCGCCGCGGTCCGGACCATGCTCGGCGTCATCGCCTTGGCGAGGCGCCCGATCGGGATCAAGCCCTCGGGCGGCATCCGCACGCTGGTCGATGCGAAAGCCTATCTCGACCTCACCGATGCGATGATGGGGCCGGGCTGGGCGACGCCCGAGAGCTTCCGCTTCGGTGCAAGCGGTCTCTATGGAGCGCTCGTCGAGGCGATCGGTGGCGCTGCGACGGGCACCACACCGCGTGGGGCCTATTGATGCGTCTCACCCAGGAGATCATCGCCGCCAAGCGCGATGGGTCGGAACTGCCCGATGCCGATATCCGCCAGCTCATCGCCGGGCTGACAGACGGCTCGGTGAGCGAGGGACAGGCCGCGGCCTTCGCCATGGCCGTCTATTTCAACGGCATGAGCGCGCAGGAACGTGTCGCTCTGACGCTCGCCATGCGTGATTCCGGCACGGTGCTGCACTGGGGCGATCTGCCAGGCCCGGTGCTCGACAAGCATTCCACCGGCGGCGTCGGCGATACGGTGAGCCTGCCGCTGGCGGCGGCGGTTGCGGCCTGCGGCGGCTATGTGCCGATGATTTCCGGCCGCGGTCTCGGCCATACCGGCGGTACGCTCGACAAGCTGGATGCCGTGCCGGGCTATGTCACCCAGCCGGGCATCGGCCTCTTCCATAAGGTCGTGCGGGAGGCCGGCTGCGCCATCATCGGCCAGACGGCCGATCTCGCCCCGGCCGATCGGCGCCTCTACGCCATCCGCGACGTCACCGCGACGGTCGAGACGATTCCCCTGCTGACCTCATCGATCCTCTCGAAGAAGCTCGCTGCCGGGCTCTCCGGTCTCGCCATGGACGTGAAGTTCGGCTCGGGCGCCTTCCTGCCGGATTATGGGCAGGCACAGAATCTGGCGCGGGCGCTGGTCGATGTCGCGAACGGCGCCGGCCTGCCGACCACGGCGCTCCTGACCGACATGAGCGAGCCCCTCGCCTCCGCCGCCGGCAATGCACTGGAGGTCGCCTACGCGCTCGACCACCTGACCGGCCGCCGTCGCGAGCCGCGTTTCCACGAGGTCACCGTGGCGCTTGGCGCCGAGATGCTGCTGCTCGGTGGCCTTGCGAGCGATCTCGACGCGGCTCGCGCCCGGATCGAGGACGCCTTCGCCTCCGGCGCGGCGGCGGAGCGCTTCGCCCGCATGGTGGTTGCGCTCGGCGGCCCTGCCGACCTACTCGAGGCGCCGGGCAAGCATCTGGCCACGGCGCCCATCGCCAAACCCGTCTTCCCCGGGATCGCGGGAACTGTCGCCACCATCGACACCCGCGCCGTCGGTCTCGCCGTCGTCGCGCTCGGTGGCGGCCGCACGCGCCCGCAGGACCCGATCGACCATGCCGTCGGCATCGTCGAGTTGGCGGGCCTCGGCGAGGCTGTCGGGCCCGATCGCCCCCTTGGCATCGTCCATGCACGCGACGCGGCCGGCTTTGAGGTCGCGAGCGAACGCTTGCGCAAGGCCTATCGGATCGGAGAGGCTGCGACGCGCGGTCCCCTGATCGCTGAACGGATCACGGAGAGGTCTTCGGCATGAGTCTGCTTCTGGCCATGACGGGTTGGCACGTCGAGGACTGGCGCGCCCGCTTTCAGGGGTTGCTGCCGGAGATGCCGATCGTCGTTCTCGGCGAAGCCTTCGATCGCCGCGCCGTGCACTACGTCGCGAGCTGGAAGCATCCGCCCGGCAGCCTGACCGGCCTGCCGAATCTCGCCGCGATCTTCTCGCTCGGCGCAGGCGTCGATTTCCTCTTCGCCGACGACAAGCTGCCGGCGGCGCCGATCGCCCGCGTCGTCGACTCCGACCTGACCGCGCGGATGAGCGAATATATCGTCCTGCACTGCCTGCTTCATCTGCGCCAGCAGCGCCGCTACGACCGCCAGCAGCGCGCCGGCGTCTGGGACGATGATCGCTTCCAGCCGGCCGCGCATTCCGTGCGCGTCGGCATCATGGGGCTGGGCGAACTCGGGCAGGACGCGGCGACCAAGCTCAAGGTGATGGGCTTCGACGTCGCCGGCTGGAGCCGCTCGCCCAAGGCGATCGAGGGCCTGCCCTGCTTCTCCGGCGATGACGGCATGAAGGCGTTTCTCGCCCGCACCGATATCCTCGTCAGCCTGCTGCCGCTGACCGCCGACACGCGCGGCATCATCAATGCCGAGCTGCTGTCGGGGCTCGCGCAGGGTGGGCGCCTCGGTGGGCCGTTCCTGATCAATGCCGGGCGCGGCGGACTTCAGGTCGAGGCCGACATCCTCGCCGCGCTCGACGCCGGCACGCTCAAGGGCGCGACGCTCGACGTCTTCGAGACCGAGCCGCTGCCCTCTGAATCGCGGCTCTGGACTCATCCGGGCGTGGTCGTCACGCCGCACAATGCGGCGATGTCGGAGCCCGAGGCGGTCGCCTCGCTCGTCGCGGCGCAGATCAGGCGGCTGGAAGCCGGCGAGCCGCTGCAGCATGTGGTCGATCCGGCTCGAGGTTACTGAGGCGTCACGGAACGGTCGTGGGGCCGTCGTCCGGTTGAAACCGGGCCGGGCGAAGCAGGAGGCCTCTTGCTCTCGCCCCGGAGTCGTCCATGCGCACGTCGTTTGCCGCCGCCCTGTTGCTCTGCTCGACCGTTCTGGCCGGGGCTCAGGAGGCCTCGAAGGAATTCCCGGCCAAGCTCCTCGGCCAGGCCCTGCTGCCGGCGAACACGTTCGTTCCGGCCCCGGCCGACGCACCCGCCGACCTCAAGGTCTCGGGCAAGTTCACCACGCCCGGCAAGCGCGTCGAGGCGGTCGGCGCCGTGATGGGGACCTCGGGCGGGCGGCCGACGGGGCTCTCCACCCCCTTCGCCGGCCAGCCCGTGCAGGGCTTCTCCGGCGTCCGCTCGCTCGGCAATGGCGAGTTCGTCGTGCTGACCGACAACGGCTTCGGCGGCAAGGCTAACTCGCCCGACGCCATGCTGTTCTTCCACCGGCTCAAGGCCGATTTCGCCGGGGGCAAGATCGAGCGCCTCGCCACCACCTTCCTGCACGACCCGGACAAGAAGGTGCCCTTCCGCATCGTCCATGAGGGGACGGAGAAGCGCTACCTGACCGGCGCCGATTTCGACCCGGAGTCGATCCAGCCGATCGGCGGCAAGTATTGGATCGGCGAGGAGTTCGGTCCCTATCTCCTGCGCGTCGATGCCGATGGCAAGGTCGAGGCCGTGTTCGAGACGCAGGTCGACGGCAAACCCGCCCGCTCGCCCGACCACTACGCGATCACCACGCCCGGCGCGCCGAACCAGTCCGTCGCCTTCAACGTCCGCCGCTCGAAGGGCTTCGAGGGCATGGCGCAGTCGCCGGACGGCCGCTTCCTCTATCCGCTGCTGGAAGGCCCGCTCTGGGACGCCGCCAAGAACGGCTTCGAGGAGATCGACGGCAAGGCGGTGCTGCGCATCCTCGAATTCGACGTGCAGGCCGAGAAATGGACCGGCCGTTCCTGGTTCTATCCGCTCGAGGCCAAGGGCAACGCCATCGGTGACTTCAACATGATCGACGCCGCGACCGGCCTCATCATCGAGCGCGATGACGGCGAAGGCACCGCCGACAAAGCCTGCCCGGCCGGCCAGCGCGGTCCCGACTGCTTCCACGATCCGGCGAAATTCAAGCGCATCGTGAAGATCGAACTCAACGACGCCAATGCCGGCAAGCTGGTGCGCAAGATCGGCCATATCGACCTGATGAACATCAAGGACCCGGACGGCAAGGCGAAGCAGGGCACGGCCGGCGGCGTCTTCACCTTCCCCTTCTTCACCATCGAGAATGTCGACGTGGTCGACCGGGCCGCTGGCGTCATCGTCGTCGGCAACGACAACAACCTGCCCTTCTCCTCCTCGCGCGACCCGAAGAAGGCCGATGACGAGGAGCTGGTGCTGCTCTCGGTGAAGGAATTGCTCGAGGCGAAGTAACGACACCCGCATGGGGTGGCAGGGGGATGCGTGAACGATGCCGATCCCGGCAGCCGATCTTGTCCGGTTGCCGGGCGTTCCCAGTCTGTTCTTGAACAATTACCGAGCTCGGCGTAAAATAAAACGTACTAAGCGCTTCGTTCGCGAGGCGTCGTGGCTGGATGATCGTCACCAATGGAGGTGATCATGTGGACCATGAATACGAACGCCAGACGCTCACAGGACTGGCTTAATCTTATCCTCGCCGCGCTGCTGTTCTTCTCGCCCTGGCTCATGGGCTTCGTCAGCGATGTCATGCCGACGCGCAATGCCTGGATCGTCGGGGTGGTGCTCGCCTTGATCGCGATCGCCGCGATTACGGCTTTCGCCGAATGGGAGGAATGGCTGAATCTCGCGCTTGGACTCTGGTTGGTAGCCTCTCCCTGGATGCTCGGCTTCACCGGCAATCCCGCTGCCTTCCGGACCCATATCGTCCTCGGCCTGTTGGCCGCGGCGATTTCGGCCTGGGCCGTCTGGGATTACCGGCACGAGCCACACGCGACAGCCTGATGCGTGCTGAGCGGCTCTCGATGAAGGAGCTGCTCGAGGCGGAGCAAGCCCCGCGCAAGACTGACGGCCTAGAAACAGGCCCGCTTCCGGCAGTTCGCCCGGAGGCGGGCCTTGCTTCACCTGTGGGGGATGAAGTTGCGCAAAGCGGCGATGGACAGCTTCACCGGATTCGCCGGCCGCCTCGCGCCGGCCCTGCTTCTCGCCATGGGGCTTGCCGGTTGCAACAGCAGCTCGACGGCGCAGTTGGCCTATGCCTCGGCCAAGCCCTATTCGCCAGAATGGTGCGAAGCTGCGAAGACGGTCGCGACCGAGAATTATTCGGGCTCTCATCTCTTCGCCGTCGGCCGCTGCCACGAGGTCGGGGTCGCGGGCTTCCCGAAGGACGAGAATCTCTACGTCTTCTACTACACGCAGAGCGCGCGCTGGGGGAACCTCCAGGGCGGTGAGGCGCTGGCGCGGCTCGGCCGGCCGGTGCCGGCCAATGATCTGGAGCTCGCCTGGCAGGATCGTCAGGCGGCCCGGCGCAACACCGAGACCATCGCCGCCGCCATCCGCGGACCCAATCCGCAGCGGCAGAATGCGTCGCCGGGACAGCCGAACGTCAACGCCGCGCGCCCCTCGCCGCCGCTTGTCAGCTTCCCGTCCCGCAGCTTCACGAACACGCAGTCGAGCACCTCGACCAGCACACGCACGGTCTGCAACAACGGCGTCTGCACGACCACGAACCAGTAGCGGCGCCGAGCCTCACGAGCCCCGCAGCGCCCCCGGCCCGGCAACCGCGGCCGGCGGGCATTTCCCCGAGATGATCATGCCGAGCACCTCGTCCTGCGTGACGTCGGCAGTGCGGGCGGTCCCGACGACCTTGCCGTTCTTCATCACCGTGATGCGGTCCGCGAGGTCGAAGACGTCGTGCAGGTCGTGGCTGATCAGGAAGATGCCGATGCCCTGCTTCTTGAGCTGCAGGATCAGCTCCGCCACCTGCCGCGTCTCGGCGGGCCCAAGTGCCGCCGTCGGCTCGTCCATGATCAGCATGCGGGCGTTGAAATAGATCGCCCGCGCGATCGCGACCGACTGGCGCTGGCCGCCGGAGAGCGCCTTCACCGGTTCCTTGAAGCGCCGGAAATGCGGGTTGAGCCGGCCCATGACCTTGCGGGTCTCGGCTTCCATGCTGGCGTCGTCGAGCGTGCCCCAACCGGTCAGCAACTCGCGGCCCAGGAAGATGTTGGCGGCAGCGTCGACATTGTCGGCGAGAGCGAGCGTCTGGTAGATCGTCTCGATGCCGTGGCGCTTGGCGTCGCGAGGGCTCCCGATCGAGACCTCCTCGCCATTCACCAGGATCGTGCCGGAATCGGCCGTATAGGCTCCCGACAGGATCTTGATCAGCGTTGATTTGCCGGCTCCATTATGGCCAAGCAACCCGACGACCTCGCCGGGCATCAGGTCGACGCTGGCGCCGTCCACGGCCTTGATGCCGCCGAAGGCGATCGAGATGTCGCGCATCTCGATCAGCGGCGTGCCCTGGCCGGGATGGGTATCGCTGAGGGTTGCCGGTTCCGCGATGCTCATCGCTTTCTCCTCAGCATCGGCCTGAAAAGTGGGAAGCACTTTTCGGAGAAAGCCGATGATCTACTGGGAGCTAAATCGCCGGCCATGGCGATTTAGCTCAGTCGCTTGCGGTAAACCCCGTCGAGCCAGACCGCGACGACGAGGACGATGCCGACGACGATGTTCTGCAGCGGTGCATCGACGCCGATCAGCACCATGCCGGACTGGAGCGACTGCATCACCAGCGCGCCTAACATCGCGCCGGCGATGGTGCCGACGCCGCCGGCGAGCGAGGTGCCGCCGATCACGGCCGCGGCGATGACATAGAGCTCGTCCAGCGTCCCGGCGGAGTTGGTCGCCGCGTTGAGCCGCGCCGTGGAAATGCAGGCCGAGATGCCGACCAGCACGCCCATCAGCCCGAAGACCAGCATCAGCACCTTGCGGGTGTTCACGCCCGAGAGCTGCGCCGCCTCCGGATTGCCGCCGATGGCGAAGACATAGCGGCCGAAGCGCAGTCTGTTGGCGAGGAAGGTCATGGCGATACCGACGGCCAGCGCGACCAGCACCGGCACCGCAAGGCCATGACCGATCACGAGCCCGCCCTCCGGCCAACTGCCGCCCCTTGCCTCGGTCACGCGGCGCGCGACCCCGGCCGGTAGCGCGTAGGAATTGGCCATCAGCACGGTCGCGATCACCGCCCCGCAGCCGATCGCGGCGATCAGGATCTCGGCCCAGAGCGGGCGCAGCACGAAGCCGAAGCGCTTGCGCCGACGCCGGATCAGCGCTGCCGCGGCGCAGATGGCGAGGCAGAGCGCGATGCCGATCACCCAGGACGCGCTGGTGCCGATCGCGCCCTCGACGCCGCCGCCGAGCGGGCGGAAGCGCGAATCCATCGGCGCGACGGTCTGGCCCTGCGTCACCCACCAGGCCGCGCCGCGCCAGATCAGCAGGCCGCCCAACGTGACGATGAAGGAGGGGATCGCGAGATAGGCGATGAGCGCGCCCTGCAGCAGCCCGACGAGCCCGCCCAGACTGATCGCGAGGGCGAGGCTGACGATCCAGGTCAGCGGGTGCTCGAAGCCCCAGATGCCCGGCAGCAGCCGGACCTGGACGACACCGACCACCATGCCGACGAAGCCGAGCATGGAGCCGACCGAGAGATCGATGTTGCGCGTCACGATGACGAGCACCATCCCGCAGGCCATCACGGCGATGGAGGCGGTCTGGACGAGCAGGTTCCAGAGATTGCGCGAGGACAGGAAGGCGCCGTCCGAAAGCCAGTTGAAGCCGAGCCAGATCACGGCGAGCGCCGCCACCATTCCGATCATGCGCGGATCGAACTCGATCTCGCGCAGATGGTCGGAGAGGCTGCGGCGCTCTTGCCCGGCGTTGGAGGACGCCGGAGCCGTTTCAGTCACAAGCCTTGACCTTGCCAGCGGCGACGCCCTGGCAAACGGCCGATTTCGGCGCCCAGCCGGCGTCGATCACGACATTCAGATTGTCCTTCGTCACCGGCACGGGCGTCAGGAACAGTGCGGTCATCTTCTGCTTGGACGGTCCCTGGTCCCAACTCATCGATTTCGGGATTTCCGCGAGCTTGGCACCCCCAGCGAGCTTGATCGCGATCTCGGCGGCGTTCCGCCCGAGCTCGCGCGCATCCTTCCAGATCGTCACGGTCTGGGTGCCGAGGGCGACGCGGTTGAGGGCCGCCCGGTCGGCGTCCTGGCCGGAAACCGGTACCGACCCGGCCAGCCCCTGTGCTTCCAGCGCCGCGATGGCGCCGCCTCCGGTGCCGTCATTGGCCGCGACGACGGCGTCGACCTTGTTCTGGTTGCGCGTCAGGATCTGCTCCATGTTGCGCTGGGCGTTGGCGGGCAGCCAGCCATCGGTGAAGGCTTCGCCGACATTCTTGATCTTGCCGCCGTCGATGGCGGGCTTCAGCACCTCGATCGAGCCCTGGTAGAGGAAGTTCGCGTTGGGATCGGAGCTCGAGCCCTTGATGAAGACGTAGTTACCGGCGGGCTTCGCCTTCTGGATCTCGCGCGCCATCATCCGGCCGACCTCGACATTGTCGAAGGTGAGATAGAAGGCCTGCGGAATCTCGATCAGCCGGTCATAGCCGACCACGGCGATGCCTTCGTTGACCGCCTTCTCGACAGCGGGGCGGATCGCCTGCGCATCCTGAGCCAGGATGATCAACGCCTTGGCGCCGCGCGAGATCAGGCTCTCGACATCGGTCAGTTGCTTCGCCGGCGAAGATTGCGCATCGGCCGAGAGATAGGTGCCGCCGGCCTTCTCGATCGCCGCCTTCATCGCGGCCTCGTCGGTCTTCCAGCGTTCTTCCTGGAAATTCGACCAGCTCACCCCGATGACGGGGCCTTTCGCCTGGGCGAAGGCATCTGCGTGAACGGACATGGCGGCAAGAGCGATGCTCGCCGTGAGGACGAAACGCTTCATGACTGACCTCCTGAGCTTCCTCTGCCGCAGACTCTCAGGCTTCTCCGAGCCTAGAAGGCGTCCGGCGCGAGGGAGCACAACCCAGCACTGTGAGGCTGTCAAGCAGACTAAGGGAGGGCGTAATGGAAGGTCAGGTCACGCGCTTGTCGGGCGAGTCGCAGAGGTCGTTCTGGATGCAGCGGCCGCATTCGGGCCGGAGCGCCTTGCAGGTGTAGCGCCCGTGCAGGATGAGCCAGTGATGGGCATGCCGGCCGAACTCGTCCGGTATGGCCTTCTCCAGCCCGAGCTCGACCTGCAGCACGTTCTTGCCCGGCGCGATGCGCAGGCGGTTGGAGACGCGGAAGACATGGGTGTCGACCGCATGGGTGATCTCGCCGAAGGCGATGTTGAGCACCACATTGGCCGTCTTGCGGCCAACACCGGGCAGGCTTTCAAGCGCCTCGCGCGTCGTCGGCACCTCGCCGCCGAACTCGGCGATCAGCTTCTCGCTCAGCGCGATGACGTTCTTCGCCTTGTTGCGATAGAGCCCGATCGTCTTGATGTGCTCGCGCACCGTCTCCTCGCCCAGAGCCAGCATCTTCTGCGGCGTATCGGCTATGGCGAAGAGCTTGCGGGTGGCCTTGTTGACGCCGGCGTCGGTCGCCTGGGCCGAGAGCACGACCGCGACCAGCAGCGTGAAGGCGTTGACGGATTCCAGCTCGCCCTTGGGCTCGGGATTGGCGGCGCGAAAGCGCTCGAAGATCTCGCGGATCTCGGCCGGCTTGCGCGGCCGCGGGCCGGATTTCGCCCCGCCTTTCGCAGATGTGATGCGCTTGGCCGGAGGGCGGGCGCGCGCGGGCCTGTTCGGCTGGTCCATCCCGGCGTTATAGTCGCAGCATGATCCCCGGCAATAGCCTCGACAGCGGCATGGTGCGCGACGTGGCGGACGCCTCCGGGCGGCCGGTCTTCGACGCGACGATCACGCCGCATCGTTCGCTCGGCCAGAACAGCTTCCGCATCGTGATGACGCTGGTTTGTCTGGCAAGCGTGATCTCATCTATTCCCTTCGTCGTGCTCGGTGCCTGGCCGGTCGCCGGCTTCTTCGGCATCGACGTGGTGGCGCTGTTCATCGCCTTTCGCGTCAATTTTCGCCACGCCCGGTCTTTCGAGCGCATTGTGGTGACGCCGCTCGAGGTCTTCCTGCGCAAGGTCTCGCATCGCGGCCGCGAGGCGGTCTGGCGCTCCAACCCGGCCTGGACCCGCCTCGAACGGGAGGCCGACGAGGATTTCGGACTGCTCGGCCTCACGCTGGTCTCGCGCGGGCGGAGCGTGGCGGTGGCGTCCGCACTCTCGCCGCATGAGCGCTCCGGCTTCGCCGACGCGCTCGGCGCCGCGCTGGCAATCGCCCGGCGCGGGCCGGACTACGATGCGCCCTGAGCGGCCCCTTCGCGGCGGGCGAGCCAGATGGTGTGGCCGCCGCAGCCCTCGTCCTCGGCGGCATGAGCGATGACGGCAAAGCCGTTCTCCGCCAGCAGCGCACGATACTCCGCCGGGTCGAGGCTGGAATGATAGAGCGGCTCGCCCTCGAAGCTGCCGATCGCCTCGCCATGGGAGGGGCCGCTCGTGAACATCAGCGCCGCGCCCGGCGCGGCATGGCTGGCGAAGACCGGAAACATCGCCCGCTGGTCGCCCTGCGTCAGATGGAAGAAGCTGTCCCAGGCGATCAGCCCGGCGAAGCGGCGTCCCAGCGCAAGGCGGCGCATGTCGGCGACATGCCAGTCGCTCGCCGGAAAGCGGGTTCGGCACTGCGCGATCATCGCAGGAGCGGAATCGATTCCCGTGACGGCGTGGCCGGCTTCAATCAGGTGGCGGGCGATCGGCTCAGCCGTGCCGCAGCCGATGTCGAGGATCGACGCGCCGGGCTCCAGCATGGCGCGAAAGCGCGCGAGCCATGGCCGCTCGAACAGCGTCTTCCCGCGCAGCCCGTCATAGGTGGCGGCGTGGCGCTGGTAGAGATCGATGATCGCGTCGGCTGGGCTGGTCATGGCTTCGGCGTTAGATTGGGCGTTGCCGCTGTGCAAGCTCTTGCCAGCTTTCGGGTGGGATCGGCATGGTGGCGACCCTAGATTCGCATCAAGACATGAAGATGCGAGGTTCGTTCCCATGAACGCACATGCTCCACTCAAGACGGCTGAACAAGGGTCCATGAAGACCGCGATGAAACCGACGCGCTTCTCCGATTCGGTGCTGGCGCGCGCCACCGGCGCCATGCCGAGCGAAGCCGATTTTCCGGCCGCCGCGCCGGGCTCGGACTACGACACGGTCCGGCGCATCCTCTCCTTCATCACCCATAACTGGCGCGAGCAGCCGACGATCGAGGCGATCGCGGAGGCGGCCGGCGCGACGCCGACCGACGTCCACCATCTCTTCCGGCGCTGGTGCGGGCTGACCCCCAAGGCCTTCCTGCAGGCAATCACACTCGACCATGCCAAGGGGCTTCTCGCCTCCTCGGCGAGCGTGCTGGACACCGCGCTGGAGGTCGGGCTCTCCGGTCCGGGGCGCCTGCATGATCTCTTCGTCACCCATGAGGCGATGTCGCCCGGCGAATGGAAGACCGGCGGCGAGGGCCTGCGGCTCTCCTATGGCTTCCATGTCTCGCCCTTCGGCGAGGCGCTCGTGGTCATCACCGATCGTGGCCTGGCGGGGCTCGGCTGGGTCTCCAACAGCGTCGATGGCGGCAAGGTCGTCGGCGGCAGGGCCGAGGCGCTGGCCGACATGATGCGGCGCTGGCCCCATGCCGATTATCGCTATGATCCGGTGCTGACCGCGCCCTATGCCGCGCGCATCTTCGAGCCCAAGGCCTGGTCGGCCGAGACTCCGCTCAGGGTCGTGCTGATCGGCACCGATTTCGAGGTGCGGGTCTGGGAGACGCTGCTGAAGATCCCGGTCGGCTGCGCCACCACCTATGGCGAGGTCGCGAGCCATATCGGCCGGCCGAGCGCGGCGCGGGCCGTCGGCATGGCGGTTGGCAAGAACCCGATCTCCTTCGTGGTTCCCTGCCACCGCGTCATCGGCAAGTCCGGCGCGCTGACCGGCTACCATTGGGGCCTGACGCGCAAGCGCGCCATCCTCGGCTGGGAGGCCGGGCAGGCGGCCGCGGGCTGAGCCGCGGCGTTCAGCCGGCAGGCGCTACCGGCGCAGGTACATATCCCAGCAGGGCGCGAGCGCGATGCGTTCGCGCCCTTCGAGCGCCTTGGCGAAATGGTCCCGGATCATCTGGCGGGCCGCGGTTGGCGGGCATTTCGGCACGAGGATGGCGTCCGTCCGGCCGAGTTCCGCCAGCGTATCGACATCGAGCGGCGGTGTGCTGCGGCCGGGATCGATGGCGAGCGGGACCTTGCGCGGCGGATGGCGGTCGAGCAGACGGTTCATGGGGTCGGTGAAGTCGAGGGTGAAGGAGCCGTTGAGGCGGCGGCCCGTTGCTGCTTCCCACGCCTTGATGGCGCGCGCACCCTGCTGGAGTTCGAGCAGCCAGGTCGCCTGGTAGTCGATCTCCGAATAGAGATTGTAGGATGGTGCCAGGTCGCGGCGTATGAGGTCCTCATAGGCCGCCTGCTGGGCGGCATAGTGATCGATCATGGCGGCCGCGCGGGCGGCGATGTCCGGCTTGACGCTGACGCGCCCCAGCGGGCCGAGTTCCGGCGCATCGAGCGCGGCATAGCCCGGCGCGCTCATCAGGGCCCGCATGCTGCGTTCGAGATAGATGACGGCCGTGGGCAGGCTGACCGCGAGCACCAGCACCAGCACGATGGGACGCAGGCCGTCGTCCCGGCGGGGCCACCACTCGCCCAGCAGGAGGAGCAGCACCGGCCAGAGCCCGATGAACTCGAGCGATCCGGTGTTCTGGGTCTCGAAGAAGGTCCATGCGGCAAGCACCGCGGCGAGCCAGCCGAAGGGGCTGTCTGCGAGTGCGCGCCAGCCGGCAAGCGAGCGGGGCAGCCCGTCGCGCCATGCCGCGACGGCGAGCGCGCAAAGCAGCAGCGCAGCCGGGCCGACGACGTTGAACTTGACCGAGGCGACGGTGAGGAAGCGCGGCAGCAGGGCGCCGGTGTTGAGCTTGAGCAGCTTGAGGATGTCGACGATATACGCCGACACGATTCCCGTCGCGAGTTCGAGCCCCGCGAGGGCCGCGACGACGAGCGCTGCCGCGGCCGCGACGTCGCGCAGGCGCATCCGCCCGGCGAACAGGGCATAGCCCACGAGCAGCGTGCCCGTGACCGCACCGGTGATCTTCACCAGGAAGAGCGCCAGCATCAGCGCCGCGACGAGGCCGATGCGGAGCCAGCGGTGGCGCGCGAAGAGCAGCGTCGCGATCAGAACGTAGAGCAGCAGGCTGGTATGGCGATTATAGTAGCCGTAGCCGTCGAAACCGGGCGACGCATAGAGCGAATGCAGGTTCACCGGCAGCGAGGCGAACATCAGGAAGGGCAGGAGCAGCGCCAGCGCCTGCCGGCGGGAGCGCGGCGCGACATCCGCCATCAGCAGCGCGAGCAGGGGCAGCAGCACCGGCAGCAGCGCCCAGTTCACCCACAGCATCGGCTGGGCACGAGGGAAGAGCGCGTCGAGCCCGGCGGCGAGATAGTAGCCGAGCGGCCCGACCGGCGCGAAGAAGTCGAGGGCCGGCGCCTGTCCGACATGGATGCGCTGGGCCGCGTCGAGATAGAGGACCGTATCCCAGGCGTTCGGGCCTAGCGGCAGGCGCAGGGGCAGGCTGAGCCCCGCGACGACCAGGGCCAGAAAAGCGCAGATCCAGACGAAGGGGCTGCCGGCCAGCCGCGCGAACAGACCGCCTGCACGTCCGGAAGATCCCGTCGTGACCTCGCTTACCGCCATGTCGAGCCCTCCTGGCCGAGCGGGCTGTCTGACAGGAAAACCTTACCAGCAAGCTGACGTGATCGCCGACTCGGGTGTGCAAGGTCCCGGGGCTCGGAGGATTTCGCACCGGAGCGGGCGCGGAGGCGCCCGGTCCGGCTGCGGAAACACCTCAGAGCAGTCCGCGCTTCGCCAGATGGCGCATCAGATGCGAGGTGCCGAAGGTCCAGGGTTCGCATTCATCGGTGCGCTTCATCCGATTGGTCAGGCTGCCGAGCTCCGGCGCGGCGATGGTGACGATGTCGCCATACTTGTGGGTGAAGCCGCCGCCCGGGGCGTCGCGGTCCTTGATCGGCGCGAACATGGTGCCGAGATAGAGCGCCGCCCCGTCCGGATACTGGTGATGCGGGCCAATCATCTGGGCGGCGAGGTCGGCCGGATCGCGGCTGATCTTCGCGATCGAGGACGAGCCTTCCAGCGTGAAGCCGTCCTCGCCCTCGACCGTCAGCGTCACGGTGGTGCGGCGGATATGGTCGAGCGTGAAGGCCGCGTCGAAGAAGCGGATGAAGGGGCCGACCGTCGCGGCGGCGTTGTTGTCCTTCGCCTTGCCGAGCAGCAGGGCCGAGCGGCCCTCGACGTCGCGCAGGTTGACGTCGTTGCCGAGCGTCGCGCCGACGATGCGGCCGTCGGACGCCACCACGAGCACGACCTCGGGCTCTGGGTTGTTCCAGCTCGAGGCGGGGTGCAGCCCGGCATCGAAGCCCGTGCCGACCGTCGACATCGGCGGCGCCTTGGTGAAGATCTCCGCATCGGGCCCGATGCCGACCTCGAGATACTGGCTCCAGGCGCCCTGCTTGATCAGCACCTCCTTGAGATGCATCGCCTCGGGCGAGCCGGGCTTGAGCTTGGAAAGATCGTCACCGATGAGCTTTTCAATTTCGGTTCGGATCGTGGCCGCGGCGGCCGGGTTGCCGCGGGCCTTCTCTTCGATGACGCGCTCCAGCATCGAGATGGCGAAGGTGACGCCTGCCGCCTTCACCGCTTGAAGGTCGAGAGGGGACAATAGCCAGGGCTTCTTCGGGTCGCGGGCGTCCACCGGCGTGTTGGCGAGGATGTCGGCGAGCGAGCCGAGCGCCTCGCCCTTGGCGGCACGCAGCGCTGCCGCCGGTTCGGCGCTCTCGCAGAGGTCGCGGCTCGTCGGGAAGCTCGCGGTGACGTCGACCACCGCGCCGTCACGCACGGCGACCACGGCGGGGCCGCCGAGATCCGGACGCCAGACACGGCCGGCGAGCACGGCGGCGGAAGCATCCTTCGGCAGGGTCGCGGCAACGGAGAGGTCGAGGCTGGGCATGGCGCAGTCCGGAAAGAGGATCATCTGGGAGGCGCAGATCAGCCGGTTATGCGCGAATGCGCAAGCCGCTTCGTGACCAAGGTGGGGTTGCGGGAACCGTCATTGATTTGTCATTGAAATGTTACCTGCGCTTCATGCTAGCTTGCGCACCAACAACAAGAACCGCGGCGGCGTCCGTTCGCGGAGAGGGAGATTTGCCCATGACCATGAAATCGCGCGTCCTGATGTCGGCCGCGGTCTTCGCGCTCGCCAGCGCCTCGCCTGCCCTCGCACAGACCGAGATCCAGTGGTGGCACGCGCTGACCGGCGCCAATAACGACGTCGTCGTCAAGCTCGCCGAGGACTTCAACGCCTCCCAGAAGGACTACAAGGTCGTTCCGGTCTACAAGGGCTCCTATCCCGACACGCTGAACGCCGGCATCGCCGCCTTCCGGGCTGGCCAGGCGCCGCATATCCTGCAGGTCTTCGAGGTCGGCACCGGCACGATGATGTCGGCTAAGGGTGCCATCAAGCCGGTCCACCAGCTGATGAAGGATGCGGGCGAGAAGTTCGATCCGAAGGCTTATCTGCCCGCCATCACCGGCTACTATTCGACGGCTAAGGGCGAGATGCTCTCGATGCCGTTCAACTCGTCTTCCATGGTGATGTGGTACAACAAGGACGCCTTCCGCAAGGCGGGCCTGAACCCGGATGCGCCGCCGAAGACCTGGCCCGAGGTGTTCGAGGCCGGCAAGAAGCTCAAGGCTGCCGGCTGGGACAAGTGCGGCTTCACCAATGCCTGGGCGCCCTGGGCGAACATCGAGCAGTTCGGCGCCTGGCACAACATCCCGCTCTCGACCAAGGTCAACGGGATGGATGGCTTCGATGCCGTGATGAACTTCAACCAGAGCCCGCTCTTCCTGAAGCACTGGACCAATCTGGCCGAGCTGCAGAAGGACAAAACCTACGACTATTCCGGCCGCACCAACAACGGCGAGGGCCGCTTCACTTCGGGTGAATGCCCGATCATGCTGACCTCGTCGGGCTTCTTCGGCAACGTCAGGGCCAACGCCAAGTTCGACTGGGCCAATGCCGCGATGCCCTATTATCCCGAGGCCGCCGGCGCACCGCAGAACTCGATCATCGGCGGCGCTTCGCTGTGGGTGATGGGCGGCAAGAAGCCCGACGAGTACAAGGGCGTCGCCAAGTTCTTCACCTTCCTCTCCGATGTCGACCGGCAGGTGAAGCTGCACACCGAGTCAGGCTACCTGCCGATCACCAAGGCGGCCTACGAGAAGGTCAAGGCCTCGGGCTTCTACAAGGACAAGCCCTATCTCGAGACGCCGATCCTCGAGCTGAACAACAAGGCGCCGACCGACAACTCGAAGGGCCTGCGCTATGGCAGCCTTGTCCAGATCCGCGACATCTGGTCGGAAGAGCTGGAGGCGGCGCTGAACGGCCAGAAGTCGCCGAAGGCTGCGCTCGACGCGGCTGTCGAGCGCGGTAACCAGATGCTGCGCCAGTTCGAGCGCACCGCGTCGCGCTGAGCGGCAAGCTCTTGCATCCCTAAGGCCATCCCGGACAAATGCGTCCGGGATGGCCGTCTCGTTCCAAGGACGTCGATGCAGAAGAACGCTTACTTCAAGGGCCTGACGATTCCCTTCCTGCTGCTTCTGCCGCAGCTCGTGATCACGGCCCTGTTCTTCTACTGGCCGGCGAGCCAGGCGGTCTGGCAGAGCTTCCTGCTGGAGGACGCCTTCGGCACCTCGACCGAGTTCGTCTGGTTCGAGAACTATCAGACCCTCTTCTCCGATCCCGGCTACCTGAGGGCCTTCATCAACACGATCGTCTTCTCGACCGCCGTCTGCGTGCTGTCGCTCTCGATCGCGCTTCTGCTCGCGGTGATGGCCGACAGGCAGCTGCGTGGCGGCGAAATCTACAAGACGCTGCTGATCTGGCCCTATGCGGTCGCGCCTGCCGTCGCCGGCGTGCTCTGGATCTTCATGTTCGATCCCTCGCTCGGCATGCTCGGGCGCGGGCTGCTGTCGCTCGGCATCGGCTGGAACCCGCGCCTCAACGGCCATGACGCCATGCTGCTCGTCATCCTCGCCGCGACCTGGAAGCAGATCAGCTACAATTTCCTGTTCTTCCTCGCCGGCCTGCAGGCGATCCCCAAGAGCGTGATCGAGGCGGCGGTGATCGACGGCGCCCGCCCGATGCGCCGCTTCTGGACCATCGTCTTCCCGCTGCTCTCGCCGACGACATTCTTCCTGCTCGTCGTCAACATCGTCTACGTCTTCTTCGACACCTTCGGCATCATCGACACGGTGACCGGCGGCGGCCCCTCGGGCGCCACCGAGACACTGGTCTACAAGGTGTTTGCGGACGGCAAGGGCGGCTCCAATCTCGGCGGCTCGGCGGCGCAGTCCGTCGTGCTTCTGATCATGGTGATCGGGCTGACGGCGGTGCAGTTCCGCTTCATTGAACGCAAGGTGAGCTACTGATGGCGTCCGTGCTCTGGCAGGACCTGACCGCCGAGGAACTGCGCTCGAAGGCCGCGCAGGATGCGATCGTCGTCCTTCCGGTCGCTTCGATCGAGCAGCACGGCCCGCACCTGCCGGTCGGCGTCGACACCATCCTCTGCGGCGGCGTCTGCAAGGCGGCGGCCGAGCGCGCGAGCGATGTCGAGGTCGTGGTCGCGCCGACCCTCTGGTGTGGCATGGCCGAGCATCACATGGCCTTCGGCGGCACCTTCACCTTCGACATCCCGACCTATCGCGCGGTGCTGCTCGCCTTCCTCAAGAGCATCGAGCGGCACGGCTTCCACCGCGTGCTGATCGTGAACGGCCATGGCGGCAACATCGCCGCGCTGGCCGCCTTCCTGCCTGACTTCGCCCGCGAGACGCGGCTGCATGTCGAGGCGACGACCTATTTCCACCTTGCGCAGGACGCGCTCGTCCCCCTGCTGGAGGACCAGAAAGGCGTGCAGCACGCCTGCGAGGTCGAAACCTCGATGATGATGGTGCTGGCGCCGGGCTCGGTCCGCGAGGATCGTCTGGGTGAGGCCTTCGGCGCCCGCGACGGGTTGCCCGGGCGGCCAACGGTTGCGCGGCACCGCTCCTTCCGGGACATGACCGAGACCGGCGTGATCGGCGATGCGCGCCGCGCCACGCTCAAGAAGGGCGAGGCCTGCCTCGACGCCTGCGCTGACGCGCTGGCCGGGCTGCTGCGCGAGATCGGGAAGGGAATCTGATGGTCGAGGACCGCCGCCTCGGCGATCTGATCGCCTATGTCATCCTGACGATCGGGGTGCTGATCGTCGCCTTCCCGGTCTGGCTGACCTTCGTCGCCTCGACCTGGGACGCCGCAACCGTCATCAACGGCCAGATGCCGCTCTATCCCGGCCCCTATTTCTTCGAGAACTACAACCGCATCCTCTTCATAGGCACCTCGAGCACGACGCGCGAGCCGGTGATCGGGATGATGCTGAATTCCTTCGTCATGGCGATGGCCATCGCGCTGGGGAAGATCTTCATCTCCGTGCTCTCGGCCTATGCGGTCGTCTATTATCGCTTCCCCTTCCGAATGGCGGCGTTCTGGATCATCTTCATCACGCTGATGCTCCCCGTCGAGGTCCGCATTTTCCCGACGTTCAAGATCGTTTCCGATCTGAACATGCTCGACACCTATCAGGGCCTCTCGATCCCGCTGATCGCCTCGGCGACGGGCACGCTGCTCTTCCGCCAGTTCTTCATGACGGTCCCGGACGAGCTGCTGGAAGCCTCGAAGATCGACGGCGCCGGCCCGTTCAAGTTCTTCAAGGACACGTTGCTGCCGCTCTCGATCACGACGATCGCGGCGCTCTTCGTGATCCAGTTCATCTATGGCTGGAACCAATATCTCTGGCCGCTCCTGGTGACGACCAAGGACTCGATGCAGACCATCGTCATCGCCATCAGGAAAATGATCACCACCGCCGACGCGCTCACCGAATGGCAGCTCGCCATGGCCACCGCCATGCTGGCGATGCTGCCGCCGGTCTTCGTCGTCATCGCCATGCAGAGGCTCTTCGTGAAGGGCCTGGTCGAAACCGAGAAGTAGCCGACGAATGGCCCAGGTCACCCTCAACAACGTCAAGAAGGTCTATGCCGGCGGCGTCGAAGCCGTGAAGGGCGTCTCCTTCGACATCCCCGATGGCGGTTTCTGCGTGCTCGTCGGCCCTTCCGGTTGCGGCAAGTCGACCCTGCTCAGGATGGTAGCCGGGCTGGAGACGATCACCTCCGGCGAGGTCGCGATCGGCAGCCGCACCGTCAACCAGGTCGAGCCGGCGGATCGCGACATCGCAATGGTCTTCCAGAACTACGCGCTCTATCCGCATATGAGCGTCTACGACAACATGGCCTATGGCCTGCGCAACCGCGGCACGCCGAAGGACGAGATCGAAAAGCGGGTCAGGGAAGCCGCGAAGATCCTCGCCATCGAGGCGCTGCTGGAGCGGCGCCCGCGCCAGCTCTCCGGCGGCCAGCGCCAGCGCGTCGCCATGGGCCGCGCCATCGTGCGCAAGCCGCAGGTTTTCCTCTTCGACGAGCCGCTCTCGAACCTCGACGCCAAGCTGCGCGTGCAGATGCGCGTCGAAATCAAAAAGCTGCAGCGCGCGCTCGGCGTCACCGCGATCTACGTCACCCATGACCAGGTCGAGGCGATGACGCTCTCCGACAAGCTCGTGGTGATGAATGCCGGCGAGGTCGAGCAGATCGGCCTGCCGGCCGATGTCTATCGCAAGCCCGCGAGCAAGTTCGTCGCCACCTTCATCGGCTCGCCGCCGATGAACATCCTGCCCGGCGCGGTGGACGGCCCCGGCATCGTCGCGCTGGGCGAGACGATCATCGAGGCGCGCGATCTGCGCGAGGATCTGGCGGAGGGCATGCCGGTGGAGATCGGCCTGCGTCCCGAGGATATCGAGATCGCCTCGGAAGGGCAGGCGGGCTCGCTGCCCTTCGATGTCGAGTTCATCGAGGAACTCGGTGCGACCCAGCTCTTCCATGGCAAGCTCGCCGGCGAGCCCTTCGTGATGCAGGCAGCGACCGGCGAGGTCGCCGCGCACGAGGGGAGGCTCTGGATCGCGGTCGACCCCGACAAGGTCCATGTCTTCGATCTGAAGACGGGCGCGCGGCTGGGGAAGGGCTGAGCGGCGTTACCAGAGGCGTTTGACGGCGAAGCCGTCGAAGAGTGCTTCGTTCGAAATCAGCGTCATGTCTTCGGATTGGGCTTGCGCAATCAGGAGGCGGTCGAACGGGTCTTTGTGCGCAATGTTCATCTCACCGGCTCGCAGCGCATGCCGGACGGTGATCGCCAGTTCGACAAAGCCCTGACCAGCGATGATCGCTTCGAATTCCTGCGCAAGCAGCGCCGCATCGGGGAGCTTGCCGATGCGGAATTTGGTGGCCACCTCCATGGCCGAGGCGGCGCTGACGGCGACGCTGTTGGCCTCGTCGCCGATAGCCTCGCGGGCGCGAACGCTCAGCGCCTCATCGCCGGCAAGCCACCAGATCAAGGCATGGGTATCGAGCAGCAGCCTCAAGTGAGATTCCACCCGGCGAGTTCAGACTCGGGCAGGGCGTCGTCGAAGCGCGCGTCGATGGCAATCTTGCCCTTGAGAGCTCCGAAGCATCGCTTGCCGAGGGGTGCGACCGGCACGAGGCGCACCACCGGCACGCTGCCGCGGGCGATGACCACGTCTTCCCCTTCGAGAGCGTCCGCAATCAGCTTGGACAGGCTCGTCTTGGCGTCGTGAACCGAAAACTGGGCCATGCGCATCTCCTTAGCTAAGTAGATAGCTAAGGGGTGTGCGGCGGGCAAGAGCTGCGTTCAGGCCGCCAGATCGGCCACCAGCGCATCGAGCAGCAGCGCGCCGTCCGGCGTCGCCGCGAGACGCCCGCCGGTCCGTTCCATCAGCAGCCTCTGCTCGATCAGGCTGCCGACGCGGCTCTTGTTGAGCTCGCGCCCCGCCAGAGCTCGGAACACCGCCGGGTCGATGCCCTCGACGAGGCGAAGCCCCATCAGCAGATATTCGTCGCCCTGCGCCTCTTCGTTCAGCCGCTCGTCCTCGACCAGCGCATGGCCCTCGGCCTCGACGCGTTCAAGCCAGATCTCCGGCCGCTTTTCGGTCGAATGCGCCATGCGGCCTTCCGCCGTCACGAGCCTTCCATGGGCGCCGGGGCCGACACCGGCATATTCGCCATAGTGCCAGTAGACGAGGTTGTGACGGCATTCCGCGCCCGGGCGCGCATGGTTCGAGATCTCGTAGACCGGCAGGCCGTGCTTGGCCGTGATCTCCTGCGTCGTCTCGTAGAGCGCCGCACCCGCCTCATGGTCGGGAATGGCGAGCTTGCCGGCGCGGAACAGCCGCTCGAAGGCGGTGCCGGGCTCGATGGTGAGCTGGTAGAGCGAGAGATGCTCGGCCGCATGGCTGATCGCCAGCTCCAGCTCGGCGCGCCACAAGGCCGGCGTCTGTGCCGGCGAGCGGGCATAGATCAGGTCGAAGGAGTAGCGCTCGAAATGGCGGCGCGCGATCTCGACCGCGGCAAGCGCCTCCTCGGCCGAATGCATCCGCCCGAGCGACTTGAGGTCGGCATCGTTCAGCGCCTGCACGCCGAGCGAGACGCGGTTGACGCCCGCCGCCCGGAAATCGCTGAAGCGCCCGGCCTCGACGCTGGTCGGATTGGCTTCGAGCGAGACCTCGCAGTTCGGATCGACAGCCCAATACTCGCCGATGGCATCGAGGATCGCCTCGACTGTACGCCCCTCCATCAGCGACGGCGTGCCGCCGCCGAAGAAGATCGAGGAGACCGTTCGTCCCGGCGCCAGCGCGGCGCGATGGGCGATCTCGCGGCGGAAGGCGGCGATGTAGCGGGCCTGGTCCGGCGGCTGCAGCCGGACATGGCTGTTGAAATCGCAATAGGGGCATTTGGCCAGGCAGAAGGGCCAATGCACATAGACGGCGAAGCCCGCATCCGCAGTCGGATGCAGGGCAGATGGCCGCTCGGAGAGGGCGGCCGGGGCGTTCACGCCGGCTTCCTCAGGCAGGCTTCGGCGAGCGCCTGGAAGGCCCGCGCCCGGTGCGACAGGGCGGTGTCGCGATTGCCCCAGTCGATGCCGTGCTTCTCGGCGCTGCTCATCTCGCCGAAGCTCCGGTCATGCCCGTCGGGCTGAAAGAGCGGATCATAGCCGAAGCCGCCGAGGCCGCGCGGCGCGTCGATGATCGTGCCGAAGACGCGGCCCTCGAACAGCTCCTCATGGCCGTCCGGCCAGGCGATCACCAGTGCCGAGACGAAATGCGCCTTGCGCTTGTCTGGCGCGGTCGCGCCGCGCTTCGCAAGCTCGGCCAGCACGCGCGCCATTGCGGGCTTGAAATCCTTGCCGGGGCCGGCCCAGTTCGCGGAAAACAGGCCGGGCGCCCCGTCGAGCGCATCGACGCAGACGCCGGAATCATCGGCAAGAGCCGGCAGGCCGCTCGCCTTCGCCGCCGCATGCGCCTTGATCGCCGCATTCTCCGAGAACATGTAGCCGTCCTCGGCCGGTTCCGGCAGGCCGAGCTCGCCGGCGGAAACCAGCTCGATGCCGTAGGGCTCGAGCAGCTCGCGCATTTCGCGCAGCTTGCCCTGGTTATGGGTCGCGATGACGACCTTGCCGGAGAGGATGCGGTGCTCGCCCATTGTCAGGCCACCGCCGCCTTCTGCAGCGTGACGAGCTTGGAGACGCCGTCCTTGGCGAGCTTCAGCAGCGAGAGCAGCTCTTCCTCCGAGAAAGGCGCGCCCTCGGCCGTGCCCTGAACCTCGACGAGGCCGCCCGAGCCGGTGATGACGAAATTGGCGTCGGTCTGGGCGCCGGAATCCTCGACATAGTCGAGATCGATCACCGGGGTGCCGGCGACGATGCCGCAGGAGACCGCCGCGACATGGTCCTTGAGCGGGTTCGTGCCCTTGAGCAGGCTGCGGCCCTCCATCCATTTCAGCGCGTCGTGCAGCGCGACCCAGGCGCCGGTGATCGAGGCGGTGCGGGTGCCGCCATCGGCCTGCAGCACGTCGCAATCCACGACGATCTGGCGTTCGCCGATCGCGGTCAGGTCGACCACGGCGCGCAAGCTGCGGCCGACGAGACGCTGGATTTCCTGCGTGCGGCCGGACGGCTTGCCGGACGTGACCTCGCGGCGCGTGCGCTCATGCGTAGCGCGCGGCAGCATGGAGTACTCGGCGGTGACCCAGCCCTTGCCGGTGCCGCGCAGCCACGGCGGACCCTTTTCCTCGACGGTCGCGGCGCAGAGCACCTTGGTCTCGCCGAACGTCACCATGCAGGAGCCCTCGGCATAGCGCACCACGCCGCGTTCGAGCGTGACCTTGCGCATCTCGTCGGCGGCGCGTTTGGAGGGTCGCATGGGATGGTCCTGTCTGTCGGAGAAGTGGCGGCTTGTAGGCTGTCGGGCGGCAGGGGGCAAGGCGGGACCCCTTGATCCTTGCGCCCCACATGACGAAAATAGCGCTACATGAGCGCCCACACCCGACGCCCCGAGACGATGAGCAGCCTTGTCGAGATCGACCAGCGCTCGCGCGAGATCTTCCGTCAGATCGTCGACGGCTATCTCGCGACGGGCGAGCCTGTCGGCTCGCGCAACATCGCGCGCCTGCTGCCGATGGCGCTGTCGCCTGCGACGGTGCGCAACGTCATGACCGATCTGGAGCTCGCCGGGTTGATCTACGCGCCGCACACCTCGGCTGGGCGCCTGCCAACCGAGCGGGGCCTGCGCTTCTTCGTCGACGCGATGATGGAGGTCGGCAACCTGACCTCCGACGAGCGCACCCGCATCGAGGCGCAGATCCGGGCCGGTGCCGGCTATCGCAATCTCGACCAGACGCTGACTGAAGCCTCGGCGCTGCTCTCCGGCCTCTCGCGCGGCGCCGGCGTCGTCGTCACCACCAAGGCCGATCCGCGGCTGAAGCACATCGAATTCGTGCGGCTCGATCCCGCCCGTGCGCTGGTTGTTCTGGTGGCGGAGGACGGCACGGTCGAGAACCGCCTTCTGGCGCTGCCGCCCGGCCTGCCGGCCTCGGCGCTGATGGAGGCGGCGAACTTCCTCAACGCGCGCATCCTCGGCAAGACGCTGGGCGATCTGCGCGGCGAGATCGCGGCGCAGCGCAGCCTGATGGAGCGCGAGCTCGATGCCCTGACCGCGCGGCTGGTCGAGAGCGGCATCGCCACGCAGGCCGACCCCGGCGGTGACCGCCACCTGATCGTGCGCGGCCAGGCCAATCTGCTCGAGGACCTCAAGGCACAGGAGGACCTCGAGCGCATCCGCATGCTCTTCGGCGATCTCGAGACGCAGACGGACGTCATCGACCTGCTGACTCGCGCCGAGGACGGCGACGGCGTGCGCATCTTCATCGGTTCCGAGAACAAGCTGTTCTCGATGTCGGGCTCCTCGATGGTCGCCGCGCCCTTCCGCGATGCCGAGCAGCGCATCGTCGGCGTGGTCGGCATCATCGGCCCGACGCGGCTGAACTATGCCCGCATCGTGCCGATGGTCGATTACACCGCCAAGGTCGTGGGCCGCCTGCTCGGCGGAGAGCGCTGAGACAAATGGCCGGGCCAGCGCTTCAGGCGTTTAGAGCCAAGGTCGGAACACAGGCCTCGCACACGGCGGCGACATGGCGATGGTCGGTGCCGCAGCAACCGCCGAGGATGCGGAAGCTCGGGAAGTTCTGCCGGAGCGCTTTGTAGCGCCGGCCGAGATCGATGGGATCGCCATCGTCCAGTGTCGCCGACTCGTCGAGTTCGGCATGGCTGCGCGTCGAGGCGTTGGCTCGCACGCCGTGGATTCGCTTCAGCCAGTCCTCGCCGGCCTCCAGCGCCTGTTCGAAATGCGTCGGGTGGGCGCAGTTCACCATGTAGTAGAGCGGCGCGCCGCCGGTCTCGTCGTCAACGATCTCGACGGCCTCGCGTAGCGACCGGCCGCTGACCAGCCGGCCATCGGTCTCGACCGTGAAGGAGATGGCGCAGGGCATGTCATGCGCCTGCGCGGCGTTGGAAATGCCGATCGCCTCCTCGATGCTGCCGAGCGTATAGGCCGCGACCATGTCGGCCTCCGATTCGGCGAAGGCGGCGATCTGCACGCTGTGATAATCCTCCGCCTCGTCCCGCCCCATCAGGCCTTCCTTGTAGCCGTCGCCCCGCGGGCCGATGGCGCCTGAGATGACGCAGGGCATGGACGGCGTCTCCCAGCGCTCGCGCAGCTTCGCCAGCAGCGCGATCGAAGCCTGGTTCGCTGCCTTGAGCTCGCTCACCCCGTAGCCGAGCTTCGCCGCCCAGTCCGGATTGGCCCGCCAGGTCGCGCTGTCGAGCACGAAGCCGACGCCGCGCCCCTGCGCGACGGCGAGATACTTCTCGTAATAGGCGGTGAGATGCGACCTTCCCGCCTCGGTGGCGAGCAGGACGAAGGAGGCGAAATGCGGCAGCTCAAGCCCCTCATGGAAGATAAGGGTCGTTTCCATGCCGCCGTCGCTGAGGAAGATACCGCCCTGCATCTGCGGAAGGGCGTAACGGTACTTGGCCATCTGTGTCGCTCCGCTGTCGGTTCAAGCCCGCCCGGAAGGCCTCGTGGGGTCCACCGGCGCTGTCTCGGTTATCTCCCGCGACCACGCCAGCGGACTAGCCGGCTTGCGGTAAAGGGCGAAGGCGAAAGCAGAAACCCATGACATTTCAGATGGTTGCGCATCCGCATGGCGTGCGTGGTGGCAGCTGTGCTACTGTACGGAGGCGTCAAACCATACCAGCGGTACAGTTTTCCGGAGGTCCTGCCGTGAGCAAGGGCATCGCGACGCGCGACCGCATTCTCGCGATTGCCGAGGCGGGTGTTCTGGAAAAGGGCTTCGGTGCAACCTCGATCGAGGAGGTTATCGCCGAGGCAGGCATCACCAAGAGCGGCTTCTTCTATCATTTCCGCGACAAGAACGAGCTCGCCCGCGAGATGCTCAAGCGCTATGTCGCGAGCAACGACCGGCTCTTCGACGAGATCTTCGCACGCGGCCGCGAACTTTCCGACGACCCGCTGCAGGCCTTCCTGATCTCGCTCAAGCTTCTGGCCGAGGTGATGTCCGACCTGCCCAACGGCCATCCCGGCTGCCTGATCGCCAGCATCTGCTATCAGGAACGCCTTTATGACCGCGAGGTGCGCGAGCTCACCGCCGATTCGGTCCGCGGCTGGAACGCCCGCTTCCGCGGCATCTTCGAGGAGATCGCCGCCATCCACCCGCCGCGCGAGCCGGTCGATCTCGACGATCTCGCCGACATGCTGTCCTGCGTCGTCGATGGCGGCATCATCATGTCGAAGACGCTTGGCGATCCCAGCCGCCTGACGCGGCAGGTCCTGGCCTTCCGCAGTTTCGTGAAGCTGATCTTCTCGGGTCCCTCGCGGTTGTCCTGAGGCGTGCTGATTGAGCGCGGAACCACGCCGTCACCCGGGCTTGACCCGGGATCCATGCCGGAGCGCTTCCGATCAAGGTTCAGGCATGGATCCCGGATCCCGGCTTCGCCGGGTCCGGGATGACTCGCGCGCCGATGAAAATGCAGCGTGCTCTAGCCGGAAGGAGTGCGGGATTCGCCGCGCGCCAACCCCGGAATTTGGCATCGCCGCGCCAAAGCGTTACCTGTCGGTCAGAAGGCGCGCAGCGCCCGCACCGCAGACCAGGGTTCAAGAGATGACCGCCACGCTTCCCGACCGCCTCTCCGTCAATCCGGACAGCCCCTATTACAACGCCGACGTGCTGGCGCAGGACATCGGCATCCGCTTCAAGGGCGTCGAGAAGACCAATGTCGAGGAGTATTGCGTCTCCGAAGGCTGGGTGAAGGTCGCCGCCGGCAATGCCAAGGACCGCTTCGGCCGGCCGATGACGATCACGCTCAAGGGCCCGGTCGAGCCTTATATTCGCGGCAAGGTCGAAGGCTGAGCCAAGGCTCAGCGCAGGCTCTTGTAGAAGAACGTCGAGCCGCAATCGGCGCCGTCCGGCATCAGCGCGAAGCGCGGGATGGTGCCGAGCTCGGTCCAGCCCAGACGGTGGTAGAGCCGGCGGGCGGCGCCGTGCTCGTCGGTGTCGAGCACCAGCAGGTCGCGGCCCTTCTCCCGCGCGGTGGCCTCGGCCCGGCGCATCAGCGCCTCTCCGATGCCCTGCCGCCGCGCGCTGGAATGCACCAGAACCTTGGCGATCTCGGCCCGGTGCGGTTGGTTCGGTTTTCCGATCAGGTGAAGCTGCGCCGTGCCGACGACCCCGTCCGCATTGCGGGCGGCGAAGAGGATGATCTGGCCGCTCGTGACGCCGGCCGCGATATCCCGCCAGAAGCGCTCGTAGTCGGCAGCCGTATTCCAGTCCATGAAGCCGACCGAGGCGCCGTTGGCGACGCAGTCCCGCAGAATCTCGGCCAGCGCCGGAATGGCGGCTTCGGTCGCCGCGGCGTGGAGAATCTCGATGGCGAAGGCTTCTGTCATGGCGGAGGCGTTCATACGGCATGTCCCGGAAAGGCGCCGCTGCCCGCGGCGAGGATGACGGCGTAGCGGACGGGCTCGCTGCCCGGATTGCGGTAGAGGATCGGGCCGCGCAGATGCATCTGCAGGCAGTCGCCCTCTGCGAGATCGTGGCGCACGCCCTCGACGGTCAGTTCGAGCCGGCCGCGCAGCACCCAGATCTGCTGGTCGAGCGCCGCGGCGTCCGCCGCGCTGTCGAGCCTGACCTCCGCGCCTGCCGGCAGCTCGACCTCGACGATCTCGAAACCGGAGCCGGTGCCGCGCGGCGAGACGTTGCGGCGCAAATATCCGCTCGCCGGGTCACGCCAGACCGGCTGTGCCGCGCGCCGCGCCAGCGGCCCGCTGCCGGTTTCCTCTTCCAGCAGGGCCGAGAGCGTGAGCCCGAGGCCGGAGCCGAGCCGGACCAGAAGCGTCGCCGTAGGGCTCGATTCGCCGCGCTCTATCCGCGAGATCATCGCGCGGCTGACTCCGGTGCGCGCGGCGAGCGCGTCGAGCGTCAGGCCGTGACGCTGGCGGGCCGCCTTGAGGCGTTCGCCGAGCCGGCGATCGAGCTCGCTGTCGTTCTCAAAATCCATGGATGGAGAAATATTCTCATATATTGGAAATTGCAACATGCATTCGCAATCTGCAGGAACCTCCGCCGTCATCCCGGGCTCGACCCGGGATCCATCGAAGGGCTCCGGAGTGCTATGATGGATCCCGGATCTCCGCTGCGCTGCGTCCGGGACGACGGGGCGGCTCCGCAAAAAGCGCCCTTGCCTTGCCTCGGAACAGGCCAAGCGCTTGGCGGCACGCAGCTTCACTGCTATGGCGCGCGCATGAGCACCCGTTCCATCGACAATATTCGCAACTTCTCGATCGTGGCGCATATCGACCACGGCAAGTCGACGCTGGCCGATCGTCTGATCCAGCAGACCGGCACGGTCGCTGCGCGCGACATGAGCGACCAGATCCTCGACTCGATGGATATCGAGAAGGAGCGCGGCATCACCATCAAGGCCCAGACGGTGCGGCTGGATTATCTGGCCAAGGATGGCAAGACCTACATCCTGAACCTGATGGACACCCCCGGCCACGTCGACTTCGCCTATGAGGTCTCGCGCTCGCTCGCGGCCTGCGAGGGTTCGCTGCTGGTGGTCGACGCCTCCCAGGGCGTCGAGGCGCAGACGCTCGCCAACGTCTATCAGGCGCTCGATGCCAATCACGAGATCGTCACCGTCCTCAACAAGATCGACCTGCCCGCGGCCGAGCCCGAGCGCATCAAGGAGCAGATCGAGGACGTAATCGGCCTCGATGCCTCCGAGGCCGTGCCGATCTCGGCCAAGACCGGCCTCAACATCGAGGGCGTGCTGGAGGCGATCGTCACCAAGCTGCCGGCGCCCAAGGGCGATCCGGACGCCCCGCTCAAGGCGATGCTGGTCGACAGCTGGTATGATGCCTATCTCGGCGTCGTCGTGCTCGTGCGCATCATCGACGGCGTGCTCAAGAAGAACATGACCATCCGCATGATGCGCGCCAACGCCTCCTACGGGGTCGACCGCGTCGGCGTGTTCAAACCGAAGATGCAAGAAGTCAAGGAACTCGGCCCCGGAGAGGTCGGCTTCTTCACCGCCTCGATCAAGGAAGTGGCCGATACCGCCGTCGGTGACACCATAACCGACGAGAAGAAGCCCGTCGCCGAGCCGTTGCCGGGCTTCAAGCCGGTGGTGCCGGTGGTGTTCTGCGGCATCTTCCCGGTCGATGCCGCCGATTTCGAGGATCTGCGCGGCGCGATGTCGAAGCTGCGCCTGAACGATGCCAGCTTCTCCTATGAGATGGAGACTTCCGCCGCGCTTGGCTTCGGCTTCCGCTGCGGCTTCCTCGGCTTGCTGCATCTGGAGATCATCCAGGAGCGGCTGGAGCGCGAGTTCAACCTCAACCTGATCTCGACGGCGCCCTCGGTCGTCTACCGTCTGCGCTTGCGCGACGGGAACACGCTCGAGCTGCATAACCCGGCCGATATGCCGGACGTGATGAAGATCGAGGCGATCGAGGAGCCCTGGATCCGCGCAACCATCTTCACGCCGGATGAATATCTCGGCTCGGTGCTGAAGCTCTGCCAGGACCGCCGCGGCCTGCAGATCGACCTCGGCTATGTCGGCAGCCGCGCCAAGGTCGTCTACGACCTGCCACTCAATGAGGTGGTCTTCGACTTCTATGACCGGCTGAAGTCGATCTCGAAGGGCTACGCCTCCTTCGACTACCAAATCACCGATTATCGCGAGGGCGACCTCGTGCGCATGTCGATCCTGGTCAATGCCGAGCCGGTCGATGCGCTCTCCATGCTCGTCCACCGCACCCGCGCCGAAGCGCGCGGCCGCGCCATGTGCGAGAAGCTCAAGGAGCTGATCCCGCCGCACATGTTCCAGATTCCGGTTCAGGCGGCGATCGGCGGCAAGATCATCGCCCGCGAGACCATCCGCGCGCTGCGCAAGGACGTGACCGCCAAGTGCTATGGCGGCGACGCCACCCGCAAGCGCAAGCTTCTGGAGAAGCAGAAGGAAGGCAAGAAGAAGATGCGGCAGTTCGGCAAGGTCGAAATCCCGCAGGAAGCCTTCATCGCCGCCCTCAAGATGGACGACTGAGCGGGCGTTCCGCTCCGGCCCTCGCGCGCGAAAAAAACTCCGCAGATTCGGCGAAAAAAGCCGTGCCGCGATGGGCTGGCCCCTGCTGGAAGGTCAGAATCTGCGCGAAAAGTCGGCACCGGATCGAACCGCCGCGCTCGTCGCGCGTTCCTTCTCCATACGCAACCATGGAGAAGGAAGCCTCCGATGGACTGGAATCGTGTTGAAGGAAACTGGAAGCAGCTCAAGGGCAAGGTCAAGGAACAGTGGGGTAAGCTGACCGATGACGATCTCGACGTCATCGCCGGCAAGCGCGACCAGCTCGAAGGCAAGATCCAGGAGCGCTACGGTATCGCCAAGGATCAGGTCCGCAGCGATGTGGACACTTGGTACGACCGCCAGCGCTGGCAATGACGGCCACGGCCGACCATCGGCCGTAGTCCTGAACGAGAGAGCCCGGCACCCGCCGGGCTCTTTGCGTTTCAGGGATTGTCGGTCGCGAGGCGGGGGCTGGTCGCGCTCGCGCTCTCGTCCTTCAGCGCCACGCCGGACAACCCGCGGGCGAGAGCCGCATCGATCAGCCAGGCGGCCCGCGCCGCGGCTTCGGTCGAGCTCAGGCCGGCGCCATGGATGTTCGAGACACAGTTGCGCTCGCCATCACGACGTCCGGGACGGGGTGCATAGGTGATGTAGAGCCCGAGGCTGTCCGGGCTGGACAGGCCCGGCCGCTCACCGATCAGCAACAATGACAGCCGCGCGCCGAGGAGCGCGCCGATCTCGTCGCCGATCGCGACCCGCCCCTGCGAGACGATCACAGCTGGCGAGAGCGACCAATGGTGATGCTGGGCGAGCGGCAGGAAGGAGGCGAGGAAGGGGGCCGTCTGCGCCGCAATCGCGCTGGCCGAGAGCCCGTCCGCGACGACGAGCGCGATGTCGCAACTGGTGTCCGCTCTGGCTTCGAGCGCAGCACGGCTCGCCGCGTCGAGGGCGCGGCCGAGATCGGGGCGCAGCAGATAGGATGCGCGCCCTGCCGCACGGCTCGCGAGCGTGATGCTGTCGAGGCCGAGTTTCTTCAGTTCGCTGGCGAGCGCGGCTTCGTCGAGCGCGGCATGGACGGCGTCGCGAGCCTGCGCATGGGCGAGCGCAAAGCGCAGCGTTTCGCCCGTCCCGAGCCCTGATCCGGCCCGGCCGAGGCCGATCCGCGCGGGCGTGAGCGCTGCAAGCCGCTGCCAGGGATCGAGCGGGCGACCGGGCGCGCTCACGCCACCAGCTCCGCCAGCGAGGCGATCAGGCGCGGCGCGCCAACCTGCGGCAGCAGCCGCCCATCGGCGCCGGTCAGTCCCTGTTCCTGGAGCCAGCGTTCGAATTCGGGCGCGCGCTTCAGGCCGAGCAGGTCGCGGATATAGAGCTGGTCGTGGAAGGAGGTGGACTGGTAGTTCAGCATCACGTCGTCGGCGCCCGGCACGCCCATGATGTAGGTGACGCCAGCGGCCGCGAGCAGCGTGAGCAGCCCGTCCATGTCGTCCTGGTCGGCCTCGGCGTGGTTCGTGTAGCAGACGTCGCAGCCCAGCGGCAGGCCCATCAGCTTGCCGCAGAAATGGTCCTCCAGGCCCGCCCGGGTGATCTGCTTGCCGTCATAGAGATATTCCGGGCCGATAAAGCCGACGACGGTATTGACCAGCAGCGGGTCGAAGGCGCGGCAGACGGCATAGGCGCGCGCTTCCAGCGTCTGCTGGTCGACGCCGTGATGCGCCTCGGCCGAGAGCGCCGAGCCTTGGCCCGTCTCGAAATACATCAGGTTCTGCCCCAGCGTGCCGCGCTTCAGCGAAAGCCCTGCCGCGTAGCCCTCGCGCAGCACGGCGAGGTCGATGCCGAAGGAGCGATTGGCGGCCTCCGTCCCCGCAACCGACTGGAAGACCAGATCGACCGGCGCGCCGCGCGCGATCAGCTCGATCGAGGAGGTGACATGGGTCAGCACGCAGCCCTGCGTCGGGATCGCGTAGCGCTGGATCACCTCGTCGATCAGCTTGAGTAGGTCGCCCAGCACGCCGAGATTGTCCGAGACCGGGTTGATGCCGATCACCGCATCGCCGCAGCCATAGGAGAGCCCGTCGATGATCGAGGCGGCGATGCCGCGCGGGTCGTCGGTCGGGTGGTTCGGCTGCAACCGAACCGCCATCGTGCCGGGCAGGCCGATCGTATTGCGGAAGCGGGTGACGGCCCGGCATTTGCGCGCGACCGCGATCAGGTCCTGCAGCCGCATGATCTTGGAGACCGCCGCCGCCATCTCCGGCGTGATGCCGGGGGCGAGCTTTGCCAAGGTTTCGCCCGTCGCTTCGTCGGAAAGCAGCCAGTCGCGGAAGCCGCCGACCGTCAGGCTCGCCACGGCGGCGAAGGCATGGCCGTCATGCGTGTCGATGATCAGGCGTGTGACCTCGTCCGCCTCATAGGGGATCAGCGCCTCGCTCAGGAAGGTCTTGAGCGGCAGCTCGGCGAGCGCCATGCGGGCGGCCACGGCCTCCTCGGCGGAAGAAGCCGCTAACCCCGCGAGCTGGTCGCCGGAGCGCAGCGGCGTCGCCTTGGCCATGAGGTCGCGCAGATCCTCGAAAACATAGCTCTTCGCGCCGATGACATGGCGGTAGACCACGCGCTTCACTCCCTCCGCCCTCAGGCCGGAGCGATTTCCAGCACGAATCGTGCCGCGCGGCAAAGGCTCTGGTGGTGTCCGCTCGTGCCGGTACGGGGCGGAGGCGACGGCGAGGGCTCGCAGCTGTCTTTGGATACCTGACCTTGGGAGCGGGCTGTCTCATTGCCAAGAAAATCAGAGTATTCATCTATTTAGAACAATTAAAAACAAAGAGAATTGCTTTGATGGTGCGAGGAAGACTGTGTAAGCGCGAGGGGCATTTCTCGACACGGATTGCCCTCATGTTCGCTCTGCCCCGGTTGACCCGCTTTCTTCCCGTCGCTGCGTTGGCTCTGGCGGCATTCTCCGCGCCTCAAGCCCGCGCTGAAACGATCGAGGTCACCGATCTTGCCGGCCGCGTCGTCAACGTGACGCGCAACCCTTCGAAGATCGTGCTGAGCGAGGGCCGCCAGCTCTACACGCTGGCGATGCTGGACCGTGAGGACCCGTTCAAGCGCGTCGTCGGCTGGGGCAACGACCTGATCGAGAATGATCCCGGTGCCTGGGCGAAATATCTCGCCAAGTTCCCGAAGGCCAAGGACGTCGCGAACATGGGCAACCCCTATGCCGCCGATGTCAGCATGGAAAAGATCGCCGCGCTCGGCACCGAGGTCTACATCCTCGACCTCTCCAACTACTTCAAGGCACAGGAAACCGGCCTGCTCGGCAAGCTTGAGAAGGCCGGCATCGCGACGATCTTCGTCGATTTCCGTCAGGACCCCACCCAGAACGCGCTGCCGAGCGTGCAGCTTCTCGGCCGCGTCCTCGGTCGCGAGAAGGAGGCGAATGCCTTCGGGGATTACTATCTGCGCCAGACCCGGAGCATCTACGCCCGCGTCGGCGCTGTTCCCGACAAGCAGAAGCCGATGGTCTTCGTCGAACGCGCCGCCGGGCTGCTGCCCTGCTGCGCCACCTTCGGCCCCTTCAATTTCGGCCGCTACATCGAAGAGGCGGGCGGGCGCAATTGGGGCAGCCAGTTCTTCTCCGCCTTCCAGGCACAGGCCGCGCAGGAGAAGGTCCTATCCGACAATCCGGACATCTATTTCCTCACCGGCGCCAATTGGTACGGCAGCAATCCCGGCAGCAACGCCGTCAGCCTCGGCTATGACGCGACGCCGGAGAAGGTGCAGAAGGAGATGGCGGAGTTGATGCAGCGGCCCGGCTTCCAGCAGCTCAAGGCGGTGCAGGGCAAGAAGGTGATGGCCTTCTATCATCAGTTCTACGACATGCCCTATTACTTCATCGCCGAGCTCGCCATGGCGAAGGAGTTCTATCCGGACCGGTTCAAGGACATCGATCCCGAGGCCGTTTTCAAGGAATTCCACGAGAAGTTCCTGCCCATCGCCTATTCCGGCGTGTTCTGGGCGAAGCTTCAGTGATCGCGGCCTGATCTGATGACGGCTGCCCTGCCGATGCCGGCGAGCGCGACCGCGGAGTATCGCAAGCGCAATGCGAAGCGGCTGAAGCTCGTCCTGCTCGGGCTTGTGGCGCTCGCCGTCGCGCTGGCGCTCGATGTCTCGATTGGGCCGGGCAATCTCCCGCTCGCCGATGTGCTGCGCACGCTGGTCGATCCGCAATCGGCGGCGCCGCGGCTTTCCGTTATCGTCTGGGATCTGCGCCTGCCGATCGCGCTGATGGCGCTCGCGGTCGGGGCGATGCTGGGCCTCTCCGGCGCGGGCATGCAGACCATCCTCGCCAATCCGCTGGCCGATCCCTTCACGCTCGGCGTCTCCGCGGCGGCGACGGTCGGGGCCTCGGTCGCGATCGTCTTCGGCTGGAGCGTCCTGCCCGGCGCGGGCCCCTTCATCGTCACCGCAAACGCCTTCGTCTTCGCGCTCGGCGCCTCGCTGGTGCTGTTCTTCATGACCAAGCTGCGCGGCGTCAGCGCCGAGACGATGATCCTCGTCGGCATCGCGCTGCTCTTCACCTGCAACGCCATCACCGCGCTGCTGCAATACCGCTCCAACGAGGTGCAGCTCACCCAGATCGTTTTCTGGACGCTGGGCAGCCTCGCCCGCGCCACCTGGGGCAAGGTCGGCGTCGCCGCCGTGCTGATCGCCCTGGCGCTGCCCTTCTTCCTGATGCGCGGCTGGGCACTGACGGCGCTCAGGCTCGGTGACGAGCGCGCCGAGAGCATGGGCGTTCGGGTCGACCGGCTGCGGCTGGAGATCCTGATCGCGACCTCACTGCTGGCGGCGGTCTCGGTCTCCTTCGTCGGCGGCATCGGCTTCATCGGCCTCGTCGGCCCGCATATCGCGCGGCTGCTCGTCGGTGAGGACCAGCGCTTCTTCCTGCCGGTCGCGACCATCGCCAGCGCGGTGCTGCTCTCGCTCGCCTCCAGCCTCTCGAAGGTGATCACGCCGGGCGTGATCTACCCGATCGGCATCATCACGGCGCTGATCGGCGTGCCCTTCTTCATCAGCCTCGTCATGTCGATCCGCAGCAGGGCAGTCTGACCATGGCGCTGTCGATCCGCGATCTCGATTTCCGCTATGGCGCCTCGCCGGTCCTGCAGGGGCTCGGCACCGGCGAATTGCCGCGCGGCGAGCTTGCCGCGCTGGTCGGGCCGAACGGCTCCGGCAAATCGACGCTCTTCCGCTGCGCCGCCGGGCTGCTGCGGCCGCACGCAGGCAGCGTCAGCCTCGACGGGGCCGATCTCGCCGAGCTCTCGCCGCGCGAGCGGGCGCGCAAGGTCTTCTATCTCTCGCAGGATACCGAGGCACGGGTGGCGCTCTCGGTCTTCGATATCATCCTGCTCGCCCGCAAGAGCCTGCATCGCGGCTTTGCGCTGGCGGCCTCGCCCGAGGATACGCGCGCGGTCGAGGCGGTGATCGAGGAGCTCGGCCTTACCCCCTTCGCCTCGCGCGACATCGCGACGCTTTCGGGCGGCCAGCGCCAACTCGCCGCGATCGGCCAGGCGCTGGTGCGCGCGCCCGACGTGCTCCTGCTCGACGAGCCGACCAGTGCGCTCGACGTGCGCCGCCAGCTCGACGTCATGGCGACGATCCGCGAAGCAACGCGCCGGCGCGGCATCGTCACGGTGGCGGCGATCCACGATCTCTCGCTGGCGGCCCGTTTCGCCGACCGCGTGCTGGTCATGAACGAAGGCCGCATCGCCCAGGCCGGCGCGCCCGAAAACGTGCTTGCGCATCGGGCCGTCTCCGAGACATATGCCGTCGGCGTGCATCTGGAGCGCTCTGCCCGGGGCACACTGTTGGTCGAGCCCTATATCCACGGTCAGTGAGCCATGTCCGCTCCCGCATCGCATGACAACTTTTCCCTCAAGGAAGAGATCCGTGCCTATTGGTCGGCGCGGGCCGAAACCTTCGATCTCTCCTTCGGCCATGCGATCAAGTCCGACCGGGAGCTGAAGGCCTTCCAGCGCCTGATCCGCGATTCCTTCGGCCCGGCGCCGCTCGACGTGCTCGATCTCGCCTGCGGCACCGGCGAGATCACCCGCGCGCTGCTTTCCCTGAACCACCGCGTCACGGCGCTCGACTTCTCCGAGGCAATGTTGGAGCGGGCCCGCGCCAAGCACGGCAAGGCCGCGCGTTTCCGCCTCGGTGATGCCGAGCATCTGCTCGACGACGAGGCGAGCTTCGACGCGGCGATCACCCGCCATCTCGTATGGACGCTGACCGATCCGGAAGCGGCTCTGGGCGAATGGTTCCGCGTCTTGCGCCCCGGCGGCCGGCTCCTCGTCATCGACGGGGATTGGGTCAATCGCACCCGCTGGCAGGCGCTGGTCAACCGCTTCGGCAACTGGCTGCGTGACCGGCGTGGTGCACCCGCCCACCAGATCGACGCTGACACCCACGCCTCGATCACAAAACGCTTCTATTTCAAGGACGGGCTCAGCCGGCAGCGCCTCGAGGAGATGCTGAAGGCAGCAGGCTTCGTCGATGTCGTCCCGGCCGACTACATCCAGGTCGTCCGCGAGCAGCAGCGCGCGGCACCGTTGCATGACGCGATCCGGCTCGCGTCCTCGACGCGTTTCGCCCTGCTCGCCCGGAAGCCCGCAGCGTGAGCGCCAAGCCGGACTGGGATGCCGCGCAATATCTGCGCTTCGAGGACGAGCGGACCCGCCCGTCGATCGACCTTCTCGCCCGTGTGTCGCTGACCCAGCCGAAGCGCTGCATCGACCTCGGCTGCGGGCCGGGCAACAGCACGGAGCTCGTGGCGGCGCGCTTTCCGGACGCCGTCACCGAAGGTCTCGATTCCTCGCCGGACATGCTGGAGAAGGCCCGCAGGCGCCTGCCCGGTCTCTCTTTCGTTCTGGGCGACGTCAACAGCTGGTCCGATTCGACAGGCTACGACCTGATCTTCGCGAACGCCGTGCTGCAATGGCTGCCCGATCACGAGGGGCTGTTTCCGCGGCTGGCGCGCTCGCTGAAGCCGGGCGGCTGCCTTGCCGTGCAGATGCCGAATAATCTCTCCGAGCCGTCCCATGTTGCGATGCGCGAGGTCGCCGCTGAGGGGCCCTGGGCGGAGAAGCTCGCGGCTGCCAAGGCGGAGCGCTCGGCGATCGGTTCGTTCGGTGATTATCGTCGCTGGCTGATGGAAGCCGGCTGCCGGGTCGACATCTGGCAGACCACCTATGTCCACGCACTCGCGGACCTCGGTGCGATCGCCGAATGGTTCAAGAGCACGGGCCTCAAGCCCTATCTCGATCGGCTGACGAGCGAGGGGCAGCAGGATTTCGTCGCGCGCTATCTGGAGCGCATCGCACCGGCCTATCCGGCCGAAAGCGACGGGAAAGTTCTGCTCCGTTTCCCGCGCCTCTTCATCGTCGCGACCCGCGAGGGCTGAGCCTTTCGCTTCGCCTCGGCTTAAGCCCGGCTCGCCTCGGCCCTCTTCGTTGCGGTGTGCTGTTCCTCGGCCACGCCCTGGCGCCAGTAGCTGACAATGAGATGCTGGTCGCGCTCCGGCCTGAGCTTGCTCTTCGCCGCCGCGCGGATATCGCGAAAGGCGCCATGCTCCGCCGCCGCCCAGAGATAGACACCGGGTCCCTCTGCTGGCCAGTCCAATGCAGCGAAGGTGTCCTGCAGCAGCGGCCGGCTGCCGGGAGCGGCGTCGCCCCGATGGAGCCAGGTGACGGCAATGCCGGCCGGCACCCTTAGGTCCTGCTCCTCGCCCGTATCGGCGATCTCGATGAAGGCCTGCCCCACCGCCTCGGCGGGGAGATTTTCCAGCATGCGCGCAACGGCCGGAAGCCCGGTCTCGTCGGCGAGGAAGACATAGCGTTCCGCCAGCTTCAGGCCGCGCCCGCCGGGGCCGGCCATGCCGACGCGGTCGCCGGCCTTGGCGCGCGCCGCGAAGGCGGAGCCCGGCCCGGCATCGTCGTGCAGCACGAAGTCGAGCGCGATCGTGCCGGCGGCGGCATCGATCTCGCGGATCGTATATTTGCGGATGGAAGGCCGCGCCTCCGGCGGCGGCAGCACCAGCAGCCCGTCCTCGCCGACCATCGGCCAGGCCGGCTCGGCGAGGTCCGCCGGCGGGATGAAAAGCCGCACATGCAGCGCCTCGATCTGGTCGAAGCGCGCGAGGTTCTCGCCGCGCAAGCGGATGCGACGCATATGCGGCGTGATCGTCTCGACACCGGTCACGGTCAGCACGCGGAAATCGGCGGGAAGCGCCGGCCCGGTGCCGTCGCCGTTCCATCGGATCTGAGGAACCTCGCCTTGGGGCGCGAATTCGACGACATGGCTCGCGATGGCGCGCTTCATCGCCTGCAACCCAGCGATGTCCGGCGCCTCCACCGAGACGTCGAGCGCTGTCGCCGAGAGGCCGAGGCGGGCCTCGGCGGCATCCAGCCGGATCACCTTCGCCCCGCCCTCGTCGGTCACGACCGCCTCGTGCTCGACGAGATGGGCGCAGAGCGGCTTCAGCACGGCTTCCGGATCGGCGAGCACGATCCGCGTCGAGGTGGCGAGCATGGCGGTCTCCGTCAGGGCTTGGCCGAGGCCGCGATCCAGAGCGTGCCGTCGAGAGGGATGGCCGAGAAGCGCGCCCCTTCCGCCAGCGTCGCAGCGGGGTCGACATCGGCGAAACGCTCCGGATGCAGCCATTTCGCCAGCGCCTCGATGGCGACGACATGGAGCGGCGTGTCGTTGAACAGGTGCCAGAAGCCGAAAACGCGCCGCTCCCGGATGGCACGGAGCGTCGAGAGCGCCGGCGTGGCGAGAAGCTTGGTGAAGCTCGCCTGAGCGTCGCTCTCGGAAACGCCGAGACCGAGCACCAGCCCGCCGAGCTTCGTCAGATGCGTGCCACCGGTGGCGACATAGACATCGGGCTCGGCGGAAAGCAGCTGTTCCAGCCCGATCTGCCCGGTCGCGCCCGGCAGCATGGCGGCGGCGATGTTGCGCCCGCCCGCCGCGTTGATGAATTCATTGAAGGTGCCCTGGCCGGCCGTCATGCAGCAGTCGTAGCCGCCGGCATGGGCGTGGATGAAGACGGAGGGGCGGCCGGCGCCGGCAATGCGGGCTGCGACGCGCTGCATCCGCTCCTCATAGAAGGCGATCAGCTTCTCGGCCTGCACGTCCTGCCCGGTGAGGCGTCCAAGCGCACGCAGGCTCGGCACGGTGTCGCGCAAAGGCTCCAGGAAGAAGTCGACGACCGCGACCGGGATGCCGGCCGCTTCCAGCTTCTCGACGAGGTCGCCGGGGCCGCGGCGAGTGCCGGCGAGCGAGCGGCTGAGCACGACGAGATCGGGCCCGAGCGCGACCGTCCGCTCCAGCGAGAAACCGTTGGCCGTGTTGCCGTCGCCGACGAGGGGAATGTCCTTCACGGCCGGGAAGCGCGCCCGATAGCGCGTCAGCCCGTCGGCGTTCTGGCGCTCCATGTCGTTGCCCCAGCCGGCCAGAATGCTGACCGGGTCGGGATGGATCAGCCCGAGCGCGTTGATCTGCCGGCCCTGCGCCAGGACGATGCGCTTCGCCGGCGCTGGCAGGCTGATGTTCCGGCCGAGCACGTCGGTCGCGGTGACGGGGCCGGCGGCGTGCGCGGGCAGGGCGGCGCAGGCCAACCCGGCCAGCAGCAGGGAGCGTCTGTCGATCGTCATGCCGCTGCGACCTTGTCCTGTGCCGTTCCAGTAAGCGCGAAGGCCACGGCACGAGAAAGCGTCGGCGGGATCACCGAGACATGATTCTCGCCCGGGAACTCCACGAAGCTGCAGGCGATCCGGCCCGAGGCTTCGAGGCGCTCGGCCATCTCGGCGGCATTGTCGCGCATGCGAGCCTTGGCGAGCCGCTCGGCCCGCTGCGGCCTGACAGCGAGGCCGGAACCCTGCTCAAGGCCGCCGACCGTGATCAGCAGCCGGCCGCCGCGGGAATCGCCACGGCGGAAGGCTTCCTCGCTCGCGAGGATCGCGCGATCCTGCCACCAGATCGAGGGGCTGCCGGCGACATGGGCCTCGAACAGGCCCGGCCGGGTGAAGAGCGTGTGCAGTGTGAAGAGCCCGCCATAGGAATGGCCGACGAGGGCGCGCTGGGCCGGATCGAGCGGGGCGAGCCTCTCCACCGCCGGCAGCACCTCGCCGGCGATCATGTCGAGGAAGCGGTCGGCGCCGCCGGGCACCGGCAGCAGGTCGCCTTGGCGCCGCTCGGCATCGAAGGGCATCTCACCGGGATAGCCGATGCCGATGATGACGGCCGGCCCGACGCCGGTCGCCTCCGGCCTTCGGGACTGCAGCTCCGCCGTCGCCGCGGCGATCGGGAAGAGGGCGTGTCCGTCGAGCAGCAGCATGGAGGGGAAGCCGCGTGCCGGCGGGGCGCCCGCCGGCACGGAGATCAGCAGCCGATAGTGCGAGCCGTCCTTCGCCTCGAAGTCGCGCTGCCAGGCCTGCGGCAGCGTGACCGGCTGGTACTCGACATCGGGGCCGTTCGGCTGCGTCACGTTTTCCTCACCAACGATAGGACAGCGTCGCGAGAACCGTGCGGCGCAGGCCGAAGGAGCACTGCACGTCGCCGTAGCAGCCCGAGATGTACTCCTTGTCGAAGAGATTCTGCGCGTTGACCTGCACCTTCCAGCCCTTGAGCGTCGAGTTGGCCACGCCGAAATCGTAGCTGATCGCGGCATCGAACAGCGTGTAGTCGGGCGTGAAGAAGGTGTTGGCCGGGTTGCCCGCGCCCTCGCCGACATAGCGCACGCCGCCGCCCAGACCGAGCCCGGCCAGAGGGCCCGTCCTGAAATTGTAGAAGGCCCACAGCGCTGCCATGTGCCGGGGCACGACCGGCGGGCGCTTGTGCAGGTCGACGCCGGAGCTCTTCGTCACCTCAGCGTCGGTATAGGCATAGGACGCGACCAGATCGAGATTCTCGAAGACATTGGCGCGAGCCTCGAACTCGGCGCCGCGCGAGCGGATCTCGCCGGTCTGGACCTGGAAGGTCGGGTGGAGGAGGTCCGTCGTCGGGACGTTGGTCTGGGTCAGGTCGTAGAGCGAGGCCTGCAGCAAGATCTTCGAGCCCGGCGGCTCGTATTTGACGCCGATCTCGTACTGCTCGCCCTCGGTCGGCTTGAACGGCGTGCCGCCGAAGGTGGAACCGGCCTGCGGATCGAAGGAGGTCGAGTAGCTCGCATACGGCGCCAAGCCGTTGTCGAAATTATACATCAAGGCGACGCGGCCGGTGCGGGCGTCGTCGTCCTGCTTGGTCAGCACGCCGGTCGAAAGAGCACGGCTGTCGGAGAGAGCCCGGTCGTAGCGTCCGCCGACGAGCAGCGAGAGACGGTCGAGCTTGATCTGGTCCTGCAGGTAGACGCCGTATTGCTTCGTGACCTGCTTGGTGCCGGCCAGCGCCGGCAGGGCGAAGGGCAGCCGCCCATAGACCGGGTTCGTGAAGTCGAGGTTCTGCACCGTGCCGCCGGCGCCGGTGAAGGCGGTGCCGTCCGTCCAGTAGCCGTCGACGCCGAACAGCACCTTGTGCGTCAGTGGTCCGGTGACGAAATCGGCCTGGAGCTGGTTGTCGATGCCGGCGGTGCGCGCCTTTTCGTTCGACATGGTGACGCGGCGCGTCAGCGTCTTCTCGTCGGTCAGGATGCCGCTGGCCGCGACCGTCCGGAAGCGCGACTCGAGATCGGAGACGCGGACATTCTGGCGGAAGGTGAAGATGTCGTTGAAGCGGTGCTCGAAGGCGTAGCCGAGATTGGCCTGGTTGCGGCTATAGCCCTCGAAATTCGGCTCGCCCGGGAAGAACTCGCTGCGGATGCGGCCAGCGCGGCTCGGCAGCACGGTGCCGACCGCCGGGATGAAGCCGTAGAAGCCGGTCTCCGGGTCGCGCTGGAAGGAGGCCATCAGCGTGAAGGTCGTTGCGCCGCTCGGCCGATAGGTGACGGAGGGCGCGATGAAGACACGCTGGTCCTTGGTGTAGTCGACCTGTGTGTCGCCGGCCCGGCCGAGCCCGACCACGCGGTAGAGCCAGTGCTTCTCCGGATCGACCGGCCCGCCGATGTCGAAGGCGGCCTGGGCGCGCTCGAAGCTGCCGAACGTCAGCTGGACCTCGCCGTGCTTCTCTTCCTGTGGCCGCTTGCTGATCATGTTGACCAGACCGCCGGGCTTGACCTGCCCAAACACCACCGAGGAGGGACCGCGCAGCACCTCGACGCGCTCCAGCCCCCAGGGCTCGAAGGACGGCACCAGGAAGCTGACGCCGCGCAGATAGCGCAGTCCGTCGAGATTGTTGACGAAGCCCGCGCCCGTGCCGGCTCCGCCGAAACCGCGGATGAAGACGCTGTCATAGCGGCCGCCGGAGGAGAGACGCGTCTCGCCGAGCACGCCGGCGGTGTAGCGCAGCGCCTGGCTGACCGTTTGGGCGCCCTGGTCGTCCATCTGCTGGCGAGGCACGACGGTCACCGACTGCGGCGTCTCGATCAGCGGCGTGTCGGTCTTGGTGGCGCTGTCGCTGCGGCGCACGATATAGCCGTCGACCGGCCCGCTGGCGCGCTCGCCCTGCACCTCGATCGTGTCGAGGCCGATGGCTGCTGCCGGTGCGGCCTGACCGCTCTGCGCGAGAGCGGCGCCCGACCAGCCGGCGATGACGGCTGCCAATGCCACGCCGGCCTTCCTGGCCGCGCGATTGCCCCTGATGATCTGCTTCATGACGGTATTCGCATTCCTGCCCGGCGCTACCGCGCCCCCTCTCGGGTTCTTTCAGGAAGGGCCGCCGGGCAGCAATGCGCTCGGCTTTCGATTCCGGCAGTATTTCTTTCGGAGGAGTTTCGAATGCGTCGAAGCAAGATCGACAGGGGCAAATGCGGCTTGAATCAGCGCAGAGCGCTCGGGGCGATGCCGAAGCGCTTGCGGAAGAGCCCGGAAAAATGGGCCGGGCTGTAGCCGACGCGGAAGGCCGCGACCGCGACGCTCGCTTCCCCGTTCGCGATCATGGCATAGGCCTGCTGCAGCCGGTGCTCCTGCAGATACTCGAAGACGCTCGCGCCGAACTCGGCCCGGAAGGCGGAGGTGAGCTTGGTCGGGTTCAACCCGCTGAGCCGCGCAAGCTCGGTCAGGCTCGGCGGCTCCTGCACCGATTCCAGCAGCCGGTCGCGCACCGCATGGATCTGCTCGCGCAGCCGCGGATTGAGCCTGGCTGCCCGGGCGGGCCTGTCGCCCAGCACCTCGTCCAGCACCAGCGCGCCGAGCTCCAGCGCCTTTCCGGCGAGATAAAGCGGGCGCAGCGACGGCCCGACCGGACATTCCGCCATCTGCTGTGCCAGCGCGCGGATCGGCGCGCTCGCGGGCCGCACCCAAAGGCCGGCATCGCCGGAGCAGGCCATCCTTGCGGCCTTCGCGACTTCGGCACCGAACTCGCGCGCCACGAAATCGAAGTCGAACTGCATCAGCGCATAGCGCAGGGCCCCGCCGGCGAGGACGGTGCGCCGCTGCGTGTGCTGCCCGCCATTGGCGGCGACGAGAACGGCGGGCCCGTCGAGCAGCACCGCCGGGCGGTCATCGAGCTCCAGCGCCTGCCGGCCTTCGAGCATGACGGCGACCTTCAGGCCCGGCCGCATCGGCCCGACCACGCGTTCGCCCTGTCGGATCGCGAAGCTGCCGGCGGAGAGAGAAAATTGGCGCGAGAACAGTTCCAGGCTGGCGGCGGGCAAACTGGTGGAACCGGGTGACATCGCGACCTCTGTGACGGTTGCGCGACGCTACCGGCTGATTGAAAGAAAGACAAGCAAAATCAATAGTTTATACGAGTTCTAAGGTTTGTCGCGGCCGTCATTATCGGGCGGGGCAAAGCTCCGACCCGAAAATCTCTTGCAGGATAAGGCGCCCTTTCGTCCTGAGATGCTCGGGTCGAGCCCGAGCATGACGGAGCTCCCCCGCTTACAGATAAGGCGGCGAGCAGGCGCTCACCACGATGCAGCGCTCCACTCCGATATTGCGGAAGCGATGCGGGGTGCGGCTGTCGAAGAGATAGGCGTCGCCCGGCTTCAGCACCTTGATCTGGTCGCCGACCGTGATCTCTAGCTCGCCGGCCAGCACGACGCCGCCCTCATGCGAGTCGTGCTTCAGCATGGCGACGCCGGTATCGGCGCCTGGCTCGTAGGATTCGTGCAGGATCTGCAGGTTGTGCGCCTGCGCGTCTCCGACCTGGCGGAAGGACATCTGCCCGCGGCTCTCGCCGCCATTCACCTGGTGCAGCCGCGAGGTGAGGTCGAGCAGGTCCGGGGCCTCGAAGAAGACCTTGTCGCGGGGCGCGCGCGCCTCGTCAAAGAAATTCACCATCGACATCGGGATCCCGTCGAGGATTTTGCGCAGCGACGCGACCGAGGGGCTGTTGCGGTTCTGCTCAATCAGCGAGATCAGGCTATGCGTGACGCCGGAGCGGGCCGCGAGTTCCCGCTGGGAAAGCCCGGCGGCAAGCCGGATCGCCCGCAATCTGCCGCCCACGTCGAAGCTCATTGGCCACTCTCCCTCGCGGTTCCGCGCGCCTTGTATACCCTGCGCGCTATGCAGGAGACCCCTGCTCGGAGCCTCTTGCGTCGCTCAATATTCTGAGCAATGCTGACATAAGCCAACAAGAAAAAACTGGCTGGGGAACAGGCGGAGTGGGTTAATTTTCGCAACCGGATCTTACCGTCCAGGGTGAAAAGACCAATCCGTACAGTGAATGGGTGTGGGATCGAAGTATCGATTCCGCAAGACGATAGGCTATTGCCAATCGTTGCATAGCGGTGGCGCGCGGCGTCAGTTTAGTCGTGAGAGCAGGGGTAGATGACGAAAGCCGATACCGTTTTGTTGAATGGCCGGATCTTCTGCGGCCTGGCGGAAGGATTCGTCGACGCCCTCGCGATCGGTGCCGGCAAGGTTCTCGCGGCGGGCCCGGCGGCCGAGATCACCGCCTTGCAGGGGCCGGGCACGAAAATCGTCGACCTCGCCGGCCGTGCCGCCATTCCCGGCCTCAACGACGCGCATATGCATCTGCTGCCGCTCGGCCTCGGAATGAGCGAGGTCAATCTGCGCCCCGAAGAAGGCGTGCGCAGCGTCGACGAGATCCTGCGTCGCATCGGGCTCGCCGCGAAGGGCAAGAAGCCGGGCGAGTGGGTGTTCGGCCGCGGATACGATCACAATGAGCTCGCCGAGGGCCGCCACCCGACCGCCGAAGAGCTTGACCGTGTCGCCCCCGACAATCCCGTCTACATCAAGCGCACTTGCGGCCATGTCGGCGTGGTCAATGGCCGGGCTATGCAGGCAGCCGGCATCGGCCACAACACGCCGAGCCCGGATGGCGGCCTGATCGAGCGCCGCGACAACAAGCTTACCGGGCTACTGGCCGAAAGCGCGCTGCGGCTGATCGTCGAGGCGATGCCGCGTCCGAGCCTCGCCGAGCTCAAGGCCGCGATCGAGAAGGCCGGGCACTACATGCTCGCGCAGGGCTTCACCAGCGTCATGGATGCAGGCGTCGGCATGACCGCCGGCATGGCCGAGATCGAGGCCTATGAGGATGTCGCCCGCGCCGGCACACTGCCTGTCCGCACCTGGGTCTGCATCTACGGCAATGCCGATGGCATCGGCGACGAGGCCCATGCGGCGGGCTATCGCTTCGGCCGCGAGGTCGGGCTCCTGCGCTATGGCGCGATGAAGGTCTTCGGGGATGGCAGCGCCGGCGGCCTGACCGCAGCGATGAGCGAGCCCTACATCGTCGGCGAGCCCGAGAACCGCGGCATCTTCATCTATCCCGAGGCGCAGATGCACGGCTATCTCGCCCACTATCACAAGCTCGGCTACCAGCTGGCGATCCATGCGATCGGCGATGCGGCGATCGAGCAGGTGCTCTCCGGCATCGAGAAGGCCGACAGCCCCGAGCATCCGATCCGCGGTCGCCGCCACCGCATCGAGCATTGCGGTTTCCTGACCGACGGGCAGCTCGCGCGCATGGCCGCCGCCGGCATCGACCCGGTGCCGCAGCCGGTCTTCATCTACGAATTCGGCGATCTCTACGTCACCAATCTCGGGCAGCAGCGCGCCGACGCCTCCTATCCGATGCGCAAATGGCTCGATGCCGGGCTGCATGCGGCGGCGAGTTCCGACGCGCCGGTCTGCGCGACGGACCCGTTCAAGAACCTCTTCACGATGGTCACCCGCAAGACCAAGCGCGGCACCGTCATCGGCGGTGGCGAGACGCTCTCCATGGAAGAGGCGGTCCACGCCTATACCGCGCTCGGCGCCTACACCCAGTTCGCAGAGGACAGCGTCGGCCGGCTCGTGCCGGGCCAGCTCGCCGACATCGCCGTGCTCTCCCGCGACATCTTCTCGATTCCGGTCGAGGCGGTCGAGAACGAGGTCCGCTGCGACCTGACGCTGCTCGGCGGCGAGGTGGTCTTCGACCGGCTCGGCCAGTTCGCAGCCGCCGCGCAGTAGGAGGCCTCGTCCATGCTGCGGCATACGCTGCAAAGGCTCGTGCTGGTCCTGCCCGTCCTGCTCGGCGTGCTTTTGATCGGCTTCCTGCTCATGCAGGTGGTGCCGACCGATCCGGCCCAGGTCCGGGCCGGCCCGACCGCGACGCAGGACATCGTCCAGGCGATCCGCCAGGAGCTCGGTCTCGACCAGCCGCTCTGGAAGCAGTTCCTGATCTACATCACGCGGTTGTTGCAGGGCGATCTCGGCGTCTCGATCATCAACAACGTCCCGGTGATGCAGGAGCTCGGCAACACCATCGGCCCGACGCTCGAGCTGATGTTCGCCTCGCTGATCTGGGCGATCCCGCTCGGCATGGCTCTCGGCACGCTCGGTGCCTACTACCGCGGCTCGCTGCTCGATCGCGCGATCATGGCCGTCTCGGTCGCGGGCGTCTCCCTGCCGGTCTTCTTCCTGGGCCTGGGGCTCATCTGGCTCTTCGGCTTCAAGTACCCGATCCTGCCCTTCACCGGCCGCGTCGGGCCGATCTGGACCTGGGAAGGGCTGCAGGGGATCATCCTGCCCGCAATCACGCTGGGCGGCGTCTTCGTCGGCCCCGTCGCGCGCATGACGCGCACCTCCGTTCTCGACGAGCTCGGCGCCGACCATGTCCGCACTGCCCGCGCCAAGGGGCTGGCCGAGGGCGTGGTGGTGCTCAGGCACACGCTGCGCAACGCTCTTGTGCCGGTCGTCACCCTGATCGGCCTGCAGATCGGCTTCCTGCTCGGCGGCGCCGTCGTGACCGAGACGGTCTTCAGCTGGCCCGGCATCGGACGGCTGGCGGTCGGCGCCATCCTGTCGAGCGACCTGCCGATGGCGCAGGGCACGATCATCGTGCTCTCGCTCGGCTTCATCCTGATCAATCTTACGGTGGACGTCCTTTATGCCGTGCTCGATCCGCGCGTGAGGGCCTGATGAGCTCCGTGACCGACCAGATCGACAGCGCCACGGGCGCGGCGGACGCTGCCGTCGTGGCTGCCGCCTCGGCGCCGCGCCGCAAATCGGCGTTCCGGATGCTGTTCTCCGACGTGGGTGCGTGCATCGCGCTCGTGCTCGTCGTGCTGGCGATCCTCGCCGCCGCTTTCGCGCCCTGGCTGGCGCCGACCGACCCCTATGGCAACGACCTCGCCAACACGCTGAAGGCGCCGGGCGAAGTGGGGCTGCTCGGCACGGACGGGCAGGGACGTGACATGATCACCCGCCTGCTCTTCGGCCTCAGGACGACGCTGCTGATGGGGCTGGCCTCTGTCACCTTCGGCTGCTTGACCGGTGGCGTCATCGGCTTCGCCGCCGCCTATTACCCGTCGCTCTCGGGCATCCTGATGCGGATGATGGACGTGCTCTTGTCCTTCCCCGCCATCCTCTTCGGCCTCGCCATCGCGGCGATCTTCGGCCCCGGCCTGACGGCGGTCATCATTGCGCTCTCGATCGCGACTGTGCCCCTGATGGCGCGCGTCGTGCGTGGCTCGGCGCTGGTCGTGCTGCAGCAGGGCTATATCGAGGCGGCGCGCTCGCTGGGCCTGAGCGATCTGCGCATCATCCTGCGCTACGTGCTGCCGAACTGCCTCTCGGCGATGTTCGTCTTCGTCACGCTGCGTTTCGGCCAGGTCATCCTGCTCGGCGCGGCGCTCTCCTTCCTGGGACTCGGCGCCCAGCCGCCCGCCGCCGAGCTCGGCGCCATGGCGGCGGACGGACGCAACTTCCTGTTCTTCGCGCCGCACGTCTCGGTGCTGCCGAGCCTCGTGATCTTCGCGGTCGTGTTGGCATTCAACGTGCTGGGCGACGCGCTGCGCGACGCGCTCGACCCGAAGCTGCGCAAATAATCGTCAAAACCAAAGAAGGGGACCTGCTCGCATGACCAAACTCTCCGCCCTGCTTCTCGCCGCCGCCGGCGCCGCGACGCTTGCCGCAGCCCCCGCCACGGCACAGCAGAAGGCGCCACTGACGATCCTGCGCGTCATCGATGCCGACCGCTACGACCCGATCCGCTCGACGGCGACCGCCGCCGCCGAGGTGCTCTACATGCTGGCGGACACGCTGGTCACGGTCGACTTCGACATGAAGACGATCAAGCCCGGCCTCGCCGAGTCCTGGACGATCTCGCCGGACGGCAAGACCTACACCTTCAAGATCCGCAAGGACGTCAAGTTCTGCGACGGCCGGCCGATGACGGTCGAGGATGCCGTCTACTCGCTGAAGCGCTGGGTCGACCCGGCGAACAAGTCGCCGGTCTCCTTCCGCGGCGGTCAGGTCAAGGACATCCGCGCCGAGGGCGATTCGACGCTGATCTACGAGCTGAACGAGCCCTATAGCGACCTGATGTTCCAGATGGCGCTGTCCTTCGCCTCGATCGTCGACAAGAACGCGGTCGAGAGCATGGGCCAGAACTTCGGCGTGCAGGGCTTCAACGGCACCGGCCCCTATTGCTGGGTCAAGTGGACGCCGCGCCAGGAGCTCGTGCTCAAGAAGAACCCGCACTACACTTGGGGCCCGTCGATCTACAAGGATCCGAAGCCGCAAGTCGACGACATCGTCTGGAAGATCATCCCCGAGACGAACACGCTGATGGCCGCGATCCAGGCCAAGCAGGCCGATGTGACCTACTACATGCCCTACATCGCGCTCGACACGATGCAGAAAATCCCGGGCTTCACGGTGCAGCGGCAGGAGAACTACATCTACGACGTCTTCATGGGCTTCCGCGTCGACAAGCCCGTCGCCAACGACAAGGCGATCCGCCAGGCCGCCAACATGGCGACCAACAAGGAGGCGATCTCCAAGGCGATCTTCTTCGGCAAGGGCCAGACCCTGCCTTCGCTGCTCAATCCGGCCGTGCTCGACTACGACAAGTCCTCGGGCGACAAGATGCCGAAATACGATCCGGCCGGCGCCGCCAAGCTGCTGGACGAGGCCGGCTGGAAGCCGGGCGCCGACGGTATCCGCGAGAAGGACGGGCAGAAGGCGAGCTTCACCGTCTACGGCATCCGCAACAGCGACAACCCGCGCATCTCCGAGGCGATGCAGGCGGACCTACGTAAGGTCGGCATCGACATGAAGATCCAGCTCTGGGACGCGACGGTCGCCTGGGGCAAGCTGGCGACGCAGGAGTTCGACGCCTTCCTCATGTCCTATCCCTACGTGACGGCCACCGAGGCGCTGAACCTCTACTTCGCCAGCCGGCAGGTGCCGACCCCGAACCGGATGAACTGGAAGGATACGAAGACCGACGAACTGCTCAAGGCTGCCGCGACCGCCACCGACGACACCACGCGCAAGCAGGCCATCGGCGCGGTCCAGAACCAGCTTACCGAGGCCAATGTCTGGGTGCCGCTGGTCTCGCAGCCGCTCTGGGTCGTCGCGACCGATCGCGTCGAGGGCGCCCGCGCCCACGGCCTCTACGGCGCTGGCCTCTACAAGGGCCTCGACATCAAGCTGAAGCGCTGAAGCCTTCAATGGCGCCGCGCGGCTCGAGCCGCGCGGCGCTTTGCCATGCCTATCGGGAGGGAGGAAAACACCCATGACGATCACGGTCATCAAGAATGCCGACATCGTTGTCGCCTGGGATGCCGCCGCGTCCCGTCATGTCTATCTGCACGGCGCCGATGTCGCCTTCGAAGGCGGCGCACTGCGCTATGTCGGCCCGCGCTATGAGGGCCAGGCGGACGAGACCGTCGACGGTAGCGGCCGCATGGTCATGCCCGGCCTCGTCAACATCCACTCGCACCCGTCGAGTGAACCGCTGAACAAGGGTTTCCTCGACGAGCTCGGCTCGCCGGCGCTCTACAATTCCTCGCTCTACGAGTTCATGCCGATCCTGCGGCCGGATGCCGAGGCGGTGCCGGATTGCGTCCAGGTCGCTTATTCGGAGCTCCTGCTCTCGGGCGTCACCACCCTCGCCGATCTTTCGGTCGCCCATCCGGGCTGGATCGACCTTGCGGCGCAGAGCGGCCTGCGCGTGTGCCTGTCGCCGATGTTCCGCTCGGCCCGCTGGTACACCAAGAACGGCTACATCGTCGAATATGAGTGGGACGAGAAGGCGGGCGCCGAGGCCATGGCGACGGCCCTGGACGTCGTCGAGAAGGCGCAGAAGCATCCTTCCGGCCGGCTCTTCGGCATGGTCTGCCCGGCCCAGATCGACACCTGCAGCGAGGGGCTGATCAAGGACAGCTACGCCGAGGCCCGCCGCCGCGGCCTGCCCTGGCAGATCCACGCCGCCCAGTCGACGGTCGAGTTCCACGAGATTACCCGCCGCCACGGCGTCTCGCCGATCCAGTGGCTGGAGAAGCTCGGCGTGCTCGGCGATACCAGCATCATCGGCCATGCCATCTTCCTGGACGATTATCCGCGTGTCGCCTGGCACAGCCGGCGCGACCTTTCGCTGCTCGCCGAGACCGGCACGACCGTCGCCCATTGCCCGACGGTGTTCCTGCGCCGCGGCATCGCGCTCGACGATTTCGGCCGCTACCGCCGCGCCGGCGTCAAGATCGCGATGGGAACCGACACCTATCCGCACAACATGCTCGAGGAGATGCGCCATGTCGGCTACGTCGCCCGGCTGATGGCGGAGAGCCCGCGCACGCTCACGACCACCGACATCTTCGAGACCGCGACCACCGCCGGCGCCGCTGCGCTGGGCCGCGACGACATCGGCCGGCTGGAAGCAGGCTGCAAGGCCGACGTTGTCATGGTCGATCTCACCCACCCGATGATGCAGCCGCGCCGCGATCCGGTTCGGAGCATGATCTACGCCGCGGCCGAGCGTGCCGTGGACCGGGTCTATGTCGACGGCCGGCTCTGTGTGCAGGGCGGCAAGGTGCTGACGATGGACTATCCCGCCGCCGCCCAGCGCCTACACGAGGCGCAGAAGCGGACGGAAGCCGCTGCGCCCGGCTTCGACTGGGCCAAGCGACCGGTGACGGACTATTCGCCGCTGACCTTCCCGGTGAAGTGAGCCGCGCTTTGGCGGTTTCGCGCGAAACCACTCCGTCATCCCGGATCTTCGCTTCGCTGCGTCCGGGATGACACGCGCTTTACGAAGACGCGGAACGCAACGGGGGCGCGTCGCCGCATCGTTACGTCCCTGCGTCACGCCGCCGCTTCCGGGAAAGGCGGCGCGACGATAGGATGCGTCCATGACGCAGATGGACCGGACATCCGAGACTGAGGAGAGCTCTTCGAGCCGGATCGGGCTTGTGCTGCTCGGTGGCGGCTTCTTCGCGCTGCTGCTCGCCGGTCTTCTGCTGTGGTGGCGCGAGGGGAACCGGCTCTTCACCGACGGGCTCATCGCCGCCATCGTCGCCTGTTTTTAGGTACAGACCCTCGCTCCGTCCGAAAAGAATCCTCCCGTGAACCGCCGTCTCCTCCTGCCCCTCGTCGTGTTCTTCGCCGGCGCGCTTGCGCTCGCCGCGGCGGCCTTCATCACCTTCGCGCCCAGTCGCCAGGGTGGCGGCAGCGGCGTGGCCAGCGTGGGCGGTCCCTTCACGCTGACGACGCAGGAGGGCAAGCCGCTCTCGGACACCGATCTGCGCGGCATGCCTTTCCTCGTCTTCTTCGGCTTCACCCATTGCCCGGATGTCTGTCCGACCAAGCTGTTCGAAATCTCGGAGGTGCTGCGCGCGGCGGGCGACAACGCCAAGGCCAAGCAGCTCAAGGCGTTGTTCATCACGGTCGATCCCGAGCGCGACACGCCGGAGAGCATGAAGAGCTATCTCGGTTCCTTCGATCCCCGCATCGTCGGCCTGAGCGGCGATCGGGCGGCGATCGACGCTGTGATCAAGGCCTATCGCGCCTATGCGAAGAAGGTCCCGCTCAAGGACGGCGACTACACGATGGACCACACTGCGCTGGTTTATCTGATGGCCAAGGACGGCAGCTTCGTCGGCGCCTTCAATATCGAGCAGACACCGGTCGAGGCCGCAAAGGAATGGCTGCGCCATTCGTGAGAGAATCGGCCGGCGCACGCCGGCGCGCGAGCCCGTGCTCGGTCTTGTTCCAGGCGAAGCGGCGGTTGAAGTAGTCGTAGAAGGCCATCCAGGCTGCCACCGAGACCAGTGCATAGTAGAGCGGCAGGAGCGGCAGCAGGACGAGGAGCTCCGGCGAGCCGCGGCGCACAGCTCCGATGGCTGGCGGCGCAAAGAGCGTGATGCAGCCGAAAAGCCCGACGACGACCGCCATGATCGTGGTCGCGGTCGCCATTGCGCTCATCGGCGCAAACAGCGAGCCGTTCCAGCAGACGACGGCCGTGGCAATGGTGAAGGCGGGATAGCCGAGCGCGGCCACCACCGTGCCGAGCGCGAGCGACAGGAAGGACAGCGTCGCCGCGGGTCCTGTCTCGCTCAGCAGGCTGAGTGGCCTGCGCGAATGGGTCACGATCGTCTGCATGTAGCCCTTGATCCAGCGGGAGCGCTGCCGGAGCCAGACCGGGATGTTGTCCGGCGCTTCCTCGCGGGTGTTCGAGGGCAGGTCGCCCATGCGGTAGCCGGCGCGCGCCAGCCTCAAGGCCAGATCGGCGTCCTCCGTCACGTTCCAGGCATCCCAGCCGCCGACCTTGCGTAGCACCTCGGTGCGGAAATGGTTCGACGTCCCACCCAGCAGGATGGGCAGGTCGAAGCGCAACAGCCCGGGATTGAGCACTTCGAAAAGCCCGGCATACTCGAGCGCAAAGAGGGCGGGCAGCGTCCCATTGCCCGCATGGTCGATCGCGAGCCGCGCCTGCAGGCAGGCAAGCTCCGGCGGTCCGGAAAGGAAGCGCGCCGCCGCCATGCGCAGTTGCTGCGGATCGGGAATGTCCTCGGCATCGAAGATCGTGAAGAGGGTGCCCCGCGCCTCCAACAAAGCGAGGTTCAGCGCCCGCGGCTTGGTGCGCGGATCGCCCGGCGGCACGACGCTGACGGTGAAATGTGCTGGAAGCTCCATCTTCGCCAGCGCCGCCTGCATGCCGGTGTCGTCGGCCTCGATCTGCAGGCGGATGTCGAGCTTGGCGGCCGGGTAGTCGAGGGCGCAGAGCGCAGTGACGAGCTGCTGCAGCACCGGCTCTTCGCGGTACATCGCGACAGCCACTGTGTAGATCGGCAGCCGGCTATCGTCGAGGCGCCAGCGATGGCTCCGCCAGAGGTCTGGCGCCTCGCCCTCCATCGTTGCCGCCAGCCTGAGCATGATCAGCCCGAGGAAGACCGGACAGAGCAGGAGCGCCAGCGCAAAGAACGTCTCCAGCGGTGCGAAGACACCACCGAGCGCCGTGCCAGCGAGGCCGGCCCCGGCGGCGATGATCTGGCCGCGGCTCGCGCCGGTTCGGGCGCTGTCCCGGTCGAGCCCGGCCTCATCGAGCCCGGCCGCATGTTGCGCGATGCCGGAGGCGTTGGCGGCCCGCAGACCCGCTTCGAAGAGCCGCGGCGTCGTCACCGCGATGTCGCCGCGCCCGCGCGGCCCGGCTTCAAGCATGCGCCGCAGGGCGGGCCCCTCCGGGGCGAGGATGAACCCGAAGCGCGGATCACCGGCCGTCGGCGCGATGCCCTGGCGCAGTGTCGCGCCGTAGCTGCCACCGGCCCTCAGTCTCGGTCTCTCGGGCAGGAAGGGCAGGTCGAGCTCGGCGGCTAGAGCGCGATAGAAGTCGCCTTCGTCGAACAGTCCGAGCGCGATCGCTTCCCGGGCGGGGTCGCTGCGATGACGCGCCGCTCGTTCGGCGGCCTGGACCAGCCAGGACTGCGCAACGCCCTGGCGCGCCAGGAACGCCAGCTCGGCCGGCAGGCCAGCCGGAACAGGCCCGGCTTTCGCCGGTCTGCCATCATTGCCGCAACCCCCCACCGGCCCCGGTCTCCACGCCACGCATCGCCAACCGGGATATCAGTCCAGGTTGACGTAACGGTAGCGCATTCTTGGCGTCAGTCGAGAGGCTATCTCCGCCCGACCTGCCAGGTCGTCTTGAGCGAGCTGCTGACAGAGATTTCGCCGGGTTCGATGATGCTGACCGGCTGCTGTCGGCCGGCTGGTGCTTTTCTTGACGGCAGATCGGCAGCACCTTCCAAAACCGAATAGGAAGCTTCGTCGATGGCCGATACGAGTTCGCCGAGCTCCACGCCAAGCGCGTCGGCGTAGAGCTTTGCCCGGCCCTTGGCCGTCTGGGCTGCCTTCTGGCGTGCTTCGTCCTTGACGGTGTCGAGGTCGTTCAGGCCGAACGAGACGCTCGATATCATGTTCGAGCCGGACCGGACGAATTCATCGACCAAGGGACCGGCCGATGAGAGATCCCGCACCGTGATCTGCAGGCTCGTCCGTGCTTCGTAGCCGTCGATGACGCGCGTCGCACCCACTGGTTGCGGCCCGGGCGTGGTTGGTTGCCGGAACTTCGGGGTCAACGAAAAGCCGGATGTCTTGATGTCGGCCGGAGATACGCCGAAACGACGAGCAATGTCCGGAATGCGATTCATGGCGGGGCGATTCGCCGCCAGAGCTTCTTCAGCCGTCTTGCCTGTGGTGACCACCCCGGCGTGAAGAATGGCGAGATCCGGTGCTTTCCGCACCGTGCCCTCGGTGACGATGATGATGCCACGCGGAGGCGCCTCAGTTTGTGCAAGCGCGGCTTGCGCCGCGCTGCTCAGAACGAGGGCAGCGAGAATGGTTTTCAGCATCGTTCCCCCAGGCAGATGAAGTCAGCGGCTCGCCAGGATCTCCGCGACCTGCGGGATGTCCTTGTCGCCGCGACCCGAGAGATTGACCACCATCAGATGGTCCTTCGGTTTCTGCGGGGCGAGCTCGGCGACGCGCGCCAGCGCATGGGCGCTTTCGAGCGCGGGGATGATTCCTTCGAGCCGCGAGATCAGCTGGAACGCTTCCAGCGCCTCCTCGTCCGTGGCCGAGAGATACTTCACCCGGCCGACATCGTGCAGCCAGGAATGCTCCGGGCCGATGCCGGGATAGTCGAGCCCGGCCGAGATCGAATGGGCATCCTTGATCTGCCCGTCATCGTCCATCAGCAGGAAGGTGCGGTTGCCGTGCAGCACGCCGGGTTTGCCACCGGTCAGCGAGGCCGCATGCAGCCCGCTCGGGATGCCGTGGCCGGCGGCCTCGACGCCGAAGATCTCGACGCTTGCGTCGTCGAGGAAGGGGTGGAACAGCCCCATCGCGTTGGAGCCGCCACCGATGCAGGCGATCAGCGAATCCGGCAGGCGGCCTTCCGCCTCCTGCATCTGCTCGCGCGTCTCCTTGCCGATGATCGACTGGAAGTCGCGCACCATCGCCGGATAGGGATGAGGCCCAGCGACCGTACCGATGCAGTAGAAGGTCGTCGCGACATTGGTCACCCAGTCGCGCAGCGCCTCGTTCATCGCGTCCTTGAGCGTCTTCGTGCCGGATTCGACCGGCACGACCTTGGCGCCGAGCATCTGCATGCGGAAGACGTTCGGCGCCTGCCGGGCGACGTCGACCGCGCCCATATAGACGATGCATTCGAGGCCGTAGCGGGCGCAGAGGGTCGCGGTCGCGACGCCGTGCTGGCCGGCGCCGGTCTCGGCAATGATGCGCTTCTTGCCCATGCGCCGCGCCAGCAGGATCTGGCCCAGCACGTTGTTCACCTTGTGGGAGCCGGTGTGGTTCAGCTCCTCGCGCTTCAGATAGACCTTGGCGCCGCCGAACTGCTCGGTGAGGCGCTCGGCGAAATAGAGCGGCGAGGGCCGGCCGACATAATGCTTCAGCCCCTCGCCCATCTCGGCGTGATAGGACGGATCGGCCTTGGCGGCGTTGTAGGCCTGCTCCAGCTCGAGAATCAGCGGCATCAGCGTCTCGGCGACGAAGCGGCCGCCGAACAGGCCGAAGCGGCCGTTCTCGTCGGGGCCGTTGCGATAGCTGTTCGGGCTGGAGGGGGCGTTCATGCCGGCTGGCCTTCCTGTACTGCTGCGGCCGCCTTGCGGGCTGCTGCGATGAATTCCGCGATCCGGGGCGGATCCTTGATGCCTGGCGCGCTTTCGACGCCCGAGGAGACGTCGACACCCGCCGGCCGCGCGATGCGGACCGCCTCCGCGACATTGGTCGGATCGAGCCCGCCCGATAGCATGAAGGCGAAGGCCGGGTCGAGGTCGGCGAGCAGCGTCCAGTCGAAGGGCCGGCCGTGGCCGCCGGGGAAGGCGGCGTCCTTCGGCGGCTTGGCGTCGAGCAGGATGCGGTCGGCGACGTCGCGATAGGAAGCGATGGCCTTGAGGTCGGTGGCCTCCGCGATTCCAAGCGCCTTCATCACCGGCAACCCGACGGCGCGGCGCAGCGCGGCTACCTGCTCCGGCGTCTCGCGACCATGGAGCTGCAGCCAGTCCGGCTTCAGCGCTTTCACCAGCTCCGCCGCCTGCCGTTCGTCCCAGTCGACGATCAGCGCGACGATCTCCGTCTTGCCGCGCGCGATTGTCGCGAGTTCTTGTGCGCGCTCCAGCGTCACGAAGCGCGGGCTCCTCGGATGGAAGTTGAGCCCGATCATGTCGGCGCCGGCGTCGAGCGCAGCGCGCAGCGTCTCAGGCGTCGAGAGCCCGCAGATCTTGATCGCGAAGGCGGATAGTTTCGGCATGGTTTCGGGGCTTTAAAGCATCGGGAGCGAAAGGGAAATCCGGTTCTGCCGCGCCGCCCGCTTCCGCCTGCCGCACTTGCGACATGATGACGAAGGAAGCCATGGTGAGAATGGGCAAGAAGAGGGGGTGAGGGTTGAACCGGCTCGGGATGGGCAGGCGCGGTCTGGCGCTCTTGGCGGGCTTCATTGCCCTGGGCGGCCTCGTCGCGGCGACCTTCTACTATCTGAACCAGCCGCGCACGCTGCGGCTGGCGGTCGGTCCGCTCGGCTCGGAGGATGCGCGCCTGGCGGCCGCCTTCGTCCAGGGCCTCAACCGCGACAAGGCCTCGGTCCGCCTGCGCCTCGTGCTCACGGAGGGCTCCGCGGACAGCGCCCGCAAGATCGACGCCGGCGAGGCCGAACTCGCCATCCTGCGGCCGGACATCGCCACGCCCTCGACGGCCGATACGGTTCTGGTCACCCGTCGCACCTACCCCTTCTTCATCACCACGAAGGAAAGCGCCATCGGCCGCATCGCCGATCTGCGTGGCCGCAGGGTGGGCGTCGTCCGCCTGCCGAGCGGCAATATCACCCTGCTGAAGCGCGTTCTGGCGCAATACGAGGTCCGCGAAGAGGAGGTCGAGATCGTCGGCCTCGGCCAGGATGAGGTCATCTCGGCCGCGAAGGAGAAGCGCATCGACGCCTTCTTCGCGATCAACGCCATCGGCTCCCGCACCAGCAATGACAGCGTGCGCCGGCTGCGCTCTGCCTGGGGTGACGACCCGGTGCTGATCCCCATCCGCGAGGCGGATGCGCTGGCGGCGCATCACCGCGCCATCGAATCCGGCGAGATCGTGCGTGGCGCGCTCGGCGGCGATCCGCCCCGGCCTGCCGAAAGCCTGCAGACGATCTCGATCACCTCGCGGCTCTTCGCGTCCCAGAACCTCGACGACAATCTGGTCGGGGACCTGACCAAGGATATTCTGGGGCTGAGGCTGACGCTCGCGGCGGAGCTGCCGGCGATCCAGGCGCTGGAGACGCCCTCCACGGACAAGGACGCGCCGCTGCCGGTCCATTCCGGCGCCGCCGCCTACATCGACGGCGAACAGGAAAGCTTCTTCGACCGCTATGGCGACTGGTTCTATATCAGCGCGATGGCGCTTTCCGCGATCGGCACGGGTGGCGCGGCGTTGCTCAGCCGCGAAAGCGCCAACCGTCGCCGGCGCGCCATGTCGGGTCTCGACGAACTGCTCCAGCTCCTGGCCGTGATCCGTTCCAGCGAGGACGAGGCGGAGCTCGCCCGGCTTGGCCGCGAGGCCGATCTGATCCTGACCCGCGTGCTCGGTGACTACGCCAAGGGCGATCTCGACACCGCCGCGCTCGCCGCCTACCGGATCGCCATCGATCAGGTCGGCCGGGCGGTTGCTGAGCGGCAGCGGGCACTGGCCGAGGACTGAAAGCGCCTCCGAAAATCGTTGAAGCCCTCATCCTGACGAGGGTCGGCGAATTCGAAGCGACTCCAGGCCGCATTCACCTTTCGACGATTCTGTGAGCGCCCGCGCAGTTGCCGAAACGCCCGCCAAGGTTTATGTGCAGCGCAACGAATTCCAGATTCTCACTGTACGGGCTGCGCCGACCGGGTCTGAACCCGGCCGGCTCGTGGCCATGAAAGCAAGGCCCGCACGCATGTCCATGCGCAATATCGCCATCATCGCCCACGTCGACCACGGCAAGACCACGCTCGTCGACAAGCTGCTGCAGCAGTCCGGCGCCTTCCGCGAGAACCAGCGCGTCGCCGAGCGCGTGATGGATTCCAACGACCTCGAGAAGGAGCGCGGCATCACCATCCTGGCCAAGGCGACCTCGGTCGTCTGGAAGGACACGCGCATCAACATCGTCGACACCCCCGGCCACGCCGATTTCGGCGGCGAGGTCGAGCGCATCCTGAACATGGTCGATTCCGCCATCGTTCTGGTCGATGCGGCCGAAGGCCCGATGCCGCAGACCAAATTCGTGGTCTCCAAGGCGCTGAAGCTCGGCCTTCGTCCGATCGTCGCGATCAACAAGGTCGACAAGCCCGACGCCCGCACCCAGGAAGTCATCAACGAGGTCTTCGACCTCTTCGCCGCGCTCGACGCCACCGACGAGCAGCTCGACTTCCCGATCCTCTACGGCTCGGGCAAGCAGGGCTGGATGGCCGATTCTCCGGAAGGTCCGCAGGACCAGGGCCTGGCGCCGATGTATGACCTCATCCTCAAGCATGTGCCGGAGCCGAAGGTCGAGGAAGGCCCGTTCCGCATGATCGGCACGCTGTTGGAGGCCAACCCCTATCTCGGCCGCATCATCACGGGCCGCGTTACCTCCGGCACCGCCAAGCCGAACCAGACGATCAAGGTGCTCTCCGGCGACGGCTCGACCGTCGAGACCGGCCGCATCTCGAAGATCCTCGCCTTCCGCGGCATCGAGCGCCAGCCGATCGAGGAGGCCGTCGCCGGCGACATCGTCTCGATCGCCGGCCTGGTGAAGGGCTCCGTCGCCGACACCTTCTGTGACCCGGCCGTGACCGAGCCGATCGAGGCCCAGCCGATCGACCCGCCGACGGTGTCGATGACCTTTTCGGTCAACGATTCCCCGCTCGCCGGCACCGAGGGCGACAAGGTCACCACCCGTGTCATCCGCGACCGCCTGTTCAAGGAGGCCGAGGGCAATGTCGCGCTGAAGATCGAGGAAGCCGCCGACAAGGACAGCTACATCGTCTCGGGCCGCGGCGAATTGCAGCTCGCGATCCTGATCGAGACCATGCGCCGCGAAGGTTTCGAACTCGGCGTCTCGCGTCCGCGCGTCGTGCTGCGGCGCGACGAAGGCGGCCAGCTGCTGGAGCCGATCGAAGAGGTCATCATCGACGTCGACGAGGAGCATTCCGGCGTCGTCGTGCAGAAGATGGCCGAGCGCAAGGCCGACATGCTGGAGATGCGGCCGTCGGGCGGCAATCGCCTGCGCCTCGTCTTCCACGCCCCGACGCGCGGCTTGATCGGCTATCAGGGCGAGCTGCTGACCGATACGCGCGGCACCGCGATCATGAACCGGCTCTTCCACGCCTACATGCCCTACAAGGGCGAGATCGCCGGCCGCCGCAACGGCGTGCTGATCGCGATGGAAACCGGCGAAGCGGTCGCCTACGCGCTCTGGAATCTGGAAGACCGCGGCCCGATGATGATCGAGCCCGGCTGGAGGGTCTATCAGGGTATGATCGTCGGCGAGCACACGCGCGAGAACGACCTCGAGGTCAACGTGCTCAAGGGCAAGAAGCTCACCAACATCCGCACCACCTCCAAGGACGAGGCGGTCCGCCTGACCCCGCCGATCCGCATGACGCTGGAGCGCTCGCTGGCCTGGATCGACGACGACGAGCTTGTCGAGGTCACGCCGAAGTCGATCCGCCTGCGCAAGGGCATCCTCGATCCGAACGAGCGCAAGCGCTCGCAGAAGCAGAAGGCCGAAGTGGCCTGAAGATAATCGGGCCGCCCTTCGGGGCGGCCCTTTTCGTTTCAACGCCGTTCAGCGGCTCATCAGGATCGGCACCGGGGTCGACTTCAGCAGCGACTGGGTGACGCCGCCGAGCAACCATTCGCGCAGCCGTGAATGCTGGTAGGCGCCGCAGACGATGAGATTGGCGCGGAAGGCGGTGGCCGCCTTGCGGATCGTCTCGGCCACGTCGTTGCTTCCCGTCAGCGCGACGTTGCTGACGGTGACGGAAGCGCCGTGCCGCGCCAGATGCGGCGCCAGCTCCGCGCCGGCGACAATCCGCGACAGGTCCTTCTCCCCGGTGATCGAGAGGATCTCGACATCGGCCCCGTGCAGGAACGGCCGCGCCTCGGCGACCGCGGTGGCGGCGGCGGCGCTGCCGTCCCAGGCGATCAGCAGCCGTTTGGCGGCAAAGGTCTCCGCACCCGGCGGCACGATGATCACCGGCCGGCCACTCTCGAACAGTGCGGCCTCGATCAGCCCCCTGTCGCGCTCCACCGCACTCTTTTCCAGGTCGAGCACGCTGAGATCATGGACGCGCGCCAGCGCGACGAGCCGGTCGCTGAGCTCGGCATAGACGAGCTGCGGGGTCTCGATCGTGCTGTTCACCCCGGCGAGGCTCGCGCTAGTCTTGGCGAGCGCCGCGAAGCGATCCGCCAGCTTGCTGATGCGACGGTTCTCGCTGCCGATGAAGGCAGAGCCGAAATCGCCGATGAGAGAGGCGGGGACGGCGTAGCGCATCGCCGCCGCCTGGATGGTCAGATGCGCGCCGGCCTGCTGCGCTAACGATAGCGCATAGCCGAGCGCGTATTCCTGTTCGCCTTGCCCTTCCTCCGTGTAGGCGGTGAAAACGCTCCTGATCAACGGGGCCATGGACATCTCCGGTTGCCTTCTCGCTTCTGGAACAATCTTGGCAGATCATCCTGCCATCGCCTTGCGCTGGGTCAAATGGGCAACCGATGATTGGCCTTGCGCGGGGCGCAGTACGCCGATGATCCTGGGCGCGCTTGCCGCCCTGCTCCGGCTCTGATCCTGTGTGCGCCACCGGTTAAGGGGATCACTTCCATGCAATTCCGTAATCTCGGCCGCTCGGGCCTGCGCGTCTCGCTCGTCGGCCTCGGCTGCAACAATTTCGGCGGGCGCATCGATGATGCGGCGGCGGCCAAGGTCATCGATGCCGCGATCGAGCACGGTATCACCCTGTTCGACACGGCCGACATCTACGGCGAGAAAGGCGGATCCGAGGCGGCGCTGGGCCGGTTTCTCGGCGCTCGCCGCAAGGACATCGTGCTCGCCAGCAAGTTCGGCATGAAGATGTTCCATGGCGGGGAGGGCGGCTCGCGCCGCTACATCATGAACGCCGTCGAGGAATCGCTGACGCGGCTCAAGACCGACTGGATCGACCTCTACCAGTTCCACAAGCCCGACCCGCTCACCCCGATCGACGAGACCCTGCGCGCCTTCGAGGACCTCGTGACCCAAGGCAAGGTCCGCTATATCGGCTGCTCCAACATGCCGGCCTGGCAGGTCGCCGACGCGCAATGGACGGCGCGCGACCTCGGCATCGGCGGCTTCGCCTCGGCGCAGGACGAATACAGCCTGCTGAAGCGCGGCGCGGAGGCGGACCTGATCCCGGCCATCGCCCATTACGGCATGGGGCTTCTGCCCTATTTCCCCCTCGCCAACGGCGCGCTCACCGGCAAGTACAAGCGCAACGCCCCGATGCCGGAAGGCGCACGGCTCACCAAGCTGCCCGAGCGTGCCGGGCAGATCTTCAGCGAGGACAACTGGCGCAAGATCGAGGGGCTGACCGCCTTCGTCGAGGCGCGCGGCAAGACGCTGGTCGAACTCGCCTTCTCCTGGCTCGCAGCGCAGCCGGTCGTTTCGAGCGTCATTGCGGGTGCGACCAAGCCCGAGCAGATCGCCGCCAACGTCAAGGCGGCGGACTGGGCGCTGACGGCCGAGGAACTGGCCGAGATCGACGGGATTGTGAAGTAAGGCTCCGGAACCGCGGGGAACCCCTCTCCCTATGGCGGAGGGTTCCCCGCGCCCTTTCTGATTAGCGGCGTCATTCCTGACAGCTTCGTGCACAACCGCGTGCCGCCGCGATGGACCGGCCGCGCGCGCCCGCTTATGGTCCGCGCCATGAGCGATGCAGCCTCCACCGCCCCCGCCCTGAAGCCCGGCGACCACCTCTTCCTGGTCGACGGCTCGAACTTCATCTTCCGGGCCTATTTCCAGTCGATCAATCAGGACCGGAAATACAATGCCCGCTCGGACGGTTTGCCCTCCGGCGCGGTCAGGCTCTTCGCCACCAAGCTCTTCCAGTTCGTCCGCGAGGGCGTGCTCGGCGTCAGGCCGACCCATCTCGCCATCGTCTTCGACAAGTCGGAGAATTCCTTCCGCAAGGCGATCTACCCGGCCTACAAGGGCAACCGCTCCGAGCCGCCGGCCGATCTGATTCCGCAATTCCCGCTGATGCGTGAGGCGGTGCGCGCCTTCGGGCTGATCCCGGTCGAGCAGGATGTCTACGAGGCCGACGACCTGATCGCGACCTACGCGAAGCAGGCGCGCGAGGCCGGCGCCGAGGTGCTGATCGTCTCGGCCGACAAGGATCTGATGCAGCTCGTGCGGCCCGGCGTCGCGATGTACGACCCCGCTTCTGGCGACCAGAAGAAGGGCGCAGGCTTCCGCGCCGAGCGCCGCATCGGCGAGCCCGAGGTCGTCGAGTATTTCGGCGTCACGCCCGACAAGGTCACAGATGTGCAGGCGCTGGCCGGCGACGCCACCGACAATGTTCCGGGCGCACCCGGCATCGGCATCAAGACGGCGGCCCAGCTCATCGGAGAATATGGCGATCTCGAAACCCTGCTGGCGCGCGCCGGCGAGATCAAGCAGCCCAAGCGCAGGGAGACACTGACCAACCCCGAGGTGATCGAGAAGGTCCGCATCTCGCACAAGCTCGTCACGCTGGTCGACGATGTGAAGGTCGAGACGCCGCTGGAAAACCTGACGCTGGAGCAACCCGATCCGGCAAAGCTCGTCGCCTTCCTCAAGGCGATGGAGTTCACGACGATCACCAAGCGCGTCGCCGAGGCCTACGAGGCCGATGTCGGCGCCATCGATGCCGATCCGGCGCTGACGCCCGGCGGCTCGCGCGCGGCCGAGCTCAAGGCGCTCTATGCCGGCGCTGACACGATCGAGGAGGCCGTCTCGGACATTACGCCCGCCGCGCCTTCGGTCACCGCGACGCTTCCCGAGACGACGGGCGGCGCGGCCGGCTGGATGAAGCCTTCCGATCTCGCTGCCTCACGGAAGAATGAGGCGATCGCCGCCAAGATCGATCGCTCGACCTACGAATGCGTGCGCACGCTCGCCGATCTCGAACGCTGGATCGGCTGGGCTTATGAAGCCGGCCGTGTCGCGCTCGACACCGAGACCAATTCACTCGATGCGATGCAGGCCGCTCTCGTCGGCGTGTCGCTGGCGGTCGCGCCCGGCCGGGCCTGCTACATCCCGCTGCAGCATCGCGCCGGCGATGGCGGCCTGTTTGACGAGGGCCTGCTGCCCGACCAGATTCCGCTCAGCCAGGCGGTGGCGGCGCTGAAGCCGCTGCTCGCCGATCCGGGCGTGCTCAAGATCGGCCAGAACCTGAAATACGATCTGCTGGTGCTGGATCGCCACGGGCTGGACGTGTCCCCGATCGAGGACACGATGCTGATCTCCTACGCGCTCGATGCCGGCATCAACAGCCACGGCATGGACAAGCTCTCGGAGATTCATCTCGGCCATGAGACGATTCCCTATGCGCAGGTCGCCGGCACCGGCAAGGCGCAGGTTACCTTCGACAAGGTGCCGCTCGACAAGGCGACGGACTACGCCGCCGAGGATGCCGACGTCACGCTGAGGCTCTGGCTCGCGTTGAAGCCGCGCCTTGCCGCCGAGAAAAAGACGACGGTCTACGAGCTGCTGGAGCGGCCGCTGGTCACCGTCCTGGCGAATATGGAGAAGCGCGGCATCGCCATCGACCGGCAGATCCTCTCGCGCCTCTCGGGCGATTTCGCGCAAGGGTTGGCCGGGCTCGAGGACGAGATCTACCAGCTGGCCGGGGAGAAGTTCACCATCGGCAGCCCCAAGCAGCTCGGCGACATCCTCTTCGGCAAGATGGGGCTCGCAGGCGCCAAGAAGACCGCGACCGGTCAATGGGCGACGGGCGCCGGCGTGCTGGAGGAACTGGCCGAGCAGGGCCATGCGCTGCCGGCTAAGATTCTCGACTGGCGCCAGCTCGCCAAGCTGAAATCGACCTATACCGACGCGCTGCCGGCTTACGTGAACCCGCAGACCCACCGGGTCCACACCTCCTTCGCGCTGGCGGCGACGACGACGGGCCGGCTGTCCTCCTCCGAGCCGAACCTGCAGAACATCCCGATCCGCACCGAGGCCGGCCGCAAGATCAGGACGGCCTTCGTGCCCGAGAAGGGCTTCAAGCTCGTCTCGGCCGACTACAGCCAGATCGAGCTGCGCATCCTCGCTCATATCGCCGAGATCCCGCAGCTCAGGCAGGCTTTCGCCGACGGCATCGACATCCACGCGATGACGGCCTCCGAGATGTTCGGCGTGCCGGTGGTCGGCATGCCGAGCGAGGTGCGCCGCCGGGCCAAGGCGATCAATTTCGGCATCATCTACGGCATCTCGGCCTTCGGCCTCGCCAACCAACTCGGCATCGGCCGCGAGGAGGCCGGCGCCTATATCCGCAAGTATTTCGAGCGCTTCCCCGGCATCCGCGACTACATGGATCAGACCAAGACCCATGTGCGCGCCCATGGGAAGGTCACCACGATCTTCGGCCGGGTCTGCCATTTCCCGGCGGTCTCCTCGAAGAACCCCTCGGAGCGCGCCTTCGTCGAGCGGCAGGCGATCAATGCGCCGATCCAGGGCTCGGCCGCCGACATCATCCGCCGCGCCATGAGCCGCATGGATGCGGCGCTCGGGGCGAACCGCCTCAACGCCCGCATGCTGCTGCAGGTCCATGACGAGCTCGTCTTCGAGGTGCCGGAGGAGGAGGTCGAGCGCACACTGCCGATCATCCGCGACGTCATGGTCGAGGCGCCTCATCCCGCGGTCTCGCTCAAGGTGCCGCTGGTGGTCGAGGCGCGCGCCGCCGACAACTGGGATGAGGCGCACTGAACCTGCCCCTCCCGGAACCCTTCAACTCTTTCCCGCGTTGACGTTTCCGGTGCGCGGGAGAGCGCGCCTTCGGGGGACGTGCGCAACGCGCCGGAAGGATCATGCTCAGTTCATCGGCCTGGAGACCATTTCCACGCTACATGGCCGAACCGGAGCCGGCGGAGGACGGCGAGGCCATCACGGCCTATGAGCATGACCTCATCCTGCGCTACGCCATCATCGGCATCTTCGTCATCCTGGCGACCGCGTCGCTCGGCTTGACGCGTGGTATTACCATGCCGATCACGGCGGGCGTCATCTTCGGCCTCGTGCTCGGTCCTCTCGTCGACTGGCTTGTGCGTTCCGGCGTGCCGCAGCATGCCGCGGCAACGCTTGTGATGGTGCTCTTCCTCGGTCTGCTGTTCGGTGCGATCGGCGTCCTCGCCGTCCCCGTAGCGGGATGGAGCGACCAGGCGCCGGCCATGATGGCAGCCCTGCAAACCAAGCTCGCCGGTGTCTTCGCCTTCATGGACGAATTCAAGCGAGGCATCGCCTCGATCACCGGAAAGGGCGCCGAGCTCAGCGTCTCGCAAGGCAACCCCCTCTTCGATATCGCACTGACCTCCTCGACCGCGGCGGGCGGCATGCTGGTCTTCGTCGCCACGGTCTATTTCTGGCTGGCGACGCGCCGCCACCTCAAGGCCCGCGTGCTGAGACTCTGTCTCGGAGGCGAGGCCCGGCGCTCGGCCGGTTCGTTCTTCGACAAGATCGAAGCCCGGGTCGCGCGCTATTTCGCGCTGGTGACGGTGATCAACCTCGGCATGGGCTTCCTCACCATGCTGATCGCCTGGCTCGCCGGTCTGCCCTTCCCGGTATTCTGGGGGGCGCTCGCCTTCCTGCTCAACTATCTCGCCTTCATCGGGCCGATCATCGTCGCGGTGCTGCTGTTGGCGGGGGCGTTGCTCGATGCGCCCTCTTTCCTCGCCGCACTCTGGCCGGCCGGGGCCTATTACACGCTACATCTCCTCGAGGGGAATGCGGTCACGCCCGTCTTCGTCGGCCACCGCTTGACCATCTCGCCCTTCCTCGTCTTCATTGCCTTCATCTTCTGGCTCTGGCTCTGGGGGCCGATCGGGGCGGTGCTCTCGACGCCGATCGTCATTGTCGGCGTGGTGGCGCAGGAGGAGTTCGCCCGGTACCGCCGCGAGAAGGCGAAGGCCGAAGCGGAGGCGGCTGCCGTGACCGCCTGACGAGCCCCCGGAACAGAAGCCGCTTGCGGCGCGTTGCCGAACGGACGGTTTCCTTGCGGCAGGGGCTTCCCTCGGCCGCCTCATCCACCAGGACGGGACATCATCGCCATGGCAACCACGACATCCGCGAAACGTCAGGCAGCGGCCGCCGCCAAGCGAGCTAAGGCAGGGGCCGACGCCGCCGCAGGTGTCGCCGAAAATGTCGCCGAGGAGGCGGTCGACCAGGCTCGTAGTGCCGGGGCGCGCGCCAAGCGCCGGGCGAGCGCGCTCGAGGAAAGCCTGACCCGCAGCGCCGAGGACATCGCCGCGACGGTGACGCAGCGGCTGCGCGCCGTCGGCGTCGACACCGACAAGATGGCGGATGTCGCTCGCGAGCAGGCGAGCGACCTGCAGCAGCTGATCGAGGACGAGATCCGCGAGCGACCGCTCCGGGCGCTGGGGATCGCTGCCGCTGTCGGCCTCTTCATCGGCTATCTTTCGGCGCGCTGACCCATGCTGGGGGGAATCGGGTCCTTCATTGCCTCGGAGGTTTCCGGCACGGTGAGGCGCAACCTCGTCGTCTACGGCCTCTACGGCTTCGCGGCGCTGCTGCTGTTCTGCGCCGGCGGCTACGCGCTGCATGCGCTGCATATCTTCCTGGAGCAGCGCCATGGCGCGATCGCCGCGAGCCTCTGGATCGCCGGCGGGCTCCTCGTGGCCGCACTCGTCGCCTTCATTGCCGCCGTCATCGTCAAGAGCCGCCGGAAGCCACCTCGCCCGGTGGCGATGGCCGCCGTCGCCGCTGCGCCGCTGGCGGCGAAGCTGCTTGGTTCACGGCGCGGGTGGCGTGTGGCAGCGGCTGGCGCCGTTGTCGTGCTGGGCGCGATATTGGGGCGCCAGATCGTCACCGGCGGCGAAAGCGAGGACGAGGAGGCGTGAAGCGCTGGCAGGCTTTGCCATCTGAGCGCCGCTTATTTCTGCTTGGGATGTCGGCATGCGTCCGTTAACAAAGCTGGCATGTCCGCGCAGGTGAGGCCTCAACGTCGCCTTTCGCTCCCGGCACGGCCGGCCTTCGGCATGCGACTCCGCTCTGCGACGACCACGATCATTGCGATCGGCGTCGTAGCGGTTGCGATCGTGCTCGCCGCCTGGACCAACCGCCAGGCGCGGCAGATGGCCGATCGCGTCTCCCACGCCATCGAAACCCGCGAGCGGGCCGAACGGTTCCTCGGCCGCATCCGCGACGCCGAGACGGGCCAGCGCGGCTATCTGCTGACCGGCCAGGCGGTCTATCTCGAGCCCTTCACCGAGGGGCGGGCGGCGGCCGGACCCGAGCTCGACATCCTGGCTGCGCTGGTCGAGGCGGATCCCTTCCAGAAGGAGCGCGTCGCAAAGCTGCGCGAGGCGATGCGCACCAAGTTCGAGGAACTCGACCGCACCATCGCGCTCACGCGGGCCGGGCGCCGCGACGATGCGCTCGCCCTCGTGCGCGATGAGAGCGGTAGCGCGGCGATGAGCCGGCTGCGCGACACGGTGCAAGAGATCCAGCAGAGCGAGAATATCCGCCTGATGTCGCTTTATCGCCGCGAGGAACGCCGCCGCCTCTGGGGCTCGGGCATCATCGTCGTGGCGCTGGCCGGGCTTGCCTTCGCCGCCTGGCAGCAGCTGCGGCGCCGCCAGCGTCGCAGCGTCCAGCTCGCCATGACCAATGCCGAGCTGGAGCGGATCGTCACTGAACGGACGCACCAGCTCGAGAGCGAGCGGCTGCGGATCGAAGCGCTGCTGCGCGACGTCAACCACCGCGTCGGCAACAACCTCGCCATGGTCTCGGCTCTGCTCAGCGTGCAGGGTCGGCAGACGCGCGAGCCGGCGGTCAAGGCTGCGCTGGCCCAGGCACAGTCCCGCATTCAGGCGATTGCGGCGGGCCAGCGGCGCCTGCGCCTCGACATCGAGACCGACGAGATCGAGGCTCGCGCCTATATGGAAGATCTCCTGGCCGAGATCGGCAAGACGGCGGAAGGCCGACCGATCGGGATCGAGCTGGACATGGAAGCGATCCGGTTGCCGGGCCGCGACGCTGTGTCCTTCGTCGTCATCGTCAATGAGCTCGTGACCAACGCCATCAAGCATGCCTTTCCAGGCGGCATGTCCGGGCAGATCACGATTCGGCTTGCCTGGAGCGAAAACGAAGGCACGCCGGCGCTCGCTCTGGCGATCGAGGATGACGGCGTCGGCATGCCGGCCGAGATCGAGAGCAAGGGGCTGGGCCAGACGGTGATCGCGAGTCTGCTGCGCAGCATGCGGGCGACGATGCGGTCGGAACCCCTGCAGGAAGGCACCGAACGACCCGGCACCCGCGTGATCGTAATTTTCCCGAAGCGCGAAAGCCCGGCGACCCAGGCGGAAGGCTGAAATCGGGCCGCGAAGCGGCCGGGTCTCGAGCCGTCTTCGCGCCTCAGGCGGTCTTGGCGCGGGCCGTGCCGACGGCGGCCAGCACGAAGGCGACGATCTCGCGGGTCGAGAAGGGTTTGCGCAGGAAGCGGGCGGTCCTCAGCTGCGGCGGCACCTCGTGCGGCGCAGAGCCGGAGACGAAGGCGATGGGTGTGCCGCGCTTCTGCAGGGCGCTCGCGATGTCATAGGTCTTGCCGCCGACGACATCGATGTCGAGCAGCGCGCAGGAGAATTTCTTCGTGGCGGCGCGGTTCGCCTCTGCGACCGATTCGACGACGACCAGTTCAGCCTCGGCGCCGAGCTCCTCCGCCACCGCGGACTCGATGTCCATGGCGATGAAAGGGTCGTCCTCGACGATCAGAACGCTTATGGCCATCGACCGGCTTCTCACTCACGACAACACTGGCACGCCACCCCAACGTGACAGGATTGGTGATGTTCCTGCTCTGGGCCTTCCGCAAGGCCGCAAGCATCGATCTCCGGCCGATCTTGCCAGAGCGAGGTTAGCAAAAGGTAATTACGATCTGTTGGAGGTCAGCGTCGGCGGGTGGGGGGAACCAGGGTCAATTCGAGGCTGTTCACGCCGATGGCGGCATTGACGCCGCGATGGCCCTGGAAGGGCAGCGGCCGCAGCGTCACGGCGTTGTCGTTGCCGCCGGTCAGGGCGTTGCCGCTGCCGCTGCCGGCCGTTGACCGGAAGGTGCCGTTCAGCGCGCCGAGCGGAGCGCGGGCATAGGGGCCGTAGGCGCGCCAGGCCATCGTCGCGTTTCCGATGGCTCCAAGATCGAGCGCGAAGCCTTGCACGATGCCAGTGTAGTGCTGGACCGGCCCGCGCCGGGGGCGGAACCGGCATTCCATCGGCTTGCGCGCCGTGGTGATCGGGGTGAGCGCGTTGCCGACGGTGCAGGAGAGCCGGCCGGCCGGCGGCTCGCTGCTCTGGGCGGTGGCGGCTACCGGCAGTGCCAGCAGGCCCGTCAGGGTTGCGAGGGCGGCAAAGGTGGAGCGGGAACGGCCAATTCTCATCTCTGACTCCTCGGACCTGCAGACACCGGCAAGCGGCCGGACGGAACGCCTCAAGATGCCCATAGTTCCGCGCTAAGGGAACCAAAGGGAAGCTTGCCGCGTTAACGTCTCATCCTGCCATGGGAAGCACGATGTCCGTGAGTCGCCTGCTTGGGGAAACCCCAACATTCGTCAGCCCGGTCGGAGAGCCGGAGGCGCCGCTTCCGCCGTTCTGGGAACTGGAGGATTTGATCGCGTCAGGCCTCGATCGCGAGGCGGCGCTCATGGTCATGGCGGCACGACGCGCCGGGCCGCGCCTCGTCGGCGCGCCTGCCCCGGAGGAAACCCTTCGGCTGCGGTTCGAACCCCGCCCGGTCGATCTCGATTCCAAGAACTGATTGATCGGTCCGGCGTCGCTGGGTGCGACGCCCTGCCGGAAGGGTTCCTCAGCCGTCGAGGGCAGAGGCGCCGGCAATGGTGATGCCGGTCAGTCCTGCCAGCGCCAGCGAGAGAAACTCCGCGCCGGGCGCTCCGGGTTGCACGATTCCGGAGAAGAGCGCCGTCGCAATCGAAGTTGCCGCGATTGCTGCTGAAATGCAGGTCATCGCCATGTCCACCCCTCCCGCTACCAAACAAGCCCGACCCGACTCGCGCAACGCCAAACGACCAGGCTTGTTCCCGAGCTCGTGCGGGAGGAGCCTATGGAAGAAAAAAGCCTAATGTCTGGATAAAGAAAAGCCCGCCTGTGCGGCGGGCTTCGCTATTTTTTCCGGGCGCTGCTTTCAGGCGGCCTTGCGGCTCGCGCGGCGGTCAAAAAAGAGCGCCTGGCTGATGGCAGCCTTCACCGCCTCGGGCTGGAACGGCTTGGTGATCAGGAAGGCCGGTTCCGGCCTGTCGCCGGTCAGGAGCCGCTCCGGATAGGCGGTGATGAAGATCACCGGCACATCGATCGAGGTCAGGATCTCGTTGACGGCGTCGAGGCCCGAGCTGCCGTCGGCCAACTGGATATCCGCCAGCACCAGCCCGGGGCGCTTCTTCGTGACCAGCGCGATGGCCTCACGCTGCGTGCGGGCGACGCCCGTAACGCTATGGCCGAGCTCTTCCACCATCGTCTCGATGTCGAGCGCGATGATGGGCTCGTCCTCGATGATCAGCACGTCGGTCGCGACCTGCTCGGCGATCTCCTGGCCGGCGGTCTGGACGAGCCCGGCAGCCTCCGCCGTCGTCACCTGCATGATCGTCGCGACCTCGTCGATGGAAAACCCTTCGACGGTGCGCAGCAGGAACGCCTGGCGGGGTCGCGGCGTTAAGGCTTCGAGGTTGCGCTCGGCGGGCGCACGCGCGAGTTCGACCACCGAGTCTGATGTGTCGAGGCTCGCCGAGGACCAGAGCTTGAGGAAGATCTGGTAAAGACCAATGCGCGGATCGATTTCGCGCGGGAAGCCCGAAGGGTCGTCGACCAGGGCTTCGAGCATGGCGACCACATAGGCGTCGCCGCTGGGTTGCGTGCCGCAGAGTGCGCGCGCGAAGCGACGCAGATATGGAAGATGAGGCGCAATTTCTTTCGCGATCGACATTGAAAGCGTCCCTTTTTTCGTGCTGAAATAATGGCTTAGGATGCGCACCGAACAAAGGGATTTATTTTTGCCTTGTTATGGAACCTTTTGAAATTGGATCGGTTATTAGGGCGTATTGGTGTCGCCATCGCCACACGGCCCTGGTTTCGCCGCTACAAGAACAATTCCTGGGACGGGCTCGAAAGGGCCGGCCCGGCGGTGGTGCGCGAGGGCTGAAATGAGCCGTCTGGATACAGCGATGTCGGATCCCGGTGAAGGTTTTGATGACGACTTCGAACTCGTGCTGGATCCGAAGGTTCAGGAATCGATCGGCCGTTCGCTGAAGGCCCATTACGACGATATCGTCAACGCCCCCGTGCCGGACAAGTTTCTCGTGCTGCTCGCGCAGCTCGAAGCGACGGAGCAGCGCGCAGCTGGAGCGTCGACCGATGAGTGCAAGTGACTCCAGCCCGAAGTCGGAACCGCGAGCCAAGTCGGAACCGCGAACCGAGGCGCAGGCCAGGGATTTCAAGGAAGGCCTGATCCGCGAGATTCCGAACCTGCGAGCCTTTGCCGCCTCGCTCTCGGGGTCGATGCAGCTCGCCGACGATCTGGTTCAGGACACGCTGTTGAAGGCCTGGGGTAATTCCGACAAGTTCGAGCCGGGCACCAGCCTGCGCGCCTGGCTGTTCACCATCCTGCGCAACACCTACTACTCGCTCTACCGCAAGCGCGGCCGCGAGGTGCAGGACAGCGAGGGCACCTATGCCGAGCGCATGGCGACCCATGGCAACCAGGAAAGCCATCTCGACCTCGCCGATTTCCGCAAGGCGTTGGCGAAGCTGCCGGAAGAGCAGCGCGAGGTTCTGATCATGGTCGGAGCGACGGGGCTCTCCTATGAGGAGGCCGCGGATATCTGCGGCGTGGCCATCGGCACCATCAAGAGCCGGGTCAACCGCGCCCGCACCAAGCTCGCCGAGCTGCTTTCCATCGGCAGCGTCGACGATCTCGGGCCGGATCGCACCAGCGCCGCTGCGATGCAAAGGGTCGGTTCCGAATCCGTCGGCTCTTGACGTCGATGCGGCTGGCGCGGTTCACGACGGTCAGAGGGCGGCTTCTGGCCCTGCTGGTTGCGATTGCCATTCCCGTGGCCTGCGTGACGGCTCTGGCGGCCTTCGCGACCTACCGTGCTGCCGTGGTTGCGATCGAAGTATCGCAGGCGCGCGCGATCGACGATTTCTCCGTGCGCACGCGCGTCTGGTATCGCAGTGCGCTGCGGGCTCTTCTCGCCTTCGGGACGGTTGCGATCGATCCCCGTCTCGACGCCGCCACCTGCGCCGAGACGGGCCGCGCCGCGATGGAGCGGGTCGTCGGTTTCCGGGCCTTCCTGCTGCGGAGCGCAGACGGGCGCCTCTGCGCAGGCTCGATCGCGAACGGACCTCCTGAGGACGAACTGGCTGGCATCGTCACGCAACTCGCCGCACGACCTCCGACCCCGACCTGGAATGGCGCCGATCTCGGCCGCATCCGCTACGATCAGGTGACCTTGGGAGGACGGCGCCATCTCGCCATTCTGGTGACGAGCCCGGCCGCGGCGGGGACCGCGCTGCAGCAAGCCCTGCTTCTGGCAGATCCCGATCTCCTCGAGAACGTGTTCGATCTCGGTGGCGAGGGCCAAGGCATGAACGTCGCGTTGATAGGTCGCAACACCGGTGTCGTGGTCAGCCGCGGCGCGAATGACGATGCCTCCTGGCTGCCGGGACGGGATCGCATCCCCGAGGGACGCGAGCGCTGGACCGACTTCAGTCGGGCGGGCGTCGAGCGCGCCTATGCGGCGCGCATGGTGGCCGAGCCGGACTTCTACGTCGTGGCGAGCTTCGACCAGGGGCCGGAGCAGGCGGCGCGCATGCAGTTCTACGTCCTGCTGCTGGCGCCGCTCGTCATGCTCGGCCTGCTTTGCCTGGTCTACCTGCGTGCCATCGACAAGCATTGTATCCGCTGGCTGCGCGGCATCGAGAAGGCGGCTCGGGCGCGCTCCTCCTCCGAGTCGGCACGGGCCGTGATTGCCCCGGACATGCCGTGCGACATTCGCAGCGTCGCCGAGGCTTTCAACGCCATGGTCGACGAGCAGCAGGTGCGCCAACGCCGGCTGCAGACCGCGCTCGATGACAACCGCTTCCTGGTGCGCGAGCTGCACCATCGCGTGAAGAACAGCTTGCAGGTCGTGCAGAGCTATATCGGCCTGACCAAGCGCGACTATCGCGACGAGGCCAGGCTCGCCCTAGCCGATGCCGAATGCCGGGTGCATGTGCTCTCGGCCGCCTATCGCTTCACCCTGGCGGATGGCGAGATGCAGCCGGTGCGCGTCGATCTCTTCCTCGCCGACGTCGTCACCATGATCACCAATCTGATACGCGGCCGCGACCAGCGCGTGATCGGCCAGATCGAGACAGCGGCGACGCTTTCGGTCGATCGCATCATCCCGCTCGGCTTCCTGGTGGCGGATGTCGCCTCGCGTGCCTTGCGCGCCTCGCCCGGCCTCGGAATCACGGTGAGCGTTCTCGATGTCGACGAGGACACCATCGAAGTCGCGCTCGAAGCCGATCGCCCCGTTCCGCATGGCGCGCCGCCGCGCCTCTTCGCCGGCCTCCTGGTCCAGATCGAGGCCGAGCAGACCGCCGACCCGGATGGGAAGCTGCTGGGTCGCTGGCAAGTCCGGCACGGCCCTTAAGTCCGGCACGGCCCCTGAGCTCGGCGCGGCCTCGGACGTCCTGCGCGTCCGCCGGATGGCCATCCTACGGGGTCGCCACCGGCTCGATTACGACGCCGACGCTGAGCTCCAGGAACGATCCCTGGGGTCCGGTGAAGCTGCCGGTGACGGGCGAAGCATCCTCGGGCACGCGGGCGACGGCCACCCGCAGGAGCTGGTGGTCGGCGACGAGGTCGTTCGTCGGGTCGAACTCGACCCAACCGTCTCCGGGAATGAAGATCTCGGCCCAGGCATGAGTCAGCCCGACGCCGCTCAGGAGCGCCGCGCCGTCGTCGGGGCGATCGTGGATGTAACCGGTGACGAAGCGCGCCGCAAAGCCCATGCGTCGGGCGAGCTCGATGAAGAGCCAGGCATAGTCGCGGCAGGAGCCACTGCCACTTTCGAGCGTGTCCAGCGGATGTTGCGTGCCTTCGTCGTAGCGGGCGCTGTAGCTCAGCGCCTCGTGGATCGCATGGGCAAGGTCGCGCAGGAGATGACCCGAGCCCTGGCCGATGCGGGCGCGGAAATCTGCGAGCCAGCGGTCGAGCCGGCCCTCGGGATCGGCCGCGGCGAGCGTGAGGAAGGGTTCCAGCACCGCCCGCTCGTTCTCGGTGTAGACCACGCCCGTCAGTGCCGTCCCCGGCTCGATCACAGCCCAGGGCAGGGCGGGGCCGAAGCGCTGCAGCGTCAGAACGCTGACGATGTCGAGCGTATCGGCCTCGGTCTCGAAATTGGCGATGGCGATGGAGTTGCCATAGACGTCGTGCATCCAGCGCAGCCCGGCCGACGGAGATATCGACAGCGCCGTATCGACGACCCGCAGGTCGAAGCTGTCGCGCGGACGCAGCATCAGCCGGTGCGGGCCGAACAGCACCGGCGCGGCGTAGCGATAGGTCGTCGCGTGCCGGATGCGTATGAGCATGGGAGGAGCGGGCGGAGCGGCTGCTGCTGCGCGCTAACGCAGCACACCCGCACCGATAGTGTCCGCCATCGCCTGCTGCGACGGCGAGGCTACGGCGTGCCGCGTAGTGATCTGTGCCCGATCAACGGGGGCGGCCGCGAAACGAAGGTCGGCGGTCACGTTCTGCGCTCCCTTCGCGAGGGCGACGGTGGTCGAGCTCTGGTCGCCCGGCGTTTGCAGGCCGGCTCCGAGTGTCAGGCCGGCGATGGCTGTCCCCATGAAGCCGAAAAAGAGGAAGGCACGCGCGACCGGGGCAAGGCTGCTCCTCGGCATGTTCGGTTTCCTGTCATGTTCCGGCCCAAAATGGCCGCTTTCGCAATGGAAAACGTTCGGCAGGCCGCTTGGTTCCGGAAAGAGAGCGGAGATATGACGTCGGGTCGTGGCCAATCGGCTCTCGCAACCCGCGAAAAGGGCTTGGCGGGCGCAGTGACTTGACGCCATATGGCGCACAGGTAACGTTCGGCCGCGTCAGACGCACGCTCGGCGATCAAGGGGTGTCATGTCTTCGACGGTTCGTCATCGCTCACCGCGCTCTGCGTCGCTGGCGGCCCGCCTCGGTCAATCCCGCGTGGCGGCCCGGCTCGAAGGCGAGATGCGTGTCACCGCCGCCGATCTGGCGGACAGCGTCGCCGAGGCTCGGCTGAAGGTGGCGGCGGTCCGCTACAAGGTCGAGAGCGAAGTCCGCAACACCGCGGACAAGGTCCGGACGCGCTTCAGCGAGGCGAAGGTCAAGCTGGGCGACGAGGCCCGCTTCATCAAATCCTGGATCGACGATCCGCTGCGCACCGGTTCGGTGACTCCGTCTAGCCCCGCTCTGGCGCGCCGGATGGCCTCCTTCGTCGATCCCGAACAGACCGGCCCGGTGATCGAGATCGGTCCTGGCACAGGCCCCGTCACCGAGGCGCTGATCGAGCGCGGCATCGCCGAGGAACGACTGATCCTCGTCGAATACAGCCCCGAATTCTGCACGCTGCTGCGCGAGCGCTTTCCGCGCGCGACGGTGGTCCAGGGCGATGCCTACGCCCTCACCACGACGCTCGCTGGCCATCTCCAGGGCAAGGCGATCGCGCTCGTCTCCAGCCTGCCGCTCTTCACCCGTCCCCCGGCGATGCGCTCGGCGCTGGCGCGCGAGGTCTTCAAGCTGCTCGTCGACGGCGCGCCCTTCATCCAGTTCACCTACTCCGTGATCTCGCCGGTTCCTCGCAAGGGCTCCGGGCTCAAGGCGTTCGCCTCGGACTGGGTATTGCGCAATATCCCGCCGGCTCGTGTCTGGGTCTACCGGCAGGCACGTTGAGGCTCGGCCTGCGCCGCCTTGCGGTTTCGACCCCGGGCAACTTCGCCTCACACGGATTGGTAACGTCTCGCTGCTACCGAGCGGGCGCGAGCGGATGCCCGTTTCCCGCTCGCCTGCCTAGGAGCCGGATCAGCCGATGACCGCGCCTGTCCTCCGTTTCAGCCTGCCACGATGGCGTCTGACGCGTTGGCTGGCCGATGCGGGGCCGGATGTGCCGCCGGAAATCCGCGTCGCGCTGATTGGCAGCCTTTTCGGCACGCTGCCGATCTTTGCCGGCGGGGTGATCAATTCGCTGGCCGTTTCCTTTCTGATTGCCTGGCGCATCCCGATGCCGCCCTTCCAGCTCTGGTGCGCCTTCGAGGTCGTCTGCTGCCTCGTCCGCCTCGCCGTTCTCGTGCGGGCGCGCCGTCGCGGCCTGCGCGGTGAATCGACGGCAACGGACATCTATCTCCTGCTCGGTGTGGCCTGGGCTGCCGGTATCGGCGCTGGCACCTTCCTCAGCCTGGTGAGCGGTGACTGGGTCGCCGCCGCACTGGCCTGCCTGTCGTCGGCTGCAATGGTCGGCGGGATCTGCTTCCGCAATTTCGGCGCGCCGCGCATGGCCGGGGTCATGATCGTGCTGACGCTCGGGCCCGTCTGTCTCGCGGCCCCCTTCATCAGTGAGCCGATCATGCTGATCAGCCTGATGCAGATCCCGTTCTATCTCGTCAGCATGACGGTGGCCGCCTACAAGCTGAACGCGATGCTGGTTTCCACCATGCGTTCCGAGCGCGAGAACGCCTTCCACGCGCGCCACGACATGCTCACCGGCCTCTCGAACCGAGCCGGGCTGACCAAGGCCTTCGCGACGCGCTTCGCCAGTGAAGCGCCGCCGCCTGGCCTTGCGCTGATCTATCTCGACCTCGACGGCTTCAAGGCTGTCAACGACGGCTATGGTCATATGGCGGGCGACGCGTTGCTGCAGCTGGTCGCCGAGCGGCTGCGCGGCCTCGTCCGCAGCTCCGATGTCGCGGCGCGGATCGGCGGCGACGAGTTCGTCGTGCTGTCCGAACAGACCGAGCGCGTCCAGCTCCAGCGCTTCGGCGAACGCATCGTGCGCGAGATCTCGGAGCCCTACGAGCTCGACAGCGGCGACACGCTCAACATCGGCGCTTCGATCGGCATCGCGCTCGCGCCCGAGCATGGCCGGGACATGACGAGTCTGATGAGCGCTGCGGACGCCGCCCTCTACCAGGCCAAGTCGCGTGGCAAGTCGCTCTGCGTCATCGCGGCCCACCGGGCCGTCCGCGACGAGCGCCCCGTCGGCGGCGGGCCCCTGCGGCTGCACTGATCGTCGTCCGCTTGACCTCGTCGGTCGCTCCGGCTTGGCTAGCAGTCACAAGCGAAAGCGGGGAGCGAAAGTGGCGGACATCGCGCGGCTCGTCCACGACATTGCCGAGGAGATGCGCGACGCCGAGGAGCGCGGCGAGGTCGCGACCTATATCCCGCCGCTCGCCCATGTCGATCCGCGCCGCTTCGGGCTTTGCGTGGTGACTGCGGATGGCGAGGTCCATGCCGCCGGCGACAGTGACGAGCCGTTCTCGATCCAGAGCGTCTCCAAGGTCTTCGCCCTCACCCAGGCGCTCGGCAAGGTTGGTGACACGCTCTGGCGGCGGGTCGGGCGAGAGCCCTCCGGCACGCCGTTCAACTCCATCGTCCAGCTCGAGCGTGAGCAGGGCGTGCCGCGCAATCCCTTCATCAATGCCGGCGCGCTGGTCGTCGCCGACGTCAACCTCGCCGGCCACGAGCCGCGCGTCGCCATTGGCGAGCTCCTGCGCTTCATGCGCTATCTCGCCGACGACGACACCATCATTGTCGACGAGGCGGTAGCGCGGGCCGAACAGGAGACTGGCTTCCGCAACGTGGCGCTCGCCAATTACATGAAAGCTTTCGGCAACATCACCCATCCGCCGGCGCTGACGCTCGGGGTCTATTTCCATCAATGCGCCATCGCCATGAGCTGCCGCCAGCTCGCGATGGCTGGGCGCTTCCTGATGCATGGCGGGCTCTATGAACCGGGCGGGCCGCGCGTCGTTTCGGCCCAGCGCGCGCGACGCATCAATGCGCTGATGCTGACCTGCGGGCACTACGACGCCTCGGGCGATTTCGCGTTTCGCGTCGGTCTGCCCGGCAAATCCGGCGTCGGCGGCGGCATTCTCGCCATCGCGCCGGGCCAGGCCTCGATCGCGGTCTGGTCGCCGGGACTCAACGCCAACGGCAATTCGATGCTCGGCACCTTCGCGCTGGAGCGGCTGGCGGAAGCGACCGGCTGGTCGGTGTTTGCGCCAGGCTGATCGGCGGCCGGATCAGGCCGTGATGGCAGCGCTGCGTGCCTCGGCCGCCCGCAGCAGATCGGCGGGGGTGAGAGCGATCTGCAGGCCGCGCTGGCCGCCATTCACATAGACCAGCACCTCGCCCGAGGCTGCCTCGTCGACGACCGTCGGCAGCTTGCGCTTCTGGCCAAAGGGGCTGACACCGCCGACCTTGTATCCGGTCAGGCGCTCGGCATCCGGCACCGGCATCATCGCCGCCGACTTGCCGCCGAAGGCTGCCGCGACCTTCTTCATGCTGGCCTCCTTGTCGGAAGCCAGCACGATGCACACCGCCTTGCCGTCGACCTGCGCGATCAGCGTCTTGAGCACGCGCTGCGGCGGCTCGCCCAGCGCTTCGGCCGCCTGCAACCCCACGCGCTCGGCATTGGGGTCGTAAGCATAGGCACGCAACTCGAAGGCGACGCCAAGCTTTTTCAGCGACAGCGTCGCAGGCGTGGTTTGGGCCATCGCTGTATCCGAACAAAAAATCGAACTCTACGTGGAGAAATTTGTTCGAAAAATCAATGACCTTTGAATCGGTTGGCTGGCGGCATAGCTGGCTCGGCATCTAGAGAAATCGGACTCCGAAGCAGGGCGCTGACGAGATTGCGGTAGCCGAGCTCTGCCGACGGGCCGGGAGCAGCCGGCCGACCTGTTTCAAGCGGAAGAATCGGCCGCTGTGCTGATCCGCTCTATTGCTCCGGCAATTCTCCCTGCGCCTTGAGACGCACGACCGTGACCGAGCATTCGGCCTGAGCGACGACCTTGGAAGAGACGCTGCCGAGATGGCGGCGCAGGGCCGAGGCGCCTCGGGCGCCGATGACGATATGGCCGATGTGGTTGTGCTCGGCATAGCGGATGATCGCGTCGGCCGCGCTCACGGCCTCCACCACGTGATAGCTGATCCGCTCCTCGGGCAGGTCGAGCGGGCGCGCCCAGTCCTTCAGCGCCACCAGCCTCTTGATGTAGACGGAGCGTCCGGCGCTGTCCGCCCTGGCGTCCTCGCCGATGATCTCGGTCTTCAGCACGGTCAGGCAGGCGATGCGGGAATCGGGGCGGGCGGCTACGAGCCGGACCGCCTCGGCACGCACGGCCTCGGCAAGTGGGTCGGTGCCGCCGGCGAGGTCGACCGCCACCAGGACGAGCGCCGGGCCGGCCTCGCGCCGCCGCAGGGTCGAAGTCCCTGTGAGCTGATGGTCATCGCGCTTCTGGAAGGCAAAGAGGATACGATCCCAGCATGAGCGCCGCGGCCCCGGCTCGGCGATCACCACCTGGTCCGGGTTGCGTAGCTCGAAGGCGATCCGTGCAGCGTCCGCGTAGCGGCGGGCACGATCGACCTCAAGGCATTTCCGGATGATCGTCTCGAGCCAGGCCGGCACCTTCGGGTTGATGGCAGAGGGGGGCTTCGGCGCATGATAGAGCCGCTGCTTCATGCCGGCGGTCGTCGACGGCGTGTCGAAGGGCAATTCGCCGGTCGCGAGCAGATAAAGGATGCCCCCCAGCGCGAAGATATCGCTCGCCGGGTCGGAGCGGTCGCCGAGCACCTGCTCGGGGGCGATATAGGCGGCCGAGCCCATCGGGACGTCGCTCTCTTCGCCCAGCAGGTCCGGCAGGCCGGCGTGGCGGGAAAGGCCGAAGTCCAGCAGCACCGCGCCGCGCTCGGCGAGGATGACATTCTCCGGCTTCAGGTCGAGATGCATGACCTGCTGTGCATGGAGGCTGGCCAGTGCGACAGCCACCTCGGCACCGATGCGCGCGACGTCCTCAGGCGGCAATGGCGCGTCCTTGGCCGGTTTTGCGAGGCTCTCGCCCGCGACGAACTCCATCGCGATGTAAGGCATCTCCGAGAGGTCGCCGGAGCGGATGTAGCGCGGAACATGTGGACCTGAGAGCCGCTTCAGGATCAGTTCCTCGACCTCGTAGCCGATGACGACCGAGACGTCCTGGCCGGGATCGAGGAACGGGATCTTGAGCACCGCCGGGGTATTCAGATCAGGATGGCGCGCCCGCCAGAGCGAGGCCATGCCCCCGGATGGCAGGCGCTGTTCCAGGACAAAGCCGTCGATCACCTGGCCTTCGTGGACGCGCATACCGTTCACCGTCCGGAAGCAAGGCGGGTGGCGAGCTGGGGCGGAAGCCCGGCTGACAGAACCTTGCGGGCGGTCGTTTCGACGTCATAGGGCACGCGGCGCATGGTGACGCTACGCTGCCCGAGATCGATCAGCGCGAAGCAGCTGGCCGGATTGCCGTCGCGCGGCTGCCCGACGGAGCCCGCGACCACGAGATGACGGCGCGTCGCCATCAGCGGCGCGGGCTGGTTGTCGAGCGGACGAAACGCCACGGGCGGGTGACCGGCACGCGCATAGAAGATTGCTGGGATGTGGGTATGGCCACAGACGATCAACCACGCCGCGCTGGCATCGAAGGATGGAGCCGCAGCCTGGGCATCCAGGACATAGTGCCAGTGGTCGGGCTCGTCAGCGCTCGCATGAACGTAGAGACGGTCCTCCGCCGCGACCGTCATCGGCAGGCCGGCGAGGAAGGAGCGATGCTCCGCCGAAAGCTGGTCGCGCGTCCATCGAATCGCGTCGCGGGCATTCGCGGTCATGCCGCTGCGCTCTTCGATGGCGGCCTGATCGTGGTTGCCGAGAACGACATGTGCGCCGCGCGCGGCATAGTCCGCCGCAATTTCCACGGCATAGGCCGGGTCCGGTCCATAGCCGACGATGTCGCCGGCGATGACGATCTCGTCCGGCGCCTCTGCCGCCACGGCTTCCCGGACGGCATCGAGGGCTTCGCGATTGGCATGAATGTCGGCGAGCACCGCGATGCGCATCGGCGGTGCTCAGCTTGTTCGGCGGTTGAGGAGCGTGCGGAGGATGTAACGCAAGAACCAATCATCCGAGGCGGTGCTTCGGACGATCTTGGCGTCGTCGGGCCTGCGCCGCAAGCGGACGCAGCCCGCAGATGTCGATCAGATGTCGACTGTCGCGTTGAGCGCGTTGGTCTGGATGAACTCGCGCCGCGGCTCGACCACATCGCCCATCAGCTTGACGAAGAGATCGTCGGCCTCGTCGTTCTGGTCGTTCTTGACGCGCAGCAGCGAGCGGACGTCGCGATCCAGCGTCGTCTCCCAGAGCTGCTCGGGGTTCATTTCGCCCAGCCCTTTGTAGCGCTGCAGCGCGACGCCCTTCTTGCCGATGGTCGAGACGGCCTCGAAGAGGTCGCTCGGGCCGTTCACGACGAAGGTGTCGCCCTTGCGGCCGAGCGTGCCCGGCCTTGCATAGGCCTCCTGCAGCGAGGCTGCCGCCGCGTGCAGCTTGCGGGCCTCGGCGCTGGCGAGCAGGCCGGCATCGATCGTCGCCGCCTGCTTCACGCCGCGCACCATGCGGGTGAAGACGAAGCCGCCATCCGCGACGTGGCCTTCCCAGCCGCGCTCCAGCTCGTCGGAGATCGCGTCGAGCCGGCGCGCGACATCGGCCGCGGCGGCATTGGCCTGCGCCTCATCCTCCTCGTTCAGCGGATGCAGCACGCCCGCGATCGCCATCTGCTCGACCACGCGCCGGTTGTAGCGCGAATGGAGCTGCTGGAGCGCGCTGCGGACATTGCGCGCCTCCTCGATCAGCGCGCGCAGGTCGGCGCCGCCGCGCTCGACGCCGTCGCTGGTGCGGAAGGTCGCGCCGTCGACGGCGGAGTCGACCAGGTATTGCTCCAGCGCCCGCTCGTCCTTGAGGTAGACATGGCTCTTGCCGCGCGCGGCCTTGTAGAGCGGCGGCTGGGCGATGAAGAGGTGGCCGGCTTCGATCAGCTCCGGCATCTGCCGGTAGAAGAAGGTCAGCAGCAGGGTACGGATATGGGCGCCGTCGACGTCGGCGTCGGTCATGATGATGATCTTGTGGTAGCGCAGCTTCGCCAGATTGAAGCCGCCCTGTTCGGCCTCCGCCCGGCCGATGCCGGCGCCGAGCGCGGTGATCAGCGTGCCGACCTGGTCCGACGAGAGCATCTTGTCGAAGCGCGCCCGCTCGACGTTCAGGATCTTGCCGCGCAGCGGCAGGACGGCCTGATACTCACGCGCACGCCCCTGCTTGGCGGAGCCACCGGCCGAGTCACCCTCGACGATGAAGAGTTCGGACTTGGCCGGATCCCGCTCCTGGCAATCCGCCAGCTTGCCCGGCAGCGAGGCGATGTCGAGCGCACCCTTGCGGCGGGTGAGATCGCGGGCCTTGCGCGCCGCCTCGCGAGCGGCGGCGGCTTCCGCCACCTTGCCGACGATGGTCTTGGCCTCGTTCGGATGCTCCTCCAGCCATTCCGACAGCGCCTGGTTGACGACGTTCTCGACGACCGGGCGAACCTCGGAGGAGACCAGCTTGTCCTTGGTCTGCGACGAGAATTTCGGGTCCGGCACCTTGACCGAGACGATCGCGGTCAGGCCCTCGCGGCAATCGTCGCCGGTGAGCGAGACCTTCTCCTTCTTGGCGATGCCGGAGCTTTCGGCATAGCCGGTGACCTGTCGCGTCAGCGCGGCGCGGAAGCCGGCGAGATGGGTGCCGCCGTCGCGCTGCGGGATGTTGTTGGTGAAGCAGAGCACGTTCTCGTGGTAGCTGTCGTTCCACCACAGCGCGACATCGACGGTGATGCCGTCCTTCTCCGAACTCAGCATGATCGGCTTCTCGATCACCGCCGTCTTGGCGCGGTCGAGATAGCGCACGAAGGCCTCGACGCCGCCCTCATACATCAGCTCCTCGCGCACCACCTCGGCATGGCGCGCATCGGTCAGCACGATGCGCACGCCCGAGTTCAGGAAGGCGAGCTCGCGCAGGCGGTGCTCCAGCGTCTTGTAGTCGAACTCGACCATGGTGAAGGTTTCCTGCGACGGCAGGAAGGTCACCTCCGTGCCGCGCTTGTCGCCCTGCGGGCCGACCACCTTCAGCGGCTCGACCGCCTCGCCATGGCGGAACTCCATGAAATGCTCGTGCCCGCCGCGCCAGATGCGCAGCTTGAGCGAGACCGAGAGCGCGTTGACGACCGAGACGCCGACGCCGTGCAGGCCGCCCGAGACCTTGTAGGAGTTCTGGTCGAACTTACCGCCGGCATGGAGCTGGGTCATGATGACCTCGGCCGCCGAGATGCCTTCCTCGCTGTGGATATCGGTGGGGATGCCGCGGCCATTGTCGCTGACCGTCACCGAACCCTCGGCGTTCAGCGTCACCGTCACGAGGTTCGCATGGCCCGCGAGCGCCTCGTCGATGGCGTTGTCGACGACCTCGTAGACCATGTGGTGCAGGCCGGAACCGTCATCGGTATCGCCGATATACATTCCGGGCCGCTTGCGGACTGCGTCCAAGCCTTTGAGAACTTTGATGGAATCGGCGCCGTAGTCGTCGGGCTGAGCGTTGGGCGCGGCGTCGGTCATGAAGTCGTCCTTGAACGGGCGAGCGAGCGCCCGCGATGATCCTGATTCGAAAGGACAATATAGGGGCAGACGATGGCTTTTTCACGCGCCTACGCGTGCGCGTGCGAGCGGCGGGCCCGATTGGCCTTTCAGGGCTGTTCGGTCAGAGGCAGCGCCTCCGCGCTGAGCCGCACCCTGTCGCGGCCTTCGACCTTGGCGCGATAGAGGGCGTGGTCGGCGCGGCTGTAGAGGTCCGCGGCGATGTCGCCTGGCTGGTAGGTGGCGATGCCGGCAGAGCAGGTGTAGGTCATTGCTGGCCGGTCGGGCAGCGGGCGCGCAGTCCGCGCCTCCGCCAGCAGATGCTCGACGAACACGAGCGAGCTCTCGGCCGGCGATCCCGGCATGACGAGCATGAATTCCTCGCCGCCGATCCGCCCGAAGCAATCCGTCCGCCTGATGACGGCCTGCACGAGATTGGCGAAGTGGCGCAGCACCATGTCTCCGCCCTGGTGGCCGAAGCGGTCGTTGATGCTCTTGAACAGGTCGATGTCGAACAGGCAGACGCTGAGCGCGCTGTCCGGCACGAGCGCGGCGCTGTGGATGAGCGCGTCCAGCCGGCCGAAGATGAAGCGGCGATTGGCGGTGCTGGTGAGATCGTCGGTCTGGGCCGCACGCATCGCCAGGTCGAGATCCTGTCGGAGCAGCCTTTCGTCGCGGCGCAGATCCGTGATCTCGCTCGCAACGCACAGCATCCAGCCATTCGGCCGGACGGTCTCGGTCATCCAGAGCCAGCGTCCGTCGACGAGATCGGTCTCGTAGGCCCTAAAGGGCATCTTGCCCCGTCGCGACTGGGTCGAGGTCAGCCAGGCTTCGAGATCGGCGGATCGGATCGGCGTGCCTTTGAAGGCCGCGTGGTTGCGGCGCATGATCTCGACCCAGCTTGGCGTTTCGTCGGGTGAAAGATGGAAGGCGCGTCGGAAGGCCTCATTGGCCAGACGCAGGCGATCGGTCTCGTCATAGACGGCGATCAGGACGTTTGAATGCTCGACGAGATCGACGAAGTTATCGTGGATGCTGTCCATTGGCCGGCCGGCGTTGCGGGGACGCCGCCGCAGCGCCCTGCCGAGCCAGAATGCCCCATCCCACTTTGCGATCCAACCCCGCTTCGGTGGAAGCAACATCGCTGCGGAAGCATGGCTGCCGCCTTCAGCCGGAAAAGCTCGCGATCGCTTCCAGGAAGGTCTCGCCATATTGCATGAGCTTGCGCTCGCCGACGCCCTCGATCGCGCGCATCTCGTCGAGGCCGAGCGGCCGCTCGCGCGCCATGGCGATCAGCGTCCGATCGGTGAAGATGATATAGGCCGCGACGCCCTCAGCGCGCGCCAGCTCCAGCCTGAGCTTGCGCAGATGCTCGAATAGCGCCGCGGTCCCTTCGTCGAGCCCGTCGGCGCGCGCCGCCTCGCGCTCGGAGCGGCGGGAGCGCCGCTCGGCGAAGGGATCGGCCCTGAGCGCGATGGCCTCCCGTCCGAACAGGATGTCCTCGCCCTTGGGCGTCAGGCGGAAGCCGCCATGCTCGACATTGGCCTCTGCCAGCGCACCGGCGGCGAAGAGCTTGCGCGTCAACCCGACCCAGGCCGTCTTTGGCTTGTCGGAGCCGACGCCGAAGGTCTTGAGCCCGTCATGGTTCTGGCGGCGGATCGCCTCGGTCGTCGTGCCGGTCAGGATGTCGGCGAGATGGCCGGCGCCAAAGCGTTCGCCCGAGCGGATCACGGCCGAAAGCAGCTTGCGCGCATCGAGTGTCGCATCGGCAAGCGCCGGTGCATCCGCCCCGCAGAGATCGCAGCGGAACGGTGCCTCGCCATGGCGGCAGGTCGGTGTCGCCTCGCCGAAATAGGCCAGCAGCGCGCTGCGCCGGCAGAGCGCATTCTCGCAGAGATCGATCATCGCATTGAGCCGCTTGTGCTCGATGCGCTTGCGCTCCTCGTCGACGGGCTTCTCGTCGATCTGGCGGCGGCGCAGCGCCATGTCGTCGACGCCGTAGAGGGTCAGCGTGTCGGCCGGCAGCCCGTCGCGGCCGGCGCGGCCGATCTCCTGGTAATAGCCCTCGATCGAGCCCGGCATGTCGGCATGGACGACGAAGCGCACGTCCGGCTTGTTGATGCCCATGCCGAAGGCGACGGTGGCGCAGACGACGACGCCGTCCTCCTGCAGGAAGACGTCCTGGTTGCGGTTGCGCTGCGTCTGCTCCATGCCGGCATGGTAGGCCAGCGCGTTCCAGCCCTTCTCGCGAAGCCCGTCGGCGAGCCGTTCGGTGCGGCCGCGCGAGGAGCAGTAGACGATGCCGGAGCCGCCGCGGTGCCGGCGCAGAAAATCGTCGATCTGCCGGCGCGGCTGTTCCTTCGGCGCGAAGGAAAGCTTCAGGTTCGGCCGGTCGAAGGAATGCACCACCATCTGCGGCGGGGCGGGGAAGAGCTGGGCCGCGATATCGGCCTGGGTCTGCCGGTCGGCGGTCGCGGTCAGCGCCGTCACCGGCACGCCGCCGAGCGCCTCGCGCGTCTTGGCGAGCAGCCGGTATTCCGGCCGGAAGTCGTGGCCCCATTGCGAGACGCAATGTGCCTCGTCGATGGCGAGCCGCGTCACGCCCAGGCGCTTGAGCCGCCCGACGAGCCCCTCGCCTGCCAGCCGTTCGGGAGAGACGAAGAGCAGGCGAAGCTCGCCCGCGTTCAGCCTCTCCCAGGCCTGGGCCGCTTCCTCTTCGCTGTTCATCGAGTTGAGCGAGGCCGCCGCCACGCCGGCGCGGAGGAGTTGGCCGACCTGGTCGCGCATCAGCGCGATCAGCGGCGAGACGACGAGGGTAAGCCCGCCCGTCACGAGCGCCGGGAGCTGGTAGCACATCGACTTGCCGGAGCCGGTCGGCATCACCGCGAAGACGTCGCGTCCGGAAAGCGCGGCCTCGATCACCTCCCACTGGCCGGGGCGGAAATCATCATAGCCCCATACGGATTTCAGGATCGCGCGGGCTTCTGATTCGCGGGATGGCGCCATGGCAGAGGGTTTGCCGCAGCCGGGCCTGCTTGGCCAGCCTTCTCCGCGACCTCGAAGGTTCTCGTCCTCAGCTCCGCGTCGCGATCGCTGCGGCTGCGCCCAGCATTACGCCGCCGGTCGCCCGGTTGATCCAGCGCATCGCCCGCGGGCTGGCGACGAAACGCCGCGCCCGGTCGGCGGCATAGGCTTAGGCCAGCATCGTCCCGCCGATGATCGGCGCGATCACCGCGGCGACCTCGGCGAAGGCGAGCGGGGTCAGCGCGTCGAGATCGATTACCAGTGGCAGGATCGACAGGAAGAACACCATCACCTTGGGGTTGCCGAGCGTCAGCGCGATGCCGCCGAAGAACAGGCGCAAACCCTCGCCGCGGGCTGCGGCCGACGGCTTCGGCGCCTCGGCAGGAGCGGTCCAGAGCTTCCAGGCGAGATAGATGAGATAGGCGCAGCCCGCATATTTGATCGCGACGAAGACGCCATGGAAGCTCTGCATCAGGACGCTCAAGCCCAGCGCCGTCAGCGTGAACCAGATCAGGTCGCCCGCCGCGATGCCGGCCGCAAATGGCAGCGAGCGCCGGAAGCCGCTCGACAGGGAACGCGCGACCAAAGCCGCGATGGCCGGTCCGGGCGAGGCGACGGCGAGGAAATAGACGCCGGCGAACAGGGCGAGGCTGGCGATGTCCATGGCAGGCTCCGAAGCTGCCGGATGCTAGCAGGACAGGCTCTCACCGTCCCATCGCAAGACGTGGCCTGATCGATCAATCCATCGGATCGGCGTGACCGGGCGTGACCGCGAAGCGCTGCGCCCCGGCCGGCAGGTCGCCGAACAGGGCGGCATCTGCGCCCGTCATCCAGACCTGGCAGCCCAGCCCCGTCAGCCCCTCATAAAGCGCCGCGCGCCGGCGCGGATCGAGATGGGCGGCGATCTCGTCCAGCAAGACGAGCGGTGCGATGCCGCTCATCGCGGCCACAAGCCGGGCATGGGCGAGCACGAGGCCGATCAGCAGTGCCTTCTGCTCGCCGGTCGAGCCCTGGCCCGCGGGGATGTCCTTGGGTCCGTGCCGGACTTCCAGATCGGAGGCCTGCGGCCCGGCGAGCGTGCGCCCGGCAGCACGGTCGCGATGGCGGCCCTGGCGCAGCAGGTCGCGATAGGCATCCTCGGCATCGACGGCCGGGCGGCTCGCGACGAGGTCGTCGATCTCGCCGGAGAGCGCGATCGACGCGTAGGGGAAGGGCGAAGCCTCGTCGCGTGTCTCGGCGATGATGGCGGAGAGCCGCGCCACGGCTTCGGCCCGGGCGGCGGCGACCGCGACACCGAGCTCGGCCACTTCGCGCTCCACGGCGTCGAGCCACTGCCCCTGCCCCGGGCTCTCCTCCAGAATGCGGTTGCGCGAGCGCAGCGCCCGCTCCAGCGCGTTGGAGCGCGTGGCGTGGCCGGGGTCGATCGCCAGCACCAGCCGGTCGAGGAAGCGGCGCCGGTCGCCTGCGGCAGCACGGAACAGCCCGTCGAGATCCGGCGTCAGCCAGACCAGGCGCAGATAGTCGCTGAAGGCGAGCGCCGAGCCGACAGTGGCGCCGTCGATGCGGGCGAGCCGTGGATGGCGTCCCTCGGCATCGGCCGGGCCCAGGCCCATGCCGAGGCGGCCGGCGTCATCGGCGAGCGTCACCGAGGCCGCGAAGGAGCCGTCGCCGCCCTGGCGCGCCATGGCGCTCAGCTCGGCGCGGCGCAGGCCGCGACCGGGCGCGAAGAGCGAGAGCGCTTCGAGGATATTGGTCTTGCCGGCTCCGTTCTCGCCGACCAGCGCAACGAGTTGGCCCTCGACCGGAAGATCGAGGGCCTCGTAGGAACGGAAATCCTGCAGGATCAGGCGCGCGACAGCGGCCATGATCAGCGGTTCAGACGCGCATCGGCATCAGCACATAGAGCGCGGAAGCACCTTCGCGATCCTGGATCACGGTGGGCGAGCCCGGATCGGCGAGCTTGAGCAGGGCGGTGTCGCCGTCGAGCTGCGCGGCGATGTCCATGAGGTAGCGGGCGTTGAAGCCGATATCGAGCGGGCTCGCCTCGTAATCGACCTCGATCTCCTCGGTCGCGGAGCCGGAATCCGGGTTGGTGACGGAGAGCGTCATCCGCCCATCGGCCATCGAGAGCTTCACGGCACGGCCGCGCTCGGAGGAGATCGTCGAGACGCGATCGACGGAAGCGGCGAAATCGCCCTTGTCGACGGTCAGCCGCTTGTCGTTCCCGGCCGGGATGACGCGCTGGTAGTCGGGGAAGGTTCCGTCGATCAGCTTCGAGGTCAGCACGACATTGCCGGTGGCGACGCGGATCTTGGCGCCCGAGAGCTCGACCGCGACCTCGCTCTCGCCATCCTCCAGGAGCTTCTGGATCTCGGCGACGGCCTTGCGCGGCACGATGACGCCCGGCATGCCGACCGAGCCCTGGGGAGCAGCGGTGTCGACCCGGGCGAGGCGATGCCCGTCCGTCGCCACGGCGCGCAGCACGGGCCGGCCCTCGACGTCGATCGTGTGCAGATAGATGCCATTGAGATAGTAGCGCGTCTCCTCGGTCGAGATCGCGAACTGGGTCTTGTCGATCAGCCGCTTCAGCTCGCCGGCCGGCAGCACGAAGCGATGCGCCATCTCGCCGGCGGTGATGTCCGGGAAATCGCTCTCCGGCAGGGTCTGGAGCTGGAAGCGCGAGCGGCCCGAGCGCAGCACGAGGCCGGTGTCGCCGGTCGTCTCCAGCGAAACCTGCGCGCCGTCCGGCAGCTTGCGGACGATGTCGTAGAGCGTGTGCGCCGGCACGGTGGTCGCGCCGGGTTCCGGAACGTCGGCGGGGATCGTCTCCACCACCTCGATGTCGAGATCGGTCGCCTTGAGTTTCAGGCCGTCATCCGAGCCGCTCAGCAGCAGGTTCGACAGGATCGGGATCGTGTTGCGGCGCTCCACCACGCGATGGACGTGGCCGAGCGACTTGAGCAGCGTGGAGCGTTCGACCGTGACCTTCATGATTGTCTAGTCTTCTGGCGCTTGCCGCCCGCGCTGGGAAAGCGCGCGGGCCGTTGAATGGGCCAGCGACATTGCAGGAGGCCGGCCCTAGGCGCAAGTCCGCCCGCCTGCGGCAATCACAGCCATCTGGGGCCGAAAGGGGCGGAGCAGGCGGCTCCACCCCATTCCGAGGCCGACTTACTCCTGCAGCATGCGCTTCAGGAGGTCGACCTCCTCATGCAGCGAGCGGTCCTCGCTGATCGCCTTCTCGATTTTGCGCACGGCGTGCAGGACCGTGGTGTGGTCGCGTCCGCCGAAGCGCCGGCCGATCTCGGGCAGCGAGCGCGGCGTCAGCGCCTTGGAGAGATACATCGCGATCTGGCGCGGCTTCACCACGGCTGCGGTACGCCGCTCCGACAGGATGTCGGCACGGCTGACATTGTAGCGCGTCGCGACGAGCTTCTGGATGTCCTCGATCTTGACCCGGCGCGGCTCGCGTGTCCGGACGAGGTCACGGATCGCGGCCTCCGCCGTCTCCAGCGTCACGAGCTGGCCGGAGAGCGTCGCATGGGCGAGCAGCCGGTTGGCCGCGCCGTCGAGATCGCGGCCATTGGTGGCGACGACGCGGGAGACATAGGCGACGACGTCCGGGCTGACCTGGAAGGCCGGGTGAGCGCTCTGCAGCGCCTCCAGCCGGCTCGCCAGGATCTTGGCGCGCAGGGCTTCATCGAGTTCGCCCACTTCGACGACCAGTCCGCCGCCGAGGCGCGAGCGGATGCGCTCGTCGAGCGCCTCGAGCTCCCCGGCCAGCCTGTCGCCGGCGACGACGATCTGCTTGCCGGCATCGAGCAGCGCGTTGATCGTGTGGCCGAACTCCTGCTGGATCGACTTGCCTTGGATGAACTGGACGTCGTCGACGATGAGCAGGTCGATGCCGCGCAGCTTCTCCTTAAAGGCGAGCGCGGTCTGCGACTTCAGTGCGGCGACGAAGCCGTACATGAAGCGGTCGGCGGTGAAATAGGCGACGCGCTTGCCCTGGTTGCGCGCCTCCTGGGCGACCGCTTGCAGGAGATGCGTCTTGCCGAGGCCGACGCCGGCATGGAGGTAGAGCGGGTTGTAAGGACTCTGGCCCGCCGGAGCCGCGGCAATGCGCTCCGCCGCCGCGAAGGCGAGCTGGTTCGACTTGCCGACGACGAAGCTCTGGAAGCTCATGCGCCGGTCGAGCGTGGCACCGCAGGCATCGACCGTTTCGCCCTCGCAGGGCTGCGCGGTGGCGGCTGCGGCCGGCTTGCCGGCCGCAGCCGGAGCGGGATTGACGGCGGCGGCCGGGCGGCTGCGCAGGGCGACCTCGACCCGCGGCGCGGCGGAGGCATCGCGCGCCACCTGGCGCACCGAAAGCACCACGCCGTTGCACTCCGGCAGCTCCGCCATGCAGTTCACCCGCAGGCGCTCCGCATAATGGGCTTCGAGCCAGCTTTTCAGGAAGCGGGTGGGGACGGTCAGATAGGCGACCCCCTCGATGAAGCTGGCGATCTCGAGCCGGCCGAACCAGCTCGAAAAGACGTCCTCGCCCAATTCGGCCCTCAGGCGCCGGCGGACACGTTCCCAGGCTTCGGTGAGCGAGTCTCCGTCGACGATCACAGTCGTCTCAGCTGCGGTGTCGATCTGGGGAAGCCGCAACGTCGCCGCCTCGATCGTATCCACCGCTTCTTGTCGCTCGAACATTCTTTGCCCCATTTCAAAAATAAGAATTGACGCGCTTCATCGATGGCCGCCGAGCAATCGGCGGGCCTCGCCAGCGCTGATGAACAGGCCGACCCATCACCCTCCTGGCCGGCGCAAGCGCCTGCCAGGTGAAAGTGACCGCTACGATGTCGATTACGCTTGAGTAGCTCGCCGCCGGACGGCGCTGCACTTCATCTAGTACAACAAGACAAAGAGCCGCATCCTCCGCCCCCTTAGGTCGCAAGCCAAAACGCTATCAATCTCTGGAAATCGCTGGGGGACATCACTGCCCCCCGGGCGATGAAGTGACCTTATAGGGCGCTCTCGGAGCGGGGCAATATCCCTCTCAGCCGGCTTCATGGCAGGGGTGCTCCAGGGCGCCCGCCCAACTTGCGGCCCGAGGGGGCCAATCGTTTGTGGAACTTAAGATTTTCTTCAGGATTGGCGGCTTGCCGAAAGCCGAATCTTTTTTTCAGCACCCCCCTGATGCCGCTCGGGAGAGGGGTGTGGAATCCCGTGCAGGAAATGCTTTGCCCGCTAAACGCATGAAAAATAAGCGCTTTTACTGCGCGGTCCCAAGCCTCTCGGAAGGCCGATTCGAGGCTCAAATTTCGCCAGAAGAGTCAAGCACGAAAGGCGAAAGAACGCGTCCAGAAAAGCACACTCGCTGCCTTATCGAGCGGCCTGGAGGCGCCTGGATAGGCGGTCTCGGGTATCCCGCTCGCAGAGGGCCCCTTCGCGGAGGCGGGCGTCGGGAGACGCGCGGTCCGCAGCGGCTGAAGCCAGCAAAAAACCCGGCCTTTCGGGCCGGGTTTTCAAAGCTCTTAACGCGTATCGGAAAGGGGCGTCAGGACGCCAGCGCGCCGATCCGGTGAGCGAGGCGCGAGACCTTGCGCGAGGCGGTGTTCTTGTGAACCACGCCCTTCTGCGCGGCCCGCATGATCTCCGGCTGGGCGGCCTTCAGGGCCTCGGCGGCAACGGCCTTGTTGCCGGAGGCAATCGCCTCCTCAACCTTGCGCAGGAAGGTGCGCATCCGCGAGCGGCGCGCCTTGTTGACCTCGGTGCGCCGCACGATCTTGCGCGCAGCCTTCTTGGCCGACGTCGTATTGGCCATCGAAACGTCCTCGTCTTCACTACGGCCGGGCGCCTGGCGTTATTGCCGGCGGGTCTGGCCGCTACCTTGATGGAAATGCGCGAGCGGCGGCCGAGCTTGCGCGGGCCGCCGCGAGTGGAGGGGCTATAGTCGCTTGCGAAGCCGGCGTCAACGCCGGAATCCGCTTTGCGAGCGCTTCCCCTTACGCGGCGGGCGCGATGAAGCGGGCAAAGCTCGCCAGATCGACATTGCCGCCCGAGAGGATGACGCCGACGCGCTTGCCCGCGACCGGCACGGCGCCGGTGAAGGCGGCCGCCGCCGCAAGGCACCCGGTCGGCTCGACCACGAGCTTCATCCGCTCGGCGAAGAAGCGCATCGCATCGACGAGCGCCTCGTCGCTGACGGTGACGATATCCTCGACCTCACGCTGGATGATCGCGAAGGTGAGGTCGCCGAGGAAGGCGGTCTGGGCGCCGTCGGCGATGGTCTTCGGCACGCCGATGGTGACGATCTCGCCCTTGCGCAGCGACTGCTGCCCGTCATTGCCGGCCTCGGGCTCGACGCCGAAGATGCGGCAAGCCGGGTTCAGCGCCTTTGCCGCCAGCGCAGCGCCCGCGAGAAGCCCGCCACCGCCCAGCGGCACCAGCAGGATGTCCAGCGGGCCGGCATCCTCGATCAGTTCCTTGGTCGCCGTGCCCTGGCCGGCGATGACATGGGCGTGGTCGTAAGGAGGGATGATGGCGAGTCCTCGTTCCGCGGCGAGCCTTGCCCCGATCTCGAGCCGGTTCTCGGTATAGCGGTCGTAGCGGACGATGACGCCGCCATAGCCTTCGGTCGCAGCGACCTTCGCGGCCGGCGCATCGTTCGGCATGATGATGGTGGTCGGCACGCCGAGCAGCTGGCCGGCATAGGCGATGGCCTGGGCATGGTTGCCGGAGGAGAAGGTGACGACGCCGGCCTTCTTCTGCTCGGCCGAGAGGCAGGCGATCGCGTTGTAGCCGCCGCGGAACTTGAAGGCGCCCATGCGCTGCAGGTTCTCGGGCTTGAAGACGAGGCTGGCCTCAGTGCGCCGGTTGGCCGTCGCCGAATTCATCGCCGGCGTGTGATGGGCGATGCCTTTCAGGCGCTCCGCCGCCGCCGCGACATCGGCATAGGTGGGGAGCTCGAGGCCGGTCTGGGCGTTCATGGTGACATGTCCTGCTGGCGGAAATCGGCTGCTATCTGCCAGCAGGAAGAGTGTTTCAGCAAGACGCTGAAGCGTGCCGCCGCCATGCGGCAGCGGCGCCGCTCAGGCGTTCTTGAAATCGGGCTTCCGCTTCTCGGCGAAGGCGGACATGCCTTCCTTCTGGTCGGCGGTGGCGAAGAGCGAGGAGAAGACGCGGCGCTCGAAGCGCAGGCCCTCGGCCAGCGTCACCTCGAAGGCACGGTTGACCGATTCCTTCGCCATCAGCACGGAGGGCAGCGACTTGGCCGCGATCGCCTCGGCGGCCTTCAGCGTCTCGGTCAGCAGGTCCGCGAGCGGCACGATGCGGGCGACGAGGCCGGCGCGCTCGGCCTCCTCGGCGCCCATCATCCGGCCGGTCAGGACGAGGTCCATCGCCTTGGCCTTGCCAACCGCCTTGGTCAGGCGCTGCGTGCCGCCGGCGCCCGGGATAACGCCGAGATTGATCTCCGGCTGGCCGAACTTCGCATTGTCCGCGGCGATGATGAAGTCGCACATCATGGCGAGTTCGCAGCCGCCGCCGAGTGCGAAGCCGGCCACCGCGGCGATGATCGGCTTGCTGCGCTGGCCGATCTTGTCCCAGGGCTCGAACTTGTCGTCGAGATAGGTGCCGGGGAAGGTGCGGCTCTGCATCTCCTTGATGTCCGCGCCGGCGGCGAAGGCCTTCTCCGAGCCGGTGATGACGATGCAGCCGATGCCGTCGTCCTTGCCGAAGCCGTCGAGCGCCGCGTTGATCTCGCCAATCAGCTGGCCGTTCAGCGCATTCAGCGCCTGCGGGCGGTTGAGGGTGATCAGCCCGACCTTGCCCTTCGTCTCGACGAGAATGGTCTCATAAGCCATGGCGGCCTCCCGCAGATTGTGCTGGTCGAAGCTTTAGCGGGGCGAAGGCCGCAAAGTCCATGCGCGTCGCGCGCATCCGCGCATCCGCGCATCCGCGCATTCGCGCCGCCCCACGCCTGTCGTCATGTTCGGGCTTGTCCCGACGCCTTTCCCGCGGTTCACGCGCATGCGTCTTTATTCGCCGCGCTTCCGCACGAGCGTTGGATACGAGGGGCAGCGGAGCGCCGCGAGGCGCGGGTGATCTAAGCCGCTTCCATTGAGCCAGGATGCGGCGCGGAAGGATTGAGCCACCTTCCGCACGCCCCGTGGCGCTCCGCTCATCGGCGATTTTAAGACTTCGGGCCGCGCTTATACGGCCTGGTGGCTTGAGACCTGCGGGCTCGGACGCCAGTTCCCCTCAGCGGGTCGTCGCGTCCTCGCAACACCGGTCCATCACCAGCCAAGCCTTCCAGCGAGCTCCTCGCACAGGGGCCGTAGTACCCCCAGGGCGGTGCCCCGAAGCCTCCTGGGAGTGGGTCGTGACTCCACCCGCAGGCGCCGCCCCCATCCCGACCAACGGCACACCTCCGGATGGCTGCCCCTCGGGGATGAGGTGCGCCGAGGATAGGCGCAGGGTGAAAGGGCGGGGATTAGTTTCGGCGGTGTCTGCCCTCGACCGGAGGCCCTTCATGGCCTCGAGCGGTAAGTCCGCCTCGCGCGACCGAGGATCGACATTTCTCCTGCGCGCTGCCTGGGAGAGAATATCATCTGCCTGTAACCTGCCGAAGAGAAAGGGATTTTTATTTTCTTGGCCGGCTTCTAGCGCGTCTGGCCCTGCCTATGATGCGCCGCAAATCGTATCGGCGAGACAGTGGCAGGTTGCAGATGAGTGGGCTTCACGACGAGACAGACACGCCACAGGCGTACGTCATTCATGAGAACGACGCTTGGGTGGTGCCGCTGCGGCAGGAGTTCGCGGCGCGGCGCGTCCCCTACGCCGAGTGGTTCATCGATGATGGCGTGCTCGATCTCACGGCCGCGCCGCCGGAAGGCGTTTTCTACAATCGCATGAGCGCCTCTTCGCACACCCGCGGCCACCGCTATGCACCGGAGCGGACCGCGGGCGTGCTGGCCTGGCTCGAGCGGCACGGCCGCGTCGTCGTCAATGGCGGCCGCGCGCTGCAGCTCGAAGTTTCCAAGGTCGCGCAATATGAGGCCCTTGCCCCGTTCGGCATCGCCACTCCGCGCACGATCGCGGTGGTGGGGCGCAGGCACCTGCTGGCCGCCGCCGAACAGCTCGGCTTCCCGGTGATCTTGAAGCACAATCGCGCCGGCAAGGGGCTTGGCGTGAAGCTGCTCTATTCGCGCGAGGCGCTCGCCCAGCACATCGAGAGCGCCGAGTTCGACGAGTCGGTCGACGGCATCACCCTGGTGCAGCAATACATCGCGGCGCCGGCCCCCTTCATCACGCGGATGGAGTTTGTCGGCGGCCGCTTTCTCTACGCGGTCAGGGTCGATACCTCCGAGGGCTTCGAGCTTTGTCCCGCGGATGTCTGTCAGGTCGATTCGACCTGCGCGACCGTTGCGCCCGGCGACAAGTTCCAGATTCAGCGCGCCTTCGAGCATCCCCTGGTGTCGGCCTGCGAGGCCTTCCTGAACGCCAATGGCATCGGCATTGCGGGGATCGAGTTCATCGCCGATGCGGATGGCCGCGCTTACGTCTACGACGTGAATACCAACACCAACTACAACCCGGACGCCGAGGCGAAGGACGGCCGACGCGGCATGGGCGCGATCGCGTCTTATCTCGGCGGCCTGCTCGACCGGCACTATGGCGAACGCTCGGGCCTTTCCTCGGCTGCGTGAGACAGATCCATGCCACGGCCGCGCGAAGCGGCCGTCGCAACCTGTCGGCCAGCACGCTCTTGAAGGAGTGGTCTGGATCGCCAGCCCTCAGCGAGGGCGGCGCGGTTCCCTTGCGCCTCAACGAGGACCGGCCTTCCCTCACCCCTGCCCCTCTCCACCCGGGAGAGGGGTTCCCCCGCGCTTGCCATCGACGCCGGCGGATGTGGATGCTCCGGACAAGCCTGGGCACGACGGTGCGTCCGTTTTCGACCGGTTGCTCAGCTTGATGGCGAGTGGCAAACACGGTCTCTTCAGCGACGATGAAGCTGAGAGATCGTCGGGACGTGCTTGTGACCGAGGTTGTTGAAACGCCAGTCGAAGCCTCGTCCAAAGCGGCAAAGGCAGATCGATTCACCGCGACTTACGTGTACCTCTGCCTGCTGTGCTTCCTGCTGATCGTGTTCAGTGAAGAGTTGGATCGGATATTCAATCTCTGGTTGCTGATGGTTCCCATTCTGCTCGTGCCCGTCTGCCTCCTTTTCATCGCACTGGTATCCAGTATCAGCGTGAACGCGGCTCGGGGACGCTGGCGGCGCGCGGCGTCGGCGTTGCTGGCTCCCTTTCTGGCGGCCGTGCCGCTGGTTTTTTGCTATCAGCTTGGCATCACGCCGACTTGGGTGAGATTTCAGCTCTCGCGAGCGCATTACGAGCGAGAGATTGCTCGCATGCAGGCTAAAGACGGTGCGCCTCGTCTGCGAGCCTTCGATTGGGGTGAGCTTGGGGGAGTTGCCGTCGCGAACATTTTCTACACGCTCGTTTTCGACGAGAGTGGCGAGGTCGGCTTGCCTCCCGGCCAACGTTCAGCGGCCTGGCTAGAGCGCGCCGGACAACAGCCGCAGCTATATTCTGTCTTGCAGGGAAAAGGAGACCCTAGCGTTCGTTTCATGGGGAATCACTTCTACCTTGTGAAACAGGTTTACCAGTGACGGCTCCCCACCCCCAAGCGCCCGCACCCCCTCAGCGCAGACGCCGCGGCTGGCAGTTCTCGCAATAGAAGGTCGACCGCCCCGACTGCACCAGCCGCTTGACCGGAGCGCCGCATCCCGGCGTGACGCAAGTCTCGCCCTCGCGGTCATAGACGCGGAAGCGGTGCTGAAAATAGCCGAGCGAGCCATCGGCATGGGCGAAATCGCGCAAGGTCGAGCCGCCGGCTGCGACCGCCTCCTCCAGGACCTCGCGGATGATCCGGGCGAGCTCATGCGCCTTGTCGCGTGGCCGGCCCGTCGGCGTGGCGATGGTGCCGGCTTCCGCCTCGGGGTGGAGGCCGGCGCGAAACAGCGCTTCGCAGACATAGATGTTGCCCAGGCCCGCCACGAGCCGCTGATCGAGCAGGGCGGCCTTGAGCGGCGCGATCTTGCCGGCAAAAAGCTTAGCCAGCATCTCGCCGGAAAGCTCATTGCCGAGCGGCTCGATCCCCATCCCCGCGAAGTGCCTGCAGGTCTCGAGCTCGTTGCGCGGCAGAATGTCCATGAAGCCGAAGCGGCGGACGTCGTTATAGGTCACGCGTGCGCCGGTCCCCATCTCGAACAGCACATGATCGTGGATGAGATGGCGGCCGATCTCGTTGTAGTAGGCGCCGGGCTCGACCGGCGGCGTGCCGGGCGCCTCGACGATGAAGCGCCCGCTCATGCCCAGATGCATGACGAGCGCGTTGCCATCGTCGAGATCGGCGATGAGATATTTCGCCCGCCGCGACAGTGCCTCGACGCGCCGGCCGGTCAGCCGCTCGGCGAAGTGCTCGGGCAGGGGGAAGCGGAGATCGGGCCGGCGCTGCTCGACGCGGGCGAAGCGCTCGCCCGTCATGGCGGGCTCCAGCCCGCGCCGGACGGTTTCGACCTCGGGTAGCTCGGGCATGGGATCGGCGACCTTCGTAAAGCCTGCGTCGAGACGGGCCGCGACAAGCCCGTTTCCTTTGGCTATTCATCGCGACAAGCGAACACAAGAGCGGTCAGGATCGTGACAGCAGCCTCCGACACCACCCATTTCGGCTTCGAGACCGTGAAGCTCGCCGAGAAGCAGGCCAAGGTCGACGATGTCTTCCACAAGGTCGCCAACCGCTATGACCTGATGAACGACCTGATGTCGGGCGGGCTGCACCGGGCCTGGAAGAGCGCGCTGCTGACGGCGATCAACCCGCCGAAGGACCGGCCCCATCATCATCTCGACGTTGCGGGCGGCACGGGTGACGTCGCCTTCTCGGTGCTGGAGGCGGGCGGCGCTGAGACCGACGTCACTGTGCTCGACATCAATGCCGACATGCTGCGCGTCGGGCGCGAGCGCGCCGACAAGCGCTTTCCCGAGGACGACCGCATCCGCTTCGTCCAGGGCAATGCCGAGGCGCTCGGCCTGCCGGATCATCATTTCGATTGCTACACGATCGCCTTCGGCATCCGGAACGTGCCGCGCATCGACAAGGCGCTGGCCGAGGCCTATCGCGTGCTCAAGCGCGGCGGGCGCTTCCTCTGCCTCGAATTCAGCCATGTCGACGTGCCGCTGCTCGACAAGGTCTATGAGGCCTATTCCTTCAACGTCATTCCGCCGATGGGCCGGATGGTGACGGGCGAGGCCGAGCCGTACCAGTACCTCGTCGAATCGATCCGCAAATTCCCGAAGCCGCAGGCCTTCGCCGGCATGATCGAGGACGCGGGCTTCCGCCGTGCCAAGTTCACGCCGATGACGGGCGGGGTCGTGGCGCTGCATTCCGGCTGGAAGCTGTGATGACCTCTGGCGCGACGAGCCCGAGCATGACGGCTTGCCTATGATCTCCTCCTTCTTCCATCTCCTGCGCGGCGCGCGTGTCGGCTTCGTGCTGGCGCGCGAGGGCGCGCTCTCGCTGGTCGATCCTTCGGTGTTGCCGCCGCTGGCGCGCGGGTTGATCCGGCTCGGCCGGGTGATCGAGCGGCGTGGTGCGGGCTCCTCGGCGACGCGGCTCGCGGCGGCGCTGACACGGCTGGGGCCGTCCTACGTCAAGTTCGGCCAGTTCCTCGCGACGCGGCCCGATGTCGTCGGCATGAAGATCGCGCAGGACCTCTCCGCCCTGCAGGACCGGATGCCGGCCTTCCCGATGGCGGAGGCGCGCGCCATCGTCGAGACCGCCCATGGCGTCCCGCTGGAGACGCTCTTCGTCGAGTTCAGCGAGTCGGTCGCCGCCGCCTCGATCGCGCAGGTCCATCGCGCACGCCTCAAGGACGGGCGCGAGGTCGCGGTCAAAGTGCTGCGGCCCGGCATCCGCGACCGCTTCAACCGCGATCTTGCCGCCATGCGCTTCGGCGCCGAATTCGCCGAGGGCCGCTCGGCCGAGGCGCGCCGCCTGCGCTTCACCGGCGTGGTCGAGACGCTGGCGCGCTCGGTCGCCATGGAGATGGACCTGCGGCTGGAAGCCGCCGCCCTCTCCGAATTCGCCGAGAACACGAAAAAGGACGATGATTTCCGCGTGCCGGAGCCGGACTGGCAGCTCACCGCTCGCGAGATGCTGGTCGATGAATGGATCGACGCGGTCCGCCTCTCCGATATCGAGGGGCTGCGTGCCGCCGGCCACGACCTGCCCGACCTCGCGCGCAAGATCATCCAGTCCTTCCTGCAGCATGCGATCCGCGACGGCTTCTTCCACGCCGACATGCATCCGGGAAACCTCTTCGTCGATGCCGAAGGCCGCCTCGTTGCCGTCGATGGCGGTATCATGGGCCGGCTCGGCCTCAAGGAGCGGCGCTTCCTCGCCGAGATCCTGCTCGGCTTCATCACTCGCGATTATCGCCGCGTCGCCGAAGTGCATTTCGAGGCGGGCTATGTTCCGGCCCATCATGATGTCGAGGATTTCGCCCAGGCGATCCGCGCCGTCGGCGAGCCGATCCACGACAAGCGCGCCGACCAGATCTCGATGGCGAAGGTGCTGACGCTGCTCTTCGAGATCACCGGCATGTTCGACATGGCGACGCGCACCGAACTCGTCATGCTGCAGAAGACCATGGTGGTGGTCGAGGGCGTGGCGCGCTCGCTCGATCCGCATCTGGACATGTGGGGCACGGCCGATCCGGTGGTGCGCGGCTGGATCACGCATAATCTTGGGCCCCTCGGAAAGCTGGAGGAGGCGGGCCGCGGCGCGCGTTCGCTGCTGGGCTCGCTGGCGGCGCTGCCCGATACGGTCGTCCGCGCCGAGCGCGTGCTCGGCCAGCTCGAGGATGCCTCGCGCCACGGCTTCGTGCTGGACGAACGCAGCGTCGAGGCGATCGGCCGGGCCGAGGCCCGGCGCAACCGCTGGAGCACGGCGGCGCTGTGGGTCATCGCGGCGCTGGTGGCTTACGGCGTCTTCGGCTGAGCGCGACTACCGGAACGGCGGCTCGTCGAAGCTCCTGAGCTTGCGCGAGTGGATGGCGGAACCCGCCTCCTTGAGCTTCTTCAGCGCGTCGAGCCCGATGCGTAAGTGCTCGCCCACAGCCCGCTCGTAGAAGGCGTTGGCGGCGCCCGGCAGCTTGATCTCGCCATGGAGCGGCTTGTCGGAGACGCAGAGCAGCGTGCCGTAAGGCACACGCAAACGGTAGCCCTGCGCCGCAATGGTGCCGGATTCCATGTCGACGGCGATGGCGCGCGAGAGGTTGATCCGCCGCCGTTCCTTGGTCCAGCGCAGCTCCCAGTTGCGGTCGTCCTGCGTCACCACGGTGCCGGTGCGCAGCCGCTGCTTCAGCCGGTCGCCCTTTTCGCCGGTGATCGCGGCGGCCGCGTCCTGCAGTGCGACCTGCACTTCCGCCAGCGCCGGGATCGGGATGTCGGGCGGCACCAGCTCGTCGAGGATCCCGTCTTGCCTGAGATAGGCGTGGGCGAGGACGTAGTCGCCGATGATCTGGCTCTGCCGGAGCCCGCCGCAATGGCCGACCATGAGCCAGCAATTCGGCCTGAGCACTGCGAGGTGGTCGGTGATGTTCTTCGCGTTGGAGGGGCCGACGCCGATATTGACCAGGGTGACGCCGTCGCCGTCCTTCCGGATCAGGTGATAGGCCGGCATCTGGAAGCGGTGCCAGGGGCTGGACATCACCCGCTCCGCCGCCGAGACGTCGATCCCGTCGCGGTCGATGCGGACGCCGCCCGGCGCGATCAGCGCCTCTGCCGTGCCGGCCTCGATCTCGGCGAGCCCCAGCCGCACGAACTGGTCGACATAGCGATGGTAATTGGTCAGCAGCACCCAGGGCTGCACGGCGCGCCAGTCGGTGCCGGTGTAGTGCACGAGCCGGCGCAGCGAGTAATCGACGCGCACCGCATCGAACAGCGAAAGCGGGCGCGGCTCGCCCTCGACGAGGTCGAACGTGCCGTCCGCGATCTCGTCGCCGACCAGCGAGAGCAGCGGCGTCGGGAAATGCCGCGCGAGCTCGGTGGCGGTGACCTTGCCGCGCCCCAGCTCGTCGCCGCCTTCGAGCGCGTAAGGATAGGGGATTTCCTGGTTGCTCAGGCCGGTCTCGATCGTCGCGCCATATTCGGCAACCAGCGGGCGGAGCTGGTCGAGAAGATAGGCGCGGAATTCGCCGGGCTGCGTGACGGTCGTGGAGTAAACGCCGGGCGATGCGAACTTCGCGTAGCCGCGCCGGGTCGCCGTCGGCAGCCGTGAAGGCTCGTAGGTGACGCGCAGCAGCGGATAGCGATAGCGCTCACGGTCCTCGGTGCTCGGCGCCGTGCCCGTATCGAAGAAGCGCTGCAGGTCGGAGCGCAGCGCCGAGCGTGCCTGCTCGTAAAGCCTTTCGAGCCTGTCGATGGCGGCTTCGGGCGATGCGGCAGTCTCGAAGCTCATGGGCAAGCGCGGCCTCCTCCGGCTGGTTCTAGCCGCGCCTCCTCCTGACAACAACCGGCAGTTGCTCGCGGCATGGTGCCAAGCGTCGCTTGACAGCGTGTCGGCTGGATAATACTTAACCTATGAGTTAAGTAATAACGCGGGCTCGAACGAAACCGGGCGAGACGCCGGGCGTTTGAGACCCGAGTGCTTTTTGTCCCATCAGAAAGGCTCATGGCGATGCTGAAGACCGTCCTTCTCAGCCTGCTCGGCTTAGTCGTTATCGGGATCGCGGTGGTGTTGATCCTGGCCGCTCGCAAGCCCGACAGCTTTCAGGTCACGCGTTCCGCGACGATCAATGCTCCGCCGGAACGGGTCTACCCGCTGATCGCCGACTTCAGGGCCTGGAATGCCTGGTCTCCCTGGGAGAAGAAGGATCCGGCCATGCAGCGCAGCTTCGGCGGCGCGCAAGCTGGAACCGGCGCGACCTATGCCTGGTCCGGCGACAAGAATGTCGGCGAGGGCAGCATGAAGATCGTCGATGCCGCCGCGCCGAGCCGCGTCACGCTCAAGCTCGATTTCCTCAAGCCCTTCGAGGCGCATAACGATGTCGTCTTCGCGCTGACGCCAAAGGGCGGGACCACCACCGTGACCTGGATCATGACCGGCCCGACGCCGTTCATCGGCAAGATCATGCATGTCTTCATGGACATGGACCGCATGGTCGGTGGCGATTTCGAGTCCGGACTCGCGGCGATGAAGGCAGCGGCCGAACGCCCGGCCTGAGCGCTCGCCAATCCCAGGACGGTACCCAGAAAAGAGGAGGAGACATTCATGAAGGCCGAAGCCCAGAAGGAGCATGAATGGCTCCATCAGCTCGTCGGGGAATGGACGGCTGAGATGTCGATGGTGATGGCGCCGGGCCAGCCGCCGATGAAGAGCCAGGGCACCGAGAACGTGCGCTCGCTCGGCGGACTCTGGACGCTCGGTGAAGGGCAGGGGCAATGCCCGGATGGGACATCCGTCACCAGCCTGGTGACGCTCGGCTTCGATCCGGCCAAGGGCCGCTTCGTCGGCAGCTTCATCGCCTCGATGATGTCGATGTTCTGGATCTACGAGGGATCGCTCGACGCCGATGGCAAGAGGCTGGTGCTGGACACCGTCGGGCCGGCCATGACCGGCGACGGCTCGATGGTGAAGTATCAGGACATCACCACCTTCCTGTCGCCGGACCATCGCACCCTGACCTCGCAGATGCAGGGCGCCGACGGGCAATGGACCGAATTCATGACCGCCCATTACCGCCGCAAGGCGTGAGCGCTTCCGATCGGACCGAGGAGGATATGTGATGAAACTCTCGACCTATCTGATGTTCGACGGCAATTGCCGTGAGGCCTTCACCCATTACGAGAAGGTGCTGGGCGGCAAGATGCTCGCCATGATGGATCATAAGGGCACGCCGGCCGAAGAGCATGTCGCGCCCGGATGGCACGACAAGATCCTGCATGCCTGTCTCGAGATCGACGGGCAGATGCTGATGGCCTCCGACGCTCCGCCGGACCGCAGCGATGGTCCGATGCGCTCAGTCTCGGTGAGTGTCGGCGTGAAGTCCCCGGAGGAGGCCGAGCGCATCTTCGCCGGCCTCTCCGAAGGCGGCGCCAGGATCACCATGCCGATGGCCGAGACCTTCTGGTCGCCGCGCTTCGGCATGCTGATCGATCGTTTCGGCACCAACTGGATGGTCGGCGCCGAGATGCCGGCCGATCAGGCCAATTGCGGCTGAGGTCTTACTGATTTCCTGCGGAAACATGCCGTCATCCCGGACAAGCGGCGAAGCCGCGCTGATCCGGGATCCATCGTCGAGCGCAGAGCCCTATGATGGATCCCGGCGCTCCGCTTCGCTACGGCCGGGATGACGTCGTGGTTCCGTGCGAAATAACCGCGCTCTAGGAACGCCCGCCGTCGACCGAGAGCACCTGGCCGCTGATCCAGCCGGCCTGCTCGCTGAGGAAGAACAGCGTCGCATGAGCGATGTCCCGCGGCGTGCCGAGACGGCGGGTGTGGATGCCTTCGACGAGGCGCTTCTGCCCCTCTGGCCCGTAAGCTTCCCATTGCCGTTCGGTTGCGGGGTTCGAGCGCACGAAGCCCGGCGCCACCGAATTGACGGTGATGCCGTGCGGGCCGAATTCCCAGGCGAGCTGCTTCGTCAGCCCGACCAGCGCGTGCTTGGCGCTGGCATAGGCCTGGATGCCGGTGAGGCTGGGCCTGAGGCCCGCGCCCGACGAGATCATGACGATCCGGCCATAACCCGCCTGCTTCATGACAGGCGCTGCGGCCTGCGCCAGGAAGAAGGCGGCGTCGACATTGGCCGCGAAGATCACCCGCCAATCGGCTTCCGAGATCTCCTCGATCGCCCGGCCGACCTGCCCGCGCACCCCGCCCGCGGCATGGACCAGGAGGTCGAGCCGGCCTTCCGCCGTCACGATGTCGCCGACGAGCGTCTGCGCCGCCTCGGGCGAGCCGAGATCGGCCGCATGCGCGCTCGCACCGATCTCGCGGGCCGTCGTCGCTACGCCTTCGGCGTCGATGTCGGCGAGATGCACACGGGCGCCGGCCTGCACCAGCGCCGCGGCGATGGCCCGGCCGATGCCCTGCGCCGCGCCGGTGACGAGGGCTACGCGGTCGTCGAAACGGATCTGCATCGGTCGATCAACACCTTCAGCGTCTCGAAGGCCATCGGGCGGCGGCCTTCCTCGATGTCATGGATCAGCGTGACCAGTGTCTCCAGCGCGGGCGTTGGAACCCCAACCTCGCGGCCGAGCACCGCGATGATGCCGATCTGCGGGTCTACCTCGGTCTTGCGCTTGCGCACGGCGAGGTCCCGCCAAATGCCGGAGTGGGTCTTGGCCGTCTGCGAGGTGTAGTGCGCGAGCCAGCGGATCGTCTCGATCTGCGGACCTTCGGGTTTGCCCGGCGCGAACACCTTCGGGTCGAAGGCGCCGAAGCCGAGGCAGGCGACGCCGCGTTTCGCCGCAACCGCCGCAACCTCCCGCCCGAGCGCCAGCCAGACCGGAAGCCGCTCGGAATCGGCGAAGTTCGCCGCCATGGAATCGTCGGTCAGCGCCGTGCCGAACAGCATGGCGCCATAGGCGAGCTTGCCCCAGAGATAGCCGAAGATGTTGTCGGTCAGGATCGCGTCGGGCTCGAACAGCTTGAGCAGCCGGTGCATCTCGGCGGCCCGCCCGCTCCTGCTGCCGTCGATCTCGCCGACGACCACGGCGCCGCGATTGCCGTAGAGGATCTCGCCCGGCCCCAGCCAGTCGGCGCCGAAGTTGACGAAGCAACCCATCGTGCGCCGCTCGCCGACCGCCCTGGCGATGGCGAGCTCGTTGAGGCCATTCTGGGCCGAGAGCACGAAGCCGTCCTCCGCCAGATGCGGGGCCAGAGCCGCCAGCGCGGCGTCCGTCGCGCCCGCCTTCACCGCGAGTACGATGCGTTGGTAGCGACCGGTCAGCTCCTCCGGCGTCACGGCCGGCACGACCTGCCGGAACTGCTCCACCGGGCCGGTGATCGAAAGCCCGCTTGTGCGGCAGGCTTCGACATGCTCGGCCACGATGTCGACCATCAGCACGGGGATGCCGGCGCGCGCCCAATAGGCGCCGAGCGTGCCGCCGATCGCGCCGGAGCCCCAGATCAGGATCGGCTCGCTCATGCCGCCTGCCCGGCCATCTCGACATCGCCATGGGTGGCGACATGGATAAGCCCGTCCGGCGTCACCCAGCCGCGATACATGCCCTGCGTGTTGTAGGGCGCGACGATGGAACCGTCGGCTCCGACCGCGACGAGGCCCGCGCCGATCCGGTGGGCCGAAAGCTCGTCCAGCACGGCCTGCGTCGCGGCTTCGAGCGAAAGGCCCTTGTAGGCGATCAGCGACGCGATCTCGTGGCCGACGCAGTAGCGGATGAAATACTCGCCCTTGCCCGTGCCGGAAACGGCGCAGCGCCCGTCGCGGGCATAGGTGCCGGCGCCGATGATCGGGGAATCGCCGACGCGCCCCACCGGCTTGTTGGTATAGCCACCGGTCGAGGTCGCGGCGGCCAGATGGCCGTGAACGTCGCAGGCGACGGCGCCGACCGTACCGTGCTTCTCGGCCTCGCCCGCCTCGGCGGCCGTGCCGACAATCTCGCGGATCTTCATCGAGGCGAGGTTGTTGCGCCGGCGTTCGGTCGAGAAATACGCATTCGGGACCGTGTCGATGCCCTCATGGTCGGCAAAGGCGTCGGCGGCGGGGCCGGCCAGCAGCAACGGGTCGCCGCGCTGCATCAGAGCCTTGGCGGCGGTGACGGGGTTCTTGATGCGCCTGGCGGCGCAGATGGCGCCGGCGGCCAGCGTCGCGCCGTCCATGATCGAGGCGTCGAGCTCATGCTCGCCATCGGTGTTGAAGGCGGCGCCATGGCCCGCGTTGAAATGGTGCGAATTCTCCATGACCCGCACGGAGGCCTCGACGGCGTCGACCGCCGGTCCGCCCTTCGACAGGACCGCCCAGCCCGCCCGCAGCGAGGCGGCGAGATCGGCGCGGGCCGCGGCCCATTCGGCCGGGGTCATTTCGGATTTGGGAAGCGTGCCGCAGCCGCCATGGATGGCAAGGGCGAGAGTCATCGGAAACCTCGGGAATGATCGTCTTCTGCCTTCGAATCGAAGGTGTCTGCGGAGCAGGCGGGTGAGGAAGCGACGCCCGGGGCGATGCCCGGGCGTCGCTCATGCACCGTCGCGCCGAGCCTCATTTCTTCGCGGGCTTGATGTCCATCGCCAGCGTGTCCTCGTCGACGCGCGGATTGATCGTCACCTTGTCCTTCTGCATCGCCCAGGCCGAACCGACGGCGGTGATCGCCAGGCGGGGGCGATCCTTGGCGACGATCGCCGCGACGTCGGAGAGCATCTTGTTGCGCTTGGCCTCGTCCATCTCGACGGCGGCGTTCTCGATCAGCTTGTCGACCTCGGCGTTCTTGTAGCCGAGCAGGTTGAAGGCGCCGAGCTTCTTGGCCGGCTCGTTGGAATGCACCAGCGAGGACAGGGTGTAGTTCGCCTCGCCCGTCAGCGTGCCCCAGCCGGACATCGCCACGGAATATTCGGCCCGCGCGCGCGCCGGGAAGAAGACGGCGCCCGGCTGGGCGTTGGCGTTCACATCGATGCCGATGCGCGCCAGCATCTGCGCGATCGAGGTGCCGACCTGGCGATCGCCCGGCAGGCGGTCATTGGTGAAGGAGAAGGTAATCTTGAAGCCGTTCGCATAGCCGGCTTCCTCGAGCAGCTTCTTCGCCTTGGCGATGTCGGGCTTCAGCGCCGGCAGGCTCTTGTTGAAGCCGGCGATGGTCGGCGTGACGAGCTGATTGCCGGGCGAACCGAGGCCTTCCATCGCGATCTCGGCCAGCGCCGGCCGGTCGATGGCGAGGTCGATCGCCTCGCGCACCTTGGCGTCCTGCAGCGGGTTCTTCGGCAGGGCCGAACCATCCTTGGCGGTGACCTGCGGCGCCTTGTCCCGGAGGTCGAGCTCCAGGTTGAAGAGATAGACGGTCTCGATGGTTGAGACGGAGAGCTTGGCGTCGCGCTTCAGCGTCGGCACGTCGGAGGCCGGCGCGCGCACGATCAGGTCGACCTGGCCGGCCTTGAGCTGCGCCACGCGGGCGGCGTCGTTCGGCAGCTCCTTGCGGACATGGCGGGCCCACGGCTCCTTCGGACCCCAGTAGCCGTCGAAGCGCTCCAGCACGAGCTGGTCCTTCGGCGTCCAGGAGACGAATTTGTAGGGGCCGGTGCCGACCGCGGCCTTGCCGGTGTTGAAGGCCTCGTTGGCGCTGTCCTTGGTCAGGCCGGCGGCAGCCTTGTGCGAGACGATGAAGAGGCGGATGAAGTCGTTCGGCAGGTTCGGTGCCGGCCCGTCGGTGACGACCTGCACCGTCAGCGGATCGACGATCTTCACCTCCTTGACGCGGCGGACATAGATCGTCGTCGGGTTCGGGCCGGCGACCGTCGGGATGCGCTCGATCGAGAACTTGACGTCCTCGGCGGTGAAGTCCGAGCCGTCATGGAACTTGACTCCGGAGCGCAGCTTGAACTCCCAGACATCCGGCGCGATCGCCTTCCAGCTCGTCGCCAGACGCGGCTCGAGCTGCAGCTTGTCGCCGGACCAGATCAGGGTGTCGAAGACATGCTTCAGCGCCTCGGCATGGGTACCCGTCGCCGTGTAGTGCGGGTCGATGGATTCGGGGCCGGCGCGTACGCCGATCGTCAGCGTCTGCGCGAGCGCTCCGGTGGAGAGGGCCGTGCCGATCAGCGCGGCATAGGCCGCAAGGCGGAAGCTGCGGGCGAAAGTCATGATGTTGTCCCCTCTTGTTCGAGTTCATTTGGCCATGTGGGCGAGGCGATGACGAGCTTGTCCATCAGCACGCAGAGCTGGCGCTGCTCCTCCTCGGTGAGGCAGCCGAGCATCGTGTCCTGGTGATGCACCATCAGCGGCATCGTCTCGTTGAAGATCTTCCGTCCCGCTGCGGTCAGGTGCAGCACGTAGCTGCGCAGGTCGCTCGGGTCCGTCTCGCGCTTGAGCAGGCGCCGCTGCAGGAGCTTCTGCACGGCGCGCGAGAGCGTGTTCTTCGGCAGGCCGGAGGAGGCGACGATGTTCTTGGCCGCCACGCCTTCTCGAAGCCCCACGGCATAGAGCGCGACGAATTCCGGCCGCACGAGCCCGTAGCGGGTCTCGATCCAGCGATAGACCGGGTCATTGAAGCGGAAGGCGACGAAATTCAGCCGGAACGACAGCCAGCAAGGGTTGTTCCAGAGCTTGGTGACGGTCAGCGGATCGAGGCCGCCAAGCGCCCCCTCGCGCTCCGGGTCGACAGGCGAAACAGAGGTCGGCGAGCGCCCCATGCGAGATCTCTCGGCCAGTTAGTTCCAAATGGAACTTGACGCTCTCCAACACCAGAGTCAAGGATAACCTAAGCGGCGTCGCCGTGGGAGATTTTGCGTTTCGGCCGGCTATTCGCCGTCGCCTGCCAATCGTTGAAGCAAGGATCGCGCCGTGCGTGTCGCCGAGATGAACTGGATGCAGATCGAGGCCCAGGCGAAACGGGACGATCGCTGTGTCCTGCCGCTCGGCAGCGTCGAACAGCACGCCTATCTCAGCCTGGCGACCGATGTGATCCTGTCCGAGCGCGTTGCGCAAGAGGCGGCCGAGCCGCTTGGCATCCCAGTCTTCCCCGTATTGGCCTATGGCATGACGCCGGGCTTCCTCGCTTTCCCGGGCAGCATCTCGCTGCGCCTGAGCACCTATGCCGCGCTGCTGGAGGACATCTTCGAGGGCTTCTACCGCTCGGGCTTCCGCCGGATCGTGCTGGTCAACGGCCATGGCGGCAATTCGCCGGCGCTGAACTTCGCCACCGAGTGGCTCGGCCGACACCCTGATGCCGCCGTCCGGTTGCACAACTGGTGGGCGGCGCCGCAATTCCAGGCGGCGGTCAAGGCGATCGACCCCGCGGCCTCCCATGCCTCCTGGATGGAGAATTTCCCCTGGACGCGGCTCGAAGGCGTGTCCCTGCCCGACACGCCGAAGGCGCCCTTCATCCCCGCTCAGTATCAGGCGGCGAGCCCGAAGCGCCGGCGCGAGATCATCGGCGACGGCAATTTCCACGGCCTCTACCAGCGGCCCGACGAGGAGATGCTGCGGGTCTGGCAGGTCGGCGTCGAGGAGACGCGCGCGGCGATGGTCGAGAACTGGCCGTGAAGCACCGCTCCGGGACCGGCAGATGCTAGGCCACGTCGCCATCCGCCTGCTGCAGGCGCTCGTCGTCATGCTCGTCATGTCGGCGCTGGTCTTCGTCGGGGTCTATGCGATCGGCAACCCGATCGACGTGCTGATCGGCCCGGATGTCAGCCAGGAGCTGCGCCTGCAGACCATAGCCCGCTACGGGCTCGATCGGCCGCTTTGGGAGCAGTACTTCACCTTCCTCGCCCGCGTGCTGCACGGCGATTTCGGCCGGTCCTTCGTCTTCGGCATGCCGGTGATGGAGCTGATCCTGTCGCGCCTGCCGGCGACGCTGGAGCTGACGCTGGCGGCGGTCCTCGGCGCGGCGCTGATCGGCATCCCGGCGGGCATCTATGCCGGCTACAGGCCGGACGGCTGGGCCGCCAAGCTGATCATGACCGTCTCGATCCTCGGCTTCTCGGTGCCGACCTTCTGGATCGGCCTCGTGCTGATCATGGTCTTCGCGGTCGAGCTGCAATGGCTGCCAGCCGGAGGGCGGGGCGAGACCGTGCCGATCTTCGGAGTCGAGTGGAGCTTCCTGACCGCGAACGGGTTGAGCCATCTCCTGCTGCCGGCGCTGAACCTCGCTTTCTTCAAGCTCGCCTTGATGACGCGTCTCGCCCGGGCCGGCACCCGCGAGACGATGCTGACCGACACGGTGAAGTTCGCCCGCGCCGCCGGCCTGTCGGAATGGACCGTGCTGCGCCGGCATGTGCTGCGGCTGATCGCGATCCCGCTCGTCACGGTCTTCGGCCTCGAATTCGCCTCGACGCTCGCCTTCGCCGTGGTCACCGAGACGATTTTCTCCTGGCCCGGCATCGGCAAGCTGATCATCGACTCGATCCAGTCGCTCGATCGGCCGGTGATGGTCGCCTATCTGATGCTCGTCGCCTTCGTCTTCATCACCATCAATTTCCTCGTCGATCTCGCCTATGTCGGGCTCGATCCGCGGCTGAGGAAGGGAGGCGCGCGATGAACGAAGCCTCTCCCGTCGCCCGCTTCTGGGCAGAGTTCCGCGAGAGCAAGGTCGCGGTCGCCGCCTTCATCGTGGTCGTGTTGATGATCGGCCTTGCGCTGCTCGCGCCGCTCGTCGCGCCGCAGGACCCCTACGACCTCGCCAATCTCTCGCTCTCCGATGCGCGCCGCCCGCCGGGCTTTGTCGGCTCGGGCGGCTACACCCATTGGCTCGGCACCGACGCACAGGGCCGCGATCTGCTCTCGGCGATCCTCTATGGCCTGCGCATCTCCCTGCAGATGGGGTTGGTGGCCGGGGCGCTCGCCTTCGCGCTCGGCGTCGCGCTCGGCATCGGCGCGGCCTATGCCGGGGGGCGCCGGGAAGCCTTCATCATGCGCGTCATCGATCTGCAGCTCGCCTTTCCGGCGATCCTGCTGGCGCTGGTGCTCTCCGCCTTGCTCGGCCAGGGTAAGCTTCAGCTCATCGCCGCGCTCGCGGCCGCGCAATACGCCTATTTCGCCCGCACCGCCCATGGCGCAGCCTCGGCCGAGCGCGGCAAGGACTATGTCGAGGCGGTGCTCTCGACGCCGCTGCCGCCGGCCCGCGTTGTCTGGCGTCACATCTTCCCGAACTGCCTGCCGCCGCTGATCGTGGTCGCGACCGTGCAGGTGGCGAGCGCCATCGCGTTGGAGGCGACGCTCTCCTTCCTCGGCGTCGGCCTGCCGGTGACGGAGCCTTCGCTCGGCATGCTGATCTCAAACGGCTTCCAATACATGCTGTCGGGCCGCTACTGGATCTCGATCTATCCCGGCATTGCGCTGATCGTGCTGATCGTCGCGATCAACCTCGTCGGCGATCGCATCCGCGACCAGGTCAATCCGAGGCTCAAGCGATGAGCGAGGTGCCTCTCCTCGAGGTCACGGGCCTCGCCACCCATTTCCATACCCGCGCTGGCGTCGTGAAGGCGGTCGACGGCGTCTCCTTCTCGCTGAAGCGCGGCGAAGTGATGGGCCTCGTCGGCGAGTCGGGTTCCGGCAAGAGCATCACCGGCTTCTCGATCATCGGGCTGATCGACCCGCCCGGCCGGGTCGAGAACGGCTCGGTCAAGCTGGAGGGGCGCGAGCTCGTCGGGCTCGAGCCCGCGGAGCTGCGCAAGATCCGCGGCAAGCAGATCTCGATGGTCTTCCAGGACCCGATGATGACGCTGAACCCGATGCTGACCATCGGGGCGCAAATCAGGCTCGCGCTGGAAGCCCACGAGAAGGTTTCGGGCGCCGAGGCGCGTCGGCGTGCGGTCGCCGCTCTCGCGCAGGTCCGCATCCCCGATCCCGAGGGCAAGGTCGATTTCTATCCGCACCAGTTCTCCGGCGGCATGCGCCAGCGCGTCGCCATTGCGATCGCGCTGCTGCACCGGCCGAAGCTGATCATCTGCGACGAGCCGACGACCGCGCTCGACGTCTCGGTCCAGGCCGAGATCCTTGCCGAGATGAAGGAGTTGGTGGCCGAGCTCGGCACGGCGCTGATCTGGATCAGCCACGACCTCGCCGTCGTGGCCTCGCTCGCCGACCATGTATGTGTCATGCGCTACGGCAAGATCGTCGAGACGGGCCGGACGCTCGATGTGCTGACCCGCCCGCAGCACCCCTATACGCAGGCGCTGCTCGACGCGCTGCCCTCCCGCGCCGAGCCCGGCACGCTGCTCGCCGGCGGTGCCGGCGCGGAAGCGGCCCCGCCGCCCCGTATCGCCGCTGACGCTACCACCACGACTGGCGATACGGCGCATTACGTCCAGATCGAGCACGTCGCCAAGCGCTTCGCCCAGACGCCCGGCCTGTTCCGCAAGCTCGCGCAGAAGCTCGGGCTGGCGAAGTCGCCCGATGCGGTTCAGGCCGTCGACAACGTCACGCTCGTTTTGAAGCGCGGCGAGGCGCTCGGGCTCGTCGGTGAATCCGGTTCGGGCAAGTCGACGCTCGGGCGCGTCGCCGCCGGCATCTATGCGCCCGACAGCGGCCGCGTGCGCATCAATGAGGCGCCGGTGATGAGTGCGGGTGACCGGCCGCACAAGGTTACCACCCGCGTCCAGACGATCTTCCAGGACCCCTTCGCCTCGCTCAACCCGCGCATGACGGTCGGCGATTCCATCGCCGAGGGGCCGCTGGCGCATGGGCTGATCGAGCGCGCGCAGGCGAAGGACTATGTCCGGCAATGGCTCGCGGCGGTGGGGCTCGATCCGGCCTTCGCCACCCGCTATCCGCACCAGTTCTCGGGCGGCCAGCGCCAGCGCGTTGCGATTGCCCGCGCGCTCGCCATGCAGCCGGACGTGGTGGTCTGCGACGAGCCGGTCGCCTCGCTGGACGTCTCGATCCAGGCGCAGATCATCAACCTCTTGATCCGGCTCAGGCAGGAGCTCGATCTCACGCTGATCTTCATCTCGCACGACCTCTCCGTGGTGCGTCACCTCTGCGACCGTGTCGCGATCATGTATCGCGGCCGGATCGTCGAGAGCGGTCCTGCGGGCGAGATCTACGAGCGCCCGCAGCACGATTACACCAAGCGCCTGCTCGCCGCCGTGCCGGTGCTGCCGAGCGCGCCAGTCAACTGAGGAGACAGGCCCATGTCCGAACCCGAACAGCTGCCCTGGCAATGGCCGGAAGAGGTCTGGCGCGGCAAGGTCGAGCAGGTGCGCGCCGGCCGCAACCTCAAGCCCGCGAAGTGGAAGAACGGTGCCCGCTGCGCGGTGGCGCTCTCCTTCGACGTCGACCACGAGACCAACGAGCTGCGCGACGGCGGCAAGTCGGTTGGCCGGCTCTCCTGGGGCCAGTTCGGTAACCGCGTCGGCGTGCCGAAGATCCTCAACCTCCTGAATAAGCAGGACATCAAGGCGAGTTTCTTCGTGCCGGCCGTGACTGCGCTGCTTTATCCCGACGAACAGCGCCGCATCGTCGGCGAGGGCCATGAGGTCGGCCTGCATGGCTGGATCCACGAGGTCAACACGGCGGTGCCGCCCGCCAACGAGCGCGAGCTGCATCTGCGCTCGGCCGATACGCTGGAGAAGATCACGGGCGTCCGCCCGGTCGGCATGCGCACCCCATCCTGGGACTTCTCCGAGGTCACGCTCTCGGTCGAGCGCGAGCTCGGGCTGATCTACGATTCCTCGCTCTTCGCCGATAACGATCCCTACGAGATCGTCGAGAAGGGCGAGGCGACCGGCATGGTCGAGCTGCCGGTGGAGTGGATCCGCGACGACGCGGTCTATTTCAACATGAACCGCTTCCAGGCGCTGCGACCCTATACGCCACCGGAAGCGGTCTTCGACATCTTCCGCCGCGAGTTCGAGGGCGCCTATGAAGAGGGCGGGCTCTTCCTGCTGACCATGCACCCGCATGTCATCACCTACCGCTCGCGTTTCTGGATCCTCGAGGAGCTGATCCGACTGGCCAAGGCGAAGGGCGATTGTTGGTTCGCCAGCCATGCCGAGATCGCGGGCTACGTGAAGGAAGAGGCTGGCATCTAGAGCGCCGCGGCACGGAACTGCTGCCCGATTATCGCCGTTTTCGCTTCATCCCGGGTTCAGGCCCTCGCCGGCCTGATACCGGCATGATGAAACGAAAGACGGATGTCGCGATGCGCATGAAACGCTGGCTGCTGGCGGGAACGGTCCTGCCGGCCCTGGTCCTTTCCCATATCGGCCAGGTTGCCGCTCAGGCCAGTCTCCAGATCGCCCAGGCGCCGGCTCAGGGTGACGATCAGCCCGGCCCCGGTCAGCGCCCACGGCAGCCCGGCCAGCCGCATCCGCCCGGCGCCCAGCCGGGCCCGCAACGGCCGGTGCCTCCCGGCATGCCGCAGGCGCCGCGCCCGCCGCAGATGCAGCCCGGGCCGGGTGCAGCGCGGCCGCAGCCGCCGGCCATGCCTGTTCCGCAGCCGGGCGGCCAGCCGCCGGCCATGCCGCGTCCCGCTCCGAACCTGGCGCCTCCTCCCGGCCAGCCCCCGGTGACCCGGCCGACGCCGCCCGCCGCGCCCGCCC
>UCLR01000035.1 GCA_900473415.1 Hyphomicrobiales bacterium
TTGACCTTTAGGAACCAGGCAGGCCTTTGAACGCAAAGGCTGCCGGCGACAAGCCGCGCCATGAGCGGACCTTGACCCAACGCCCGGAAGCCAAAGTTCGTTGAGCCGGCGCTCAACAAGCGGTGTCACCATCTCGGCGGCCTCCCGGCCGCGGAGTTGACGCGGCGAGCTAAGATTTTTGCTCCCCAAACCAGTGCCGAAGTAGGGTCGCAGCCGCCGCCTTGAGCCTGCTCCTGAACGGTCTGTTGCGTTAGAGGTCAACCCGCCGTGCATTAGACGGCGGGTTGAGTTTCTGCGTGCTGCGATGAAGCGCGCCTTTCACTCAGCGTAGGACTGCGTCGCCCAGGCTGCTTTCAGCTTCGGACCGACGTGGGCGCCGAGCGGCCCGAACCATTTCAGGTACAAGGCCTCGGCCTCGCCTGATTTGAACATCTTGCCCATCGTATGATTGACGATCCAGAGGATGGTCGGGTTGAGCTTGGGCACCATGAAGCCCTGCGGTGCATAGCCGTATTCATCGCCGACGATCTCGAGGGCATCGGGCTTCTTCGACTGCTTGATCAGCCCATAGAAGGCGCCGTTATCGCTGAAATAGGCGTCGGCGCGTCGGGTTTCGACAGCGATCAGGCCGGCGGCATGGTCGTCGACATTAAGGACACGGAGGTTGAGCTTCCGCTCGGCCGTCAGCTTCTTGAGGTCCGGCTCGCTAGTTCCGCCCGTGGCGACGGCCACGATCTTCCCGTTGAGATCGTCGTAGTTCTTGATCCCCGAGCTCTTGAGAATCAGGAGCTGGCTTGCCGAGACATGGCTGACCGACGAGAAATCAACCTGCCGGTTGCGTCCGAAGGTGTTCACCGTTCCCTCGCATTCGAGGTCGACTGTCCCGTTCGCGACGAGCGCCTGCCGGTTCTGGATCGTCATCGGCACGTATTTGATCTTGATCTCGGGCAGGTTCAGCTCGGTCTTGATGTCGTCGATGATGCGCCTGCAGAACTCGACCGCGTAGCCCGTGGGGTTCTTGTTGTCGTCGAGATAGCTGAACGGAAACAACGCCTCGCGGACACCCATGGTGATGGTCTGCGTGTCCTTCAGCTTCTTGACGATCGCGTCGACCTCCTGGGCTCCGGCGGCCGAGCTCGCCAGATTCAGGGCCAGAATGGCGCCTGCGGCTGCAGCTGGATTAAATCTCATCGATGTCTCTCCCTTTTTGCGATTGCTCGCCTGATGTCCGCCTTCGATCGGAAAGCGGTGTCTAGAATCCGTCCTTGGCCCGCGCCGCCAGTTCCTCGCGTGTTATCGCGTCGAAACCGAGGGCAGGCAGCAGGTCGTTCTCGTCGGTGAAGTCGCGCCCATAGGCGGACGACAGCAGGGTCAGGCCCGCCTCGTGCAATGTTGCCGGGCGCCCGACGAGCCGGCCGAGCAGGACGGTCGGTAGCAGGCCATAGGGCGCATCCTCGAGGACATAGCGGCTTTCGAGGGTCGTAGGGCCGAAGCCCCCCTTGCCGCGGCCGTGCAGCTCGGCATTCATCTCGGCAATGCTGGCGACCGGAAGCTGATAGGAAAAGGCATAGTGCTCGCGGATCGTCCGAACCGCGACGCCGAAGGCCTCCGCGATGGCCAGCCGCTCGGCATCGAGCGCCTCCATCACCCGTCCGACCGCTGGCGTTACGTTCTCCGCCTGGCCCCAGCTTTCGCCGCGCTCCATCCGCGTCAGGTTGAACAGGGCGATCGCGAGATGGTTCTGGGGGTTGAGATTGCTGAGCGCGATCGCAAGCAAGCCTTCGCGAGGAACGAAGCGCTCGCCAAACAGGGTCGTGCAGAGCTCCAGCGCCGCAATGGACGCGCTCTCCGGCACCGTCGCAAGATCGATCTTCGAGCGCAGCGAATTCACCGCGACCTCGGTCGGCGAGGCCTTGCGGCCGGTGGTCAGCGTCGTGCCCCAGGCGATGATCGGGACGCTGACCTTTCGGGCGGCGAGCAATTGCGCGAGGTACAGCGCGCCGAAGGAGGCATGCGAACTGATGATGACCGGCTGCCCTTCCTTGAGATGAGGGGCGATCGCGTCAAAGGCGAGCTTATGAGCATAGCCCGGCATCGCCAGCATCACGGCATCGGCACCGACTACTTCTTCCGCGCTCGCGGCGATGCGCGGGTGGAAGCTCACCTCGATCGCGCCCGTCGCGCGCAACGGCGTTCCGGCCGCCAGCGCGGCGGTGCTCCGGCCAGACGGCGACCAAAGCGCGGGATCATGCCCCATGACCGAGAGCTGGGCCGCTGCGCCGCAGGCCGCGGCTCCCGCACCCAAGATACCAACGCGCATATCAGATCGCCTTTTCTACCGAGACCGGCAGCACGCCGCATCGGCGACGGACTGCTTTCGAGAAGCCGGACTTCGAATGGATTCGCATCCTAGACGGCATTCCGCCCCCGCGACGATTGCCGATAGAGCAGGACCATCAGACCGCGAGAGAGTGTCTCCAGCGGATTGCTGATGGAATGCGCGACGTCGACCGGATAGCGCACCGTCTCCCCCTGCCTGAGCTGATGGCGCGAGGCTCCGCTCGCGATCGCGAATTCGCCCGACAGCGCCGTGAAATGCTCGACCGCTCCGGGCGCATGCGGCGCGCTGTCGAGGCAGCCGCCGGGCGCGATCTCGACATCGTACCACTCGATGACGCCGGACGAGCTCGGCGGGCTCAGGATGCGCAGTTGGCAGGAATTGTCGGCGCTGCGGATCGTCGGCGTATGTTCGGGTGAAAGCACTTCGATGAAGCTGTCTGTGCCCGCCGCCTGTCCTTCACCGAGCAGCGCGACGAAATCGATGCCCAATCCGCGGGTCAGGCTCCAGAGTACGGCGAAGGTCGGGTTGGCCTCGCTGCGCTCGATCTGCGAGAGCATCGATTTCGAGACGCCCGAGAGGGCCGACAGTTGCTGAAGCGTCAACCCGCGCTCCTTGCGCCGGTATTGGAGAAGCGGGCCGATCTGGGGGGGATTCAGCTCGCTCATCGGCGGTTCAGTGCGTGAGGACCTGGTTGAGGAACTGCTTGGCCCGCTCGGAGGAAGGGGCCGTGAAGAATTGATCCTTGGGCGTGTCCTCGACGATCTCACCGCGATCCATGAACAGTACGCGGTTCGCGACACGCTGGGCGAAGCCCATCTCGTGGGTGACAACGATCATGGTCATGCCCTCGACGGCGAGCTCCTGCATGACTTCCAGAACCTCGTTAATCATCTCGGGGTCGAGTGCGGAGGTGGGCTCATCGAACAGCATCGCCTGCGGATTCATCGCTAGCGCCCGGGCGATGGAGACGCGTTGCTGCTGCCCGCCGGAGAGTTCGGCCGGGCGATTGCCGAGCTTCCCGCCGAGGCCGACCCGCGTCAGGATCTTCACGGAGCGTTCGTCGGCCTCCTTCTGCGAGCGCTTGAGCACATGGACCTGCGCCAGGCTGACATTCTGCAGCGCAGTCATGTGCGGGTAGAGCTCGAAACTCTGGAAGACCATGCCGATCCGCGCACGCAGGGCCGGCAGATCGGTCTCAGGAGACGAGACCGAGACGCCGTCAACGGTGATCGAACCACGCTCGAACGGCACCAGACCGTTGATGCATTTGATGAGCGTGCTCTTGCCGGAGCCGGACGGCCCGCAGACCACCACGACCTCGCCGAGGCTGATCGTGGCCGAACAGCCGCGCAGGATCTGCTGGGAGCCGTAGAATTTATGCACGTCGTCGAGAACGATCATGACGGACGCCTTCTCCTGTAGAATTCGGCGGCTTTCGTGATGGAGAGGCAGATCATCAGATAGACGACGGCCACCAGCGAATACATCTCGGTCGCTCGCCCATCGCGCGAGGCGATGACGCTGGCCGCGGTGAGGAAGTCGTGCAGCGACACGACATAGACCAGCGAGGTGTCCTGGAAAACGATCACGATCTGGTTGAGGATCAGCGGCCCCATCGCGCGCATCGCCTGCGGCATCACGATCAGCCGCAGCACCTGCCAGCGGCGCAGGCCCGTAGCCAACCCCGCATCGCTCTGGCCCTTGCGGACGCTGCCGATGCCGGCGCGGATGATCTCGCAGTAGAAGGCCGCCTCGAACAGGACGAAGGCGATCAGCGCCGAGGTCAGCGAGCCAACCGGCCGGCCGATGGCGAGCGGCATCAGAAAGTAGAACCAGAAGAGTACCAGCACCAGCGGCAGCGAGCGCATCACCGTGACGTAACCGGCCGCCGGAACCGAAATCAGCCGGTGCGTGGAGAGCCGCATGAGCGCCAGCCCGAAGCCGACGATGAGGCCGCCCACCGTCGCGACTAGAACCAGCAGCGCGCTGAGCAACATGCCCTCGGCAAGGAAGCTGTATGAGCGGGCGATGACGCCCCAGTCGAAATCGCTCATGCCGTGGCCTTCCGCAACGCGGCGCCGCCGAGCCGGTTGTCGATGAGGCGCATTAGCCCCGTCGCGCACAGGCCGATAACGAGATAGCCGATCGTCGCGAAGGTGAAGGCCTCGAAGCCCTGGAAAGTGTAGTTCTCGACATGGCGACTCTGCGCGGTCAATTCGAGCACACCGATCGTCAGACTGAGCGACGACAGCTTGATCGTAATTAGGAATTCCGAGGTCAGAGGTCCGACGATGGCGCGGAGGCCGAGCGGCAGTGCGATCAGTCGGAAGGCCTGCAGCGGTCGCAGACCTGTCGCGAGCGCCGCCGGCAGGAGCGGGGCGCCGACCGCCTCGATCCCGGCGCGGACCTGTTCGGCGACACGCGCGCCGGCGAACAGGCCGATGGCGAGGACCGCGGTGACGATCTCGGGATAGGGCAGGTCGCGCTTCAACCAGAGGCCGACCGAATCGGGAACCATCTCGGGGAAGACGAAATACCAGAGGAAGAGCTGGACCAGCGGCGGCACGCTGCGAAACACGTCGATATAAATGCCGGCCACCAACCGGGCGGTGCGGGAAGGGGCGCTGCGCGCAATGCCGACCACGATCCCGATCGTCAGGGCGACCGCCCAGCTCAGGAGACTGATCGCGAGAGTCAGGAGCACGCCGCTCCACAGCCAATCGGCAAAAGGCTCCCTTATGAGGACCGACCAATCCCAGCGGTAGTTCATCAGCCCCCCACTATCGGAAGCGCCATCTCAGCGGGCGCATCATTCCGATATACCGGAATTCACTCATCTGCTCGCGCGATTGTCAATCGGCTTCTCTGCCTTCGAAATTGCAGGTTTTCTTGAGGACGGCCTATTGCGGTGCGGCATCCGCTGTATCCCGAGGCGCCTCAGGCAACAATTTGTCGATTCAGGCGGATATTAAAAGCTCTCCACGCAGATCCGATATATTAGACATGAAGCGCAAGGCCGGGCGCTGGGTGACATGAAAAATCCGGCCAATCGAAAGCGCGTCTCAGGCATTCCTTTCGCGCATTGTCGGAGCCCTCATCGATGAGCGGCACACATGTTAGTGGCTGTGCGAACCACGCCCCGTCCGCCGCAAATTGGATTGTCCGAAACCGGACGCTCCGGACTTCCGCTATGGGCCAAATTCGGCGGCTCGGCTGCTGACCGCAGCATACCACCCGGAAGCGGACATCCTCGGCGTCAGCAATGGGCCAAAGTGCGCGGCGCAGCTTCGATCACCGAGGGCTGAGCGCACCACCGCGGCGGGACCGTTTCAGCAAGTGTAGTGCTCCTCCGTTCAGGCGCCGCAAGCTTACAGGGCGGCGATCGGAAACTTCAGATAGCGCCGCCCATTCGCTTCAGGCTCGGGGAGGCGACCGCCGTTGATGTTCACCTGCAGGGCATGGAGGATCAAGCGTGGCATCGGCAGCGTCCTGTCGCGTGCCTCACGCAGGGCTACGAACTCGGTCTCGCTCCGGCATTTGACGACGTGGCTGTTGGTCGCCTTCTGCTCCGCGACCGTGCTTTCCCATTGGGCCGGCCGGCCTTCCGGCCGGTAGTCATGGCCGGTGAACAGCCGCATGTGGTCCGGCAAGGCGAGGATGGCCTGGATCGATCGCCAGAGTTGGCCGGCGTCGCCCCCGGGAAAATCGGCCCGCGCAGTTCCGCTGTCGGGCATGAACAGCGTATCGTGGATGAAGGCCGCGTCCCCGACCACATAGGCGATCGATGCGAGCGTATGGCCTGGAGAGAAGAGAACCCGGACCGGCATCTCGCCAATCCGAAATTCTTCGCCGTCGGCAAACACTCTATCCCATTGGGAACCGTCCGTCGGAAAATCGGGCCAGTTGTAGATGGCCTTCCAAAGTTTCTGGACGTCAACGACACGCTCTCCGATCGCGGTCGGTGCGCCGGTGCGTGTCTTGAGGTAATGCGCGGCCGAGAGATGGTCGGCATGCGGGTGCGTCTCGAGGATCCAATGGAGGCTCAACCCCTCGGCATGCAGGTGGTGGAGTAGGCGGTCCGCGTTCTCCGTGCCGATGGCTCCGGATTTCTCATCGAAATCGAGAACTGCGTCGATGATGGCGCACTGCCGAGTCTTCGGGTCGGCGACGACGTACTGAATCGAGCCGGTCGGTGGATCATAAAGCCCCCAGACCATGGGCTTAATCTGCGTAATGTCCACTTCACGCCCCACTGGCTTGGGAATAAGCGCCGAAGATTGACCCCGCGAATGTTGCCTTTAACCCGCTTGCTTGAATGACATATCGCCGCTCTGAGAGGGGCACAGTTAGCGCCGATCGCGACCCCTATCCAAATGCAGGTAACCTCATATCATCAATAGGTTATAGGCCGTTTGAGGCGGAGTCACGCGTCGATACTGCATCACACGTTAGATCCGCGACCGCGCGGCGGAGCTGGGCGTTGTCGGCCTCGAGCTCCTTCATCCGCCTCACCTGATCGGTCTTCAGGCCGCCGAATTCCCAGCGCCAGCGGGAATAACCGACCTCGGTGACCCCGATCGAACGGATCGCGTCGGCGACGGGCTGGCCCTGCCAGACCAGCACATCGACCTGGCGCAGCTCGCAACAATCTCTTCCGGCTTATGGCGCCTCTTCGCCATTCGGTCCTCCTGTCTGTCAAAAAGACATGCTTCAGGGCGGACCATTTCAACGGGGATGGATCACCCTTACCCGCCGCACTCTTCCAATTGTCCCAGATCAAGGCGTCGGCATCGGCTTTGCGTTTTGCTGAGGCGCCAAACCTGCGCTGACCCAAATCGACACACAATCACACGGCGGTGGGGCCATGAAGTTGAAGCAGCGTCGTCTTCGTCTCATTTTGACACTTGCCATGGCTCGGCGGAAACGCCGCCTAACGGTCTCAAGTGCGAAAACTCCGTGCCTTCGACTGGTATGGTCGTCCGATCGACCCGCTCAGGCCGAAAGGTGACGCTCGCTTCGCGCGCGTGGGACAGCAGTTACGAGGAGCAGCCTTGCGTGATGAACGCTGCGGTTAACTTCACGCGCTCTGCCCCAATGACTGAGCTAGAACGTTGTGGCTTCGCGCGCCTCATGCTTCGCCGTCCTGAGTGGCGCGAGAGACTTTGCGAGCGCTCGCACCGGGCGATGCTGAGGGAGCTGTGCGAGGCCTATGAACTGGCTTGCACCGCAGCTTGGCATTGGGGAAATTCCTCACAATCCGGCGCAAGGGCACTCGTGGACGAATACAACCGAGTTGTTTCCGAAATCGAAGATGAAATCGGCCATGTAATGCTTAGATTTTGATCGAAACGGATTCTCACAAGTAATCCTTGGGTTAAAGCAGTCGTCTACTCTGCGGCCCTGCGGTCGAAGTCGCCCCCACGCAATTATTCGCGCGCTCCCGCAGCAAGCCAATCCGCAACGGGATAGCCTCGCTCGGTAATAATCGCATTTCGCCTCTTGGTCCGTCCCCCTTCAATAGCGGACGACAGTCCATTCAATTGCGCCTTTCTTGAAATGTGGATTGACGTCGTATGTCAGCAGTCCGGACCCCGAACCTGCACCATTCTTGCCCGCGCCGCCGAACTGTCCGTTTGAACTGCGAGATACGTTATTGAGCGTGATTAGTATCTGATAATCTTCCTTTTCATCGGAGCGATGAGACGCGCGCGCCATCTTGACTCCTATAGTCATCACGCTTGGTGCAGTTGAAGACCATTGCCAATATAGGTGATCATTGTGCGCGCTCGTGAACCGAATTTTATTCGATGAATCGCTATCTGAATCGCCGCTGTTATCAAAATGCGTCCACTTGCCAGACGCGGACTTTCCCTCAGCGGCTTCGCGTTCCGACAACTTCAACGTCTTCCAAGCGGACTTTTCGCCGGAACCCTGTTCGATCATGATTTTGTGCGTATACGACATCTGGTTCCTCCCTTGTGGTTGTAGGCGGTTATCCAGTGTTGTCTGGCTGGCGGCCAATTCAGTTCAACCAAGAGCTTCGGCTCAACTATTTCTCGCCGGTAAACCGAAGTGCCTCAAGACGAGAAGGCAAGACGATATGTGAATCGGCGCGAGGGTCTGCCCTGCCCCGTAACAGCATTTCAACAGCTTACGATGCCGATCGGCTTCGGGCCCCCACGCCGATCCACACCGGCGTGGCGGCTTGCCCATGAAATGCTCCTCCTTCCTTCAGAAGAGCTCTCCAGTTTCGCGGGCCAAGTCCATAGCCAGCCTGCTTCTGGCATCTCAGCCATTCATGGGCCATCCTCTATTCGAATGTCGTGGCACCGGGCGATCTGTCGCGAAAATTGCTCTGCGCTTGGCCATCTGAACCGCTCTTCTGTGTCGTCGTCACGTCTTTCTCGAATGGGAGAGGCCCATGAGCGTGGTGTTGATCAAGACCGACGCACTAAGCGTTTTCCATCCGAACACGAGCCAGCACGCTGGCACGCTGAAGCTCGCCACGACTTACGACAAGGATGCCCAAGGCAAATGGCGACCGCCCAAGATTGAATGGACATGGAAAGGGAGCGCACACGGGCCACTGAACGGACGAGCGCACTGGAAGACGGACAACGGGGCTTATTTCTGGCTGGAAACCAACATTCTGGCGCGGGTTTTTGCCTTGACGAACTCCCGTTGGAACCATGTGGAGGAATATCGACCGTGGTTCCAGCATAGCGACACAATCAAGCTGCTTGATTGGAATTTCGGAAAAAAGGAACGTAGCGACCCATTTAGCTGGCAATGCAAGGTCGTTACATCTCCAGGGTAATCTAATTTGCAAGTGAATGTCCGAGAATTCTCCTGAATGACTTGGTGTGACTTAAGTTAATCGATTGAATTAGTTGTACTGCGGCCAGAGCCGGAAACGAGAGAACACCGTCCTAAAAGGGCTGGAAACGGATTTGCGGGGCTATCGGCTAGGAACAACCAGAGGTGCACTGGCCTGCTGGAGTGGACGATTGGCAAATCCCACTCCTTCGCCGCCGCTATCGCCTCGTCCTCGGCTCTTCGATCAGCAACGATGCATCTGCTATCGGCTGACCAAAATTCAACGTACCAGCGGATTGCGGTCTCGCCAGCGGCGAAACCTGAGAAAACCTCAAGCCACGCATCATCATTGGCGTCGCCCCCTCCTTCACGCTGTTTTCTCCGTCCACCGGTGCCGCGCCCTAACAAACGCCAGATTCCCCCGCAGGACGCGGATCGTCCAGAGCTGCTTCGGGCGCTCGACGCGGAAGGTCCAGAGGCTCATCTCCAACACTCTCAATCCCGTCGCTCGTTCGTCCGCCCCATCGGGGAGGCGGCACTGAAGGCGTCTGATGCGCTTCTGGCCGCAGCCACCAGGACGAAATTTGCCCCGAAGGATAGATAGCCTTCGCCATCACTCCGGCGAAACCAACCCGCGCGCTTCAAAGCCATGACGTCCATTTCGCCATCCGGCCTGCCGCGATGCGAGGGCAACATCAACTCTGGACGACGCAGGCTTGCCGAACCGCGGGCTTTGATCGAGACATGTCGCGTGAACTTGCGCGCACTCCTGCTGAGCATTAGCCCAATCATCGTGCTGACGTGCCCAGCCGCCGCACAAACCTACGACTACCGACCCGGAGAAGGCGTTGCGGTCGATGGCGACACACTCCGCATCGGCACTCAGCGCATCCGGCTTTCCGCCATAGACGCCCCCGAGCTGAGCCAAGTCTGTCGATCGGGCGCAGGCAAGACGACGCTATGTGGCCGGGACTCGAGGGGCGCGCTGGCGCGGCTCATCCGCAATGGCGTGCGATGCGTGGTCGAAACCCACGACCGCTATGGGCGAGAGGTTGCCACCTGCACGAATGCTGGGGGCCTCGACATCGGACAGGAGATGATCCGCCAGGGTTGGGCAGTGCCGTACTGGCGTTATGATGGTGCTCGCTACTCCAAGGCCTACGACGAGGCTCTGTCGGCTGATATCGGGATGCATGCCGGAACCTTCATCGAGCCCGAGCGCTGGCGGCGTGGCGAGCGTTGGTAACTTCAAACGGGGAAGAGGCAGCCATACGGGCGTAGGAGGAGTGAGATGGGCGAACGACGATACGTTCTCGTTCCGGTCGATGCTCTGGAACTCGTGCTGGACAACGTCGGTAATGACTGCGGGCCTCCTGACGCTGGCTGGAAGTCACCGGAGCTTACCCACGCGGTTGCGGAGCTTGAGGCGGCGATACTCGCTGCAAACCAACCCAAGACTGACACCTCAGAGCGATGATCCGCCCCAACGGCTTCACCTTGGCGGCTATGATTGCGGGCATTTGGGGGCGCCAAATGCGAAAAGCTGGATTGCCCTTTCCCTAACGATATGCATGCTCGACTGCTGCGCACGCAAACATGCGGCGCGGGGGGCGAGACTATCTTGACTATTGAGCTTGGCGGGACGCTGGTCGCGTGCGAGTGCTGCGACGTATCGATTGTTCAAATTCTAGAATGGACGCACGGTTTGGAAGAGGTCACTTGCCAAGGATGTGGCAGATCGCTCGGGACGATCCGGCAAATCCTTAAAGTTCTCCACGCGGCGTCGCAGGATGACGACGGGCCACTACTGAAATGCAATCAGGGCGCGAAATAACCGGGCGCCGGGCGGGCCCGGCGCGCCTCCCGGTCGCTAGTCGGTGAGACAGCGGTAGCATCGCCATGCATCCCGACGACGAGCCCCGCAGCATCTGGACCCGGCCGAGCTGGCTTATGGCGATCATCATCGTGCTGGCGGGGATGGTTCTGATCAGGCACTTCCTGATCCGGCCGATTTAGCCGCTCAGAGCAGGTCGCCAGGCTGCGGCGGCATGTTGACGCCAGCCTTATCAAACCGCGCGAACAGCTTCTTTATCGCCTCGACGTTTGGGGTGTGGCCGTAAAGGTGGCACATTCGGGCAGGCTAATCCGAACCTTTGCCGATGTCTGCAACCGACTCATTCGCGAGATTCCGGAAGTCCGCTTTCTGGCGGGCGAGAGCGCGATGAAGCCCTAAGCGGCCCTAGAAATTACCGCCTTGCCCTTGCCGCTGCGCTTGGCTGCGTAAAGCATGCCGGCCTGAGGCATTCATCTCTGCACGGTTCATCAGGATTATTTTGTACAGGACCCCCGACCGCGTGAAGCCGTCTTTCGGGACGACTCCACAATACCGTCAGCGATGAACAGCCGACGGCTGATTTTCTCATGGTGCTCGAAAGCCACGATCATGCGCTTGGCTTGCGGTCCAAAAGTGCCATCGACAGCAAGCGCCAGCGCCTCGACATCTAACACATTCAGATAATCGATAAACAGCAGAGCCTGGTTCATTCGATCGTGGCTCCGACTTCTGCGCCTCAGCGTCTGAGCACGCCAATCTGATACCCGTGATCGCGGGCTGCCAGCAAGCTCGCAGCGTGCCGAGAAGTAGACGTCCAAGATGTCGTACGGTTCTGAACGGTTCGGCGGTTCACCACGTCTCCGTCAATTCATGCGCGTTATCTCAATCTTCCGTGTTAAGCGCGATCTCATGAAATGATTCACGGACGGCGAAGCACATACCGGAATTGGCCTCAAACGCCTTCGCCCGCTCATCACGTTGCTTAGCAACTAGCAGAACATGCTTGTCGTTTTGAATGTCAAAGCCCAACCCGAGAGCATATTTGATAACCTTGCTTCCGTCTTGTCCGCCAATATCGCCAATTTTCGCTCTGCAAACATCGTCATAGGCCAAGATGTCGGCGACGAGCATGATTCCCTCGGCAATTGATCGATTATCCTTTTGAGCCCAGCTTGAGGCAACCTGAGCAAGAACGCCCACCATGATCAAGATGGCAGCGAAGAGCGACCTCACCCCCTTCCTCCTTTTCCGCGCCCGTCATCCCTCTTGCTAGGGGAAGGCTGGCCCAATCGAAATCGTCTTGGAACGTGCTCGGACGCGGTCTGTTGTAGCCCCAGAAGCTCGGACATTCTCACGGTGCTGCTTGGGCCGCGATGAACTCGCGGGGTGAATGATATCCGAGCGCTCTATGCGGGTGAAGCTCGTTCGCTGAACGGCAGAAAAAGCGACCAGGCGGCCCTGGGATAACAGCACATCAACCTGCCGGAGCTTCGCGACGATCTCTTCGGGCTTGTGCTTCTTTTGCGGCATCACGGCCATCCTCCAAAGGCTCAAACGCCTAATTCAGGGAGGGCCACTTTCAGGGCGCAGACCATCCATCGCGCTCACGTCAGACACCTCCTCACTTGTACCTCCGGAATGTCGCCGGGGGAGAGAGAAACCCACCTCCCTTACCCTACCGAGAACGCTGTGTAGGATTTTGGAATTCCCAAAACCCGCTCGACATAGATTTCAGCCTCCGGAAACAGACGAAGCATTTCTTCCTTCGAAACGATATCAGTTCCTTCAACCATTTCCGTCCAGGCCGGCAAACTTCGCTTCCATCTCTGAATCGTCGAGGCTCGCAGGCGTTGCGGCCAAAACCACCAGAACGGCATGCCATTATGCGGCTCGATCGGGAAGTATCGTGACGGGGTCTGAACCCAGTATGACTTCCCCAATCGACGTACTTCCTGCGCAAAGCGTGCGCGAAAATCAGCGTTCCCGACATGTTCTATCACACTATTACTGAAGATTATATCAAATTGACCTCCGTGAATACCAACAACATTACACGCATCCCCTTCGATAAATTTGATATTGTGATGTGTAGGGTGAGATTTTTGTGCGATTCCAGGTAGATTCAGAATAACGATGCGCAGCGGCTTATCCACCGAGTCCCATATGGGCGCCTGTCCCCCAAGGTCCAGAACCGTAGTGTGCTTATTTATATCGAATACACCACAGAATTTGCGCATGCGCTTGCTGCGAGCGTACAATGAAATTGGTGTAAGCAACGAATAAAATAACCTCACTCTTATATGTCGCAGATTCATACTAACCTCCCCATTGACAGTCTAGCGTAAAGCCATAGCTGCTTGGATCCGGTCTCGCTTCAAATTTGCCGCGATGTTCTCTGCAAATGACCCCACTCTGATCACGGCGCTCCTATGGGCCATGCCCCACCATTCTGAGGAGTTGGGTCGTTCTTGTCATACCCCAACTTGGGTAGGAGCCCAGAAGCGCCAGTGACAATCTCGAGCTCCCTTATAAGGTAAAGCGCAGAAAAGCTCGCAGGCAGGAGCACAGGACCGTGGATGACGTACTCGATCACATCTACGAAGCAGCCCTGCTCCCTCAGCTTTGGCCGGCTGCTTTAACGCGAATAAGTCAGATTACTGACCTCGACGGCGGCGCACTGTTCTTGGCCCTCGACGAAGACATTCGATGGACGGCCACGTCCACATTTGCCGATACTGTCGCCGCCTTCATTGAGGAGGGGCGCTTCCCAGGCAACGTCCGCAATGCGCGTGCTCTTGCCCTGAAACACGCAGGCTTCATCACCGACCAGCAGATCCTCACTGCCGACGAACTTGATCGCGAGCCGATGTTCACCGAGTTCCTTCGGCCTCGAGGGTGGGGTTGGGCTTCCGGAACAGTTATCTTGATGCCAAATGGCGAGGTCCTGACATTTCACTTCGAGAACTATTTCCATCGAGGCCCGGTGCGGCAGCAGTCGGTGACCTTGCTCGATGAGCTTCGGCCCCACTTGGCTCGGTCAGCACTTCTCTCGTGCCGTCTGCATCTGGAGAAAATGCAGGCGTCCCTTTCGGGCATCGATGCCTTGGGCTATCCGGCAGCGGTGATAGGCAAGGGAGGACGCGTTCTCGCCGCCAGTATGGGCTTCAGCAACCTGGTTTCAGTGGTAGCCACTAAGGCGCACGGCGGCTTCGCTCTTCGAAACTCAAAGGCAAACGGCCTGGTTCAACAAGCCCTGGAACAAGTCGCCTCGGGCCACCGCGCGCCTCGATCGATCGCCGCGCCGGGCACCGAGGAGGAGCCTCCCTTTGTATTCCACGTGATCCCAATCCGCCGAAACGCCCATGACCTGTTTCATGGCGCGGAAGCCATTGTTGTCGTCACCCCAGTGGGCCGCCCGAAGGCTCCCCCCTTCGAAATTCTAAATGCCCTGTTCGATCTCACCCCGAGCGAGGCTCGCGTCGCGCGTCTGCTGACATCCGGACTCAGTCCATCGGAGATCGGAAAGGCGAGCAACGTATCGATCGAAACGATTAGAGTACAAATCCGATCGATACTGCGAAAGTCCGGGATGCACCGACAGGCCGAACTCGTCAGTTTCCTCTCCGGAATGGAGAAAACCAACTACTCGGCCTGACATAACCCAACGACATTAGCGAGGTCTTCAGTATATTATGAGGCAGATGGGTGGACCGTAAGCCTCATTGCTTCGATCTTTTCTGAAAATGACTACATTCTGATCATGACGTCCCAATGGGCCAAACCCCGCGATTCTGAGGAGTTGGGTCGTTCTTGTCATACCCCAACTTGGGTATGACGGCCGCTGATCGCTAACGTAAGGTTATTTCGCAGATATACTGCGACGTGACTTCCAGCGATGGGTCGATTCTGCCCAACTTTTCCATGAGATCCATATGAACGGCGAAACCGGATCGAAGTCGCGCGTCTACTCGACCGTCAATGGCCTTCGTGGCGTTGCTGCGTTAGCGGTGGCTACGCACCACGGGCAAGGCTTCTTCGGCAGATGGATGGCCGAAGGCGGCTATCGCGCCGTCGATCTGTTCTTTGTTCTCAGCGGGTTCGTGTTGGCACACGCCTATGAGCGTCGTTTCGAAACGGGCATGACGACAAGGGCGTTTTTCTGGATCCGCCTCCGTCGGTTCTACCCGCTTTATCTGGTGGGCGTGCTGATCGGCTCGCTCAGTGCTGCGGTCGCGTGGAAGCTGGACACTGGAACGCCCGCGCCTTTCGGGCTGGTGCGCACGATCGGCTTCGGCCTGTTCATGCTTCCCTATCCGACATTGAATCCCGATCAGATGCTCTATCCGGTCAATGTTCCGGCCTGGTCGCTATTCTTCGAGCTTGTGATCAACGTGGTTTATGTCGCCTTCCGGCGCAGGCTATCGACGCCGTTTCTTCTGCTGACCGTTCCTCTTGCCGGAGCCATGCTCGCTGTCGTCGGCATGGTACACGGCTCGCTCGATCTTGGTTCTCGTTGGGGCAGCTTTGGTGGCGGTCTCCTGCGGGTGTACTTTTCGTTTTTTGCGGGGGTCCTGATATTCCGGCTTTTTCCACACGCGGGAACCCGCAGTATCCTGTCGTGGGGACTCCTCGCTCTGTCAATCGTGCTGGTTGTCGCTTGGCCCAAGGGGCCCGTGAGAGTCGGTTTTGACCTGGTCTGCGTTCTCCTGCTCCTTCCTGCGATCGTGGCGCTGGCGGTCAGATTTGAACCCAGCAAGAGAGCGCGGTCGGTCTTTGAGACCTTGGGAGCGATCTCCTTTCCCCTCTATGCAATCCATTATCCGATATTAGAGTTCGCAAGCCGGGTGCTCCGGGCGACGGGTTCGCAGCCAGCTGCCGTCGCGCCATGGGCAGGTGTCGTCTTGCTCGTGGCGATCTGCTTCGCATCCGTTCTTCTCGATCGTTTCTACGACGGGCCGGTCCAGCAGGCACTGCGCTATTTTCCGCGCCGGGCCAGTGTTGAAGCGAGCTGAAGATTTTTTGAAACGCCCGAGGCCGGACGTTCCGAAGGTCAGAAATGGGCCAGCTCAGGACGTTCTGTTGTGGTCTGCCGAAGCGGTTCGACTGCTAGACGAGATCGCTCTCCGACAGATCGCCTGGATCGTCGCTTCCTGCACGCGCGAGCTGCCGACGACGCGGGCGAGCGTCTCGCGCGTCACCGGCTGGGGTGAGGCAAAAAACCCCGCGACCCGGCCCAACCATTCGCGCCAGCGCAGATCGGGCGGCAGATCGGCTAGTTCGCGATCGAACAGTTCCGGCTGGCGCGTACGCTTGCCCCGCGTATCCGTCGGCAAATGCGGCTCGATCCGCGCGACGGGGACAGCCAGGGTTGCCGCGAAACCTTTACATGTGCTCGATCAAAACCACCTTGGCCATTGTGAGCGTCCCTCCATTGTCGTCGAGCTCTACTGTCTGGTGGCCGGCCTCTTCCGCCAGCATTGCCTTCATCGCGCGTTTGACTTGCATCCAGAAATTCGCCACTGCTGGTCTGCCATTCTTATGTCGGCCGTCGAAGTATGATCCAAATGCAGCGACAGCGTCCCTGACATCGCGATGAGCGCTACCATGTAGCCCACCTGAATCTTCTAGAAATACGGCAAATAAATCTGAACCAGGCTCTCTAGAGCATATAATATCATGGCTAGCAGAATCCGTTATTACCCTTGTATACGTGGGAATGTCTTCTGTATTTTCAACAACAATCTTGTGCTCGGCCAAGCAAATGAAGAAACGCGGTTGCGACGCGCAATGCGCTAGAAAATTTCCATATGCCTCAAGTGCAGCAGCTTCAGCCCCGTGACCACCCTCGACCACACCGTAGGTCCTGAACGGCAGTGCGGCCGTTCGGTTCGTAAACAAGGACCATGCCCACGTTTCTCGGGATTCGATGAACTCCCATTCGCCCGTCAAGTCGGATCGATATGATCCTCCCGCGGTCCGCCCTACGCAATAGATGCGGCCGACAGGCTTGTTAGTCTCGGCACCGAAAGCCCAATATTCATCTTCCGACCGGACCGCACCCGATGACGGGAGCTTTGTAATTGGCAACCGCCAATGGACCATTGCACCCTGTTCTTTGGCGCGCTGGATCCTTTCAGCTGCGCTAGGTTCAGGAGTGGGGGCATGTGCTTCATCCCGATCACAGTCGTCGAGGTTCGAATAAGCATCGATAATCGATGCCGCATCAGCGCCCGCACTGAATGTGCGTTCAAAGTCCCCCATCCCCCGCCCTTTCTGGCTCACCAGGATTGCTTGGCACCAAGGCAGCGTTCCGCTACAGGGATAGCATCTGTTGCAGCGCGGTCTGGACGTCAAGCCAGAAGCTGTGGTTTCCTGTGGCTCCCATTGCCCCTCAAACAGCAATTCGATTGAGGCGTCTTAGTAAAGCCTGAGACAGGCCTTCGCTTTACCTTTTAGGGGCTTGGACAGCCTATCTGGTACATCACGCACCAGTCGACATGAGCGGGGAGGCAAAGGCGGAATTGGCGCTCCGCAATCCCCAGCGCGCAACTGACATTGAGATGTGGGTGTTCGCGTATGCCCGCTCGCGGCTGACCTCCTTGCCGAAGAACGCGCCGAGCTGCGCCCGGGTGATCGGCTGGAGATACGCCACACACAGTAAGATGAGGCTCTCACTCTGCGAGAGCGGCTTGACCGGCGCCTGGTCGAACCCACGCGCCGCCCGGATGGCGTCGGCTAAGCCCTTTCGGGTGCGGTGTTGCCAGCCACCAGCGACGGCAACGAGATCGTAGGGGCGGCCGCGCAGCTCCTCGCGGATGTCCTCGATGATTAGGTCGAGACTGCAGCTGCTACCGACCACGCGGGCGAGCGTCTCGCGCGTCACCGGCTGGGGTGAGGCAAAGATAACCGCCTCGACCCGGCCCATCCATTCGCGCCGGCGCAGATCGGGCGCCAGATCGACCAGTTCCGGCTGGCGCGTACGCTTTGCCATAGTTTAGAGCCCGTAGAGCCGAAAGGTCGGGCGGCCGGTCAATTCCCGAACCGCCTCGAGCTGCACCAGGCGATCGAACAGACGTCGGCTGGAGCGGTCGCTGGCGGCTTTGCCGGCGGTCGCAGCTTGGGCGTCCTCACTGAGAAGTCGGCGGAGCGTCCGATCGGCATCCTTGCCCCGCAGCTGCGGGGCGACGGCGATCAGCTTGCCGGCGCGCCGGGCGAGATCCGCATGGAGGTCGATGGCGCCGATGCCGGCACGGGCGTAGGCGAGATGGCAGGTGGCAGCCCAGGCGGCCCCGTCGCTTGTCTCCGCCGCCAGGCGCAGCTCGGCGCGCTTGATCTGGCTGGCGAGCAGCGGCACTGGCGCTGGCCAGCCCAGGCGGCGCGCCAGGACCGCGTCGGCAATCCAGAGCGCCAGCTCGCGGCTGCGTGGCACGCGGCGCAGACTGGCGGCGGCCGCTGCGGCGGCCGGCAGGCCTGGAACAGGCGACCGGCCGGCCCGGTGACAGGGTCTGCATGCTGATGGCCATGCGCTGCTGCATGTCATGCACAAAGCATCGTGTAGCAGCTTGAGATCGGGCAGGCCTAGGAAAGGTGAGCCAGGCATCGAACGGGTGCTCGACAGAGGACATCAATCGCGTCGGTTCGAACAAATGCTATTTGTCGGTGGCTGCGTGCCGCATCGGCTTCGTGTCCAGGCAATCCAGCAGCCAAGCCAAGCCAGCATCTGCCATTGCGGCGTTGGGCGCAACGGCATTGAGCCGAAAGCCGGGTAGCAAGAGCGGGGGGTCCAAATAGACGACGCCGAAGCGCGGACCGTGCATGGCGGCAAACCGCCGCGGTATCGCCGAGATCAGGTCGCTCCCGGCAAGCGCGGCCAGAGCGAACATGAAGTTTGGAACGGTCAGCGCGATCCGGCGGGAGCGTCCCAGTTTGAGAAGAGCCTCGTCAACGAAACCGTGCGGATCGCCAGCGAGCGAGACTACAAGGTGCTGCGCCTGACAATATCGTTCCAGCGTGAGCGTCATTGCCAGCGGATTTCCGGAGCGCATCGCGATGACAAAGTCCTCCCGGTAAAGGAGCTGCTGATGGAAGCGGGCGGGAACGTCGTCGCTGGGTATGATGGCGATATCTAGTGAACGCGCCTCCAGATCGGCGAAGGCCTCTCGCCAGGCCCGATCCGCCGCAGCCTCTCGATGCGCGGGCAGGAGCTGACGCACGCTGACATCGATGCCGGGCGCGTCCGCGCGCAGGCGGTCCAGCAAGGGCGGCAGAAAGACCGCTGAGACGCCATCCGGCGCGCCGATGGTGAAGCGCCGGCTTGATGTCGCCGGATGGAACGGCGCCGCCGTCGAAACGATACCGCGCACCCGTGCCAATACATCCGCTATGGACGCCGACAGCCCGATCGCCCGGTCAGTAGGAACGACACCCTTCGGCGTTCGTATGAAAAGCGGGTCATTGAGCAAGCGGCGCAGCCGCCCGAGCCCGTGACTGACGGCGGACGGGGAGAGGTTGAGCCGTTCGGCCGCGCGGCCGACGTGGCGCTGATCGAACACCGTCTCGAAAAGCACCAGGAGGTTGAGATCGATACGTGATAGGTCAATTTGGTTCAGCATATAACTGAAATCGTATCATTGGATTCATCGGTTGCAAATTGGCCATCCTGCCGCCGAAGCCAATCGGCTTCGCGGATCTGAGTCCGAACGGCAGGAGCGTCCGATGCACAAAAGTACCCGTCGTGGATTTGTCTTCTCGGCCGGCGCCGCCGCTCTTCCCCATCATATGACCGGGTCCGCCCGAGCGGAGGAGAATGCTGCCGTGCCCCTGGTGGTAGCGGAACTCGTGCGGCGATCGGAAGACGCCAATGCTGCGCTCTTGCGCGGCGACGTCGATGCATATCGCTCGCTGATCACGCTCACTGAGGATTTCACCTTGATGGCGCCCTTCGGCGGCAAGCCATCCCGCGGACCAGACATTACCGAAGAGACCTGGAAGCGCCTCGGCCGGTTCTTCAAGAACGGCACGCTGAAGCAGGACCTGATTCATGCTTACGGCTCAGCGGATATGGTCGTCCTCGCCGTCATTGAGCATGGGCATGTCGAGGTCGGTGGCCTGCCGGCGCAAGAATGGCCGCTCCGCGTTACTCTGGTTTACCGACGGTGTGGTGCCGAGTGGCGGCTCGCTCACCGCCATGCCGATCCCTTGGTCGGTCAAATCACTCTGGCTCGCGCGGCGGCTCTGGCGCGAGGAAGCTAAACGAAGCTCTCGACCGAGTCGCCCACCGAACAAGTGCCTCATTTCGCTTGACGCCGGGAGCATGCGTAATCGGGCGGACCCGCGAGGGTGCAAGCTCCCATTAGGATCTCGGCAGTTCCAAGAGGGAGGGAGTCGCGATGTTCTACGCTGCGCTGGATGTGTCGCTGCGCTCGATGGCGATCTGCATCATCGACCATGACGGGACGATTTGCCTCGAGCGCTCGGTGCGTTCCGACGTGTCCGATGTCCTTCTGTGCCTCGCGGGATTTGGTCAGCCGATCCATCAGGTCGGGTTTGAGGCCGGCGCGCTGACGCAGCCCATCACCTGCGGACTGACGGAGGCTGGCTACGACGTCGTCTTCATGGAAGCGCGTCAGGTCGCGGCTGCGCTTTCGGCCATGCGGAACAAGACGGACAAGCATGACGCTCGCGGCATCGCCCAGATCCTCAGATCGGGATCATCGAATTAAAGGAAATTTGGCGAGGTCAAGCTTCGGCGCCTGCTGACACTGTGTCAATTCTCGGCACAAATCGTCCGCACCACCTCTTCAGTAGTGATAGCGGCACTGTGCGATCAACAGACCGCCATCACTCGGCCGATAGACAAGTCGGTGCTCCTGGGTGATCCGACGAGACCACCAACCTGACAGCGGACCGCGCAGCGGCTCCGGCTTGCCGGTGCCGTTAAATGGCGTCCGCATGCATTCCTTGATGAGCCCGTTAAGCCGATCCAGCACCTTGGGATCCGCTGTCTGCCAGTAAAGATAATCGTCCCAGGCCTGTTCGTGGAAGACCAGCTTCATTCCGCAAGCACGCGCTCGGTTCCCTTGCCCTCATCGAGTTCTACGACGGCCTTGAGCAGCCGGTCGGCATTGCGAGGATTACGCAGAAGATAGCGCGTTTCCTCATAGGAGGCGTAATCTTCCAGCGACATGAGGACCGCGGCGGGCTTACCTTTGTCCCGGGTGATGAGCATTGGCGCATGATCCTCCGTCACGCTGTCGAGCATGGAGGCGAGGTTCTTGCGCAGATCCGTATAAGAGGTCGTTCTCATCCCTCTATTGTACTCAATAAGGTACAATACGCAAGGGAAAATGACCTGGCCAAAGACCGCCGGGCAATACCGCGGAACGGTGGGATCGAACAAGCAACTGGGCAAACCCAGATTGCTTCGAAATCCCAGAGAGGGACGCGGGTCACGAAAACGCACGCCGAGCTCGGCCTGACAGAGAGCGAATTCGCCAGCATGATCCAGGTCCGGGACCTGTTTGCGAGCGGCGCTACCGAGCACAGCCCGTCGAATTCCGAGCTCCCTCGCGGCAGCGTCTCAACATGGCTAGGTCGTGCTTTCGCACGTCACTCGACGAGGTATCGTCGGGCGCCCTCATGTGCATCGGCGGGTGGATCAAGGCATGCGATCTCGAGATCGTCGACACCCACGACACCTACGAGAACCCATAAGACTTACGGCCGTGTAGCGCCACGACCTGCCGTTTCGACGCAGCTCCCAATAGCTGTCAGGCGCTTGGCGAGAATGCTGAGCCCAATGCCCATCGCGCGGCGTAAGGGGAACCTGCTGGCGGAAGCGGCGGTTCGGCATTTGGGGGCGATGCGGATCGCCCCATTGGAAGTCCTGGAGGAGGCCCCTATGGCTACCGGCACTGTGAAATGGTTCAACTCGACGAAAGGCTTCGGCTTTATTCAGCCTGACGATGGCGGAACGGACATATTCGTCCATATCAGCGCCGTGGAGCGGGCAGGGTTGCGCGATCTACGCGAGGGGCAAAAGATTTCGTTTGAAGTCGTCGCGGACAAGCGATCCGGTAAAGCGTCGGCAGAGAACCTTAAGGCCGATTGAGGCCCGACGAAGATTTGACGGCCCCGCGCTGACTCAGCCGTCGCCGCTGGCGGGCTTCGCGATTGTGTCTCACTCGGCGTAGTTCTCTGGATCGCGGCCGCCGGCTCGGCAACCCTTTCGCTTGACGAGAGTGCCTCCGATTTAGCGGTGCGGGATCCGCGGCCTCAGGCGCACCATCTCGATCGCATTCTGCCATGACGGCTTCGAGACCCTGTGATTTGCGCCAGGAGGTGCCCGCGCCCGCCCATGAAGGCCAGCGGCGCCTCGAGATAGGTCGGGGCACAGAGTTTGTCGTTAAAGGTGCGATCTCGCGATCGATGCTGGTACTCAGTATTGCTCTATCAACGCTGTAACTGTACCAACGCTCGTTGGAAGGAAGCATTCGACACCTCGATCATGCCGCTAGTTGGCGTATCCATCTCGACGATTAGAAACAGTGTCGCTGAGATGAGCAGCGCCGCCAGCAGAAACGTGGCCATCACCACGGCGTTGTGCGGAGCGCGGAAACCGAAATTAGCGAATATGATGTTCAGCAAGAAAATTATCAAGATAATCAACGGTGTTGGAGTTGTGCTTCCGAGTGCATCTATTGTAAGCCAACGCTGCCGTACTACCTCCCGGTAGAGTTGTCGTGCATCATTCCAAATCGCTATAATCTGATCATCTGAAATCTGAACTTGCCGGAGGCTGACTCCAACTGCGTTGAGTGCCTCCTCTGCGCGAGGGTTCTCTTCAAGAATATTGACCTCATTCAGCGCAATCTGGACGTACTCACGCAGACCCCGCCGTGCGTCCTTGGCTCCGGGACCCAAAGCTTGCAGATTGCGATCCAAGAGGATGATGTCCGTCGCCAGCATTCGAATGTTGCGGTTGTTAGTGTCGAGAGTATTTTTGGATGAGGCCATCATCAGTCCGAGAAGCAACGACGTCATCACGACGAAAAGGTTGCCCACCAGCCTGACGAGGCTGTTTGTATCGGCCATTTGGTTGGAGGGCACAGTTCGCTTGCTGAAGAGCGCGATAAGGGCCGCGCCCATCATGGACAGGAAGCCGAGAATCGCCACGATAGATGCGCTCAATTTTTCGCCCCTACCATTCTCGGACGCGGCCAAGCCGGTTGTGCCACCGATCCCTTATCGCCATCGGGGCGGCTTATTGTGACGGAAACTAACACGACAGGCCGTGGCAGCGCCGCCCCTCACCGCCGCCCGTGGTCCAAACCGCCTTCGTTTAACACGTCCTAAAAGTCAGTGGCCAAGGATCGTAGTATGTCGTCGAGTTTGAACGGGCCGCCATGAACTACTGGCACACTGGTGTCTTGATCGGCGTATCATTGTTCGGAATTACTGCGACCTGCGCAGCCGAACTGGACGCGAGCTATGCGCCCGCTGCCAACCAAGGCGCACCCACCGTGCCGACCCTTGTTCGAGCGGCGCCACCAAACGCTGCCATCGCCACTCTGGCTCCTGTCTTGCCGGAATACGCTTTCGAGATCGGCGCACGCTATTGGTACTCTTCCGGAAAGCTCGCCAAAGACCTCTATGACGACCCTCGCTCCGCGGCGGATCTCGCTTCGCGCCTGACCTACTCAGGTCTCGCGTCGCATGCGTTCGAGGGATTTGGCAAGCTCACGCTGCCGAGCAACCTTTTCCTGAAGGGCTTTGCTGGCGTTTCCGGCCTGCACAATGGAAGCCTGAACGACGAGGATTTCCCACCGGGCACCGTGCCCTATTCCAGCACAAAGAGCGCCCAGAACGGCGGTCGGCTAGGCTACGCAACGGCCGATCTCGGATATGGACTTGTGGTCAATCCGAACATCACCGTATCGATGTTCGGTGGCTATTCGTATGTCAGCGAGAAGGTGAACGCTTATGGCTGCACCCAGCTCGTCGGCAACCCGGATATCTGTGTGCCGGCGATCGGGCCCGGCGTGCTCGCCATCAGCGAGCAAGCGCACTGGCGCGCTGTGCGACTCGGCGTCGGTGTGGCGCTCAAGCCGTTCGACCGGCTTATGGTGTCGGGAGAAGCCGCGTGGCTTCCCGTCGTGCAACTTCGCTCCCAGGATACGCACTGGCTGCGGCTCGGCTCGGACTTCGGCAGCTTCGCCGGTCCCATTCCCGAGACGGCGTCGGGCAAGGGCTTCCAACTTGAGGCATTGCTTTCGTATCAGGTGTGGGACAACTTCAGCATTGGGCTCGGCGGACGCTACTGGCGTCTCAATGCGCGCGGCGTCGGCTACCTCGAACAGACAGTCGTCGGCGTTACCGATCCGGCGGCGCAGCCGATGAAGTTCGTGTCCGAGCGCTACGGCGTGTTTGTGCAAGCCTTGTACAAGTTCAATCTCTGACGCTTCTGCTCGGGCAAGATGTTCGGCTGGAAGGGGTCGAGAATTTTCGACCTCTTCAGGAGCCCGCCTATGGCCCTCGGCTGCGAATTTCAGGGCAAGGGTTAGAAAGGGAACGGCCGCAGCTTCCCCTCGTCGGTCAAGCTCGGAATTCGAGCGGGAGGCCTTCGTGCGACACTTCGCCAACGGGAAAGCGCTCGGTTCCTATGCCGGCCTAACCGCGACCCCGTATAGCAGCGGCGGCGTCGAGCGGGAGCAAGGGATCGGGAAAGCTGGCAACCGGCGGCTCAGAAGTGTCATGGTCGAGCTGACTTGGCTATGGCAGCGCTATCAGCCGGGATCCGCCCAGGTGACCTGGTTCCGCGAGCGCGTTGGCTCGACGGGGCGCCGCATCCGTAAGGTGATGGTGGTCGCCCTCGCGCGCAAGCTCCTGATCGCCCTGTGGCGGTTCGTGGTCGACGGCGTATTGCCCGAAGGCGCAACCATGAAGCCTACGATCTGACCTCCCGAGATCAGGCGGCGCTGAACGCATCGCAGCCTGGTGACCCGAGGAGACGTCGCCGTTGTTCGGCGTGGCGCTCAGCCGCCGTCTTCACAGAGTGGCGCCGTTTCTTTGGAGCTCTCCCGTCCCGAATGCGGGACAGTGGTCGGGATCACCGTCCCGCCGGATGTGAGGTTTGCAGGCAGGTCCTGCCCGATGAGAGCCCACCTCGGTTCATGACCAGGATGACGGTTGACCGGAGAACCGTCATGTGAGGTCGAACACATGGCCGCACCGACCAGCTCTGCCGCAGTCCAACAGAACCCTTGCCAACGGAGAGCCGTCCACACATGGCGCAACGCGCCACAAGGCACAGCGGCCGCCCCTTTCCGAGCCGATGCGGAATTTGGCAGACGGCATGACGCCGAACCGGCTTAAAGCTTCGGCGAAGCCACATTCAACTCCCGCGTCAGCCAGTTGGCGAAGGTCTTCACCGAACGGCGTGCCTTCGCGACACGCGGAAACACCAAGTAGTGCCCGACATAGATTACATCCCGCGCTCTCCCGGCAAGCGGCGCCACCAACCTACCATCGGCGATTTCTCGCTCGGCGAGCCGCGTGGATTCGAGAGCGATCCCCAAACCGTCGACAGCCGCGGCGATCGCCATGAAGGAACGGTCGAAACGGGAGCCGCGCGGTGCCGGGGGCGCGATGTCGTTGGCCTGGAACCAGCTGTTCCAGCGAACCCTTTTGTTGTCGCTGTCGATGAGTTCCGCATTCAGGAGATCCTTCGCCGAATCGATACGGGCGGCGAGCTCCGGCGCGCATAGCGGCGTCACGGTCTCGTCGCCGAGCGGAATGACGATCAACCCCTCCTGTCTCGGAGGGCCGTAGCAGATGTCCGCATCGAACTCATCGTGCTCGAAACGGGGGTAGTCGACGCCGGCCGACAGCCTCACCGCAAGCCCGGGCTGCTCGGCCAGGAGGCCCCGCAGGCGGGGCAGCAGCCATTGCGCCGCCATCGACGGCGCACAGTGGAGCCGCAGCAGATTACCCGAACGCGCTCCGACGGTCTCGATGCCCTGCCGCATCTCGTCGAAGCCTGTCGCGACGTGGCGCATCAGCATTTCGCCCGCCGCGTTGAGATGCACCGCCCTGCCCTCGCGATCGAAGAGCGCCGCTCCCATCAGGGTTTCGAGTTTCCGTACGGAGTGGCTGATCGCACTCGGCGAGATGCCGATCTCTTCACCAGCGGCCCGGAAGGAGCCCGTGCGGGCGGCAGCCTCGAAAGCCTGAAACGCGGAAAGCGGCAATCGCCTCATGACGAGTCACACCCTTTCTTGCCTCGGCCAGGCTCCGCCTTGGACCTTGTGGGCCCATGGGCTGCGCGCGCCACACGACCGGTGAGTTGAATTCATCGAATAGCGCATTCTTTGCGTTTTTCACGCGAAGAATGATGAGCCAGTGTCAGGCCAGAAAAAGAATGAAACGCCGAGGGATGGCATGTTGCTTCAGAACAGGACGGCGGTCATCTCTGGCGCGGCCAGCGCCCGCGGTATCGGGCTCGCCACGGCCAAGCTGTTTGCGGCTCACGGCGCGCGTATCGCGATCCTCGACATCGACGAAGCGGCTGCGCGGGCTGCGGCGACCGAACTCGGGCCGGAGCATCTCGGCGTCGCCTGCGATGTCGCGACCAAGAGTTCGTGCCAGGCGGCCGCAGACAAGGTCATCGCCGCTTTCGGCCATGTCGACATCCTGATCAACAACGCGGGCGTGACCCAGCCGGTCAAGACGCTGGAGATCGACGAGGCGAGCTGGAACCGCATCCAGGACATCAACTGCAAGGGCGTGCTGTTCCTCAGCCAGGTCTTCATCCCGCATATGCAGGCACGCCAGCGCGGCGCCATCGCCTGCATGTCCTCCGTCTCGGCGCAGCGCGGCGGCGGCATCTTCGGCGGCCCGCATTATTCCTCCGCCAAGGCGGGCGTGCTCGGCCTTGCCAAGGCGATGGCCCGTGAGTTCGGCCCGGATGGAATCCGCGTCAACTGCGTGACGCCCGGCCTGATCCAGACCGATATCACCGGCGGGCAACTGACCGACGAGATGCGCCGGGATATCGTCAAGGGCATTCCGCTGAACCGCCTCGGCGAGGCCACCGACGTGGCGGGCATCTATCTTTTCCTCGCCTCCGACCTTTCCGCCTACGTCACGGGCGCCGTCATCGACGTCAATGGCGGCATGCTGATCCACTGAGCTCCTGCCCCACCGCGTCGGCCAGACCCTCAGAAAGCTCCGTGTCCATGAGCACCGCTTCCATCGGTCACAATGTCTCGCTCGAACGCCGCGCCTGGAACATCCGCCGGCATGCGATCCTCATGGGCGAGGTGCAGGGACAGGGCTATATCGCCCAAGCCCTCGATATCGCCGACGTGCTCGCGACGGCTTATTTCCATGCCATGCGCTACAGGCCCGACGATCCCGAATGGGAGGGGCGCGACCGCTTCCTACTGTCGAACGGCCATTACGCGATCGCACTCTACGCGGCCCTAATCGAGGCGGGGATCGTGCCGGAGGAGGAGCTGGAGAGCTATGGCTCGGACGAGAGCAGGCTGCCGATGTCCGGCATGGCGAGCTATACGCCGGGGATGGAGATGTCGGGCGGATCGCTCGGCCTCGGCCTCTCGATCGCGGTCGGGAAATGCCTCGGCCTGAAGCGGAAGAGGTCGGACAGCCGCGTTTACACGTTATTTTCGGATGGCGAGCTCGACGAAGGCTCGGTTTGGGAGGCGATCATGTCCGCCGCCCATTACAAGCTCGACAACCTCATCGCCATCGTCGACGTCAACAACCAGCAGGCCGATGGTCCGTCGACCAGCGTGATGGCCTTCGAGCCCCTGACCGACAAGATCGAGGCCTTCGGCTGGTTCACGCAGCGCGTCGATGGCAACGACCTCGGCGAGGTGCGGGACGCCTTCGATGCGGCCAAGGCCCAGCACGGCCGGGGCAAGCCCAGCATGATTATCGCCGACACGCTTATGGGCAAGGGCGTGCCGTTCCTCGAGGCGCGCGAGAAAAACCATTTCATCCGCGTCGAAGGTCATGAGTGGGAACTCGCGCTGGCCGCGCTCGAGGAGAGGAAACCCGCATGAAACCCGCGGCCACCAAGGTTGCATCGGGTGGTTCCGGCGCTGGAAAGCCGCGGCTCACCACATCGGCGATGATCGCGTCGATCGCGAGCGAAGGGCAGCGGACGAAGCCCGCCCCCTTTGGCCACGCCCTCGTCGAACTGGCTAGGCAGGACGACACCATCCTCGGCATGACCGCAGATCTCGGCAAGTATACGGACCTGCACATCTTCGGGCAGGCCTTTCCCGATCGCTATTATCAGATGGGGATGGCGGAGCAGCTGCTGTTCGGCGCGGCCTCGGGGCTTGCTGCGGAAGGCTTTACGCCGGTCGCCACGACCTATGCGGTGTTTGCCTCGCGCCGCGCCTATGACTTCATCCACCAGACGATCGCGGAAGAAGACCGCAATGTGAAGATCGTCTGCGCGCTGCCGGGCCTCACCTCCGGATATGGCCCCTCGCATCAGGCGACCGAAGACCTTGCCCTCTTCCGTGCCATGCCGAACATGGTGGTGATCGACCCCTGCGACGCGCTTGAGATCGAGCAGGCCGTCACGGCAATGGGCCGTCACAAGGGACCGGTCTACCTGCGGCTGCTTCGCGGCCAGGTCCCCCTGGTGCTCGACGAGTACGGCTACAGCTTTGAGCTCGGCAAGGCGAAGATGCTGCGGGACGGCTACGAGGTTCTTTTCATCTCCTCCGGCATCATGACGATGCGCGCGCTGGAAGCGGCAAAGGCGCTGGAGAATGACCGCATCGACGCTGCCGTGCTGCATGTCCCGACGATCAAGCCGCTCGACACGGCGGCGATCCTGGAGGCGTGTTCCCGTCCCGGCCGCCTCGTCGTCGTAGCGGAGAACCACACCGTCAACGGCGGGCTCGGAGAGGCCGTCGCCGGGCTTCTGATGCGCGAAGGCGTGCATCCGGTCTTCCGCATGATCGGCCTGCCCGACGAATTCCTCGCCGCCGGCGCCCTGCCGACGCTCCACGACCGCTACGGTATTTCGACGGGAGCAATCTGCAACCGGGTCAAGGAGTGGCTGGGCTAGCGAACGGGCCGAGAGCTGACGCTAGGGAAGGCGCGTCGATCGCGCCTGCGGGCCGTATCTCGGGGGTGCGGGCGCCAGCAGGGAATGGACGACCACAATCAGCAAAAGCCGCTCAAGCGGCGCGACATGGGAGGAACGCACATGAAGAACAATCTGCCGACCGGAAAACTCAATCGCCGCAGCCTGCTCATCGCAGGGCTGGCCATGCCTGCCGTGCTGAGCTTCCCGCGCGGCGCACAGGCCCAGGTCACCATGACGCTCGGCCATAACGCAGCCGCCGGTAATCCGCGTTGGGTAGCAGCCGACAAGTTCGGCGAGCTGATCAAGGAACGCACCAATGGCCGCCTTGCCGTGCGCGTGGCCGGTGCCGAGCAGCTCGGCAACGAACAATCTCTCCTGACGAGCCTGCGCACCGGCGCAGTGGACATGACCGCCAACAGCCAGGGCTCGACATCGGCGCTGTTGCCGGAGCTCGCGGCGCTGGGCCTGCCCTTCCTGTTCGCGACCTCCGCCGCCGCGTTCAAGGTGCTGGACGGGCCGATCGGCACGGAACTGGACCAGCGCTTCGCCAAGATCGGCATGGTGCCGCTCGGCTGGTGGGACAACGGCATCCGCCACATCACCAACAGCAAGCGCCCGATCGCAAAGCCCGCCGACCTCAAGGGTCTCAAGATCAGGACTCCGCCTGACCCGATGACGATCGATATCTTCCAGTCGCTTGGCGCCGGTACGGAGCAGATTTCGTTCGGCGAACTCTATGTCGCGCTCCAGCAAGGCGTCGTCGACGGGCAGGAGAACCCGCTCGTCAACATTGCCTCCTCCAAGCTGTTCGAGGTGAACCGCTTCATCTCTCTCTCGGCCCATAAATGGGAGTGCTCGCCCTTCCTGATGTCCCAGATCACCTGGACGCGCCTCTCGCCGGCCGATCGCGATGTCATCAAGGCGACGGCGAAGGAAGCCGGGGAGCTGCAGCGCAAGCTCTTCCTCGATGCCGAGACGAGATTCGCCGGCGAGTTCAAGGCGAATCCCAAGCTGCAGGTGAACGAGGCCGATCAGGCCGCCTTCCGCGAGGCTTCCGCCAAGGTCTATGACACCTGGAAGACCAAGCCGTTCGGGGACTTCGTCGATCGCCTCGCCAAAGCGGCGCGGGCCTGACGTGACGGCCGAACGGCAAGAAGCGGGATGGCGCACAAGCGCCATCGCCGCGGCGGACGGCATTGACCGCGTGGTTGCCCGGTTTTGCGAGGCGGTGGTGATCGCCGTCGGCATCGCATTGCTCGCCATGCTCGCAGCCAATGTCGGCGCGCGTTACGTGCTTGAATCGGGCGGCTTTCGCTTCGCCCAGGAGCTGCCGGAGCGGCTCTTCCCGGTCTTCATCATGGCAGGCGTCGTGCTCGGCGTGATGAAGGGCGGGCATATGGCCGTCGAGACGATCCTTTTGATGCTCGGCCGCGAGGGCGCCCGGACCATGCTGCTGACAGGTCATGCCATCGTGATCGGCAGCTATCTGCTGCTCGGCAAGGACATCCTGCTGCTGGCTGACATGCTCTGGGTCGATCGCTCGCCGGTCATGGGGATTCCCGCCAGCTACGGCTACTACACGCTGGCCATCGGGCTCGGCCTCGTCATCGTCGTGACGGCGACGCAGGCGGCACGCGTTGCAGCCATGGGGCCTGAAGCGATGCCGACGCCGGGGCCGGAGGAGATGGTCTCGTGAGCCTCACCCTCATCCTGTCCTTCACCCTCCTGATGTTGCTAGCGATCCCCGTCGGCCATGCGCTGATCGTCGCGGCCGGGGCGGCGCTGCTCGTCCAGGGCCAGATCCCACTGACGATCATCGCACAGCAGATGTACCAGCAGACGCAATCCTTCCCGATGCTGGCGCTGCCGTTCTTCATGCTGGCGGGCTCGTTGATGCTGGGCGGGAAGCTCGGCACCGACCTGCTCGCCTTCGCGTCCAAGGCGATGCAGCGCTGGCGCGGCGGCCCGCTTTCGACGACCGTCGTCGCCTCGGTGGTTTTCGGCGGCGTCTCGGGCAGCGCCGTCGCCAATGCCAGTGCGCTCGGTTCGGTGCTGATCCCCTGGCAGAAGCGGCAGGGCTACCCCGCTCCGCTCTGTGCCGCGAACAACGCGACCTCGGCGATCATCGACATCCTGATACCGCCCTCGATTCCGCTCATCCTCTACTCGCTGGTGAGCAATGTCTCGATCGCCGATCTCTTCGTCGCAGGCATCCTGCCGGGCCTGCTCATGGCCGGCGGTTTCATCGTGCTGTGCAGCTGGATCGCCCGGCGGCGCGGCTATGTCTCGCCGGAGCAGCCGGTCTCGAAGGCGGAACTCGGCCGCCTGGCGTGGCGCAGCATGCCGGCCCTACTGATGCCAGTGTTCATCCTGCTGGGCCTGCGGTTCGGCATCGCCACGCCGACCGAAATCGCCGTGCTCGCCGTGCTCTACGCAATGGTGCTCAGCGTGGTGCTCTATCGCGACATGAACTGGGCCCGGTTCCGCATCAGCATGGTCGAGGCCGGCATCGCAACGGGCGTCGTGATGCTGGTCATCATGGGCAGCGCCATCGTCGGCTGGGTGCTAACTTTCGACCAGGTGCCGCAGCGCTTCGCCGAATGGACCTCGGCCACGATCTCCAATCCCTATCTGATCATCTTGGCGATGAACGTCCTGCTGCTGCTCGTCGGCATGCCGATCGACCTGCCGCCTGCCATCCTGCTGCTTGGCCCGATCTTCGTCCCGCTCGCCGCCTCGATCGGACTGGATCCGGTGCAGCTGGGCATCATCATGGTTCTGAACCTCGGAATCGGCCTCTACACGCCGCCGATCGGAACCACGCTGTTCATCTCCGCGTCGATCGCGCGGACATCGCTCGGCGACACCACGCGGGAGCTCTGGCCGTTCTTCGGCGTGGCGATGCTCGTGCTGCTGCTAGTCAGCTATGTGCCGGCGCTGACGATCTACTGAGCGGGTCGGCTCGAGCTACGGAGGCGGGCGGTCCGCCGGCTCCTGACTCCCGCGGGGCCAACCGCGCGCGCCCTATCGAGATCATCCCATGACGTCGATTGCTGTCCGTGCCGCTTCAGGCGAGGAGGAAAGCGCGGTCTCCGCAGTCATCGCGCTCGCCTTCGCGACCGATCCGATGGCGCGCTGGTCGATGAGAGATCCGCAGTGACTGCCTAGTCCATGCTCTCCTCCATATCTGCGAAGAGCTTACGCTCCCGCGGGGGCGGAGAGCCGTCCACAGCATCATAAGCGGAGGACCCTGCCTCCTCGCCCGAAAGCGGACCTACCCCGGGAGCATGCCGCCGCCGCATTAGAAACCCAAAGTCCCTTAGTCTCCTCCGCAACTCACTCGCTACTGAAACTCTCAAACTCATCTGCCTCATCGTCATATAGGAGCTTCATGAGCATGACATAACGATTGAGGGAGGCCATGCTGATGTCGCGAACACATCGCTCTCGCAGCTTGAAAACTTCAACGCGAATGCCTTGACGTAGATTTGCTGTGTGGAGGTTGAACAGCTCGCTACGCTCAAGCATGCGAGCGAGTTCCTTGTCCCAGGCAGAACAGGCGCGAGCCTGACGCGTCGCCGATTGCGCGCCTTCAGCGAGGCCGCCCCACAAGATGCAGACGTTCATAACGAATACTGCAAATCGTCTCATCCGCACCTCTTGGGTTCAAAGGGTTCGAATTGGCATTGAGTTTTCACCCGGCCGGTGCCGATACCGCTCGTCACAAGCGCATTCCGCGAGGTCATGAGGACGATCGGTTCAGATCCGCTAATCCGCGGGTAACTGCGCGATCCTGGACGACGAAGACGGGCTCGTTCAAGTATCGGGAATTTGTTTATTGCCGAACTTGTCGATCCGCTGCCGGATTTGTCCCCGGACGTCCAATCTCGGAGTGGAGACCAAAGCGGAGAGCTTTGCGCCGAAGATTAGAATGCCGTCGCCGCGCGGGAGCCGGGAAATTGCAGCAGAAAATTTGCGGAGCCGGCCCTTTTGCAAGCCGGCACATTTGAGAGACACTTGTCTCGATTATTCGGCCGGCCTGGTGTTAGGATCCATCAAATCATAGACGGTTTAGATCTTTTGCAAGGTCAGAGTGCGCGGGGCCCGTTCGAATAGACGCATACCGGGCGATTTCAGTCGGAGTTTTGCCGAAGCGGCGACGAAAGGCGGCCCCAAAGCGCGCCGTATTAGTGAAACCGTATCGTCGGGCGATGGTTGTGACTGAGGCCTGGCTTAGGCCCCGAGCAAGATCGGCATGGGCAAGATCAAGTCGAACAGCGTGCAATGCGGCCAAGGGGGTATTGCCGCGAAAATGCCTGAAGACAGTGGTCAAGGTTCGCAAACTGCAACCCGCAGCCGCAGCGATGTGCGACATTCGGATAGGCTCGGTGCCATGGGCGCGCATGAAATCCTCTGCGCGTCTAACATAGGCCGGCATTGGGTTTCCGGCTGAGTCGGTGAGCCGATCGGAATAGTTATGCGCCGCGCCCCACAGAAGGAGCGAGATGAGCGCGTCTGTCAGTGATGCGAGTGCGACTGGGCTACTGGCAATGCCGTCCCTGCGTTGGAACTCCGATGTAACGAAATCGAGCTGACTTTTCAGGCTGGCCGTCAGCCCGGAGCCCCAATCGAGGCCGGGCTCGAAAATGAGCGGCCGACGCAGCCCGTCATCCAGCATTTGTTCAAGCACCCTTTCAATATCAGCGACCTTCAAAAACACATTCGTTCGGGCGTTGTCGTCACTGAACAAAAGACGACCGCCTGGGCCGGGCCTCCAAGCGAGGCCAGATTGTTTTGTGGCGGTCGTGGAGCTTCCCTTTTGCTCCAAGGTTGCATGGCCCGCGAGCATCGTCGTGAAGCAATAAAGGCTCCCTTCGTCGCCATCTACGGTTACCTCTGTGCTGAAACTGCTCTCGACAAAACTCGCCAAGATCGAGCCAGCGCGGCGCGTCGCGAGGGTGAAGATTGGCTGTTCGAAGCGCGGGCGCCAGAGAGCACGATCCTGCAGTTGATAGGTGTAAGTACGATTTGACTGTGTGGCCCGTTCAACCACGCAAATCTTGCCGCTCAGATCCTGCAGGGCCTTGGCCCGGACGATGTTGAACATTGTCAGCACTGGGTCGCTCGTCACGGCCATTCGGGGTCTCCGTCCAGCTTCAATGCTGTGACACAGGCAAACTGAGACAAAATCGGCAGTCGTTCGACAAATTCGGCGGCGCACTTAAAGCGCGTTTGAAATCGTGGTTCCCCACCACATCAAAAAGTTAGCACATATGACGACGCAGCGTCAGCCGCGCGTCAGCCATAGTACTGCCTCAAGGCAATTCGGCGCTAACTGCGCTTATGGTGCCATTAAAGCATTTGGAGATATCGAAATGCTGGAGTTGATTGTACTCATCGGCGGTCTAATTCCCGCACCCGGAGAGATATTCCGCCCTATTGCAACTCATGTTCAATTTACGAAATGTATCGATCTTCCTTCGCGTTCTTCTCTACCTAACAATCGTCGCGGTGAGCTCGTTAACACAGTCGGAACCACGAGGTGCGGGAAGTATATATTCATGTAAATCGTGGAACCTTCATCATAATTATCCTAGAGTAACGCCAAGCTGCCTCTAGCTTATGCGCGGCGCTCTTGAACCTATTCGTTAACGCTCAGGATCATCATTTGTTGACAGTCCAAACTGGTGGCTCTTGGACTGCCTCGCCCCACAAGCGGACTCTGGTTCGTTGCCCGAAAGCGGACTCCTTGACGCCACGCGTGATGGCAGGAATCGCCCCTCTTCGACCTAGCCTCCTCTGCGACCCCAAGGTCGATACGGCAGGATATCCCGCAGAATGCTCGCCAACGCGGGTGCCAGAGCAAAAATCGCGACAAAGAACAAAAAGGAGGACCTGAGTTGCGCGAAGCCGTGAATATGAAATCGCTCAAATTTTATCATGAACGTGAGAGAGCCTAAGATTACAGGCATCAATAATGCCGATTCTATAACTTTATAAGCCGTCAGTTTTTGCCATCTCCCCAGATTGCTGAATACAAAAGACAGGTATATATAATACACATAAGTAGCGATGGCAATATATATCAGAATGTAATCAATTGATATTAAGACCACGCTGATAGACGCAAACGATACAGACGCTGAAATATGTAAATCATCGAAACGGCTCGCTCTATACCGCGCCATTTATCAAACCTCCGTGCACTGACAGGGGCATGCCGTCACTGGCGCCATTTTTCCTGCGCTGTGTGGATAAGCTTTCGGGCTGCTCCATCCCCATATCCCCATTAGCCCGAAGGGCGCCGCTGGCGGGTCCCGCAAAACCCGTCGGCGACGTTCGCCGCATTAACTAGAGAGGTGCCGGCCGCCTGGGCTGGGGGCCGTGAGGCGGCCGCTAGCGGCTCCGGCTATGCAAGCCCGAAACGACGTGACGTTACGTCGTAGGCGTAAATAGGCCGCTGAACTCAACCTCGCGCTGGGTCTCTCAGGAAAAGATTCGCCATGCGGCCCAAATCAGGAAGGTCGCCCAGCAGGCGCACATGAGTAGTGTGCCGATTACGGTGTAGAAGACGACATCTCTGCGATACATCGGCAGCGTCTCCGCGATTGTAGAGACAATGTGCGGATCGTTAGTCTTCTAGCGCAACCGCTTTTGGAAATGATCGTAAACGGCCGAAGCAAAATTCTCTGTGTAAAAGCAATCGGCCGGACCGCCGACGCCCGATCAGCTCCGAAGTCAAGTATTTTATCGAAATAGCACAACCGGCACGGTCACCAGGACGGCAAGCACGACAACAATCGCGGTGCGCATCCAAACGCCAGCATTTTGACCACTCAGCAGCATGCCACGCCTCCCTGTTCTCGTTGACCCAACGGAACACGGGTCTGGGCCGCACGCAAGGAGTTTGGGGACGCCAGTTCAACCTCTCTGTGTGTCGTCTCCGAGCAAACCTCCAGAAACCTTTCCATCCCAGGCAACTTTAGTATTTCTCCCAATCGTAGGGGCCGGCCATCCCAGCCAGCGCGAATAGGGGCTGCGCAATGTCGGCGACGACCTTGTTTGCCACTCTCGCCTGGCTCTCGAACGATTGCTCCGGAGGCCGATCGGTGACCTGGCTCGCAGCCCGGATGACGGCTCCGGTATCATCATCCTGTAAGCGCCATCTGATCAGGAGCCGGCCGTCGGAAAATCCAGTTACGCTGCCTTCAAGTGCCAGCCGTTGTTTGGGCGCTTGCTCACCCTCGACTGCGCCTTGGGAACTGAGTGTCTCCGCCTGGCGGTAAATGGCCACGCCCTTCAACTGCGCGACCGAGGCTACGATTTCCTCTGAGAGTCCGGCAGCGAAGACTTCCGCGTTCGACGAGATCGCGGCGAAGGGTTTGAGCGTCAGCGACACTCCCGTTGAGCGTCCGGTTGAATGTGAAGCAGGTGTCGAAGACATCGCCACATCCAGGAGCGCCACGGCACCACCAATCACCAGCGTCATTGCCAAAACAACAAACGAAAGGTGCGTTGGCGATCGGGCTACGGCACGATGACGTGCCGCCGGCTCAGCGGGGACTTCGGGACTAGCCCGCGCTCCAGCCTTTTGGCTGAAACGGCCGACATATCCGCCCTTTGGTATCTCGATCAGAACTACGTCGCGCCGCCCTTCGAGCAGGTAGTAGCGCTCCAACGCGCGCCGCAACCGCCCCGCCTCGATCCGAACGACCGGGTCGTTCATCATGTCAAAAGTGGTGTCGCGCTCAAAAACATCGATTGCAATTGCATAGCCCTTGAGCTGGTTGAAATTGCCAGCAAGGGTCTGCTCCACCACGTGGCTTAGGAACCGCTCAAGCCGTGGAGATGCCTCGAAGTCGGGGCTGGCCAGGATCTTCTGCAATTGGGCGCGGATATCGTCCTTCGACAATGGGCCCGCTGGGCGTGCGAGGGCGCCGTCGTCCCTATCAACCCAAAGTTCTTTCCGCGCTGCGGAACCAGCCACTCGCCGACAATCCTTGCGAAGCGAGGTTGCCCGCCAAGGCGGACGCCCTGCCTTCCGGGTCAGACTATCGCAATTCGACGGGCCGACCAGCCCCATTTGGGGGGCGCTCGACCAGCCGTCACGAAGTCGTGTTGATCCGCGGTGCTGTGGGAGACGCACCGATCAGCATGTCAGCTGGATCCGCTCCGATCTCTTGTCTGTTGAGAGCGATGCCCGCGGCTTCAGGAGGTGCTGGTCGGTGGACGCCGAGCCGCTGGGGCTGGGGGGCAGGGCAACAGCCCGGCGTCCTGCGCCACGTTTCCTTGACGCAAGGTTAGATTGCATCAAAACTGCGGAAGGTTGGCGGAACATCTCGGTCACATAATCGCTATCTCCTGAGGAGGCGGCGATGGGTCCACTATTCATCGCCGCCTCGATGTTGGCCGTTGCTGCGGCTGCTTGGTTCGCGTCGAAGCGCTGGCGGTGGGAGGCTCCGGCCGAATTTCGTGACGATCGTTCTCAAACCGCTGCCGCGCCACCGCGGAACGATTCCTCGCTGCCTCGCAGGAGAGCCATGCCGCTCCACTGGTTCAACCCTCCGATCTACGTCACGGACGCCAAAACCGGTGAGCGCTACGCCGTGACGAATATCGAGCGGGCGGCGGAATTCCTGCTGTCCTGGCGAGATGCGGCCGCCAGTGAGGAGTGGCGTGAGGCTGTGCAGGCATGCATGGCGGCGATCAAAGGTCAGGGTGGGATCGAGGATGCACGCGCGGCCTTCGCCGTCGCAGCACAAGCCTGCGGTAGATCGGCCGGCGATAGCGGCTAGGTCGGCGCGCTTCAGACCCGCTGCAGCGCCGTGAAGCAGTTGATCTCGCTCCTCTGAAACGCGACTGCGGTCTCGCCACGGTGTGATTCAGCACCCAAGCGAGACCCCGCTTCAAATTTCCTCTAAATAATTGAATTTAAGAAGTTATCTTTATTGTGAAGGGGACACGATCGGCGCCGATCGTGACCCCTCTTCAAACGCTGATATGCCGTTCAAATCAGCGAGTTAAAGGTGAATTTGGCGGGGTCAAGCTTCGGCGCCTACTGACATCGATGATGACCATTCCGCATTCCAAAAGCTCACACCATTCGAGTCTGAATGTGCAAGCTTGCGTGGGGCGGGCTTGGGACCCATAGCTGGATCGGACGTTTTAAAATTGATCCGACCAATTCATTGGAACCTGCGCCGTTGAGGCGCGTTTTGGCCTCCAAAAATGGAGGCGGCAATGTGGCGTGTGTCGTTTCTCGCAGCTTTCTTTTCAGTGGCCGGGATCACCGCGGTCGTGGCCTCGCAATCACTTCCAACGACATGGTTGGGCGATGCGGCATGGTTGGTCATAGCTGGGTCGTCGGCCCTTGCTGTCATGGCGTTCGAGGCTGAAACCGACTGACTTCCATGACCACCGGCGTCGGCTAACTCAGCTTTGTTATCGGTGGTGATCGCGATTCCTTTACTCAGAGCGTGCGTGATTTGGTCAGTTAGGCAAAGAAAAACCCCGGTGCCGTTAGACACCGGGGTCCGCGATCGCCGGCAGCCGTACGGCGCCAGTCCGTTCGCCTTACGCGGCGGCGGCAACCTTCGGCTCCTTGCCGGGCGCCAGGACGCGGAAGACGCCGCCCTTCGACTCGCCCTGCGCCTTCTCGATCAGGCCGAAGAGACGGGCCTCGCCCTCGACGAAGATGTCCTTGACGGCCTCGGCCGCCTTGCCGAACGCCATGGCGCGGAAGGTCACCGGCTTCTGCTTGACGGTGGTCTGGAACTTGGCCGACAGGTAGGACTTGCCGGTGCGGTCGACCTTCGACTCGACTTCGATCAGGTTGCCCTTGAGCGGGAAGGCGCGCTGACGATCGGTGGTCTGGGTCTGGGTGGCCTTCCTTCATCTGGGTCTGCAGCGGTTGAGCTCGCCCTTCACGAAGGCATTGATCAGCTTGACCGTGAAGGCAATGCCGCCGCCTACGCCAGCCCCGCCGACTGGATTGACCATTCCGAGAAACCCGGTTCCGACCTGGGCGCCGCCTAAGGCCACCGTGGTCGTGCAGCACTGTTGGACGTTGACGATCATAGGGAAGCGCGGATCGGAAGGATCGAGGCCAGCTCCGCTTTCTACCGCGGCGGCAAAGTGCGCCGTGGTGATATTGCAGGCCTCCTTCAAGCGCTCCTTGTCTTTCAACGTCTCGAGGAGGGCAGTAGCCCGATCGGTAAGGCGGGCTATCTGCGGCACCTGGGACTGCGCGCCGGCAGCGCCGCCCATGGCAACGAGGAAGACGAGAGCGGCGCGTGATTGCAGGAGCTTCATGGTGAGCGTCTCGGCGGCTGGGGTTCGAACGACTTGGCTGCCGAAGGATTCGGCTACGACAAGGGTCGCCCGACTTTATGCAAGCGACCATAAGAAAACCCCGCCGTTAGACGGCGGGGTTTTGGTTTTGGTGGAGCCAGACGGGATCGAACCGACGACCTGAAGCTTGCAGAGCTCCCGCTCTCCCAACTGAGCTATGGCCCCAGAGTGTGATGGTCGGAGCGACAGGATTCGAACCTGCGACCCACGGTTCCCAAAACCGTTGCGCTACCGGGCTGCGCTACGCTCCGACGGGGAATTTCAAAACGGCCTGCTCGCTGTTTCTGATGCGTGCTCAACCGATCTAGGCCCGCGCTCTGGCGAGGGCCGCCGCGTCCGCGATGATCTCGTCATGATCGGCATAGGTGTCGAGATGCGGAAGCTCCGACACGGTCTTCCAAGCGACGTCACGCGCGTCGTCCTTGGCCGTGACCTCCGGCTGATCGATGACGACACCGATCCGATCGAGATCGAAGACGAACGCTGTCGTCTTGATATCTGCGCGCGGATCGCGATCCGGCCTGGTTTTCCTGACGGAGCCGACATAGGCGCGCTCGAGGTGGCGCAGGATGCCGTCGAGGCCGATGATCGAGGTCGTGCCAACCTTGAGGCGAAAGTCGGTTTCCTCGATCAGTTCGCGCAGCGCGGATGATCGCGGACGACGAGCAGGATGGCACCGCGGTGAAGGATTACGCAGTCAGCGGTCTCGAATGGGCCAGTCCCGTCGGGCACGGTATTCTGCGATGGCGGCGATGTCCTCAGGGCTGAGTGCTTTCATCTATTCAGTCTCCGTGGCCGTCGCTTGTTTTGGGGACATCACTGCTCGATCAGCCGCCGACCCAAGTCCCCAATCTCTGGCGCCACGCGAGCGGCTGAAGCCAACGCGGCGGAACTCCCGAGATGCCGTAGAGCGCGCCAGCACTGCCGATAAGTGCCCCTCCACTCGCTCATGATCCAGATCAAGGAAGCGGCATCGGCCTTGCACTTTGCTGAGGCACTAAGCCTGCGCCGACCCAGATCGACACATAATCGCACATCGGTGGGCCATGAATCTCAAACAGCGTCGCCTTCGTCTCATTTTGACACTTGCCTTGGCCCGGCGGAAACGCCGCCGTGCCGCCTCCGGCATCAAGGTTCCACATCTGCGGCTGGTGTGGTCGTCGGATCGGCCTGCTTGATGCGCCACTGGCGCGCAAGCATGCGGAAACTACTTTGCGTTAGCTGGCGGCGAGCGGGCCGGTCCGTCGGATCATAGGCTCCAGCGATCTGACCGACCTTCCGCTCAGCGAGCCACCAGGGGGCAGGATTGCATCGGCGATCGCTCCGGCTCATGCTTACCTAGCGCAAGCTCGGAGAATGTCATGATCCGTACGGCTTTGATTGCTGTTTCCATCGGCTTGCTTCTAAGCCCAACGTTGGCTGTTGATGCTTCCGCCAAACCCCGAGGGAACAGGGCCTTCCAGAACAAATCCATGGGCGGCCCGCGCGTGAATAACAATCGTTCTGGGGTTGGCCTTGGCAACCCCGGCGGGGTGAAGGATTTCAGCCTGCATGGGCCGTACCGCGGCGTGAAGTATATAAGAAACATCTAAGTCGCATCTGGCGACGAGAACAGCACTGATCTCGATTCATAAAATAGATCGGCCCGATTGTAGGCGCCGGCCGTCAGGCGCCGGTAGCGACGCCTTGGACGATCAGGCCAAGCGTCTTCGCCCGCTTGAGCTGGAGGCCGGCGACCTTCGTCGAGATGCCGAATTCCCGCGAGACCAGGACGGCGATTGTGGCTTCACCGCTCTTGGCGCTGCGGTTGACGACAGCAGCCACGGCCGTCGCCGGCGCGAGCAACTCTCGGGCGAACTGCGCCGCCTCGCTGAAGAGGCGCTGCCCTTGGGCATCGTCCGTTTCGGGATAGCCTGCGCCTGCCGGCTCTCCGCGGCGACGGCGACATCCGCGGCGACGGCCGCGGCATCACGCGTCGAGTGGCTCTCGCAGAGGTCAGCGGCCGAGATCAGGGCCGAGCGGCTGGCGGCGTCCGGATGGATGGCGGCAGCGCCGCGCAGCGCGATCGGCAGGATGCTGGTCCCCGCGTGCTGGATGAAGACGTCGCTGGCCGCAGCGTCGCGGCTGATCGAGTTGATGTCGCCGAGAGTCTCGGCGGGAATGGGCGTGGCCATTCTTTGTTTTGGGATTTCGAGGGTCCGGGTTTCACCCCGGATTGCCTTGACCAAGGACAGTCTGCTGATCGGATTGCGTGAATTCGGACGGACGGCCCATCACCACCTCGAACGCAGGCCGATGCTCTCGGAACTTACCTATCGCCCCACGGTTCATCCCCCATAGGGATAGCAAAGGGTGACCTTCGGCTTCATGTGAATTGAAGGAAAACCAGATGCTCAGGAACGTTATTTTTGCCGCGGGGCTGGTTCTGCTGCCTGCGACCGCTTTCGCTCAGAATCAGGGTCAGCCCAATGGGTTGCCGGAGCCTCCGTCGATGCGCAGCGAGATGGTGCCGCGCTTCAAGCAATACGTGGTCACCCAGCGCCCGACCTCGTTTACCTATTCACAGCCGCTCGCGGTCGGCACCGTGCTCCCGCAGCAGGGCGTGGTTTATAGCGAGGTTCCGGCAGAATACGGCGTGAGCGGCTATCGCTACACCGTCGTGAATGAACACCCCGTCCTAGTGGAGCCTAGCACCCGGCGGGTCGTCCAGATTATCGATTGATCTATGCCGGCCGACGGGCGGCACGCGTCGGCTGGAACGAGGCCCGCTCCCTTTGGGGGCGGGCTTTCTCATGAGCCCCTGTTGATACGAGAAAGCCCGACCTGCTAAGGCCGGGCTCCTGTTACCCATGGCGCTGGTACATCCGCAGTCGCCGGGCAAAACTTCAACATTATGCCGCGGGTGGCGGCGCGGGATTCGGGGAGCATCAGCCAAAGCGAGCGCACGCGAACAAACCGTGAATTACGTATCTCACAACGACCGGGAGAACGCAAGTCCCGCCCCCGCATCTGCAGGGGCGGGATCGAGTGACTTAGAATGCCCGGTAGGGCGGAGCGGTTTCGTCGAACCGCGTCCAACCCTCTTGACGGTACAAGGCGACACGGGCCTCTCGATCGATTGGAGAGGCGCCGTCAAGAATTGCTTCCACGGTCGGGGCGTCTCCCTCATCCGCCTGCACTGACACAACGGTGCCGCCACGGCGAACTGTTTCCGCGTAATAATGCGCCTCGTCTTCATCGACGCCCGCAGTCGTCAAGGCGCCGATGAGCCCGCCTGCGGCGGCGCCGGCTACCGCGCCCGCAGCGGTCGAAGCTAACCAGCCGGCCGCGACGACAGGGCCAATGCCCGGGATCGCCAGCATGCCAATACCGGCGAGGAGTCCAGCTGCCCCACCAATGCCGGCGCCAATTCCGGCGCCTTCAGCGGCGTTGCTATCCTTCACGCGGTGATCGTGTCCGACCACGCTGATCGCAGTTGAGGATATGCCGGCTTGCTCGAGCTTCTCGACGACGCCGGCGGCCTGTTCGTAGGTGTCGTAGGAACGGGTGATCGTGCGGGTCATGGTTCTCTCCGAGTGTCATGAACGATGTCGGTTGATTAATTCCGGGTGATATTGCCGCGGTAATCGACCGATACGTTGACCTGGGTTCCGGAGTGGGTAGCGGTGCCTTTCCAGACGCCGTCATCGTCCTTTTTCAGGCCCATAACATTGCTGTAGCCGTTCGCCTCAAGGCGGCTTTTGGCTTGGCCTTCGGTGAAGCTGTTGGCGCCCGGGAGTGGCGCATTCTTGTCGGCATCCGCTTTTGGCGCCGGCATCGGCGAGGTCGTCGACGTTTGCGCGCCAGCATTGATGGTGGTCGCACAAACGATGACCGTGGCCGTGGCGAGCATGAGAGTTTTCATGAGAGCTCTCCCCATTGGAGGACTGATGCTCATGAAAACAGCAGCCGATGTGGTTAGTTCCGGTCTCGAGATGCTGCTTAGGCGACCTTCAGGGAACTCAGGCTCATCGTCGCAGGGACAAGGGCCCGATGGGGCAGATCAGATTGTGTCTATCCCGGCGAGGAATCCGACGAGTTCGGCCTGGCGGTGCATGCCGGATTTCTGAAGCGCCGAGCGGATCTGCGTTCTGACAGTCTCAACGGAAACGCCGCACGTCGTGGCGATCTTGGCCGCGCTCTCTCCGGAAGTCAGCAGGCGGGTTACGCGAGCCTCGCCAGGTGTCAGATCGAAGAGCGCATTCAGGATCTCGAAGGGAGGAACTTTCGGTCGCTTGACCAGGGTCACCACGAGAAAGGCCTCGGCTTCTCCTGCGGCCGCATGTCGTTCAACTTTAGGTGAAGGGCGCGCACACGAGGCACACGGGGGAAGATCGTCCGGGACTACTTGACTCCGATCTCGCTAGCGAGCGAGCGAGCCATCGCTGCGGCCTCCGGCTCTGCAGCGATGCCGGCCGCGTCATGCGATCGGCATCGTTCGTCGGACCAAAGGCTCCCTGGCGTGACGCCGGTTTATTCGGCAAACCGATGACGAGCGCATGTGCGCTCCACGGCCTGACTTCGGTAGCTCGACGCCAGTCGTTGAGCGCGCAATGATCTGACGTCGTGGGCGGAACAGGGACACCTGATCCGCGTTGCGTCGGGATGTCGGTATGCCCTCCCCTTCCGAAGCGCGGATGCTGCTGAGGACACTGCGCCTGATTATGCTGATCGAGGCGGTCGAGGCTTGGAACACTGAGCATGGTCAGCGCGACGGAGCATTTCGATGAAGGGTGAGGGCGTAGTCAGGACTGCGATTTTGGTCGGGGCTGTCGCGATGCTGGCGTCGGGCTGCAACTTGAGCCGCCTGCAATCGCTTTCCACCGCACAACCAGGGACTTCGAAGCAGATCCTGCGGGACGGCGGCCAGCTTGTCCTTCCCGACGGGACACGCGTAACGCCGGATCCCACGGGGGGCTTCCGGCTTCCCAATGGCGACTATGTCCGGCGCGATCGCGGCGCGCTCGTCTTGCCGACCGGAGCGCGATGCGGCGAGACCAGCGACGGCTACGCCTGCCCCTGACTGCCCTCAGAAGCTGACAGCGAGGCGCGGGTTCCGCCGGCTTCGGGGTTTGCGAAGATCTCGCTGTCTAGGCGGATGCCGAGCGAGACGCGTTGGCTGAGCCTGGCGTGCTCATGAGAGATAAATCCGGCGTCGGCCTAGGATAAGGTGTCCTATGCCGATCAATCTGATGACATCAGTTCATTGATCCAGCGTGCTGAGCCTGCAACAACAAGCGCGCTCGCCGAGTTGTCTGGGGCGGCCGGCTGTGCCCGCGAGAAGTAAGCTAGGATCCCCAAATTCAAACCGACATGCAATACGCAGCTGAAACAGGCGGCGGTGGTGGCAAAGTGACCGGGCGCGAATATCCGGTCACACCGGATGGCCGCTATTTTATTGTCGCGGGCCGTCTGTGGCGGTCGACGAACCCGGCGATCCAGGAAGAGCGTCGTAATCGGTTCGTCGCCGAACTGATGGATGCGCGCCGGGCAGTGAAAGACGCCAAACATGGAAACGGTGACTTACGGACCGCCCGCGCGCGGGTCGATGCAGCGAAGGTTGCATTGGGAGAACGCGGACCGGTTTGGTGGAACGACGGCTCGCCCGATCTCAATCGACACATCGCTAAGAACACGCCCTATGCCGACTGGGCGGCAGCATTGAAGAAAAGAGGCAGCGAACAATCTTAGGCCTTGCCCTACCCAACCCTGACTGGCCTCACGGCAGCTTCCTGCCCGAGACGTTGAAAGTGATGTGTGGTCACATCGCAACGTACGGTTGGGTAGGGCAATTCCCATGTAGACGATCTCGGCTGGGGTATATCCTAACCCAAGCGTCGCACATCGGCGCCGGGCGTCGGGCCGTCATTCCAGCCCTCAAGCCATGACGGCTCGGCGTCCACTTGGTTATTATGTAGGTCCCAGCTTGTGATTTCGCGGACGTGTAGCTTGGCCGGGCCATCAACTGAAAACATTGGGCATACGATCCGGGCCGGTGAAGACTGCTCAGCCTTGGCGAATACGCAGGGCTTGCGGAACCTCACATGGGACGCAGAATTGCTGGACTATGCACCGTCGAAGAAAACGGCCACCACTTGATTTCTGGCTATGGCTGGCTGTGATCGGTCTAATCGCGGTTGCGGCCGGATTCGTATTCCTCATGCCTCCTAAACAACTCGGTATGATGACGGGCCCCGCCGGTTCGAAGACGGGCCAATCGACGTGAGTGCCGACGCTAAAGCTCAATGCATCACTCGTCATTTTCTTCCCGAAGACCATTGAACCCGTCCGTAATCGGGTTCTGGGAGCTTCGAGGTCGAACAGGGTAATCCGGCTGTCCCGGCTCTCCGATCTGCGCCTGACCAATAACGCGCTGACGGTCATCGGTGCCGCGGATTCGATATTGCGGATCCCCGTCTGGTCGTGTCGGCAAGAGTGCCAAAATTTCATAAGTCCCAGAAGGGTCCTGGTCAAAAAAGCCAAACGCCAGGCTGACCCGATCCCCGATCTGATAGCGATGTTCCATAACAGCTCCTCCCGCCCAAAGCCCCCGGAGCCAACTGCACAATATCACTTAGGCCGTGTTGACAAAAGGGATTCCCAAATCGCCTCGTGACTGATTCAAGGCTTCCTTTCAGAGGGGGCAACTTTGGCTCGGGGCGATCTGACGGATGACGAGTGGGCACTGGTTGGGGCACTTTTGCCGGCCGAGCGCGGCCGATGGTCTCGACCCGCCCAAGACAACCGCCGTTTTCTGAACGGCATGCTCTATGTGCTGCGGGTCGGCTGCCCCTGGCGCGACATGCACGAGCGCTACGGCAAGTGGAACTCGGTCTATGTCCGGTTCCGGCGCTGGGCCGAGCAAGGGGTCTGGGACGCCTTGCTCGAAACGCTGGTCGAACTCGGGCTGACCGACGACTGGCAACACATGATCGACAGCACCACGGTACGCGGCCATTCACAGGCAGCGGGCGCAAAAGGGGGACTTATAAGGAGGGTTTTGGTCGAAGCCGCGGCGGCTTTACGAGCAAAATCCACGCCCCCGCAGACGGTCAGGGACGCCCTCTTGGCTTCGTCCTCACCGGCGGCGAAGCCTCCGACTACAAAGCCGTCGATGACCTGATCGCCGTATGCGCTGTTCTCAGGCC
>UCLR01000036.1 GCA_900473415.1 Hyphomicrobiales bacterium
TGCTGCGGGGGAGGGGTGACGGGGGCGGACTCGAGACGAGGCAGCTCGAGCTTCAGGTCGTTCTCGCTGGTGGAGGGCAGGCGCGGCTCGGCACTGACGGGCGTCTCGGCCTCGTCGCGGGCGGACTCCGACTGGGGCTGGTCGAGCCGCAGCGCCTCTTCGATCGCCGACATCGCAGCTTCAGTGGGATCCTGGAGCTTCTTGGGTCGATTCATGATTGCCGCCTCGCCACGCTACTGACGATGGGCGCAACGTCACGCCCCGCCGCCCCCTGCCGCCTCTGGCCGGGTTGAGCGGAAACACTGCACCCATCATTTACTAAACACAAAGGGTAGTGGAGCCCCGGACCCTTGGAAACCCAATTAAGCGCTCGATTCACAAACGTCGTTAACGCCTCGTTCACCATGAAGGCGCTTGATGATGGGGGAGGAACGGCTCCTGCAGTCGCACGATGTTCTGGCACCGCATGTGCGCCACAAAGGTGGGCTCAAGAGTTTCCGGCTCCCCGTTTTTCTCCAAGAGTTCTGATATGACCCTGCAGGCTATCGACACCGCGCATCTCTCCAGCCAGACCGGCGGCGACCACGAGCTGGAGCGCGAACTGCTGATGCTCTTCGTCCAGCAATGCGCCGCCCATCTGCGCACGATCCACGGCAGCACCGACAGGCAGGCCCGGATGGACGCGGCCCACACGCTGAAGGGCGCGGCGAGCGCCATCGGCGCTTGGCAGGTTGCGGAAGCGGCGGATCGCATCGAGCAGAGCCTCGCCGGCCCCAATCCGAACCTGGCCGAGAGCGCCATGGATGCGCTGGCGCTGGCCGCCGCCGAGGCGCGGGCCGTCATCGCCCGCTTCGATTGCGCGGCCTGAAGGGCGCTGCGGCGCCGAAAGCCGTTCCGCACGGCTTTGAAATGCTCTAACCGGAGCCTCGTCGCGCGCCGCCGGAGTCTTCCATGCCAAACATCACCTATATCGACGCTCACGGAGAGAGCCGCACCGTCGCGGGCGAGACTGGCTCCACCGTGATGGAGACGGCGATCCGCAACGGCGTTCCCGGCATCGAGGCCGAGTGCGGCGGCGCCTGCGCCTGCGCCACCTGCCACGTTTATGTCGACGAGGCCTGGGCGGAGGCCGTCGGCCGGCCGGAGCCGATGGAGGAGGACATGCTGGACTTCGCCTATGACGTCCGGCCGACCTCGCGCCTCTCCTGCCAGATCAAGATCAGGGACGACCTCGACGGCCTCGTCGTGCGCACGCCCGCGCGGCAGGGCTAGGGTCCGGACTCCAGCCGTTCCGCGTCGAGAGCAGGGGTATCCTCGCAGATCGCCGTGCCGCGAACGCATTTTGCGCTGGATCATGGCGCTGGCGCTGGCAAACTCCAAGATGGTTGAACCACCTGCCTAGGAGTCTTGCGATGTACAAGTCGATCATGGTCCCCGTCGATCTGGCGGAACCCGAACTCGCCCAGCCGGCCATCGAGGCGGCCGTGTCCTTCGCCAAGGTCTCCGGCGGCAAGGTGCGGCTCGTTTATGTCCGCTCGCTGGTGCCCGTCACCTACATGGAATTCGTGCCGGCCGATTTCGACGCCGGGCAGCAGCAGGACGCCGAGGCGAAGCTCGCCGAGATCGCGGCCAAGGTCGACCTGCCATCGGACCAGGTCTCCGCCAAGGTGCTGATCGGCTCGGTTCATGGCGAGGTGCTGGCCGAGGCGGACGCCAACGGCGCCGACCTCATCGTCATCGCCTCGCATGAGCCCGGCATGCTCGCCTATGTCCTGGGCTCGAACGCCTCGGCCATCGTGCGCCGGGCTCACTGCTCGGTGCTGGTCGTGCGCGGGGCTTAGGGTCTGTCCTCATTACAGATGGTGTTTTGATCGGGCCAAAATGCCCGAGAGCAAGGAGGAGCCTGCCGCCCGATGCCCCAGGCATCGGGCAAGGGACCGACACAGCTATCGTGCATTTTCGCCCGCCCCCTTCGGGGCGCGGGCCTTTTGGTCGGCTGATGCGTCGCGCGGTCTTGCAAACCGGGCGGTTTGCGGCGGCCACGCTCTTGCCCGCCGACCAAAATGCCCAGCGTCAGAACACCATCCATAATGAGGACAGACCCTAGCCCGCGCGACCGGGCACGAGGTCGTCCGGGACCTCGCCGCTGGCCAGCTCGCGTGGCTTGTTGAGCGCGACGAGCGGCCAGACTTGCCAGAACGAGGCAGCGATCAGCAGGACGCCCAGCAGCCCTGCATTGGTCGTGCCCTGCAGGAAGGCGCGCAACGTGAAGCCTGCGAGCATCAGCAGGCAGAGCAGGCTGACCAGCACGAGCAGGAGCCAGAGCGGCTTCGGCTTGCCCCCGACGAAGCGGGCGCGCGGATTGGCGCGCGCAATCGCGGCTGCAAGCGCCGCGACGAAGCGGTGATAGCCAGCATCGTCGCGGTCGATGTCGGTCAGCGAGCGCCAGGACAGATTGCCGAAAGTCACGGTCCGGCCGTCATTGAGCTTGAGCTGGGTCCTGAAGCCCTTCGAGGAGATGTTGCCCGGCGCGTAGAGGAAGCGCACCTGCTCGACAGCGCTCAGCCGGACATTGTCGACCCGGCGCGTGCGGTCGACCTCCAGCGTGTCGCCGAGGAGCTTGTAGCCGACCTCGATGCCCACGGGCTTCGGCCTCTGCCGCCAGCTCGGGGGAGGGGCATCGTCGTCTTCGCCGTCCATCGTCGCCATCGTCACCGCGCCAGCACCTTCATCGCCCCGTCGAGCCCGTCGAGCGTCAGCGGGAACATGCGCCCGCCCATCAGCCCGCCAATCTGCCGGATCGACTGGGTGTAGTTCCATAGGTGCTGCTGCACCGGATTGAGCCAGACCGATTTGGGGAATTTCGTCGTCAGCCGCTCCATCCAGACCTCGCCGGCCTCCTCGTTCCAGTGCTCGACCGAGCCGCCGGGCATTCCGATCTCATAGGGGCTCATCGAGGCATCGCCGATGAACACCAGCCGATAATCGGCCGGATAGGTCCGCAGCACGTCCCAGGTCGGGATCTGCTGCTCATGGCGGCGCCGGTTCTCCTTCCAGACCCGCTCATAGGGGCAGTTGTGGAAGTAGAAATGCTCGAAATGCTTGAACTCGGCCCGCGCCGCCGAGAACAGCTCCTCGGCCAGCTCGATATGCCAGTCCATCGAGCCGCCGACATCGAGGAAGAGCAGCACCTTGATGGCATTGTGCCGCTCGGGGCGCAGTTTCACGTCGAGGTAGCCGTGCTTGGCGGTCTCGGAGATCGTGCCGTCGAGGTCGAGCTCCTCGGCCGCGCCCGTCCGGGCGAAGCGGCGCAGGCGCCTGAGCGCGATCCGCATGTTGCGGACGCCGAGTTCGCGCGTGTCGTCGAAATCCTTGAACTCGCGCTTGTCCCAGACCTTCACCGCGCGGAAATTGCGATTCTTGTCCTGGCCGATGCGGACGCCTTCGGGATTGTAGCCATAGGCGCCGTAAGGCGAGGTGCCGCCGGTGCCGATCCATTTGCTGCCGCCCTGGTGGCGGCCCTTCTGCTCCTCCAGGCGCTTCTTCAGCGTCTCCCAGAGCTTGTCCCAGCCGAGTGCCTCGATCTGGGCCTTTTCTTCGTTGGTCAGGAATTTCTCGGCGAGCTTGCGCAGCCATTCCTCGGGAATGCCGGCTTCCTCGATCGCCTGGCCAAGCGTCTCCATGCCCTTGAACACCTGGGCGAAGACCTGGTCGAACCTGTCGAGATGGCGCTCGTCCTTCACCAGCGTGGCGCGGGCGAGGTAGTAGAACTCGTCGACGCGGTGCTCGGCGAGATCGGCCTCAACGCCTTCGAGCAGCGTCAGATATTCCCGCAAGGTCACCGGGACCTTGGCGGCGCGCAGATCGGTGAAGAGGCGAAGAAACATGCCGCTGACGTCGTTCTCGGGCGAAACGAAACCCAGACCCGAGAATCTGGCCAAAGCGCTGCCCGGGTCAAGCCCGGCGGCGGAACTCAAGCAGCGTCCGTGCCATATGTACGGACGCTGCTTGTTTCCCTTGGCTGGCGTTACGCCACGGCCTCGGCGAGGTCCTTGGTGACCTTGAACTTCACGACAGTCTTGGCCGGAACCTTGATGGTCGCGCCGGTGGAGGGGTTACGGGCCTCACGGGCTTCGCGCTTCGCGGCCGAAAGCTTGCCGATGCCGCCGAGCGTGACATCGTCGCCGCTCTTCAGGGTCTTGGCGACGGTCGTTCCGAGCGAGGCCAGGATGGCGGAGACGTCCGCCTTGGTCTTGCCGGTCTCTTCCGCAATGGCGGCGATCAGTTCGTTCTTCGTCATTTTGCTAGCCTCCTTAAGAAGGTGTTTTTAGGCGTCGCGCACGACCACGGCAGTCCATCCCTAGCAGGACAGGCGGCCGCGACGCTCCTCAATCATTCGCGGCGCGCAGGCTCGCAGTTGCCATGGTTGCCGCCGAATTACGATGCCCGCGGCGGTAGATACGCACAGAAAACGGCTTCGTTCCGGCGGTTTCGAGCTCGGCGGCGCCTTTTTGACGGGGCCACGTCGTGACGAGGTGAATATTGACCTAACGTCGCCACGTTGATTTGCGAATCGCGGCGACGGCGGAAAGCGCCCGCCATCGCCGCAGATCGACGCTTCGCTCAGGCCTGAACGCCGTCGACGAACCAGTCCATCTTGGAGAGAATCTCGTTGGAGGCGGTCTCGCCGGCCTTCACGCGGACCTCGCCCTTCTGGTCCTTGAGCTCGCCGGTGAACGGGTGGAGCGTCCCGGCGACGATGCCCTTCTGGACCTCCTCGGCCGCGGCGCGGGCGGCCGGCGTCATCGCCTCGTTGAAGGGCGCGAGCCGGACGAAGCCGTCCTTGATGCCGCCCCAGGTGTCGGTGGACTTCCAAGTTCCGTCCATCACCTCCTGGATCCGCCGGATGTAGTAGCCGGACCAGTCGTCGACGATCGCGGTGAGATGCGCCTTGGGCGCGAAGGCCCGCATGTCGGAGGCCTGGCCGAAAGCGAAGATGCCGCGCTGCTCGGCCGCCTGGAGCGGGGCCGCGGAATCGGTGTGCTGGGTGATGATGTCGGCGCCCTGGTCGATCAGCGCCTTGGCGGCGTCGGCTTCCTTGGCCGGGTCGTACCAGGTCGAGGCCCAGACGACCTTGGTCTTGAAGTTCGGGTTCACCTTGCGCGCGGCGAGGTGGAAGGCGTTGATGCCCATCACCACCTCCGGGATTGGGAAGGAGGCGACGTAGCCGGCCTGACCCGCCTTCGACATATGGCCGGCGATCGTGCCGATCACCGCGCGGCCCTCATAGAACCGGGCGTTGTAGGTCGCGACGTTTTCGGCCCGCATATAGCCGGTCGCGTGCTCGAACTTGATCTTCGGGAACTGCTTGGCGACCTGGATCGTCGGGTTCATGAAGCCGAAGGAGGTCGTGAAGATCAGCTGGTTGCCGGCCTGGGCGAGCTGGCGGATGGCGCGCGCCGCGTCCGGACCCTCGGCGACGTTCTCGAGGAAGCTCGTCTTGATCTTGGCCCCGTGGTGCTTCTCGGCGGCGAGGCGGCCCTGGTCATGCGTCCAGGTGTAGCCGTGGTCGCCGATCGGCCCGACATAGACGAAGCCGACGCCGAGCGGCGCCTGCGCCTGCGCGCCACGGCCGACGAGGGGGAGGGTCGAGGCGGCGGCGGCGCCGAAGGTCAGCCTGCGGCGGGTGATGATGCTGGTCATGATCAACTCCTTGTTCTTGTCTGTACTGGCGTCATACCGCCGAGAAGGGCTTGCCGAGGCAGGCCGGCGCATCGAGCCGGCCGGTTCTTCGTCCTAGCGACATCATGGTCAGAACCGCAATCGTCGCAAGGTAGGGGGCCATCGCCAGCACTTCCGGCGCCAGGAAGCTGACGCCGGCCGCCTTGGCCTGCAGCTCCAGCGTTGCCACCGCTCCGAAGAGATAGGCGCCGACCAAGAGCCGCCCCGGCCTCCAGGCCGAGAAGACGACCAGCGCGAGCGCGATCCAGCCGCGACCGGCGGTGAGCCTGTCCGCCCACATCGGCGTCAGCGCCAACGAGAAATAGGCCCCACCCAGCCCCGCCAGCGCACCGCCGAATGCCACCGCCGCGTAGCGGATGGCGATGACGGGATAGCCGATGGCGTGCGCAGAGGCGTCGTTCTCGCCGACCGCACGCAGGATCAGGCCGGGCCGCGTCCGGCGCAGGAAGAAACCGATGCCGATGACGAGCGCGAGCGAGAGATAGACGAGGATGTCGTGGCCGAAGACGACGCGCAGCCAGGGATGCTCCGACAACGCGGCCGGGAAGATCGGCCCGAGCCGCGGAATGGTGCGCCCTACAAACCCCGCCCCGATGAGCGAGGAGGCGCCGATGCCGAAGATGGTGAGCGCAAGCCCGGTCGCGACCTGGTTGGCATTGAGCGAGAGCGCCAGCACCGCGAAGACCATCGCCGTGGCGACGCCGGCGAGAAGGGCGGCGAAAAGCCCCAGCGTCGTGCTGCCGCTGGAGAAGGCGACGGCGAAGCCGGCGACAGCGCCGCAGAGCATCATGCCCTCGACGCCGAGATTGAGCACGCCGGCCTTTTCGGCGACGAGTTCGCCCAGAGCTGCGAGCAGGATCGGCGTCGAGGCGGCGACCAGCGTCATCAGGATCGAGACGAGGATAGCGCTGGTCATGCGGCCCTCCGCTTCCAGCTGATCCGCCAGCGCACCAGCACGTCGGTGGCCAGCAGCATGAACAGGAGCAGGGCCTGGAACATGCCGGTAGCGGCTTGCGGCAACCGCACCGTCGACTGCGCGATCTCGCCGCCGACATAGGTCGCGGCCAGGACGATACCGCCGAAGACGATGCCGAGCGGGTGCAGCCGCCCCAGGAAGGCGACGATGATCGCCGTGAAGCCGTAGCCGATCGGGAATTGCGGCGTGAGCTGGCCGAAGGGGCCGGCCGCCTCGAACAGCCCGGCCAAGCCCGCGAGCCCGCCGCTGAGCAGCATCGTCGCCCAGGTCGTGCGTTCGGCGCTGAAGCCGCCGTGGCGGGCGGCCGCAGGTGCAAGCCCCACGACCTTCACCGCATAACCGGCGGTCGTCTTCTCCATCAGCAGCCAGGCTACGAGCGCCAGGAGCAGCGCGGCCGGGATGCCGAGATGGACGAGCGTACCTTCCAGCACTGTCGGCAGCGTCTGGTCTGCGGTGAACATGCGCGTCTGCGGGAAGTTGAAGCCGTCCGGATCCTTCCACGGTCCGCGCACGAGGAAATAGAGGAACTGCACCGCGACATAGGTCAGCATCAGGCTGGTCAGGATCTCGCTGACCTGAAGCCTGACGCGCAGGAAGGCGGGAATGGCCGCCCAGGCCATGCCGCCGAGGATGCCGGCGAGCACCATGGCGGGCAGGATCCACCAGCCGGTCATCTGGTAGGTCAGGAGCGCGACGCCGGTGCCGGCGATGGCGCCCATGACGTATTGCCCCTCGGCGCCGATGTTCCAGACATTGGCGCGGAAGCCGATGGCGAGCCCGAGCGCGATCATGACGAGCGGCGCCGCCTTGACGCCGATATCGGCCCAGCGCTGCGGCTCGAGGAAGGGCGTCAGGAAGATGCTCCCCACGGCGTGGAAGCCGTCATAGCCCATGGCGGTGAAGACGATCATGCCGAGCGCCATGGTGAGCGCGATCGCGATCAGCGGGCTCAGGGCCAGCATCGGCAGGCTAGGCTCGCGGCGGCGGCGCCATTCAAGCATGGGCTGCCGCCTCCGCGCCGTGGACGCCACCCATCATCAGGCCGATCTCGTCGATGCCGAGGCTGGCGACGGGCCGTGGCGCCGACAACCGCCCCTCGTTGATGACGCTGAGCCGGTCGGCGAGCTCAAGCAGTTCGTCGAGATCCTGCGAGATCACCACGACGGCCGAGCCCTTGGCGGCCAGATCGACCAGTTCCTGCCGGATCGCGGCGGCCGCTCCCGCATCGACACCCCAGGTCGGCTGCGAGACGACGAGCACCGCCGGCTGCTGGCCGATCTCGCGGCCCATGATGAACTTCTGCAGGTTGCCGCCCGAGAGCGAGCGGGCGAGCGCGCCATAGCCGGTCGTGCGCACGTCGAAGAGCTTGATGACGCTGTCGGCGAAACGCTTGACGCTGCCCCGGCTGATCCAGCCATGAGGCGCGAGCGGCACGCGGTGGCGCGCGGTGAGAAGGCCGTTGTCGGCGAGCGAAAAATCCGGCACGGCGGCATGGCCATTGCGCTCCTCCGGCACGCAGGCGAGGCCGAGCGCCCGGCGGGCGCCCGCGCCTTCCTGCCCGATTGCCTTGCCGTCGAGCTGGATCGTCGCAGGGCCCGGTGCCAGCCGCTCGCCCGAGAGCGCCGTCAGCAGCTCCGCCTGGCCGTTGCCGGCGACACCGGCGATGCCGAGAATCTCGCCGGCCCGCGCCACGAAGGAGACCGCCTCCAGATCCGTGCCGAAGGGCGGCTCGCCCGGCAGCGACAATCCGGTGACGCTGAGCCGCACCGCGCCTGCGCCTGCCGTCTTGCTGTGCTCGATCTTGCGTAGCTCGGCGCCGATCATCAGCTCGGCCATGCGCTTGGTCGTCTCGACCTTCGGGTCGCAGGTGGCGACGACGCGCCCGGCGCGCAGGATGGTGGCGCTGTCGCAGAGCGCCCGGATCTCCGAGAGCTTGTGCGAGATGTAGAGGATCGAGCAGCCTTCCGCCGCGATCTGCCGCAGCGTCGAGAACAGCCGTTCGACCTCCTGCGGCGTCAGCACCGAGGTCGGCTCGTCCATGATCAGCAGCTTCGGCTTCTGCAGCAGGCAGCGCACGATCTCGATGCGCTGGCGCTCGCCGACCGAGAGCGTATGAACCTCGCGGTCGGGATCGAGCGGCAGCGAATAGGATTCGAGGATCGCCGCGACTCTGGCCTTAAGCTCCTCGCGATCGACCGCCTCGTCGAGCCCCAGCGCAATGTTCTCGATCACCGTCATCGCGTCGAACAGCGAGAAATGCTGGAAGACCATGCCGATGCCGAGCTTGCGCGCCGCCTTGGGCGAGGGGATCGCGACGGGCTCGCCGTTCCACGAGATCGTGCCCTCGTCGGCCTGCTGAACGCCGTAGATGATCTTGACCAGCGTCGATTTGCCGGCGCCGTTCTCGCCCAGCAGCGCATGGATCTCGCCCGGCGCGATGCTGAGGCTGATATCCTCGTTGGCCTTCACGCCCGGAAAGCTCTTCGAGATATGGGCGAGCGCCAGCCGCGACGGCACAATCTGCTCACGCGGCTGATTCATGTCTCGACCGTCTCCCTTTCGCCGCCTGCCGCGCGCCAAGCAAGCAACGCACCAGCTCGGCCGCCGTCAAGGCCGCGATCACCTCTGGACGCTTGTCGTCCACATCCTCAGCCCCGATCGGGCAGGTCAGACGGGCCAGCGCCTCACGGCGCCCGCCGGCTCGCAGGAAGCTCGCCTCGAAGCGGGCGCGCTTGGTGGCGGAGCCAATCATGCCGACATAACCCGCGTCGCCCCGCGCCAGCGCCGCTTCCGCCAGCCGGTAATCGAGCGCATGGCTGTGCGAGAGCACGACGAAGGCGGCGCCCGTCGACGCACTCGCGACCGCATCGACGGGATCGGCCATGCGGATGCAGGTGATGGCGGCCGGCAGCCCGCCCATGACGTCGTCGCGGTCGTCGATCAGCGAGACGGCGAAGGGCAGGGGCGCCAGCGCCTTGGCCAGAGCGCGGCCCGTATGGCCCGCGCCGAAGATCAGCACGGGCGGCCGCGCCAGGGCTTGCGCCTTCTCGCTGGCGGCGATCAGCGCGATCGCGGCGGGCGTGGCGCGCGCGAGCGAAACGCGCACCCGTCCACCGCAGCACTGTCCCATCTGCGGGCCGAGCGGGATGTCGAGCTGCTGGTCCACTGCGCCCGTCGCGAGCATCTGCCGGGCGAAGTCGATGCAGTGGAATTCGAGTTGCCCGCCGCCGATGGTGCCGGCGATGGCGCGCGCCGTGACGGCCATCGTCGCGCCGGCTTCGCGCGGGGTGGAGCCCTCGGCGGATTCGATCCGCACCAGCACGATGTCCTCATCGCGACGGGCGGCGAGGAAGGCGGAGAGGCTCATGACGCGGCCTCCGCCCGAACCCGCTCCACCGCATCCAGTACCCGCTCCGGCGTCGCCGGCGCGTCGAGCCGCGGGCAAACCCGGTAATCCCCCACGCTGGCCACGGCATCAGACAGCGCATGCAGCACCGAGATTGCCAGCATCAGCGGCGGCTCGCCGACCGCCTTGGAGCGGTGGATCGTCGGCTCGCGGTTGGGGGCGTTTTCCAGCAGATGCACGTTGAAGATGCGCGGTCGATCCGAGGCGACGGGGATCTTGTAGGTCGAGGGCGCACGGGTCCAGAGCCGGCCCTTGCGGTCCCAGACAAGCTCCTCCGTCGTCAGCCAGCCCATGCCCTGCACGAAACCGCCCTCGATCTGCCCCCGGTCGATGGCGGGGTTCAGCGACTGCCCGCAGTCGTGCAGGATGTCGACGCGCTCGACCTTGTATTCCCCGGTCAGCGTGTCGATGGCGACCTCGGCCGCCGCCGCGCCATAGGCGAAATAATAGAAGGGATGGCCACGTCCTGCCTTGCGGTCCCAATGGATCTTCGGCGTGGTGTAGAAGCCCGTCGCGGAAAGCTGGATGCGGGCCATATAGGCCGCCTGAATCAGCTCCCGGAAGGCGATCTCACGCGCGCCGACCCTCACCCGGCCGGGCAGGAAAGCGATGTCCTCCGGCCGCTCCTGCCAATGCTTCGCGGCGAATTCCGTCAGCCGCCTCTTGATCGTCTCGCAGGCGTCGAGCGCCGCCATGCCGTTGAGATCGGAACCCGAGGAGGCCGCAGTGGCCGAGGTGTTCGGCACCTTGCCGGTGGTCGTGGCGGTGATCTTCACAGCGTCGAGCCCGAGGCCGAAGGCCTGCGCCACGACCTGCGCCACCTTGATGTAGAGCCCTTGCCCCATCTCCGTGCCGCCATGGTTCAGCGCCACCGTGCCGTCCTTATAGACATGCACCAGCGCGCCCGCCTGGTTGAACCAGGTCGCGGTGAAGGAGATGCCGAACTTCACCGGCGTCAGCGCGATGCCGCGCTTGATGACGGGGCTCTTCGCATTGGCTTCGCGGATCGCCGCCCGCCGCGCCTGGTAATCGCAGCGCCGCTCCAGCTCGGAGATGACATGGCCCGCGATATTGTCCTCGACTTGCTGGTAGTAGGGCGTGAGGTCGCGGCCAAGGCCTTCAGTTGAGGAATTGCCGCCATAGAGGTTGCGCTTGCGCACCTCCAGTGGGTCGAGCCCGGTGGCGAAGGCGACCTCCTCGATGAAGCGCTCGGCTCCCACCATGCCTTGCGGCCCGCCGAAGCCGCGGAAGGCGGTGTTCGAGCAGGTGTTGGTGAAGAGCGGTTCCGAGCGGGCGCGCACCGCCGGGTAGAAATAGCAATTATCCATGTGGAACAGGGCGCGGTCGGTCACCGGCCCGGAGAGATCGGCATTCCAGCCGCAGCGCGCCGCATAGAGCGCGTCGACAGCATGGATGCTGCCGTCCTCGTCAAAGCCGACCTCGTAGTCGCAGACGAAATCGTGGCGCTTTCCGGTGATCGCCATGTCGTCGTCGCGGTCGGGCCTGAGCTTCACCGGCCGTTTCAGCTTGCGGGCCGCCAGCGCAGCGACGCAAGCGAAGAGATTGGCCTGTGTCTCCTTGCCGCCGAAGCCACCGCCCATGCGCCGGACCTCGACCGTCACCGCGTGGGAACCGGCGCCGAGCACGGCACCGACCATGTGCTGCACCTCGCTCGGATGCTGGGTCGAGACGAAAACCTGCATGTCCTCGTCCTCGCCCGGCACAGCGAGCGCGACCTGGCTTTCGAGATAGAAGTGCTCCTGCCCGCCGATGGCCATCGAGCCCTTGAGACGGCGTGGGCTCGCCGCCAGCGCAGCGGCGATATCGCCGCGCTCCAGCTTCAGCGGGTCGGTTACGAGCGCTCCGCCAGCCGCGCGTGCCGCCGCGATGTCGATCAGCGGCGCCTCCTCGGCATATTCCGCCTTGGCCAACGTCGCGGCATGGCGGGCCTGCTCACGCGTTCCCGCGACCACGGCAAAAAGCGGCTGGCCATGGAAGAGGATGCGATCCGTGGCGAAAAGCGGCTCGTCCTGCCGATGCGTCGAGGAGATGTCGTTGACGCCTGGAACATCGGCCGCCGTCAGCACGCCGACGACGCCGGGCGCGGCGCGGACGGCTGCGAGATCGAGCGAGAGCAGCCGGCCATGCGCGACGGTGCTCAGGCCCAGATAGGCATGAAGCAGCCCGTCGGGCGCGGCGATGTCGTCGATATAGACCGCCTCGCCCGCGACATGCTTGGCGGCGGAATCATGCGCCAGCGCGCCGCCGACCGGACCGGCCTCCGCGGCGATATCGAGCTTGCGGCGCGCGTCAGCCATGGGCCGCCTCCGCCAGCAGACCGGCGACGCGAGTCCGTGCCGGTTGCTCCGTGGTCTCGATCAGGAAGCGCCGCAGCAGGTTGCCGGCGACCGTCAGCCGATACCGCGCCGAGGCCCGCATGTCGTCGAGCGGCGTGAAATCTTGGGGCAGGGCGGCGATGGCAGCCGCGACCGCTTCCTCGTCCCACGGCCGCCCGATCAGCGCCGCCTCCGCTGCCTTCGCCCGCTTCGGAATGCCGGCCATGCCGCCATAGGCCAGCCGCGTCTCGGTGATGAATCCGTTCGCATCGCGCCGCAGCCGGAAGGCGCCGCAGACCGCTGAGATATCCTCGTCGAAGCGCTTCGACACCTTCGAGACATTGAACAGCGCGTCAGACGGCAACTTCGGCACCGATACGGCCTCGACGAATTCGCCGGGGCGCCGGTCCTGCTTGCGGTAATCGAGGAAGAAGCTCTCGAGGGGAAGGGTGCGACGTTCGATCTCGCCGCCATCCGCGCTCTTCGCCAGCACCAGCGTCGCTTTCAGCGCGATGAGTGCCGGCGGCAGGTCTCCGATGGGCGAGCCGTTGGCGATATTGCCGCCGATCGTGCCGGCATTGCGCACCTGCTCACCGCCGAACCGGCGCATCAGCTCGTCGAGCTGCGGCGAAAGATCGGCGAGCGCGTTCCGCACATCGACGAGTGTCGCCATGGCCCCAAAGCGGAGATGATCGCCTTCGTCGCTGACCCCGCGCAGCCCCTCGATTCGCCCGAGATAGACGACCGGATCGAGCTGCTTCATTCCCTTGGTGACCCAAAGCCCGACATCGGTCGCGCCGGCCACCAGAGCGGCCTGCGGATGGGCAGCGATCAGCTCGGCCAGTGCGGACACGGTCGCAGGCGCATAGAAGCGGCGGCCTTGTCCCTCCAGAGCAAGCGTTTTGCCGTCCTGCAGAGTGGCGAGCTTCGCAGCAGTCGTCTCGCACTGCTTCAGGAACGGATCTGCCTCGCGTGGCGAGATCGCATCCATGCGTCGGCCGGCGGCGATGATCGGCTCATAGCCGGTGCAGCGGCAGAGATTGCCGGCGAGCGCATCCTCGATGCGCGCGATGCTCGGCTCCGCCTCGTTCAGCCTGAGCGCCAGTAGTGACATCACGAAGCCCGGCGTGCAGAAGCCGCATTGCGAGCCATGGCACTCCACCATCGCTTGCTGGACCGGGTGCAGGCTGCCGTCGCCGCCCTTGAGATGCTCGACGGTGAGGAGCTGGCAGCCATCCAGCGTCGGCAGGAAGCGGATGCAAGCGTTGATCGCTTCGTAGCGCAGCCGGCCATGGTCGAGACGGCCGACGACGACCGTGCAGGCGCCGCAATCGCCTTCGGCGCAGCCTTCCTTGCTGCCGGTCATGCGCCGTTCGAGGCGCAGCCAGTCGAGCACCGTCAGAGTCGGATCGCAGCCCTCGATCTCGACCGGCTCGTTGCCGATGAGGAAGCGCAGCGTCTTACGCATCGCGCCGGCTCCGCTCGCATCGTCTTCTCATGCCGAGAGATTAGGCACGATCCGGCTTGGCCGGAAGCTTTGATTTGGTGCAGATGTGAGGTGGATTTGGGCTGGAGCTGCCGATCGTGACTGCAACCACCGCCATCCGCGCGCTGCGCGGCCGCCTGCTCTGGTTCACCGCCGATCCGCACGACGCCGGCGAGGGCGCCCATCGCTTCATCGAGGACGGTTTGCTCGTCATCGAGGGCGGGCTTGTGAAGGCGGTGGGCGAGGTCAAGGGCTTGCTGCCGACGCTGCCGGCCGATGCAGAGATCATCGACCATCGCCCGCATCTGATCATGCCGGGCTTCATCGACGCCCATATCCACATGCCGCAGACCCAGGTTGTCGCCTCCTATGGCGCGCAGCTGATGGAGTGGCTCAACAAATACACCTTCGTCGAGGAGCAGAAACTCGGCCAGCAGGGCCATGCCGAGAAGCTCTCACGCTTCTTCCTCGACGAGCTCCTGGCCAGCGGCACGACCACAGCGGCGGTCTATTGCTCGGTCCACCCGCAATCGGCGGAGGCGTTCTTCGCCGAGTCCGAGCGCCGCAATACCCGCATGATCGCCGGCAAGGTGATGATGGACCGCAACGCGCCGGAAGCCCTGACCGACACGGCTGAGAGCGGCTATCGCGATTCGAAAGCGCTGATCGCCCGCTGGCACGGCAAGGGCCGGCAGCTCTACGCGATCACGCCGCGTTTTGCCCTGACCTCGACGCCGGAGCAGCTCGCGGCGGCCGGCCGGCTTGCCGCCGAGCACCCGGACTGCCACGTCCAGACCCATATCAACGAGAACCGCGCCGAGATCGCCTTCGCCCGCGAGCTCTACCCCGAGGCCGCGGACTATGCCGACATCTACGCCCGCCATGGCCTGCTGGGCTCGAAAAGCGTGATGGGCCATTGCATCCACATGACCCATAACGAGTGGAGCGCCTTCGCGCAGGCCGGCGCCGTGGCGGTTTTCTGCCCGACCTCGAACCTCTTCCTCGGCTCGGGGCTGTTCGACTGGGCCCATGCCCGCCAGCGCGGCGTCAAGGTCGCGGTCGCGACCGACATCGGCGGCGGCACCTCCTATTCGATGCTCAGGACCATGGCGGAGGCCTACAAGGTGCTGCAGCTGCAGGGACAATCGCTGCCGGCCTTCGCAGCGCTGCACGCGATCACGCGCGGCAACGCGGTCGCACTCGGCCTCGACCATCTGATTGGGGGGTTCGATCCCGGCCGTGAGGCGGACGCCGTTGTGCTCGATACCGCTGCGACGCGGGCGATGGCGCACCGGCTGGAGACGGTTCGCGATCTGGCGCAGGAGCTCTTCGTGCTCGTCACGCTGGGCGACGAGCGCAACGTCGTCGCCACCTATGTGATGGGTGAATTGGCCGCGGGTGCGTCATTCTCGGGCGGCGCCTAGCGCCGACCCGAGAAACTCACGACAAGCAGGCTGGTTTCCGAGGTGGTCGGGTCAAGCCCGCCCATAACGGTTGTTGGGCTAGATCAGCCCAACACGCCGCCCTTGCGGGCGTAGTCGATATAGATCTCGCGCAGACGCAACGCGGTCGGGCCGGGCGCGCCGTTGTGGATGCTGTGGCCGTCGATCGTGGTCACCGGCATGACGAGGCTCGTCGCGGAGGTGATGAAGGCTTCCTCGGAGTCCAGCGCCTCTTCCAGCGTGAAGGCGCGCTCCTCGAAGCCGAAGCCGGATTCCGCCAGGAAGGCGAGCACGGCCTTGCGGGTGATGCCGGGCAGCACCTTGTTGGAGAGCGGGCGCGAGATCAGCGTCTTGTCCTTGACGATCCAGGCGGTGGAGGAGGCGCCCTCGGTGACGACGCCGTCCTCGGTCAGCCAGGCTTCCTGCGCGCCGCTTTCCAGCGCGAACTGCTTGGCGAGCACGGGGGCGAGCAGGTTGACGCTCTTGATGTCGCGGCGCGCCCAGCGCAGGTCCGGTGTCGAGACGACCTTGATGCCGGTCTTCGCCGTCGGCGCATTCACGAAATTGCGGGCCTGGGTGAACATCACCAACGTGGGCGCGACATCCTTGGGGAAGGGGAAATCGCGATCGGCCGCGCCGCGCGAGACCTGCAGGTAGATGCCGCCCTCGTCGAGATTGTTGCGCTTGATCAGCTCCTCATGGATCGCGACGAGCTCGGCCTTCGACCAGGGCAGGGCAAGACGGATTTCGCCGCAGGAGCGTTCGAGCCTTGCCAGATGAGCCTCGCAATCGACCAGCTTGCCGCCGATCACCGCGGAAACCTCGTAGATGCCGTCGCCGAAGATGAAGCCGCGATCGAACACGGAAATCTTCGCCTCCTCCTCGGGGAGATAGGCGCCATTGACATAGACGATACGGCTCATCGCGGGACTCGGGTTGGGTGGCAGGAAAGCCACCCTTCCTAGCGAAGCTTCGCCGCCGTTGCGAGTGCTGCGGCGCGATTCGGCCCGGCGTGCGATGCAGGCCGGCTTACGCCCTCAGACTGAGGAAGCGCGTTGGGATCGCGCCTCGCAGGTTCTGCTCGAAGCCGACGAGCTTCGGCGAGACGAGGTTCTTGGTCGAATAGTGCAGCACCGGGATCCAGGGCTCCTCGGTGATAACGATGCTGTCGGCCTCGCGCAGGATCGCGGCGCGCTTGAAGATGTCGAGCTCGTCGGCGGCGAGCTTCATCAGGGCATCGAATTGCGGGTTGGCGTATTTGCCGATGTTGAAGCCGGCATTGTCACTCTGGAACAGGAAGAGGAAATTCTGCGGATCGGAATAGTCGCCGATCCAGCCATAGCGGGCGACGTCGAAATCGCCGCCGTCGCGCAGATAGGCGAAATGGGTGCGGTAGTCGGTCTCGACGAAGCGGGTCTCGACACCGATGGCGTGCCATTGCCCGGCGATCGCCATCGCGGTGTTGCGGTTGTTGTCGGTGGTGTTGAAGCGGAACTCGACCTCGAGCGGCACGCCGTTGCCGAAGCCGGCCGAGGCGAGCAGGCGCTTGGCCTCGTCCTCGCGCTCGAGGATAGAGGCATAGCGGAAGTCGAGCTCCGCCCGCTCGCCATAGTTGCCGATATGGGGCGGGATCACGCCATAGGCCGGCAGCATCGTTCCGCCCCAGACCCGGTCGGCGATGAATTCGCGGTCGATCTGCAGCGAAAGCGCCCGGCGCACGCGCGGATCGTCGAAGGGCGCCTTTGCCGAGTTGATGATCAGGAAATAGGTCGCGAGATAGGGGCCGATCCTGACCTGCTCGCCGAGCTTCTCGCGCAGCTGCTTGAACTGGTCGGCCGGGATGTCGGTGGTGAGGTGCAGCTCGCCCGCCTGGAAGCGCTGTGCCGCCGCCGCGAGATCGGCAGCCGGATAGAAGATCACCGTATCGATCTTCACATTGGCTGCGTCGTGGAAATACGGGTTGCGGTCGAGACGGATATGCGAATTCGGCGCGAGCTCCCTGAGCGTGAAGGCGCCGTTGGTGACCCAGTTTTCCGGGCGGCCCGGCTCCTGCGCGGCGCGGGCCGTGCTGGCGGCGTGGACCGGCAGCGCGCTCTGATGGGTCAAGAGTTCGAGCAGATACGGCGTCGGCCGCTCCAGCGCGATCTCCAGCGTGCGATCATCCGGCGCGCTGACGCCGAGCTGGTCGAGCGAGGAGCCGGGCGCCGCCTTCTGGATCGTCTCGGCGTTGCGGATCGGGAAAAGCAGATTGGCGTATTTCGCACCGGTTTCCGGATTGATGATCCGCCGGAACGAATAGACGAAGTCGGACGCCTTCAGCGGCTCGCCGTTCGACCATTTCGCATTGGCGCGCAGCTTGAAGCGCCAGAGCTTGCCGTCCGGGCTCATCGTCCAGCTTTCGGCGACGCCGGGGACGACCTCGCCCCTCATGTTGTGGATGACGAGGCCTTCGCGCAGGTCGCGCAGCAGATGGGCCTCGGCAACGGTCGAGGTCCGGTGCGGATCGAGCGTCTCCGGGTCGCCGTCATTGCCGCGGTGGAAGACGATCTTCCCTTGGGCCGAAGCGGTGCGCGCGGCGGCCAGGACGGCCGTGAGAGCCAGGGGCAGGTGGCGGCGCGTGACGTCGAACATGACGGTTTCCCCCAATCAGGCCGGGCCGTCGCGAGCGATGCCCGACGTGATGAGAGAGTAGAACCCTTTGGCCTGAGTCTGCCAAGCTGGAAAACGCGGTCCTGGCGCTAAGGGGCGCCGCCGGCGCGATCGTTTTCGAAGGCCACGGTGCAGTCCTTTGCCTTCTTGCTGCATTCGGACAGCGCGTTTTGCCGGGCGGTCTCGAGATCCTTGGTGCCGTACCAGTAGGAGAAGCTCTTGCCGGTTCGGCTCACGGCCATCGCCTTTTCGCCCGGCGCGCTGAAATAGCCCTCGAACACGGAAGCGCGCCCTGAAAGCCCGAGGCGCTCGAACTCCGTTTGCGGCCGCCCGATCGGGAGCGTCGGCAGCTTCCAGGCCCGCAGGGAGGTGTCCATCTCGGGCAGCCAGACGAAGCGAGCCCGGTTGTTCTGCATGACCGCGTGGCCGCGCGGCGTGACCTCCGGCAATGCGATGAGGCGCACATCGCCACCACGGTCGAGGGCCGCAGCCCGCATGCGGTCGACAAGGGCCGGTGGGAACAGTTCATCGTTGCCTGCATAGACCCAGAGCTGCGGCAGCGTGTCTTTCCAGGGCCATTGCCGGACGGTCGCAACGAGCGCATCCCTGCCCTGCTCGACGCAGTCCCCGAGGTCGAGGCCGCCGGCGAGGTTGATGACGGCCTTCAGGCCGGGCGGCTTGCGCTGGGCCAGCGCCATGAGCGCGGCGCCGCCCGCCGATTCCCCCAGCGCGATGATGCGATCGGGGTCGACGTCCGGTCGCTCGCCCAAGGCCTTGAGCGCCGCCGCGAGTTCCTTCGCCTCATTCTCGAAGCGCTGCACCATGTTGGGCAGGCCGCAGCTCGCACCCTCCGACGAGTAGGGGCCGTCCGATTGTCCGAAGCCGCGCCGGACCACGACTGCGGCGATCCAGCCGCGGCGGGCGAGGTCGCGTGCAATACCGGCATAGCTGGCTGCACGCAGCTCGCTCATCTTCCCACTGCCCGGCGCTTTGCCGTGCGTGATGAGTGCGAGCGGCAAGCGGCCCGAGGCACCATCGGGGCGAACGATCAGCGTTTCGAGGCGGGCCGTGCGCCCGTCGATCTGGGCGCGCAGAAAGCCGGGCTCCTCGCGCAGCGGCTCTTGCGCGCTGGCCGTCGACGCGGCCAGGCCGAGCCCGACGGCGAAGGCCGCCAGGACGCGTAGCAGCGCCATGAAGCTCATCAGCCGGCGGCTTTCGCGCTTTCCTGCGCCTCGACCACCGCCACTGCGGTCATGTTGACGACACCGCGTGCGGTCACCGAGCCGGTGAGGATATGGGCGGGCTTGGCGGTGCCGATCAGGATCGGCCCGACGGGCAGCGCGTCGCCCAGCACCTTGGCGAACTGGTAGGCGATGTTGGCGGCGTCGAGATTGGGGAAGATCAGGACGTTCGCCACATCCTTCAGCGTCGAGGAAGGCAGGATGCGCTCGCGGATCAGCGGCAGCATCGCGGTGTCGGCTTCCATCTCGCCGTCGCATTCGAGCTGCGGCGCGCGCTCACGGATCAGCGAAAGCGCCTTGCGCATCTTGAGCGCGCTCGGCGTGTCGGCGGCGCCGAAATCCGAATGCGAGAGCAGCGCGACCTTGGGCTCGAGGCCGAAGCGCTCGACATGGCTCGCGGTGAGCACGGTCATGTCCGCGATCTCCTCGGCGGTGGGATCGTGCTTCACATGCGTGTCGGAGAGGAAGAAGGCGCCCTTGTTGGTGATGATGAGCGTCATCGCCGCGAGGTCGCAGACGCCCGGCGCCAGCCCGATGATGTCCCGGATGTGCCTGAGCCGCGACATGAAGCGGCCCTCGAGGCCGGAGATCATCGCGTCGGCCTCGCCGCGCGCTACGGCCAGCGCTGCGATGACCGTGTTGTTGGTGCGCACCAGCGCGCGTGCCGCCTCGGGCGTGATGCCGCGCCGGCCGGCTATGTCGAGATAGGTCTGGACGTAGTCGCGATAGCGCGGATCGTCCTCCGGGTTGGTGATCTGGAAGTCGACGCCGGGGCGGATCGACAGACCGAAGCGCTTGATGCGGGTCTCGATCACGCTCGGACGGCCGACCAGGATCGGGATCGCGAGCCCTTCCTCCAGCGCGACCTGGGCGGCGCGCAGCACGCGCTCATCCTCGCCTTCGGCATAGATCACGCGCTTCGGGTCGGCCTTGGCCTTCTGGAAGAGCGGCTTCATCAGGAAGCCGGAGCGGAAGACGAAGCGCGAGAGCTGCTCGCGATAGGCCTCGATATCGACGAGCGGCTTCCGCGCCACGCCCGTCGCCATCGCAGCCTCCGCCACCGCCGGCGCGATGCGCATGATCAGGCGCGGGTCGAAGGGGTTCGGGATCAGCGAGTTAGCGCCAAAGGTCGAGGCCTCGCCGCCATAGGCCCGCGCCGCGATGTCGGAGGTCGCCTCCCGCGCCAGCGCCGCGATGGCGCGCACGGCGGCGAGCTTCATCGCCTCGTTGATCGTCGTCGCCTGCACGTCGAGCGCGCCGCGGAAGATGTAAGGGAAGCAGAGGACGTTGTTGACCTGGTTCGGATAGTCCGAGCGGCCGGTGCAGATCATCGCGTCGGGTCGCGCCGCCAGCGCATCCTCCGGCGTGATCTCGGGATTGGGGTTGGCGAGCGCCAGGATCAGCGGCTTCGGCCCCATCTGCTTGGCCATCTCGGGCTTGAGCACGCCTGCCGCCGAAAGGCCGAGGAAGACGTCGGCGCCGCCGATCACCTCGGCCAGCGTCCGGGCGTCGGTCTCCTGGGCGTAGACCTCCTTCCAGCGGTCCATCAGCGTGTTGCGGCCCTTGTAGACCACGCCGTCGAGGTCGCTGACCCAGATGTTCTTGCGCTGGGCGCCGAGCTCGACCAGCAGGTTGAGGCAGGCGAGCGCCGCGGCACCCGCGCCCGAGACGACGATCTTGACGTCCCCGATCTTCTTGCCGGCGAGATCGAGCCCGTTGAGAATCGCGGCGCTGACGATGATCGCCGTGCCGTGCTGGTCGTCGTGGAAGACCGGGATCTTCATCCGGGCCTTGAGCTGCTCCTCGATCTCGAAGCACTCCGGGCCCTTGATGTCCTCGAGGTTGATGCCGCCGAAGGTCGGCTCCAGCGCCGCGACGACGTCGACGAACTTCTCGATGTTCTTCTGCTCGACCTCGATGTCGAAGCAGTCGATGCCGGCGAATTTCTTGAACAGGACCGCCTTGCCCTCCATCACGGGCTTGGAGGCCAGCGGGCCGATGTCGCCCAGGCCGAGCACCGCCGTGCCGTTGGTGACGACGGCCACGAGGTTCTGGCGGGAGGTGAGCTCGGCGGCCTCGGAGGGATCGTCGACGATCGCCTCGCAGGCGGCGGCGACGCCGGGCGAATAGGCGAGAGCGAGGTCGCGCTGGTTGCCGAGCGGCTTGGTCGCCTGGATCTCCAGCTTACCGGGGCGAGGCTGCCGATGATAGACGAGCGCGCCCGAGCGCAGATCCGTCGAGAGGGTGCTTTTCATGGCGCCTGTCATCCCCGCAGTGCAAGCATTGCTGGTCGCGCGAAAGCCCATGCGGCGTCAAGCGGGCAGGACGCCTCAGGGCCGTGCGCTGTTGAATCACTGTGTTAACGCAATGAATCAAATTGCGAGCATCCGGCCGCAAGACACAGAGATGCTTCAGAAATCTTGATTCTGAATCGGCATGGGAGCGCGTTGAATCAAAGCTTCAACCCGCCTCGTCGGTCAGAACGCTTTGAACGTGATGATCGTATGAGTGTCTGCGATCTCGGGGATCGACTGCACCTTCTGGGCGACGAAATGGCCGATATCGACATCCGCCGCGACATGGAACTTGGCCAGGATGTCGTAGTTGCCGGCGGTCGAGTAAATCTCGGACGCGATCTCGCGATCGGCCAGCTCGCTGGCGACCTCGTAGGTCTTGCCGAGCTTGCATTTGATCTCGACGAAGAAGGTCTGCATCGCGCGCTCCGAAACTCTGATGCGGTCTGGATAAGGCATCGGCCCGAAAAGTGGAATGCGGTTTTCGGACAGAGCCGATGCCCAAGCAAAGGCGTTTCGCGGTGCCGTCAGATCAAGCGCCGGCAAGCGCGGCGATGCGCCTCGTCATCGCATTTGCCGGATCAGTGAGCCCTGCGATGACGGTGAAGTGGTTCGCCTCAGGGATCTCCTCGTAGCGTGTCACCACGCCGCCCAGACCCCAGACGTCGACGAGCCGGCGGCTCTGCTTGAGATATTCCGCGCTCTCGGCGCCGCCGACCACGGCGTCCATCGCCAGCGGCGCAGGCGCTGGCCAGAACAGCGGGCTCTCCCGCTCGGCGGCTTCCATGCTGAGGCCGAGCGCATTGTTTATGCTGGTCTCGGTCAGCGGCTTCAGGTTGTAGAGACCGGAGATGCCATAGGCCGCCGGCACGAGCTGGACCGGCAGGTCGGCGTCGACATTCTTCCAGTCGGTCGCCAGCACGCAGGCGCTGAGCTGCCCGCCGGCGGAGTGGCCGGCCGCGACCACGGGCAGGTTGAAGCGCCGCCAGAGCGCGGCAGCGGCCTGCTGTGCCTCCCAGACGATGTGGCCGAGCGGGACCTGCGGGCAGAGGTCGTAGCCGATCACCGCGACCGGCAGGCCGAGCCGGTTCAGGCCCCGCGCCATATGCGAGAAGAAGCTGCGGTCGAGCGCCTGCCAGTAGCCGCCATGGATGAACATGACGAGCGCATTGCCGCGCACGGCCTCGGGCTTGAACAGGTCGTAGAACTGCCGCTCGCCCTCGCCATAGGAGACGCCCAGCTCGCAGAGCGCCTCGGCGCGATAGGCGGCGGCATCCGCCTGCCAGCCGGCGATGATACCGGGATGTTCCGGCACGCGGGCGCGGTTATTATATTCGGTCTCGTAGTCGGGTGACATCAGCTCATCCGGTGCGGGCCAGCAGGCAGGCGCGCACCGTGGCAGCGGCGCCGGCTTTCCGCCAGTGCTTTTGCCGCCAGTGCCTTTGTCGCCAATGCTTTTGACAGGCGTCGTGCCTGCGGCGAAAAGGCAAGCGTCCAATCCGGAGGCCGCCATGGAAAACCCCGTTCTCGCCGAAGTCACGCGCGGCAATACCGTAGAATCGCGCCATCGCGGCTCCGCGATCGTCGTCGATGCCGATGGGGCGGTGGTCTTTGCTGTGGGCGATGTCGAGCGACCGGTCTTCCCGCGCTCGGCGGTGAAGGCGATCCAGGCGCTGCCGCTTCTGGAGAGCGGCGCTGCTGATCGCTACGGGCTGACCGAGGCCGAGATTGCGCTGGCCGTCTCCTCCCATTCCGGCGAACCGCTCCACGCCGAGACCTCGCTTGGCATGCTGCGCAAGGCCGGGCGCGAGGCCGGTTGCCTCGAATGTGGCGCGCATTGGCCGATGAACGAGAAGGCGGCCCGCGCGCTGGCGAAGGCTGGCGCTGAGCCGAGCGCGCTCAACAACAACTGCTCGGGCAAGCATGCCGGCTTCGTCTGCCTCTCCTGCAGCCTTGACGAGGACCCCGCCGGCTATGTGAAGGCTTCCCACCCGGTCCAGCAGGCCGTGCGCGGCGCGCTGGAGGCGGTGACCGGCGCCGAGCATTCGTCCGAGCGCATGGGCATCGACGGCTGCTCGATCCCCTCCTATGCCGTGCCGCTGAGGGCGCTGGCGCTTGGTTTCGCCCGGCTAGGCACCGGCCATGGCTTCGGACCCGAGCGGGCGAAGGCGGCGGCGCGCATCCGGGCGGCCGCGGCGGCGCATCCCTTCATGGTCGCCGGCACCGACCGCTTCGACACGAGGCTGATGACCCTGCTCGGCGCGCGCGCCTTCACCAAGACGGGGGCGGAAGGCGTCTACTGCGCCGCCCTGCCGGAGCTGGGTTACGGAATCGCGCTGAAATGCGACGATGGCGCCGGCCGTGCGGCCGAGGTTGCGCTCGGTGCGCTGATCGCGCGCTTCCTGCCGATGGACGAGGCGACGCAGGCCGCCTTCGCGCCGCTGCGCGAGAGCGTCCTGAAGAACTGGAACGGCATCGAGGTCGGGCGGATTCGCTCAGCCGAGGCCTGAGCCGCCTCAGCGCACCGCGTTGTTCTCGATCCGGACGCCCGCCGCCTTCGCGTCGGGCGCCCTGGCGAGATCGCCTGTGACGGGCTGGCCGTATTCCGTGCCGACGATGGCGAAGTCGCGGGCCTCGTCGATGACGTTGTTGGCGATCAGGGCGTTGCGCTCCTTCGGCACCAGCGAGACCGAGATGCCGATGCCGGCCTTGCGCACGACATTGCCGGTCGCGACCAGATTGCGCATGCCCCAGGACCAGCCAAGCGAGATGCCGATCTCGCTGGCGTTCTCGATGACGTTGCCGGTCACGGTCGTTTCCGCCTGGACATGCACGCCGATGCCGCCGACCGGTGCCTTGCCGTTGGGCGCCAGCGCCTTCCGGGCGTTGCGGATGATGTTGTTGGCGAAGACGGCGATGCGTCCGCCATGGTCGAGATTGGTGATGTCGGCGCCCTGGGCGCAATCCTCGACCAGGTTGTTCGCGATGATCGCGCCCTCGAAGGCGAATTCCGAATAGAGCGCGACCTCGCCGCAGCGCCGCCCCTGATTGCCGATAATCTGCACGCCGGAGCCGGAATTGTTGCGGATGAAGGTCATCGCGCAGTCGCGCAGCTGGTTGCCCTCGATGATCACGCCACCGGCCCGGTAGAGGCTGATGCCGTTGCCGTTCGGCCCGTCGCCGCCGGCATCGGCGCGGATGCGGCTCACCCGGTTGCCACGGATGGTCGAGCCGTCGTCGCCGGCCTCGCCGCGCCAGATCTGGATGCCGTTGTTGCCGCAATCCTCGACGGCGTTACCCTCGATCGTCAGCCCGCGCGAATCCAGCGAGAACAGTGCCGCATCCCGCATCTTGCGGAAACTTGTCGTCGCGATGCGCCCGCCGCAGCGGTTCAGCGTCAGCCCGACCGAGCCGGCGTTAGTGAAGGCGAGGTCGGCGATTGCGATCTCGCCGACGCCTTCGGCCGCGAGCAGGGCGGAGCGCTGTGGCGCGGGGATGTCGAGCCCGTCCAGCACGAGGCCGGAGATGCTCGCCCGCGCGAGATTGCGCGCGATCAGGATGGGTCCGCCATCGGCGGTCACCAGCCGCGTTTCGCCGGGTACGCCGATCAGGCGCGCGCCCTCCGGCAGGGCGACCTGGGCGGCACGGTAACGGCCGGGTGGCAGCAGCAGCGGCGCGGAGCGGCGTGCAGCCTCGGCGAGCGCGGCCTTGAGGCGCTGCGACTGATCCTCCGCGGCGCCAGGGCGCAGGCCGAACTGGGTCGCGTCAAGGCCGAGCTGGCCAAGTGGAGAGGGGGCGACGGTACGGGATTGCGCCTGCGCCGGCAGGCGCAGCGAGGCCGCACTGAGAATGCTGGTAGCCAGCAGGCCGCGCCGGGAAAGGGTCATGACACCTCCTACGCCACTGCCCGATCAAACCGCGTGCCAGAGCCGCTGTGCTGTTTCGGGACCGTCAGGGCATCGGACCGAAAAGTGGAATCCACTTTTCGGATCAACCCGATGCAACAACAAAGAGGTAGATCGCCACTATGCGTCCGATAGGACGCACGGCGATCTAGCGCCCCTGGATCGCCAGCGCCCGCCCGATCGCTGCCAACGCCGCGCTCAGCCGCTCGGGCCGCGGTCGGAACCGGGCCACGCGATTGACCGGGCGCACGCCTGCGGCTGGCTTCAGCCACGGCACATGGACGAACAGCACTGGCCGCCCGGCCATGGCGGGGTGCCGCAGCGCCGCGGCATAGCTCGCGTCGCAGAGATAGCGCCCGGCGGACGGCGAGAGCCGGCTCTTGATTCCGAGGTGCCGAAGCTGAGCGAGCGCCGCCTGCGGCCGCGCCGTCGTCAGCTTTGGCAGGCCGGCACCGCGCTGAATGCCGGCTTTCCCGGTGGCGTCGGGGTGCAGCGGATTGGAGCGGCCGCGCGCGAAAAGCTCGACGCTGACATTCCGGGCGCGGGCCGCGAGCCCCAGCAACAGGATGGCCTTTGGACCGGCGGCATCGATCTCTCGCCCCAGCGCCGGCAGGCCGACCGCATAGCTGGTTTCAAGAATGGCGGTGCCGATGCGCAGCCCCGAAAGGCGCAGGCGCGCCGCGACCAGTTTGGCCAGCCGCGTGGTCGGGTTGATCCGGACGCCCGGGAACGGGCCGAAGCCGGTGACGAGGAGGTCGAGCTTCCGGTTGCCGCTCATAGTCCCAACGCCTTCGCGATTTCCTCGGCCGCGACCGTCGGCGCCATCGTCCCCGATGCGACGGCGGCTTCGAGCTCCGGCGTCCGCGCCTTCAGCGCCGGGTCGTGCCGAAGCTTCGCCTGCAGTCGGTCCTGCACCATCGCCCACATCCATTTCACGTCTTGCTGGCGGCGCTTGTCGACGATCAGGCCCTTGGCCTCGAAGCGGCTGCGATGCGCTTCGATCTTGGCCCAGAGCGCGTCGAGCCCTTCACCGGTCAGGCCCGAGATGGTGACGACCGGCGTGCTCCAGAGCGGAGAAGCGGGGGCGAGAATGTGCAGCGCGGCCTTGTATTGCGCCGCCGCCGCGCGAGCCGGCGTCGCGCCGGGACCGTCGGCCTTGTTGACCGCGATCATGTCGGCAAGCTCGATGATGCCCTTCTTGATGCCCTGCAGCTCGTCGCCGGCATTGGGCAGCATCAGCACGAGGAAGAAATCGGTGAGATCGGCGACCGCGGTCTCCGACTGCCCGACGCCCACCGTCTCGACCAGGATGACGTCGAAGCCCGCCGCCTCGCAGAGCAGCATCGTCTCGCGGGTCTTGGCCGCGACGCCGCCGAGCGTGCCGGAGGAGGGGGAGGGGCGGATATAGGCTTGCGGGTCGACGGCGAGCCGCGCCATGCGGGTCTTGTCGCCCAGGATCGAGCCGCCCGTGCGCGTCGAGGAGGGATCGACCGCGAGCACCGCGACCTTATGGCCCTTGGCCGTGAGATAGCTGCCAAGTGCGTCGATCGTGGTCGATTTGCCGACGCCCGGCACGCCGGTGATGCCGACGCGGATCGCCTTGCCCGTATGCGGCAACAAGCGCTGGATCAGCCTCTGCGCCTGCTCGCGATGGTCGGCGCGGCGCGATTCGGCGAGCGTGATCGCGCGTGCCAGCGCCGCCCGCTCGCCGGCGAGGATCGCGTCGCCGAGGGCGTCGGCAGTCGAGGTCGGGTCGGCCATGGCGCCAGTTAGCAAGTCCGGCGCGGGGGCGACAAGGCGTCGATTGCTTCATCGCTGTGTCATGTACGCATCTTGAAGATTTGGGGCGGTGGTGGAACGAGTTGGCTGATGACGAGCGTGGCTGAGCGATTTCGGGTTTTCGCGCTGGTGCTGCTGGCGCCGCTGGCGCTCGCCGCCTGCGCGACGCCGCGTACGCTGGTGGTGAGCCAGGCACCCGCCACCGATGTCGCCGGCAAGGTCGAGATCTATGTAGCCACGACACGCCAGCCGGCGGCGGAGCCCGTCTATTTCAACGGCGAGCGCGTCACCAGGCTCTCCTTTGCCCGGCTCGACATCACCGTGCCGCGGAACCACAAGGCCGGCGAGCTGGAGCTGCCTGACTCAGGGCCCGGCGATCCGGCGAAGCATTTCACCGCAACCCATGTCCAGCGGCTCGACCTCGCTCCCGTCATCGCCGATGTCCGCCGCGAGATCATGCGCCGACCGCCCAACCAACGCGACGTGCTCGTCTTCGTCCATGGCTACAACACCAATTTCGCGGACGCCGCCTATCGCTTCGCCCAGATCGTCTACGATTCCGGCTTCAAGGGCGTGCCGGTGCTGTTCAGCTGGCCCTCGCGCGGCGAGTTGCTGGCTTACCCCTATGACCGCGAAAGCGCCTACTTCTCGCGTGATTTCCTCGAGGCGAATTTGCGCGGCATCACCCGCGACATCGGCCCGGGCCGGATGGACATCCTCGCTCATTCGATGGGCACGATCCTGACGCTCGAAACCCTGCGTCAGGCGACGATCCGCGGCGACGGCACCTTCGGCGGCAAGCTGCGCGACGTGATGCTCGCCGCGCCCGACGTCGACCTCGATGTGTTCAAGACGCTGATGTACGTGATCCGGCGGCCCGTGACCGTCTTCGTCTCCGCCGATGACCGCGCGCTCGATTTCTCCAGGCGCTTCGCGGGCGACAAGACGCGCCTCGGCGCCGTCTCGGCCAAGGATACCGAGACAATCGCCGATCTGGAGAAGCGCGGCGCGCGGATCATCGACCTGTCGGAGATTTCATCCAGCGACAGTCTCAACCACGCCAAGTTCGCGGCCTCGCCGCGGGTCGTGCAGCTGATCGGCGAGCGGCTGCGGCAGGACAAGGGCATCGGCTTCGCCGGGCCGCAATTCGGCGACAAGCTCGGCGACGTCGCCGGAGGCGTGGTCGGCGCGGTCGGCTCGACCGTGGGCCTCGTCGTGACGGCCCCGATCACCGTCCTTTCTGGCGGGCGTTGATGTCGCCTTGCTGCAACGCTTCGCCTTTCGATGTGGCTGGCGGTAGAATTGCCGCATTCTGGCCGCGTTGGCCTGCCCTTAAGGCGAAGCTGGCCAATTCGGCCTCTCTCGAATCATCGGATGCCTGACCTCATGCCCGTCACGAGGCGCGATTTCTCCTGCCGTTCGCTGGTGCTGGCAGCGCTGCTGCCGGTGGCGCTCGGAGCCTGTGCGCAGAGCGAGGCGAGCGTCTCGCCCTTCTCCGAGCCGGAGCGGGCGGATGCCTCGGCGCTCGGCAAGGAGCCGCGCCTCCTGGTGATGACCACCCGCAACGCAACGGGCAACACGCCGCCGTATTTCGGCACCGACCGCGGCCCGCTGACCTTCGCCGAGATCAAGCTCGACCCGCCCGGTCGCGGCATCGCCGGCCGCGTCTCCTCCGCCGTCAGCGGCGACTGGGCGGTGCTCGGCGCGGCGCGCGAGACCAGCCGCGACGCGACGCAGGCCTTTTCGCAGGCCGTGAACGGCCGCGACGTGCTGCTCTATATCCACGGCTTCAACGAGAGCTTCGAATCCGCCGCGCGCAGCGCCGGTCAGCTCTCGCATGCGCTCGAGTTCCAGGGTCGCACCGCACTGTTCACTTGGCCCTCCGGCGGCAAGCTCTTCGACTACGCCTATGACCGGGAAAGCGCGCTCTGGTCCCGCGAGGGCTTCGTCCAGACCCTGCAGGCGCTGGTCGCCAATCCGACCGTCGGACGCATCCACATCGTCGCCCATTCGATGGGCACCTTCCTGACGCTGGAAGGCCTGCGCGAATTGCGCGGTTCCGAGGATGTGTACGCCCGCATCGGCTCGGTCGTGCTGGCTTCGCCCGACGTCGACATCGATGCCTTCGAGCAGACGGTGAAGAAGCTCGGCTCGTTGGCCCGGCGCATGACCGTCATCATCGATCCGGGCGATCGGGCGCTCGCGCTCTCCGCCCGTATCGCCGGCGGCGTGGCGCGCGCCGGTGCGGCCGATCGCTCGCGGCTGGAAGCGCTGGGCGTGCGCGTGGCCGACACCTCGGGCCGCGGCTGGAGCATGCTGCGCCACGACCTGTTCCTGTCGAACAGCGAGGTCACGCAGGTCGTGCGCCGCGCGATGGATCGCGGCGTCTGATCAGATCGGCGGCAGGCCTGAACGCTTCTTGATGGTCGCCAGCGCGAAGTTGGACTCGACCGACTGGATGCATTTGAGCTTCGTCATCTTCTGCTTCAGGAAGCGCTCATAGCCCTCGATGCCGTCGGTGACGACGCGCAGCAGATAGTCTTGCGTACCGGTCATCAGGTAGCATTCGGCCACCTCGCTCCAGTTCTCGACCGCCTTCTCCAACTCGGTGATATGCTCCTGGTTCTGCTGGATCAGGCGCACCGAGACGAAGACGCTGAAGGGAAGGCCATAGGCCTTCGGGTCGACGACGGCCGTATAGCCCTGGATGACGCCGCTCTCCTCCAGCCGCTTTAGGCGGCGCAGGCAGGGCGTCGGCGAGAGGCCGACTCGCTGCGACAGGTCCTGGTTGGTGATCCGTCCGTCCTCGCGCAAAACGGCGAGGATGCGGCGGTCGATCGTATCGAGCATGATATGCTCCATGAAAGGCCATATTGAGCAGGAAGCTCCATCGGAGACTGTAGGGCGAGCCTCATCGACCAAGCAATGCCGTCCTAGTGAGATTATTCTGAGCGTCCAGAGACCGGCCGGCGCCGCAGCCACGCAAGGGAGAAGTCCGTGAGCCAAGACAGCTATCACAAGGACCGGATCGCCAATCGCCGGCTGCATCCCGAGACGCTGATGATGGGCTTCGGCTATTCGCCGGCCATGTCGGAGGGCTCGCTCAAGCCGCCGGTCTTCCTGACCTCGACTTTCGTCTTCGAGAACGCCCAGCAGGGCAAGGACTTCTTCGATTTCACCTCAGGGCGGCGCCAGCCGAAAGCTGGCGAGAAGCCGGGATTGGTCTACTCGCGCTTCAACCATCCCAACATGGAGATTCTCGAGGATCGCCTCGCGATCTGGGACGAGGCTGAGAAATGCGCTGTCTTCGCCTCTGGCATGGCGGCGATCGCCACGACCTGCTTCGCGTTCCTGCGCCCGGGCGACACGATCCTGCACTCGCGCCCGCTCTACGGCGGCACCGAGACCCTGCTCAAGAACCAGATGGGCGCCTTCGGCATCACGCCCTTCGGCTTCACCGACGGGCTCGATGTCGAGCAGATGCGCAAGGTCGCCAAGGAGGCCGCTGCCAAGGGGCGCGTCGCGATGATCCTGGTCGAGACGCCGGCCAACCCGACCAACGGCCTCGTCGACCTCGCTGCCTGCAAGGCCATCGCCGATGAGCTGGAGAAGTCGCAGGGGCATCGCCCGCCTGTCGTCGTCGATAACACGCTGCTCGGCCCGAAATACCAGAAGCCGCTCAAGCTCGGGGCGGATCTCACCCTGCTCTCGCTGACCAAATATGTCGGCGGCCATTCCGACCTCGTCGGCGGTTCGATCAGCGGCTCGGAAGCGCTGGTGCGGCAGGTCAAGAGCTGGCGCGGCTCGCTGGGCACGCAAGCAGACCCGAATTCCTGCTGGATGCTGATGCGCTCACTTGAAACACTCGACATCCGCATGAGCCGCGCTAACGAGAACGCCCGCCTCGTGGCCGAGTACCTGGAGAGCCATCCGAAGGTGGCGAAGGTCCACTATCTCGGCAATCTCAAGAACGGCGATCCGCGCAAGGCGGTCTTCGACCGGCAATGCCTCGAGCCGGGCTCGACCTTCGCCTTCGACGTCAAGGGCGGCGAGAAGGAAGCCTTCGCCCTGCTCGACAACCTGCAGATCATGAAGTTGGCCGTCAGCCTCGGCGGCACCGAGACGCTGGTCTCGCATCCGGCGGCGATGACTCATTCGGGCGTGGCGAAGGAGCTGCGTGAGGAGATCGGCCTCACCGACGCGCTGATCCGCATCTCGGTCGGCATCGAGAATATCGAGGATCTGATCTCGGATCTGGCGCAGGGTTTCGAGGCGGTGTGAGGGGCGGGGTCGTCATGCTCGGGCTTGAGCCGAGCATCTCTAAGGCCAGTGCGCTCTGGTCCTCAGTTTCTCGGGTCTGGGCTTCGCTTCGCCCGAGAATGACGGTACGCCCTAGACCCCAACCCGCCCCCAGCCCGGCAGCTTCAGCGCCGGGCTGCGCAAATCCAGCCCGGCGACGAGGCCGAGCAGGTTGATCTCGACGCCCTCGACCCAGCCGACGGTCACGCCCGCCAGCCCGTAGAGCGAGGCCTGGACGCCAGTGCGGCTGGCGGTCAGCCCCGCGAAGACGCCGTCGGCGCGCCAGTCCTTGCCGATTGCGGTGGGAGGCAGGGCCTGCCGGAGCTCCGGCACGTCAGCCAGCACATGCTGGACGAAGCTGTTCGAGTTTGGGCCGGGCCAGGCGAGATAGCTGCCGGGGTTGGAATAGGCATAGCTCGCCACCCCCGCGCGGACGCGCGGGATCAGTCGCTCGGCCGGCTCTCCCCTGATCTCGGCCACCAGCTCCGGCGTGTTGCCGAACCAGCGGCCATCGGCCTCGCGATGGTTGACCCGGACCGGAGCGCCCCAGCCAACGACGTCGAAGCGCGTATAGGCGCTGGCGCCGCGCTCCTTCACCACGATCCAGGAATGATGCGCGAAGATGCCGCGCCAGCGTCCGACGCGCGCGGCGAAGAGATGCACCGTCGCCTCGGGCTCGATTCCGGCCGCGGGCAGGAGCCTCGCGCTCGACCAGTCGGCGCGGCGCCAGTCCGGCGCATGCGTCTGCCAGATCCACCAGCCCGCATGGGTCGCGAGCGGCAACAGGAAGGCGAGGAGGAAGAACAGCAGGAAGCGGCGCAGGACACGCATCTGAAAGCTATGTGCAGGACCGCGCGAGGCGGCAAGCACCGAGCCCATCACGCTTGCGTCAGCCGGCGCGGGCCCGCCGAGGGAGCCTATGCCGCCGCTTCCTTGTGAGCGCGTATCCGACCGCCTCTGATCGCGGTTGATGCCGGGGGGAAAGCTGGTAGCGTGCGCGCGCCTGAGCTTGATGGAGGGGAAGATTGGGTAAGATGACGACACGACTGACCGGGGCGATTGCGGCCTGTGCGATCGGGCTTGGACTGCTGGCGGCGCCGGCCGTTGCGCAGGACAAGCAGCTGCGCATCTTCAACTGGTCGGACTATGTCGATCCGGAGGTGCTGGACGCCTTCAAGAAGGAAACCGGCATCACGGTCGTCTACGACACCTTCGATCAGATGGAGACGGTTGAGACCAAGCTGCTCGCCGGCAAGACCGGATACGACCTCATCGTCGTCACCGCCTCCTTCCTGCCGCGCCATATCCCGCTCGGCCTCTACCAGCCGGTCGACAAGGACAAGGCGCCCAACCTCAAGAACCTCTGGCCCGAGATCCAGAAGCGTCTCGACAAGTATGATCCCGGCAACAAATACGCCGTGAACTACATGTGGGGCACGACCGGGATCGGCTACAACGTCGCCAAGATCAAGGAACGGCTCGGCCCCGATGCGGTGATCGACAGCTGGAAGATCGTCTTCGAACCGGACCAGCTCAAGAAGCTCTCCAACTGCGGCGTGCATGTGCTCGATGCGGTCGAGGAGATGTTCCCGGCGGCGCTGCGCTATCTCGGCCTCAATCCCGATTCCAAGAACGAGGCTGATCTCAACAAGGCCGGCGAGCTGCTGCGCAAGATCCGCCCGCACATCCAGAAGTTCCATTCGTCAGAATACATCAATGCGCTGGCGAACGGCGACATCTGCCTCGCCGTCGGCTACTCCGGTGACATCCTCCAGGCCAAGAAGCGCGCCGAGGAGGCCAAGAACAACGTCCAGATCGCCTATTCCATCCCGAAGGAAGGCGCGCTGATGTGGTTCGACTCCTTCGTGATCGCGAAGGATGCCGGCAATGTCGATGCTGCGCTGAAATTCATCGACTTCGTCAACCGCCCCGCCATGGCCGCGAAGAACTCCGACTTCATCCAGTACGCCAACGGCAACCTCGCCTCGAAGCCGCTGCTCTCGGCGGCGGTGCGCGGCAACCCGGGCATCTACCCCTCGGATGAGGTGATGGGGCGGCTCTATACGATCACACCCTACGACCAGAAGTCCCAGCGGGTGGTCAACCGGCTCTGGACGCGCGTCAAGACCGGAAAATGAGCGGTTCCGGCCAGGGCGCAGGCATCATGAAGAAGAGCTCGCCGGGCAGCGTGCGCCGCGCCTTCCAGCCCTGGAACGACCCGGCGGCGAAGCCACTGGTCGAGTTCCGGGGCGTGACCCGGCGCTTCGGCGAGGTCACGGCCGTCCGCGACCTCTCGCTCTCGCTCTACCGCAGAGAGTTCTTCGCGCTGCTGGGACCTTCCGGCTGCGGCAAGACCACGCTGATGCGCATGCTCGCCGGCTTCGAGACGCCGGACGAGGGCGCGATCCTGCTTGACGGGCAGGACGTCACCGGCGTCCCACCGCATCTGCGCCCCGTCAACATGATGTTCCAGTCCTATGCGCTGTTCCCGCACCTCACGGTGGCCGGAAACATCGCCTACGGGCTGAAGCGCGAGGGGCTGCCCCGCGCCGAGATCGACGGGCGGGTCGGCGAGATGCTGGAGCTGGTCAAGCTCTCCGGGCTCAGCGGGCGCAAGCCGCATCAGCTATCAGGTGGCCAGCGCCAGCGCGTCGCGCTCGCCCGCTCGCTGGCCAAGCGGCCGAAGCTGCTGCTGCTCGACGAGCCGATGGCAGCGCTCGACAAGAAGCTGCGCGAGCAGACCCAGTTCGAGCTGATGGACCTGCAGAGCGAATTGGGCCTGACCTTCATGGTCGTCACGCACGACCAGGATGAGGCGATGACCATGGCCGACCGCATGGCGGTGATGGATCACGGCCGGCTCGTCCAGATCGGTCCGCCGGACGTGATCTACGAGGCGCCGGCGAGCCGCCACGTCGCGGAGTTCGTCGGCGACATCAACATCTTCGAGGGGCGGGCTGAGGCGATCGACGGCGAGCTCGTCCGGGCTGAGGTGCCGCTGGTCGGCACGGTGGAGCTCGACGAGGAGGCGCCGAGCCTGAAGCCGGGCGATCCGCTGGTCATCGGCATCAGGCCCGAGAAGATCGAGATCAGCCATGACGAGCCGGGCCAGGCGGTCAACAAGGTCGCCGGCGAGATCTGGGATATCGGCTATCTCGGCGATTTCACCATGATCCAGGTGATGCTCGGCCAAGATACCCAGGGCGAGGGCGGCAAGCTCGTCAAGGTCGCGCTCGCCAACCGCACCCGTCGGCTGGCGCGGCCCTTCGCCTGGGAGGACGAGGTCTGGCTCTCCTGGGATGTCGAGGCTGGGCTGGTGCTGCCGCCATGAGTGCGGCTGCTTCCGCCAAGCGCCTCGGGCGGCTGGTCGTCGCGGTGCCCTATCTCTGGCTCGTGCTCTTCTTCCTGGCCCCCTTCGCCATCGTGCTGCGCATGGCCTTCTCGCAGTCCGCGATGGCCCTGCCGCCCTACGCGCCGCATTGGGCAGGGCTCGGCCAGATCGGTGATTTCCTCTCCCAGCTCGATTTCGAGAATTTCAGGCTGCTGGGGGACGATGCGCTCTATTGGGAGAGCTATCTCTATTCGCTGCGCATTGCGGGGCTGACCACGATCTTCGCGCTCGCGATCGGCTATCCGCTCGCCTATGCGATGGCGTCGGCTCCGTCGCGCTGGCGCGGCGTGCTGCTCGTCTTCGTCATCCTGCCGTTCTGGACCTCGTTCCTGATCCGCGTCTACGCCTGGATCGGCATCCTGCGGCCCGAGGGGCTGCTTGATGCGGGCTTGAGCCTGCTCGGTATCGAGGGCGAGCCGCTGCGGCTGCTCAATACCGAGACGGCGGTGCTGCTCGGCATGGTCTATTCCTACCTGCCTTTCATGGTGCTGCCGCTCTTCGCCACGCTGGAGAAGCTCGATCGCGGCCTGCTCGAAGCCGCCGCCGATCTGGGGGCTACGCCGCTCAAGGCCTTCCTGACCGTGACCCTGCCGCTCTCGCTGCCGGGCGTCCTCGCGGGCTCGGCGCTGGTCTTCATCCCGGCTGTCGGCGAGTTCGTCATCCCGGACCTGCTCGGCGGCCCGGACACCAATATGATCGGCAAGGTGCTCTGGAACGAGTTCTTCTCCAATCGCGACTGGCCGCTCGCCTCGGCCGTGGCGGTCGTGCTGCTCGTCGTGCTGGTGCTGCCGCTCGTCCTGCTCCAGCGGGCGCGACTGCGGCGGGAGATGGCGGCATGAAGAAGCTCGGACCCGGCCTCATTCTCGCGCTGATCCTCGGCTTCGCCTTCCTCTACCTGCCGATCGTCACGTTGATCGCCTATTCCTTCAACGCCTCGCGGCTGGTCACGGTTTGGGGCGGATTCTCGCTGCACTGGTATGGCGCACTGATGCGCAACGAGCCGCTGCTCGACGCCGCCTGGCTTTCGATGCGCCTCGGATTCGTCTCGGCGACGCTGGCGACGGCGCTCGGCACGCTGGCTGCGCTGGCGCTCGCCCGCCATGGCCGCTTCCTCGGCCGGACGCTGTTCTCCGGCATGGTGCTGGCGCCGCTGGTCATGCCGGAGGTGGTCACGGGGCTGTCGCTGCTGCTGCTCTTCGTGGCGGTGGATGTCGAGCGCGGTTTCTGGACCGTGACGGCGGCGCACGCCACCTTCGGTCTCGGCTTCGCCTGCATCGTCGTGCAGTCGCGGCTGGCCGGCTTCGACCGGTCGCTGGAGGAGGCTGCGCAGGATCTCGGCGCCACGCCCTTCGTCACCTTCTGGACGGTGACGCTGCCGCTGATCTGGCCCGCGGTGGCGGCGGCCTGGATGCTCGCCTTCACCCTCTCGCTCGACGATCTCGTAATCGCGAGCTTCACCACCGGGCCCGGCGCGACCACGCTGCCGATGCGGCTCTATTCGGCGGTCAAGCTCGGCGTCTCGCCCGAGATCAACGCCGCCTGCACGATCATGATCGCGGCGGTGGCGGTGGTCGTCATCGCTGCCTCCCTCCTGCTCAAGCGCGAGCAGTTAAACGCTGGCTGAACGGCGCTCTCAAAGCCCGTTCAGCCGCAAGCTGCGAATGTCCGTTCCATGGCGGGATGTCCCCGCCGGAACAGGATACGGATCATGTCAGGCCATCGTGCCCGGATCGGTTTCGCCGCCTTCGTCTTCGGTGGTGCGGCGCTCGCAGCTTCGACCTTCGCCGGAACCGGCGATGCTCAGGCCTTCGGCGATCGCTATGAGCGCGCTGGCGGCTATCAGGCCCAAGGCTGGCGTCCGCCGCCGCCCGCTTTCCACGGTTATTGGGGCCAGCGCCGCTGGCACCACCATTATCGCGACGGTTACGGCATGCGGCCGCCTCCGCCGCGCTACGGCTATGGTTATGGCTGGCGTTAAGTGTCGCCGCGCCAGTTGTGACCATGGGGCGGGCGCGGCGTTGAACCCGCGCCCGCCTTGTTATTCCGCGGCCGTCCGCTGGACGTAGCCCAGCCGCCGGTTGAGTTCTTCGAGCAGCTTCTCGGCCGCATCGGCGATGACCGTGCCGGGCGGGAAGATCGCCGAGGCGCCGGCTTCGATCAGAGCGTCGAAATCCTGCGGCGGGATCACGCCGCCGACCACGATCATGATGTCGGGGCGGCCGGCCTTCGCCAGCGCGGCCTTGAGCTCAGGCACCAGCGTGAGGTGGCCCGCCGCCAGCGAGGACACGCCGACGATGTGGACGTCATTCTCGACCGCCTGTCGCGCTGCCTCGTCCGGCGTCGCGAAGAGCGGGCCGATATCGACGTCGAAGCCGAGATCGGCGAAGGCTGAGGCGATGACCTTCTGGCCGCGGTCATGCCCGTCCTGCCCCATCTTGGCGACGAGGATGCGGGGGCGGCGCCCATCCGCATCCTCGAAGGCCTGGCACATCAGCTGCACGCGCGTGACGGCTGGGTTCATTTCGCCGACCTCCCGCTTGTAGACCCCCGAGATCGCCTTGATCTCGGCCCTGTGGCGGCCGAAGACCTGCTCCATGGCCATCGAAATCTCGCCGACCGTCGCCTTGGCCCGCGCCGCCTTGACCGCGAGGTCGAGCAGGTTGCCGTTGGCCGCCGCACCGTTGGTGAGCGCCGTCAGCGCGTCCTGCACCTCGGCCTCGTTGCGCTCGGCCTTGAGGCGCTTTAGCTTGTCGAGCTGCTGCGCGCGAACCGAGGCGTTGTCGACCTTCAGCACCTCGATCGAGGCCTCGTTGTCGGGCTTGTAGCGGTTGACGCCGATGATCGCCTGCTGGCCGGCGTCGATGCGTGCCTGGGTCTTGGCGGCGGCCTCCTCGATCCGGAGCTTCGGGATGCCAGCCTCGATCGCCTTGGCCATACCGCCGAGCTTCTCCACCTCCTGGATGTGCTCCCAAGCCTTGGCCGCGAGTTCCGCGGTCAGCCGCTCGACATAATAGGAGCCGCCCCAGGGATCGATGATCCGGGTCGTGCCGCTCTCCTGCTGCAGCAGGATCTGGGTGTTGCGGGCGATGCGGGCCGAGAAGTCGGTCGGCAGCGCCAGCGCTTCGTCGAGCGCGTTGGTGTGCAGCGACTGAGTATGACCCTGCGTCGCCGCCATCGCCTCGATCATGGTGCGCGGCACGTTGTTGAAAACGTCCTGCGCCGTCAGCGACCAGCCCGAGGTCTGGCTATGCGTGCGCAACGGTAGGGATTTCTCGTTGGTCGCGCCGAAATCCTTGACGAGCTTGGCCCAGATCAGCCGGGCGGCGCGCATCTTGGCGACTTCCATGAAGAAGTTCATGCCGATCGCCCAGAAGAAGGAGAGGCGCGGCGCGAAGACGTCGACCGACAGCCCCGCCTGCTGACCGGCGCGGATATATTCGACGCCGTCGGCGAGCGTGTAGCCAAGCTCCAGGTCCTGCGTCGCACCGGCCTCCTGCATGTGGTAGCCGGAGATCGAGATCGAGTTGAACTTCGGCATGTTCGCCGAGGTGAAGGCGAAGATGTCGCCGATGATCCGCATCGAGGGCGAGGGCGGATAGATATAGGTGTTGCGGACCATGAACTCCTTGAGGATGTCGTTCTGGATGGTCCCCGAAAGCTTGGCCTGCGGCACGCCCTGTTCTTCCGCGGCGACGATATAGAGCGCCAGAACCGGCAATACCGCGCCGTTCATCGTCATCGACACGCTCGTCTGGTCGAGCGGGATACCGGAGAACAGCGTGCGCATGTCGTAGATCGAGTCGATCGCGACGCCGGCCATGCCGACATCGCCACCGACGCGAGGATGGTCCGAGTCGTAGCCGCGATGGGTCGCGAGATCGAAGGCGACCGAGAGCCCCTTCTGGCCGGCGGCGAGGTTGCGCCGGTAGAAGGCGTTCGAATCCTCGGCCGTGGAGAAGCCGGCATATTGCCGGATCGTCCACGGCTGGTTGACGTACATCGTCGGGTAGGGGCCGCGCAGATAGGGCGCGATGCCCGGAAGCGTGTCGACGAAGGGCAGCCCGTCGCGGTCGGCGGCCGTGAATACAGGCTTCACCGGGATGCCTTCCGGCGTGATCCAGGGCTCACCCGCCGGCAAGGCCGGAGCGATTGGCGCGTCCGCCGTGGCGAAGGCGAGCTTCGTGAAATCCGGGATTGCGGTCATGGCTTGCTCCCGTCTGTCCGGTCCCACCAATGGTGGAAATGATGCACCGGCCCGTGGCCATGGCCAACCGGAACCTGATCGGCGGCCGCGATGGCGGCCGAGATATATGTCTTGGCGTGGCCGACAGCCTCCGGCAGCGCGAGCCCTTTGGCGAGGTTCGCCGCGATGGCGGAGGAGAGGGTGCAGCCCGTGCCGTGGGTGTTGCGGGTCTCGACGCGCGGGGCGTTGAAGCGCTGGCGCGTGCCGCCCGACAGCCTGAGCAGATCGCTCGAGACCTCGCCGCTGCCATGACCGCCTTTGATCAGGACATTGGCCGCGCCGAGCGCTGCCAGCTTCTCGGCCTGTTCGTCCATGGCCTGATCCGTCTCGGCGATGCTGGAATCGAGCAGGGCCGCCGCTTCGGGCAGGTTCGGAGTGATCAGCGTCGCGAGCGGAAAGAGATGCTCGCGGATGGCGGCGACGGCGTCTGGCTCCAGCAGCCTCGCGCCCGAAGCGGCGATCATGACGGGATCGAGCACGATGTTCTTGGCGCCGTGGCGCTTGAGCCCCTCGGCGACCGTCTCGATCAGCCCGACGGTGGCCAGCATGCCGATCTTGACCGCGCCGATGTCGAGATCCTCGAAAACGGCGTCCATCTGCTGCGTCACGAACCCGCGCGGCACGGCGTGGATCGCGCGGACGCCCTGCGTGTTCTGCGCCGTCAGTGCGACGATGACGCTGGCGCCATAGACCTGATGCGCCGCGAAGGTCTTCAGATCGGCCTGGATGCCGGCGCCGCCGCTCGAATCCGAGCCGGCGATGGTGAGGGCGATGGCGGTCAAGACTTCACTCCGGACAGCTGGCCGCAACAGTGAACGCCCGTTCGAGCGTCTCCACCACGTCGCAGCCCATGAAGATGAACGAGGACACGCCCGCCTTGTTCAGCGCCGCCTCGTTCTCCGTTGGCCGGCCGGCGAGCCAGACCGTCGCACCCGCGGCGGCGAGGGCTTCGGCTGCAGCCGCTCCCTCGTCCGCATAGGCGGCATCCGTGCCGCAGAGGCAGGCGAGCTTCGCACCCGATGCCTGGAAGGCGCCGACGAGCGCGTTGAGATCGGTGGCCCCGTCCCTCGCGAAGCCGTCTCCGCTCGGCGCCGAGAACCCGCCGGCCTCGAAGAAATTGCGCGCGAAGCCCGTGCGCGCCGTGAAATCGGCAATGGAGCCCAGTGTCGCCAGGAAAACGACGGGACGCTGCGGCAGGGCATCGGCCCTGTCTCGCAGGCCCTCGAAGGGCTCCGCCAGCCTGAAGGAGGGCAGGGGCTCGGCCCGCAGCGTCTCTCCGGCTGCCCCGGCCTGCCCGAGCGAAGTGGCGAGCGCCATCGGCGCCACCTCCAGCACGGCGACGTCACTCTCGCGGATGTTCGGGAACTCACTCGTGCCGGTGATTGGCTCCCGCCGTGTGGCAACCGCCTTCACGCGGGCAGCACGCTGTTCGGCGAGCGTTTTCTGGAGATCACCCCCGGTCAGCGCGGCGAGGATGCCGCCGGCCTGCTCGATCTGCTGGAAGGCTTGCCAGCCCTTCTCGCAGAGCGCCTGCGTCAGCGCTTCGAAGCCGCCCGCACCGGCAGCCGGATCGGCGACGCGCCAGAGATTGGCCTCTTCCAGAAGGATGAGCTGGGTGTTGCGGGCGACACGCCGGGCGAAGCCGTCGGACAGCCCGAGCGCCGCGGTGAAGGGCTGGACTGTCAGGGAATCCGCACCGCCGACCCCGGCGGAGAAGGCCGCCACGGTCCCGCGCAGAAGATTGACATGAGGATCGCGCTTCGTCAGCGCGCGCCAGGCGGTCTCGGCATGGATCGCGGCCGGTTTCGGTTCCAGCCCGCAGGCCTGCTGGACGCGGTTCCAGAGCAGCCGGGCCGCGCGGAACTTCGCCACCGTCACGAACTCGTCGGTATCGGCCACGAGCGTGAAGGCGATGGCGTCGCGCGCCGCCGCGAGCGGCATCCCTAGTTCTTCGAGCGCGCGCAGATAGGCGACCGCCGTGGCGAGCGCGGCGCCGAGTTCGAGCGCCTCGCTGGCGCCGGCCTCATGATAGGGTCGCGTGTCGGCCGCGATGAACGGGCCCTGGTAGCCGCGCTCCATTAGCGCGCTGATCGTCTCGCCGAGGCGCAGGCCGATTTCCGGCCAGGAGGCGGCGAGCGAGCCGTGGCTGGCGAGGACGCCAACGGGATCGAGCCCGAATTCGATCGCGAGATCGGCGGGGTTGAGGCCGCGCTTCTCGACCAGTGCCGCGAGCAGCAGCGCGTTGACCCGGCCCTGCGGCGCGGGGTCGAGCCTGATGCGAATGAGGTCGAGCATCACCCCGTCGAGCGCGGCATCGAGCGTATCGACGTCTTCGGCGACAAGGCCGTAGCCGCGCGCTGCACGGGCTCCGGCAAAGCTGAGGGTTAGCGCGTCGGCCCCGCCTTCGAGATCAGCAAGCGCCAGCGCGCGCGCCTCTGTCGGGTTCGGGTGATCGAGGCGGGCGGCGACGTGCCAGCGCCCGGATTCCGCGCGCAGGGCGCGTTCGCGCGGCGAGCCGGCGGCGTAGAGCGGTTCGATGCGGATGCCATCGGCGCTGCGGCCGACCAGACGCTTCTCGAAATCGGCACCTTTCAGGACCTTGTCTACGGCCGCGCGCCATGCGGCTTCGGATGGCGCCGGGAAGGCGTCGAGATAGGGAAGGTCGGATTGGGCAACCGAGTTCATGCGCGCCGATGCTCCTTTCCGCACAATGTGCAGCCGTGGAGCGCTGATTGCCATGGGCGCGGACGCACCGCCAGCCCTACTTCGTCGTAGGCGGGGTGCGCGAATGCAAGCGCGGCACCGCGGCGAGGCCCTGCGGGCTCGGCCGCGATGCCGCCAATTTTCGTCAGTCAGGCGTCAGACGAACTGGCCGAGGCCCGGGATCGCGCCGACGATGGCGCCCATCGCGTCCTCGCCGGCCTTCTCGCGGCCGACGGCGAACATCTCCTTGGAGACGGTCTGGATCTGGCCCATCGAGAGGCCCGCGCCCATGAGTTGGCCGCCGAGCGCCATCACACCGCCGCCGCCGCCCATCAGCCCGCCGATCGCGCCGAGCATGCCGCCCTTGGCGCCGCTCTCGGCCGCCGCGAGCTCCTGCGCGCCCGGCAGCGCCGCCATGAGCTGGCCGATCTCGGTCGGGGGGCCTTCTTTCTCAAGAAAGGCGAGGATGATGCCGACCGCCTTGCGGGTCTGCTCCTCGTTCAGGCCCGACACCGCCATGAGCCGCGAAATCAGTTCATCCATCTCATAAACCCCTCGAAATGGCCTCGCCGCGAGGCCCTCGCAAAATAGTTTACATATTTACGATCTAATTCCAACGGCCGCGGTCTTCCGCCTGCCGCGTCCATTGGTTACACCCTGCCTGAGAGAGATGTCCGGATTCTGATGGGCGGATGACGATGGCGAATGACGGCGCGATTCTGATCGGCAAGAGCGGCAAGCCCGAGCAGCTCCTGCTCAAGCTCGCCAATCGCCACGGGCTGGTGACCGGCGCGACCGGCACCGGCAAGACCGTGACGCTGCAGGTCATGGCCGAAGGCTTCGCGCGCAACGGCGTGCCGGTCTTCGCCGCCGACATCAAGGGTGACCTCTCCGGCATCGTCGCGCCGGGCGACTCCAAGCCGCCCTTCGTCGCCCGCGCCAAGGAACTCGGCCTAAAATACGAGCCCGACCAGTTCACCACCGTCTTCTGGGACGTCTTCGGCGAGCAGGGGCACCCGGTCCGCGCCACCATCTCCGAAATGGGTCCGCTGCTTCTGGCGCGCCTGCTCGATCTGAACGAGGTTCAGGAAGGCGTGCTCAACATCGCCTTCCGCATCGCCGACGAGCAGAAGCTGCTGCTGCTCGACCTCAAGGATCTGCGCGCCATCCTGGCCTTCATCGCCGAGAACGCAAAGGATCTGACGACGAAATACGGCAACGTCAGCTCGACGACGGTTGGCACCATCCAGCGCGCGCTGCTGGTGCTGGAGAACCAGAAGGGCGACCTCTTCTTCGGCGAGCCGGCGCTCGACATCAACGACCTGATGAAGACGGACCGCGACGGACGCGGCATCGTCAACATCATGGCCGCCGACAAGCTGATGAACAATCCGCGGCTCTACGCGACCTTCCTGCTCTGGTTGCTCTCGGAGCTGTTCGAGCAGCTTCCCGAGGTCGGCGATCTCGACAAGCCGAAGCTCGTCTTCTTCTTCGACGAGGCGCATCTTCTGTTCAACGATGCTCCCAAGGCGCTGCTCACGGCTGTGGAGCAGGTGGTGCGCCTGATCCGCTCGAAGGGCGTCGGCGTCTATTTCGTCACGCAGAACCCGCTCGATATTCCCGATACGGTGCTGGCCCAGCTCGGCAACCGCGTCCAGCATGCGCTGCGCGCCTTCACCCCGCGTGACCAAAAGGCGGTGCGCGCGGCCGCCGAGACCTTCCGCCAGAACCCGAAGATCAAGACCGAGGAGGCGATCAGCCAGCTCGCGGTCGGCGAGGCGCTCATCTCGATGCTGGAAGGCAAGGGCTCGCCAGAGATGGTCGAACGCGCACTGATCGCCCCGCCGATGGCGCAGGTCGGCCCCTGCACGCCGCAGCAGCGCCAGCAGGCGATCAATGCCTCGCCCGAGAAGGGCAAGTACGAGACGATGGTCGACCGCGAGTCGGCTTACGAAGAGCTGATGAAGCGCAAGAACCTGAACCCGGACGGTTCCCCGGTCGAGGCTTCGACGCAGGGCGGTGGCGGCATCCTCGATACGATCGGCGGCTGGCTCGGCGGCCCCCAGCAGCGCCCGAAGACGGGCCCCGGCAGCCGTGGCGGGCCGCTGCCGCAGAGCATGGCCGAGAAGATCATCACCTCGGCCGCCCGCTCGGCCGCGACCTCGATCGGCCGTCAGGTCGGCACCGCGATCCTGCGGGGCATTCTCGGGTCGATGAGCGGCGGGAAGCGCTGAGCGGCGCCTAGGCCCCCGTCGCGAGATCGAACAGCATCTTCAGGTTCAGCATGATGATGATCGCGGCGATGGCGGCTGCGATCAGGCTGAGCCAGCGCGGTGCCACCATCTCGCCCATCTTCGCCTTGGAGGCGGTGAACATCACCAGCGGCACCACCGCGAAAGGCAGCTGCAGGCTGAGTACGACCTGGCTGAGGATCAGCAGCTTGGCGGTCTGTCCCTCGCCGTAGATCAGCGTCACCGCGATCGCCGGGACGATGGCGACGAGGCGCGTCACCAGCCGGCGCGCCCAGGCCGGCAGGCGGATGCGCAGGAAACCCTCCATCACGATCTGCCCGGCCATGGTCGCGGTCACGGTCGAGTTCAGGCCGCAGCAGAGCAGGGCGATGGCGAAGAGCGAGGGCGCGATCGAGGCGCCGAGCAGGGGCCTGAGCAACTCCTGCGCCCGGCCGAGCTCGGCGACGTCGTGGTGGCCGGCCTTGTGGAAGGTCGCCGCCGCGAGGATCAGGATCGACGCGTTGATCAGCAGCGCGAAGCAGAGCGCGACGGTGGAGTCGATCGTTGCGAACTTCAGCGCCTCGCGCTTCTCCGGCAGCGTATGGCCGTAGGCGCGGGTCTGCACGATGCCGGAATGCAGGTAGAGATTATGCGGCATCACGGTCGCGCCGATGATGCCGAGCGCGATGTAGAGCATGTCCGGGTTGGTCACGATGTCGGTCGTCGGCGCGAAGCCGCGAATGACCTGACCCCAATCGGGATCGGCCATCGCGATCTGGATGCCGAAGCACAGCGCGATGACGCCGAGCAGCGTGATGATGAAGGCCTCGATCCAGCGGAAGCCCTGCGTCTGCAGCCAGAGGATCAGGAAGACGTCGAGTGCCGTGATCAGCACGCCGATCTCGAGCGGGATGCCGAAGAGCAGGTTGAGGCCGATGGCGGTGCCGATCACCTCGGCGAGGTCGGTGGCGCAGATGGCGAGCTCCGCCAGGAGCCAGAGCGGCCCGGCCATATAGGGCGGGTAGGCGTCGCGGCAGGCCTGGGCGAGGTCGCGGCCCGTGGCGATGGCAAGCCGCGCACACAGCGACTGCAGGATGATCGCCATGATGTTCGAGACGAGCGCGACAACGAGCAGCGTGTAGCCGAACTGCGCGCCGCCGGCGAGCGAGGTCGCCCAATTGCCCGGGTCCATGTAGCCGACGGCGACGAGATAGCCCGGCCCGAAAAAGGCAAGGAACTTGCGCCATGTCGAGGAGCTGGGGCCGATCGCGACCGTGCGGAAGACGTCCGTCAGGGAGGGCTCGCCGCGCGAGCGCAGCCAGATGGAGGGGGATTCCGGCGTGCCATCGGACATGAATCTGACCTTGCTGCAACTTGTTTGCAATAAGCACTATAGGGACGCTGGATCAGCTGTCAATGCAGTTGCGAAGCGTTGTCAACTAAGCTCGGTTGCACCGTCATGCTCGGCTTGACCCGAGCATCTCGTGGCGAAGGAGGCTCCGGCGCCTCGCCTGCCGGCGATTCTCGGGTCAAGCCCGAGAATGACGGGGGAGCTTCCGTGCAGAATCGACGTAGGCCGCGCCATGGCGCGCCGCCGATGCGCGAATATGGGCTGACGCTTGCGCAAGCCCTTGCCATGATGGCGTCACCTGAATCGGATCCTGTACCGTCATGTCGAAGCTTCCCGAAATTCTCGCCCGTCTCGATGCCGGGCTCGACTCTTCGCTCGCCCGCCTGTCCTCCTGGCTGGAGATCCCCTCGATCGGCACCGACCCGGCCTACAATGCGCAAACGCGCCAGGCGGCCGAATGGCTCCGCGCCGATCTCGAAGGACTCGGCTTCAAGGCCGAGCTGCGCGAGACGGGGGGGCACCCCGTCGTCCTCGCCCATCGTCCCAAGCCCGGCGCGCCGCATGCGCTGTTCTACGGCCATTACGACGTCCAGCCGGTCGACCCTCTGAACCTCTGGGACACCGAGCCCTTCAAGCCGGTGGTCCGGGAACTCGAGCCCGGCCGCAAGGTCATCTCGGCGCGCGGCGCCTGCGACGACAAGGGCCAGGTGATGACCTTCATCGAGGCCGTGCGCGCGACGCTGGCCGAGACAGGCGATCTGCCGATCGGCCTCACCATCCTCGTCGAGGGCGAGGAGGAGTCGGGCTCGGTCAACCTGCCGGGCTATATCAAGGCCAACGCCGCCGAGCTGAAGGCGGATTACGCGCTGGTCTGCGACACCGGCCAGTGGGACCGCGAGACGCCGCTGATCACCTCGACGCTGCGCGGCATGGTCTATCAGGAGGTCACGCTGACGGCGGCCGACCGCGACCTGCATTCCGGCCTCTTCGGCGGCGCGGCTGCCAACCCGATCCATATCCTCGCCAGGATCGTGGGCGAGCTCCACGACGAGAACGGCCGCATCACCGTCCCCGGCTTCTATGAGGGCGTGCACGAGCCGACCAATGCCCAGAAGGCGGAATGGGCCGATCTCGGACTGACGGAGAAGGACTTCCTCGGCCAGATCGGGCTGAAGCACTCGATCGGCGAGCGCGGCCGCATGCTGATCGAGCAGATCCAGTCGCGCCCGACCTGCGACGTCAACGGCATCTGGGGTGGCTATACGGGAGAGGGCAGCAAGACCGTCATCCCGGGCAAGGCCTCCGCCAAGGTCTCGTTCCGCCTCGTCGGCGACCAGGACCCGGCCAAGATCGCCGCCGCCTTCCAGCAATTCGTCCGCGACCGGCTGCCGGAGGACGTGACGGCCGAGTTCATCAGCCATTCCGGCTCGCCCGCTCTCGCGGTGCCGGTGGATTCGCCAGTGTTGCAGAAGGCGCGCAAGGCGCTCGCCGATGAATGGGGCGGGCGCGTCGTCTCGATCGGCAGCGGTGGCTCGATCCCCGTCGGCGGCGACTTCAAGCGCACGCTCGGCATCGACACGCTCTTCGTCGGCTTCGGCCTCGATGACGACCGGGTGCACTCGCCCAACGAGAAATACGACCTCTCCTCCTTCCACAAGGGCCAGCGCTCATGGGCCCGCATCTTGCAGGCCCTCGGATCATGAGATCGGTTTGTGTCTTCTGCGGCTCGAATCCTGGCAATGATCCCATCTACGCCGCTGGCGCCCGCGCCATGGGAGCGGAGATCGCCAAGCGCGGCCTGACGCTGGTCTATGGCGGCGGGGCCGTGGGTCTGATGGGCATCGTCGCCAATGCGGCGCTCGATGCCGGCGGCGAGGTCCATGGCGTCATTCCCAAGGCGCTGCGCGACAAGGAGATCGGCCATATCGGCCTGACGCGGCTCGAAATCGTCGACACGATGCATACGCGCAAGGCGCGGATGGCCGAGCTGTCGGACGGCTTCATCGCCATGCCGGGCGGCATCGGCACCTTCGAGGAGCTGTTCGAGATCTGGACCTGGGGCCAACTCGGCATCCATGCCAAGCCGCTCGCCCTGCTCAACGTCGCGAGTTTCTATGATCCGCTGGCCGTCTTCCTCGACCGAACGACGGAGGAAGGCTTCCTGAAGCCGAACCACCGCGCGATGGTGATGACCGACACCGAACCGGCGACCTTGCTGGACCGCATGCAGGCCTATGTCCCGGCCGCGACCCATAAATGGATCGAGAAGGAGCAGGCCTGACCTTGATCTGATGGGAAACCTCGCCGTCATCCCGGGCTTGAAGCCAGGATCCATGCCAGAGTGCTGCCGATGAAGGTTCGGGCATGCATCCCGGATCTTCGCTTCGCTCCGTCCGGGATGACCGAGCTTCCATCAGCATCAACGAGAGATGCGCCTTCAGGTTGTAGGAATATTGTCTTGACATCGTGACGCTGATCCTGTAGAGATCAGGAACGCTCACGAAATGTGCCCGAACGAAGCCGCCGCGCTCTGAAAGCCCGGCGGCTTTTTCGTGCCTGCCATCCGGGAGGCGACGATGGCCGAAGACGACACGGAAACGCCGGCAGCCAAGCCGAAAGCGAAACCGACCAACCGCAAGGCGGTGGTCAGCCAGCTCTGGCGCGCCGCCAAGCGTCAGCTCGACACGCATGAGGAGCATCTCGCCGATCTGCCCAGCGGAGCCGCGGCGAGCGAAGCCGACGCCAAGGCGCTGGCGACGCTGGCCCGCACCGTCCGCGAGCTAGTCGCGATCGAGGAACCTCAGACCGCGAGGAGGGAGAAGCAAACCGATGAGCTTTCTCCCGCCGAAGGACTGCGACATGTCGCACAACTCCGTCAGGAGCTTGCTCGACGTCTTGAGGCGCTTGCCGCGCGGGAGCTGGGCGAGACTGATCAGGGCTGACATTCACGAGTTCGACCCGCAGCTCCTTCCGGTCCTGGAAGAGCTCTGGGGCTTCTGGTCGCGCGCCGATCAACAGCCGCCGGAGCCGCTCAAGCCGATCTGGCTCGTTCTCGGTGGCCGCGGCGCCGGCAAGACGCGCACCGGCGCCGAATGGGTCAAGGGCATGGCGCTCGGCCATCCGCCCTTTGCCGAAACACCGACCGGGCGGATCGCGCTGGTGGGCGAGACACAAGGCCAGGTCCGCGACGTGATGATCGAAGGGATCTCCGGGCTGCTCGCGATCCATACACGCGGGGAGCGGCCGACCTGGCAGCCCTCGCTGCGCCGCCTGCAATGGCCGAACGGCGCGATCGCGCAGGTCTTCTCGGCCGAGGACCCGGAAAGCCTGCGCGGCCCGCAATTCGGCGCTGCCTGGTCGGACGAGCTGGCGAAATGGCCGAACCTTCAGGAGTGCTGGGACATGCTGCAATTCGGCCTGCGTCTGGGCGACAGCCCGCGCCAGATCGTCACCACGACGCCGCGTCCTGTGCCGTTGATCAAGCGCCTGCTGGCCGAGCCGCATGTAGCGGTAAGCCGGGCGAAGACGGCGGACAATAGCTTCAATCTCGCCGCGGAGTTCGTCCGCACCGTCACGGATACCTACGGCGGCACGCGGCTCGGACGGCAGGAGCTCGACGGCGAGATCGTCGAGGACAGCGCCGACGCGCTCTGGACCCGCGCGATGATCGAGGCCGCCCGCGAGAGGGTGCCGCCGCAGCTGGCGCGTGTGGTCGTCGCGGTCGATCCGCCAGCCTCCTCTTCGCAGCGTGCCGATCGCTGCGGCCTCGTGGTGGCGGGTATCGACCGAGACGGCATTGGCCATGTGCTGGAGGATGCGACGCTTTCCGGCGCGCGGCCGCAGGAATGGGCCGAGAAGGCGGTGGCGCTTTACCGCCGCCATGAGGCGGATGCGCTCGTCGTCGAGATCAACCAGGGCGGCGAGATGGTGGAAAGCATCATCCGCCAGGTCGATGCCGGCGTGCCCGTGACTTCCGTCCGGGCGATGCGCGGCAAATATCTCAGGGCTGAGCCGGTCGCGGCGCTCTATGCGCAAGCGCGGGTGCGCCATGCCGGCGCCTTTCCCGAGCTGGAGGACGAGATGTGTTCCTTCGGCCCGGGCGGGCTGCCTTCCGGCCGCTCGCCTGATCGGCTCGACGCGCTGGTCTGGGCGCTGACGCATCTGATGCTGGCGCCCAAGGGCCGGCCGCGGGTGAGGGGAATGTAGCCCACCCTCCGTCATGCCGGGCTCGCACCTTCGGCGCGCCCGGCATGACGGCGCGGTTCTGCGCCTCTCATTTCACGCTCCAACAGCGAGACATCCATGTTCGATTTCCTTCGCAACCTGCGCGGTCGTGCCGCGTCGGACCAGAAGCGCTCGCGCGTCGGGCCGCTGATCGCCCTGCATGAGACGGGGCGCGCGGTCTGGACGCCGCGGGACTATGTGGCGCTCTCGCGGGAGGGCTACGAGCGCAACCCGGTGGTGCATCGCTGCGTGCGGCTGATCGCGGAGGCGGCGGCGCAGACGCCACTCATCGCCAAGGTCGGCAGCCGCGAGATGCCGGAGCATCCGGCGCTCGCGCTGATCGAGCGACCCAATCCGCGCCAGGGCGGCATCGCCTACCGCGAGATGTTGTTCGGCCATCTGCTCGTCGCCGGCAATGCCTATGTCGAGGCGGTGAGCACCGGCCGCAAGCCGCGTGAGCTCTACGCGCTGCGACCCGACCGGATGCGTGTCGTGCCCGGCCGCGACGGCTGGCCGGAGGCCTATGACTACACCGTCGGCGGCGACACGGTGCGCTTCCGGCAGGACGAGGCCGATCCCGCGCCGATCCTGCATCTGACGCTGTTCCACCCGGTCGACGACCATTACGGCCTCTCGCCCATCGAGGCTGCGGCCGCCTCGCTCGACATCCACAATGCCGCCAGCAACTGGCACAAGGCCCTGCTCGACAACGCCGCGAGGCCTTCCGGCGCGCTGGTCTATGACGGCCCGGAAGGCGCGACGCTGACCGAGGCCCAATTCGAGCGGCTGAAGCAGGAGCTGGAGGATTCCTTCCAGGGCGCCCGCAATGCCGGCCGCCCCCTGCTGCTCGAAGGCGGCTTGGACTGGAAGCCACTGTCCCTGACGCCGGCGGAACTCGATTTCGTCGCGGCCAAGGGCGTCGCGGCGCGCGAGATTGCGCTCGCCTTCGGCGTGCCGCCGCTGCTGCTCGGCCTGCCGGGCGACAACACCCACGCCAATTTCGCCGAGGCCAACCGCGCGCTTTGGCGCCAGACGGTGATCCCGCTGGTGAAGCGCACGGCGCAGTCCCTGGCGCAATGGCTGGGGCCTGCCTTCGGGGACGAGCTTGCGCTCGAGCCCGATCTCGATGCGGTCGATGCGCTGGCCGATGAGCGGGAATCGCTCTGGCGCCGGGTCGGAGCGGCCGCCTTCCTCACCGATGACGAGAAACGCGAAGCCGTTGGATACGGCCGCCGCTCTGCAAGGGAGGCTTCCTCATGAACATGCTCGAACAGGTCGTCGCCGCCTTCGTAGGCCGCGCCGATGTCGGCCATCTCGGCCTGCTGCTCTGGGCCGCGAGCGCCTCTGGCCTCGCCTGGCTCGTCCTGCGGGAACTCGCGGCGGCGAACCGCCGCTTCGACGATTTCGTCCGCGAGCTCAACCGCTTCAACGCACGCCACGAGGGGGATTCTTCATGAAAGCCAGAAACCGCGCTTCCGGGCCGTCGCCGAGGGTTCGGGCCAAGCCCGGCCGCCCGGCGAGCGGCGCCACCATCGAGACCTTCAGCAGCTTCCTGCGCAATCTCGCCCGGCTCGAAGGCGAGCGGGGGACGGATGCGAAGCGCGGCGGCGGGGAGGGGGCGCGATGAGAGGCCGTGCTTCGGCGGTTGGCCCGCTCGAATCGAAGCTCCTGCCGGTCCAGCCCAATCGCACCGGGCGGGATGGAGTCTTCGAGGGCTACGCCAGCCTGTTCCGCATTCCCGATCTCGGCAAGGACGTCGTTGAGCCCGGCGCCTTCCGCGAGAGCCTGCAGCGGCGCGGCCCCGCCGGCGTCAAGCTGCTCTGGCAGCACGATCCGGCCGAGCCGATCGGCTGCTGGCTGAGTCTCACCGAGGATGCGCGCGGGCTCTTCGTGCGCGGCCGGCTTTCTCTCGCCGTCGCCCGCGCCCGTGAAATTCATGCGCTGATGCTCGATGGCGCACTCGACGGGCTCTCGATCGGCTTCCGCCCGGAGAAGGCCCGCACCGAGCCGCGCACGGGCCTGCGTCGGCTCGAGCGCGTCGATCTCTGGGAGGTGTCGATCGTCACCTTCCCCATGCTGCCCCAGGCCCGGATCGCCGCCGTCAAGGCCGCCCATCCTGCGGCCTTCGCCTGACTTTCTTTGAAGGAGCAACCATGACCCATTCCAACATTGCGCCCGAGACCAAGGCCGCCGGCGCCGACCTTTCTCTGGCCTTCGACGATCTGCGCTACACGCTGGAGAGCTACCGCTCCGCCAATGAGGAGCGCCTCGCCGAAATCGAGGCTCGCCAGAGCGCCGATCCGCTGACCGAGGAGAAGCTGGCGCGGATGGACGCCGCCCTCGACGACACCATGCGTCGCATCGACCGGATCACCCTCGATCGCGCCCGTCCGGCTCTCGCCAGCGACGGCGCCGCCCGCGACCCGCTCGTCGCCGAGCACAAGGCCGCCTTCGCGGCCTATGTCCGCAGCGGCGAGGCCGGCGGGCTGAAGCGGTTGGAGGCCAAGGCGCTTTCGGCCGGCTCCGGTCCGGATGGCGGCTACCTCGCCCCCTCGACCGTCGAGAGCGAGATCCTGCGGCGGCTGGCGGCCGTCTCACCGATCCGCTCGCTGGCGACCGTCCGCACCATTTCGTCTGGGACCTACAAGAAGGCCTTCTCGACCACGGGGCCGGCCTCCGGCTGGGTCGCGGAGACGGCCGCGCGGACGCAGACCAATGCGCCGACCCTGGCCGAGCTCTCCTTCCCGGCGATGGAGCTCTACGCCATGCCGGCCGCGACGCAGACGCTGCTCGACGATGCGATCGTCAATATCGACCAGTGGATCGCCGAGGAGGTGGAGAGCGCCTTCGCCGAGCAGGAGGGCGCGGCCTTCGTCACTGGCGACGGCACCGACAAGCCGAAGGGCTTCCTGGCTTATTCGACCGTGGCGGAGGCGAGCTGGAGCTGGGGCAATATCGGCGTGCTGAACACCGGCGTCGCCGGCGCCTTCCCGGCCTCCACCCCGTCCGACGTGCTGGTCGACCTCGTCTACGCGCTGAAGGCCGGCTACCGCCAGAACGCGGCTTTCGTCATGAACCGCAAGACACAAGCCGCGATCCGCAAGTTCAAGGACTCGACCGGCAGCTATCTCTGGCAGCCTCCTGCCTCCGCCGGCGCACCGGCGACGCTGCTCGGCTTCCCGCTGGTCGAGGCCGAGGACATGCCGAACATCGCCAACAATGCCGTTTCCATCGCCTTCGGCGATTTCCGGCGCGGATATCTGGTGGTCGACCGGGCAGGTGTGCGCATCCTGCGCGATCCCTATTCCGCCAAGCCCTATGTGCTGTTCTACACCACCAAGCGCGTGGGCGGCGGCGTGCAGGACTTCGCGGCGATCAAGGGACTGAAGTTCGCGGCTTGAGCCCGGCTCAGCGCGAGAACCACCAGCTGAAGGCGGCGCGCGGTTGGACGGGTTCGTCCGACCGCGCCTCGGCCCCGAGCGTCAGCAGCCGCGAGCTGCCCTGCGAGATCCAGCCGCGGTACTCGTTGACCGGCGTGATCGCGGTGAAGCCGCCGCAGATGCGCCGGGCGCGGGTGTTGAGCGGCCCGCTCGACCAGCTCACGATACCGACCAGGTCCCGCGAGCGGGCCGAGCCGCGCAGCACCGGTCCGCCGGAATCGCCCCGGCAGGCACCGGCGCCGGGCGTCTCGCCCCGCGCCTCGACATCGACCGCGACCTTGACCGTGTTCTGGGTCGTGTAGTTGCCGGCGTTGACGAGCTGCGTCTCGCGCAGCCGCCGGGCGGTGCTCTTGTTGTTCTCGGCCGAGAGGCCGAACCCCGCCATCGTCACCGTCTCGCCCTGCCAGAGGCCGCCGCCGAGCGTCAGGGGGTCGATGTCCCGTGGCAGCGGCTGGGCGAGGCGCAGTAGCGCCAGATCCGTGCCGGGTTGCGTGCGCGGCGTCGTGCCGGGCACGAAGGTCGGGTGCGGCAGCACCGCAACGACCATCTGGCGGCGCGGGCGGAAGCGCGGATCGAGGCTGACCACGCTGATCGAGCCGCCGCCCATCAGGCAATGCGCTGCCGTCAGCACGATCTCCGGGGCGATCACCGCGCCGGAGCAAAGCTCGCCGCGGCTGGTCTCGACCCGCACCGTCCAGGCGCGTGAGCCGAAGGTATCGTGCGAATCGACGCCACCGACGACCGCGGCGGCGGGCTGCGCGATCAGCGCCGCAGCGAAGGACAGGGCGAGGGCGAACGACGAACGGAGGATCATGAAGCGAACCGGTGGGGCGATTAGGTCAATCTAGGGGCTGTCGGGGAAGAAGGACAAGTATTGTCCGCAGCTTGCGTCAGGGGCCGCTGCTCCAGCGCGCGGTTTCCCCCCATTGGGACAGGGTCGCGTCGATCCAGCTCCGCTGCGGCGCGACCAGAACGCCCTGGCTGAGCAGCCCGCAATTCTGTCCCTTCGGCCCCGTCGACCAGCTCGTGACGGCAACGATTCCGGCTTCGCTGAAAATCGGCCCGCCGGAATCGCCCTGGCAGGCGCTGGCGCCCGGTCGCTTGCCGGCTCCGGCCGGATCGGCCGCCCAGATCAGGATGCGACCCGGCCCGTAAGGTTCCACGGCTGTCAAGGCGGCGGAACGGTAGGTTCCCGTGCTGCGGGCCTCGCCTTCGCGGGAGACGCCGTAGCCGGCGAGCGTGATCGGGCTGCCGGCGCGCGGCAGCGACCCGTCCACGAGTCCGGCGGCGGCGAAGCGGCCGGGCAGGGGCTCGGCGAGCCGGACGAGCGCCAGGTCGATCGAGCGACGGCGGCTGCGGATCGCTCCGGCGTCGAACTCCGGGTGGAGGCTGACCGCGGTCGGCGCGACGAGCACCGGCTCGCCCGCTTCTTTCCAGTGGATGCGCAACTCCGCGCCTCCCGCAGCACAATGCGCCGCCGTCAGCACGGCGCGCGGCGAGAGCACGATGCCCGTGCAGACCCCGCCGCGGGCGTTCAGCACCATCAGCGTCGAGCCGGCCGCCGGTCCGCCCTCGCGCCCACCGACCACAGCCTGCGCGGGCAGCGCGCCCAAGGCGCAGGCGAAGCCCAGCGCGACGATCCGTTCTGCGATGCCCATCAGCCGCTCCTCTCTGAAGGCCGCTGATAGCGCGTCGCTCTCTGCAAATGAACCCTTTGAAGGAGGCGCCGATGACGCCGCTTGCCCTGGCTCCGCCCGCGATGGAGCCGATCACGCTCTCCGAGGCCCGGCAGTTCCTGCGGCTCGACCAGACCGAGGAGGACGATCTCCTGGTCACGCTGATCACCGCCGCGCGGTTGATGATCGAGGCGGCGGCGGGCCGCTGCCTGATCGAGCAGCACTGGCGCATCGTGCTCGACCGCTGGCCGGCCAGAGGTGAAATCCGGCTGCCGCTGTCGCCGCTTGCGCGGATCGAGGCGGCGCGAGTCTATGACGTGATCGGTGTCGCCCAGCCGGTCGCCGAGGCGGCGCTCGTGCTCGGCCGGAGCGCCGATCCTCCGTTGATCCGCGTGACCGGCGAGGTGCCCGAGATCGGCCGGAATCACGGGGCGATCGAGATCGATGTCGTCGCCGGCTACGGCGCGACCGCCGCCGCCGTGCCGGCGCCGCTGCGCCAGGCCGTGCTGCGGCTGGCCGCGCGCTGGTTCGAGGAGCGCGGCGACGTCGCAAGCCGCGATGCGCAGGCGCTGCCCAAAGCGATCGCCGCGCTGGTCGCGCCCTTCCGCCGTGGAAGGCTCTGAGCCATGGCGAGCGAGGACAAGGCAGCGATCGGCCTGCTTCGGCGCAGGCTCGTACTCGAGGCGCCCGTAGCGGCGCCCGATGGCATCGGCGGCGCGACGCAGGTCTTCGAGACGGTCGGCGCCTTCTGGGCGCAGCTCGAATGGCTTTCCGGCTCCGAAAGCTGGCGGCAGGGCCGGCTGGAGCAGACCGGGACCTATCGCGTCACGCTGCGCTGGCGCGGCGATGTCGATGCCGGCAAGCGCCTGCGCGACGGCGACCGTATCTTCGACATCCGCACCGCCGCTGATCCAGACGGCTCGCGCCGGCGCCTGATCTGCCTGGTCGAGGAGGTGACGCCGTGAGCGATGCGATCCTGACGCTGCGCGCGGCGGTTCAGAATCGGCTGACAGGGTGGGCGGCGCTGACGGCGCTGATCGGTCCTGGCCGAATCTACGACGAAGCTCCACGCGCCGCGCGCGGCCTCTATGTCCTCCATGGCGAGGTCGAGGCGCGCGATTGGTCGACCGGTACGGAACGCGGCTGCGAGCAGGAATTCGCGCTCGTCGTCTGGGCTGCCGAGAGCGCGTCCTCGCGGCAGGCGCTCGAGGCCGCCGGCCTGATTGTCGCCGCACTGGACGAAGCCGAATTCCCTTTGGAAGGGCACGTGCTCGTCAATCTGCGCTGGCTTTCGAGCCTTCTCGCCCGCGATCCCCGCAAGGGGCTGCCATTCGTGACGATCCGCTTCCGCGCCGTCACCGAAACACTCTGACATCACGGAAGGAGAGGCCGCATGGCGGCACAGAAGGGCAAGGACCTGCTGCTCAAGGCGGCGGAGGGCGAAGCTTTCGTAACCGTGGCGGGCCTGAAGGCACGCCAGATCGCGTTCAACGCCGAGACCGTCGACGTGACCCACGCCGAATCGGCCGGGCGCTGGCGCGAACTGCTGGCGGGCGCCGGGGTGCGCCGGGCCAGCATCTCGGGCGCGGGCATCTTCAAGGACGACGCCTCCGACACGCTGGTGCGCCAGACCTTCTTCGACGGCACGATCCGCGACTGGCAGGTCGTGGTGCCGGATTTCGGCACCATTGAGGGACCGTTTCAGCTGACCAGCCTCGAATATCGCGGCGACCATGCCGGCGAGGTCACCTTCGATCTCTCGCTGGAATCGGCTGGCGCTCTCGCTTTCACGGCATTCTGAGGGAGGACATCATGGTCAATCGTCATCGCGGCGAGACCGCGCTCATGGTCGCGGGCGAATCCCTGCCGATGCGACTTACCCTCGGCGCGCTCGCCGAGCTGGAGGAGGCCTTCGCCGTCGAGAGCCTGCCCGAACTGGGCGAACGCTTCATCAGCGGCCGGCTTTCCGCCCGTGACATCATCCGCATCATCGCAGCCGGCCTGCGCGGCGCAGGACAGGCGATCCACGACGACGACGTCGCCGGCCTGTCCTTCGACGGCGGGCTGGGCGGCGTGATCGCCTCGGCCATCGCGCTGCTGGAGGCCACCTTCGGGGACGGCGAACCGGCCCGCCCTCCGCAGCCGCCGGAGGCGTGAGCGCCCCGGCGGGTTTTCCCTGGGATGAGGTGATGACCTTCGGGCTCGGCCGGCTCGGCTGGTCGCCCGAGCAATTCTGGGCCGCGACGCCGCGCGAGATCGCCGCCGCCCTGTGCGCGCATCGCCGGGATCAGCCCGGCGCGACGGATCGCACCGGGCTCACGGCGCTGATGGCGACCTATCCCGACAGTTAATTCTAACGAGAGGTGCCCATGGGCAGCGACGAGATCGTCGATACCGCACGCCTGTCCGATCTCAGGACGATGGACACGCTGACGCAATCGCTCAACCGATCGACGGACAGCTTCGGCAAGTCCATCGTGAATGCGTTCTCGCGCGGCGTCGTCGAGGGCAAGCGCTTCGAGGACGCGCTTCGCAGCGTCGGCCGCTCAATGACCGACGGCCTGCTCAAGACCGCGCTGAAGCCGCTGCAGACGGGGCTTTCGAGCCTGCTTGGCACCGGTGTGAAGGGCCTCACGGGCCTCTTCACCGGAGGCGGGCTGGGTTCGCTCGGCGGCGGCGGCGTGCCTGTCGCGCCCTTCGCCGAGGGCGGCATCGTCGCATCGCCCTCCTATTTCCCGACCGGCCGTGGTCTCGGCCTGTTGGGCGAGCAGGGCGCCGAGGCGATCATGCCGCTCGCGCGCGGCCCTGACGGGCGGCTCGGCGTGCGTGCCGGCGGCGGTTCGTCGCGGCCGCTCAGCGTCACCGTCCAGGTCTCGACGCCTGATGCCGAGAGTTTCCGCCGGTCGGAGGCTCAAGTGTCGGCCGCGATCGCACGGGCCGTCGCGCGCGGCAGCCGCGCGCTCTGATCGGAGGTTCCCATGGCCGATTTCCACGAGGTCCGCTTTCCGCTCGATATCGCACGCGGCGCGCGCGGTGGGCCGGAACGCCAGACGCAGATCGTGACGCTCGCCTCGGGCCGTGAGGTCCGCAATAGCCGTTGGGCCCATTCGCGCCGCCGCTACGATGCGGGCCTCGGCGTCCGTGGTCTCGATGCACTGGCGGCGGTGGTGAGCTTCTTCGAGCAGCGCCGCGGCCGGCTCTATGGCTTCCGCTGGCGCGATCGGCTCGACTGGAAGAGCGGCCCGCTCGCGCAGGAGCCCGCGGCGACCGATCAGGTGATCGGCGTCGGCGACGGGGCGACCGTTACCTTCCAGCTCTGCAAGGCCTATGGCGAGGGGGCTTCGGTCTATAGCCGCACCATCGCCAAGCCCTGCGACGGCACGGTGCGGATCGCGCTCGATGGTGTCGCACAGGCGCCCGAGACCTTCTCCTGCGATCCGGCGACCGGGCTCGTCACTTTCGAGCCGGGCTCCATCCCACCGCCGGGCGCCATTATCAGCGCCGGCTTCGCCTTCGACGTACCCGTCCGCTTCGACTCGGACACCATCGAGGTCGATCTCTCAGCCTTCGAGGCCGGCGAGATCCCGCGCATCCCCGTCATCGAAATCATTCCCTGAGGCTTTCCCATGCGCGACATCCTCGCCGGGCTCGCCGCCCATCTCGAAGGAGGTGCGACGACGCTCTGCCGCTGCTGGAGCCTGACGCGCCGCGACGGGCTCAATCTCGGCTTCACCGATCATGACAGGACGTTCGCCTTCGACGGCGTCACCTTTCAGGCCGCGACCGGGCTGGAAGCGGCCGAGACCGCGGCCGAGCTCGGCTTCGCCATTGGCGGCGGCGACGTCGTCGGGGCCTTTGCGGCCTCCGGCCTGAATGAGGCCGACCTGGCGCGCGGGCTGTACGACGATGCCCGGGTTCGCATCTGGTTGGTCAACTGGGCCGAGATCGAACAGCGCCTGCTGCTGGAGGAGGGCTTCGTCGGCGAGGTCCGGCGCGGCGAGATCGGCTTCACCGCCGAGGTGCGCAGCTTCGCCAAGGCTTTCGACGAGGAGAGGGGCCGGCTCTATCTGCGCTCCTGCTCGGCCGATCTCGGCGACGCGCGCTGCGGCGTCGCGCTGGTCGCCGCGACCGCGGTCGTGGACGCCAGCGACGGCCGGCTCGGGCTTTCGGCCGCAGGGCTCGCCTCCTATCCGGACGGACATTTCACCGGCGGGCGGCTCACCTTCACCAGCGGCGGCAATGCCGGTTTTACGACCGAGGTGAAGCGCCACGGCATCGAGGGCGATGGGGCGATCTTCCAGCTCTGGCAGGCGCCGCCGACTGCCATCGAAGGTGGCGACGGCTTCAGTGTCACGCCGGGCTGCGACAAGAGCTTCGCGACCTGCCGCGCCAAGTTCGGCAACGGCGTCAATTTCCGCGGCTTCCCGCACATGCCGACGACCGATTTCATTATCGGCGGCGTGCGCCCCGGCGATGGGACTCTCGATGGCGGGAGCCTGTTCCGATGAGGCGGGACGACATCGTCGAGGCGGCGCGGGACTGGCTCGGTACGCCTTATCACCATCAGGCCTCATTGCGCGGCGTCGGCTGCGACTGCCTCGGCCTGATCCGCGGCGTCTGGCGCGATCTCAAGGGCGAGGAGCCGGAGCCGCCGCCGCCTTATTCGCCATACTGGGCGGAGAGCCTGGGGCAGGAGACGCTGGCCGCCGCCGCGATGCGCCATCTCCTGCCTGTCGCGCTCGGGCAGGAGCGGCCAGGCGACGTGCTGCTCTTCCGGTGGCGCGCGCATCTGCCGGCCAAGCATTGCGCCATCCTGAGCGCGCCGGAGCGCATCATCCATGCCCATGACGGCGCGGCCGTCGCGGAGGTCGCCTTCACGCCCTGGTGGCGGCGCCATCTCAGCCATGCCTTTTCCCTTCCCGGAGTGACCGACTGATGGCGACGCTTCTTCTGCAGGTGGCGGGCGCGGCGCTGGGTTCTGCGCTTGGCGGGCCGCTCGGCGGGGCCATTGGGCAGGCGCTGGGCGGCCTGGCTGGCGCGGGTATCGACCAGTCCTGGCTCGGCGGTTCAGGCGGCAACAAGATGGTGGAAGGGCCGCGGCTCAAAGAGGTCAACGGTCTCGCCGCAACGGAGGGCGCCGCGATTCCGCGCGTCTATGGCCGTGCCCGGCTGGGCGGCCAGTTGGTTTGGGCGACACGCTTCGAGGAGGAGGTCACCGTCTCGATCCAGCGCACCAAGAGCGGCGGCAAGGGCGGCCGCTCGCAGAAGACCTACGAGACGACCTACAGCTACTACGCCAACCTCGCCATCGGCCTCTGCGAAGGGCCGATCGCCTTCGTCCGGCGCATCTGGGTCGATGGGCGCGAACTCGACAGCAGCACGGTCGCGATGCGCGTGCATCACGGTCATGAAACGCAGGAACCCGACCCGCTGATCGCGGCGAAGGAGGCAGGCGAGGCGCCGGCGTATCGCGGGCTCGCCTATGTCGTCTTCGAGCGCTTCCCGCTCGCCGATTACGGCAATCGCGTGCCGCAGTTCGACTTCGAGGTGGTCCGCGCCGTCGAGGGCTTGGGCGGCATGATCCGGGCTGTCTCGCTGATTCCCGGCGCGGGCGAGTTCGTCTACGACGCTCGGCCGATCAGCCATGAGCCCGAGCCCGGCGTCAGCGAGAGCCTGACACGCCACCAGCTCTATGGCGGCAGCGATGTCGATACCGCGGTCAGTCAGCTTCTATCGCTCTGCCCCAACCTGCGCTCCGTCTCGCTGGTCGTGTCCTGGTTTGGCGACGATCTGCGCGCCGGCTCCTGCAGCGTGGCGCCGCGTGTCGAGATTGCCTGGAAGCCGACTGTCGGGGCTGAATGGTCCGTCGCCGGGCTGAGCCGCGCCAGCGCACGGCCCGTCAGCCAGAACGACGGCCGCCCGGCCTTCGGCGGCACGCCCTCGGACGAGAGCGTCATCGCGTTGATCCGCCGCCTGCGCTTCGATCACGGGCTTGAAGTGGTGCTCTATCCATTCCTGATGATGGACATTCCGGCCGATAACGCCTTGCGCGACCCCTGGTCCGGAGCGGTGGGCCAGCCGCGTTATCCCTGGCGCGGCCGCATCACCTGCGATCCTGCGCCCGGCAGTTCCGGAAGTCCCGAGGGCACGGCTGGCGTCACCTCGCAGGTCGCCGCCTTCATCGGCACGGTCGAACCGGCCGACATGTCGGCGGCCGGCGATGTTGTCATCTGCGCCAAGCCGGACGAGTGGTCCTGGCGCCGGCTCGTCATGCACTGCGCGACGCTGGCGCAGGTGGCCGGCGGGGTAGAGGGGTTCGTGATCGGCTCGGAGCTGGTCGGCCTGACGCAGTTGCGGGCCGCGTCCGGCTATCCGATGGCCGATCAGCTCGTGGGCATCGCGCAGGACGTCAAGGCGATCCTGCCCACTGCTACCCTGACCTATGCCGCCGACTGGACCGAATATGGCGCGGACGTCCGCGATGGCGGGGACGACATCGACTTCCCGCTCGATCCGCTCTGGGCCTCGCCCGCCATCGGCGCGATCGGCATCGACTTCTACCCGCCGCTCTCGGACTGGCGCGATTCCGGCGACCATGCCGACGCACAGCTGGCGCGCGGCCCCTCCGATCGCGCCTATCTCCGGGGGCGGCTGACCTCCGGCGAAGCCTATGACTGGTTCTATGCCGACGAGGAGGGCCGCGCCCTGCAGGAGCGGCTGCCGATCGAGGATGGCGCCTACGGCAAGCCCTGGCTCTATCGGCCGAAGGACCTCTGGGGCTGGTGGAGCCATCCGCATATCCGCCGCTCCGGCGGAGTTGAGACGACGGCTACGGCTTTCGTTCCCGGCGCCAAGCCGATCTGGCTGACCGAAATCGGCGTGCCCGCTGTCGACAAGGGCGCCAACGCGCCCAACGTCTTCCCCGATGCCCGCTCGGATGAGGGCGGCTTTCCGCCGTTTTCCAGCGGCGCGCGTGACGATCTGGTGCAGGCGCGCGGGCTGGAGGCGATCATCTCCGGCTTCGACCCGGCGCGGGTGGGATTCGAGGCCGCGCGCAACCCGGTCCATCCCGTCAGCGGCATCCGCATGGTCGATCCCGCCCATGTCACCGTCTGGAATTGGGATGCGCGACCCTTTCCGGCCTTTCCCGACCTCGGCGGCATATGGGCCGACGGCGCCAATTTCGAGACCGGGCATTGGCTGAACGGCCGCCTCGAAGGTAGTCCGGTCGATCGGCTGGTCACGAAGCTGCTCGTTGATTTCGGCCTGCCGCCGGCGGATGGGATCGCCATCGACGGCTTTCTCGACGGCTATGTGCTCGATCGCCCGCTGTCGGCGCGCCAGGCGCTGGAGCCCTTGGCCCAGACCTTCGGCTTCGACGCCGTGATGAGTTCCGGTCGGCTGCGCTTCGACGGCCGGGGCGGCGCAGTCTCGCGCCTGCTCGGTCCGGATGATTTCGTCCCCGACCGCGAAGGTGAGCCCTTCACCCTGCGACGCAACCAGGAGAGTGAGTTGCCGCTGGAGCTTCGCCTCGGCTTCAGCGACAGCGAGAACGACTATCGCAATGCCGCCGCCCGCTCGCGCCGGCTGGCGGGGGTGGCGCGACGCGAGGTCGCGGTTGATACGGCCATCGTCACCCGTGCCGCCGAAGGTCAGCGCCTCGCCGACCAGCGCCTTCAGGAAGCCTGGGCCGGGCGGGAGACGTTGGAATGCGAGCTCTCGCCGCGCTGCCTGGATATCGAGCCCGGCGACGTCGTCTCGGTGCCAGCGGCCGGCGAGGGCCGTCTCTTCCGGGTCACACGCATCGCCGACGGTCCGACCCGGCAGGTCAGCGCGCGGGCGGTTGAGCCAGCGATCTATTCCAGTGCTGGTATCAAGGGCCCAGGCCGCGCGCCGCGCATACCTCCGGCTCTGCCCGGACGGCCGCTCGCGGTGCCGCTGGCCCTGCCCATCGTCACCGCCCAGCCACCGGCGCTGCTCTCGCTCGCCGCCTTCGCGTCGCCCTGGCCCGGAGCGCTCGCGATCTGGAGCGCCGACGATGCCGGACAATTCGCACCCTCCGGCTTCGTCGAGGGGCCTTCGATCGTCGGCGAGACGCTAACGGATCTGCCGCCGGGGCCGCTCTGGCGCACGGACGAGCGCGCCGTGCTGGAGGTCAGGCTGCGCGGCGGCGTGCTCGCCTCAGTTGCGCCAGAAGCAGCGCTTGCGGGCGCCAATGCACTGGCGCTGATCGACGAGGTTGGCGAGATCGAGATCGTGACAGTCTCTCGGGTCGAGCTCATCGGCCCGCAGCGCTTCCGCCTCTCCGGCTTCATCCGCGGTCTCGGCGGCTCAGAGGCCGCAGCTGCGCGCCTTCTGCCGGCTGGGAGCCGCATCGTCGTCCTCGACGGTTCGGCCGTGACGCTGACGCGCGAGCTGTCCGATGTCGGGCGGACGCTGCGTTGTCGCATCGGTCCCGCCCGCCACGACGTCGGCGATGCAACGATGGTGGAGGTTGCCGCGGAGGTCACCGGCCCGGCGCTGCTGCCTTTGTCGCCGATCCGCGCCAAGGCACGACGGACGGATGACGGCATCGCGTTGAGCTGGCTGAGGCGCACGCGCATCGATGGCGATTCGTGGGAACTAACCGAGGTGCCGCTGGGCGAGGAGACCGAGCGCTACGATCTGCGCATCCTCCACGGTGATGCGGTGATCCATGCCGAAATCGTCAATGAAGCCGGTTGGCTCTACCCGGCGACGCAGGAGCTCGCTGATTTCGGTGCGCCCCAGCTGGAGCTCGCGCTCTCGGTCGCGCAGATCAGCGCCGCGGTGGGGAATGGGCGCGAATGGCGTGGACGGATCGCCGTGGGCTGATCTACTCTGGATTGTAGAAGAGGCGTTGCATTCATGGCGCATTCAGGCCGGTGGGGTTAGCGCTTGTCGATGATGCCGGTGGAATCGATTCTAGCCTTTGCGCTTCTCTCCGCGTCGCCGATGCCTATCGTGCGCGTCGACGATGCGACGCCGATCTCGTGCCTGTCCTCGGACGAGATGCGCGATGCCGTTGCCGATGGGCGGGTGATCAAACCGGCGGAGGCCTCTCGCCACGCCCGGCATGCCGCGCCCGGCGAAGTCGTTCGCATCAGGCTCTGTCGCCAGGGCGAGGATTTCGTCTATGTCGTCACCACGTTGAAGCGCGACGGTCGCGTGGCCCGGGTGACGCTGGAAGGGCAATCCGGCAAGATCTCCACCATTCGCTGATCGCGAATCAGCGCATTTTCGAGCGAATTCAATACCGGTTCGCGCCAAGAAGATGCGATAAGCCCATCAGCCGAGGCGCCCCGCAAACTGGAGCTAACCGACCGTGAGACTGCTCGTCGTCGAGGACGACAAGGACCTCAACCGCCAGATCGTGACCGCGCTCGAGAATGCCGGCTACGCCGTAGACAAGGCCTTCGACGGAGAGGAGGGGCTCTATCTCGGCGAGACCGAGCCCTATGACGCCATCATTCTCGATCTCGGCCTGCCGAAGGTCGATGGGGTCGCTGTCCTGCAGGGCTGGCGCCGCGCTGGCAAGACCATGCCGGTGCTGATCCTGACCGCGCGCGACCGCTGGAGCGACAAGGTCGGCGGCTTCGATGCCGGCGCCGACGACTATGTCGTGAAGCCCTTCCATATCGAGGAATTGCTGGCGCGCGTGCGCGCTCTGCTGCGCCGCGCCGCCGGGCATGCGACCTCGGAGCTCGTCTGCGGCCCCGTCCGGCTCGACACGCGCGCGAGCCGCGTGGTCGTCGACGGCAATCCGGTGAAGCTCACCTCGCATGAATACCGGCTGCTCTCCTATCTGATGCATCACCAGGGCCGCGTCGTCTCGCGGACGGAGCTGGTCGAGCATCTCTACGATCAGGATTTCGACCGTGATTCCAACACGATCGAGGTCTTCGTCGGCCGCCTGCGCAAGAAGCTCGGCGTCGAGATCATCGAGACCGTCCGGGGCCTCGGCTATATCGCCGCCGCCCCGGAAAAGGTCTGATGCCACCGAAGTCCCATCGCTATTCGCTGGGAACGCGCCTGTTCCTCTCGGCCGCGTTCTGTTGCGTGCTGATCCTGGTCCTGGCGGGCGTAGGCCTCACCACCTTCTACCGTCGCTCGGCCGAGCGCGGCTTCGACGAGCGGCTCTCGGTCTACATCAAGCAGCTGGTCGCGGACCTCGCCGCGCCGCCCGAGACCGAGCGTCAGACGGTGGGCGATCTCGGCGAGCCGCGCTTCGACCTGCCGCTGACCGGCTGGTACTGGCAGATCGTGCGCCTCGACGGCGAGCGGCCGAATGTGCGCTCGTCGCGCTCGCTGGTCGGCGGCCAGCTGCCGAAGCTGCTCGACCAGGGCATCGCACCGAACAACCGCGGCCTGCGCGAGAGTTACGTCTCCGGACCGGACGACCGGCTGCTGCGTATCCTGGAGCGCGAAATCGACGTCGGTGAGGACGGGCGTTTCACCGTCGCGGTCGCTGCGCCAGCCGACGAGATCGAGGGCGACATCCGGGATTTCCGGTTCGCGCTGGCGATGACCTTCCTGCTGCTCGGGATCGCGCTCGTCGCCTCGACGTTGCTGCAGGTGCGGTTCGGCTTGCGCCCGCTCGTACGTCTCCGAAGGGCCGTCGGCGCGGTGCGAACTGGCGAGAGCCCTCGCATCGCCGGCCAGTATCCGCCCGATCTCGCGCCGCTGGCGAGCGAGCTCAACCAGCTCATCGACGCCAATCACGAGATCCTCGACCGCGCCCGCACCCAGGTCGGCAATCTTGCCCATGCCCTGAAGACGCCGCTCAGCGTGATGATGAACGAGGCTGGCGGCGGCGAGGCGCAGCTCTCGCAGACCGTGCGGACGCAGACCGCGATCATGCGCGACCAGGTTCAGTACTACCTCGACCGGGCCCGGGCCGCGGCTCTTTCCGGCGCGCTCGGCGGCGTCACCGAGGTTGCGCCTTCCCTCGACGCGCTGCTGCGCACTTTCACCAAGATCTCGCAGGACAGGGAGATCGCCAGCTCGCATGACGTCCCGCCCTCGCTGCGCTTCCGCGGCGAGAAACAGGACCTCGAGGAGATGCTCGGGAACCTCCTGGACAACGCCTTCAAATGGGCCGCTTCCACAGTCAAGGTGACGCTGGACGGTCCGGTCGGACAGGACGAGCGAATTGTACTGCTGATCGACGACGACGGTCCCGGCCTGCCCGCTGAGGCGATGGCCGAGGTGCTGAAGCGTGGCCATCGGCTCGATGAGGCGAGGCCGGGTTCGGGCCTCGGCCTCTCCATTGTCGTGGACCTCGCCAAGCTCTATGGCGGTGGGCTGACCTTGCTGCGCTCGCCGCTTGGTGGCTTGCGTGCGCGGCTGGTACTACCTTCAATTTAGTCAGAACCGAATGTCGCGTGACCCTTTGTCACCATGAACATGGCCGGTCGATTGGATAAGAACGCCGCATGATGCTTTGGGCGATCCTTGCGGCGATGACGGGAGCGGCGATCTTCGCCTTGCTCTGGCCGCTGAGTCATGGCCGGACGGAGGGCTTTGCCGACGTCGCGGATGCGCGCAGCCTCTATCGCTCGCAGCTCAAGGAGATCGACCGCGATCTCGCCCGCAACCTGATCGGGGTGGGAGAGGCGGAAGCCGCCCGCGCCGAAGCGGCTCGCCGTCTGCTGCGGGCGGCCAATGACGAGGAAAGGCCCGCTGGCGAGACCGAGCCCTCACTGCGCCGCCGCCGCGCGAGTTCCGCCCTGATGCTCTCGGTGGTGCCGCTGTTCGCGCTGTTGGTCTATGGCCTTTACGGCTCGCCGGATCTGCCCGACCAGCCGCTGGCGGCGCGGCTGGAGAAGGCCGGGCCGCATCAGGATTTCGCCATCATCCTCGCCCGCATGGAGGCGCATCTCGCCGCTAACCCGGCCGATGCGAGGGGCTGGTCGCTGCTGGCCCCGATCTATCTCCGGCAAGGGCGTTTTGACGAGGCCGCCAAGGCCTTCGCCGCCGCGGTTCGCTACGGCAAGCCGGACACCGACCTGCTCGCCGGCCTCGGCGAGGCGCGCATCCTCGAGGCTGGCGGCGTGGTGACGGCCGATGCGCGCGACGCCCTGGCCGAGGCCGTGAAGCTAGATCCGAAGAATGCGCGGGCGCGCTACTACCTCGCCATCGCGAAGGAGCAGGATGGCGACGGCGAGGCTGCGGTCGCGAGCCTGCAGCAGCTTCTGGCCGATGCTCCGCCCGAGGCCGATTGGACCGCTTCCGTCCGTGCGCGCATCGAGCAGATCCAGGGCGATGCCGGCCGCAAGGCCGTCGCGGCTCTGCCGGAAGCCGAGCGCCAGCAGGCGATCCGGGGCATGGTCGACGGCCTTGCGGCGCGGCTGGCGGAGGGCGGCGGTACGCTGCCTGAATGGACCCGCCTGATACGAGCCCGCAGTGTCCTGGGCGACAAGCCCGCCGCGCTTGCGGCCGTGAAGACGGCGCGTGAGCGGCTGGCACAGGATGCGGCGGCCCTTGCCGCCATCGACGCCTTGGCCAATGAATTGGCCTTGAAGGAGACTGCCCCATGAGCGTCGCTCAGCCGGCCAAGCCCTTGTCGGCCAAACCCTTGCCTGCCAAGCGCCGGATGACCCGCAAGCAGCACCGGTTGATCCTGATCGCAGCCGCGGGCGCGGTGCTGTTCTTCGCAGCGGGGCTCGTTCTCTTCGCAATGCGTGATTCGATCGTCTTCTTCTATGGCCCGACCGAGATCGTCCAGAAGGGCGTGGCGCCGGGCACGCGCATGCGGCTCGGCGGGCTGGTGGAGACTGGCTCCGTCCAGCGCGGACCGGACCAGCGCGTCAGCTTCGGCGTCACCGACGGCACGAGCTCCGTCACGGTCAGCTACAAGGGCCTGCTGCCCGACCTGTTCCGCGAAGGACAGGGCGTCGTGACCGAGGGTGTCTTCGAGGGGGCCGGGCGCTTCAGGGCGGATTCGGTGCTGGCGAAGCACGATGAGAATTACATGCCGCGCGAAGTCGCTGACGCGCTGAAGAAGCAGGGCCACTGGGAGCCGGGCGGTGCCTATGCGCCCCCCGCGGCCAAGCCGTGAGCCAAGCATGATCGCCGAGATCGGTCACTACGCGCTGGCGCTCGCGCTCGGCGTCTCGGTCATCCAGGCGCTGGTGCCGTTCTGGGGCGTCGTGCGCCAGGACAGGGCGCTGGCCTCGGTCGGCAGCAGCGCGGCGCTGACCAGCTTCGGGCTGGTCGCGCTCTCCTTCCTGGCGCTGGTCGCATCCTATGTGCGCTCCGATTTCTCGGTCGCGAACGTCGTCGCCAACTCCCATTCGACGCAGCCGCTGATCTTCAAGTTCACCTCGGTCTGGGGCAACCACGAGGGCTCGATGCTGCTCTGGGTGCTGATCCTGACGCTGTTCGGCGCGCTGGTGGCGCTCTCGCGCAATTCGCTGCCGCCGCGGCTGAGGGCCGGCGCGCTCGCGGTGCAGGGGCTGGTGGCGGTGGCCTTCCTCGCCTTCGTCCTGTTCACCTCGAACCCGTTCCAGCGCCTTTCGCCGGCACCCGCCGAGGGCCAGGACCTGAACCCGATCCTGCAGGACCTCGGCCTCGCGATCCATCCGCCGCTGCTCTACATCGGCTATGTCGGCTTCTCGATCACCTATGCCTTTGCGGTCGCGGCGCTGATCGACGGGCGCATCGACGCGATGTGGGCGCGCGCGGTGCGGCCCTGGACGCTTCTGGCCTGGATATTCCTGACGCTCGGCATCGCGATGGGCTCCTACTGGGCCTATTACGAGCTCGGCTGGGGCGGCTGGTGGTTCTGGGACCCGGTCGAGAACGCTTCCTTCATGCCCTGGCTCGCCGGCACGGCGCTGATCCACTCCACCGTGGTGATGGAGAAGCGCGACTCGCTAAAGGTTTGGACGATCCTCCTCGCGATCCTGACCTTCTCGCTCTCGCTGCTCGGCACCTTCATCGTGCGCTCCGGCGTGCTGACCTCGGTGCATTCCTTCGCCAGCGACCCGGCGCGCGGCGTCTTCATCCTGCTGATCCTGGTCTTCTTCGTCGGCGGCTCGCTCACGCTTTTCGCCTGGCGGGCGCCGCTGCTCAGGCAGGGCGGGCTGTTCGCGCCGATCTCCCGGGAGAGCGCGCTGGTCGTCAACAACGTCTTCCTGGCGACCGCCTGCGCCACCGTCTTCGTCGGGACGCTCTACCCGCTGGTGCTGGAACTGCTGACCGGCGCCAAGATCTCGGTCGGCGCGCCCTTCTACAACGCCACCTTCGTGCCGGTGATGGTGCCGCTGCTGTTGATCCTGCCGATCGGCCAGTCGCTGGCCTGGAAGCGGGGCGATCTGCTCGGCGCCGCCCAACGCAATGCCGCGGCCTTCGGGCTCGCCCTGCTGGCGGCGCTGGCGCTCATCGCCTTCACCCAGGGCGGGCCGGTTCTCGCCCCGCTCGGCATCGGGCTCGGGCTCTTCCTCGTCCTGAGCGCCGTCTTCGATCTGGGCGAGCGCATCGTCACGCGCGCGAGCGGCTGGCGGGCGGTGCTCTCGCGGGCGAAGGGCCTGCCGCGCTCGGCCTGGGGCACGGCGTTCGCGCATGCCGGGGTGGGCCTGAGCATCATCGGCATCGCCGCCGCGGCCTGGAGCAGCGAGGCCATCGCTGTGCTCAAGCCCGGCGAGCGGCTGACCAGCGGCCGCTACACGGTCGTGCTCGAATCTGTGACGCCGCGCACAGGCCCGAATTTCCGGGCCGAGGTCGCCCGCTTCCAGCTCTTCTTCGGCGGTCGCGAACTGGAGTCGATCGAAGCCTCCAAGCGCATCTATACCGCCCGCGGCATGCCGACGACGGAGGCCGGTATCCGCACGCACGGGCTGAGCCAGGCCTATGTCAGCCTCGGCGAGGCGCAGGATGGCGGGGTCGCGGTGCGCCTCTACGACAAGCCGCTGATCCTGCTGATCTGGATCGGCGCGCTCGTCATGGCCCTCGGCGGCGGGCTTTCCCTGACCGACCGGCGCTTCCGGCTGGCGGCGCCGCGCCGTGCCGCCCCCGTCGCGGCGCAAGCCCAGCCGGCGGAGTAGGGCGATGCGCAGGCTTCTCCTCGCATGCGGCCTGATGCTGCTGGCGATCGCCGGCGCACGGGCGGTGCAGCCCGACGAGGTGCTGCCGAACCCGGCGCTGGAGCAGCGGGCGCGGGCGATCTCCGGCGGACTGCGCTGCCTCGTCTGCCAGAACCAGTCGATCGACGATTCCGATGCGCCGCTGGCGCGCGACCTGCGCATCCTGGTGCGCGAGCGCCTGGTCGCGGGCGACAGTGACAGCGCCGTGATCGATTTTGTCGTCGCGCGCTACGGCGATTTCGTGCTGCTGCGCCCGCCTTTCAATGCGCAGACCCTACTGTTGTGGGTAGCGCCCTTTCTCATCCTCTTGCTGGCGCTGCTCTTCGCGTGGACGCGTGTGCGCAATCGCCCGGCTTCCATGGCCGGGCCGCAACCCCTGTCCCCGGAAGAGCGCGAAAGACTCGCGACCCTGATCGAGCCGGACGAAAAGCCCTAAAGCGTGCCGCTCTTGCTCGGGATGACCGCCTTCTACCGATAAGCCACAGGCTTCAGCGGCTGAGCCCGCAGGCCCTGAACAGCTCCTGCGAATAGATGTGCATGCTGGCGCCGGCGATCGCGTAACGCACGCGACCGCTCTCCGCAGGCTGCGGCGAGGCGAAGGTCGCATAGTTTCGGGCGAAGCAGGCTGCATCTCTGCCCGAGTAGCCGCGCTCTGCGGCAAGGTGCAGCCCCAGCCCGTAGACCCCGCCGCGGGGGCGGGGAGCACCGGCGGCGCCGAAGCGTTCCGCGCCCCGCCGCCCTGCCAGGTCCTGAAGTCGATCGACGCCGCAGCGCGAACGTTGCTCGGCGTTATAGGCGGGAGTCGAGGCGGCAGACCAACTGCGCCTGCCGTCCGGCCTCTCGACTACGACCGCGTGCTTCGCGAAGACGCGCGCATAGCAATCGGCGTTGTCGTAGCCTCGCGTCGTCGCAACACGCAGGCCGGCCTGATAGGCCGATCCTTGCGCCAAAGCCGGGCCGCTCGCCCAGGCAGCCACCAGCAATATTCCCCAGCCTAAACGCATGGTCGTCGTCCCCCGTCCCCAAGGTAAGGGGCACCGACGACGAGCCGGCGTCAAGACGGCAGGCTCAGCTTCCAACCTTACGAAAACGTCATGTTCTGGCCAAAGCCGCGTAAGGCGGCCGGCCTCATGGTCCTCGCCATGCACAGGGGCTCCCCTGTCAACCAAGAGGTTCCCGCATGACGACCCAGAACGAACCCCGCAATTCCATCCTCAAGCGCGGCGCCCTTCTCGCCGGCACCGCTATTCTCGGCATCGGCCTCGCCGCCGGCCTCGCCGACAGCGCGCTGATGCAGAACCACAATGCGTTTGCTCAGCCGATCCAGCTCTCCGGCACCCAGACGGGGCTGCCCTCCTTCGCCGACCTCGTCGAGAAGGTGAAGCCCGCCGTCGTCTCCGTCCGCGTCAAGACCCAGGTCGCTGCCGCCAGCGATGGCGAGCAGAGCCTCGAGGATCTGCCCCCGGAGCTGCGCCGCTTCTTCCGTGAGTTCGGTGAGAACAGCCGCCCGCAGCGTCCGCAGCCGAAGCAGCAGCCGCGCCAGGGCATGGCTCAGGGTTCGGGCTTCTTCGTCAGCCAGGACGGCTATGTCGTCACCAACAACCACGTCGTCGAGAACGCCACCGAGGTCGAGCTCGTCACCGACGCGGGCAAGACGCTCGCGGCCAAGGTCATCGGCACGGACCCGCGCACCGACCTCGCCCTGCTCAAGGTCAAGGACGCCGGCGACTTCCCGTTCGTGAAGCTCGCCGAGGGCAAGGCCCGCATCGGTGACTGGGTGCTGGCGATCGGCAACCCGTTCGGTCTCGGCGGCACGGTCACGGCCGGCATCGTCTCGGCCCAGGGCCGCGACATCGGCTCGGGCCCCTATGACGACTTCATCCAGATCGACGCGCCGATCAACCGCGGCAACTCGGGTGGCCCGACCTTCAACCAGAACGGCGAGGTCGTCGGTGTCAATACCGCGATCTACTCGCCGTCGGGCGGCAATGTCGGCATCGCCTTCGCGATCCCGGCCTCCACCGTCAAGCAGGTCGTCGACCAGCTGAAGACGGACGGCAAGGTGGCGCGCGGCTTCATCGGCGTGCAGATCCAGCCGGTTACCAACGAGATGGCCGAGGCCATCGGCCTGAAGGAGCCCAAGGGCGCCCTCGTCGCCGAGGCCCAGGGCGACGGCCCGGCTGCCAAGGCTGGCATCCGCCGCGGCGACACGATCACCGCCGTCAACGGCGACGCGATCAAGGATGCGCGCGACCTCTCGCGCAAGATTGCGAGCTTCGCGCCGGGCGCGAAGACCACGATCACCCTCTTCCGCGAGGGCAAGTCGCGTGACGTGACCTTCGAGGTCGGCCGCCAGCCGGCGGCCTAACCAGGCAGGAGCGGGTTCCTCGGTTTTCTGTCGCCCCAGCCTAGGGACCAGCTAAAGCAGCGGCAGGCCGGATGCGTATCCTCCGGTCTGCCGTTTTTCTGTTTCTTGGGATAGGTTTCGCCCATGCGACTCCTGATTGTCGAAGATGATGCCGAGGCTGCGGCCTATCTGACCAAGGCATTCCGCGAAGTCGGCCATGTCGCCGACCACGCTGCGGATGGCCTGGTGGGCTATGCCATGGCCGAGGGCGGTGGTTATGACGTGCTGGTCGTGGACCGCATGCTGCCGCGCCTCGACGGCCTGTCGCTGATCCGGTCCCTGCGCGAGCAGAAGGACGACACGCCAGCCCTGATCCTCTCGGCCCTGGCGCAGGTCGACGACCGCGTGAAGGGCCTGCGCGCCGGCGGCGACGACTATCTGCCCAAGCCCTACGCCTTCTCCGAGCTGCTGGCTCGCGTCGAGGTGCTGTCGCGCCGACGGGGCGCTCCGGCCGCAGAGCCCACCGTCTACCGCGTCGGCGAGCTGGTGCTCGACAGGCTCGCCCACCGCGTCACCCGAGAAGGCCAGGAGATCGTGCTGCAGCCGCGCGAGTTCCGCCTGCTCGAATACCTCATGAAGCATGCCGGGCAGGTCGTGACCCGCACCATGCTGCTGGAGAACGTCTGGGACTATCATTTCGACCCCCAGACCAACGTCATCGACGTGCATGTCAGCCGCCTTCGCGCCAAGGTCGACAAGGGCTTCGAGCACGCGATGATCCATACCATCCGTGGCGCGGGATACATGGTTCGTGACATCGCCCGCTGACGCCAAGGCATTTTCGAGCGAAGCGAGCCCCGGTTCGCGCGAGGAAACTGCACCGAAACAAGAGCTCGGCGCCCTTCCGCGTTTCGACGGAACGCGCAGCGGCGCCGGCCGGCCCAAGCGGCAGAGGCTCCTGCCGACGCTGTTCCGCACGACCGCCTTCAAGCTGGCGGCGGCCTATCTCGTCATCTTCTCGATCTTCGCCGTCCTCGTGCTCGGCTATGTCGCCTGGAACGCGCAGCGCCTGCTGACCGACCAGATCCGCTCGACCATCGACGCGGAGATCCAGGGCTTGGCCGAGCAGCAGCGCCAGGGTGGCATCCGCCGGCTCGTCAACATCATCGAGCGCCGTTCACGCGGACCGGGCGCCTCGCTTTATCTCGTCACGACGCCGCTGGGAGAGCGCATCGCCGGCAATGTCGAGGCGCTGCCGCCCGGCACGCTCGACCGCCCCGGCGAGAGCGAGATCGAATATGCCCGCTCGAGCGAGGCGCTCGACACGCCGAGCCGGGCGCTCGTGCGCGTCTTCATGCTGCCGGCCGGCTTCCGCCTGCTTGTCGGCCGTGATCTCGAGGAGCGCGAACGGCTCGGCATCGTCATTCGCCGGGCCGCCGGCTGGTCGCTGGCATTGGTCTTCGTTCTCGGTTGCTTCGCCAGCTGGTACGTGGCGCGGCGCGTGCTCAAGCGCATCGACGGCATGAGCGAGACGGCCCACGGCATCATGGAAGGCGACCTCAAGGGGCGGCTCGCCATCAGCGGTACGGGCGATGAACTCGACCGGCTGGCACTCAACCTCAATGCGATGCTCGACCGCATTGGCGAGCTGATGGCCGGCATGCAGCAGGTCACCGACAACATCGCTCACGACCTAAAGACGCCGCTGACCCGCCTGCGCAACAAGGCCGAAGAGGCGCTGCGCAGCGCTAAGTCTCCCGACGAGCTGCGCGCTGCGCTCGACGGCTCGATCGAGGCGGCGGACAATCTGATCCGCGTCTTCAATGCGCTGCTGATGATCGCGCGGCTGGAGGGGGGCCGCGCCGGCGACAACATGGCCGAGCTCGATCTGTCGGAGATCGTCTCCGGCCTCGCCGAACTCTACGAGCCGCTGGCCGACGAGGCCGGCCTCGCGCTCGCCTGCAAGGTCGAGCCGGCTCTCAAGATCCAGGGCAATCGCGAGCTGATCGGGCAGGCCCTGAACAACCTCATCGACAACGCCCTGAAATATGGCGCGCCCGAGCAGGGCGGCGACGGCACCGTGACGGTTGCGGCCCATCTGCAAGGCGATCAGGTCGAGCTTTCGGTGGCCGACCACGGCCCCGGTATCCCCCAAGCCGACCGTGGCCGCGTGCTCGACCGCTTCGTCCGGCTCGACGCCAGTCGCAGCAAGCCGGGCTTCGGTCTCGGCCTCTCGCTCGCGGCCGGCGTGGTGCGGCTGCATGGCGGCCAGATCCGGCTGGAGGACAATGCCCCGGGCCTGCGAGTGGTCATTGCCCTGCCGGCGGTGCCCAAGCCTGTGGAAACGCGGCCGCCTTCTGAGCCTGCCGCCTCGACAGCGCCGTCAAACCCTGCTGGCCTGCCCACCGTCTGAGTAACAGCTCAGCCCTCGTCGAGACGCAGCCTTCGGCTACTCCTCTGGATGGGGGGCTGAGAGTCGGCTGTGGGAGTGGTGCGTCATGGTGGAACGGCTCTGCGACAGGCTGCAAGCGGCGCCGGTCCTGCCGGCGCGCGCCAAGGCCGAGGGGCTGCTGGCGCGCGAGCTGGTCGAGCGGCTGCATGACGAGGTCGCGGCCGAAGCGCTGGAGGCACATCTCGCCGAGCACCCGCAAAGTGCTGCGCTGGTCGCCGGCCTGCTGGCGCATTCGCCCTTCCTCTCCCAGCTCATGCGCTTCGATCCCGAAGGGCTGCTCGCGAGCCTGACGGAAGCACCCGAGACGCGCCGCGACGCGCTCCTCGCCGAGATCGAGGCCAGCTGCGGCGCCGGTTGCGAGACCTCCGACCTAATGCGCGCGCTGCGCCGCTTCCGCCGCGCCATGGCGCTGCTGATCGCGCTCGCCGATATCGGCGGCGCCTGGGATGTCGAGACGGTCACGGCGGCGCTGACCGCCACCGCCGACGTTGCCGCGCGCCTCGCCGCCGATCACGTCCTGCGACAGGCGGCCGATCTCGGCCGCATCCAGCTCAAGGATCCCGCCAATCCCGGCCCTGGCTCGGGTCTTGTCGTCCTGGCGCTCGGCAAGCACGGCGCCGGCGAGCTGAACTATTCCTCCGACATCGATATCGTCGTCTTCTTCGACCCCGAGGCGGCCGAAGCGGCCGGCGTCGGCGAGCCGTCGAGCTTCTTCGTCAAGATCACGCAGCAGATCGCGCGCATCATCCAGGAGCGCACGCCGGACGGCTATGTCTTCCGCGTCGATCTGAGGTTGCGGCCGGACCCGGCGTCCACACATGTCGCGATCGCGCTGCCCAGCGCCTATTCCTATTACGAGACGGTCGGCCAGAACTGGGAACGCGCCGCCATGATCAAGGCGCGCCCGATCGCGGGGGACAAGGAGCTCGGCCAGCGCTTCCTTAAGGACCTCTCGCCCTTCATCTGGCGTAAGTATTTCGACTTCGCGACCATCGCCGACATCCACGCGATGAAGCGGCAGATCCAGACCGTGAAAGGCCACGAGACCATCGCGGTCGCCGGCCACAATGTGAAGCTCGGCCGTGGCGGCATCCGCGAGATCGAGTTCTTCGTCCAGACGCAGCAGCTCGTCTTCGGCGGCCGCCGGCCGGCGCTGCGAGGGCCGCGCACGCTCGACATGCTGAAGGAGCTGACGAACGAGGGCTGGATCACGCCGCAGGCGCGTGACGAATTGTCCGAGAGCTATCGCTGGCTGCGCACCATCGAGCACCGGCTGCAGATGCGCGACGACGAGCAGACGCAGACGCTGCCGAAGCCCGCGGGCGATCTCGAAGCCTTCGCCCGCTTCTGCGGCTACCCCTCGGCGGCCGCCTTCGGCAAGGCGCTGACCGCCCATGCCAGGCGCGTCGAGGGCCATTACGCCCTGCTGTTCGAGGAGGGGCCGAGCCTCGCCTCCGAGGCCGGTACGCTGAGCTTCACCGGCTCGGAGCCCGATCCCGAGACCTTGGAGACACTCGGCAAGCTCGGCTTCCGCGACGCCAAGACGGCGGCCGAGACAGTGCGCGGCTGGCATTTTGGGCGCCGCGCGGCCGTGACCAGCGCCCGGGCCCGTGAGGTGCTGACGGAGCTCACGCCCGCCCTGCTCGTCGCGCTCGGCCGCACGGCCGATCCCGACGGTGCGCTCGCCCATCTCGACAACGCCTTCGTCCGGATGCCGGCCGCGGTCGAGCTGCTGACCCTGCTGCGCTCGCATGACTCGCTGCTGACACTTTTCACCGAGATCCTCGGCAGCGCGCCACGCCTGGCCAAGGTCGCGGCGCTGCATCCGCATGTGCTCGACGGCGTCATCGACCCGGCGTTCGGCCAGGCCGTGCTCGATGCCGACGCGCTCGAGCGGCGCATCAGCACCTATGTCGGCTCGCCGCCGCCGAGTGTCGAGGACGGGCTCGACCGGTTGCGCGACGCCGCCCGCCAGGAGAATTTCCTGGTCGGCGCAAGGCTGCTCTCGGGCGTCTATCAGGCGCAGGGCGCAGGGCAGGCCTATTGTGCGGTGGCAGAGGCCTGCTTGCGCGTCGCTTTCGCCAACACGCGCGCGGCCTTCGCGGACGACCACGGCGTCATCGCCGGGGCCGAGACCGTCGTGCTCGGTCTCGGCCGGCTGGGCGCGGGGGAGCTCACGCCCTCATCCGATCTCGACCTCATCCTGCTCTACGATCGGCCCGAGGATGCCGGGTCGAGCGATGGTGCGAAAAGCCTCGATCCCGTGACCTGGCATATCCGCTTCACGCAACGGCTCGTCGCGGCGCTGACGGTGCCGACGCGGCGCGGCACGCTATATCAGGTCGACATGCGGCTGCGCCCCACCGGCAACAAGAGCCCGGCGGCGACGCAGTTCGCCGGCTTCGAGGCCTATCACAATGGCGAGGCCGAGATCTGGGAGGAAATGGCGCTGACCCGGGCCCGCGTCGTCGCCGGCGATCCCGGGCTCGCCAAGCGGGCCGAGGCGTCCATCCGCGCGATCCTCTCGCGCAAGCGCGACCCGGCGAAGGTGGCGGCGGCCGTCGCCGAGATGCGTGCGCTCATAGCGAAAGAGAAGGGCGAGAAGGACCCCTGGGACCTGAAGCTCGCTGCCGGCGGCATCACCGATCTCGACTTCCTCGCCCAGTTCCTGCTGCTCGCCCATGCGAGCGAGCACCCCAGCCTGCTCGTCAACGACACGGCCTCGGTCTTCGTGGCGGCGCGGGCGGCAGGGCTGATCTCGGAGGGCGACGCCTCGGCGCTTGGCGAGGCGCATCGCCTGATCGGCGACGTGCAGCTCTGGCAGCGCTTCACGGTGGAGGAGGCCTTCGATCCCAAGGCCGTGCCGCCCCGGGTGCTGCGGCGGATCGCGACCGCGGTCGGCCGGCCGGATGCGAAGGTGCTGAAGGCCGAGCTGGATGAGGTCCGCGCCGGGGTGAGAGCGATCTTCACCCGCGTATTGGGGCAGGCGCGGAGTTAAGGCGTCATTCTCGGGCTTGTCCCGAGAATCTCGGGCCGGAGAAGGCTCGGGAGCCTCTTTCGGAATGAGATGGTCGGTTGATACTGCCGCTTACGCCGCCTGCGCCGTAACCCGGCCCGCGCCACCATCCAGCGGCAGGTGGATCATCACGATCGTCCCGGCGCCGATCGCCGAGCGAAGCCGCAGCGAGCCGCCATGCATCTCGGTGAGCGAGCGGGCGATGGCGAGACCGAGGCCCGAGCCCTTGTAGCTGCGCACCAGATCGCCCTCGACCTGCTCGAAGGGCCGCCCGACCCGCTCCAGCTTCTCCTTCGGGATGCCGATGCCGGTATCTTCGATGAAGATGTTGAGGGCGCCGGGGACATGGCGGGTGCGCACCGCGATCCGCCCGCCTTCCGGCGTGAACTTGGCGGCGTTGTCGAGCAGGTTGCCGAGGATCTGGAAGAGCGCGCGCGGATCGGCCTCCATATGGGTGTCGAGCGGACCTTCGATGCTGAGCGCGAGCTGCTTGCGCTCGATCTCCGGCTGCACCCGGCGCAGCGCCTGGTCCAGCACCGGCCCAAGCGCGATCTCGCTGCGCTCCAGCCGCATCTTGCCGGCCTCGATCCGCGACATGTCGAGGATGTCGTCGATGATGCTCAACAGATAGCCGCCGCTCGAACGGATATCGCGAACATAGTCGGTGTATTTCTCGCCGAGCGGCCCGAACAGCCCGTTCTCCATGATCTCGGAGAAGCCGATGATGGCGTTGAGCGGCGTGCGCAGCTCATGGCTCATATTGGCCAGGAACTCGGACTTGGCGCGGTTGGCGCTTTCGGCGACGGCCTTCTGCTCGAGATAGCGCTCCGCGAGTTCGGCGAGCTGCTGGGCCTGGGTTTCCAGCTTCTGGCGCGAGGCCTTGAGGTCGGTGACGTGCTTGAGGAGCTGGTGCTCGGACTGCGTCAGCCGCTCTTCCTGCTGCTTGAGCTTGGTGATGTCGGTGCCGACCGAGACCGAGCCGCCATCCTTGGTGCGCCGGCCGTTGATCTGCAGCCAGCGCCCGTCCGAGAGCCGCGCCTCGTAGGAGGAGGCTCCGCCGGCGCCGCGCTGGACCCGTGTTGGCTCGCGGTCGATCTGCGGCTGGGCCGAGAGCTCCATGATTTCGTCGTAAGCCGTGCCGGATTGCAGCGCCTCGGCCGGGAGCTGGTGGAGCTGCTGGTACTTGGCGTTGCAGAGCACGAGGCGATTGTCGGCATCCCAGAGCACGAAGGCTTCCGAGATCGCCTCGACGGCGTCGCGCAGGCGGGCATCGGCGGTGGCGGTGCGCTCGGCCATGCGGCGCTGCTCGGAGATGTCGACCACGATGCCGACGAGATGGCGCGAGCGGGTGCGCCGGTCGATGACCAGCTCGGCGCGGGCCTTGAGCCAGAGCCACTCGCCGGCGGCGGAGCGCACCCGGAATTCCTGGTCGATGTAGTCGGCTTCGCCGCGGCTGACCGCATCCGCCAGCTCATAGAGATCGACGTCGTCGCGGTGGATGAAGCTCATCACCTCGCCGAAGGACATGTACTCGCCCGCCCGGTCATAGCCGAGCAACGCATACATCGAATCCGACCAGTAGATGCGGCCGCGGGCGAGGTCCCAGTCCCAGAGGCCGCAATGGCCGCGGTTGAGCGCGGTGTCGATGCGCTCGCGCACGCAGTCGCAATCCTGGTCGGCGGCGATGGCGCGCTTCGACTGGAGCATGAAGGCGAGCGTCGTAAGGCCGAGCACGAGGCCCGCCGCGCCGAACAGGATCGCGAGGCCCGAGCGGCGGATCTGCCAGAGCGAGAGCGCGCGCGAGACCGGCTGGAGCACCGCCACCTGCCCGAGCGGGGCGGCGAGGTTGCGCACGCTGGCGAAGACCTCAATGCTGTTGGGCAGGGTGATGCGCATCACGCCGGCGCGGTCGCCGAAGACGGTCAGCGGCTGGGTCTGGCCGAGGAAGTCGACCAGCGTGCGCTGCGTCTCGCCGATCGCCGGCTCGCTGGCGATGACGCGCCCATCGGCGCCGCTGACATAGACGATACGGCCATGAGCGGCGAGGTGGCGAGCCGTGAGGGCGGCAAGCACGTCCGCCGGGGTCTTGCCGGTCGGCGTCGCGTTGTCGAGATCGCGGGCGACCAGGGCGGAGACGAGGTCCATGTCGCCGGCCGCGTCCATGAGCGCGTCGTCGCGCATGGCGGAAGTCTGCATGAAGGCGCTGGCGCCGAGGATAACCAGGAAGATGCCGACGAGCACGGGGATCGCGGTGCGGAAGGCGGGCTCGAGCCCCTGGAAACGCTGATACAACGGATGGGTGAGCGAGCGCGCTACACCCAGAATCGTATCGGCGCGCACAGATGCGCTGCTCGCGGTGGCACGCATGCCCGTCCCCTTCGGTTGCTTGACCGTCAGTAAGATCGGGAGACGTGCCGCATCCCCGCGAATCACTAGTAATTGAATCCGGGAGGCCCTGTTTGTCTAGCCCTGAGTTGAGTTAATGACTCAGAATTCGCCTTATGGTTGCATCGATTACGCAATGAATCCTGTGCGCGTAATGAAACGTTAACGTTTCGGACAGGTCGGCGTTAACGATTCGATGCGGGGGGCTTCAGGCCAGTGCCCGCTCGGCGATATCGGCCACGTCCCGCGACAGGTTCGGCATGCGCGCGACCGTGCTCAGCGCTTCCCGCGCGAAGCGCTGGCGCCGGGGTTCCAGCATCCGCCAGCTCTTGAACGAACCGAGCAGACGCGAGGCGACCTGCGGGTTCGTTCGGTCGAGCGCGATGACGATGTCGGAGACGAAGGCGTAGCCCTCACCGTCTGGTCGGTTGAACTGGGTGAGGTTGGCCGCGAAGCCGCCGATCAGGGCCCTCACACGGTTGGGATTGCCGAGCGAGAACACCGGGTGCTCCATCAGCTTCTTGACCCGGTCGAGCGTGCCGGACTCGGGGATCAGCGCCTGCGCCATCAGCCATTTGTCGAGCACCAGCGGCTCGTTAGGATAGGCTTCGGCGAAGCGGGCGATCAGCACCTCCCGCCGGTCGCTCGGGATCAGCGTCATGGCGGCGAGCGCCGCCAGGCGATCGGTCAGGTTGTCGGCCGCGCCGAACTGCTCCTCGCAGAGATCAGCGCCCTTGGCCGGAGCGGAGAGCGCGGCGAGGCCGAGCAATTCGTTGCGCAATGCGCGCCGTCCGGCCGAGGCAGCATCGGGCCGATAGGGGCCGCTCGTTGCCAGTGCCGCGCTCAGGCCAGGCATATTGCCGAGGAGCGCCTTGCCGATGGCGCCGGCGAGGCTGCGATGGGCGGCAAAGATCGCCTCCGGATCGACGTCCTTGCCGATCTCGCGGGCGATGTCGGCCGGCGCCGGCAGGCGCAGGACCTGCGCCGCGAAGGCCGGATCGGCAAGGCCGTCGGCCTTCAGGAAGATGTCGAGCGCCACCCCAAGCGCCGCTGCGGTCGCGGCCAGCGGCTTCTGGTCCGCATGCGGCTTGCCGGCCGCGACGAGGGCGCGCGTCGCGACGCTCTGCAGCGCCTGCCAGCGGTTGAAGGAATCGCTGTCGCTGGAGAACAGCCGCAGCAGATCGGCGTCCGCGAGGTCGAGCTCCAGCCGGGCCGGGGCCGAGAAGCCGCGCAGCAGCGAGGGGATCGGCGCTTCCGGCACGTCCTCGAAGCTGAGCGAGAGCGAGGCGCCGTCCAGGACGACGAGGCCGTCCCCCGCATAGGCGTTGGAGGCTGTCTTCAGCGGCAGGTCGCCCTTCGCGCCGACGAGGCCGAGGCGGATCGGCAGCACGACCGGCTGCTTTTCCGGCTGGCCAGGAGTCGGGGGCGTGCTCTGCGCCAGATCGAGCGTGTAGCGCTTCGTGGTGGCGTCGTAGCGACCGGAGGCCACGATGGTCGGCGTGCCGGCCTGCTCGTACCAGCGCGCGAAATGGGAGAGGTCCTTGCCCGAGGCTTCCGCGAAGCAGGCCAGGAATTCCTCGATCGTCGCGGCGGTGCCGTCGCAGCGCTCGAAATAGAGGTCCATGCCCTGCCGGAAGGCGTCGTCGCCGATCAGCACCTTGAGCATGCGGATCACCTCCGCGCCCTTCTCATAGACCGTCGGCGTGTAGAAGTTGTTGATTTCCTTGTAGGCGCGCGGCCGCACCGGATGGGCGAGGGGGCCTGCATCCTCCGAGAACTGGGTCGAGCGCAGGGTGCGCACATCGGCGATGCGCTTCACCGGCCGCGAGCGCTCATCGGAGGAGAATTCCTGGTCGCGGAAGACGGTCAGCCCTTCCTTGAGACAGAGCTGGAACCAGTCGCGGCAGGTGATGCGGTTGCCGGTCCAGTTGTGGAAATACTCATGCGCGATGATCGCCTCGATCGAGGCGTAGTCGCCATCCGTCGCGGTCTGCGGATCGGCCAGGACGTATTTGTCGTTGAAGATGTTGAGGCCCTTGTTCTCCATCGCGCCCATGTTGAAGTCGGAGACGGCGACGACATTGAACACGTCGAGATCGTAGTTGCGGCCGAAGACCTGCTCGTCCCATCGCATGCAGCGCACCAGCGAATCGAGTGCCCAGCCGGCACGCCCGGCCTTGCCCGGCTCGACATAGACGGCGAGCTCGACCTTGTGGCCATCGGCCGTGACGTAGTCCTGCCGGACATGGTCGAGCGCGCCGCCGACCAGTGCGAAGAGATAGGCGGGCTTGGGATGCGGATCATGCCAGACGGCGAAATGCCGGTCGCTGCCCGGCATCTCGCCGGCCGCGACGAGGTTGCCGTTCGAGAGCAGGACGGGCGCATCGGCCTTTTCCGCTTCCAGCCTCACCGTATAGACGCTCATCACGTCCGGTCGGTCGAGGAAATAGGTGATGCGGCGGAAGCCGTCGGCCTCGCATTGCGTGCAGTAGACGCGCGAGGAGCGATAGAGCCCCATCAGCTTGGTGTTGGCGGAGGGATCGACCTCGGTCTCGATGGTGAGCGTGAAGTCGTGGGGCGGCGGGTTCGGGATCGTCAGCGCCTGCGGCGTCGCCTCGTAGGCGGAAGCGTCGAGCGGCCGGCCGTCGATGCTGAGCGCCTTGAGCGCCAGCTCGTCGCCATCGAGCACGAGGGGCGAGCCCGGCTTGCCGGCGGGGTTCGGCCGCAGGGCGAGAAGGGCGCGCACGCGGGTTTTCTGCGGATGCAGGCTGATGTCGAGATCGACCGTGTCGATCAGCCAGTTGGAAGGACGGTAGTCCTCGAGGCGGATCAGCGGAGCATCATCGTTGCGCATGGAAACCCTGACGGTGGAGGCCTGTATTCGTTGTAGTCGCTCAGGGAGCGGCTCGGAACCCCGGCCCTTCAGGAAGCGATCGCCGGTTCAGCATGGCTGACCAGCCGGCAGACCTGCGGGCGGGCGATCCGCACGGCCCGTTCGATCGCGTCGACCGCATCGTGCACGCAGGCGACGTTGAGCGCAGGATCGACGCGGCAATGATAGTTCACCACCAGCCCCTTGGCGGTCTGGCGCACGCGCACGCTGTGGATGTCGTGGATGGGGCCGCCGAGCTTGGCGGCCTCGCCCGCAAGTGCCTTGCCGATGTCTTCGACCGTTTCCCAGGCGGCGTTGTGGCCGCGGGGCAGGCCGGTCTCCATCGGCTCGATATGGGTCTCGACCTCGGTCTCGCCGCCGAACTCGGCCCTGATCGCGGTTTCGAGCCGCGTCGCGATCTCATGCGCCTCGCCCAGCGGCAGATCGGCATCGACCTCCATGTCGAGGCTGACGGAGAGCTTGTCGCCGATCGAGTGTACCGTGACGTGATGCACCGGGATCTTGAGCTTGAGCGCGATCAGCAGCACCCGCTCCAGCGCGGTCTCGTCGTCGACCGCGACGGGATCGGCCGTGATGGTGATGTCGGCGCCGGGCTCGGCTCTGAGCAGGGCGGCCCCCAACTCGGCCTTGATCGCGGTGACGCGTTCAAGCGGCAACGTCCGCGAGACGCTGATGCCGAGCTCGCCATGGACGTGTCCGCCGGCCGGCCGAATCCTGAGCCAGTTGATTCCGACCACGCCGGGCACCGCCTCGGTGGCTTCGCGCAGCCTCTCGCTCACGCCCCGCGGCGCGGTGTCCATCAGCGTGTCGAGCACGCGCCGGGCCAGTCGGAAGGCCGAGAAGGCCGTGTAGGCGGCGATGGCGAAGGCAGCGATGGTGTCGGCGCGTTCAAAACCCTTCCAGACGCCGATCAGCCCGAGAAGAACCAGCGCCGAGCCGACGAAGTCCGCCGAGAAATGCGTGGCCTCCCCGGCCAGCGCCTCGCTGCCGGTCTTCTTGGCGACCTTGGTGAGCGAACGCCAGCGGATGGCGTCCACGGTCATCGAGAGCAGCATGACGCCGATGACGATCGGGGTAACCTGGACATGCTCGCTGACGCTGTTCCAGAGCCGGTTACCCGCCTCCCACAGGATCGCGCCTGCCAGCGTGAACAGGATCGCTGTCTCGACCAGCGCGGCCAGCGACTCGACCTTGCCGTGGCCGTAATGGTGCTTTTCGTCGGCCGGCTTGTCGGATGCCTGCACCGCGAACCAGGTGAAAAGCGTCGAGCCGACATCGACGAGCCCCTGCAGCGCGTCGGTCAGCAGCGCGAGCGAGCCGGACATGATCGCGCCCAGCATCTTGGCCGCAGTCAGCAGGATCGTCGCCATCACAGAAATGATGGCGGCGCGCTGCTTGATGCTGGCAATCTCGGCGGGCGTGGCGCGCCTGTTCGGCGTAGTCACGGGCCCGTCTTGCGTTGCGGTCATGGCTCGTCCTGCATGTCTCTCTTGGAACGACGCTCTTGCCTGATTTAAGTGACGGATCAACCCTGTCACCGCTCAACGAGGATTTGCGATGCGTTATCTCCACACCATGGTGCGCGTGACCGACCTGGATCAGGCGCTGGATTTCTACGTCAACAAGTTCGGGCTGGTCGAAACCCGCCGGATCGAGAACGAGAAGGGCCGGTTCACGCTGGTCTTCCTTGCGGCGTCCGACGATCTCGACGCGGCCCGTGCCGGCGGCGGTCGCGGTCGTCCGACGCTGGAGCTGACCTATAACTGGGACCCGGAAAACTACACCGGCGGGCGCAATTTTGGCCATCTCGCCTATGAGGTCGACGATATCTACGCGACCTGCGAGAAGCTGATGAAGGCCGGCATCACCATCAACCGCCCGCCGCGCGACGGCAACATGGCCTTCGTCCGCTCGCCCGACAACATCTCGATCGAGCTGCTCCAGAAGGGCGAGGCGAAGGCCCCGGCGGAGCCGTGGCTGAGCATGCCGAACACGGGCGTCTGGTGAGCGCAATCCGCCCCGGCGTCTTCTGCCTCGGCATCGCCACGCTCGACTATGTCTACAGCGTCGAGACCATGCCGACGCGCGGCGAGAAATACCGCTCGCGCGCTCTCGCCGTGGTCGGCGGCGGCTGCGCCGGCAATGCCTCGGTCGCCATCGCCCGACTCGGTGGCGCCTGCTGGCTGGCGACGCGGCTCGCGGATGACCTCCCCGGCAACGAGATCGTCGCCGAGCTGAACGCCGAGGGCGTCGATACGCGCTTCGCCCGCCGCGTCGAGGGGCGTCGCTCGCCCGTCTCTGCCATCGTCGTCGATGCGCAGGGCGAGCGCATGGTGATCTCCTATTCCGACCCGGCGATGCCGGAGGATACGGACTGGCTGCCGACGAGCCTGCCGGAAGGGGCGGGCTCGGTGCTCGCCGATACGCGCTGGGGCGGGGGGGCGCTTGCGGCCCTGAAGCTCGCCCGTGCCGCCGGCGTTCCCGGTGTGCTCGATGGTGATCGCAGGCCGCCCCATCCCGACCTTGTCGGGACAGCCAGCCATGTCGCCTTCAGCCAGCAGGCGCTGGCCGAAATCTCCGGCGAGGAGGATCCCCGCATCGGCCTCGCCAAGGTCGCCGCCGGCGTCTCCACCTGGCTGGCCGTGACGCTCGGCAAGGAGGGCGTGCTCTATATCGAGGGCGGGGAGGTGCGGCATATCCCCGCCTTTCCGGTCGAGGCGGTGGATACGCTTGGCGCCGGTGATGTCTGGCACGGCGCCTTCGCGCTCGCTCTGGCCGAGGGGCAGGGCGAGGTGGAGGCAATTCGTTTTGCTTCCGCCGCCGCAGCGATCAAGTGCACCCGCTTCGGCGGCCGCAGCGGCACGCCCGGCCGCGACGAGGTCGAGCGCTTCCTCTCCGAGGCCGGTCGCTAGCGCATTTTCGAGCGAAGTGGGCACCGGTTCGCATGAAGAAAATGCGATAAAACAAAGGCCTAGAGCGCGTCCGCGATTCGGAGGAACGCGGACGCGCTCTAGCTTCATCCTGGGGCAGGGCCCGGCGTCGCGTGTCCGTCACGCGCGTCGGGCATCTGATCGGCTGCGCATTGCGCATCGCACCAATTCCAGGAGAGCATCATGCTGCCGATCCAGGGCCTGAAATGCATCTACGACACCAATGGGCGCGGCTGGTCGATCGAGCTCGTCCTCAAGGCAGAGGGCGAGGACGCGGTGCGACGCTTCGACGTTGACGGCCCTGACGATGCCGAAATGCTGATCGAGGCCTTCGAGGATTCGTCCGCCAGCGTCTTCGATCCGGAAACCGGAGAGATCATTTTCGGTTACGAGTATCTGGACCTCGATGCCGAGGAATACGAAGCTTCCGAGGAAGAGGACGGGGAGTCCGCCGAGGACGAGGAGCATGACGAGGATAGCGAGGATTCCGGCAAGGTCGAGAAAATGTCCTCCTGACAGGGTATCGCCCTGCGGCGCGTGCGCAGGGCTGCCTGATGACGAGATGAGCCCGGTGGAGCGAGAGCTTCGACCGGGCGCTTTCGTTCTGGAGTGGGGAAGAGCTTCAGACTGGTAACGGCGCGACCGCGGGCGCATCCTGCCGCCGCGAGGAGATGACGGGCAAAACATGACGACGAAGGACGAGGATCCCACCACGATCGCGCCGGCGTTTCCGGAGCTGCCCATCCTCGCGGAGGCGCGCCCGCCCGCCGCCGCCGCCGCTAGCAAGAAGCGCGGCGTCTGCGCTATCAGCGGGCAGGAGATGGCCCGCAAGAATCTGATCGAGATCGGCACGCTGCGCCCGGCGCTGGCCGACCATATCCGCGCCGACTTCCCCGATCTGCCCGACCACGCACTGATCAGTCTCAAGGAGCTGGCGCGCTACCGGACGCGCTATGTCGAGGAGATCCTGCGCGAGGAGCACGGCGAATACTCCGACCTCGACCGCGAGGTCGCCGAAAGCATCGCCCGGCAGGAGACCATCGCCGAGAACGTCGAAGACGATTTCGAGGAGCATCGCACGCTGGGCGAGCGCCTCTCCGACAATCTCGCCCGCTTCGGTGGCTCCTGGGCCTTCCTGATCAGCTTCGCGCTGGTGCTGGTGGTCTGGATGGCGATCAACGTCGCGCTGGGCGAGGGCAAGGCTTTCGACGTCTATCCCTTCATCCTGCTCAACCTCGTGCTGTCATGCCTCGCGGCCGTGCAGGCACCGATCATCATGATGAGCCAGAGGCGCCAGGAGACGAAGGATCGGCTGCGTTCGCTCAACGACTATCAGGTCAACCTCAAGGCCGAACTGGAGATCCGGCATCTGCACGAGAAGATGGACCATCTGATCATGCGGCAATGGCAGCGCCTCGCCGAGATCCAGCAGGTCCAGCTCGAGATGCTGCAGGAGGCACAGCTTCCCAAGGCGAAGCTGAAGAGGCGCAAGAAGCCGGCGGCCAAGAAGAAGCGCGCGGTGACGGCTGAGACGGTCGCCGCCACGGTACCCGAAGCAACGCAGCCGGAGACGCCGAAGCCGGAGGCGTAGGCGGGGCGGGAGCGTCATCGAGCCCGGTAGCACCACCGCCGCTTTGTGCTACTAAGCTGCCATCGGGCCTTCGAGCCTTGCCGCTCCGGCCCCTGCCATGGGATCATCGCACATGCTTCGCGCCACTTCCGTCGTTCGCAAGGCTGCTGTCCGCGCCGAGCGCGTCGTCGATACGCTCAGCCTCGGCCATCAGGATCGCCGCCGTAGCGCCTTGTCGGTGAAGGCGGCGGGCGGCCTGGAGTTCGCGATCGATCTCGACAAGCCCACGGTGCTCAACGATGGCGACGCGCTGAAGCTGGAAGACGGCCGGCTGGTGCGGGTCAAGGCTGCGCCGGAGAGCCTGCTGGAGGTTCGCGCCGAGAATCCGCTGCGGCTGGTGCGCCTCGCCTGGCATCTCGGCGGCAACCACGTCCCGGCCGAGATGACGGCCGACGCGCTCTACGTCGTCAACGTCCCCTCCGTCGTTGAGCTGGTGCGCGGACAGGGCTGCGCCATGGCTCCCGTCGAGCGCCCGTTCCAGCCGGAGCCCGAGGTGCATCACCACCATCACGGCGACGACTGCGGCTGCGGCCATGATCACCACGATCACGACCATGGCCATCATCACGGCCATGAGCACCACGCGCACGAACACCACGATCATGACCATGCTCATGGTCATGAGCACGCCCATCCGCATGAGCATCATCACCACGCCCATGGCGAGGGCTGCGGCTGCGGTCATGACCACGCCCATGACGACCATGCCCATGGCCATCACGACCATAGCCACGGCCACGGTGCCGCGCAGGGCCACAAGGGCCATTCGCACGATCACTGAGATTGGGGACGGGACTGCGGAACCGCCGCGTCATTCCGGGGCTTCGCGATAGCTGAGAACCCGGAACGCATGACCGCCACAGAATGCAAAAAGGGGCGGCATCACTGCCGCCCCTTTCTTATATCTCGTGTTCATGGCTTCCGGCCTCAGGCCTGCCGCGGAATGACGGCGACGGCGATCAAACCGCCGCGTAGCCCTTGACCTGCGACAGCGCGGTCATCACGCCGCGCAGCTCGGCGAGGCCGCGCAGGCGCCCGACGGCCGGGTAGCCCGGGAAGCTGCCCTTGCCGACGTCGTCCAGCAGTTCGTGGCCGTGGTCGGGCCGCATCGGGATGCGCCAATGCGGGATGCCGGCGGCCTTGCGGCGCTGCTCCTCGGCCATCAGCGCGTCGACCAGCGCCACCATGTCGGTGTCGCCGCCGAGATGCTCGGCCTCCATGAAGGAGCCGTCGGGGTCCTTGGCCACGTTGCGCAGATGCGCGAACCAGATCTTGTCGGCGAAGCGGCGCGCGATCGCTGGCACGTCGTTCTTCGGATTGGCGCCGAGCGAGCCCGAGCAGAGCGTCAGCCCGTTCGACGGTGAATCGAACGCACCGAGGATCCAGGCGATGTCGTCCTCGTCCGAGCAGATGCGCGGCAGGCCGAAGAGCGGGCGCGGCGGATCGTCCGGGTGAATGCACATGCGGATGCCGACCTCCTCGGCCGTGGGGATCACGGCCTCGAGGAAGCGCTTGATGTTGGCGCGAAGCCCGTCATGGCTCATGCCGTGGTAGCGCTCCAGCATCCGGGCGAGGCCGGGCAGATCGTAGCGGTCATAGGCGCCGGGCAGGCCCGCCATGACATTGGCGAGCAGGCGGTCGCGATCGGCTTGGGTGGAGTTGTCGAACCAGGCCTTGGCCCGGTCCATCACCTCGGCGGAATGGCCCTCGTCGGCACCCTTGCGCTTCAGCATGAAATGGTCGAGCGCGACGTATTCGTGCAGGTTGAAGCGCAGCGCCGTGCCGCCGCCCGGCAGCTTGTAGGCGAGCTGCGTGCGGGTCCAGTCCAGCACGGGCATGAAGTTGTAGCAGATCACCTTGAGGCCGCAGGCCGCGAGGTTGCGCATCGACTGCCGGTAGTTTTCGAAGATCGTCTCGAGGTCGCCCTCGCCGATCTTGACGCTCTCATGGATGGGCAGGCTCTCCACCACGCGCCACTCGAGGCCCAGGCTCTTGTCGGCCGCAATGATCGCCTGGCGCTTCTGGATCTCCTCGACGCTCCAGACCACGCCATAGGGGATCTGGTGCAGCGCATTGACGATTCCGCTCGCCCCGGCCTGCCTGGCCTGCGCGAGAGTCACGACGTCGTCCGGCCCGAACCAGCGCCAGCATTGTTCCATGGTCGCGTTTCCTTGAAGGTTTTCTTCTGTAATGATCGATCGGCTCGTCAGTCGAGCCGGATGGGCGGGGCCGAGCCGGCAAAGGCATCGACATGGCTTCGTGCGATGTTCTCGATCGCAGCGAACACGGTGCGCAGATGGGCGCGCATCGCCGTTTCTGCTTCGGCCTCGTTGGCCCTGGTGATGCACTCCGCGATGCCGCGATGCTCACGCATGATCATGTCCGGCCAGGTCGCGCTTTCCAGCGACAGGCAGCGCACGCGGTCGAGCTGTGCCTTGACGCTCTCGATCAGGCTCCAGACGGCGGGGTGACCGGAGAGCCGCGAAATCTCGGCATGAAAGGCGTCGTCGAGCTGGAAGAAGGCCACCTGGTCGCCATTGGCGAGGGCCTGCTCCTGCTCGCGAACGAGTCGCTCCAGCGCCGCTTTGCCGGCGTCGTCGATATGGCGCGCCGCCAGCACCACGGTGCGACATTCCAGCGTCTCGCGGACGAATTGGCTGTCATATACAGCGACGATGTCGATGGGAGCGACGAAGGTGCCGACCTGCGGCACGACCGAGAGGAATCCGTCTTCGACCAGCCGCTTGAAGGCCTCGCGCACCGGCGTGCGGCTGACGCCGAAACGCACGGCCATCCGCGCCTCGGACATCGCTTCACCCGGCCGCAGGACAGCAGCAAGGATGCCGGCCCGCAGCTCGCGGTAGATCTGATCGGTGCTCTGCCGTGCTGCCGGGGTGCCCATTGCCAAGCTCTGGTCGACTAGTATACTAGGATACCGATTAATCCGGTCCGGCGTCAACGCCATAGGCCCGGAGGGGTCAAAGAGCTTGTCCCGGCGGCGGCGACCCGGGGCAGGAGAACGCTTAAAACAAGATCAACCGCCCTGGAGGAGAGACCATGGCTCTGGACAATATCAATCGTCGTCATTTTCTAGGTGGCGTGGCCGGGGCCGGCGTCGCCCTGCATGCGCCGGGTGTCTTCGCCCAGCAGCTCAAGCTGCCGGCATCCCCGCTCACCATCAGCGTCATCGACGTCGGCGGGGCGCTCGCCCTCGTGCAGACGCCGCTCGAGAACTACCCTAAGAAGAACCCCAAGGCCGTTTCGCGCATGGTCTTCACCAAGGCGCCGGCGCCGGAGCTGCCGTCGAAGATCAAGGCCCAGCAGAATGCCGGCCGCCTCGATATCGACCTCGTCATCGGTGGCCTGGACGTGCTCTCGGCCGGCATCGACCAGAAGCTCTGGGTCGATCTGCTGCCGCGCCTGCAGGCCGAGCTGCCGAAGCCGGAGGATATCTACCTCAAGCCGGCGCTGGCCATGCACAATCTCGGCCAGGGTCAGGCCATGGCGATGGTCTACTATCCCTCCGGCCCGCTGCTCGAGTACATGCCGGACCGCGTCAAGCAGGTCCCGACCACGGCCGAGGAGCTCCTGGCCTGGACCAAGCAGAACAAGAACCGCTTCTTCTACGGCCGCCCGGCCAATTCCGGCCCCGGGCGCACCTGGATCATGGGCCTGCCCTATCTCCTCGGCGACAAGGATCCGAAGGACCCCGAGAAGGGCTGGGACAAGACCTGGGCCTATCTGAAGGAGCTCGGCGAGAACATCGAGTACTATCCCGGCGGCACCGGCCAGACGATGAAGGAGCTCGGCGACGGCTCGCGTGACATCATCGTCTCGACGACGGGCTGGGACATCAACCCGCGCGTCCTCGGCATCGTGCCGAAGGAAGCCAAGGTCCAGGCGCTGAAGGGCTTCCACTGGGTCACCGATGCCCAGTACATGATGATCCCGAAGGGCGTCTCGGACGAGAAGCTCAACGTGCTGCTCGACCTGATCCGCCATATGCTGACGCCGGAGCAGCAGGCCTACACCTATGACGAAGGCTACTTCTATCCGGGTCCGGCGGTGAAGGACGTGCCGCTCTCGATGGCTCCGGAGTCGAGCCAGAAGGCCATCGCCGAGTACGGCCGGCCCGAATACGAGAAGCTGATCGCGGACAACCCGATGGAAGTCCCGCTCAACCCGGACAAGATGGTTGTCGCCTTCCGCATCTGGGACGAGACGGTCGGCGGCGCCAAGAAGAAGTAACAGCAGGCTGGAGACGGCGGCGGGCTCGGGCGGAACGCCTGGGCCCGCTGCCGCCATTCTTTGCAACATTTCCAGAACCGGAAGCCATGACCATCAACGCAGCCTCGTTCCGCGAGCTTCGGCTCGACCGCCTGAGCCGTGATTTCGGCACCCATAACGCGCTCAAGGACGTCTCTTTGACGATCGGCAAGGGCGAGTTCATCGCGCTGCTGGGGCCGTCGGGCTGCGGCAAGTCGACGACGCTGAACCTGATCGCAGGCCTGCTGCCCGCGACCGGCGGCGGCATCTGGCTCGATGAGAAGCGCATCGATCCGCTGCGGCCGGAAGAGCGCGGCTTCGGCATGGTCTTCCAGAACTATGCGCTGTTCCCGCATATGAGCGTGAACAAGAACATCGGCTTCGGCCTCAAGATGCGCGGCGTGTCCAAGGCGGAGATCGACAAGCGCGTGGCCGAGGCCGCGGCGCTGGTGCGCCTGCAGGGCCAGACCGAGAAGCTGCCCGGCCAGCTCTCCGGCGGCCAGCAGCAGCGCGTCGCCATCGCCCGCGCCATCGTGGTCGAGCCGCCGCTGGTGCTGATGGACGAGCCGCTCTCGAACCTCGACGCCAAGCTGCGCCTCGAGATGCGCGCCGAAATCCGCCGCATCCACAACACGCTCGGCGCCACCACCATCTACGTCACCCACGACCAGGAGGAGGCGCTCTCGCTCGCCGACCGGATCGTCGTGCTGCGCGACGGACAGGTGCGCCAGGTCGGCACCCCGGATGAGCTCTTCTTCCGGCCGAACCATCTCGACGTCGCCGAGTTCATGGGCTTCCGCAACAAGGTCAAGGGCAAGGTCGCCTCGGTCGGAGACGGCAAGGCGACCGTGACGGTCGGCGACGCCCAGATCGGTGGCTGGGCCCGCACGGAGCTTGCTGCCGGCGCTGAGGCCTTCATCGCCATCCGTCCCGAGGACCTGCACCCCGTCGCGGCCGGCCTGCCCGGCCTCAAGGCCCAGGTCGTCTCGACCGAGTTCCGCGGCCGCGAATTCGTCGGCTTCGCCCGCATGGCGGACGGCACGGATCTCTCCTTCCTCGCTCATGACAAGCTGACGCCGGGCGAAGCGGTCACGCTCGCCGCCGACGCTGACCGCGTCCTGGTCTACGGGAACGCCGCATGAGCACCCTGACCTCCATTCCGCTGAAGCAGCGACTGGCGGCGCGTGGCTATGATGGGCTGACGCTGCTCTGCCTGCCGGCGATCCTCTTCCTGCTCGCACTCTTCATTTACCCGTTCCTGTACGGGCTCGTGCTCTCGTTCGAGCCGAAGCAGGGCGGCATGTTCGCCAACTACCAGCGCTTCTTCTCCGATTCCTTCCTCTACGGGACGATCGGGACGACGCTCTGGCTCGCGCTGCCGGTGACGGTCGCGACGCTCTTGCTGGCGATCCCGATCGCCTTCCGCGTCCGGTTGATGAAGAACCAGCGCCTGCTGACCACGATCCTCGTGATCCCGATCACGCTCGGCACCGTGCTGGTGGCCCAAGGCCTGCTGAACTATCTCGGCCCGCAGGGCTGGTTCAACCGGGTGCTGATGACGGCGGGTATCATCTCCTCGCCGGTGAAGCTGCTCCACAACTACTGGGGCGTGATGCTCTCGCTGGTCATCACCGGCTTCCCGTTCACCTTCCTGCTGACGCTCTCTTATCTGTCCGGCATCGATCCGGCGCTGGAGCAGGCTGGGGCGACGCTGGGCGCCGGGCCGTGGGAGCGCTTCAAGAACATCCTCTTCCCGCTGCTGCTGCCGGGCCTGGCGATCACTTTCTGCCTGAGCTTCGTGCAGGCCTTCTCGGTCTTCCCCTCGGCGGTCCTGCTCGGCGCGCCGGCGGGTCCGACCCGCGTCATCTCGATCGCGGCCTATCAGGCAGCCTTCGAGGAATACGATTACTCCATGGCCTCGGCGGTGGCGATGATCATGGGCCTCGTCCAGCTTGCCATCGTCGTCGTGGTGCTGGCCGTGCGCGGCCTGCTCTATCGCGGCCCGGCTGGCGGCGGAAAGGGCTGATCCGATGGTCAAGGACACACGTCTCTCGACGAAGCTCTGGGCGGCCGCCAACTGGACGCTGATCGGCTTCTTCATCGTCAACCTCGCCGGCATGATCGCGACGGTGGTGACTTCCTCCTTCGCCACGCGCTGGCTCGGCACCTGGCTGCCGGCCGGCTGGACGACGCGCTGGTATTCGGCCGCCTGGGCGGAATTCCAGCTCCACGACGTCCTGCTCGTCACCTTCCAGATCGTCTTCCTGGTGGTGGCGCTCTCGGGCCTGATCGGCGTGCCGGCGGCCTATGCGCTGGCGCGGCGGGATTTCCCGGGCAAGAAGCTGGTCATGCTGCTCTTCCTGCTGCCGCTGCTCGTGCCGCCGATCACCTTCGGCATCCCGCTGGCGACGGTGCTCTACCAGACCGGCTTCGCCGGCCAGATGTCGGGCGTGGTGCTCGCCAACCTGGTGCCGACCGTGCCGTTCGTCATCCTGGTGATGATCCCGTTCATCGAGCAGATCGACACCAAGATCGAGTCGGCGGCGCGGGTCTTCGGAGCGAACACCTTCAAGCTGTTCGTCCACGTCCTGCTGCCGCTGCTGATGCCGGGCATCCTGGCGGCCCTGCTGCTCGTGCTGGTGCGCACGCTCGCCATGTTCGAGCTGACCTTCCTGACGGCCGGCCCCACCAGCCAGACGCTGGTCGTCGCGCTCTACTATGCGGTCTTCGCCGCGGGTGTGCGCGCCGTGCAGTCGATCGACGCCATGGCGGTGATCTACATGGTCACGACGCTGATCTGGCTCATCATCGCGCTGCGCTTCGTCAACCCGACGCAGATCGTCGCGCGGGCGAAGAAGTAAGCTTCCAGGCTGGCGTCGCTTTCGCGGCGCCAGCTCCACAAACGAGAAACCTCGCCATTCCGGCTGGTCCGGAATGGCGGGGTTTTCTTTTGGGAGCAGCCCGCTCAGTGGACGCTGCGGCCCGCATAGAGCAGCGGCTGGCCCTCCCGGATATAGAGCAGGCCCCGCACCGCGGCCGCGAAGCGGTCGTGGGTCTCGGCCGGGCCGCCCCTGACTTCGCTCGCATTCGGGAAACTGCGCTTGAAGCCGGTGATAGATGCCCTCGACGCTTCGGGCTTTCGTCGATTTCGTACCTGGCGAGCGGGCGGTCGGCGCCTAGCCTCATTTTCGAGGACGTGCGCGATCACGAACAGCCGAGCCGTCACTGGTCGATATTGACGGGGCCGGCGCCCCCGGAAATGATGCAACCGTGCTCGCTCGCGCGGCTCCCGAGTTTCGGGGCAGACATCCGGCCCGTCACGGCCCAAGGGCAACCGGCATGGCGCCGCTCCTGGCGCTCGCTTTGTTGTGCGGCGCCGCCTCCGCGAGAGCCGATTCACTGAAGCCCTGGGCCGGAGACTGGCTGCCGCCGCTCGCGTTGGACCGGCTCGATGGCCCGCCCATCGGTCTCGATGCGCTGCGTGGGCGGCCGGTCATCGTCCATTTCTTCGCCACCTGGTGCGCGCCCTGCATCGAGGAGATGGCCTCGCTCAATGCCTTGGCCGTAACCCCGGCAGCGCCGGCGATCCTCGCGGTCGATGTCGGCGAGGTCGAAGCGCGGCTGCGCAATTTCTTCGGCGATCGGCCGGTTTCCTTTCCCATCCTGCTCGACCGCGACCGGGCCGCGATGAAGGCCTGGAAGGTCGAGGGCCTGCCGACGAGCTTCGTGCTCGACCGCGAACTGAAGCCAGCCCTCAGAACCGAGGAACCGCTCGACTGGACGAGCCCGGCCGTCGCAGCCGCCCTGGCCACGCTCCCGCCGCAAGCCGCTTCACCCATTCAACCAACGCGAGAAAAAGGGGAGACACCAAGATGATCAGCCGTCGCGACATGCTGAAGACCGGTGCCGCTGCCGTGGCCGCCCTGCCGGCTCCACGCCTTGCCTTCGCGCAGGACGTTCCATTCGCCCCCAAGCCCGGTGCCTGGCGCAATTTCGCCGTGACGACCCGCCTCGAACTGCCCGCGACCGGCAAGGCGCAGGCCTGGATCCCGCTGCCATCGGTGCGCGAGGACGAATGGATCAAGCCGGGCAGGAATGCCTGGCAGACCAATGCCGTCTCCGTTGAGGTCGCGCGCGATCCGAAATACGGCGCCGAGATGCTGCATGTCATCTTCAAGGATGGCGAGACGGAGCCCAGCGTCGAGGTCAGCAGCAGATTCGCGCTGCGCGACCGGGCCGAGGACCTAGCGGCCAAGGGCTCCGTGCCGGCCTTGGGCGACGCCGAGCGCAAGCTCTATCTGGAGGCGACCGAGCTGATGCCGACCGACGGCATCGTCAAGGAGACGGCCGAGAAGGCCGCTGCCGGCAAGGGAAGCGACATCGACAAGGCGCGCGCGATCTACGAATGGGTGGTGGCCAACACTTTCCGCGACGCCAAGACCCGCGGCTGCGGCACGGGCGATGTCGCCTCCATGCTGCGCACCGGCAATCTCAGTGGCAAATGCGCCGATCTCAACGCGCTCTATGTCGCGCTGGTGCGCAGCGTCGGCATCCCGGCCCGCGACATCTACGGCATCCGCGTCGCGCCTTCCAAGTTCGGCTACAAGAGCCTCGGCGCCGGCTCCGAAATCGTCACCAAGGCCCAGCACTGCCGGGCCGAAATCTGGCTCGAAGGCTATGCCTGGGTCGCGACCGATCCGGCGGACGTCCGCAAGGTCGTGCTGGAGGAGCCGCCGGGCAACAACGCCGTCGACACCCCGAAGGTGGTCGCGGCCCGGCAGGTGCTGTTCGGCGCCTGGGAGGGCAACTGGCTCGGCTACAATGTCGCCCATGACGTTGCGTTGCCGGGCTCGAAGCACAAGGTCGGCTTCCTGATGTACCCGCAGGCGGAAGTGGCCGGCGCGCTGCTCGACTGCCTCGATCCCGACACGTTCAAGTATTCCATCAGATCGGCCGAGATCACGGCCTGACGAGGCTTTCGATATGAGCGACATCATCGAGCTCGAAGCGCCCCCGCGCGCCGCCCCGCGCCTGACGAGCCTCGCCCATGGCGGCGGCTGCGGCTGCAAGCTAGCACCCTCGGTGCTCCAGCAATTGCTGGCCGACCATCCGGCCGCCGGCCCCTACCGGCAGCTCCTCGTCGGCACCGAGACGGGCGATGACGCCGCCGTCTGGCAGGTCGATGAGGAGACCTGCGTGGTCGCGACCACCGACTTCTTCATGCCGATGGTCGACGATCCGCATGATTTCGGCCGCATCGCCGCGACCAATGCGATCTCGGACGTCTATGCCATGGGCGGCAAGCCGATCATGGCGCTCGCCATCCTCGGCATGCCGCTCGACAAGCTGCCCGTCGAGATGACGCGCGAGATCCTGAAAGGCGGTGCCTCGATCTGCGCCGAGGCGGGGATCCCCGTCGCCGGCGGCCATTCGATCGATGCGCCCGAGCCGATCTATGGGCTCGCCGTGATCGGCCTGCTCAAGCCGCAGAACCTCAGGCGCAACAGCGGCGCGAAGCCCGGCGACGCGCTGATCCTGACCAAGGCGCTCGGCGTCGGCATCTATTCGGCCGCCTTCAAGAAGGAGCAGCTCTCGCCCGAGGCCTATGACGAGATGATCGCTTCCGTGACGCTGCTCAACCGCATCGGCGCCGATCTTGCCAAGGATGCGGATGTCCATGCGATCACCGACGTCACCGGCTTCGGCATCCTTGGCCACGGACTGGAGATGGCGCGCGGCTCGGGCGTGACGCTGCAGCTAAACCTCGCCGATCTGCCCTTCCTCTCGCAGGCCGCGCGTCTGGCGCGGGAGGGCCGCGTCACCGGCGCTTCGCATCGCAACTGGGCGAGCTATGGCGAGGGTGTCGAGCTGCCGGCGGGCCTGCCGGACTGGCAGCGCCATCTCCTCACCGATCCGCAGACTTCCGGCGGGCTTCTGGTCTCCTGCGAGGCGGGGAGGGCGGAGGAGGTGCTCGCGCAGGTGAAGGCAGCGGGCTATCCGGCCGCGCGGATCATCGGGACGGTCGAGGCCGGGCTGGGGCGCGTGGTCGTGGTCTGAGCGCAGCGCGGGCGCGTCACGCCTCCTGAACCTGAAGGTTCCGCCCCCAGGCATCGAAGAACGCGCCCTTGTTTAAGGTGAGCCGGTCCTCGCGGAGCGCACTCTCCAGCTCACGCAGCCGGGTGCCGGCCAGTTCGTCCGGCACCAGCCCGCCGGCCTCGCGCGTCGGGAAGAAGGCGGCGCCGTCCCAGTTCACGCCGGCGCCGCGCAGCATCAGCACGATATCGCCCCAGTCGATCTCGTCGCCGACGACATGGACGAAGCTCGAGCGCAGCGGCTCGACCCGCGGCTCGGCGATCCTGACCAGCACGATCAGCGCGGTGAAGGGCCCCTTGCGGAACATCTTCCCGAGCCAGCGGTCGAAATCCGTCCCGAGGCCTCTAGAAGTCGACACGCGGCGTTTCCGGGATGTAGCGTTCGAACAGAGCGTAGAATTCCGTGCCGGTCTCGGCGCGATACCAGTCCTCGAACGTCCGCAGCGCCTCCTGCGAGGCCGTTCCGGGCGCTCCCTCGCTCTCGCCCATCTCGGCCTGCATCGCCGCGAAGACGGGCATCAGCCTGTCGAGCACCAGCTCCTGCCGCGGGCCGATCTCGTCCCAGCCGAGGGCATCCGCCACGACGGCGCGGGCACGCAAGCCAGCCTGCTCCGGCTCCTCGGCCTTGGTGATCGCCTTCGCAGCCGAGCGCACGAGGTTGAGCCGCCGGAAGGCGTTGGTGCGCTCGCGGGTCAGCTCCTCGATCCGCGCGGCTGCCTTTTGGCGATAGGTGTGCTCAGCCCGGCGCGCGGCTTCGGCCGCCTCCTCGAAGCGGGCGATCAGGTCGAGGCTGGGCGCATCACTTGTGATCATGGCTCCACCCGCTCGCGAACTGGCGGAAGAGAATGGGAGTCGAACCCACCAGAGACCGTCTGACGGCCCCTCCCGGATTTGAAGTCCGGACGCCCCACCGGGGACGCTTCTCCTCCATCGGGCGCCGCAGGCGGCGGCCCGAAGAGATCGAGCCGCTGCCGGTTGAGGCGCCTTAGATCGCCGCGGCGGATGGTGACGCCGTGGCGGTCGAAGAATTCGAGGATCTGGATCGCGACCTTGCGGCCGTTCTCCAGTTGGTCGCGGAACTGTGCCGCATTGAAGCCGGCGGCATCGCTAGCCGCGAGCGCGGCCGCGATCCCGACCATCTCGGAAACCGTATCGCGCAGGAAGAAGTGGTCAAGCGCGACCTCATGGACCTCGCCGCGCCGCCCGACGAGACGCATCAGCCGTCGGATATCCTCCTCGCGCCGGCCGAGCACCTGCCCGATGTCGCGCACCCGCGGCGGCCGGAAGCGCTCTGTTCCTCCGATCAGCGGCGCGACGCGCTCCCACAGCGCCTCGTCCTCCGGCGTCAGCCTGATCTCGTGCTCCGGCCGCCTGATCCAGGAGCCGAGCACGACGAGTTCGCCCGCCTGCGCCAGCTCGGTCAGCGCGGCGCGGAACAACACGGCCGGCAGCCGCGGTTCGAGCGCGAGGCGCAGCCGCTCCAGCCCCATTCCCTGCTGGTCCGGATTCTCGGCGTGATAGGCCTTCAGCGTCTCGATGAGCGCCTGCGAGAAGCGCGCCCAGACCTCGGGCAGCATGGCGGCCGGGCCGATCCGCGTCAGCGACAGCCGCGCTGCCAGCGCCTCGGCTGCACGAGGCCCGAGCGCCCGGTCGCGGGCGAAGGCATCGAGCTCGGCATGATATGGTGGACCCGCGAGCAGCGCCCGAAGGGCCGCTTCATGGTCGTTCCTGGCGAGCGCCACAAGCTGGGCGTGGCGTTCCGGGCTGCGGCGCCGGCGTTCGGGCGCGCGCAGATCGATGAGGCGCCCGCCGCCGACGGTCCGTGAGGCGCTGATGTCGCGCAGGACGAAACGGTCGAGCGCCGCCGCGGCGAGAGGCGCCTCCAGCACGAGCTGGACGAAGCCGGTGGCGCCCGGGGCGATCTCCTCGCCGAGCAGGACGATGCGGGCGCCGACCTCGGCCGCGCCATGGTGGAGCCGCACTGGCTGCCACATCGTCAGCGACTTGCGCTCGGAGGCGAGCAGGGTGAGTTCCGCATCGATCCGCGTCGCCGGCGCATGGAGCGCGGGGGCCACCACCATATCGCCATGCTGGATCGCCTCTTTCGAAACGTCGGGCCCGGCGAGGTTAAGCGCGCAGCGGTCGCCGGCGCGGCCGCTTTCGGCAGGGCGGTTCTGTGCATGGATCGAGCGTACACGGGCGGCGATGCCGGAGGGCGATACGGTGACGCTGTCTCCGACCGCGACCGTGCCGGACAGCATCGTGCCGGTCACCACCGTCCCGGCACCGGGCAGCGTGAAGCAGCGATCGACGGCCAGGCGGAAGCCGCCATCGTCGCGATGGGTGGAGGCGGCTGCGGCCCGCTCGCTCAGCAGCTCGGCCAGCGCCTCGATGCCGGCGCCGGTCACCGTCGAGACCGGGAGGATTGGCGCTTCCGCGAAGGGCGTTCCGGCCAGCAACACCTCGATTTCGGCGCGCGCTTCCCCCAGCCGAACCTCGTCGACGAGATCGGCTTTCGTCAGCGCCACCACGGCCTGCCCGATGCCGAGCAGGCGGGCGATGTCGACATGCTCCCGCGTCTGAGGCATCACCCCGTCGTCGGCCGCGACGACGAGCAGCAGCAGGTCGATCCCCGAGGCGCCGGCCAGCATCGTGTGGACGAGCTTTTCATGGCCCGGCACGTCGATGAAGCCGACGATCCGCCCGTCGGGCTGCGGCCAATAGGCGAAGCCGAGCGCGATGGTGATACCGCGCGCCTTCTCCTCCTTGAGCCGGTCGGTGTCCACGCCGGTGAGCCGCCTGACCAGCGAGGTCTTGCCGTGGTCGATATGGCCGGCCGTGCCGATGATCATGGCGCAGCGCCTTCCGAGGCCGCGGCCCGGGCAGCCTTGATGAAGGGGGTGGCGAGCAGGCTGCCTTCTCGCTCGGCCTCGGTCAGCAGCGCCAGTGCCCGGTCTGCATCTTTCTCGACGCCCTGTCCAAGCAGCGTCGCGGCGCCGAGCATCGCCTTGGCATCGGCATCGCCGGCTGCAACGCCTTTCTGCCACCACGCGGCCGCCTGTACGGCATCGCGCTCCACGCCGAGCGCATCGTGATGGATCATGCCGACCCGGGTCATGCTGGCGGCGATGCCGGCCTCAGCCGCCGCGCTCGCCCAGCGAAAGGCCTCAGGCCGATCGCCCTCGTTGCCGGTTTCGAGCAGCATCCAGGACAGCATGTCCTGCGCCGGCGCATCCCCCTGCTCGGCGGCCAGGCGATAGAGCCGGATCGCCTCGGCATCGCTCTGCGCGACGCCTTCGCCCTTGAAATGCAGCGCCGCGAGATTGCGCTGTCCGACCGGATCGCCGCTCTGGGCCGAAAGCGTCAGCCAGCGCAGCGCCAGCGCCGGATCGCGCGCGACGCCCAACCCCTCGGCAAAGCAGGCGCCGATATTGTTCTGCGCGCGGCCGACGCCCGAATGGGCGAGGGGCCCCCAGATCGCGAGTGCAGCCCGATAATCGCCGCGCTCGGCGGCCGCGGCGGCCTGGGCCATGGCCTCGGCGACGGGAGGCATGGGGCGGCCCTTCCCGCGCAGGCGGTCAAGCCAGCCCATCGCCCGCCTCCGGCTTCAGCAGGGGAAGCTGCCCGCCGAAGGCGGCCTCATGCTCGAGGCAGCGAAGGTCGAAGACCAGCGCGCCCTGCGCGATGCGCCCGATCACCGGCAGGGGCAAAGCGCGGAAGGCGGTTGCCAGACTTTCGACCGCCGCACCCGAGGCCTTGCTGGCCGGCTTCAATGCGAGCGCCGCGCTCGGCAGCGTTTCCAGAGGCAGCGCGCCCGAGCCGATCTGGCTAGCACAGTCGATGATCTCGACTGTCCAGCCGGAGCCGAGCGCCGAGGCGACTGTCGGCTGGAGGCGCTCCGCCAGGGCGCGCAGTTCGTCGGGCTTGCGCGTGAACAGCCGCAACGTCGGCAGCCGCTCCGCCAGCCGATCGGGATTGCGGTAGAGCCTGAGCGTCGCTTCGAGCGCGGCGAGCCTCAGCTTGTCGAGCCTGAGCGCCCGCTTCAGCGGGTTCTTCGCGAGCTTCGCGATAAGGTCCTTGCGTCCCGCGACGATGCCGGCCTGCGGCCCGCCGAGCAGCTTGTCGCCCGAAAAGGTGACGAGATCGGCGCCGCCCTTCAGCGCATCCTGCACCGTCTTCTCGTGCCGTAGCCCCCAGCGGGCGAGGTCGATCAGCGTGCCGGAGCCGAGATCGTCGACGAAGGGTAGCTCGTGCTCGCGGGCGAGCTTGGCGAGCGCGGCCGGCTCCACCTCGGCGGTGAAGCCCTGCACCACGTAGTTCGAGGTGTGGACCTTCAGCAGCAGGCCGGTCTCAGGGCCGATCGCTTCGGCATAGTCCTTGAGATGCGTGCGGTTGGTGGTGCCGACCTCGCGCAGGATCGCGCCTGCACGCGCCATGATATCCGGCATGCGGAAGGAGCCGCCGATCTCGATCAACTCGCCGCGCGAGACGATGGCCTCGCGATCCTTGGCGAGCGTGTTGAGGGTAAGCAGCACGGCCGAGGCGTTGTTGTTGACCAGCACCGCGTCTTCCGCCCCGGTCAGCTCGCGGATCAGGTCGCGCACATGCGCGTCGCGCTCGCCGCGCTTGCCGGCCTCGATCTCGTATTCGAGGTTGGTCGGTGCGCGCATGGCGGTGACGACAGCCTGGATTGCCTCCTCCGCCAGCAGGGCGCGGCCGAGATTGGTGTGAAGCACCGTGCCGGTGAGGTTGATGACGGGGCGTTGCGAGGGGCGGTTCTGCTCTTCCAGCCAGTCGAGCGCCATGCGGGCGATCTGGTCGGCAGATGCGGAGGGCGGGCTGCCTGCTCCGCGCAGCTTGTCCAGAACCTGCCGCACGGCCTTGGTCGTCGCCGCCCGGCCGTGGCGGGCGATGGCGAGTTCGCCATCGGCGATGCGCAGCACGGTGTCGACCGATGGCGGGCGGAAGCGTTCGGGCTTGTTCATCAGGCTCCCTCCGGGAGACGCTTGATTTCGCTGGTCGTCAGGCTCGGAAACACGGCCGTCATCCCGGGCTTGACCCGGGATCCATCGAAGGGCTGCGGAGCTCTGGGATGGATCCCGGATCTCCGCTTCGCTCCGCCCGGGATGACGCTGTGTTTCCATCGGAAAACGGCAAGTCTAGTAGCCCAATAGAAACGGGTTCACCCCCGCCCGCCGCCAGCCGGCTTCGGTCACCAGTATATCGAGGCCGAGGCTCGCGACATCGTCGGCGATGGGCTCCAACTCCGGGTCCTTGCGCTGGTTCAGGATCTTCACATAGGTCCGGCACTCGTCGCAGGTCTCGGCCTTGATCGTGTCGGAGACGCCCTCGATCTCCTGATAGGCGATGCCTTTGGTCGAACCGCAGGAGACGCATTTTATCCGGACATGGTTCCATTGCGCCGCACAGAGCGAGCAATGGACGTAGCGCACGCCGTCAAGATCGACCGTGCCGACGACCGCGCTCGCCACCGGCGCGCCGCCGCAGCACGGGCAGACCCCGTCGGCTACGGGCTGCGGCAGCTGGGCGTCGAGTCGGGCCGTGCGCAGCGCCGCGACGACCTGCAGCGCCGCCGCCGCGAAGATGTGCTCCGCCACGGCCTCGACCGGCACCGCATCGCCCAGCACGGCGGCGAACATCGCGTGTCGGCTGTCTCCGTCTGCCGCCGCGGCGCGGGCGAGTGCCGCGCGCGCCAGCTCCGGCATCGCAACCGGCTCCATCAAGGCGATCAGCCGCGTGAAGGCAGCGTCCGTCGTGGCATCGTCGGCGAGATCCTCACGGGGCAGGGGCGGCATGGCATGGGCCGCGCGGCGTCGCTGCTCGTCGAGGGCGGGAATGGCGGGCTCGACGCTCTCTTGCGCCAGCTTGTCCTGCGCCTGCGCGAGCGCGGCCAGGAAACGCAGATAGGGCTCGAGCTGGTGGCCGGGCGCCAGCGTGGTGAAGCGCATGGCGCGCAGGCCGAAGAGTGTTCGCGGCGCGGGGAGGCGGACGAAGGGCGGCTTGTCGCGCTCGGCGATGCCGACTTCCTCGAAGGCGGCAAAGCCCTGGTCGTCACTCATCAGGCATCAATCCTTCCGAACCGCACGGGTCACGTCGGGAAGCGAAGCGGCCGGGGTCGCCTCGCGATGGATTTCATTCGGCCGGCCGGCTGAAGCCATGGCCGGGCGGCGTCTGACGCTCGTCGATCACGCCCTCGCGCGCCTCCTTGCGCAGCCAGAGGCGGTGGTGGCGATAGGCCCAGCCGCCGGTGACCTTGCCCTCGGTCATCGCGCTGATCGTGCCACGCACATAGAAGCCGGCATAGATGTGCACGATCACCACGAGCAGCATCGCCACCGCGGCCAGCGCATGCACGATATGGCCGAAGCGCTGCTGCTCGATGGTGAAGGTTCCGCCGAAATATTCGAACCAGATCATGATCCCGCTGGCGAAGAGGATGATGATCAGCAGGGCCATCATCCAGAAGACCAGCTTCTGACCGCCATTGTATTTGCCCACCTCGGGCAGCCGCTCGTCATGGCCGGACATGGCGTCGCCGACATGGCGGATCCATTGCGTATCCGTCCTGGTCCAAAAATTGTGCCGGACCATCTGGATGAAGAGGACGGCGAAGCTCGCCAGCAGCACGACGCCGATCCAGGGATGGATCATGCGGGCGTTCGAGCCGCTGCCGAAGAGGCTGCTCAGGAAGAACAGCGTGGGGTGGAACAGCGCGGCGCCGCTGATCGCGAGCAGGATCAGCGAGATCGCGGTGATCCAGTGGTTGACGCGCACGCGGCCGGGATAGCGGTCGACGGTGGTGCGCGTTTCTTCACGCCTGACGGCCACGGGCGGCCTCCTCGTCGATCACATGCTCGGCCTCGCGATCCTCCGCGCGGCTGACGTCGTTGCGCCGCGCCACCGTCGCGTGGACGAAGGCGAAGGCGGCGGCGAAGCCCACCGCGGCGAGGCCGGCATATTTGGTGACCCCCTTCCAGAGCTCGACCACCGGGCTGATGCGCGGGTTCTGCGGCAGCCCGGCATAGAGCTGCGGCTGGTCGGCATGATGCAGCACATACATCACATGCGTGCCGCCGACGCCGGGCGGGTCATAAATGCCGGCGTTCTGGAAACCGCGCGATTTCAGGTCGGTGATGCGCGTCCGGGCATGGTCCAGCATGGCCTGCTTGGTGCCGAAGACGATCGCGCCGGTCGGGCAGGCCTTGGCGCAGGCCGGAGCCTGTCCGACGGCGACCCGGTCCGAGCAGAGCGTGCACTTATAGGCCTTGTGATCGGCCTGGTTGATGCGCGGGATGTTGAAGGGACAGCCCTTCACGCAATAGCCGCAGCCGATGCAGTTCTCGGAGATGAAATCGACGATGCCGTTGTTGTACTGCACGATCGCGCCGGGGGAGGGGCAGGCCTTGAGGCAGCCCGGATCGGCGCAGTGCATGCAGCCGTCCTTGCGGATCAGCCATTCGAGATTGCCGCTCTGCGGGTTCTCCCATTCGGTGAACCGCATCACCGTCCAGCTATGCGGGGTCAGGTCATGCGGGTTGTCGAAGACGCCGGTGTTGAAGCCGATCTCCTCGCGCAGATCGTTCCACTGCAGGCAGGCCGCCTGGCATGCCTTGCAGCCGATGCATTTCGAGACGTCGATGAGCTTGGCCACCTCGAAGTCGTGGCGCACATCCGGCGGCCGGAAATTCGTGGCCGAGATGCGGGCGAAGTCCTGACTTTGCAATCCTGCCATCGGACCCTCCCTAGCTCACGGCCGGGCCGTTGGACGGCTCGACATTCACCAGGAACGCCTTGAACTCGGGCGTCTCGATGTTGGCGTCGCCGACAACCGGGGTGAGGCTGTTGGGGCCGAAGCCCTTCCTGGCCGCACCGGTGAAGCCCCAGTGGAGCGGGATGCCGACCACATGGACGGTCTTGCCGTCACATTTGAGCGGCTTGATGCGCTTGGTCACCACGGCCTTGGCATAGACCGAGCCGCGGTTGGAAGAGACCTTCACCCAGCCTCCCTTCTGGATGTTCTTCTCCGCCGCCAGTTGCTCGCTGATCTCCACGAAGAACTCCGGCTGCAGCACCGCATTGGTATGGGAGTGCTTCGTCCAGAAGTGGAAATGCTCGGTCAGGCGGTAGGACGTCGCCGCATAGGGGAACTTGTCCGAGGTCCCCAGCGCCGCGAGATCGGCCGGGAAGATGCGCGCGGCCGGGTTGCCGCGGATCTTCGGGGCCATCACGTTCGTGACCGGGCTCTCGAACGGCTCGTAATGGGCCGGGAATGGGCCGTCCTTCATCATGCCACGGGCGAACAGGCGCGCCGTTCCCTCGGGATTCATGATGAACGGGCCGACATCCTGCGGCTTGGCGTTGGGCGCGATGTCCGGCACGTCGAAGCCGGTCCAGGCCGTGCCGTTCCATTCGATCAGCTTGCGGCTGGGGTCCCAGGGCTTGCCGTCGATATCGGCCGAGGCGCGGTTGTAGAGGATGCGCCGGTTGGCCGGCCAGGCGAAGGCCCAGTTCGAATAGGCGCCCGTGTTGGCCGGATCGCTGGTGTCGCGACGGGCCATCATGTTGCCCCTCTCGGTCCAGCTGCCGGAGTAGATCCAGCAGCCGCAGGCGGTAGAGCCGTCGTCGCGCAGCTGGCCGAAGGTGTCGATCTGCTTGCCCTTCTCCAGCAGCATCTTGCTCGGGTCGACCGGGTCCGTGACGGTCGAGACGACGTAGCCGTTCATCTCCTTAGCCATCTCGTCCGGCTGCGGATCATCCGCAAGGCGATAGGGCCAGTGGAGATTGACGATCGGGTCCGGGAAGGCCCCGCCCTCCTTCTCGTAGAGGGCGCGCAGGCGCTGGAAGAGCTGCGCCATGATCCAGGTGTCGGCCTTCGCCTCGCCCGGAGGCTCCTGTCCCGGCCAGTGCCATTGCAGCCAGCGGCCGGAATTGACCAGCGAGCCCTCGTCCTCCGCGAAGCAGGTGGTCGGAAGCTCGAACACCTCGGTCTGGATCGACTCGGGCTTGACGTCGTTGTGGACGCCCTCGTCCTTCCAGAACCGCGCGGTCTCCGTCTGCAGCGGGTCCATCGAGACCAGGAACTTCAGCTTCGACAGCGCCTGCGTGACCTTGCCGCGGTTCGACAGGGAGAGCAGTGGGTTGAAGCCCTGGCAGAAGTAGCCGTTGACCTTGCCCTGATACATCATGTCGAAGTAGCGCAGCATGTCGTAGCCGGGCACGTCGAGCTTGGGCAGCCACTGATAGGCGAAGTCGTTCTCAGGCGTCGCAGCCTTGCCCCACATCGACTTCAGGAAGCTCACCATGAACTTCTTGTAGTTCTGCCAGTAGCTCATCTGGTTCGGACGCAGCGGCTTGAAGCCGCGCGTCGACATGTAGGTCGCGAAATCGACCTCCTTGTCGGTCCCCAGCGTGAGATATCCGGGCAGCAGGTTCGACATCAGGCCGATATCGGTCAGTCCCTGGATGTTGGAGTGCCCGCGTAGCGCGTTCATGCCGCCGCCGCGCACGCCGATATTGCCGAGCAGCAGCTGCAGCATCGCCATGGCGCGGATGTTCTGCGAGCCCTTGGAGTGCTGCGTCCAGCCGAGCGCGTACATCGACGTCATCGTCTTGTCGCGCGCGGAGCACTCCGCGATCATCTTGCAGATCGTCAGGTACTTGTCCTTCGGCGTGCCGCAGATGCGCTCGACCATCTCCGGCGTGTAGGCTGCGATGTGCTGCTTCAGGAGCTGGTAGACGCAGCGCGGATGCTGCAGCGTCTCGTCGACCTGGACGTAGCCGTCCGCGCCGAGCTCGTACTCCCAGGTCGAGCGGTCGTAGTCGCGCTTGGCCTCGTCATAGCCGGTGAACAGGCCGTCCTGGTAGCCGAAACCCTCCTTCACGATATAGGGCGCGTTGGTGAAGAGGCGGACGTAGTCGTGCTGCACCTTGTCGTTCTCGATGCAGTACCGGATCACCCCGAGCAGGAATGCGATATCGGTGCCCTGCCGGATCGGCGCGTAGAAATCCGAGACCGAGGCCGTGCGCGTGAAGCGCGGGTCGACGACGATCAGCTTGGCGCCACGCTGGGCCTTCGCCTCCGTGACCCATTTGAAGCCGCACGGATGAGCCTCGGCAGCGTTGCCGCCCATGACGACGATGAGGTCGGTGTTCTTGATGTCCGTCCAGGAGTTGGTCATCGCACCGCGACCGAATGTTGGGGCCAGACTGGCCACCGTCGGTCCGTGTCAAACACGCGCCTGGTTGTCGAACGCCAATATCCCGGTGCTTCGCACGACCTTGTAGGTCAGGAATGCGGTCTCGTTGGTGGTCGCCGATGCGGCCAGGAAGCCTGTAGTCAGCCAGCGGTTGACCGTCGTGCCGTCCTGGTTCGTCGCGACGAAGTTCTTGTCGCGGTCGTCCTTCATCAGCCGCGCGATGCGGTCGAGCGCCTCGTCCCAACTGATCTGCCGGAATGCCTTCTCGCCGGGGCCGCGATACTGCGGAACCTTGGTGCGCGTCTCGGAATGGACGAAATCGAGAAGGGCGGACCCCTTCGGGCAGAGCGTGCCGCGGTTGGTCGGGTGGTCCGGATCGCCCTCGATATGCACGACCGCCGGGTGGGCGTTCTTCGACTTGTCGCCGAGGCTGTACATGATCACGCCGCAGGCGACCGAACAGTACGGACAGGTATTTCGTGTTTCGGTGGTGCGCGCCAGCTTGAAGGGCCGCACGGCCTGGGCAAGTGCCTCCTCGGCACCCCCGAACCCGAGCGCGGCGACGGCAGAACCGCCCAAGCCCGCACCTGCGGCTTTCAGAAACTGGCGGCGCGAGAGCTCATGCAGCATCTCAACCTCCCAGACGAACAGAACGGTGCTATTCAATTTGGAAGAATGAAACTCTGGCGCCGAGGCGTCAAGACGAGACTTTGGTTGAGCGAGGGCGCGCTGCGTATGGTGGGCATCACAGCGCCGCGACCAGAATATTGCATTGCAACAAAATCTGTATTGCGGCGAGGGGGATGCTGAAAAGCATTGGCACTTTGTTCTGGCCGCCTGGGCACTGTTCTGGCGCAGCGCCCGATGAAGAAGCACCGCCGTCGAAGGATATTTGCGTCGTTGGCTCTGGGGAGGCGGGTATTTATTGCCTAAGAACTAGGCTGAATTCATCGGCGAGCCCGGCCGTTGCTTCCGCGGCGCGGATCGGCCCGACGAATCCCGGCGTTATCCGCTATAGCCGAGCGGGTCGAGCGTCCGGGCCGGGAGCGTTCCCCGCCGCATGAGGTCGGGCGGCACGGCCGGACCGGAATGCCGCGCTCCGGCATCGCGTTCCGTTCGCTCCCCCGGCCTGCGGCCGCCCGATCCCCTGGTGTCTGCGGCGCATGGCACCGGTGTTCGGCCATGCGCTTGTAACGCCTTGCGAAGCATGGTCAGCATGGCCTGGTTATTCCGGCTGTCACGAGGTGGGTGTGCCGCTCGACGAGGCCTTGAGACAGTTGCGTGCCCGCGAGGCGGAACTGGCGCGAGTACAGCGGATCGGCCGGATCGGCGGGCTCGAGGTCGACCTGCGCGGCGGGCAGTTCCGCAACCGGCGTTCCCCCGAATATCTCGCGGTGCATGGACTGCCCCCTGAGGCGGCGAACGAGACCCATGAGGACTGGGTCGCCCGGATCCACCCGCAGGATCGGGAGCGGGTGGTCAGCCATTTCCAACGGACCGTGCTCAGCCGGGAACGGGACTACGAGGTCGAGTATCGCATCATCCGCCCGTCCGATGGCGAGGTGCGCTGGATCATGGCCAAGGCCGAGATCGAGCGGGACGCGGAGGGCAATCCGCTCCGGCTCGTCGGCGCCCATATCGACATCACGGCGCGGCGCTTGGCCGAGGAGCAGCGGGAACTGATCGCCCGTGAGCTTCAGCACCGGATCGCGAACATCTTCACTGTGGTCAGCAGCCTCGTCACCATGTCGGCGCGTGCCGAGCCCGCGGCGCGCGGCTTTGCCGACGAGATTGTCGGCAGGCTCGGCGCGCTGCACCGCGCGCACAGCCTGGTCCTCGACAAGGGTGGGCCAGGCGGCGACACGTTGGGCGGCCTGCTCGGGCGGCTGGTTTCGCCCTATGTCGACTATGGCGCGGAGCGCGTCGTTGTTGCGGGTGACGATCCCGCTGTTGGCCGCGCCGCCACGATGGCGATCGCGCTCGTCGTCCACGAACTCGCGACCAACGCCGTGAAATACGGCGCCCTGTCGGTGCCCGAAGGTAGCGTCCGCATCGAGATCAGCTCGTCGCCCGAGACGACCCACCTTCGCTGGATGGAACGGGGTGGGCCGGCCGTATCGGCCGCCCCGACGAGGCAGGGCTTCGGCAGCGTGCTGGTGGAGCGGGCGGCGCGCGCCCAGCTCGCCGCCAGCCTGACTCTGGACTGGCAACCTTCGGGGCTGTCGTTTCTGCTGGAGATGTCGACGGAGCGGCTGACCGCGTAGGCAATCGGACCCGAAGAGATCGCCGCGCGTCCCGCAGGAGGCGCGGCGATCCAGCGTCGTCAGCCGCCCATCATCTGGCGCGGCAGCCAGAGGATGATCTCCGGCCAGGCGACCAGCACGGCGATGATGATGATGTGCGCGATGAAATGGGGCAGCGAGCCGCGGAAGATCTCCTGCACCGGCCGGCCGGAATAGCGGGCGACGACGAAGCAGTTGAGCCCGATCGGTGGCGTGATCATGCCGACCTCGGCCGTCACGATCTTGATGATGCCGAACCAGAGCGGATCGAAGCCGAGCACCTTGATCAGCGGCAGCACGATCGGCACCGTCAGCACCAGGATCGCGATCTGGTCCATGAACATGCCGAGGATGATGTAGCCGCACAGGATCAGGGAGATGATCAACCAGCGCGACACTTCGAGCGCGCCGACCCAGGCGACGAGATTCTGCGTGACCTGGGTCAGCGTGAAGAAGTAGCCGAAGATATGGGCGCCGAGCAGGATCATCACGATCATGCAGGTGCCGTTGGCCGAGCGGCGCAGCACTTTAACCAGTGCCGGCACCGTTAGCTTGCGATACCAGCCGGCGATGGCCAACGCTCCGGTCGCACCCAGCGCCGAGGCTTCGGTCGGCGTCGCGATGCCGGTGTAGATCACGCCGGTGACGGCGCCGAACAGCACGACCATCGGTCCGACGACCCTGAGCCAGGCGATCTTCTCGCGCCACGGCACGGGCTTGGCCGGCGGGGCGCGCGAAGGATCGAGCAGGACGAGCACATAGACGGTCGCCATGATCGTCAGCATCACGAGGATGCCCGGGATGATGCCGCCGATGAGCAGGCCGCCGATATTCACCTCGGCTAGCAGCCCGTAGATCACCAGCGCGACGCTGGGCGGGATCAGCATGGCGAGCGTGCCGGAGATCGCGACCACGCCGCCGGCCATGGCCGGCTCGTAGCCCTGCTTCAGCATTGCCGGCAGCGAGGTGGCCGAGAGCGTGGCGGCCGAGGCCGTGCTCGTGCCGCAGATCGCGCCGAAGCCGGCGCCGGCGAGCGCCGTCGCCATGGCGAGCCCGCCGCGGACACGCCCCATCCAGGCGGCGGTCGCGCGGAAGAGGTCATCGGCGACGCCGCTGAGCAGGACGAGCTCCGCCATCAGCAGGAACATCGGGATGGTGATCAGCTCATAGGCGCTGACGGTGGAGAGCGGCGCGGTCTGCAGGATGCCGGAAAGGATCGGCATCCCGCCGACGAGGTAGAGGCCGAGGATGCCGGAAGCCGTCATCGCGAAGCCGACCGGCGTGCCGATGGCGAGCAGAATGAACAGCGTAGCGAGGCCGATGGCGACGATCATTCGAAGCGCTCCTTGTCGCCGTGGTGACCTATGCTCAAGGGGATCAGCGAACTGCCGGTGGTGAGGTCGATGACGTGGCCGACGAAATGGACGGCGAGCCGCAGGGCCAGGAGCCCGCAGCCGAGCGGCACCAGGGCATTCGCTGGCCATGTCGGCCAGGGGATCGCGCCGGAGAGCACGTCGTTCTCGGAGAAGGCTTCGATGGTCTTTAACGCGCCGAACCACGCGATCAGCACGAAGATGACGGTGCCGACAGCAGTCGTGACGATCTCGCTCAGCCGGATCCCGGTCTTCGGAAACGTCTGCTGCAGGATGTCGACATTGACATGGGCGCCCTCGCTATAGGCCGCCGAGAGCGAGAAGTAGAAGACCGCGGCGACCAGATAGAGCGAGATCAGGTCGTAGGCCCAGGAGAGCGGGCTGTGGAAGAGATAGCGCATCAGCACGTCGCAGAAGACCACGATCATCATCGTGATCATCGCGGCGCCGGCGAGCCAGCCCAGGGCGTTCTCGACCAGGGCGAGCAGGCGCAGGATCGGTTTCATGGATATGTCCTTGCGGGAGGAGGCCGGCGCGGAGGACGCCGGCCCGGCCGTCTCGTTCAGCCGCCGGCGGCCTTGAGGATGCCCTGGAACTCCTTCAGGACCTCGGTTCCCTTCTTGCCGCGCCCATCGAGCCCCTTGGCCCATTCGGCGCCGACGTCGCCGAGCTTGGACGCGACGGAGGCCTTCGTCGCGGCCGGCAGCGGAGCGAAGGTCACGCCCGCATCTTTCAGCTTCTGCTTGGTCTCGGCTTCCTGCTGGTCGACCGCCGCGCAGGCCGAGCGGTTCGTCTCCTCGGCGGCGTCGAGCATCGCCTTCTGGATCTCGGGCGTGAGCTTGGCCCAGGCCTGATCGCTGATCGAATAGGCGACGATGAAGCTGCCGAAGTTCTCGCCCTCGGTGGAGTACTTCACCAGCTTCTCGACATTGTAGGAGATCACGCTGTCGAGCGGGAACAGCACGCCGTCGAGCGTGCCGCGCGAGAGCGATTCATAGGTTTCGGGCGCCGCCATCCGCACGGGTGTGGCGCCGATGCTGCGCAGCGTCAGGTCCTGCGCGCCGCCGGTCGAGCGCAGCTTCTGCCCCTTGAGATCCTGTTCGGCGGCGATCGGGGTCTTGGCGGTCAGGATCTGATAGGGCGGCAGCGCCACGGCGAGCAGCAGCTTGATCTTGTTGGGTGCATAGTCCTGTTGGCCGACGAGGCCGTTGCGCGCCGCTTGCAGATAGGCCCGCGTGCCCTCGCAGGAGGTCTTGAAGCCGCCGGGCAGCATCGCGACCTCGGAGGCGACCATCTTGTCGGAGACATAGGCGGGCGCGACATAGCCGATCTCGGCGACGCCGGTCTGGGTCAGCTTCAGCATGTCGGCGGCCTTGCCGAGCTGCTGGCTCGGGAAATACTCGAAGGTGACGGCGCCGTTGGTGCGCTTCGTCACCTCGGCCATCCAGGGCTGGATGATCAGCTTCACCAGATAGTGGCCGGCCGGGAAGGAATCGGCCACGCGCAGCTTGCTCTGCGCGAGGGAAGGCGTCGTCAGTGCGCAAAGCGCGGTCGCGGCAAGGCAGGCGGCCTTGAGAGTCCTCGTCATGTCGTTCCTCCGGTGGTGATGAGGCGCGTTGCGGTCGCGCTCTTTCGGGATGGGGTGGTCAGGCTGTCAGGCGGCGCAGCTCCGTCTTCAGGATCTTGCCGTATGAGTTCTTCGGCAGCGCCTCGAGGAAGAGGTACTGCTTGGGCTTCTTGAAGCGGGCGATATGGGCCTCGCAGAGCGCGTCGAGCTCGCGCTCGCTGACGGTGGCGCCCTCGCGCAGGCTGACCGCGGCGACGACGATCTCGCCCCAGTCCGCATGCTTGCGCCCGAAGACCGCGACCTCGGAGACAGCGTCGTGCTGCAGCAGCACCTCCTCGACCTCGCGAGGGTAGATGTTGACGCCGCCGGAGATGATCACGTCCTTGGAGCGATCCTTCAGCGTGAGCAGCCCGTTCTCGTCGAGAGAACCGAGATCGCCGGTATGCAGCCAGCCGCCGCGCAGGGCCGCGGCGGTCGCCTCCGGATTGTTCCAGTAGCCGCTCATCACCGTGTCGCCGCGCACCAGCACCTCGCCGATCTCGCCCGCGGGCAAGGGCCGATCGTCGCCGCCGGCGATCCTGAGCGACACGATGGCCTGCGCATAGCCGACCGAACCCAAGCGCCGGTCGAGGCCGCCGTCGCCGTTCTCGGCGTGGAGATGCCGCGGCAGCACGGTGATGGTCATCGGGCTCTCGCCCTGGCCGTAGATCTGGACGAGGCGCTGGCCGAAGATGTCGAGCGCCCGTCGGCTGTCCTCGACATACATCGGCCCGCCGCCATAGATGATCGTCTTCAAGCCAGCCCGCTCGGCCTCGCCGACGACGCCCGCATTCATCAGCCGCGTCACGATCGTCGGCGCGGCGAAGAAGGCGCAGCCCTTGTGGCTGCGCAGCAGCGCGGCGAGCTCGGCCGGATCGAACTTGCCGCTCTCCGGCACCACCTGCGCCGCCATGCCGGCGACATGCGGCAGGGCGTAGAGGCCGGAGCCATGCGAGAGCGGCGCCGGATGCAGGATACAGTCCTGGGGAGAGACCGTGTCGACCTCGGCGAGATAACCCAGCGTCATGGCGAGCAGGTTGCGGTGCGAGAGCACGGCGCCCTTTGAGCGCCCCGTCGTGCCGCTGGTGTAGAATAGCCAGGCCGGATCGCCTGCGGCGCCGTCATGCTCGCCCGCCTCATCGAAATCCGCGAGCGCGCGATAATCGGCATCGTCGACGAGCAGCGCCGTGGGCTTCGTCGTCTGCATGAAGCCGATGGCATCCTGCACCGTGGCGGCGAGGTCTGCGGTGACGAAGACGAGCGCCGCGCCGGAATCGTCGAGGATATGGGCGATCTCGCGGGCATGGAGCTTGGCGTTGACCGGCACGCAGATCAGCCCGGCACGCCAGCAGGCAAAAAGCAGAGCGAGATAAGCCGGACAGTTGCGCATCACCAGCGCGACGCGGTCGCCGGGCTTCATCCCATGGCGTCCGGCTAAGCCCGCCGCGATCCGGGCCGAGAGCGAGGCAAGCTCGCGGAAGCTCCAGACGGGGCGCTCGCCCTCGAACACCGCCGTCCGATGCGGGAGGACGCGCGCTGCCCGGCCGAGGAGGGCGGCGATGTTCATCCTGTCACGGCTCCTCGCCGAGCGGGGCGCACCCTGGAATTCACGACGGCGGTCACGGATCCCTCCGTTCACGGACTGGGCGGATATGTACACAATCATGAATTTTCAAGTCAACCGCGCGGCTTGCCGCTTGCCAGCGCGGTTGCCACCTACAACGCTTTGAAATCACAACTTAAATCCACATTCCATGAGGCGATGCCTTGTACTGCATCGCACCAATTCGTTGTCGCGCCGCAGCATAGAATGCATCTTTTCTGAACGATGAATCTCTGTATATGAATTCAAGGCTGGCCGGCGACGGCCTGAAAGGATGAGGCATGGGTCCGCTCGCAGGCATCAAGATCATCGACATGACCTCGGTCCTGATGGGCCCCTACGCGACCCAGATTCTGGGCGACATGGGGGCGGACGTGATCAAGGTCGAGGCGCCGGACGGCGACGTCACCCGTCAGATCGCGCCTTCGCGGAATCCCGGCATGGGGGCGATCTATCTCAATGCCAATCGCAACAAGCGCAGCATCTGCCTCGACCTGAAGCAGCCCGCCGGGCGCGAGACGCTCCTGAAGCTCGCGGCGAATGCCGACGTGCTCGTCTACAACATCCGCCCGCAGGCGATGCGCCGCCTCGGACTCGATTATGAAACGCTGGCCGCGATCAATCCGCGGCTGGTCTATGCCGGCCTGTTCGGCTTCGGCCAGGGCGGACCCTATGCTGCCAAGCCCGCCTATGACGACCTGATCCAGGGTGCCTCGGTGATGTCCGCGCTGATCGCGCGGGCAGGGGACGGTACGCCGCGCTATGTACCCACCGCCGTCGCCGATCGTGTCGTGGGCCTGGCGGCCGTCGGCGCGATCTGCGCGACGCTGGTCAATCGCGACCGCACGGGGCTCGGCCAGCAGGTCGATATCCCGATGTTCGAGACCATGGTCGGCTTCGTGCTCGGCGACCATCTCGGCGGCCTGACCTTTGAGCCGCCGATCGGTGGTGGCGGCTATCCGCGCCAGCTCTCGCCGGATCGGCGCCCCTATCGCACCAGCGACGGCTATGTCTGCGCCCTGATCTACACCGACAAGCAGTGGACGAGCTTCCTGGAGGCGATCGGCCAGGCCGAGCTGCCGGAACGCGACCCGCGCTTCGCGAACTTCGCCAACCGGAGCGCCAATATCGACCATGTCTATGGCGAGCTCAGCCGCATCTTCCTCGAGCGCAGCACGGCCGGGTGGCTGGAACTTCTGGAGCGCGCCGACATCCCCTCCATGCCGATGCATGACTTCGACAGCGTGCTGGAGGACCCGCATCTGCGCGAAACCGGCTTCTTCCAGATGGTCGATCACCCGACCGAGGGCAAGCTTCGGACGATGCGGCTGGCGGCCGATTGGTCGCGCACCCCTGCCGAGATCACGCGCCTGCAGCCCAGCAAGGGCGAGGACGGAGTCGCGATCCTGCGTGAGGCAGGTTTCAGCGAAGACGAGATCAAGGAGCTGGCGGCAGAGCACGCGTTGCTGACGCCGGAGCGGAACGACGCCGCCGCGGCAGGCTGAGGAGCGGGCAGATGGATTTCAGACTGAGCGACGAGCAGGAAGCGATCCGCGAGGCGATCGCCGGCATCTGCAGCCGCTTCGGCGACGATTACTGGCTGAAGCGCGACAAGGAGGGCGGCTTCCCGCAGGATTTCTATTCGGCCTTCGCCGCCGATGGCTGGCTCGGTATCTGCATTCCCGAGGAATATGGCGGCTCGGGGCTCGGCATCACCGAGGCGGCGATCATGATGCGCGCCATCGCCCAGTCGGGCGCCGGCATGTCGGGCGCCTCCTGCCTGCACATCAACATCTTCGGGCTGAACCCCGTGCTGGTCCATGGCACGGAGGAGCAGAAGCGGCGCATGCTGCCGCCGATGGTGCAGGGCAAGGAAAAGGCCTGCTTCGCCGTCACCGAGCCCAATACCGGCCTCAACACCACGCAGCTCAAGACCCGGGCCGTGCGCAAGGGCGACCGCTATGTCGTCGACGGCCAGAAGGTCTGGATCTCGACCGCGCAGGTGGCCGACAAGATCCTGCTGCTGGCCCGCACCACGCCGCTGGAGGAGGTGAAGAAGCCGACGCACGGCCTCAGCCTCTTCTACACGGATTTCGACCGCAGCCGGATCAAGGTCCACGAGATCGAGAAGATGGGGCGCAAGGTCGTCGACTCGAACGAGCTCTTCATCGAGGGCTTCGAGATCCCGGTGGAGGATCGCATCGGTGAGGAAGGCCGCGGCTTCGAATACATCCTGCACGGCATGAATCCCGAGCGCGTGCTGATCGCTTCCGAGGCGATCGGGCTGGGCAATCTCGCCCTGTCGCGCGCGACCGCCTATGCCAAGGAGCGCATCGTGTTCAACCGGCCGATCGGCCAGAACCAGGCGATCCAGCACCCGCTCGCCAAGAACTGGATGGAGCTTGAGGCCGCCTGGCTGATGGTGCTGCGCGCCGCCTGGGAATACGACAACGGACTACCCTGCGGCGCCAGCGCCAACGCGGCGAAATATCTTGCGGGTGAAGCCGGCTTCGACGCTTGCCAGCAGGCGGTGATGACCCACGGGGGCTTCGGCTACGCCAAGGAGTTCCATGTCGAGCGCTACCTGCGCGAGGTCATGATCCCGCGTATCGCGCCGATCAGCCCGCAGCTCGTGCTCTGCTTCATCGCCGAGAAGGTGCTCGGCCTGCCGAAATCCTACTGAGCGGGACGATGAACAGGCTCGACGCAGCGACGCTGGATCTCGCCGGATTCATCCGGCCGGGCGACCGCGTCGTCGTCGGCCAGGTCAGCGCCGAGCCGCAGACGCTTGCCGAGGCGCTGCCGGCCGCCTTCGCCGCGGCCGGGCCCTTCGAGACCTTCCTCGGTACGGTCGTCTCTGGCAGCTTCGATACGGTGCCCGCCGAGATGCGCTTCGCCGGCTATGGCGCCATGGGCAAGGTGAGCCGGCTCGCCCGCCGCGGCCAACTCGATGTCTGGCCGCTGCATTACGGCGCGCTCGAAGCCGGTTTCGCCTCGGGCGCGATCCGCGCCGACGTCGTGCTGATCCAGCTCGCCCGGAGGCGGGGCGGCTTCTGCGCGACGCTCGCCAACGACTATGTGCTCGCAGCCGCGCGCCGTGCCCGCTGCGTCATCGCTGAGGTCAACGCCCGCGCGCCCTGGTGCGCGGGAGCCGAGATCGGTGCGGAGCTCCGCATCGATGCCATCGTCGAGACGGATCGCGAGCCGGTTTCCGTGCCGGCCGCCGTTCCCGGCGAGACGGAGCGCGCCATTGCCCGGCATATCGCGGCGCTGGTGCCTGACGGCGCGACGATCCAGATCGGCATCGGCGCCATTCCCGACGCGGTGCTTGATGGGCTGGGCCAGCATCGCGAGCTCGGCATCCATTCCGGCGTCTTCGGCGACCGCATGGCCGGGTTGCTCGCCAGCGGCGTCTTCACCAACGCCCGCAAATCCGTCGACGCGGGGCTCACTGTGGCCAATGTCGTCGTCGGCTCGCGGCCGGCTTTCGAGGCGCTGGACGGCAACGCGGCGATCCGGCTCGCCCCCGCCGCACACACGCACAGCCACTCCGTCCTCGCCCGTCAAGAACGGATGGTCGCGATCAATGCGGCGATGGAGGTCGACCTCTCGGGTCAGGTCAATGCCGAACTGGCCGACGGCTCTCCGGTCGGTGGCGCGGGCGGGCTCTGCGACTTCACCCGTGGGGCTGCCGCCTCGAAGGGCGGCCGGGCGATCGTCGCCCTGCGCGCGACCGATCGCACCGGGCAGATCTCGCGGATCGTCCCGCGCGTTCAGGCCGTCACGCTCGCCCGCACGGATATCGACACCGTGGTGACCGAGTACGGCGTCGCCGAGTTGAGGCATCGCAGCGCCGCCGAGCGCGCCCGCGCCCTGATCGCCATCGCCGCCCCCCGGCATCGCGAGACGCTGGAGCGCAGCCTGACCGAAAGGGCCGCGGCATGACGAACCCCCGCAGCGGCCCGCTCGCGGGCTTGAAAATCGTCGAGTTCGCCGGCATCGGCCCGGCGCCGATGACGGGCATGCTGCTCTCCGATCTCGGCGCCGAGATCGTCATCATCGACCGGTTGGAGCCGAGCGGCTTGGGCATCGAGAAGCCGACGCGATTCGACGTCACCCGCCGTGGCCGCCGTTCGGTCGCGCTCGATCTGAAGCGGCCGGAAGGCATCGCCTGCGCGCTCGATCTGGTGGCGACGGCCGACGCCCTGATCGAGGGCTTCCGCCCCGGCACGATGGAGCGGCTCGGTCTTGGGCCGGAGCCATGCCTTCAGCGCAATCCGCGCCTCGTTTACGGGCGCATCACCGGCTGGGGCCAGGACGGCCCGCTGGCGAAGGCTGCCGGCCACGATCTCAACTACATCGCGCTGTCGGGTGCGCTCTCGGCCATCGGTCGTGCGGGGGAGCCGCCCGCGATCCCGCTCAACCTGATCGGCGATTATGGCGGTGGCGCCATGCTGCTCGGCTTCGGCATGCTGGCGGCCCTTCTGGAAGCCGGCCGCTCCGGCAGGGGCCAGGTTGTCGATGCCGCGATGGCCGAGGGCAGCGCGACCCTGATGGCGAGCCTTTTTGGGCTGGCCGCCGCCGGCCTCCACAAGCCGGAGCGCGGCACCAACCTGCTCGATTCAGGCGCGCCCCATTACGAAACCTATCGCTGCGCCGATGGTGAATGGATCACGGTCGCGCCGATCGAGAGGAAGTTCCGCGAAATCCTGCTCGGACTGATCGGCTTCGATCCGAAGAGCTTCCCGGATGTGAACGACCCGGCCCGCTGGCCTGAAGCCCGCAAGCTCCTCGCCGGGCGCTTCGCCGAGCGCCGCCGGGCGGAATGGTGCGCGCTGCTGGAAGGCACGGATGCCTGCTTCGCCCCGGTGCTGAGTCTAGCGGAAGCGCCGGAGCACCCTCATGCCCGCGCCCGCGGCAGCTTCATCGTGGTCGACGGCGTCAGCCAGCCCGCACCGCAGCCGCGCTTCAGCCGTACGCCGCCGGCCACGCCGACAGCAGGCGAGCCCGCCGGCGCGAGCAGCCGCGCCGTGCTGGCAGACTGGGGCTTCGACCTCCCAGCCATCGACCGTCTCGAACAGGCCGGCGTCATCCGCGCCGGCGCCAGCCAGACCAATTGAACCGGAGAAAAGCTGCGATGGCCGGACGCTATTACGAGGAATTCGAGGCCGGGCAGCTCTTCGAGCATGCGTTCTCGCGGACCGTCACAGAGCAGGACAACATCAGCTTCAGCCTGATGACGCTCAATCCGCAGCCGCTCCATGTCGACGCCGATTTCTCCAGCCGCACCGAATGGGGCCAGCCGCTGTTCAACAGCCTCTACACGCTCGGCATCATGATCGGCATGAGCGTCTACGACACGACGCTGGGCACTACGGTCGGCAATCTCGGCATGAGCGACGTGCGCTTCCCCAAGCCGGTCTTCAACGGCGACACGCTGCGCTCGCGCACCAAGGTGATCTCGAAGCGGGACTCGAAGTCGCGCCCTTCGGTCGGACTCGTCGAGTTCGAGCATGAATGCCTGAACCAGCGCGGCGAGGTCGTGGCCATCTGTCGGCGAATGGCGATGATGCACCGCAAGGACGCGGCCTGATGCGCAGCCTGCTCTTCGTTCCGGGCGACAGCGCCCGCAAATTCGCCAAGGCCCGCGAATGCGGCGCGGATGCGCTGATCATCGACCTCGAGGATTCGGTCGCGCTCGACGCCAAGGAGGCGGCGCGGCATGAAACCGCCGCGATGCTGCAGGCGCCGCGCAGCCGCCAGAAGCTCTTCGTCCGCGTCAACGCCTTCGATACGGGTTTCACCGCCGCCGACCTCGCCGCCGTGATGGCCCACCAGCCGGACGGCATCGCCCTGCCGAAATGCGACGGGGCCGGGCAGGTCGAGCGCCTCTCCCATATGCTCGACGCGCTCGAGGCCGCGCATGGCATCGCGCCCGGAAGCACACAGATCCTCGCCATCGTCACCGAGACGGCGGCCTCGCTCTTCGGCCTGGGCGGCTATCGCGGTTGCAGTCAGCGGCTCTGGGGCATGATGTGGGGGGCGGAGGACCTTTCGGCCTCCTTCGGCGCCACCGCCAACCGCGACACGCAGGGCAATATGCTTCCGCCCTATCAGCTCGCCCGCAATCTCTGCCTTGCGGGGGCGGCGGCGGCCGGTGTCGTCGCGGTGGATACGGTGGCGGTTACCATCGACGACCTCGCCGCCGTGGAGCGTGAGGCGCGTGAGGCGCGGCGCGACGGCTTCATGGCCAAGGGCGTGATCCATCCCAAGCATGTCGAGCCGGTCAACGCCGCGTTCCGGCCGAGCGGCGACGAGATCGCCTGGGCCCGGCGGATCACCGAGGCATTTGGCAATCAAGCCGATCTCGGCGTAGTGAAAATCGACGGCCAGATGATCGACAAGCCGCATCTGCGGGCAGCCGAACGCATCCTGGCTTCGCTAGCCCCAACGTGACGATCAAGGGAGCGACGGGAAGACGCATGCAGGTCAAGCAGGCCGCTAACGTATTGGAGCTTCTGGAGTTCTTCGCCCGCCGGCAGCGCCCGGCGACGCTGGCGGAGCTTTCCGACGAACTCGGCTGGCCGCGCTCGAGCACCTTCAACCTGATCGGCACGCTGGCCGAGAAGGGCTATCTCTACGAGCCGAGGGCGCGGGGCGGCTATTATCCGAGCCCGCGTTGGCTTTCGATGGCGCAGGCCGTCTCGGAGGCGGAGCCCTTGCCGGAAGCGGCTCTGCTGCTGGTCTCCGAGGTCGCGGAGGAGACGGGCGAGACGACCGCCATCGGCGCGCCCGCCGGCATCCATACCATGTGGATCCACGCCATCGAATCGACTGCACCGATCCGCTATTTCGGGCGCATCGGCCATCGCCTGCCGATCCATGCCAGCTCGACTGGCCGCGCGATCCTCGCGCAATACTCCTTCGCCGAGCGCCAGGCCGTCTATCGGAAGCTGAGCTTCGAGCGCTATTCGGCGACCACCCCGATGAGCATCGACGCCGTCGAGGCCGAGCTCCGGCGCTCCGCCGCGCGCGGCTATCATTTCAGCAATGGCGACTTCAGCAAGGATCTCGTTGGCGTCGCGCTGCCCTTGCCGATCCGCCAGCGCCGGCTTTCTATCGTGGTTGCCGGCCCGCAGTTCCGCTGCCTCGACCGAGTGCCTGCCATCGCCGAGACGATCCGCTCGGGCATCGCCCGCTTCGCCGCGGATCTGGAGCTGACACCGTCGGAATGACGGACAAAAGCGCGCACCGGAGCGCGGCCGAGCGCCCCCGGGAGTCTTTCGCCACGATCATCTGCCGAAGCGGCAGGAGGTCGGGCCCGCGCCCTCGATCGTGACGTGGCAAGCCAATCTGGTAGCCGATCCAACCGAGGGTGTTGCCGATCCTGCCACCGCTCCCGACGGCAAGCCGGTCAGATGCCGGCGCCGTGCTGAAGCGGCTCGTCCAGCTTTCCATAAACGCCGCGCCAATAGAGCAGGGCGCCTTCGTCATGGGCATGGCGAAGTGCCCTGATGCGGCCGATCAGGATGGTGTGGGAGTGGCGCTCGATCGCCTCTTCCGTCTCGCAGTCGAGGACGGCCAGCGCTCCGTCGAGTGTCGGTGCGCCGGTGACGAGACGGCCCCAGTGGCCTTCGCCGAAGCGGGCTTCGCCCTTGTGGCCGCCGCGGCCGGCAAAGCGGTCGGCGATGTTCTGGTGGCGCGCGGCCAGCACGTTGATGGCGAAATGACCTGCTGCCTCGATTGTGGGCCAGGCCGAAGCGCCGCGATTGATGCAGACGATGACGGTCGGCGGTTCGGCCGACAGCGCGGTGAGTGACGTCGCGGTCAGGCCAGCCCGCGTGCCGCCATGCGAAGCCGCCACGATGCTGACTGCGCCCGCGACGTTGCGCATGACGCTTTTGAAGGAATCGGAATGGATATCGCTGGCGCTGAACTGGCCGAGCTGTCTGTTCATGCTGTCACCGGATTCCGGGGGCTGTTCCATCTTCACTTGGTCTAGCCGGCGTCTTAGGCCGCGCGAACCCCATGGGCGGCCAGTCGCGCCAGGATCAGCGTTTCCTGCTTGTGCTTCAGTGCCGTCACGCGCGCCGTGGCGGCTTCGAGCGACGCGGCTGGCGCGTAGACCGGAGCGCTTCCGAGGCGACCCGTCTGGGTGCCGATGTGCTTCTCGAAGGGCAGCGAGCGATAGAGCGAGGGATCGGCCGAGACATCGAATAGCGGGCGATAGCCCAGCTTAAGGTAGAGCGTCGTTGCCTCGGGCTGGCGAAAGCCGGTGGTCAGATAGGCGCGTGTATAGCCGAGGGCCGCGGCGCGGGCTTCGAGCTCAGCGACGATGCGCTCGGCCAGGCCCTGGCGACGGAAATCGTCATGGGTCCAGATGCGCTTGAGCTCGGCGGTTTCGTCGTCATGGCTCATGAAAGCGCCGCCGGCGATGGTCCGGCCGTCACGCCGCAGCAGGATGAAGTCGCCGAGCGGTGGCGAGAAAGCCTCGACCGGATAGCGGAACAGCTCGGAGCGCGCCCCGCCGGGGCGGCTGTTTGCGCCATAGCGCCCGTCATATTCCTGGATCAGCCCCTCGACGAGCGGCTGCGCCGCCGCATCCTGATGCGACGACTGGACGATGATGTCGCTCATGAGAACGACCTCGCGATGAGACCACGCAGCGATATCTGCTCGCGGGAGCAGGCGGAAGATTCAGCGTGCAATGTCGTCATTCCAATCAGCTCCCGACCTGACAGTTCGGTTTGAAACGCGCTGTCACAGATGATGGCCAAGGATTTTGGGGCGCGATGTGGCTCCCTCAAATCAAGTGAGAGCAAATAATGTTGGTGCTTGGTACGTCAAATTCGATTATCGTATATTAAATTCTATAAGATATATATCGGCGCTGAAAGAAATTAGACGTGTCTATTTTTTGTGTACTGAAAAAATACGTTTCTATTTCATCGGGAAACATTGGATTTTTCTGCTTATGGTCGGGCGCGGGCTCGTGCTGAAGACCCGGCATCATCTCGGTTCCGCTCCAATCGCCGAGCGGACGATGGAGGCCGACAGCTCGGGTCGGCACAACTCGATGAAGCGGTGAGCATAGCCGGGCAGAAAGCGCCCGCGCGGAACTGCGATGTAGGAGGTCGCCTCGGGGAACAGGCCTTCGGCGACCTTGACCAGATCCCCGTCGCGTTCCGGGTGATAGGCAACCTCGGTGATGATACCCAGGCCCAGCCCGAGCGCGACATAGGATTTGATCACGTCGGAATCGATGGCCGAGACGACGATGTCCGGCGCGAGGCCCCGATCATGGAAGGCCGCGTCGATCAGCGGGCGGCCGGTGAAGCCCTGGCCGTAGGTGACGATCGGCCTCTCCGCGATCGTGGCGAGGTCGATGTCGGCGCGGCCGGCGAGCGGATCGGTCCTATCGGCGATGACGATGTGTCGCCACGTATAATAGGGAAAGGCGACGAGTTCGGCCGCCTGCGACAGGCTCTCCGTCGCGATGCCGATATGTGCGCTTCCTTCTCGCAGGCGGGCGACGATCTCGGTGGGGTCGCACTGCTTGAGCGAAAGCCTGACGCGCGGAAACTCATCGCGGAACTGCTTGATGACGCAGGGCAGCACATAGCGCGCCTGGGTGTGTGTCGTGGCGATCACGAACTCGCCCGAGGCGGGATCGCGCAGGTGATCGGTGACGCGCTTGATGCTCATGGAATCGGCGAGGATGCGCTCGACATAGCTGATGACCGAGCGGCCCGCTTCGGTCAGGCCCAGCATGCGCTTGCCGCGACGCTCGAATAGCTCGACGCCGAGTTCCAGCTCGAGATCCTTGATGTGCTTCGACACACCGGACTGCGAAGTGTTCAGCGCCGCGGCGGCCTCGGTGAAGTTGTATCCGCTGCGCACAGCCTCCTGGAGAATGCGAAATTGTTGCAGATTCATCTGTGGGGCAGCGCGCTGTCCGGATCGAAGGCTTTCCGCAGCATGATAGGGCGCGCGCGCGAGGGGTTCTTTGCAAAGTCCTCGGCATCTGAAGAAGAAATTCCACGCTCGCCCCGCCTCGGACGCATGCAGGATTCTCTTGCGACGAAACCCAGGCCTTGTTCGATCGGGGCCGGGGCTATGTCCTTTGCCCTTCGCCGCGCCTGCGAAATGCAGCGATGTATTCATCGCAAAATTTCAGGCGGCGGGAGAAGAACTTCGCATGTTGGAGAGCGTTCGGAGAAGCGCTCGATCGTTTCGCGGCCTTATGCCGGATCCATATAAGCAAAGAGCCAATCTTTATTTCATTCTGGCCGCTGATCGACACGAAACTTGGCCGATGTCGCCTTCGACGGGCGTCGACGGAGTCGATCATGACTTATCTGCTGAGCCTTCTCGATAAGAGCCCCATTTCGGAGCGATCCGATCCGGAGCGCGCCTTGGCCGATTCCGTCGCCTATGCGCGCCATGCCGAGAGGCTGGGCTATCATCGTTTCTGGCTCGCGGAGCACCATGGCAGCGCCGAGGTCGCCGGGGTCGCGCCGGAGATTCTCGCCGCGTGGGTCCTGGCCTCGACCGATCGCATCCGCGTTGGCTCCGGCGGCGTGATGCTGCAGCACTACAGCCCGTTCAAGGTGGCCGAGAGCTTCAAGCTTCTGGCGGCGCTCGCGCCTGATCGCGTCGATCTCGGAGTGGGCAGGGCACCCGGCGGTTTGCCGCAGACCACTGAGGCCCTTCAGGCCCGGCTGGACAAGTCGGCTCCGCCCGATTTTGCCGCGCTGGCCGAAGCGCTGGAAGGGCATCTGACCGGCGATCTCGCACGGCCGCTGCCGCGCGTCGCGCCCCGGCGCATCCTGCTCGGTGGCTCGCCGGAGAGCGGCGCGCTCGCCGCCCGGCTCGGTTGGGAGTTCGTCTTCGCCGGTCATTTCAATGGTGATCCGGCGCTGATCGAGGCGAGCCTCGGCGCCTATCGGGCCGGCGGCGGCCAAGCTGCGGCGCTGGCAGTGCACGCTTTCGCGGCCTCTTCCACGACCGCAGCGCGGGACGCGGTGCGCGAGACGCGCATCTTCCGCATCACGCTGTCCGATGGGCGCGCGGTGAATGTGCGTAGCCGCGAGCAGGCCGAGAGTTTCGCGCGCCAGGCGGGCGATACGAGCTTCACCATCCGTGAGACCCATCCCCACGTCATCGCCGGCACGGGCGAGGATGTGCGCGCCGAACTCGACGCGCTCGCGGCGCGCTTCGACGTGACGGAGTTCGTGCTGGACAACCCGGTTTCCGACGGCACCGCGCGGCGGCTCTCCATCGAGCTGATCGCCACTGGCGCCCGTCGCGCCGCAGCCTGACCGCTCAGCCCAATCAGAAGAGACATCCCATGACCGCGACCGACGTAAAGCCTGTCAAGTTCGGCATCATGCTGCATGGCGCCGGAGGGCATATGAACTCCTGGCGCCACCCTTCCGGCCCGGCCGACGCCAGCGTCAACCTCGACTTCTACATCGACACCGCCCGCAAGGCCGAGGCCGCTGGCATCACCTTCGCCTTCGTGGCGGACGGGCTCTACATCAACGAAAAGTCGATCCCGCATTTCCTCAATCGCTTCGAGCCGCTGACGATCCTGTCGGCGCTCGCGGTGGCGACGACGAAGATCGGTCTCGCCGGCACGGTCTCGACCTCCTACTCCGACCCCTTCACCGTCGCCCGTCAATTCGCCTCGCTCGACCTGATCTCGAAGGGCCGCGCCGGCTGGAATGTCGTCACCACGCCGCTCGAGGGCTCGGCGAAGAATTATAGCCGGCAGCATCCCGAGCATGCGCTGCGCTATGAGATCGCCGACGAATATCTCGAGGTCACGCAGGGGCTGTGGGATTCCTGGGATGAGGACGCTGTCCTGCGCGACCGCGAGAAAGGTCGCTTCTTCGATCCCAAGAAGCTACACCACCTGGACCACAAGGGGCGCTTCTTCCAGGTGGAGGGCCCGCTCAACATCGGCCGGTCGAAGCAGGGCCAGCCGGTGATCTTCCAGGCCGGCTCGTCGGACGCGGGCATCAAGCTCGCCGGCAAATATGCCGACGCGGTTTTTACCCATTCCCCCTCCATTGCCGAGACGAAGGCCTTCCGCGATCAGGTGCGGGCAGCAGCCGTCGCCCATGGGCGACGGGCCGACGATGTGAAGATCTTCCCCGGCATCGGCCCCATCGTCGGCCGCACGGCGGAGGAGGCGCAGGCCAAATACGAGGCCATCCGCAACCTGCTGACGATCGACGAGGCGCTGGCCTATCTCGGCCGCTATTTCGACCATCACGACTTCTCGCAATATCCGCTCGATGCGCCTTTCCCCGAGCTCGGCGACATCGGCAAGAACAGCTTCCGCTCGACCACCGACCGCATCAAGAAGAACGCGCTGGAAAAGGGCCAGACGCTGCGCGAGGTCGCGCTCGAAGTCGCGACGCCCAAGCCCAACTTCATCGGCGCCGGCGCTCATGTGGCCGAGGAGATTATCCGCTGGATCGATGCGGGTGCGGCGGACGGCTTCATCCTCGGCTTCTCGGTGACGGCCGAGGGGCTGGGCGACTTCGTCGAGCTGGTGATTCCGGAGCTGGAGGCGAGGGGGCGCTATAGCCGCGACCTCGACGGCGAAACGCTGCGCGATCATCTCGGCCTGCCCTTCAAGCCGAGCCGTTACGCCCAGAAAGACACCGCGATCTCGCGGACGGTGGCGTGATGAACGCTCGGGCTCGCGCGACGCCGCTCACGGACGTGTTCCTTTCGACCAGCCCGCGCGATCCGTTGGCGCAGCCCTTGGTCCAGGATCTCATCCGCGAATATGACGGGCGCTATGGCGACGTTCCGGGCCGCGACCCGGCGGTCGTCGAGCTGCACCGTTACGCTCCGGAGCTTTTCCTGCCGCCGCGCGGGCATTTCCTGCTGCTGCTCCGCGATGGCGAGGCGATCGCCGGCGGCGCCTTCATGCCGCATGCGGAGGACCGAACGGCCGAGATCAAGCGTGTCTGGTCCCGCCGCGATCTGCGGCGTCAGGGGCTCGCGGCCCGCGTCGTGGTCGAGCTCGAACGGCTCGCGCTGCATCAGGGCTACGCAAATCTCTACCTGACGACCGGCAGCCGCCAGCCGGAGGCCGTCGGTCTCTATCTGTCGCTCGGCTACGAGCCGAAATTCGACCTGAACGTGGATTCCACGAAGTTCAGCCTTCTGCCGTTCCGCAAGCGCCTCGCCGTGACCGAAAGCCCCTTCGTCGAAGCCTTCGCCGTCTCTGCCTGAGCCCGCATCCTGAAGAGGATTTCGCCATGACCCTCGCCGTCGACGGCTCCGCAGCCGCCGCGTCAGTCTCGCTCACGCGTCTCGATCCGGCCGGGTCGCGCATCGTGCCGGCGCGCCACCCCTGGCGCATCGTCGGCGGAGCCTTCGCGCTCGTCGTGGTGATCGCGGTCGTCAACTCCGTGCTCGGCAATCCGCGCTGGGGCTGGGACGTCTTCGCCGAGTGGTTCTTCGCCGAGCCGGTGCTCGTGGGGCTCGGCCGCACGCTGCTGCTGACGGTGCTGGGCGCCTTCTTCGGTTTCACCATCGGCGCCCTGCTGGCACTGGCGCGGCTATCGGGCTCGGCGCCGCTGGCGGGCGTCTCCTGGACCTTCGTCTGGCTGTTCCGCTCGATCCCACTGATCGTGCTGCTGCTGATCCTGAACAATCTCGGTTACCTCTACGAGACGGTCTCGCTCGGCGTGCCCTTCACGGGGTGGAGCTTCTTCTCCTATCCGACGACCCAGCTCATCAGCCCCTTCATGGCGGCAGTGCTGGGTCTCACCCTCAACCAGGCCGCCTTCTCGGCCGAGTTCATCCGCGGCGGGCTGCTCGCGGTCGATCAGGGCCAGCATGAGGCCGCCGCGGCGCTCGGCCTGCCCCGGCAGCGACAGTTCTTCCGTATCGTGCTGCCGCAGGCGATGCGCTCGATCATCCCGACGGCCTTCAACGACATCATCGGCCTCGCGAAGGGCACCTCCAACGTCTACATCCTGGCGCTGCCGGAGCTGTTCTACACCGTGCAGGTGATCTACCGCCGCAATCTGGAGGTGATCCCGCTGCTGATGGTGGCGACGGTCTGGTATCTCGTCATCCTGACTGTGCTCTCCGCGGTCCAGACGCAGATCGAGCGCTATTATGCCCGTGGCGCGCTGCGCCATCTGCCACCCTCGGTCTTCGATCCGCTGCTGCGGCGCTTCGCGCGCAGGGCTGCCCCTGCGGTGGCCGCGCCTGCCGCTTCGACCGTGCGGGCCGTGTCCGCTCCGCTCGTCTGGCGTCGCGGCGGAGAGATTAGCATCCGCAACGTCTCGAAGAGCTTCGGCGATCTGAAGGTCCTGGACGACGTTTCGCTCACCCTGCCGTCAGGCTCCGTCACCGCGATCATCGGTCCGTCGGGCTCGGGCAAGTCGACCTTGCTGCGCTCGATCAACCATCTGGAGCGCCTCGACCGCGGCGTGATCACGCTGGACGGCCAGCTCATCGGCTATCGGCAGGAGGGCGCCCTTCTCTACGAGCTGAAGGAGCGCGAGGTGCTGCGCCGGCGCGTCGATGTCGGCATGGTTTTCCAGAACTTCAACCTGTTCCCGCATCTGACGGCGCTGGAGAACATCGTCGAGGCGCCGATCAATGCGCGCGGCGTCCCTCGCGCCGAGGCTGAAGCCGCCGCCCGCGATCTGCTCGCCCGCGTCGGGCTCTCTGACAAGGTCAACGCCTATCCGCGCCAGCTCTCCGGTGGCCAGCAGCAGCGCGTCGCCATTGCGCGGGCTCTGGCACTTCAGCCCAAGGCGCTGCTCTTCGACGAGCCGACCTCCGCACTCGACCCCGAGCTCGTCGGCGAGGTGCTCGCCGTCATCAAGGAACTCGCCCGCTCCGGAGCGACCCTCGTCATCGTCACCCATGAGATCGGCTTTGCCCGTGAGGTGGCGGACACGGTCGTCTTCATGGATGCCGGCCGCATCGTCGAGGCGGGTCATCCCGAGAAGGTGCTCGGCGCGCCAGAGCATCCGCGCACGGCGGAATTCCTCGCCAAGGTTCTCTGATTTTCTCTCCAAGGCTTTGTTTTTCCGAAGATCGAAAGGCTGACGCCCATGACGCATTCCTTCACCATCCCGCGCCGCGCCGCGCTCGGCCTCGTCGCTGTCGCCGCGCTCGTTCCCTCGCTGGCCTTTGCGCAGCAGCAGTTCGACCTCACCTCCGTGCAGAAGGAACAGCCGCGCGCGGAGATCGTGCCGGAGGCGGTCAAGCTGCTTAAGGGCGTGAAGCTCGCCAAGCCCGGCACCTTCACCATCGCGACGACGGGCCAGCGGCTGCCCTTCGGCATCAATGCGACCGACAACCAGAAGATCATCGTCGGCTCGGAACCCGATATCGGGCGGCTCGTCGCCGACGGGCTCGGCCTCGAGCTGGAGGTGGTGCAGGTGGCCTGGGCCGACTGGCCGCTGGGCGTGGCCTCGGGCAAGTACGATGCGGCGATCTCCAACATCACCGTGACCGAGCAGCGCAAGGAGAAGTTCGACTTCTCGACCTATCGCAAGGACCAGCTCGGCTTCTATGTCGCCGGCAAGAGCGCGATCAAGGAGATCTCCAAGCCGGAGGATGTCGCCGGCCTCAAGGTGATCGTCGGCTCGGGCACCAATCAGGAGCAGATCCTGCTGCGCTGGATCAAGGCCAATGAGGCCAAGGGCCTGAAGACCACGGAAGTGCAGTATTACGACGATGACGCCGTGCTCTATGTGGCGCTCGAGGCCGGTCGTGCCGATGCCTATTTCGGCCCCAACGGCACGCTCGGCTTCAAGGCCGCGCAGACCGGCACCACCCGCCTCGTTGGCTCCTTCTCCGGCGGCTGGCCGGAAGTCGCCGAGATCGCCGTGACGACGAAGAAGGGCGCCGGTCTCGCCGAGGCGATCACGGCCGTGCTCAACGCGCAGATCAAGAACGGCAGCTACCGGAAGTCGCTGGCGCGCTGGGGCCTTGCGCCGGAAGCGATCGACCTCTCGCGCACCAATCCGCCCGGCCTGCCTAGGAGCTGAACAAGACCGCGACCAAGGCCGATCGTCCAAGCGATGCGGAGCGCCGAAAGAGACGCTCCGCTCCTTCAGGAGCCAACTCATGTTCACCCGCAGGGCGGCCCTGGCCGTTGCCGCCATTCTCGCCATCACCGCGGCGGTCAGCGCGCAGAGCGTTTACGATCTCAGCCCGGGGCAGCCCGGCCGGCCCCATACCCAGCCCAATCCGGCGGCGATCGCGGCCATCGCCAAGGACTACAAATTCGTCGAGCCCGGCGTCCTGACCGTCGCGACGAATGCGAGCACGCCGCCGCTGGCCACCTATGCGATCGATTCAGCGACGCTCGTCGGCGCGGACCCGGACGTCGCACAGCTCATCGCCGATAGCCTCGGCCTGAAGCTCAAGCTCGTGCCCACACCATGGGCCGATTGGCCGCTCGGTGTGACCTCCGGCAAGTATGACGCGGCGATCTCCAACATCGGCGTTACCGAGCAGCGCAAGGAGAAGTTCGACTTCTCCACCTACCGCCTTGGCCTGCATGGCTTCTTCGTCCGGGCCGACAGCAAGATCGAGAAGATCGCGCAGCCGAAGGACGCCGCTGGTTTGACCATCGTTCTCGGCGGCGGCACCAACCAGGAACGAATCCTGCTCGAATGGAGCAAGCAGAACGTTGCTGCCGGGCTGAAGCCGATCGAGTTGATCACCTTCGACGACGAGGCGAACCGCCTGCTGGCGCTCTCGTCGCGCCGCGCCGATGTGATCGTGCAGCCCCATGCCCAGCTTCTCTTCATCCAGCAGCGGGACAAGAACATCCGGCGCGTCGGCGTGCTGAGCGCGGGCTGGCCGGAGAGGTCGGACGTCGCCGTGGCGACCCGCAAGGGTGCGGGGCTCGCCAAGGCTATCACCCTGGGGCTCGAGGGCGCCTATCGGGACGGCAGCTTCGACGCCGTGCTCAAGCGCTGGGGCGTCGAGGAGGAGCGGCTCGAAACGCCCGAGACGAACCCTGCCGGTCTGCCGAAATATTGAGGCGGCCCCGGCTATCGGCCGCGCGGTCCTCATGGAGCAGCAGCCGCGGCTCGTCGGCCAATGGAGACCACAACTGTCATGACCCGACAAACGGCGGATATCGTCGTCCTTGGCCTCGGTGCCATGGGATCGGCCACCTTGTTCCAGCTCGCCTCGCGAGGTGCCGACGTCCTCGGCATCGATCAGTTCTACCCGCCGCATGAATTCGGTTCGAGCCATGGCGAGACGCGCGTCACCCGGCTGGCGGTGGCCGAGGGAACGGCTCTGGCGCCGCTGGTGAAGCGCTCGCACGAGGTCTGGAAGGAGCTGGAGGGCCGCACTGGTGAAAGCCTGTTCGGGCAGGTCGGCTTCCTGGCCGTATCGAGCGAGCCCTGGCAGCCTGGCGCGGCCGACTACGTTGCGCGCACACGCGCCGTGGCGGAGCGCAGCGGCGTCCGGCATGAGCTGATCAATGCAGTCGAGGCGCGCCGCCGCTATCCCTGGCTGAATGTCGCGGAGGGGGACCGCGTCTATTTCGAGCCCGAGGGCGGCTATCTGCATCCGGAGCGTTGCGTGGCGACGCAGCTTCGCCGTGCCACGGAGGCCGGGGCTCGGCTGGCTCTCGGCACGCGGGTCGAAGCGATCCTGCCGCGAGGCGAACATGTCGAGATCAGGTCCGACAAGGGGACGATCCAGGCCGGCCGCGTCGTCGTCAGCGCCGGCGCCTGGGCCGGCCGGCTCCTCGGTCCGCATGTCTCCGCTCTGCTGCGGCCGACGCGCGAAATCCTGCATTGGTACGATCTGGAGCCATCGGCCCCGGCAGAATGGGGGCGGGCGCCGGTCTATATCTGGTCCTATGGCCATGGCGCGGAGGAGGGCTTCTACGGCTTTCCCGCCAAGGACGGTACGGTGAAGCTGGCGCATGGCGAGAAGACACGCGCCGTTGATCCCGACGATTTCGATCGGTCCAGCGAGGAGGCCGAGTCGCGCGCCTTCTATGCGCGCTCGATCGACGGGCGGCTGAAGGGGCTGCGCGTCGATGCTTCGCGTCGCAAGACCTGTCTCTACACCGTCTCACCGGATGGCGGCTTCGTCATCGATGACTGGCCGGAGAGCGAGCGGGTCCTCATCGTCTCGCCGTGTTCGGGACACGGCTTCAAGCATTCCGCCGCGATCGGCGAGGCCGTCAGCCAGCGCCTGCTGGATGGCGCGAGCCGCATCGACCTGTCGTCGTTCAAGCTGAGCCGCTTCGGCGACCGCCAGCGCCGGATCGGAGCGAGCCGCTGACGAGCTCAGTCGCTTTGCTGAATAGCAGCGAGCCCCTGGGCCTTCATTCGACGTCCCAGCTGGTGAAATTCTCATCAATGGGAAAATGAGGCTAATTTTTCATCACTAGACCAGCATTGCATACATATGGGGCCGTTCGCGGAGCCCCAGCGGGCTTTTCCGGGCCTCAGGCTCGGCACGGTAACTGCATTGCCCCTCCCGAGTTGAAGCGACCGGCGTCAAGGGGCGCCGGCTATCTCGGGAGAGCACCATGGCTATTACGCGTCGCGCCGCCATTGCCGGAGGCATTGCCGCGCCATTCCTGATGACCGGGCGTGCGAGCGCGCAATCGCCGAGCCGCAGCGAAACACTGCTGCTGGTGCAGGAATATGGACCGAACAGCCTCGACATGCAGGGTATCGGCTCGTCGCAGCCGGTGAACGGCGTGGCCCTGAACTGCTATGACCGACTGCTGCGCTTCAAGCCGGTGCCGATCCCGGCCGGCGGCGGCAACCAGGTCTCGATGGGCGAACTGGAAGGCGAGCTCGCCGAGAGCTGGCAGGTCGCCTCCGACGGCATGAGCTGCACTTTCAAGCTGCGCGACGCCAAGTTCCATTCCGGTCGCCCCGTCACCGCCAAGGACGTGAAGTGGTCGCTCGACCGCGCTTGCACCATCGGCGGCTTCGCCACCACGCAGATGAATGCCGGCTCGCTCGAGAAGCCGGAGCAGTTCGTCGTCGTCGACGACAAGACCTTCCGCGTCGATTTCCTGCGCAAGGACAAGATGACCCTGCCGAACCTGGCGGTCACGATCCCCTTCGTCTTCGACTCCGAGCTCGCCATCAAGAATTCCGGTGGCGATCCGCATGCGAAGGAGTGGCTGAAGAACAACGTCGCCGGCTCGGGCGCCTATAAGGTCGAGAGCTGGAAGCCCGGCGTCGAGACGATCTATGTCCGCAATGACGACTGGGCCTGCGGGAAGCTGCCGCAACTCAAGCGCATCATCGCCCGCGACATCGCCTCGCCCTCGACCCGGCGCGCGCTGATGGAGCGCGGCGACGCCGATGTGTCCTACGGCCTGCCGCCGAAGGACTTTAAGGATCTGCTCGACGGCGGAAAGATCAACGTCGTCGGCGTGCCCATCCCGAACGGCGTCTGGGGGCTCTACCTCAACAGCCAGGTCGGCCCCTTCAAGGATGTGCGCCTGCGCCAGGCCGTGGCCTGGGTGCTGCCCTATGACAAGATGCTGCAGGCCTCGCTGTTCGGGCGCGGCGTCGACATGTCCGGCGGTCCGGAGACCCCCAAGGTCGCCTGGCCGCAGCCCTTCCCGTACAAGACCAGCATCGAGAAGGCGAAGGAACTCGTCGCGGCTGCCGGCGGCGGCTTCTCCACCACGCTGCAGTTCGACGCGGGCAATGCCACCGTGGCCGAGCCGATGTCGGTGCTGATCAAGGAAGCGCTGGGCGCGATCGGCATCAATGTCGAGATCAGCAAGGTGCCGGGCGCGAATTTCCGCACCGAGATCGCCAAGAAGACCAATCCGATGACGCTCAACCGCTTCGCCGGCTGGCTCGACTACCCGGATTACTACCTGTTCTGGACGATGCACGGCAACAATTCGATCTTCAACATCGCCAACTACCAGAATCCGGCCCTGGACAAGCTGATCGACGCCGCCCGCTTCTCCGCCGACAAGGCGGAATACGACAAGCTCGTCGTCGACTTCGTGAAGCTGGTGAACAACGAGGTGCCGATGGTGCCGATCGCGCAGCCGACGCACGACGTCGCGCTGCAGAAGAGCATCGGCGGTTACCAGTTCCAACCCTGCCGTGAGCCGGACTTCCGCTACCTCACCAAGGGCTGAAGCCAGCAACCACAAGCGCGCCGTCATCCCGGACAAGCCGCGTAGCGGCGCAGATCCGGGATCCATCCTAGAGCGTCGGAGCCCGACGATGGATCCCGGAGTGTCGCTTCGCTCCATCCGGGATGACGGGGTGGTTCCGAGCCAGGAATTCAGGGCCTGAAGGAGACTCCATCATGCTCGGCATGATCGCCGCCCGGTTGAAGACGACGATCCCCTCGGTGATCGGCGTCATCATCGTGACTTTTCTGCTGACGCGCGTGCTGCCCGGCGACACAGCCGCGTATTTCGCCGGCCCGGCCGCGTCGAACGAGGCGATCGCCGATATCCGCAGCAAGCTGGGGCTCGACCAGCCGCTGCCGGTGCAGTTTGTCTCCTATGTCGTCGCGCTGGTGAGGGGCGATCTCGGCACCTCGCTAACGACCGGGCAGCCGGTTACCGCCGATCTCGCGCAGCGCCTCCCGGCCTCGGCTGAGCTCACCCTCGTCGGATTGCTGATCTCTATGGCGATCGCCTTGCCGCTCGGCGTGCTCGCAGCGGTGCGTCAGGGTTCCTGGATCGACCATCTCTGCCGGATCGTCGCGACGGCCGGCGTCTCGCTGCCGGTGTTCTTCACCGGGTTGCTGCTCGTCTATGTCTTCTATTTCATCCTCGGTTGGGCGCCGGCTCCGCTCGGGCGGCTCGACGTCTTCTTCTCGGAGCCACCGCGCGTCACCGGCTTCCTGCTGATCGACTCGTTGATCGCGCGCGATCTCGGGACCTTCAGCGCGGCGCTCAGCCAGATCCTGCTGCCGGCGCTGACGCTGGCCATCTTCTCGCTGGCGCCGATCACCCGCATGACGCGCGCCTCGATGCTCGCCGTGCTCGGCGCCGATTTCGTGCGCACCGCGCGTGCCAGCGGTCTCTCCACGCGCAAGGTCATCGGCACCTATGCGTTCCGGAACGCCATGCTGCCGGTCGTCACGACGCTCGGCATGGTCTTTTCCTTCCTGCTCGGCGCCAATGTCCTGGTCGAGAAGGTCTTCGCCTGGCCCGGCGTCGGTTCCTATGCGGTCGAGGCGCTGCTCGCCTCCGACTATGCGCCGATCCAGGGCTTCGTGCTGACCATGGCGATCCTCTACGTCGCACTGAACCTGCTGATCGACATCCTCTACGGCGTCATCGACCCCCGTGTCCGGCTGGAGGGCTGAGCCATGAACGAGATGAGCAAGGTCGAGCCAGCCCCGCTGCGCTTCGAGGCGCCGCCCTCCACGTCGCTGTTGGCCCACGCCCGGCATATCGTCGCAGAGAACCCGGTCACCGGCTTCGCCTTCGGACTGTTCGCGCTCATCCTTCTGGCGGCGGTCTTCGGCCCCTGGCTCGTGCCTTATGATCCGCTGGCCTCGAACACCAGCGTGTCCCTCCAGGGCCCGAGCGCCGCCCATTGGTTCGGCACGGACCAGCTCGGCCGCGACATCTTCAGCCGCGTGGTCGCGGCGACGCGGCTCGATTTCTCGATCGCGGTTGCTTCGGTGGCGCTCGTCTTCCTGCTCGGCGGGCTTGCCGGCGTCATGGCTGGCTTCTTCGGGGGATGGGTCGACACGGTCGTCGGGCGCATCGCCGATACGATCATGGCTTTCCCGCTCTTCGTGCTGGCGATGGGCATCGTCGCTGCGCTCGGCAACAGCGTGACCAACATCGTCATCGCCACCGCCATCATCAATTTTCCGCTCTATGCCCGCGTCGCCCGCGCCGAGGCCAATGTCCGTCGCGAGGCCGGCTTCGTGCAGGCGGCGAGGCTCTCCGGCAACTCGGAGTGGCGGCTCCTGCTGACGCAGATCGTGCCCAACATCATGCCGATCATGGCCGTGCAGATGTCGCTGACGATGGGCTACGCCATCCTGAACGCGGCGGGGCTGTCCTTCATCGGGCTCGGCGTGCGGCCGCCGACGCCGGAATGGGGCATCATGGTCGCCGAAGGGGCGAGCTTCATCGTCTCGGGCGAGTGGTGGGTCGCCTTCTTCCCGGGTCTCGCGCTGATGACCGCGGTGTTCTGCTTCAACCTGCTCGGCGACGGCGTGCGCGATCTCGTCGATCCGCAGCGGAGGAATTGACGATGGCCGCCGCTCCGCTTCTCGACATCCGCAACCTCACCGTCGAGTTCGCCACGCGCCGCGGCACGGTGCAGGCGGTGAAGGCTATCGACGTCAGCGTCGGCAAGGGCGAGACAGTCGCCATCGTCGGCGAATCCGGCTCCGGCAAGTCTGTAACCTCCTATGCCGTCGTGCGCATCCTCGACCGGGCAGGCCGGGTGGCGGAGGGCTCGATCGCGTTCTCCGGCATCGATCTCGTCTCCGCGACAGAAGCGCAGATGCGCGACCTGCGCGGGCGCGAGATCTCGATGATCTTCCAGAACCCGCGCGCGGCGCTGAACCCGATCCGCAAGGTGGGCAAGCAGATCGAGGACGTGCTCGTCCAGCATGTGCAGGCGACGCGCGCGACCGCGCGGGAGAAGGCGATCGAGGCGCTGGAGAAGGTCAGGATCGCGCGCCCTGCGGAGCGCTACGACGCCTATCCGTTCGAGCTTTCGGGCGGCATGTGCCAGCGCATCGTCATCGCGCTGGCCTTGGCCTGCCAGCCGCAGCTCCTGATCGCGGACGAGCCGACGACCGGGCTCGATGTCACCACACAGAAGGCTGTGATGGACCTGATCGTTGAGCTGACGCGCGAGCGCGGTATGTCGACGATCCTGATCACGCATGATCTCGGCCTCGCCGCCGCCTATTGCGACAAGGTGGTGGTGATGGAGAAGGGCCGGGTGGTGGAGACCGCCAGCGCCGCCGAGATCTTCCACAATCCGCAGCACCCCTATACGCGCAAGCTGATGAAGGCGACGCCGCGTGTCGGGATGAGTCTGCGCGACCTCTTGCCGGAAGACCAAGCGAAAAAGACGACCTCAACGCCACCGGTCGAGGCAGCCTCGGCGAAGCCCCCCGCAACCTCGGCCGGTCGAGCGCCGCTGCTCGTCGTCGAGAACCTCGTCAAGGAATACCCGCGCCCCGCCAAGGGCAGCTTCCTCGCGAAGCTCACCGGCCAGGCCGAGCCGGACCAGCCGGCCTTCCGCGCGGTCGACGGCATCGGCTTCGAGGTCCGTAGGGGCGAGACGCTAGGACTTGTCGGCGAATCCGGTTGCGGCAAGTCGACGACCTCGATGATGGTCAACCGGCTGCTCGACTCGACTTCGGGCCGCATCGTCTTCGATGGGCAGGATATCGGTTCGATCCCGGCGAAACAGTTCGCCGCCTCGCCCTTCCGGCGCCGCATCCAGATGGTGTTTCAGGACCCGACCGACAGCCTGAACCCGCGCTTCACCGCGGAGCGGGCCATCATCGATCCGATTCTGCGCATGGGCCAGGTCCGCGGGCGAGCCGCGCTCCGGGCACGCTGCGAGGAGCTTGCGCAGCTCGTTGGGTTGCCGGTCGAGCTGATCGACCGTTTCCCGCATCAGCTCTCGGGCGGCCAGAAGGCGCGCGTCGGCATCGCGCGGGCGATCGCGCTCGATCCCGATCTCGTCATCCTCGACGAGCCCACCGCAGCGCTCGATGTTTCGGTCCAGGCGGTTGTGCTCAACCTGCTCGAGGAGCTGAAGCAGCGGCTCGGCATGAGCTACGTCTTCGTCTCGCATGATCTCAACGTCGTGCGCCTGCTCTGCGACAGGGTGATCGTGATGCGCACCGGTCAGATCGTCGAGCAGGGCACGGCCGAGGAGGTCCTCGGCGCGCCCAGGGCCGAGTATACGAAGGAACTGCTCACCGCGATTCCGCATCCGCCCTCGTAGCCTAGCCCTTTCATTCCGGGGCTTCGCGGAGCGAAGAACCCGGAATCCACGGGCAGGGGCGCGACCTTGCCACCCATCGTCAACGCTCGCCCGGTCGTGGGTTCCGGGTTCTTCGCTTCGTGAGCCCCGGACTGACAAAGGGGTTGGAGAAAACAGAATGAAGATCAACGATCCCGCCATTCTCGCGGAAGTCGAGGCCGCCTTCGCCGAATACGAGAAGGCGCTGACCACGAACGATGTCGAGGCGCTCGACCGGCTGTTCAAGAACGCCCCCGAAACCCTGCGCTACGGCGTGGGCGAGAACCTCTACGGCTATGCCGAGATCGCGGCCTTCCGCGCGGCGCGCTCGCCGGCCGGGCTGATGCGGGCGCTGGAGCGCACGCGGATCACCACCTATGGCGATGACTTCGCCACTGCCAATACCCTGTTCCGGCGCGAAAGCATGCCCGGCAAGGTGGGGCGCCAGAGCCAGAGCTGGGTCCGGTTTCCGGAAGGCTGGCGCGTCGTCTCGGCCCATGTCAGCATCATCGCGGAATAGCGGCAGCGCCGATGAGCGAGCAAGCCACGCCCTTCTGGCCGAGCACTCCGGCTAAGCCGCGTCGAGGACGGGCTGCCATGCCCGGCGATGCAGTTCGACCCGATACTGAGACGAGCGCGCCGACCCGTACCGAAGGCCTGCGCCTTCAGCTCGCCGACGAGATCGTCTCCGGTTTGCTCGCGCCTGGCCAGCCGCTGGACGAGCAGGAACTGGCGAACCGCTTCGGCGTGTCGCGTACGCCGGTTCGCGAAGCCATCCGCCAGCTTTCCGCCTCCGGACTGGTGCAGGTCCGGCCGCATAGGAGCGCGCTCGTCGCCTTGCCGACGCAGGACCAGCTTTACGACATGTTCGAGGCGATGGCGGAACTGGAAGCGCTCTGCGCCGGCCTCTCCGCCCGCAACATGACCGCCGCCGAGCGGCACGCCCTGGAGGCGATCCATCAGGAACTGCGCGGGCTGGTGCATCAAGGCGATCCGCTGCGCTATCACGAGCGCAACGAGGCCTTTCACGGTGCGATCTACGTCGGCACGCATAACGGCTATCTGGCCGACATGACGCTGATGACACGCAAGCGCGTCGCACCGTTCCGGCGAGCCCAGTTCCGCACGACCGGACGATTGGGCGTCTCCTGGCAGGAGCACGACCTGATCGTCCAGGCGATTCTGCGGGGCGACCGGCATGCCGCCACTGATGCGATGCGCGCGCATATCGACTTCGTGCGCGACGCCTTCCGCAGTTATGCCGAGGCCCGCTGAGCTACTTCAGCCGAAATGAAAGCGCGCCAGCCGCCGAACTCGGTGACGTCGCGCGCGCCTTGCGTCGCCACCGCTTCGCAGAGGAAGCCCTTGACCCGCGTTCCATCGGCCAGCGCCAGAGTGCCGATCCCCAGCGGGGCCGGAATCCCGGCGACGAAGCGGCCGAAGCCTTCGGGTGGCAGCGACCAGATCTCGAGCGCAATCGCTTCGCCGTCATCGGCGACGCGAACCAGGCCCGGCCGCATCGGCGGGCCGCCCGGCAGGGCGTAGAGCCGATAGTCGGCCGTGGTGGTCATGGCCCGGACGAAGCTGCCGCCTAGGGCCATCAGCTCGCCGTTGAGTGGCATGCCCGAGAGATGCGCGCCGACGACGGCGATCTCGATTCCGCCGGGCGGTGCCGAAGCCGGCCAGTCCGGCGCCGCCGGCATGGGCAGGCCGGTGGCGCCGAGCGACAGGTTGCTCGCGGCATGGAGGGCCCGGCCGAAGCCGGCGAGAGCCGCATCCTGGCCGGCGGGCGCGATCAGCGTGACGCCCGCCGCCGTACCGTCGTCGGCGAGGCTGGCGGGCAGGGCTAGCGCGCAGAGGTCGAGCAGGTTCACAAAATTGGTGTAACGGCCAAGCATGGAATTCGCGCCGACCGGATCGGCCGCCATCTCGGCGAGCGTCACCGGGCGCGGCGCTGTCGGCACCATCAAGGCATCGACCATCTTCAGGGATGCCCTGGCTGCGAGCGAAAGTTCCGCCAGACGATAGCGTGCCGCAAAGGCGGCTGCCGCATCCGGCAGGGGCTTGCCGGCGATCACCTGCCGGATCACCGGCAGGATCGCTTCCGGGTCGCGCTCATGCAGATCGCGGATCGCGAGCCAGCGCTCGGCCACCCACGGGCCGTCATAGAGCAGCCGGGCGGTCTCGTAGAACGGCGTGAAGTCAAGCGGAACGATCTTGGCGCCAAGGCCGGCTGCCCGTTCCAGCGCGGCCTCGTAGCTTGCCTCGGCACGCTTGTCGCCGGCGAAGTCGCGATCCGCTGGTCGCGGCACGCCGAGCCGGATGGTCGGCGGCGCCGCGCCGGGGCGGCCGAGCGGCAGCGCCCTGGAAAACGGATCGGCCGGATCGAGCCCCGCAATGACATCGAGGATCGCCCAGGCATCCTCCACCGTCAGCGCAAAGACGGAGATGCAGTCCAGCGTGCGGCAGGCCGGCACGACGCCAGCGCTCGGTACCAGCCCGACGCTCGGCTTCAGTCCGACAATGTTCTGGAGACCGGCGGGAACGCGGCCCGAGCCTGCGGTATCCGTCCCGAGCGAAACCGGCACGATTCCTGCCGCGACCGCGCTTGCCGAGCCGGAGCTCGAGCCGCCGGGCACGAGATCGCCACGCAACGCGTTGCGCGGCATTCCATAAGGCGAGCGTGTGCCGTTGAGCCCGGTCGCGAACTGGTCGAGATTGGTCTTTCCGATGATGATCGCGCCCTCGGCCCTCAGCCGCGCGACGGCACTGGCATCCGTTGCAGGCTCATAGACATAGGCCGGGCAGGCAGCGGTCGTCGGCAGGCCGGCGACATCGATATTGTCCTTTACCGCGACCGGGACGCCCCAGAGACGCCGCCCCCGCGAGCCTTCCTGCTGCAGGCGCCGCGCCTCGTTCAGGACCTCCGCCTCGGGACGGAGCGTGATGAAGAGCGCGTCGTCGCCGTGAGCGCGCAAGCGGGCGTAGCAGGTCGCCACGGTGTCGGTGATCGCCGTGTGGCCGGAAAGATGATCGGCGAGAATGCTGGCGAGGGTCGGCAAGGGGTTCTCCACCTGGGCTTCCTGAACGGGCTCTGACTGAGTTTGAGCGTTATTGAGGCGCTCAGATAGACTGCCTAACGAATGATCAAATGATGACGAATTGCATACACGTGCTGAGCGATCGGCCTGATCGAAAACCGCGTTGCCGTTGGCTTGTGCGTTCGATCGGTCGGATGCGCGCATTCGGTTCTTGGCGTTTCATGAGCGATCTCAGCCTGTTAGCCTTTGGTTAAGTTTTCCGGACCGGCGTTTCCGGTTTCGGAGATCCGTCAGGCACATGCTTTGCAAAGCTTGTTCCGTTCGCCCTTGAAGGGAGTGCGGATCGTGCGGCGGTCACAAATTCCAGCGGAACCCTTTCCGTTCGAGGTCGATTTCGCGCGCACCGCGCTCGTCATCATCGACATGCAGCGGGATTTTCTCGAACCCGGCGGCTTTGGCGCCTCGCTGGGCAACGACGTCTCGCGGCTGCGCAGCGCCGTCGGCCCCTGCAGTGCCATGCTGGAAGGCGCGCGGGCGGCGGGTCTGCTGGTCATCCACACCCGCGAAGGGCATCGGCCGGATCTGGCAGACGCGCCGCCGGCCAAGGTTCTGCGCGGCCCACCCGAGAAGCGCATCGGCGCCTGCGGGCCGATGGGGCGCATTCTCGTCCGCGGCGAGCCGGGCCATGAGATCGTTCCGGAACTCGCGCCCATCGCCGGCGAGCCGGTGATCGACAAACCTGGCAAGGGCGCCTTCTACCAGACCGATCTCGATCTGGTGCTGCGCAATCGCGGCGTCGAGACGCTGCTGGTCGCCGGCGTCACCACCGAGGTCTGCGTCCACACCACGGTGCGGGAGGCGAACGACCGCGGCTATCGCTGCCTCGTGCTGAGCGATGCCTGCGCCTCCTATTTCCCGGAATTCCATGCCGTGGGCTTGGCGATGATCGCGGCCCAGGGCGGCATCTTCGGTTGGGTTTCCACGACGGGCGAGGTTCTCGCGGCGCTTTCCGCCGCCGAGCGCGCGGCCTGAGCAACACAGGAGGGGGACATGGCGACAGGTGCCGATACGACGACCTCACCGAAGCTCTGGACGCCGGGGGACTGGAACGCCCTGTTCGGCTTCGGTACCAACATCCTGGTGAATCTGCTGGTGCTGACCGGCCTGCTGCAATTCGTGCTGAAGATGCCGTCCGACATCGTCTTCGGGCGCATCCTGCCGGCGCTCGGCCTGATGATGGCGCTCTCCACCGGATACTATGCCTGGCTCGCCTATCGCCTCGCGAAGGCGACCGGGCGCAGCGACGTCTGCGCGCTGCCATCCGGCATCAGCGTGCCGCACATGTTCGTCGTCACCTTCGTCATCATGCTGCCGATCGCGAGCGCCACCGGCGATCCGATCAAAGGCTGGGAGGCCGGCCTCGTCTGGGTGTTCTTCCAGAGCTTCATCCTGATGATCGGCGGCTTCATCGCTCCCTATATCCGCCATATCACGCCGCGTGCGGCGCTGCTCGGCACGCTGGCAGGCGTCTCCATCGCCTTCATCTCGATGCGCCCGGCGCTGGAGATATTCCTGACGCCCGCGATCGGCCTCACCTGCCTCGCCATCATCCTGGTGAGCTGGTTCGGCGGCATCCGCTACCCGAAGGGCATTCCGGCCGGGCTCGTGGCCATCGCCTTCGGCATGGTCGTCGCCTGGGGCTCGACGCTGTTCGGGCTCGATGTCGGCGGGTTGTCGCTCGCCAGGCTCGGGGCAGCCTTCTCGAATTTCGGCTTCTCGTTGCCGCTGCCGGCGCTGGATCACGTCTTCTCCGGCTTCAGCTTTCTCGGAGTCATCCTCGTCACGGCCATACCCTTCGGGATCTACGACCTCGTCGAGGCGATGGACAATGTCGAGAGTGCTGAAGCGGCGGGCGACCATTACCCGACGACGCGGGTGCTGACCGCCGATGGCGTCGTCAGCCTGATCGGCTGCCTGATGGGCAACCCCTTCATCAACGCGGTCTATATCGGCCATCCCGGCTGGAAGGCGATGGGCGGGCGTATCGGCTATTCGGCGGCGACGGGGCTGATGGTGATCGTGCTGTGCTGGTTCGGCATCGTGGCGCTGCTGCTCGCGCTGGTGCCGATCGTCGCGATTTCGCCGATCCTGCTCTATATCGGCATGCTGATCGGCGCTCAGGCCTTCCAGACCACGCCGACGAACCATGCCCCGGCGATCGTGCTCGCCATCACGCCGCATCTGGCGGCCTGGGCCAAGGTGCTGATCGATGGCGCGCTGGGTGCGGCCGGTACCACTGCCGCGGCGGTCGGCTTCGACAAGATGGCCAATCTCGGCGTGCTCTATCACGGACTCGAGCTGATGGGTGGTGGGGCGATCCTCTCCGGCCTCATGCTCGGCGCTATCGCGGTCTTCGTCATTGAGAAAGAGTTCGCCAAGGCTGCTGCTTTCGCTGCCGCCGGAGCCGTTCTCACCTATTTCGGCCTGATGCATGGCGAGGCCATCGGCATCGGCAAGGGACTCGGCGTCACGCCCTCGATCAGCCTGGCCTATGCGATGGTCGCGGGCTTCCTCTACTACTGTGCCCGGTCGCTGGCGTTGGAGCCCGCTGTGAAAACCATGACCACCGAACCGCGGGCGAAGCTGGAGCCGGCGGAATGAGCGGAGCCGTCGATTTCGACCCCGAGCGCCATCTTGAGGTGATGGCGCCGGCACTCGGCCTGACGATCAGCGAGGCGCAGAAGCCCGTCGTGCTTCAGTTTCTCGCCATCGCCCACAACATGGCGCGGATCGTCGGTACAGCCCCGCTTCCCGACGATGAACTCGCGCTGGCGCCGAATTTCCGTCCCGGCCTGCCGGGAGACGGTCTGTGACGGAGGCATTCGTTCCGGCCCACGAGATCGCCCGCCGGATTCGCGGTGGTGAGATCGCTGCGGAGACCGTGGTGGCCGATGCGCTCGCCCGCATCGAAAAGCTAGATCCGCAGGTGAACGCCTTTACCGACGTCACCGCGGAGCGCGCTTTGGCCGCGGCTCGCGCCGTCGATCTCGCGCGCTCGCGTGGAGAGGCGCTGGCGCCGCTGGCTGGCGTGCCTTTCGCCGCCAAGAATCTGTTCGACATCGCAGGCCTGCCGACACGCGCCGGATCGAAGATCAACCGCGAGCGGCCGCCGGCCTCGCGCGACGCCGTGCTGGTCGAGCGTCTCAGCGCGGCAGGCGCGATCCTGCTGGGCGGTCTGAACATGGGCGAATATGCCTATGACTTCACCGGCGAGAACGCCCATGACGGGCCGTGCCGTAATCCGCATGACCTTGCGCGGATGGCCGGCGGCTCCTCGTCGGGCTCAGGTGCCGCGACGGCCGCCGGCTTCGTGCCGATCGCACTCGGCTCCGATACGAACGGCTCCATTCGGGTTCCGGGTTCGCTCTGCGGCGTCTTCGGGCTGAAGCCGACCTATGGTCGCCTGCCACGCACGCGTTCCTTCCCTTTCTGCGACTCGCTCGACCATCTCGGGCCGCTGGCGCGGGATGTGACCGATCTCGCACTCGCCTACGATCTGATGCAGGGCGCGGACGCAGGCGATCCAGCTTGCGCGCAGCGGCCGGCCGAGCCGGCGATGCCCAGCCTGCATCACGGCCTTTCGGGGCTGCGTATCGCCGTGGCGGGCGGATACTTCGCGACCGACGGCATGCCGGAGGCTGAAGCGGCCGTCGCAAAGGTCGCGAAAGCGCTCGGTGCGAAACGCGATCTCGATATCAAGGGCGCTGCGATCGCGCGTGCTGCTGCCTTCCTGATCACCAACGCGGAAAGCTCCAGCTTCCACCTGCCGCGCCTGCGGGAGCGCGCCGACGATTTCGATCCGGAAACGCGCGACCGCTTCCTGGCCGGCGCGTTGCTGCCGGCGGCATGGTATGTCCAGGCCCAGCGCGCCCGCCGCTGGTTCCATGACGAGATGATGCGACACTTCGCCGAGGTCGACCTCATCGTCGCGCCGGCGACGCCATGTCCGGCGCCGCTCGTCGGCCAGAAGACCCTCGAGGTGAGGGGAGACACTCTTCCGCTGCGCCCGAGCCTGGGGCTGTTCACGCAGCCGATCTCCTGCGTGGGACTCCCTGTGGCGGTCGTGCCGGTTCAGGGCAGCGGGCTTCCGATCGGTGTTCAGCTGATCGCTGCCCCATGGCGGGAGGATATCTGCCTGAGAGCCGCCTACGCGCTGCAGGCTTTCGGCGTTTGCCGGGCCGCCGGCGCAGAGGAACTGCCGAGCCTTCGCTGATGGAAACACACCAGCCCGGCAGGAAGTCTCAGCTAGTCCTGTCGCCCGGATAGCCACGGGTCTGCGACGCGACAGCTGCGCCCCTCGCGCATGCGGGCGATTTGCGCCATAGAGGCGAGCGTTCCGTCCTTTCGGCGGCGCTCAACGATCATGCCCATTTGCAGCAAGACTCCAAAATTTGCAGAACCTGCTGTAATCGGTCTCGGGAATGGGCCGGAGCGGCAACAAATCAGACGTCAATCCGCTGGTTGGGATGATTGAAAAGATCGAAAAGTCGACGAATTCGAAGGGCGTGAGCGCTTGGCGCTTCTCCGTGGCGCCGATGATGGACTGGACGGACCGCCATTGCCGGGTCGTCCATCGCCTGATGTCGCGCCATGCGCTGCTCTACACCGAGATGGTGACGGCGCAGGCGGTGATCCGCGGTGACCGGCAGCGCCTGATCGGCTTCGACGCTATGGAGCATCCGGTCGCGCTCCAGCTCGGCGGCAACGATCCGCAGCTGCTCGCCGAGGCCGCGAAGATCGGCGCCGATTTCGGCTATGACGAGGTCAACCTCAATTGCGGCTGCCCCTCGGACCGGGTGCAGGGCGGGGCCTTCGGCGCCTGCCTGATGCGCGAGCCTGCGCTGGTCGGCGATTGCGTCGCGGCCATGAAGGCGGCCGTCTCGATCCCGGTCACCGTGAAATGCCGCATCGGCGTCGACGACCAGGACCCCGAAGCTGCGCTCGATGCCCTGACGGCCAGCGTGCGCGCCGCCGGCGTCGATGCCCTCGTCGTCCATGCCCGCAAGGCCTGGCTGCAGGGCCTCTCGCCCAAGGAGAACCGCGAGATTCCGCCGCTCGACTACGAGCGAGCCTATCGCCTCAAGGCGGCCAATCCCGATCTGCCGGTCGCGATCAACGGCGGCATCAAGGCGCCGACCGAGTGGCTGCCGCATCTGGCGAAACTCGACGGCGTCATGGTCGGCCGCGAGGCCTATCAGAACCCCGAGATCATGCTGCAGGTGGACCCGCTGCTCTTCGGCACTGAGGCGCCGGTGTCGGACGCCTTCGCCATGCTGGAGGCGCTGGAGCCTCACATCGCCGCCCATCTGGAGCGCGGCGGGCGGTTGCACGCCTATACCCGCCATCTCGTCGGGCTGTTCCCCGGACGCCCCGGTGCGCGGCCCTTCCGGCGCCATCTCGCCGAGCGCTGCGTCGGGGCCGAGGCGACGCTCGCCGACCTACGCGCGGCGATCGCGCATGTCTCTCGCCACGAGGCCGCTGCCGCAGCCTGACTTTACGGGCGAGAGCTTGCGGGCGGCAGGATTTCTCGCCTAGTCGTCATCGTCCTCCCCGAAGGCCGAAAATCGACGCATCTTTCATCAAGCGAGCTGAGCCGTGACGAAGACCGAGATCAAGCTGGTGAACGTGTTCACGCATCAGGGCCAGGGCGGCAATCCCTGTCCGATCGTCATCGATGCGGGGGAGCTGCAGGATGCTCAGATGCGGGAGATTGCCGCGCGCTACGGGCATGAATCCGGGTTTGTCAGGCCGCCCTCCGGCCCCGATGCCGATTTCACCTTCCGCTTTTGGGTGCCGCGTCACGAGATGGAGATGTGCGGTCACGCCACGATCGGGGCGCTCTGGTGCCTGGCGACGGCCGGTCGGCTGAATGCGGAGCAGATGCGTATCGAGACACGCAGTGGTCCGGTGACCGGCTATGTCGAACAACGCTCCTCGCCGAACCCGGCGGTCGAGATCAGCCAGCCGGTCGGAAAAGTCGTCAACCTGACGCCGTCGCAGGAGGACGATGTGCTTGCGACACTCAAGATCTCGCGCAACGATCTGCTGGATCTGCCGATCCAGAATGCCGTGACGTCCCGCGTCAAGACGCTGATTCCGATGAAGAGCGTCGAGCATCTGCAGGCGCTCGTGACCGACATGGCCAGGACCGAGCAGTGCTGCGAGCGCATCGCCTCGACCGGGCTCTATCCTTACGCCGTGGCGAGCCACGGCGAGCGCCGTTTCGAAGCGCGGCAATTCCCGAAATCCTCCGGCTATCCGGAAGACGCCGCGACAGGGATCGCCGCGGCGGCGCTGGCCTTCGGGCTGCTGGAGAATGACCTCGTCGCACGCGACAGCAGCCGCATCACGATATTGCAGGGCCGGGCCATGAACGCCCTGTCTGAAATCAGGGTCAGGATCGGCTTCGCGGACGGGCGGCCTGTCGGCTGCCTTCTGGGCGGCGAGGTGATGCTGTCGCCCGGTCTGCCGCACTGAGCAGATCCGTCGTGATGCCCCGGACCGGGTAGCCGGCGCACCTGCAGCCGGGTTTGATCGGCCAGTGTTCTCGCGCTGACAGGGCCTTACAGATTTCAGACTAATTCAGCCGGCGGCCGCGCGATTCAGCCGCCTGTGCGGCCGCAAACGTGCTAGGTTGTGCGGCCGGCCAATGGACGGCCTCCCAGCCGCCCGGAGCGCATGTCCAGGCCGGTCAGTCTTTGCCGGGCATTCCCATCAGAACAGGGTGGCCTTGGGAGGACGTGATGTCGACCTACATCATGCTGGCCAATTGGACCGAGCAGGGCGTCCGCAACGTCAAAGCATCGCCGACACGGCTCGATGCCGCTCGGGAATTGCTCAAGGGCATGGGCGGCGATTTCAAGCTCTTCTTCATGACCATGGGCAAGTACGACATGGTCGTCGTCTACGAGGCTCCCGACGACGCCGTCGCAGCCCGCTTCAACCTGCAGCTCGCCATGCAGGGAAATATCCGGACGCAAACCCTGAAAGCCTTCCCGGAAGCCGCCTATCGGGAGGTCATCCGCTCCGTCAGCTGATCGGCGGATGAGCAGCCGGGGGCCGGGGGCGCACGGCTGCACTGCTCCGAAACGCGCTATGTGCGGCCCGAAGGTTGTCGGGGATCCGCATCATGCCCTGGGCTCGCCACGCGGCTGCGCGGCGAGTTCGGGTGGCCCCTGGTCGTTTCCCGTTCGGCCGTCCGTCGGGCCGGTTCTGCTCTCGGGCCTGGGATCCTGCCGGCCAGTTCGCGAGCCGGCAATGCATGGCAGCCAGCTTCCTGCCGACGGTTGACCCTCGACTCTCGCGCTTCCTAAGCTTCGCTCTCCTACGACTACTAGAGTTGGGCTTTTCGATGCGAATTCGTCACGTTGTGGCTGCCATGGTTCTGGCGGCGGGCCTCTCGGCCGAGGCACAGGCAGCCGGCACATTGGTGGTCTGCACAGAGGCGAGCCCGGATGCGCTGAATGCTCAGCTCAGCACCGCCAACACCAGCTTCGACGTGACCGAACAGACCTCCGACCGATTGGTCGAGATGGAGACCGGCAGCTCGAAGCTCGTGCCGGGCCTGGCGGAAAGCTGGACCGTGTCCGAGGACGGTCTGCGCTACACTTTCAAGCTTCGGCACGGCGTGAAATGGCAGTCGAACGCCGGCTTCAAGCCCTCGCGTGACTTCAATGCCGACGATGTCGTCTTCAGCTTCCAGCGCATGACGGACGAGCAAAGCCCGTTCTACAAGATTGCGAACGGCTCCTTCCCGATGTTCTCGGGGCTGCTCGGGGCGCCGTTCAAATCCGTCACCAAGACGGCCGATGACACGGTCGTCTTCGAGCTCAAGAATCCGTTCGCACCGTTTCTCAGCACGCTGACCGTGCAGTCGATGTCGATCCTGTCGGCGGAATACGCCGCCCAGCTCGAAAAGGCCGGCACGCCCAGCGATATCGACAGCAAGCCGATCGGCACGGGCCCCTTTGCGCTGGTGCAGTACCAGAAGGATGCGCTGGTCCGCTTTCGCGCCTTCCCGGAATTCTGGGGCAACAAGACGGGGTCTGACCGGGCCGCGAAGGTCGACAATCTGGTCTTCACGATCACGCCCGATGCGTCCGTCCGCCTGGCAAAGCTGCAGGCCAACGAGTGCCAGATCGCGCGCTATCCCAACCCTGCCGACATTCCTTCGGCCCGAGGCAATCCTGACCTCGTCGTGCAGGATTCGACGATCTCGGCGATCAACTACATTCGCTTCCAGATCAACAAGCCGCAGCTGAATGACAGGCGGGTGCGGGAGGCGCTGGCGGAAGCGATCGACCTCGAGAGCCTCGTGAAGGTCGTCTACCAGGAGACCGGCAAGCCGACGGCTGCCATGATCCCCCCGACGCTATGGGGCCACAACACGACCGTCGCGCCGCGCAAATACGATCCGGAGGCGGCGAAGAAGCTTCTCGCCGAAGCGGGCTTCCCCAACGGATTCAGCCTCGATCTTTGGGCGATCCCGGTCGTTCGCTCCTACATGCCCAACGGGCGCCGGGCCGCGGAGATGATCCAGGCCAATTGGGCGAATATCGGCGTGAAGGCCAATATCGTGTCGTATGAATGGGGCGAATACATCAAGCGCGCACGGCGTGGCGAGGGCGACGTCGTGATGCTGGGCGCGACATGGGACTATCCCGATCCGAGCCAGCAAATGCTGGGCTTCACCTGCGAGGCGATCAAGCCTGGCGGCGCCAACTACAGCAACTGGTGCAGCAAGGCCTATTCGGACGCCGTGAACAAGGCCAACCTCGTGACGGATCAGGACCAGCGCTCGCAGCTCTATATCGCCGCGCAGCAGGCCTTTCATGAAGACGTGCCGGCTGTCCTGTTCGCAGACGTGAAGGCCTCGGTCATATCGCGGAAGACCGTGAGCGGCTTCAAGCTGCATTCCCTCGGCGGCCAGCCCTTCGGTGGCGTGAGCGTGGAGAAGTAAGATCATGCAATTGGCTCTCGCCACCTGGCACGAAGTCGAGGAATACCTTCAGACGTCCCGCGGGATCGTCATCCCCGTCGGCTCCACCGAGCAGCACGGGCCGAACGGCCTGATCGGAACCGATCATCTCGACGCCGAATTCATCGCCAAAGGGCTGGGCGACAAGATCGGGGCGATGGTTGCGCCGACGCTGGCCTACGGCATGTCGCAGCATCACCTCGGCTTCGCCGGCTCGGTCACGCTTCGGCCATCGACGATGATCGCGATGGTCGGAGACATCGTCCGTTCGCTGGCGCGAAACGGCTTCGAGCGCTTCTTCTTCATCAACGGACATGGGGGCAACGTCGCCACCGTGACGGCGGGATTCGACGAGATCTATGCCTCGCTCTCGCTCCAGCCGAACGGCCAGCCCTCGCCAATACGCTGCCGAATGGTGATGTGGTCGAGTGGGAAGCGCGCAACCGACATCGCCAATGAACTCTATCCTGGCGTGAACGGCTCGCACGCCACGGCGGCCGAGGTTTCGCTCGCGCAGTTCTACCACCCCGAAGCGATCAAGCACGCCCAGATGTCGCCCAAGGTCGCGCCGGCCAGCAGTTCGTTCTACGACTGCTTCGACTACCGGAAGCGCTATCCCGATGGCCGGATCGGCTCCGACCCGTCGCTGTCGACGCCGGAGCACGGCGAGAGGCTCTTTGCGGCGGCCGTCGATGATATGGCCGAGGCCTATCGGGCCTTCATGGCGTGAACGATCCCGCTGACTGTCCGGCCTCACCGGGCAGTCAGCGGGATGCGACACCCAGCCTTCTCCCGCCTTGCGTCGATAGGACATGGGGCGCCACTTTGAGTTGTGACGCAGCCGGTTCGTAAACCAACCAGACAGCCTCGCGGCCGCCCGACGATGCGGCCGGGCCTCACGCGACGGCGGCAGGTCTCGCCACGACATCGAGTTGATAGGAGTCGAGCATGGTCTGGACGAGTTGGTCTGCCCCAGACCAGTCGTAGGTACGGAACGAGTGGCCTTTGGTGACGAAGGTCGCCCCTGCGTAAAACATCTCGTACTGGTGATGGCGGGAGCCGAACTCCGAGCCGATTGCGTCCCAGGCCAGCTTGTAGAACTTGACGCGATCGCGCGAAGCGGCGCTCGGCGAATGCTGCGTCCTGTCGATCAGAGCCGCGATCGCGGGGTCGGCGAAGTCGGCCTCGGATGATGGCAGCATGATCATGCCGCCCCCGGCGAGTTCGCGCAGCGTATTGAGCACCTTGGGGTAGAGCTGCTGCGTCAGCACCTGCGCCGTGTAGAGCGTGTGGCGGTCGGGAACGAAGTAGCCGCCAGCCATGCCTCCCTTGACCTCGATCGCCGTGACGAGCGCGTCGACCATCGCGGCTTCGGCCGCGAGCTGGCCGAGGGTCTCCCTAACCTGCGGGAAAGCGGTGACACCGTTGATCTCGGCGATACGGTGACCGAGGCCGACGAGGAACCTCAACTTGACGCTGAGCCGCACCATCGCCTGGTAATTCTGGTAAACGTGGCAGGGCGTCGCGTGAAACTGCTTCTGGCACATCGCGACATCGCCGTGCACGAAGACCCGTTCCCAGGGGACCCGTACATCCTCGAAATAGAGGACGGAATCGTTCTCGTCGTAGCGGCTGGAGAGTGGATTGTCGAAGACGGACCCGGCGGCGCGCTCATAGGATTTGCGCGACAGCATCGTGAGGCCTCTGGCGTTCATCGGAACGGCGAAAGATAGCGCATATCGCTCCTCCCCTAGAGAGAGCGGCTGGATGCAGCTCACGAAGACCTCGTCAGCGATGACCCCGCCCGTCGCCAGCATTTTGGCGCCGCGCACCGTGATACCAGTCGCATCGCGGTCCACGATGCCAGCGGTCAGGAAGGGATCGGCCTGCTGTCCTGTCTCCTTCGAGCGGTCGGCCTGAGGATTGATGATGACATAGGTGAGGTAGAGGTCGCGATCGCGCGCAAAGCGGTAGTACTCGGCCAGTGCCGAGGCGCGCGCGTGGTCGTAGGCCTCGAAGACATCGAGCCCCATGATCATGCCCGAAAGACAGGAGGCGACGTGGTCGGGCGCCCGCCCCATGAAACCGGCATGCAGCCCGGCCCAGGCTTCCAGAGCCTTGCGGCGATGTTGCAACTCCGCCAGCGTGGTTGGCAGTTGCCAGATCCGATTGGCGCGCCCGCCCTCGGCCGTCTCGTAAGTCATCAGCTCGCGATTGCCGGAGGCGCTGGAAAAGTCGAACAGCCCGGCCATGGATGCGGCGACGTTGCGAAAGGCCGTCGAAGACGTGACATCCTCGACGCGCTCGCCATCGATGTAGATGCAGCGCTCGTCTTTGAGGCTTGCGAGATAATCGGCTCCGGTCCTCATCACCCGTCTCCTCACTGGTTGAAATGATGGATCAGTAGTGGATCGGCAGCGGCCAAGCTGGCTCGCGATTGGTCTCCTCGTGCAGGTCCCGGTAGCGGCCGCGGAAAAAGATCAGGGGCGCGGCAGCGTCTGGCGCGACGGTGTATTCGCGGACCCGCGCCACGAAAATCACATGGTCGCCACCATCGTGATGCGCATAGGGCTCGCATTCGAAATGGACTAACGCGCCGGCGATCAGCGGCGCTTTCCGTTCTGCGAGGATCGCCCGGACGGCGCTCCATTTGTCCGACATGGCGCGCGCGAACTGGTTCGAGAGCGCCTCCTGGTGCCGGGCCAACACGTTCACCGCGTAGGCGTCCGCTTCAAGCATGGCCGGCAGGCTGTTCGCCCGGCGGTCGACGCTGAACAGCACGAGTGGCGGATCGACCGATACGGAATTGAAGGAGCTCATCGTCATGCCGATGAGCTCGTTTCCGGATCCGCGGGCGGTCACGATGGCGACGCCTGTCGCGAATTCTCCCAAGGCAAGCCTGAACGATCGATCGGTCATCGCCAACTCCGATCACGGCTATGCTTTTTAAGATAGCTTCTATAGAAAGCTATTTTCAAAACCTAGTCAAGCAAGACTTCAGCCTCCCCAGAGGACCGAATCGGCCCTAGACTGGGGAGGGGAGTGTGAGGTCAGGACGGCGATGGACGAGAGGCTTTTGACGGTGACGCGGCCAGAGTTGCTCAGCGAGGCGGAAGACACGGCATTCCGCGCGATGCTCTATGACTTTTTCGCGTTCGGGAGCTCGCTTGAAACGGCTCGGACCGGATTTGCGAGCTATGTTGGTCTAACGCCCACGCAGTATTTCAGCCTGATCGTGATCGCGCGGGCCGATCCGCAGTCTCCGGTCGGGGTCAATCAGGTCGCTGCTCGGCTCCATCTCTCAGGCGCGTTCGTCACCAACGAGATCAACAAGCTGGTCCAGGACGGACTGGTCGACAAAAAACCGCATCCGACCGATGGACGGCGGGTTCAGCTGATCGCGACCAAGGCCGGCTGGGACAAGCTGGCGCATCTGGCCGCCTTCCAGAGGCCCATCAACAACGCGCTCTTCGAGACCCTGACGGAAGAGGAATTCAAGCAGCTCAGAGATATCATGCGGCGCCTTGCCGAAGGTGGCCCGCGCGCGTTGCAGCTCGCGAAATATTACGAGGCCAAGACCCCTGACGCGATCGCCGGGCTTGATCGCTGAACCGGCAATCGGTCGTTCCGGTCAAGCGCCTCGGACGGAACCGATCAGGCCTGCTCTCGTCGCTCGGGCATCGCGAGATCGGGCCGCCGCGTTCCAATGGGACATTCACTGAAGAGGCAGCCCAATGGCGCCGGCTGCGTACCGTTCGCCCGCTCGTGATCGCAGCCTGATCGTCTGGCCGCGCTCATTTTGGCGCGCATCGCCGCGTCAACGGCTCTACACCGGGAGCCGAGATCAACGCGTGGTCCAAAGCCGGAGATCGGTTCAATAGAGCCAATGGACCGGCGGGCTTCCGGCAACCGGCAACCTGATGGCACCGATCGCATCGCCGAGCAGGCATCCGAGATAGCCCGTGCGGAGGCCGTAACCTCCGAAGGCGATGCTGGACAGGTTCCGGAGCTTGGCCGAAGGGTTCGAATCCATATGCGGTCGGCCGAGCGCGTTGGCTTCGAAGGCCTGCTCCACCCAAGCGACATGTTCGGCGCTGGTTTCGCTGAGGACGATGTCTACTTGGCCGCTGTCTGGATCGAGCTTCATCAGCTGGTTCGAGATCACGCCTGCAATCCAGATCTTGCCCTCCGCGTCGAATGCGAGTCCATCGGGGAACTGGCCCCTGCCGAATTCGTGGACGACCTCCTTCGGTCCCAGGCTCGCATCTTCATGCAGGGCGAAGCGGCTGAGCCGCCGGCCGTAGGTCTCGTTCACATAGAGCCAGCGCCGGTCCGGCGAGATCTGGCATTCATTGGTGAAGCCGAGCCCATCGGCGATGATGCGCGCGCCCCTTTCATCCATCACGGCGATGAAGCCGCTGCGGGCGTCGTGACGATAGTCGAGCGAGCGCGGCACCATGGTCGTAGAGACCGTCAGCCAAAGCCGGCCCAGATGGTCGCGCACCACGTAGTTCGACGGAGCGATCGGCACGCCGTCGACCTGCGTCCAGAAGGGCGAGACCTGCCCCTCGCGCGTAAGCCGCCAGACGCCGCCGATCTCGCTGCCGAGATTGGCGAGGAGGAAGGAGCCGTCCGGCTCCAGGGCGATGCCGTTCGGGCGCAGTCCCTCAGGCAGGTCGGCCGTTTGGCCGGTATAGAGCGCCTGCGAACCATCGGGCTTGAGATGCGCCACGCCGCCGCGCCAGTCGGCGGTGTAGAGATCGCCCTTTGCAGTGGCGAGCACGCATTCGGGGCGGCTGAGGCCGGAGCCCAGCAGGGTGACCTCGTCGAGAGAAAGCTTCATCCGCGCATCAGCCAGACCAGAGCCATCGGGATCGCCTCGACATAGGTGACGAGGAACAGCACGCAGAGCGCCAGGACGAACATCGGGATGAGTTCGCGCGAGATCGCGACCATGCCGACCCGCGCGATCTTGGCCGCGACGAAGAGCGTGCCGCCGACTGGGGGCGTGTAGAGTCCGATCACCAGATTGAAGACCATGATCAGGCCGAGATGGACCGGATCGATGCTGAAGGCCTTGGCGGTCGGGATGAAGAGCGGCGCCGTCAGCATCAGCGAGGGCAGGGGCTCGAGGAAGATCCCGACCAGGATCAGCGCGAGGTTGAGCAGGAACAGGAAGACGTATCGGTTCTCGGCGACATCAAGGATCGCCTGCGCCAGATTGGCCGGGATCTGCTCGACCGTGATCAGCCAGGAGAGCGCGCCAGTGGCGCCGACCACGAGCATGACGACGGCACTGGTCCGGAAGCTCTGCAGCAGCATGCCGGGAACCTGCGCCGGCCGGACCTCGCGATAGACGAAGAGTGCGAGGATCAGTCCGTAGAAGACAGCGACCGACGCCGCCTCGGTCGGCGTGAAAATCCCGCTCAGGATGCCGCCGAGGATGACGACCGGCATGCCGGACGCGGGCAGGATCGCCAGGAAGCTCTTCCCGATGTCGCGTCGGCTCGGCATCGTGCCGCCGAGATCGCAGCCAAGGGACCGGCCCTTCCAGACGCAGAGCAGGATCAGCACGAAGGCCAGGGTGAAGGCCGGGAACACGCCCGAGACGAGGAGCTCCCGGATCGAGACATTGCCGACGAAACCATAGACCAGCAGCGGGATCGAGAGCGGCATCAGCACGCCGATGGTGCCCGCTACCGCAATCAGCGCTGCCGCGAAGGCGCGCGGATAGCCCTGCTCGGCCATGCGCGGCACCATGATCGAGCCGATCGCGGCGGAATCCGCGACCGCCGAGCCGGAAACCGAGCCGAACATGGTGCAGGCTGAGACCGTGACGACGCCGAGGCCGCCCGGCATGAAGGCGAGCAGCGAGCGCGCAAAGTCGATCAGCCGCTTGCCGACGCCGCCCTGGGTGATGAGCTCGCCGGTGAAGATGAAGAGAGGGATCGCGGCGAGATGGAGCGGCTCGACGCTGGAGATATAGGACAGGAAGATGGCTTCGAGCGGGTAGCTCATGCCAAAGATTCCGATCGTCGCGACGGTGGTCAGCAGAAGGGCCCAGACCAGCGGCATGCCGAGCAGGGCGAGCGCGAAGAAGATCGCGCAAATGACGGCGAGCACCATGGCGTCAGTCCTGGAAGGCTTCTTGCGGGATCGGCTTGCCGCGGGCGAGCAGCACGGTCTCGTAGATGACGAAGACGAGCGCCAGCGCCGAGCCGACGGGCATGGCGAGATATTGCAGGCCCATCGGGACATGCATCACGGTCAGCTCCTGGCCCATCGTGCTCTCGACGATGCCCCAGCCATAGCCGACGAGCAGGATCAGCAGCCCGACGACACCGATGCGCGAGGTGATCTCGACCAATTTCTGCAGGCCCGGCGTCATCTTGTCGGTGAACTCGGTGATCCGCATATGGGCGCCTCGGCGAGCAGCCGAGGCGCCGCCGAGGAAGGTCGCCCAGAGCAGGACGAACTCGCCGAATTCGGTGTTCCAGGCGAGATCGCTGTTCAGCGCGAGGCGGGCCGCGACATTGGCGAACATCACGACGAGCAGCATCGCGGCCAGCAGCGTCAGTGCGAGATCGACCAGATCGCCGAGCCAGCGCAACGGCGCGGGCTCGGGCAGGTCGGGACGATAGAGAAAGCGCATGCCGGCCTCCGATCGAGCAGTCCGAAGCGTTCAGCCCATGCTCTTCCGGATCTCGGCGGCTTCGGCGAGCATCTGGTCCACCGCCGCCGCGCCGAACTCCTTGCGTGCGCGCTCCACGGCGCCGTCGCTCGCCTTGCGCCAGACCGACAGGTCGGGCTTGGCGATGATGGCGCCCTTGCCGGTCATTTCGGTCAGCAGCTTCTCGTCATTGGCGCGGACCTCGCGACGGTTCCAGTCGCCGGCTTCCTTCGCGGCCTTGAATACGGCCTGCTGGTCGTCCGCCGACATGCCCTTGAAGGTCCGCTCGGCCATGGCGAGCCAAAGCGGGGAATAGACGTGCTGGGACAGGGTGACGTGCTTCGCCACCTCGTAGAAGCGCTGCGAATAGATCGTGTCGATCGGGTTCTCCTGACCCGAAACCGTGTTCTGCTGGATGCCGAGATAGACCTCGGTCACCGGCATGACGACCGGTGAGAAACCGATCGATTCCATGATCCAGCGGATCATCTCGACGGGGGCGATGCGCAGCTTCTTGCCCTTGGCGTCGGCCGGAGCGTTCAGCGGGAAGTTGGTCGTGAAGCTGCGGAACCCGGCCTCCCAATTGCCGATGACGCGCATGCCCTTTGCCGGCAAGAGATCGGCCTGTTGCTTGATGAATTTGGAGGTGTCGTAGAGCTTCCAGCCCTGCTCATAATTCTCGGCGAGATAGGGCAGGGCGATGAGCGACAGGTCCTTCACATGCGGGGTGAAGGTGACGACGCCGGTGACGGCGAAGTCGAGGCCGCCGAGCTGGAGCTGGTCGAGCGACTTGGGGTCGTTGGCGAGCTGGCCGGAATGGAAGACCTGCACCTTGTAGCGGCCGGAGGTGTATTTCTCGACCGCCGCCGCGAACATCTCAGCCGCCTGCTGGCGTGCCCCGACCGACGTATCCGTGTGGCTGAAGCGCAGCGTGCGCGCGCTCTGGGCGCGTGCGATGAAGGGAAATCCGGTGACGGCGCCGCCGGCGAGCGCCGCCGAGGCCTTCAGAAGATGGCGTCTGTTCTGCATGGTTTCCTCCCTGGATTGTCGTTTCCTGCCAGCTGGGCGGCTTCGACGGCCGCCTTCTCGTGGTTCAGATCAGATCGGGTTCAGACGGCGATGAAGCGTCCCTCCTCGGCAGAGCGGTAGATCGCCTCCTCGATGGCGAGATTGCGCAGGTAGTCGCGGCCGGAATTGACCAGCGGGACACCTTTCGTCAGGTGATCGACGACATGCCGGCACTGGCCGTAGACGCAGTCGCCGCCATAGCCGCGGTCCTGCCAGGCGTAGGTGTGCTCGCGCTCTTCGCTCCGTAGCGCGCGCAGGAACAGCCTGCCGTAGCCGTCGAGCCGCAGCACCCCGCGGTCACCTTCGACCAGCAGCACGCCGTTGGTCATGCGGGTATCCTCGGCCGGGTGGTCGACATGGCGGTTGCCGTCGAACAGGCCGGCCGCGCCGCTGGCGAACTCGAAGATGACGAGTCCCGCGTCCTCGCCCTTGATCACGGGGTTGATCCGCCGCAGCCGCGCGAACACACCGGTCATCTCGCCCATCAGCTCGCGGAAGACGTCGATCAGATGGATGCCGGTCTCGTGGATCAGGAAGCGCGGCATGCTCTGGAAATAGGGTTGGCGCGAGAGATAGGCCTCGGGCCCCTGGCCGTCGCCCGGACGGAGCCGGAAGTTGATGTTGAGGGGCGTGCCGATCGCGCCTGCCGCGACCAGCCGCTTCGCCTCGCTGAACCAGGGCATGAAGCGGAAGTTCTCGTGCACGGCCAGCATCGCATCGGCCCTGTCCGCGATCGCGACGATTTCCTGAGCTTCGTCGAACGTGGGCGCCAGCGGCTTCTGGCAGATCATCTTCACGCCGCGCCGCGCCGCGGCCTGGACCAGCGCGCGGTGGGTCGCGGGAGGGGTGACGATGTCGATGAGATCCGGCCGCACCGCGTCCAGCATCTGCTCGGCATCGTCGAAGCCTCGCGCTCCGGCGAAGAGCGCCGCGGCCGCCTCGCGCTTCCCGGCGTCGCGATCGGCTACGCCGACGACGCGGACATCCTCCATCCGGCTCCAGGCATCCTGATGGAACCGGCTGAAATAGCCGCAACCCGCGATGGCGACAGCGAGCGTCATTTCGGATCGGCTTTGCCGCTCTGGATCAGCTCGGCGATGGTGCTGCCGATGTCGTGCGTGCCGTGGCGACCGCCGATATCGTAGCTGCGCAGGTTCATCTTGCCGAAGGCGTGGTCGACGCCGAGCTCGATCGCGCGCGCTGCATCGCGCGCCGCCGTGCTGCCGTGGCGCTCGCCCAGCCAGTCCAGCATCATGGCGGTCGAAAGGATCATGGCCGTCGGGTTCGCAATCCCCTTGCCGGCGATGTCCGGGGCCGTGCCGTGGCTCGGCTGGAACATGCCGTGAGCCGCGCCGATATCGGCCGAAGGCGCGAAGCCCATGCCGCCGATCAGCCCGGCGCCGAGATCGGAGAGGATGTCGCCGAACAGGTTTTCCATCGGCAGCACGTCGAAATCCCAGGGGCGACGCACCAAGTCGAGCGCCATGGCGTCGATGTAATGGTGGCGCGCCTCGACATCCGGATGCTTCGCTGCCGTCTCGTAGAAGACCTTCCGCATGAAGGCGAAGGAGCGGAAGACATTGGCCTTGTCGACCAGGGTGACTCTACCGGGAGTGCCCCGCGTCTCACGCCGCCTGCGGGCGAGGCCGCAGCAGAACTCGGTCAGCTGCTCCGTGATCTTGCGGGTGATGACCTGGGTGTCGCGGGCTTCCTTGTCGTCGATCACCTCGCCCTTGCCGCGCGAGGCGAACATGCCCTCGGTCGACTCGCGCACGATGACGAAGTCGATGTCCTTCCAGCGCTCATGGGCCAGAACCGGCGGCGTGCCCGGGATCGCGCGGATCGGCCGGACGCCGGCGTAGAGGCCGAAGGCCATGCGGATATCGAGCTGGGGCGCGATTTCGGTGCCGTCCGCGTAGCGGATATCGGGCCAGCCCATGGCGCCGAACAGGATCGCATCGGCCTTGCCGGCGCGCTCCATGCCGTCCTTGGGCAGGATGGCGCCTGTCTCCTTGTAGTGATGCGCGCCGCCGGGGATGTGCTCGTTGCGGAAGGAGAGATCGAAACGCTTTTCGACGGCGCCGAGCACGGCGCTCGCGGCCTCCATGACTTCGATACCGATGCCTTCGCCGGGCATCACCGCGAGGTGAAAGGAGTTTGACGTCATAGCCGTTGGATTCCGTGTCGTTCGATGATGGCGGTGAGCTCGCGGCCGCCCCGCTTGCGGTGGGCGTGGTAGATCTCGCGGGCGCGCTCGACGTCACCTGCGAGGATGGCCTCGAGCACCGCGCGATGCTCGGCGGTGGACTGCACCGGCAGAGGGCGCAGCGAGAGCGTGAACATGCGAGCGCGATGGGCCTGGTCCCAGACCTGCATGATCATCGCCGCCAGGCGCCTGTTGCCGCAGAGCTTCGCGAGACTGAGATGGAAGGCCTCGTCAGCATTGGCCCAGGCCTGCAGGTCGGGCTCGCCCTCGAGCGCGGCCTCCATGGCGTCGCAGGAGGCGATCAGGCTTTCGAGCTCAGCCCGGCCCGGCCGGCGCGCGGCGAGCAGCTCGACGGCCGTCGGTTCGAGCGACATCAGCACTTCGTAGATTTCGCGCATGTCGTCGGGCGAGAGTGCCGAGATGCGCACGCCATGACGCGGGACGATCTCGAGCAGCCCCTCCTGCTGCAGCCGAACGAACGCCTCGCGCACCGGGGTGCGTGAGGCGTTCAGTTCGGCCGCGATCTCGCTTTCGAGGATCTGCGCCCCCGGGGGGTAGCGGTTGTCGAGGATCTGCTGCTTCAGTCGTGCATAAACCGCATCCGTCGAACGCGGGGCTCGGCCGGTCGCTGCTGCCTGAGGCTGGTCCAAATCCATGCGCATCCAACAACGTATACATTAACAGATGCGTTAGAGGTACGGGCGCTGGACGCACTTGGCAAGCCCCCATCTGCGGGAAGAATGGTGGATGGCTCAGGGGGCTTGGATCCAGCAAGGGACGAAATGGCCGTCCGTCGTCGACGCCTCGGTGACGCGGCGACTGCCGCACCCCGGGCGTTACATCACCGCGCGTCCCGTTGGGCGCGACAATGGTGATCGATCTATTCGCTAGGGCATCGGCCCGAAGAGCGCGCCCGCATAGTCCTTCTGCGCTGGAAACGCGTAGGCTCCGCGTTTGCTCGTCTTGAGGCCCAGGCTCACCAGGGCCTCGGCCTGCTTGACGGCCGCAACCACGCCGTCGATGACCGGGACTGCGAATTGCTGCTGCAGCGAAGCCGCCAGATCGGCCATTCCCGCGCAGCCCAGCACGATCGCTTCGGCATGGTCCGCCTCGAGCGCCTGCACGATTTCTTCCTTGAGGCGCGGCACGGCGGATGAGCGCGGGTTCTCCAGTTCCAGCACCGGAATGCCGGCCGCCCGCACGCGCACCCGGCCGGCCATCCCATGGCGCGCCACCAGTTCCTCGATCGGGACACGTGCCCGCGCGTCCGTGGTCACGACCGAGATCCGCTTGGCGATGAAGCTCGCGAGCGACAATGCGGCCTCGCACAGGCCAAGCACCGGAATGGCGGACATCGCCCGAGCCGCATCGAGGCCGGTGTCGTCGAAGCAGCCGATGATGGCGGCGTCCGCGCCGGCGGCCTCGGCTTTCCGTAATGCCGCCAGCAGCCCCGGGACCGCCAGCGCCTCGTCGTAATAGCCTTCGATCGAAGCTGGTCCGATGGTCGCGGTGATCGCGTCGATCTCGGTCGAGGGGGCTGCAACGGCGGCTGCCGCCGCCGCCATCTTCCGCGTCATCGAGGCGGTGGTGTTCGGATTGATCAGGGCGATACGCATGGGCTTCGTAACGCTCAGGCTGCGCGGTGGCAGGCGACCAGGCGCTCGTCCAGCGCTTCGAGAACGGGCGCAACCGCCGAACAATTCGGGACGGCGATCGGGCAGCGGGGATGGAACGCGCAGCCCGGCGGTGGGGCGATCGGGCTCGGCACCTCGCCGGACATCGGCTTGCGCTGCCGGTTCGGCTGCTCGACATCGGGGATCGTGTCGAGCAGGAGCCGCGTATAGGGGTGGCGCGGACGCTGGAAGATCGTCTCGGCCGGGCCACTCTCGACGAAACGGCCGAGATACATGATCGCCAGCTGGTCCGACATGTGGCGGACCACGGAGAGATTGTGGCTGATGAACAGGTAGGTCAGCCCGAATTCCTTTTGCAGCCTGACCATCAGGTTGAGGATCTGCGCCTGGACGGAGACGTCGAGCGCCGAGGTCGGCTCGTCGCAGACCAGGAAATCCGCCTCGGTGGCGAGCGCCCGGGCGATCGAGATGCGCTGGCGCTGCCCGCCGGAGAAGGCGTGCGGATAGCGCTCGGCATCACCCCGCGACAGGCCGACGATCTCGAGCAGGTCGCCGACGCGCTGGCTGACGGCGGCCTCGTCCGGCCGCAATCTCAGTTCGCGGATCGGTTCGGCGATGACGTCTCCCACGCGCCAGCGCGGGTTCAACGATGCGTAGGGGTCCTGGAAGATCATCTGCACCCGCGGTGGACCGAAACTGCCATCCGCGCGGTGGATGTCGTGGAAATGCAGGGCGCCTTCGGTCGGCCGCTGCAGGCCGACGACCATGCGCGCGAGCGTCGATTTCCCGCAGCCGGATTCACCGACGATGCTGAAGGTGGTGCCGCGCTCAACGGTGAAGGAAATGTTCTCCACCGCGCGCAGGATGCGCCGCGGCTCGTGCGCCAGCAGCCGGGTCAGTGCCGGTGGCGAAACGTCGAAGCGGCAGGAGGCGGCGGAGACGGTGAGGATCGGGCTCGGCTCAGGCATGGGCCGGCTCCGTCAACGGGAAGTGGCAGGCGGCGGCGTGGGACTTGCCCGGCAGGCCGGGCTTCACGTCGCGGCAGAAGGGCTCGGCCCGCCCGCAGCGCGGGTTGAAGGCACAGCCCGGCGGAATGGCATTGAGCCGCGGCATCGCACCATCGATCTGATGCAGATGCTGATGGCGCGTATGGATGCTCGGGATCGAGGCCATCAGGCCGGCGGTGTAGGGATGGTGCGGCCGGCGTATCACCTCGTCGACCGGACCGATCTCGACGACGTTCCCGGCATACATGACCGCGACGCGGTCGGCCGTCTCGGCGATCACGCCCATGTCGTGGGTGACGAGCATGATCGCGGTGCCGTGCTCGCGGCAGAGTCGCTTCAGCAGGGTGGTGATCTGCGCCTGAATGGACACGTCGAGCGCCGTCGTAGGCTCGTCGGCGATGATCAGGCTCGGCTCGGCGCAGAGTGCCAGCGCGATGACGACGCGCTGGCGCATGCCGCCGGAGAACTGATGCGGATACTGGTCGATCCGTGTCTCCGCCGCGGGAATCCCGACCTCCTTCAGCAGTTGCAGCGCGCGGTCTCGCGCCTCAGCCTTGCCCACCGGCAGATGGGTGGTGATCGTCTCGACGAGCTGCTCGCCGACCGTCAGGAGCGGATGGAGCGAGGTCAGCGGGTCCTGGAAGATCGCGCCGATCCGGCGGCCGCGCAGCTTGCACATCGCCTCGGCCGGCAGATTGTCGATGCGCTGGCCGTTGAGGTGGATACTGCCGGAGGCGATGCGCCCCGGCGGGTCGAGCAGGCCGATCACGGCCGTTCCCGTCAGCGATTTGCCCGCTCCGGACTCGCCGACCACGCCGAGGATCTCGCCTGGAGCGATGTCGAAGGACACCCCGTCGAGAGCGGTCAGAGGGCCATGGCGCCCGTCGAAGACGATGCGCAGGTCGCGGACCGAGAGCAGCGGAGGCGCCATCGTCGCGTTCATGCGGTAGCTTCCTTCCGCTCGACAGCATAGCTGGAGGAGAAGATCTCGCCCATCGGGGGATGGCCGTGCGTGCGCTCGGGGTAGCGCGCCATCACACCTTCGAACTGCGCCTGGGCGCGCTTCTTGTCCGCAGCCTCGTCGACGCCGGGAATGGCGCGGTCCTCCATGGCGAACCGGCCATCGATGATCACGGTCGAGAAGTCGCGGCCATGGCCGGCGAGCAGCATGGTCTGGATCGGATCGATGACCTGGCCGAGATGCGGCCGGTCGAGATCGAAGACCGTGATGTCGGCGCGGCTTCCCGGCTGCAGGCGGCCGAGATCGGGGCGTCCCAGTGCATCGGCCCCGCCGATCGTGGCTGCGTCGTAATAGTCCTCGCTGCGGACATCCGTGGCGTTGCCGGCCATGACGCGGGCGAGGATCATGCCGACCTGCAGGTTCATGATCATGTCCGGCGGGCTGGTGTCGGTGCCCATGCCGATCCGCAGGCCCATCGCGCGATAGCGGCCGAAATGGTCGATGGCATTGCCATGGCGGCCCGAGACGAGCGGGCAATGTACGATGGTTGCGCCCGCATCGCGGATGATTTCGAGGTCGCGGCCGGGCCGGTCGATATGCCGGCTGCCGGATACATAGGTGCCATGAGGCAGCAGCGCCCGTTCGCTCAGGAAGCCGAGGCTCGAAAGCCATTCCGGCGGGCTCATGCCGTGTTGGGCGAGCACGAGCTCGTACTCGATCTTCGACTGGCAGCAATGCAGCCGGACAGGCACGCCGAGCGAGCGGCCCGCCGCGGCCGTGCGCCGGAGCAGGTCCGCCGTCGAGGTCTCGATCCGGTCCGGCGCCAGCATGGTGCGGATCAGCCCGTCGGCCGTGCCCTCGAAGCGCTCGCAGTAGGCAATCGCCGCGTCGAGTTCCTTGAGCCCGCGCGTCTCGTCGTAATGGGTGGTGATCCGGCCATCGGCCTCGACCACCTGGTTGCCGGTGCGATAGGCCGGGCCGAGATAGGCCCGCAGTCCGAGGCCGGCCGCGGCTTCGGCGGCATCGGTGAACTCTTCCGGTGTCTCGCCCCATGCGCGGTAGAACAGCGAGGCGATCGGCAGCGCCGTGGTGATGCCGTTGCGGATCAGCGTCGCGAACGCATGCTTCTTCTGGAAGGCCAGTTCCTCGCGCGAGTACATCTCGTAGGGGCCGGCCTCGAGGTAGGAGCGCGGCCAGACGCGCCCCTTCTTCCAGGCGGGCTGGTTGTCATAGGCGAGGATGGTCGTGTCGAGGTCGGAGAGCGCGTCGAGATCGACGAAGCCCGGCCCGATCAGCGCGTTGCCGTAGTCGATCCGGCGCGCGACCTCGCCAGGAAAGCCGTGGCCGACAAAGACCACCGCGCCGTCCTCGAACACGACCTCGCCATTCTCGTACAGGCGGTGGCGCCCGTCCTTGTGACCGACGACCCAGCGCGCCGTGATCAGGATGCGCCCCTGCGGGCGCCGGGCGGCCTGCAAGCTCACGGGGCCGTCCTCACCGAGACACCGTCGCGGGCGACGACCCTGCCGCGCTTGACGACGCGGCGCTTCGGCGAGCGGGTCACGACCAGCTCGGTCAGGCTTTCGCCCGGCATGATGACGAGGTCCGCCGCCTTCCCCTCGGCGAGGCCGTAATCGGCGATCTCCATCACCGCGGCGCCGCCCGTCGTGCAGACATCGAGGCCAAGATCGACCTCGTCGTCGCGGCGGAAATTGTTGCGCAGGCCGATGAACATCGCGCGCTCCACCATGTCGGCGTTGCCGTAGGGGCCCCAGGTGTCGCGGATGCCGTCCGAGCCGGAGCAGACGCGAACGCCGGCGTCGAGAAGCTTCTTGACTGGCGGCGCGGCACTGCGGGATGGCGCCGTCGTCATGATCGCGATGTCGAGTTCGGCGAGCTGCGCGATCAGCGGATCGACCAGGGCCGGATCGGGACTGCCGAGGCAGAAGGCATGGCTGATCGTGACCTTGCCCTTCATGCCGAGCGCGCGGGTGCGCTCCATGATGAGGTCCATCGAGAAGGCACCCATCTCGCCGGGCTCGTGAAGGTGGATGTCGAGCGGCTTGCCGTAGGTTTGGCAGAGCCCGAAGATCGCATCGAGATGGCCCTTCGGGTCGCGGTCGATGGCGCAGGGGTCGAGCCCTCCGACGATCTCACAGCCAGCCTTCATCGCCTGGTCCATCAGCTCCAGCGTGCCCGGCCGACGTAGCAGTCCGGATTGCGGGAAGGCGACGAGCTCGATGTCGACGATGTCGCGATAGCCGTCGCGGGTCTGCATCACGCCCTCGACGCCCCACATGCCATGATCGGTGTCGACGTCGACATGGCTGCGGATATGGGTCGAGCCCATCAGCGAGGACTGGACGGTCTGGCGGGCCGACTGACGCGCGGGATCGAGGTCGAGGCGGCGCTTGTTCAGGCGCTCGTTGTCGATCTTGTCGAGCAGCTTCGGGCCGACTTCGTTGACGTACCAGGGCTGGCCCCAGAGGCTCTTGTCGAGATGCGTGTGCGCCTCCACGAGGCCGGGGATTGCGATCTCGCCGCGGCCATCCTCGACCGCGACGCCGGCCGGGGCGGCAATGTCCTTCGCCATGCGTGCGATGCGGCCGTTCTCGATCAGGATGTCGAGCGCCGGCCCGGCATTGGGACGGACGTTGCGGATCAGCAGGGAGGCGGTCATGGCAGGCGTGTCCTCGTGGTTTCTTGTGACGTGTCAGCGGAGTTTCGGGTTCAGCGCATCGCGCAGCCAGTCGCCGAGCAGATTGACGCTGAGCACGATCAGCCCGAGCTGCAGCGACGGGAAGACGACCAGCCACCAGGAGCCGGAGAACAGGTACTGGTTGCCGATGCGGATCAGCGTGCCGAGCGAGGGCTGCGTGATCGGCATGCCGACGCCGAGAAAGGAGAGCGTCGCCTCCGAGAGGATGGCGAGGCCGAGATTGAGCGTGGCCGCGACCATGACCGGCGTCAGCGTGTTCGGCAGGATGTGCCGCCTCATGATGCGCGACGACGCGACCTTGATGATGCGGGCGGCGAGCACGTACTCCTTGCGGCGCTCGACCATGGTCGAGGCGCGCACGGTGCGTGCGTATTGCACCCAGTTGGTGAGCGAGATCGAGACCACGAGCACGACCGCCGCGAAGGGCTCGCGTAGCGCGGGCGGCAGGAGCTCGCGGAAGATCGCGCTGACCAGAATCGCCATCAGCAGCGTCGGGATCGAGAGCACGGTGTCGCCAAGCCGCATCAGCAGGTTATCGATCCTGCCGCCATGGAAGCCGGCGACGAGGCCGATGGTGACGCCGATCGCCATCGACACGATCACGCTGGCGAAGCCGATGATCAGCGAGATGCGCGTGCCGTAGAGGATGGCGGAGAGCACGTCGCGGCCCTGCGGATCGGTGCCGAGGAGGAAGGGCCATTCGCCATCCGCGCTCCAGATCGGCGGGATCTCGGCCTTGTCGATGAAGATCTGGCTGAGGTCGTAGGGGTTCTGCGGCGCGATCAGGGGCGCCAGGAAGGCGGTGGCGACCAGCAGGACCAGAACCAGCGCAGAGAGCCAGGCGGCCGGCGTGCGTTTGAAGCTCCAGCCGATATCGCTGTCGAGGAAGCGGCGCAGGCGGCCGGGTTTGGCGGCGTCAGCGGGCATTCGCAACCCCCGAGATTGCGTCTTCCCGCAGGCGCGGATCGACGAAGGCATAGGCCAGGTCGACCAGCGTGTTGAGCGAGACGAAGATGAAGGAAACGACGATCAGATAGGCCGCCATCACCGGGATATCGACGAAGGTTACGGCCTGGACGAAGAGCAGACCCATGCCCGGCCATTGAAACACGGTCTCGGTCACCAGCGCGAAGGCGATCAGGTTGCCGATCTGCAGGCCGGTGACGGTGATGACCGGCATCAGGCAGTTGCGCAGCGCGTGGCGGAAATGGATGGCGCGGGGCTTGAGGCCGCGTGCGCGGGCGAAGCGGATGAAATCGGTGCGCATCGTCTCCAGCATCTCGGCGCGCACCAGTCGCATCACCAGCGTGATCTGGAACATCGAGAGCGTGATGCCGGGCAGGATCAGCGCGCGGCGGCCGGTAGGCGTCAGGAAGCCGGTGCTCCACCAGCCGAGCTGCACGACCTCGCCGCGGCCGAAGGCCGGCAGCCATTGCAGCGTCACCGAGAACAGCAGGATGAGCAGGATTCCGACGGCGAAGCTCGGCAGGGAAACGCCGAGCACGGAGACGAACTGCAATGCCTTGGCGGGCAGGCTGTCGCGTCGGATCGCGGTGTAGACGCCGAGCGGGATGCCGACCGCCAGCGATAGGAAGGTCGCGACCAGCACGAGCTCGAACGTCGCCGGAAAGCGCTCCGAGATCAGCGTGAAGACATCCTGCTGGTTGCGGAAGGAGATGCCGAAATCGCCATGCAGCGCGTTGCCGACGAAGGTCGCGAACTGCATCACGAAGCCCTTGTCGAGGCCGAGCCTCACGCGGAGCGCATCGCGTTGCGCCTGGCTCGCCTGCTCGTTCAGCATCAGCTCGACGGGGTCGCCGACGAAGCGGAAGATCAGGAAGGCGAGGAAGGCAACGGCGAGCATGACGCCGGCCGCGTTGAGCAGTCGCTTGAACAGGAAGGCCGGCATCGCGCGCTCCGTTTACGGGGGCGGCAGCCGGGCCCGCGCGGGCCCGGCCGGGAGAGGCGGCTCACTTCATCACGGTCAGCCAGAGCCGCGGCTTGTTGTCCGAGGCCTGCACGGTCGAGGCAACGGTCGAGCGCATCGCCCAGGCCATCGGCTGCTGGTGCAGCGGGATGAAGAGATGCTCGGCCTTGGCGATCTTCAGAGCCTCCTTCATCATCGGGATGCGCTTGCTGTCGTCGAGCTCGACGCCGGCCTTGTCGATCAGCGCGTCGATGCGCGGATCGCCCCAGTTGCCCCAGTTGAACACGCCGCCGGTGCCGCTCTTGGAGCGCATCACCTGCACGAGCAGCGAATAGGCGTCGATCATCGGCTCGTTCGCCCAGCCGAAGGAGATCACGTCGAAATCGCCCTTCACACGCTTCGGCGCCTGCTGGCTGCGCGGAGCCATGCTGAGATTGGGCTTCAGGCCGGCGCGCGACCACATCGAAGCGACCGCCTGGCAGAACTCCTCCTCGTTGACGAGGGAGTCGCTCTGGCAGTTCATCTGGAAGGAGAAGCCGTTCGGATAGCCGGCGTCGGACAGGAGCTTCTTGGCGCCGTTCAGGTCGAAGGGCAGCCGCTCATCCTGTGACGGCTCGTAGCCCGGGATGGCCGGAGCGACGAGCGCGCCGGTATTGCGCGAGAGGCCGCGCATCGCGCGCTTCTGCACGGCGTCGATGTCGATGGCGCGATAGAGCGCCTCGCGCACCTTGATGTCCTTGAAGGGGTTCTTGTCCTTCACGTCGCTCTCGAACAGCGCGTCCTTGAGGTTGAAGGCGAAGAAGACCGAGCGCAGCTCGTTGGTCTGCAGCACCTTGACGTCCGGCGAGGCGGAGAGGCGCGGCAGGTCCTGCAGCGGGGCGACATTGGTGAAGTCGATCTCGCCGGAGAGCATCGCCGCGACGCGCGTCGAGGACGAGGTGATCGGGGTGAACTCGATCGTGTCGATGTTGTGCTTGGGCTTGTCCCACCAGCTCGGGTTCTTCGCGAACACGGTCTTGGAGTCGGCGCGACGGCTTTCGACGAAGAACGGGCCGGTGCCGTTGGCGTTGTCGGTCGCATAGCCTTTCACGCCCTTGCCGGAATCGGTCGGCAGCAGCGAGTTGTTGGCCTCCATCCATTCCTTGTCAAAGATGAAGATGTTGGTGAGGTCGTTCAGCAGCAGCGGATAGGGACCGTTGACCTCGATCTCGACCGTGTAGTCGTCGATCTTCTTCGAGCTCTTATAGGCGGGCAGATTGCCCTTGAGCGGCGAGGTTTCGTGCGTCACCCGCGCCAGCGAGGCGAGCACGTCGTCGGCCGTGAACGGGTTGCCGTTGTGGAACTTGACGCCCTGGCGCAGCTTGAAGCGCCAGACAGTCGGCGACACCGTCTCCCAGGACTCGGCCAGCGCCGGCTCGATCTTGAGATCGCCGGTATAACGCACCAGTCCCTCATAGACATGGTTCAGCACCGACAGGGTGAAAGTCTCGCCGAAGGAATAGGGGTCGAGCGAGGCGATCTCGCGGGCGGCGCCCCATTTCAGCGTCTTCGCCTCGGCTGCGCCGGTGAGCGCGAAAGCCGCAACGGCCGCCAGTAGCCAATGCTTCTTCATCGGATTCTCCTCTCGATGAGCCGTGGCGCGTTTTGCGCTCGTCCGACCCGCTACCCCTCGCGCTGCCGCCGCTTTAGCCAGGTTGGTGCTTTAGGCGGCATATCGTGTGCGATTAATGATCAATCTTGCATACGATGGATGGATCGTATTGTATGCGATTATTGAGCACAAGGGAAAAACTGGAGCGGAGCGTCATCCCGTGGCATCGAGCGTGTCCCAGCTTCTGGAATCAAAGCGAAGAACGGCTGCCATGTCGGAATCCCGTGCCCCCGGATTGCGAGCGCAATCGGTATACAGAGCGCTTCGGCGCGCCATTATCGAGCAGGCGCTGAAGCCTGGCACGAAGCTGCCGGAGGATTCGATCGGCGAGCAGCTCGGCGTCAGCCGCACGCTGGTGCGCGAGGCCTTCGGGCGGCTCGCGATCGAAGGGCTGGTCGAGCTGAAGCCGAACAAGGGCGCGTCCGTCGCCTATCCGACGCTGGAGGAGGCGCGCGACGTCTTCGACGTGCGCCGCGGCCTCGAACGCCTGGTGGCTGAGACCCTCGCCGGCCGGCTCACCAGCGCCCAGGCGGCCGAGCTGGAAGCCCATGTCCAGCTCGAGGAGAAGGCCCACGGCCAGGACGGGCCGGAATCGATCCGCCTCTCCGGCGAGTTCCACATCAAGCTCGCGGAAATGACCGGCAACGCGCTGCTGCTGCGCTATGTGCAGGAAGCCTCGTCGCGCTGCTCGTTGATCCTGGCGATCTATGGCCGGCCGCATTCCTCCGAATGCGCCGTTTCCGAGCATCGGCAGCTCATCGAAGCCCTGCGCCAGGGGGATGTGGCGCGAGCGACCGATCTCATGGACCATCATTTGCGCTCCGTCGTGACGCGCGCCCTGCTCACCTCGCGCGTCGAGCGCGACATCCGCGACGTGCTCGCGCCCTATGCCCTCAGTGAAGGACTGACCCCGTCGTGACTGCTCAATCGGCCTTGTCCCATGGGAGCCAGGAGGCGCCCGGCATCGTCACCTTCGATTTCGCGGCGCTCTCTCCGCGTGAGCGCTACAAGCTACTGATCGGAGCGGTGGTTCCGCGCCCGATCGCGCTGGTGACGACGGTCGACGCACAGGGCGTCGTCAACGCCGCCCCCTTCTCCTTCTTCAACTGCCTTTCGGCCGATCCCGCGATCCTTGCGCTCGGCGTCGAATATCGCGCTGCCGGCGGTCAGAAGGATACCGGCCGCAATGTGCGGGAGACCTTGGCCTTCACCGTCAACATCGTCTCCGATGCGCTGCTCGAGGGCATGAATGTCTGTGCGGTGCCGTTCGAGCCCGGAACCGACGAACTCGCCGAAGCGGGCCTGACCGCCATGCCCGGCGTCAAGGTGCCGTGCCCCTGGATCGGCCAGGCGCCTGCCGCCTTCGAATGCCGCCACCACACGACGCTCGGCATCGGTAATTCTCGCGAGATTATTCTGGGCGAGGTCGTCTACGCCCATTTCCGCGCCGACACGGTCGATGCCGCCAGACACTATGTCGACCCCGCCGCGCTTGACGCAATCGGCCGCATGGGCGGACATGGCTATGCGACCACGCGGGACTATTTCGATCTGCCGACCATGTCTCTGGACGGCTGGCGCCGGGACCCCGCCTTGGCCAACGCGCGCCGCTGATCGGCGAAATCGACGGGACTTGACTGCCTGCACGGCGCACGCCTATACTTAACTCAATGGTTAAGTTTCAAGATGCGCAGCTCGACCGCACTTTCTCTGCGCTGGCAGACCCCACGCGCAGGGCCCTGCTGGCGCGGCTGGAGCAGGAGGACGGGCTCTCGGTCAGCGAGCTGGCGAAGCCGTTTCCGGTCTCGCTGCCCGCGATCATGAAGCATCTCGACGTGCTCGCCGAGGCTGGGCTGGTGACGCGTACCAAGGCGGGGCGCACCGTGTCCTGCCGTCTGAACGCCGAGCCGATGGAGGCGGCGATGGGCTGGCTGGAGCGCTATCAGAGGTTTTGGACGGCGCGGCTCGATGCGCTGGAAGCGCTTCTGGAAGCGCGGCGCAAGGGCGAGAGCTGAGGGAAGGCGAGCGGGACCATGGAGCAGCCGGTAACGCCGAGCCTGACGATCAAGCGCCGGCTGAATGCCTCGCCCGCCGAGGTCTACGAGGCCTGGACCGATCCGGAGCTGCTGCTGCGCTGGTTCGGCCCCGAGAATGTGGTGGCGCAGGAGGCCGAGATCGATCCACGCGTCGACGGCGCCTATCGCGTCGTGATGCTGGAGGACAATGGCGAGCGCCACGAGGTTTCGGGGCGCTATCTGGAGGTGGTCGAGAACGAGAAGCTGGTCTTCAGCTGGTCCTGGGTGACGACGCCGGAACGCGTCTCGCGCGTAACGGTCACATTCAAGCCGGATGGTGATGGCACCATCCTGACACTCCTTCACGAGAAGCTGTTCGATGATCAGGCCGTACGCGGCCACACCCATGGCTGGACCGGCAGCATGGACAAGCTCGAGGCCTATTTCGCCTGAGCTTTCAGCGGCGCGACTGGCGCCGCGGTCGAAAACCGCCGGCTCTGGCGTCGGCGGAAGCAAGAGGAGAGGAGCCTATGGAACACAGGATCGTATCCCGTGAGGAATGGCTTGCGGCCCGAAAGACCCATCTCGCCCATGAGAAGGAGTTCACCCGCCAGCGCGACGCCCTCTCTGCCGAGCGGCAGGCGCTGCCCTGGGTCAGGGTCGAGAAGGACTATGTCTTCGAGGGGCCGAACGGGCGGCTCTCGCTCAACGATCTCTTCGCCGGCAACAGCCAACTCGTCATCTATCACTTCATGTTCGGCCCGGGTTGGACGGAGGGTTGCCCCGGCTGCTCCTTCCTCGCCGATCATTTCGACGGCGCGAACCTGCATCTGAAGTATCACGACGTCAGCCTCGTCGCGGTCTCGCGCGCGCCCTTCGCCGAGTTCCAGGCCTTCCGGCGCCGCATGGGCTGGGATTTCCCCTGGGTCTCCTCGGCCGGCGGCGACTTCAACTACGACTTCCACGTCTCGCCGAGCCCCGCCGAGAAGGAAGCCGGACGCTACGAGTACAATTACGAGATGCATGACGGGGAGGGCGGCGAGATGCCGGGCTTCAGCGTCTTCTACCGCAACGAGGCCGGCGAGATCTTCCACACCTACTCGACCTATGGCCGCGGCGGCGACCTGCTGATCGGCGCCTACAACTTCCTCGACATGATGCCGAAGGGCCGCAACGAAGAGGGCATCATGGACTGGATGCGCCATCACGACCGCTACGAGGACAAGCCCAGGCCAGCCGCCGGAGGCGCAGCGAGCTTCCAGCCCCTGCAGGCCGCCGGCTCCTGCTGCGGCTGAACGATCTTCCGAGATTCAGGAGGCAGCCCGCACCCGCGACCGCCAGCGAAGGAGGAATGCTATGGCCTATGTTGAAGGTTTCGTCGTCGCCGTTCCCGCCGCGAACAAGGAGATCTACCGCAAGCACGCCGTCGAGGCGTTCGAGATCTTCAAGGAGTGCGGCGTCCGCCGCATGGTCGAGGCCTGGGGCGATGACGTTCCGGACGGCAAGCTCACCGACTTCAAGGGCGCCGTGAAGGCGACGCCCGACGAGGTCGTGGTCTTCTCCTGGTTCGAATATCCCGACCGCGCCGCACGCGACGCCGCCAACGAGAAGTTCATGAGCGATCCGCGCATGGAGGAGATGGGCAAGAACATGCCCTTCGACGGCAAGCGCATGATCATGGGCGGCTTCGCCTCGATCCTCGACGAGGGCGCGGGCGGCGACATGGGCTATGTCGACGGCGCGTTGATCGCGGTGCCGAACGACCGCAAGGACGCCTATCAGGACTTCGCCGCCACCCATGCCTCGCTGCTGAAGGAGCACGGTGCGCGCCGCGTCGTCGACGCCTGGGGCGACGACGTGCCTGACGGCAAGGTCACCGACTTCAAGGGCGCAGTGAAGGCCGAAGCCGGCGAGACGGTCGTGTTCAGCTGGGTCGAATGGTCCTCGCGGGCAGCGCGCGACGCCGCCTGGGCGAAGCTGATGGAAGACCCGCGCATGCGCGACGCCAAGATGCCCTTCGACGGCAAGCGCATGGTCTATGGCGGCTTCGCGCCGATCGTGGACGCCTGAGGCGCGCGGAGCGTCATTCTCGGGCCGCCGCATCGCGGCGGCCCGAGAATCTCGTCGAAGAGATGCTCGGGTCGAGCCCGAGCATCACGAGCGCGGGCCGGATTGAACCGCTCACGCCGGCGCGGCCCCCTGCGTCGCCAGGAACAGCGCATAGATCGACTGGCTCGCCGCCATGAACAGGCGGTTGCGCTTCGGCCCGCCGAAGCAGATGTTGCCGCAAACCTCCGGCAGCCTGATCCGGCCGATCACCCGGCCAGCCGGGTTGAACACGATCACGCCGCTGTAGCCGACATTCCGGCCGGCATTGCTCGACGCCCAGAGATTGCCCTCGACATCGCAGCGCAGGCCATCCGGCCCGCAATTGATGCCGTCGATCATGCAGTCCGAGAATCGCTTCCCGTTCGAGAGCTTGTTGTCCGCACCAACGTCGAAGACATGGATGTCGCCCTTGCCGCCAGGGCCGGTGTCGCCCGGCCCCTTGCCGGTCGAGGCGACGTAGAGCTTCTTGAAATCCGGCGAGAAGCAAAGCCCGTTCGGGTCCGGCACCTGCTCCTCGCGGATGACGAGGTCGAGCCGCCCGCCCGGGTCGAGGCGATAGACGTTGGTCGGCAGCTCGCGCTTGGCCAGCCCGATGCCGGGCGGCTGGCCGAGCCGCGGATTGATCTTGCCATTGGCATTGCTCGGGCCGCCGGCTGCATCGGGTGCACCCTCGTAGAGCTGGCCGCCATAGGGCGGGTCGGTGAACCAGTAGCTGCCGTCGGGATGGGCGACGATGTCGTTGGGTGAGTTGAGCTTCTTGCCCTCGAAGGAATCGGCCAGCACGGTCGCCGAGCCGTCGAGCTCGTAGCGCACGACGCGTCGGTTGAGATGCTCGCAGGAGAGTTGCCGGCCCTGGAAATCGAAGCTGTTGCCGTTGCTGTAGCCCGACGGCATGCGCAGGACGCTGACATGGCCGTCATCCTCCAGCCAGCGCAATTGCCGGTTGTTCGGGATGTCGCTCCAGACCAGATAGCGCCCCTGCGCATTCCAGGCCGGCCCTTCGAGCCATAGGCCTCCGGTCCAGAGCCGCTGGATCGCGGCATTGGGCTGGGCGAGGTTGTTGAAGGAGGGATCGACGGCGATGACGTCGGGGTCCCAGAAATAGGTGGTCGGCGCGCCGCGGCGGCTGAAATCGCGCGGGGGCGTGGTGATGGTGGTGGGCGGGCTTGCCGGCTGGCCTGGCTGGGCTTGCTGCGCCAGCGCGGGCGCTGCCGCCGCCGCGAAGGCTCCGGCGCCCGCGGCCTGCATCAGCCTGCGGCGCGAGATGGATGATGAAACCGAATGATCCTGCGTCGAATTCCGGCCCTCTGACATCGTATCCTCCTTGGCTTTTTGCTCGTTGAAAACGACTTGAAGTGCAGGCAGGGCGAATTTCTCAGGCGCGTGGCGCTCCTTCGTGTGCGTGGGGCCGGCTCCGCCGCCGGCGCGGCGATCCTGTGCAAAGCTCAAGGCGCAAAGGTGGCGACTGGTCGCGCCTTGCGGGATTTTTCGCAGCAGCCATGCGGTCGGGGCATCTTGCACCTGCCGGGCAAATGGCCGAGAGAACCCGCCGGTTCACCGGATATCTCCTATGCTCGCTGGCATCCCCATTGGCGATCTCGTCTTCCTCGCCGTTTCCCTCGTGCTGGCGGGGGCAGTGACGGGGCTGCTTGCCGGCGTTTTCGGCGTCGGCGGTGGTGCGGTCATCGTGCCGGTGCTCTACGAGGTCTTCCGCGTCATCGGCGTGCCGGAGGAGGTGCGGATGCCGCTCTGCGTCGGCACCTCGCTCGCGGTCATCATCCCGACCTCGATCCGCTCCTTCAACGCACACCGCGCCAAGGGCCTCGTCGATCTCTCGATCCTCAAGGTCTGGGCCGTTCCGGTGGTGCTCGGCGTGATCGTCGGCAGCTACATCGCCCGCTATGCCCCGGCCGACCTCTTCAAGATCATCTTCGTCATCGTCGCCACGATCTCGGCGATCCGGCTGCTCTTCGCCGCAGACAAGTGGAAGTTCGGCGAGGACATGCCGGGCAAGCCGGTGATGGTCGTCTATGGCGGCATCATTGGTGTGCTCTCGGCTCTGATGGGCATTGGAGGCGGCCAGCTCTCCAGCCTGTTCATGACCTTCTATGGCCGGCCGATCCACCAGGCGGTCGCGACCTCCTCGGGCCTCGGCGTGCTGATCTCGATCCCCGGCGCGCTCGGCTTCATCTATGCCGGCTGGCCGAAGATGGACATCCTGCCGCCGCTCTCGCTCGGCTATGTCTCGCTCCTCGGCATGATCCTCTTCATCCCGACCTCGATCTGGACGGCGCCGATCGGCGCGGGTCTGGCGCACCGTCTCTCGAAGCGCAAACTCGAGATCGCCTTCGGCATCTTCCTGCTCTTCGTCGCCAGCCGCTTCATCTGGTCGCTGCTGACCTGACAGCCGGAGGCGGAAAGGTGAGCGAGACGACGATCCGCTTGGCCCAGCCGGAAGACCATCCGGCGCTGGCTGCGCTGATGGTCGAGATGCAGGGGCACTACGCGGTGCCGTGCCCGCCGCTCGCGGAGATCCTCGCAGGCCTTGCCTGCCTCCCTGCAGGCGTCGACATCCTCGTCGCCGCGAAGGAAGGCGCGATCCTCGGCTTCGCCTCCGCCTGCAATCTCTATCCCGGTCCCGGACTGAAATCGGGTTTCTTCCTCAAGGAGATTTACGTCGCGGACGCTGCGCGCGGATCGGGGCTGGGCCGCGCGCTGATGCAGGCGCTGGCCGAGCTTGCCATCGAGCGCGGCCATAAACGCATCGACTGGACGGCCGATGCCGAGGACGGCCCGCTGCTACGCTTCTACGAGAGCCTCGGCGCAGTTCCGCAGCCGAAGAAGCTGTTCTTCCGCCTGACGGGAGAGGCGCTGCTGAAGGCGGCGAAAAGTTAGGCGTCATTCTCGGGCGAAGCGGAGCTTCGACCCGAGAAATTCAGGACGTGAAAGCACTGGTTTCCGAGATGCTCGGGTCAAGCCCGAGCATGGCGCGGTGGCTCGGACGACGCCTTGCGCAGCCGCTCCGGCAAGGCAGCCATGATCGCCCGCCGCTCCGTCTCGCTGAGCCCGCCCCATTGCGCGATCTCGGCCAGTGTCCGCCCACAGCCCTCGCAGAGCTTGCTCGCCGCGTCGATGACGCAGACCTTGATGCAGGGCGTCGAGACGGCGCTCATCGCCCCGCCCAGCCCAGCGAGAGGGCGATCCCGAGATAGATCGCGATCTCGGCGAGTTGCTGCGCCGCGCCGAGGACATCGCCGGTCTGCCCGCCGATCAGCCGCCGCGCCAGCCGCGACAGCACAGCCGCTGCGCCATGGGCCAGCGCGAAGCCGAGAAGCAGCCCGGGGACGGGCAGCTGTGCCGCGAGAGCGATCCCGGTCGCGAGGACCAGGCTGAGCGCCAGCGCAATCCGTGCCGTGATTGCCGTCGGCTGCCCCACGGCCGCGGCAGCCCCCGTGCTGCGCGCCGTCGGCTGCGTGGCGAGCAGGAACAGCCCCTCCGCCCGCGACCAGGGCGCGGCCGCGAGCATGGCTGCCGCAGCGGCCAAGGCGCCAGAACGGTCGAGGATCATGGCGATAAGGCCCGCGCGCAGCATGAGTGACAGGCCGAGCGCCAGCGCGCCATAGGAGCCGATGCGGCTGTCCTTCATGATTTCGAGCCGCCGCTCAGGCGTATAGCCGCCGAAGAGCCCGTCGGCGCTGTCCGCAAGCCCGTCCTCATGGAAGGCGCCGGTGGTCAGCGCCAATGTCGTCAGCGCCAGTGCTGCGACAATAAGCCCGCTCAGTCCCGCAAGCCCTGCGCCCAGGGTCACCAGGGCGGCCGGCAGCGCGATGACGAGCGCGGCGAAGGGCAGGGCGCGCGGCACCAGCCGGAAATCGGGGGCGGCGTGGCTTTCCGCCTCGCCGGGCAGGGCAGGAAGCGGCAGGCGCGACCAGAAGCGCAGGCAGATCGCGGTCGCGATCGTCCAGCCGGGCCAGTCCGGCGGCAAAGTCTCCGTGCTGGTCTCGGCCTCAGTCATGCGTCCCGGCTCGATTGTCTTCCCGCGCCCAAGGCTATAGCAGCACCGCAGACCTCGCCGCCACGCCGGCGCACGCATCTTACGGATTAGCCATGGCCGCCTCCGGATTGCCCTTCGACGATATTCGCGAACTCATCGCCGCCATGCCCGGCCCCGACATGGCGGCGGCCAATGCCGTGCGCGCCCGCGACGCCAACCTGACCAAGCCGGCCGGCAGCCTTGGCCGCATGGAGGAGATCGCCGAATGGCTCGCCGCCTGGCAGGGCAAGGCGCCGCCCGCGGTGAACCGGCCGCTGGTCTGCGTCTTCGCCGGCAACCATGGCGTCGTGGCGCAGGGCGTCTCGGCCTATCCGCAGGCGGTGACGCGCCAGATGCTGGAGAACTTCGCCGCCGGCGGCGCTGCGATCAACCAGATCTGTGCGGCCTACGATCTCGGCTTCAAGGTCTTCGACCTCGCGCTCGACCTGCCGACCGGCGACTTCACGCAAACCGATGCGCTGGACGAGCGTGCCTGCGTCGCCACCATGGCGTTCGGCATGGAGGCCCTGGCCGGCGGGGCGGACCTGCTCTGCCTCGGCGAGATGGGCATCGGCAACACCACCTCGGCGGCGGCGATCTATGCCGCGCTCTATGGCGGCGAGGCGGCCCATTGGGTCGGGCGCGGCACGGGCCTCGACGACGAGGGGCTGAAGCGCAAGATTGCGGCGGTCGAAGCCGGAATCGCGCTGCACCGTGCCCATCTCAAGGACCCGCTGGAGGTGCTGCGCCGTCTCGGCGGCCGTGAGGTCGCGGCGATCTGCGGGGCGATCATCGCCGCGCGCTCGCAACGCATCCCGGTGATCCTCGACGGCTATGTCGTGACCGCCGCCGCGGCGATCCTGCACGCGATCGATCCCGCGACGATCGACCACTGCATCGCCGGCCATCTCTCGGCCGAAGGCGCCCACGCCGATGTGCTCGCCCGACTCGGCAAGGTGCCGCTGCTGGCGCTCGACATGCGGCTGGGCGAGGGCTCGGGCGCGGCACTCGCCGCTGGCCTGGTCAAGGCGGCCGCCGCCGTTCATTCCGGCATGGCGACCTTCGAGCAGGCGCAGGTGGCCCGGAAGGACTAGCCTTCGTAATCCGTCTTCAACGCCGCCCGCTCGGCGTGGCGCTCCTGTGCCAGCTCGATCAGGCGGGTCAGCAGCTGCGGATAGGGCAGGCCGGAGGCCTCCATCATCTTCGGATACATGCTGATCGCGGTGAAGCCCGGCAGCGTGTTGATCTCGTTGAAGAAGAATTCGCCGCTCTTGCGGTCGAGGAAGAAGTCGACCCGCGCCAGCCCGCTGCATTCGAGTGCGACGAAGGCGTCGATGGCGAGCTGCCGCACGCGCGCCATCTGGGCGGCGTCGAGCTTCGCCGGCAGGTCGACGGTCGCGCCGTGCTGGTCGATGTACTTCGCCTCGTAGGAGTAGAACTCGTGCTGCGGCCCGGCATTGAGCTCGCTTGCGACGCTGGCCGTCGGCGGATCGCCGTCGAGCACCGCGATCTCGATCTCACGGGCATCGATGCCCTGCTCGACCAGCACCTTGGTGTCGTACAGGAAGGCGTCGGTGAGCGCGGTGTCGAGCGCCTCCCAGCTCTTCACCTTATGAACGCCGACGCTGGAGCCCATGTTGCAGGGCTTGACGAAGATCGGCAGCGTCAGCTTCTCGCGCGCGGCGTTCGCCGAGCCTTGCGCGTCGCGGCGCCAGTCGCGCCGGGCGATGGCGAGATAGGGCGCAACCGGCAGGCCGGCGAGCGCGGCGAGCTTCTTGGCGATGTCCTTGTGCATGCCGACGGCCGAGGCCAGCACGCCCGAACCGACATAAGCCGCGCCGGCGAGCTCCAGCAGCCCTTGCACCGCGCCGTCCTCGCAGAGCGGGCCGTGGATCACCGGGAAGACCACGTCGACGGGCGGGATCGGCGCAGCCGTGCTGTCGGCGGGCAGGATCGCGGTCCGCCCGTCGTCTTGGGGTTCCAGTCGGATCGCCGGCGATTCAGCCGGGATCTGCAGACTCTCGGTATTGGCTGCCTCGATGCGGCGCAGATCGTGGCACTGCCAGCGGCCCTGCTTGTCGATGCTGACCGGCACGGGCTCGAAGCGCTCGCGGTCGAGATAGCGCAGGACGGACGCTGCCGATTTCAGCGACACCTCGTGCTCGCCTGATTTGCCGCCATAGAGCACGGCGACGCGCGTTTTCCGGTTCATGGTCCGATGGTCCGATGGGCTGGCGGCAGAATCGCCCGCGAAGGCGGGCGATCAGCGGTGTCTCTGACGGGTGAGGCAGGATTCGGGCGGCGCGGCGCGCTCATGCCGCGCGTGGCTTCGGCTCAGGCAGGGCAGGCAGGGCATCCATCACGCGCTCGGCCGGCAAGGTGATCGTCACCTCCGTGCCGGCGCGCGGCTTGGACTTCAGGTGGAAGCCGCCGCCATGCAGCTCGATCAGCCCTTTGACGATCGGCAGGCCGAGCCCCGAGCCCTGCTCGGCGGTCTTGATCGCCAGCGAGCCGCGTCCGAAGCTCTGCATCACGATCGGGATCTCATTCTCGGGAATGCCGGGGCCGGTATCGGTGATCGTGACGTATTGGCCGCCTGTCGCGGTCCAGCCGACCTTGATGGTGATCTCGCCGCCCTGCGGCGTGAACTTGATCGCGTTCGAGAGGACGTTGAGCACGACCTGCCGGATGGCGCGCTCGTCGGCCCAGACCCTCGGCAGATCGGCCTCGGCCAGCGCGCGGACGCTCTGCCCCTTGGCCTTGGCGCGCAGCGCCAGCATGTGCTGGCAATCGTCGACGATGCCGGCGAGCGACAGAGCCTCCTCGTTCAGCTCGTATTTGCCGGCCTCGATGCGCGAGAGATCGAGGATCTCGTTGATGAGGTTCAGCAGATGCTGGCCCGAGCCGTGGATGTCGCCGGAATATTCCTTGTAGGCCGCATTGGCGTGCGCGCCGAAGATCTCGTTCTTCATCACCTCGGAGAAGCCCAGGATCGCGTTGAGCGGGGTGCGCAGTTCATGGCTCATCGTCGCGAGGAAGCGCGACTTGGCGAGGTTCGCCTCCTCGGCCTTGCGCCGGGCCTCGTCGGAATTGGCGTTGGCGGTCTCGAGCTCGGCGATCAGCGCGTCCTTCTCGGCCCTGAAGCCGATCGAGGCGACGGAGCTGGTGTAGAGCCGGTTGGCCAGGAAGATGAAGAAGAGCTGCGCCGCGGCCGCCATCAGCGCCATGGTGACGCTGTCCATGTCGCGGCGCTCCCAGAAGAACGCCATGATGCCCGCGATGATGGGGACGAGCCCCGCATAGACCGCGCTCCGAATCGTGGCCGCGAGCATGACGGTGAGCGCACTCACGATCAGCAGCGCCGTCGTGACGAAGACCTTCGCGCCTGACGCGTCGACGGAGGCGAAGAGCAGCAGCAGCAGCGACCACGAAACGCCATGGAGACCCTCGCCGATCGTGAAGAGCCGGCGCCAGCGCCTGAGTCTGACCTCGTCCGGCGCCTTGGAGAGATAGCGGCGCGCCAAGGCGACGATGAGGAGCGTGCTGGCGAGCACCGTCCCGCTCCACAGGGCGACATGGGCGCTCGGCAGCCAGAGGCAGGAGGCCGCGGCCACGCCGGTGACAAGCACCAGCGTGCCCACCGCGCCGGACAGGCGGTATTGCGCGAAGACGCGCAGCAGCTCGTTGTCGAAGGCGCGCTCAAGGCCGGTCGACGAGGTCAGCCGCTCGCGCACGGACTTCACCTCGCGCGAGACGTGCTTGCGGCGCGCCAGCGACGACGGGTCGGGCCCGCGTCCACGCTGCACCTGTTCGGCCGTCACTTCCGGCATGGTTGACGCGTGTATCCTCGTCCCGCCGCGCGGCATGCGCGGACGGCTCGCCATCATGGACACTGAATCGTTAAGCTCTTCCTGATGGCACGCTTCGGATTCGGCAGCTCCGGTTCGGGACCTTTCGGCTGGCGCCGCGTCAGCCGGCCGGTCGATTTCGTCGTGGCGCTGGGGCTTCTGGGCTTCCTCGCGCTCGCCGGTGCGATCCTGCAATATCGCCTCGGGCCGGCACGGGAACTCGTCGGTGCGGCGCAGGCGATTGACGGCGATTCGATGCGCCTGCTCGGCGAGGAGTTGCGGCTCGAAGGCGTCGATGCTCCGGAATATCGCCAGACCTGCGCCGACGCGAACGGCCGCCCGGTCGCCTGTGGGCAGACGGCGCGCCGTGCCCTGCAGGCCATGCTGGCGCGAGGCGTCGTCCATTGCGAGATCGGCAAGGTCGATCGCTACGGCCGCGGCCTCGCCCGCTGCCGGCAGGGCGACACCGACATCAACGCGACGCCGGTGCGGGAGGGGCATGCCGTCGCCTATGGCGGCTACCGCGCCGAGGAGGATGCGGCGCGTGCGGCCGGGCGCGGCCTCTGGGCACTGCGCTTCGAGCAGCCGGAAGCCTGGCGGCGTGCTCATCCGCGCTGAGCGGGCCGTTTTCGCCATCATCGCGTCAAGAAACCCCGGCATCTGGTCGCGATACGGTTGACCTGCCGGCTCTGGCCGTGATCCGGTGCGCCCGGAAACGGAGGGGTCTGATGAAGCTCTACGATGGCGGGCGCGCGCCAAATCCGCGGCGGGTCCGCATCTTCTTCGCGGAGAAGGGCGTGCCGCTGCCGGAGCTCGTGCCGGTCGACATGACCAATAAGGAGCACAAGACCGCGGCTTTCGCGCGGATGAACCCGTCGCAGCGCCTGCCGGTGCTGGAGCTCGACGACGGCACGGCGCTGGCCGAGACGATGGCGATCTGCCGCTATCTCGAGGCGCTGCATCCCGAGCCGTCGCTGTTCGGCCGCGAGGCGAAGGACCAGGCCACGATCGAGATGTGGAACCGCCGCATCGAGCTCGGGCTCTTCGCGAGCGTCACCGCCGTCTTCCGCCATAGCCATCCCTCGATGGCGGAATTCGAGGAGCAGGTTCCCGAATGGGCGCAGGCCAACCGCGAGCAGATCGAAGACCATCTCTGGCTGCTGGAGCTGCAGCTCGCCGGCAACGATTTCGTCTGTGGGCAGACGTTGACGGTGGCGGACATCACGGCGGGCATCGCGATCGACTTCATGAAGCCCGCCAAGCTGCCGTTGCCCGAGGATTTCGTGCAGATCCGGCGCTGGCACAGCGCACTCTCGGGTCGCACAAGCTGGAAGGCATGATGCGCGCGGCTATTCTGATTGTGCTGGCGTTGCTTGTGCCGTCGGCCGCTGCCCTGGCTGTCGAACGCCTGAGTGGCGAGGCGATCGAGCGGGCCTTCCGCGGCAACACGGTCTCGGGCCGCTACACCAATGGCGGCTTCTTCACCGAATTCCACGATCCCGACGGTCGCGCGCTCGGTCATAATGGCTGGCAACCCAACACCGATGCCTGCTGGATCACCAAGCCGGACAGCATCTGCTACTATTACGGCCCGCCGAGCGACCGGACGGTGCACTGCTTTACGGTCGACCTGACCGGTGAACTCTATGTGCTGCGCAATGTCGGCAGTGGCCTCGTCAATGCGCTGGCCAAGGTCGAGCCCGGTAATCCGCGCAACCACACGGACAACGGCACGCCCTGGTATTGCGACGGCCTGATTTCCCGCGCCCCCGCGCCGCTCATGAGCCGCAGGCTCGCCCAGGTGCGATGATCGAGCCGGAGCCGCTCGACACGGTGCTGGCGGAGCTGCGCGCCTGCCGCATCTGCCGCGACGCCCCGCTCTATCCCCCGCCGCTGCCGCATGAGCCGCGCCCGGTGATCCAGGCCGCGGCGACGGCGCGGCTCTGCATCGCGGGCCAGGCGCCCGGCACGCGTGTCCACGCCAGCGGCCGCCCCTTCACCGACCCCTCCGGCGTGCGCCTGCGCAGCTGGCTCGGCATCGACGAAAGCGTCTTCTACGATGCCTCGAAGGTCGCCATCGTGCCGATGGGGCATTGCTTTCCGGGGCTCGACGCCAAGGGCGGGGACAAGCCCCCCCGCCGCGAATGCGCCCCGACCTGGCGCAGGCGCGTCTTCGCAGCCCTGCCGCGGATCGAACTCGTGCTGGCGATCGGCCGCTATGCCCAGGGCTGGCATCTCGGCGCTGACAATGCCGCGAGCCTCTCTGGAACCGTGGCGAGCTGGCGGGAAATCCTGGCCCGCCCGACGCATCCGCGCATCCTGCCGCTGCCGCACCCCTCCTGGCGCAACAACGCCTGGCTCAGGCGCAATCCCTGGTTCGAGGCGGAGTTGGTTCCGGTGCTGCGGGCCGAGGTTGCGCGGCTCCTGGCTTGAGCTGGACGAGACCTGAAGCGTTGCAAGGCCTTGAGCGAGTGCTGACGTTGCACGAAACCACGCCGTCATCCCGGACAAGCGGCTTTAGCCGCGCCGATCCGGGATCCATCGTAGAGCGCTCAAGCTTTACGATGGATCCCGGGGCAAGCCCGGGATGACGCCCGTGTTTCGGGTCGAGATCAATACTCGCTAATAGCGGAACGGGCGCGAATCGAGCCCACGATCCACCTGACCCTGCACGCTGAGCACGGAGCGGACGGGGCCGAGCGCGGTCTGCCCGCGGCTTTCGAGATAGACCAGCCCGTCGGCGCGGCTGCCATAGCGGCTGTGCGAGCTCTTGCCGAACTCGGCGCGGACCGCCCCGCCGACCCGCACGCAGAATGAGGAGCCTTCCATCCGCACGAAGCCCGCGCCGTATTCCGGGCAGGGGCGGGCGCCCTTGGCCTGCGCTGGGG
>UCLR01000042.1 GCA_900473415.1 Hyphomicrobiales bacterium
CGACTTCTTCAACGGTATCGACCCGTTGCGGACGCTCAGAAAGCCTACTTGGTTGCGCTCTGAGGCTTGATGTCCAGCGAACGGCCGATCTCAACGGCGATGGCTCGATAGTCGAGCGGCGCGGCATCGTCCCGAAGCGCCTCGCGTAGGAAGCGCACCGGAAAATGGATTGCCTCACGATTGGCATCGGACAGTGCTGTCGCCCTGGCGGACGCGCCCTGGGCAGCATGATCGAGCGCCGCTTCGATCTGGCCGCTGTCCAGCAGGCCTTTTCGCTTCAACTCTCCGAAGAGCGCGGCTGTCGCGAGCAAAAGACCCTCGAGTTGGAGGTTCGCAGTGTTCATCCTGAGGACTCCGAATGATCGACGACCGAGGGCCTTCTTCGCGTCCGTTCGACACGTGCCTTCCGGCGCGTAGCTTGTTCAGTGATAGCCCACATTCATCACGTAATCCCGCAGCAGGGCTTCCTCGTCGCTCGTCTCTTCCAGCAGCAGTTGCAGCACCAGACGGGCCGTCACGACGCCGATTGGACGCGCGTCGTTATCGAGGATCGGAAGGTTCTTCAGCCGATGCTCTTTCATTGATGCCCAGACCGCAGCGCCCCAGTCCGTGGCTTGGCAGGAGATAATGTTCCGCGTCATGACGGTCGAAGCCGGTTCGGTGCAGCTGGCGCCGCCGCAATGGCTCATCTTCGCCACAACGTCGGTTTTCGTCACGACGCCACAGGCGCGACCGCTTTCGTCGCAGACTACGACAAGATCAATTCCCTTTCGGAACTGATTGGCTGCGTCGATGAGGGGGGAACCATCCTTGATGGTTACGAGCAGTTCTCGGGCTTCAGGCAGGATTCGATCGATCAGCATCAGCGCCTCCGGATTGCCGCAGGAACTCTAGATGCCAGGGACGTGGCGCGCTAGAACCTCGACCCGCCCAAGTTGATGTCAGCTACGGGGCTGTGCCAAATTTCGCGACGGATGGAACAGACGAGGCAAGGCGATGAGCTTTCCCGAGACCGTTGCTTCAGGGAAGGAGCTGGCCTCTCACATGGCCAGCCGCTTTTCACATTCAGACTGGATCGCCGAACTCGCTCAGCGATACGGCTCCAGCAGGCAGCAGGTCGAAAATCTGTTGCGTAGCGAGGCTGAGCCGCCACCAGAATTGCTCGCCGCCGCGATCAACATGTTCGAGAGCCAGGAATGGCTGGGGCGACAGTTGCTAACGGACAATGAGCTCCCGTTTTCGGGCCTGCCGCTGAACATTGGAAAGCTGAAGGCGGAGTAGAGTTCCTGCAATCGGCTTGAAAGGCCTCTTCCCGATCAAGCTCGGCACGGTCCGGAATCGGTCGATTGCGGACGTGGGGCGGCCGCCGAGTTAAGGCTGAACGACCGCCGCAGGGTTCCGTGAGCGAGCGCTCCACATCTGCCGATAATCAAGTTCCACCGCGATGATGCAGACGACGACGAAAAAGACAGCCAGCACAATGGCTGTTGCGATCGTCTGCCTCGCGGATCGATCCGGGTCAGGATTGGCTTGTTGCTGTCCCGACATACCCAAACTCCGGGTTCAAGCTCGTGCCTCCGCAACCATAGCAGATACACTCGGTACGGGTTGCCTTTCGACCCGTGTCAGACATTGGCGGCGCTCACATTCCGAGACGTCGAAGACCGATTCACGCTGGCCGTCCGCTGCAGGCACGGTCTCCAAGGGCCCAGCCGCTCCGTCCTCAGGCGACGCGCCTGTAGGCGAAGTAGCGCCCTTCGGGCACCTCCTGCGGCAAGGCCACGGCTTCGAGCTGGTCGTGCTCCAGCGCCCAACCGCTCAGGACAATGGCCCCGGTCATGGCCAGCGCCGCGGCGTGGGCCGGCAGCCAGGCGAAGGTGATGGCATCCTGCTCCGGTACACCGGTCGTGACGTCGACATGGATCAGCACCGCGGCCGCTCCGTGCTGCTTCTCGAACGCCGGGAGCGTCTGCGCCATATCGCCGACGATGAGCAGGTGCGCCGGCGGCATCGAACTGGGATTCGGCTGCGGATTGAGCTCGAAGACGTGAATGTCGCGGTCCGGCAACAGCGCCCGCAGATGATCATAGGTCCGGCCATTGCCGAGGCCCAATTCCAGAACGAGCCCGTTCCGGCCCTGGATCGCGGCCACAGCCCAGTTCAGGACCGTGCGCTGCGCTTCAAGTCGACGAATGAAACTGTCGAGGCGGCTCATGAGCTGGCGATCCGGATTCCTGCATGCATCGCCTGTCCGCCTCAAGCCAGCGTGAACGCCTCGTGCACCGCGCTCTGCACGCCGCCGCCCATGATCGGGCCGCCGCCGGCGACATGGATCGCGTCGCCGACCAGCGCTGCGCCGAGCCCATGGCGGGGCGTCAGCATCGGGGCGTATTGCTCCCAGGCATCGGCCGCCGGGTCGTAGGCTTCCATCTGGCCGAAGACGCGGTTGGTGCCTTCGCCGCCCATCACGAAGACCTTGCCGCGATAGAGCACCGCGCCATGGCCGGAGCGGCCGGTGGGAGCCGGCGTGCGCATCGTCCATTTGTCCGTGGCCGGATCGTAGGAGTGGTGCAGGTTCGAGTTGGTGTGGAAGGAATCGACACGGCCGCCGATGACGTGGATCAGGTTGCCGATCGCCAGCGTGCCGGTGTGGTCGCGGGCGGTGGGCAGGGGCGTGCGCTCGCTCCAGCGATCGGCCTTTGGGTCATAGACCAGATGCCAGTCGATGGAGCGCTTGGTCTCGGTGGTCTCGCCAATCGCGCCACCGATGACATGCAGCACGCCGCCCAGGCCGACGACGGCGGTGGAGCCGGCGGGGCGCGGTAGCGGCGCGATCTCCGCCCATCGATCCGTCTTCGGATCGTAGGCGAAGCAACGCGGGTGCGGCTTGCGGTTCTGTTCGAGGAAACCGCCGATGGCGAAGAGCCGGCCGCCGAGAAAGGCGACGCCGACATGGTTGGCGCCTTGGGGCAGGGGCGCCCCGTCATTCCATTTGTCGGCCTTGGGATCGTAGACGTGGTGATAGGCACGGTCCGTGCGCTGCTCGCCATAGCCCCCGACGACGTGCATCCTGTCTTCGAAAGCCGTCGCCCAGGCCATCTCCGAGCGCGGCAGCGGCAGCGGGGCCTTCGAGCTCCAGCGGCCCGGGGACGCGGCCTTCGGCGCCGGCGAATCGAAAACGTTCTGCGTGGCGGCGAGCTCTGGCTTCTCGATGCGGCCGGGTTGCGTCAGCCGTTCATATTGCGGGCCGTGATGCTCGTGGCCCGGCTGCTGGGCCAGGGCGGGCGTGGCGAGCGCGGCAGCGCCGGCGGCAAGCAGATGGCGTCGGTTCAGGCTGGTCATGGCGTCGTCCTCCCGAACCACGACCATAGGGCAGGGCAGCCGGGCGGCAAGCGCATGAAGCGCCCGCACCTGCGCTGTTTCCCCGCGCGATCCTCCCCGCTATGGTCCCACCGCCATCTCAAACGATTTAGGCTTCAGGAAATACGGGGAAACGCATGTCTGGGCATAACAAGGTCGCGATCATCACCGGCGCCGGCTCGGGCGTCGGCCGGGCGGTCGCCATCGCCTTCCTGAAGGACGGCTACCGCGCCGTGCTGGCCGGGCGCCGAGCGGATGCGCTGGAGGAGACGATCACGCTCTCGGGCGTCGACAAGAGCCGTGCGCTCGCCGTGTCGACCGACGTCACGGACAAGGCTTCGGTCGAGGCGCTGTTCGCCAAGACCAAGCAGGCCTTCGGTCGGCTCGACGTGCTGTTCAACAATGCCGGCGTCAATGCGCCGGGCGGCATCATGCTCGAGGACCTCTCGCTGGAGGACTGGCAAAAGGTGGTCGACACCAACCTGACCGGCCCTTTCCTGTGCACGCAGGAGGCCTTCAAGCTGATGAAAGCCCAGGAGCCGCGCGGCGGGCGCATCATCAACAACGGCTCGATCTCGGCCCATGCGCCGCGGCCGAACTCGATCGCCTATACCTCGACCAAGCACGCCATCACCGGCCTGACCAAGACCGCGGCGCTCGACGGGCGCAAATACGACATCGCCGTCGGGCAGGTCGATATCGGCAATGCGCTGACCGAGATGGCGAAGAAGATGACCGGCGGCGTGCCGCAGGCGGACGGCTCGATCAAGGCCGAGCCGGTGATGGACGTCGACAACGTCGCGACGACCGTGCTGCACATGGCCGCGCTGCCGCCGGAGGCGAATGTGCTGTTCGTGACGGTGATGGCGACCAAGGCGCCGTTCGTCGGCCGCGGCTGAGCGTTTCACCGTCCTCTCCGCCGTCATTCCGGGCGCAGCGAAGCGAAGACCTGGAATCCATTGGAGGGCGCTTCGCTCTATGATGGATTCCGGATCGGCGCCGCTTCGCGGCTTGTCCGGAATGACGAGGGGCAGGGATGGTTGACGGCCTGCAAGAAGAGCCGGGTCATGAGGGCGAGCAGGGGGCGACCGCCACCGACCCCGTCGTCGCGCGCGCCTATGCGCTGACCATCTGGGGCATCGCACTCGGCATTCTGATCCAGGCGGCGGCGACCGTCGTCTGGGCGCTGGCCATCGGCAATGTCCAGCTCCTCAAGGACGGCATCGACTGGGTCTATGACGTCGCGCTCTACGGCATCGCCGCGCTGATCTTCGGCCGCGATGCGCGGGCGGAACGGCTGGCGGCGATGGCGATCGGCGTAGTGCTGGCGGTCGCTGGCCTGCATACGCTCTACGACCTCTGGGACAAGATCGTCAGCCCGCGGCCTATCGAGGTGTGGACGCTGGGCGTTGCAGCGGCGGCGGCCATCGTCATCGCGCTGCTCGTCATCGCGGCGCTCTGGCGCTTTCGCCGAGAGGAGAACCCGGTCATCAAGGCGACCTGGCTGTCGAGCCGCAACGATGCGATCTCGACCACCGGTTTCGCGCTGGTCGGCCTGGCCGCCCGCGTCGCGCCTGTGCGCTGGCCGGAATATCTCTTCGACCTCGTCGTTGCCGGACTCTGCTTCCAGGCGACATGGGCGATCTGGCGCTCGCTGCGGCGGGGCGCGGAGCCGGAAGCGGCCCAACCCGGTTTGCGCAACAACCCGCAGACAGGAGCGGCGGGCGGGCTATAAAGACGGCAAGCCTTTCGAGGACGCTTCCATGACGATCGCCGCCAAGCTGCCCTCCATCCTCATCGCCAATCGCGGCGAGATCGCCTGCCGCGTCATCCGCACCGCCAGGCGGCTGGGACTGCTGACCATAGCGGTCTATTCCGACGCCGATGCCGAGGCGCTCTTCGTCCAGATGGCGGACGAGGCCTATCACATCGGCCCGGCACCGGCGCGGGAGAGCTATCTCAACGCGGGCAAGATCCTCGCCGTCGCGAAACAGGCGGGCGCCGCCTGCATCCATCCGGGCTACGGCTTCCTGTCCGAGAATGCCGAGTTCGCCGAGGCCTGCGCTCAGGCCGGCATCGTCTTTGTCGGCCCCCCGGCTTCCGCCATCCGGGCGATGGGGCTGAAGGACGCCGCCAAGGCGCTGGTCGAGAAGGCCGGTGTGCCGGTCGTGCCGGGCTATCATGGCGCCGAGCAGGATGTGGGCTTCCTGACAAAAGAGGCCGAGCGCATCGGCTACCCGGTGTTGATCAAGGCGGTCGCTGGCGGCGGCGGCAAGGGCATGAAGAAGGTCGACAAGCCTGAGGAGTTCGCGGATGCGTTGACCAGTGCCCAACGCGAGGCTTCCAGTGCCTTCGGCGACGCGCGCGTGCTGGTCGAGAAATATGTGCTCAGCCCCCGCCATGTCGAAATCCAGGTCTTCGGCGACAGCCACGGCAACGTCGTCCATCTCTACGAGCGCGACTGCTCGCTGCAGCGCCGCCACCAGAAGGTGATCGAGGAGGCTCCGGCGCCGGGCATGACCGCCGAGATGCGCGCCGCCATGGGCAAGGCCGCGACGGAGGCCGCGAAGGCCGTCGGCTATGTCGGGGCCGGTACGGTCGAGTTCATCGCCGATGGGCGCGAGGGCCTGCGGCCGGACCGCTTCTACTTCATGGAGATGAACACGCGGCTCCAGGTCGAGCATCCGGTGACGGAGGCGATCACCGGGCTCGACCTCGTCGAGCTGCAATTGAAGGTGGCCGCCGGCGAGCCGCTCGGCTTCACGCAGGCAGACGTCAAGGCGAAGGGGCATGCCGTCGAGGCGCGGCTCTATGCCGAGGACCCGGAGAAGGGCTTCCTGCCCTCGACCGGCAAGCTCTGGGCGCTGACCTTCCCGCATGGCGAAGGCATCCGCATCGATACCGGCGTCGAGGCCGGCGATACGGTCACGCCGTTCTACGACCCGATGATCGCGAAGGTGATCGCGCATGGCGCGACGCGTGACGAGGCGCTGGATCGGCTGGGCGATGCGCTGGCGGAGACCGTCGTCGCCGGCCCGCGCACCAATCTCGCCTTCCTGAAAAAGCTGACCGAGGCGGAGGGCTTCCGGAAAGGCCCCTTCGACACGGGTTTCATCGAGCGCAATATCGCGGCGCTGGGGGCCGAGCCGCAGCCGCTCGACGCTGCGGCGGTGGCTGCGGCCGCGCTGCAGCTCGAGGAGGAGCGGCAGTCGGCGGGCATCGTCGAGGCGGCCGGCCGGGCTGAGAGCGAGGCACGCTCGCCCTGGGCGGAAACGGATGCCTTCTCATTGATGCCGCGCCTGCCGCTCGGCCTCTCTTTGCTGGTCGATGGCGAGCGGGTCGAGGCGCGGATCGAATGGCACGGCACCGATGCCCGCGTCACCCTGCCGGGCCATGAGATCGGCGAGGGCGAGCACGAGGTGGCGCTCGCGGAAGGCGAGGGGGGCACCTGGTTTGCGCTACATCGTGGCCGGCAGACCTCCGTCTCGCTGTTCGATCCCTTCAGCGTCGATCTCGATGCGGCCGCCGGCTCCGGCGGCGTGATCAAGGCGCCGATGCACGGCAAGCTCGTCGCCGTCTTCGTCGCGCCGGGCGAGATCGTCACCAAGGGCCAGCGGCTCGCCATCGTCGAGGCGATGAAGATGGAGCATGTGCTGACCGCCCCGCGCGACGGCGTGGTCACCGAGGTGGCAGGCGAGCCCGGCTTGCAGGTCGCGGAAGGTGCGAAGGTCGTGGTGCTGGGGGATTGATCGGGCCGCTCAGCCCCGCCCGATCACCGGAAACTGCTCCGCCTCGTAGATTTGCCCCGAGACCGGGGCGCTGTCGTCCGAGAGCCAAAAGGCGGTGTGGGCGGCGATCTCCTGCGGCTGCATGATCCGGCCGGTCGGGGCATGGCGCAGCGGGACATGGTTCTGCCAACCGGGCGGCTGGCCCTCACGCTGCTGCGTGGCGTCCTCGTTTGCTGTCCAGGTCCAGCCGACATTGAGCTGGTTGGCGCGGATGCGCTCGGGGCCGAGCGTGTTGGCGAGATTGCGCGTCATCGTCATCAGCGCGCCCTTCGACATCGAATAGACGGTGAGGTTCGACAGGCCGCAATAGGCGTTGATCGAGCCGACCGTGACGATGGAACCGCCGGATTTCTGCGCGCGGAAGGCGCGGATCGCGGCCTCGGCGCAGAGCAGCGGGGCGCGGGTGTTGACGGCGAACATATGGTCGAAGAAGGCGGCCGTCGTCTCGCCAAGGATGCCACGCGGATAGATGCCGGCATTGTTGACCAGCCCGTCGATACGGCCGAAAGCGGCGCGCGTGGCGTCCACGATGGTCTCGGCGGTTTCCGGTTCGGCAAGGTCTCCGGTCGCGCCCTTCGTGGCGGCGCCGAGCTTCGAGACGGCGGCCTCGACCTCGGCCGGATCGCGGCCATGGATCAGCACCTTCGCCCCTTCGGCCACCAGCCGCTCCGCCATCGCGTAGCCGATGCCGGTCGAGGAACCGGTGACGAGAACGACCTTGCCTGCCAATCCACGCATCGTGGGTCTCCTTAAGCCAGTGTGCCTTATTAGCCCGCCGGCGCGGCGCCGTCATGGCCGGCCTTGTGGAGAACGAGCGGCCCCTCTGGTTCGGGGCCGCCGGGAGGACTAGATTCCGGCCCATGGCTCTTCACCTGCTCAAGCTCTGCGTCGGCGCGGAATCGATCACCGATCTCGAAGAGTGGATCGAGGAGAACATGCTGCTGCGCCGTCGTTCGGGCCGGCCGCAGGAACAGACGCATACCACTCGCATGGTGCCGAAGAAGGTCGAGGAGATCCTCGACAGCGGCTCGCTCTACTGGGTGATCAAGGGCCAGATCTCGGCGCGCCAGAAGCTGATCGACATCCGCCCCTTCACCGACGCTGACGGCATCGGCCGCTGCCATCTGGTCATGGATCCTGTGGTGGTCCCGGTCGAGCCGCGCCCGTACCGACCCTTCCAGGGCTGGCGCTACCTGCAGGCCAAGGACGCCCCGCGCGACCTCTCCGATCATGGCGGCGACCTCGGGGAGATGCCGGAGGAGATGCGGCGGGAGCTGGCGGGGCTGGGGCTGCTATAGCTCCCCCGCCGCAGCGAGGATCGCTCGCGCCATGCTGGTTGCGGCCTCCTGCCGCCCCAGACCGCCCTCGCGTGTCAGCGCCCGCCAGGTGAAGAAGCCAAGCGCGACGTCGAGAAGCGCCGCCTGCTCGCGGTCCAGCCCCTCGCCGAGCACTTCCCTGCAGGCCGCCATGCCCGGTCCCAACCGCATGGCGACGATCTCGCGGGTCAGCGCGTGGTGCTCGGCGTCGCGCAGCACGCAGGCGGCCAGCGAAGCATTGCGCTCGTACCAGCCATAGAGCGCCGCGAGCCCGATCCGGAGACGTTCCGGCAACGCCGGGAGGGCTCGCCATGGCTGCGCGTCCGGCAACGGGTCGCGCTCGAGCGCCAGGGCGGAGCAGGCGAGATTCAGGCAGCGTTCGTCCGGGAAATGGGCATAGAGCGTGTGACGCTGCACCCCGGCACGGGCGGCGACCATGCTGAGCGTGGTCGAGGCTGGCCCGACACTGCCGTGCAGATCGACCGCCGCTTCGACGATGCGCAGCCGCGTCCGGGCCTTCTGCTCCGCGCGGTGTCTCAGGGTGTAGCTTCGCGTCATGGCAATTCCAGTGCACGCCTTTGTGCAATCAATATTGACGTGCAGCCTGCTTTTCAATACACAGATGCGTGCCTTGAAATTTCGACTCTGCCGAAGCTGAAGCCCATGTCCATCCCGGCTCTGGCCGGGACGCCTATGCCTGCTTCCCCTGAGCATGCGGAGGATTTCATGGAGACCAAGATCAGCGAGATCGCCGACGGCATCTACCGGCTCTCGACCTATGTGCCCGACATCGCGCCGCCGGCGGGCTTCACCTTCAACCAGTTTCTCGTCCTCGGCGATGAGCCGTTGATGTTCCATACCGGGCTGCGCCGGATGTTCTCCCTCAACCTCGCGGCTCTCAGGCGCATCATCCCGCCCGAGCGCCTGCGTTGGATCGCGTTTGGTCATTTCGAGGCCGATGAATGCGGCGCCATGAACGAATGGCTGGCCGTGGCGCCGCATGCGACGCCGGCCCATGGCCATACCGGCTGCATGGTCTCGCTCAGCGATTTCGCCGACAGGGCTCCGCGCGAATTGCACGACGGCGAATTGATCGAGCTGGGCGGCAAACGGGTGCGTTTCATCGACACGCCTCACACGCCCCATGGCTGGGATGCCGGCGTGCTCCATGAGGAGACCACCGCGACGTTGATGTGCGGCGACCTCTTCACCCAGCTCGGCGACGGCTGCGCGCCGCGCGAGGGCGATGTCGTCGGGCCGGCGATCGCGGCGGAGGATCTGTTCCGCTACTCCTCGCTCAATCCCGGCATGGGGGCGACGATCCGCGGCCTCAGCCGGCTCGCCCCGCGCACGCTCGCACTGATGCACGGCCCGGCCTTTTCGGGAGACGGAGCAGCGGCGCTGAACGCCCTGGCGGACGATTACGACCGCCGCGTTTCAGGTGAAATGCGGGCGCTGCTGGCCGGCGAGGCTGCCTGAACGATTCCGCGACGAAGCCGGGGCCTGTCGGCGATCGGCTTCGCATCCAGCCTCACCTTGCGTCTCAAACAGCGATATTGTCGATCAGCCGCGTGCTGCCGATGCGGGCCGCCAACAGCAGGCGGATCGGGCCGTCCGCCAGCGAGGTGACCTGCCCCAGCGTCTCGGCGTGGCGGGCCTCCAGATAGTCGAGTTCGAAGCCGGCGGTGATGATTGCGTTCTGCGCGTCGGCGACCGCCTTGTAGAGCTCGTCGCGGTTGCGGATTCGTGCGGCGAGGCCCTGCATGATGTGGTGCAGCGTGGGGGCGAGCGCCCGGTGCTCGGCGGAGAGGTAGCGGTTGCGCGAGGACATGGCGAGGCCGTCCGCCTCGCGCAGTGTCGCGAGCGGCACGACCTTGATGCCGAGATCGAGATCGGCCGCCATGCGGGTGACGACCTTGAGCTGCTGGTAGTCCTTCTCGCCGAAGACCGCATAGTCGGCGCGGGACTGGGTGAAGAGCTTGCAGCAGACGGTGGCGACGCCCTCGAAATGAGTCGGGCGGAAGCGGTCCTCCAGCCCGACGGCGGCCGGCCCGAGCAGCAGCACGCGGGTGGCGAAGCCGGCCGGGTACATCTCCTCGACCGAAGGGAAGAAGACGGCATCGGTGCCCACGGCGGCGAGCTTGGCGCAGTCGTCGTCGAAGGTGCGCGGGTACTTCTTGAAGTCCTCGTGCGGGGCGAACTGCGTCGGGTTGACGAAGATCGAGACGATGACCCGCTTGGCATGGTGCTGCGCCTCGGTGACCAGCGCGATGTGGCCTTCGTGCAGCGCGCCCATGGTCGGCACCAGCGCCACCTTCTCGCCAGCGGCGTGCCAGGCGTCGACGGCCTGGCGCATGCTGGCAACCGTCTCGAATATGGTGATCGCGGCCACGCTTCGTTCCTCCGTTCGGTCGACGGGTAGCAAATGCCGCCGCGATGGCCAATATCAGGATGGAGCGAACGATTTAGCCGGATCGCAAGGGGCGATGAACGAGAAGAACGACCGGGCCGTCGGCAAGGCTGCCGCCAATGCGCCGGCCAGCCATTCGCAGCCGGGAGAGATCGACCGCTTCCTGGGCGCGGCGAAGCGGCTCGTGCCCCTTGCGACGGGGCAGGCGGGGCGGCTCGTCTTCGCGCTCGACGCCACGATGAGTCGCCAGCCGACCTGGGATCTCGCCTGCTCGCTGCAGGCGCGCATGTTCGATGTCGCCGCGCAGGCCGGTGGGCCGGGCGGCGGACTGGCCGTGCAGCTCGTCTATTTCCGGGGCATCGGCGAATGCCGCGCCTCCGGCTGGGTCGGCGAGCCCGAGCGGCTGACCGGGCTCATGCGCAAGATCGCCTGCGAGGGCGGGCAGACGCAGATTGCCCGCGTGCTGCGCCATATCCGCGACGAAGCGAAGTCCGTGCCGATCAGGGCCTTCGTCTTCGTCGGTGATGCGATGGAGGAAGGGGCCGATGCGCTTGCGGCACTCGCGGGCGAGCTCGGCCTGCGCGGCATCCGCGGCTTCGTCTTCCAGGAAGGGCATGATCCGGCGGCGAGCGCCGCCTTCGCCACGATCGCGCGGCTGACCGGCGGGGCGCATGCGCGCTTCGACGTCAACGCGCCGGCCTCGCTCCTGGAGCTTCTGCGCGGAGCGGCGGCCTATGCCGCGGGCGGGCGCGAGGCGATGCTGCGGCTGGCAGGGTCCAGTCCGGCGGTGAAGGGGCTGATCGCTGCCATGGACGGAGGGCGCTAGTGGGCCTGCTCTACGGCGTTGCCGTGCTGATCCTGATCTGGTGGCTGGCGAAGCTCTTCGCCGGGGCCAATCCGAAGGTTCTGGCGCGGCTGGCGAAGACGGTGGGCGGTGTCGCCTCGCTTGGCGTCGCCGGGCTCCTGATGGTGCGCGGTCGCCTCGACATGGCGATCTTCCTGGGCGGCATCGGCGCCTGGCTGCTCGGCTGGAGTGCGACCGGGCCGGGCGGTATCCGTTTCCCCTGGGCCGACCGCACGGGGGCGACGCCGGGGGCGAGCTCCAAGGTCGAATCCGGGCTGCTGGAGATGGTGCTCGACCATGACAGCGGCGCGATGAGGGGCCGCGTCAAGGCGGGAAGTCAGGCGGGGCGCGAGCTCGACGGTCTGAACATGGCCGAGCTCGCGGCGCTCATGCGCGAATGCCTGGGGCGGGATCCCGACGGGGCGCGCCTGCTAGAGGCATATCTCGACCGCCGGTCGCCCGGCTGGCGTGAAGACGCTCAGCGTGATGGCGACGCGGGGCAGCGCGGCGCGCCGGGCACGGGCGCGATGACGCAGCAGGAGGCCTACGAGATCCTGGGGCTTCAGCCGGGGGCGAGCGAGGAAGCGGTCCGCGAGGCCCACCGAGCCCTGATGAAGCGCATCCACCCGGACGCCGGCGGAACCAGCGGCCTTGCCGCCCGCGTCAACCAGGCCAAGGACGTCCTTGTGAAGCAGCGATAGCGGAGCGTTGGGGAACTGGGTCTGCGACATGGCGTGAACTCCTTTCCCTGGCGTTCAGCTGCGGGTGGCGAAGCAGGAGAAGCCGCCGCGCTTGAGTTGGGCGCAGGCGTTCTGCGCGTCCTTCGAGTCGTCGAAGCCGGCGAAGCGGGCGCGGAAGAGGGTCGAGCCGCCTTTCTCCACCTTCTCGGTGAAGGGCGAGGCGCTGGCGAGCGGGCCGGCGGCCTTGGCGCGGGCGCGGGCCAGGATCTCCTTGGCCTTGCCCTCGTCATCGGTGGCGCCGAGCTGGATCACCCATTTGCCGGAGGCGACGACCGCGGCCTGATGCGACAGGGCCGGCGCCGGCTCGGGAGCCTGTGCCTTGGCGGGCGCGGCTTCGGCCTTGCGCTCGATGCTCGCGGCAGCGACCTCGACCTTGGCTTCGACGATCTTGGCGTCCGCGGCTTTGGCCGGCGCTTCGGCGGGCTCGGGCGCCTTGGCGATCGAGGAGGTCACGTCGACATTCGCCGGCGGGCGCAGCACCTTGGCGTCGGCGGGCTGGGCACCGACCGACCAGCGCATGGCCGACGGCGTCGTCGTCGCGGCGACGGGGCGCATGCCGGAGAGCGAGAGCGGCTGGGCGCCTGTGGCGACCGGGCGCGGCGGGGCGATCGGCGTCGTGGTCGGCATCGGCGCATAGGCGCGGGCGGCCGCCGGCAGCGGGGCCTCGGCGATGGCTTCCGGACGCGGCACCGGCATCGGCGCGGGTTCTGCGGCAGCCGTCGTGCGGGCACGCTCCTCCTCACGCGGACGCTCTTCCTGGCGGGGACGTTCCTCGCGCTCGGGCCCGGTGGCCACCATCACGGAGGCGCGGCCGCTGGTCGCGGCGCGGGGCAGGTTGGCCAGCACGAGATCGGCCATGATCTTGTCGCGCGAGGCGCCGGAGCGCCCGCCGAGCACCACCGAGACGATCTGGCGGCCTTCCGACTTCGCGGAGGTCATCAGGTTGAAGCCGGAGGCGCGGGTGTAGCCGGTCTTGATGCCGTCGACGCCCTCGATCTTGCCGAGCAGGCGGTTATGGCCGCGGATGGTGCGGCTGCCGTACTGGAAGGCGCGGGTCGAGAAGAGCGGGAAATATTTCGGAAACCGCTCCTGGATGGCGCGGGCGAGGATGCTGAGATCACGCGCCGTCGTCAGGTTCGGCGGGGAATGCGGCAGGCCGTGCGGGTTGTAGAACCGGGTCTGGCTCATGCCGAGCGAGCGCGCCTTGCGCGTCATCTGCTCTGCGAAGGCTTCCTCGGAGCCGGCGATGTTCTCGGCGACGACGACGGAAGCGTCGTTGGCGGAGAGCGTGATCATGCTCTTGATCGCGTCCTCGACCGCGATGGTCGAACCGGCGCGCAGGCCGAGCTTGGTCGGCGGCTGCGAAGCGGCGTAGCGCGAGACCTCGAGCTCGGAGTCCATGGTGAAGCGGCCACGCTCCATCTGCTCGAACAGCATGTAGAGCGTCATGACCTTGGTCAGGGAGGCCGGGATGCGCGGGGCATCCTCATTGACCGCGTGGAGCGTGCGGCCGCTCTTCACGTCCACCACCATCGCCGCATAGGGCGGCGTATAGCCGCCGCCTCCCGCATGATGACGGCGCTTGCGCGCCTCAGCGGGGGAGGCAGCCATGGTGGCCGCGACGGCGGCGACACCGATCAGCCCGATGACGACGCGCAGACGCGGCCGCCAAAACCCAACGCAACCAGGAACCATGAACCTGCCTCGAAAACTCGACTCTTTCACCTCGTCCCGGTGCCGGTTCAGCGTGGCGCCCAGGACACAGTGAGAGGAGGTTAGGTCGACGCGGTTACGGAGCCGTTAAAACTTGATTGGTTGCGGATGCGACGATATGCGTGTACTGCAACGCAGCACGCGCTTGACTTTTATGTTGCGCTGCACAATATGACGGCAGTCCCCGGTGATGATCTCATTCATACGACCTTGGGGCGACACACGAGCCGTTCCCGGCTTCTCACCAAAGGCGGCACAAAGGGTGCCAGGGAGACGACTATGATCCAGCAGTTTGAGACCCTCCAGAAAGCCTCCAAGGATAACGTCGACGCCGCTCTGAAGGCCTTCGGCGCCACCTCCAAGGGCGTGCAGACCATCGCCGTCGAGACCACCGACTACGCCAAGAAGTCCTTCGAGGCCGGCACCGCCGCCCTGGAGAAGCTCGCCAGCGTGAAGACCTTCGACAAGGCTCTCGAGGTCCAGGCTGACTTCATCAAGACCTCGTTCGAGGGCGCCGTCGCCCAGCTCACCAAGATGGGCGAGCTCTACACCGCTCTCGCCAAGGACGCCTACAAGCCGTTCGAAGGCATCGTCGCCAAGGCCGCCCCGGCTGCCAAGTGAGGCGATAAGGGCTGGCCGCCGTGAGGCGGCCTCGGCCCGACAGTCTCAGGATGCAGGAAGCCCGACCGAAAGGCCGGGCTTTTTGTTTGCGCGCCGTGATCCGGTGCAACTATCGCGGAGAGCAGGCTGCCCGCGAACCGATGAGCCCCCGATCGAGGCGAACTAGGCCTTTGACGACAGGGTCACGACGCATTGATCGTTCGTGTCGAGCCCGGCCTTCCGGCACTGCGGCTCGGTGACGTTGAAAAAGAAGACGTCGGAACCCTTCCTCCAGGGATGAATGTTGCGCTCGAACGGGCCGGCTTCGTTCAGCATCACCTGCGCGGAGAAAGAGCGGGTCCGGCCATTCACATGTTCCGGCTTGACGACGACATAGCGCGGCAGGTCGTCCTGCTTGCGCAGGATTCTGGCTGAGAAAGTGGTCCTGAACGGTTCCATGTCCTTGCCGGCGTCGAGCCGCTCCCTCGCGCCAGCCCAGCATCGGGACCGGGAAGAATCAATCGCGCCCTGGGTCCAAGCTGGGCTGCCGTTGGCATCCTGGCTTCTTGGCTCAGCGGTTTCGGCTGCATCGGCGCATGCCGGCCTTTTCTTTTGAACCGATTGAAAACTGGTGCGATTGGGGGCATCTCTTAGCGATACACGCCTTAGTCGCGGCCAAGAGGTTTTCCGGTTCCCGCCATGCTCGACAAGTCCCTGCCGCCTCGCACCCTCAAGCTCCATGCCGCCGACAATGTCGTGGTGGCGGTCGACCCGGTCGATCTCGGCGTCAATGCCGCGGGCGTCGAGGCGCTGAAGCGCATCCCGCGCGGGCACAAGATGGCAATCGCGCCGATCGCCAAGGACCAGCCGATCCGCAAGTTCGGCCAGATCATCGGCTTCGCCACGACCGATATCCCGCCCGGTGAATGGGTCCACGAGCACAATACCGGCTTCCATTCCTTCGACCGCGACTACGCCTTCTGCGCCGAGGCCAAGCCGGAATTCGTGCTGCCGGTCGAGCAGCAGGCGACCTTCGAGGGTTTCCGCCGCGCCAACGGCAAGGCCGGCACGCGCAACTATGTGGGAATCCTGACCTCGGTGAACTGCTCGGCCTCGGCCGCGCGCTTCATGGCCGAGGAGGTGAAGCGCTCCGGGCTGCTCGCCGACTATCCCAATGTCGACGGCGTCATCGCGCTGACCCATGGCACCGGCTGCGGCATCGACTACAACGGCGAGAGCTTCGAGGTGCTGAAGCGCACCACCTGGGGCTATGCCTGCAACCCGAACATGGCGGCGGTCCTCGTCGTCGGTCTCGGCTGCGAGGGCTTCCAGATCAGCCGCATGAAGGAGGCCTATGGCGTTACCGAGAGCGACGTCTTCCGCACGCTGACCATTCAGGAGACGGGCGGCACGAAGAAGGCCGTTGCAGCCGGCATCGAGGCGCTCAAGGTCATGCTGCCGATCGCCAACCGTGCGGTACGCGAGACGGTGCCGGCGTCCGAGCTGATGCTCGCTCTGCAGTGCGGCGGCTCGGACGGCTATTCCGGCATCACCGCCAATCCGGCGCTGGGCAAGGCCGTCGACCTGCTGGTCGAGCATGGCGGCACGGCGATCCTCTCCGAGACTCCCGAGATCTACGGCGCCGAGCATCTGCTCACCCGCCGCGCGGCGACGCGCGAGGTTGGCGAGAAGCTCGTCGGCATCATCAAGTGGTGGGAGGACTATACCGCCCGCGCGCGGATGGACATGAACAACAACCCCTCGCCGGGCAACAAGGCGGGCGGGCTGACGACCATTCTCGAGAAGTCGCTGGGCGCGGCCGCCAAGGGCGGCACCAAGACACTGGCCGCCGTCTATCACTATGCCGAGCCGGTGAAGTCCAAGGGCTTCGTTTATATGGACACGCCCGGCTACGACCCGGTCTCGGCGACGGGGCAGGTGGCCGGCGGCGCCAATATTCTCGCCTTCACCACGGGCCGCGGCTCGGCCTATGGGTGCAAGCCGACGCCTTCGGTCAAGCTCGCCACCAACACGCCGATGTATCTGAAGCAGACCGACGACATGGACATCAATTGCGGCGATGTCCTCGACGGCGTGACGCTGGAGGAAAAGGGGCAGGAAATCTTCGATTACCTGCTGCGTATCGCCTCGGGCGAGCATTCGAAGTCCGAAGCGATGGGCTATGGCGACGCCGAATTCGTGCCGTGGCAGATCGGGGCGACGATGTAGCGCCGCCTGCGCCTCATCGGAACGCGAGCGTAACCCCGGGCTTGCCCCGGATCCATCGTAAGGCTCCGAAGCCGTCCAATGGTTCTGGCGCTCCGCGTCACGGCAGCCGGGACGATGCTATGGATGCGGGCAACGCCAGGGGTGTTCTAGTGCGTGTCCTCGAATAGGATCCCGTCGTTTTGGAGGGAGAAGGCGAGCCTGCGGAATTGGTCGTCCCAGGCGCCGACGTAGAGCACGGTCCCGTCCGCCGCCTGCCAGCATGGCACCTTCTTCCCGTCACGGTCGCACTGCTGCGGTTCGCCGGTGAAGCCGAGCTTCGGCGCAATCGCCTTGGCGCCTTCGATCGGATCGGGGTCTGGTATCGGTGTCGACCAGCCGATGTACCAAGCGCGATCCTTCTTCGAGATCATTACATTGATTATCGAGGGCGGGTTGGCCTCCGTGAGACTGCAGCTGACGATCTTTGGTTCCCCTCCGACGGCCTTTCCGCTGGCATGGAGGTTCTGGCACAGCGGTTGCAACTGTCGCGTGATTTCGTCGAACGACATCCCCGGCCGGATAGGCAGGATTTCGGCGGCCGGCGCTGCGGCAACCGCCGCACAAACAAGGAAGATAGTCAGAAGCCCTCTGGCGATCCGCAACATCGGTGCGTCTCCCTGCTTCGATCGCAGCAGTTTCGTAGCGATCCAGCTCCGAAACAAGTGATCTCGGTTTTGTCCGAGCGCTGGCCGAGACTGCTTTCAGCCCTGCAGCAGCCTGACGCGGGTACCCCAGGGGTCCGCGCTTTCGAAGCCGCCAGAGATTGGTCGCGCCGCCAGGCCTGCAGCGACGAGCCGCTCATGCGTCGCGGCTAGCTGCTCGCCCTTTGCTGCCACCAGCGAGAACCAGTCGAGGCCGGTGCTGGCTTCGTCGCGTGCGCCGGCGCCAGCACTGTTCCAGGTGTTGAGCGCGAGGTGATGATGATAGCGGCCTGACGACAGGAAGCTGGCGGAATCGCGACGCGAGGTCGACTCCAGACCGACGAGATCGCGATAGAACCGGTCGCCCGCCGCGACATCGCCGACGCGCAGATGGACATGGCCGATCCGCAGGCCGTCGGGCGCCTTTACGTAGTCGCTGGCGCGGGTGTCGGTCAGCGACAGGATGTCGTCGACGTCGAGGCGATGTGTCCCCATCACGACGCGGCCGGTCTCCCATTGCCAGCGTTCCGGTGGGCGGTCGGAATAGACCTCGATGCCATTGCCCTCGGGATCGTTGAGATAGACGGCTTCGCTGACGCTGTGGTCGGCGAAGCCGGTCAGCGGGGTCCGGTTGCGGGCGACATGCACGAGCCAGCGCGCGAGGTCCTTGCGGGTCGGCATCAAGAAGGCTGTGTGGAACAGGCCGGCCTGCGTCGGCGGTTCCAGGCTGGCGCCGGGGCGGGAGATAAGCGTCAGCAGTGCGCCCTCGGCGGTTCCCATGGTCACGCCCGCATCGCCGCGCGCCAGCACCGAGAGACCGAGGACATCGCGATAGAAGGCGCTGACGCGCTCGATGTCGCGCACGCGCAGCGCAGCCGAACCGATGCGCAGCGGCGTGTTGCCGGCAAAGCCCGGTCCGGCCGGCGGGGCTGCGACGAGGCCGCCTTCGGCCCGGACCGCGCCCGTCATGGCTGCGGCGAGCGAGGAGGCTCCGGCGAGTTGCATCAGCGTGCGGCGGGTGAGGGCGATCGTCATGGGGCGACTGGCTCGAAAAGCGCTTACGGTTCTGTCCTGAAAGGCCATGAAATCCGCCGCAGTGCATCTCACAAGCGCGTGCATGCGGGACCGTGAACCGGATTGGCCACCGTCGCGACCAAGAAGCGAACCGGCGGCGCCATCAGGCTCGCCGGCGTTTTTGTCCATCGGCTGGGGTCAACATGAAGACTGCACTTCTCGTCACCATCCCGCGCGTCCTGCTCGGGCTGATCTTTCTCGTCAGCGCCGTCGACGGCTTCTGGTGGATGGCGACAGGCAGCCACCTGATCCATCCACCCACGAGCGAGCAGGGGCTTGCGCTCGAGGCGGTGCTGCAGAGCTCCTTCATCTGGCCGATGGTCAAGTTCGTGAACCTGACGGGCGCGCTCAGCCTGCTCGCCAATGTCGCGCCGGCCTTCGGGCTCGCGTTGATCGCCCCGATCATGACCGTGATCGTGTTCTTCCATCTCGTGCTGAACCCGCAGGGCCTGCCGGTGGCGATCATCCTCGTGGTGCTGGGGTTGGCGCTGGTTTTCGCCTATCGCCAGCGCTACGCGGCGCTGTTCAAGTAAGCTCTTCGCTCGGGCGGCTCGAGGTCATGCCGGCCGCAGCGAAGCGGAGCGCCGGGATCCAACGCAGAGCGCGACGCCCTTCGATGGATCCCGGCTCGGCGCGGCTTCGCCGCTTGTCCGGGATGACGGCGGACAGGGCGGCTCTAAACTGAAAAGCCCTTAAGCCGCTCGCCGAGCTGGCCGATCCGGTCTGCTGCGACATTGGCGATGGCGATGCGCAGGTGGCTTTCCTGCCCCGGCCCGAAATAGGGGCCGGGCAGGGCGAGGACGCCGCGCTCCGAGACGAGGCGGCGCACCACCTCCGCCGCCGGCACATCCGCGAAGGGATGCGCGACATAGGCGAAATAGGCGCCGGCCGAGAGCACGCGCCAGCCGTTCAGCGGCGCCATCGTCTCCCGGAAAAGGTCGGCGCGGGCGTTGATCTCGGCGCGGTTTTTCTCGCGCCAGTCGCGGATGCCGTCGATGCCCCAGGTGACCGCCGCCTGCCCGGCGCGGACGGGGCTGATCTGGACGCAGTCCAACACCTTGCCGATCTGGGCGATGACCGGCTCGGCGGCCGTGATCGCCCCCAGGCGCCAGCCCGGAACGGCATAGGCCTTCGAGAAGCTGTAAAGGCCGATGACGGAGTCGCGCCAGCGGGTTGCTGCGAAGACTTCATGCGGCTTCGTAACGTCGGCAGGCAGGAAATCGCGATAGGTCTCGTCGAGCACGAGCCAGATTCCACGCCGGGCGCAGAGCTCGGCGAAGGCGGCGATGGTCTCAAGGCTGTAGACTGCGCCGGTTGGGTTGTTGGGTGTGACCAGCACGATGGCGCGGGTGCGCTCGTCGATCAGCGGCTCGGCCGTGGCGACATCGGGCACGAATCCGGCTTCGGGCGCGCAGGGCAGAGCCCGCGCCTGGATGCCGAGCATGGTCAGCGTCATCTCATGATTGAAGTACCACGGCGTCGGCAGCAGCACGTTGTCGCCTGCGCGGGCCAGCGCCATCATCGTCATGACATAGGCCTGGTTGCAGCCCGAGGTGATAGCGATCTCGGCCGGCGCGAACTGGGTGCCGTAGACCTGCGAGATCTCGGCGGCATAGGCCTCGCGCAGCGCCGCATCGCCGACGATCGCGCCATAGCGGGTGCTCGCCGGATCGGCGGCGGCTTCGGCCAGCTTGTCCAGCAGTGCCTGCGGCGGGGGCGAGCCGGGGACCGCCTGGGAGAGGTCAATCAGCGGGCCGGAGCGACCGTCATAGGCCCTGGCCCAGCCTTGTGCTTCCGGGATCGGCGGCGTGCCGGTGTCGAGGAGGTCGGGATTGAGCGAGGCGGGGGCAGCGGTCAGCATGATGTCCTGCTTTGCGGCGCGCGCGGGTTTCCGTCAATCGCCTCGAAGGCTTGGCGGCGCCTTGGAAGCGTCGCGACGGTGGTTCATATCTGGAAGGCTTCCAGCTTATGGATCGGACAGGCCGATGCAGGACGAGACCGAAGACGCCATCGCCGAGCTCCACGCCATGCTGGACCGGGCCGACAGTATCGTCAGCTTCACGGGCGCCGGCATCTCGACGGAATCGGGCGTGCCGGATTTCCGATCGCCCGGCTCGCCCTGGATGGTCAACAAGCCGATTCCCTTCGAGGCCTTCGTGCAGAGCCGCGAGGCGCGCATCGAGGCCTGGCGGCGGAAGTTCACCATGGACGACCACTACCGGGACGCCCAGCCCAATATCGGCCACCGGGCGCTGGCCCGGCTGGTGGCGGACGGGCGCTCGCCGGCGATCGTCACGCAGAACATCGACGGGCTGCACCAGGCGTCCGGCGTGCCGGAAGAACAGGTGATCGAGCTGCACGGCAATGGCACCTATGCCACCTGCCTGACATGCGGCTGGCGCCATGAACTCGCCGCGATCCGCCCCGCCTTCGAGGCGACGGGCGAGCCGCCGGCCTGCATCATGTGCGCCGGGCCGGTGAAATCGGCGACGATCTCCTTCGGCCAGGCCATGCCGCAACAGCCGATGATGCGGGCGCAGGCGCTCGCGCTGGAGTGCGATCTCTTTCTTGTCGTCGGCTCGTCGCTGGTGGTCTATCCGGCGGCGACGTTGCCGGTCATCGCCAAGCGCCAGGGCGCGAAGCTCGTCATCCTCAACCGCGAGCCCACCGAGCTCGACCCGATTGCCGATCTCGTCATCCGCGCCGAGAGTGGGGTCGCACTGGCGCGGCTGGCCTCGTGATGGCTGCGGGCTAGTCGCGAGTCGCAAGGGCAAGCCGCAACGCCAGGCCGCCGAAGACCGCGCCCATCAGCTTCTGCGGCAGCTGTGCCAGGGCAGGGCGGTTCGAAAGCGCTTCGCCGATGCGGCTGGCGGCGAGGATCACCGCGCCGTTGGTGATGAATCCCATGAGGTTGAGCAGCGTCGCGAGAATCACGACCTGGAGCGCGATCGAGCCGGCCTCGGGCTTCAGGAACTGCGGCAGCAGGGCCAGCATGAACAGTGCCATCTTGGGATTGAGCAGGTTCGTCCATAGGCCCTGCAGGAAGATGCGGCGCAGCGGCAGGGCAGAGACACGGCCCGGGGCCAGCAGCGGGGCCTTGGTCCTGAGCGTCGTCCAGGCCAGCCAGGCGAGGTAGGCGGCACCGATCCAGCGCAGCGCGTCATAGGCCCAGGGCACCAGCAGGAAGAGCTGCGAAAGGCCGAACGCCGCGGCGAAGGATTGCAGATAGCTGCCTGTCGCGATGCCGGCATAGGTGAGGAAGCCGGCGGCGCGGCCCTGGCTCAGGCTGCGCGAAGCGATCAGCAGCATGTCGGGGCCGGGCGTGGCGGTGAGGATCGCGGCGGCACCGATGAAGAGGGCAAGCGTCGAGATGTCCGGCATCGGGGCGGAACCTTAGGTCAGGGGCAGTGACCCTTCTATGCCACAGGCCATGGAAAACCGGGAGCGCGCCGTGATTTTCCTGCGTTTCAAGGGCGCGGATGATGTGGAAGACGTTGTTCCGGCTGTATCGCGAATCCGCAGCGGTGCTATCGTGGCAAAACGAATCAGGTTTTGCGTTGGGGGTGAGCGGCACATGTCCGACGAATTCGGTGAGAGCGGGCGGCCACCGATCGGTCCGATCCAGTCCCTCAATCGGGTCGTGCGGCTCGACGGACCAGCCGGCGGCGCGTCGGAGATCCCCGTCGAGATCACCGGCTTCGTCAAATGGTTTGATGTGTCGAAGGGCTATGGCTTCGTGGTCCCCGAGGCGGGCGGCCAGGATATCCTCCTCCACGTCACCGTGCTGAAGCGCGACGGTTTCAATACGATAGCTGAAGGCGCTCGCATCGTGCTCGAGGCGATCGAGAAGTCGCGGGGCCGGCAGGCCGTGCGCGTGCTCTCGATCGACACCTCCGCCGGGCGCCACCCTTCCGAGATGCCGATGGCGCGCACCAATGTGTCGGTCGCGCCGACGAGCGGGCTCGAGCGGATGGTGGTGAAGTGGTTCAACCGCCTGCGCGGCTTCGGCTTCGTCTCGAAGGGCGAGGGCGCTCCGGACGTCTTTGTCCATATGGAGACGCTGCGGCGTTACGGGCTGGTCGAGCTCATTCCCGGGCAGACCGTGCTCGTTCGCTACGGGCCCGGGCCCAAGGGGCTGATGGCCGCCGAGATCAGGCTCGAGGACGGCGGAGTGCCGAGTTCGCACTGAGCTGGGCTTGCTCGCGCTTGCGAAACAACATGGTCGGGCTTGCCCGACCATTTTTTGTTCGGCGCCAGTCTTATGCGTCACTCCGGACAAGCCGCGAAGCAGCGTTACTCCGGAATCCATCAAAGGGCTCCCGAGCTTTACGATGGATCCCGGGGCAAGCCCGGGATGACGGCGCGATTCAGCGGGTTACCGGTCGACCCTCACACCGCGAACGACGTGCCGCAGCCGCAGGAGCTCGTCGCGTTCGGGTTGGTGATGCGGAAGGACTGGCCGATCAGGTCGTCGACGAAGTCGATGGTCGAGCCTTCCAGCAGTCCGAGCGAGGTCTCGTCGATCAGGACGGTCGCGCCGTCGCGCTCGATGACGATATCGTCCGGCGCCTTCTCTCGATCGACATCGAAGACGTATTGGAAGCCCGAGCAGCCGCCGCCGGCGACGCTGACGCGCAGCATCGAGCCGGGCGGCTCCTTGGCCATCACCGACAGAATTCGCTTCGCGGCATTTTCCGTGACCGCAACGCCGTGCTGATTGACCGAGAGATCGGTCGACATATTCAGGCTCCTTGGGCAGATGCGCCTTGCACCCTGGTTACCCTGAAAGGTAATGGCCCGGCAGCGCCTCTACAAGCTCAGGGGCCCGCGAGGCCGCCATGCCGAATTCTGCCAGCCCGTTTCCTCCAGCCGGCATCGAGCCGGGCGAGCGCTGGCGCGCGTCCTATGCGTGCCGGTCGAGGTCGAGCCGCGGGCGGCTCGTCGCCGAGCCCGTGTCCGCGACGCGCAGCGAGTTCCAGCGTGATCGCGACCGCATAATCCACTCGACGGCGTTCCGGCGCCTGAAGCACAAGACGCAGGTCTTCGTCTCGCATGAGGGCGACCATTACCGCACGCGCCTGACCCATTCGATCGAGGTCGCGCAGATCGCTCGCGCGCTCGCCCGCGCGCTCGGGCTCGACGAGGATCTCGCCGAGGCGCTGGCGCTGGCGCACGACCTCGGCCACACGCCTTTCGGCCATACCGGCGAGGACGCGCTGGACGAATGCATGGCGGGCTTCGACGGCTTCGACCACAACGCCCAGACGCTGAGGATCGTGACGCGGCTGGAGCGGCGCTATGCCGATTTCGACGGGCTCAACCTGAGCTGGGAGACGCTCGAGGGGCTGGTCAAGCACAATGGGCCGCTGCTCGATGCGGCGGGCAAGCCGACGGCGCGCTACGCGAAGACCGGCATTCCGGCCGCGATCCTCGAATATCAGCGGAAGCAGGATCTCTGGCTCGACAGCTACGCCTCGGCCGAGGCGCAGGTCGCGGCGCTGGCCGACGACATCGCCTACAACGCCCATGACATCGATGACGGCTTGCGCGCCGGGCTGTTCGGCCATGCCGAGCTCCGGGCCGTGTCCTTCCTCGCGGATTTGCTGGATGAGGTCGAACATCTGCATCCGGGTCTCGAGAAGCCGCGCCTGACCAACGAACTGGTGCGCCGCGTCATCACGCGCTTCGTCGAGGACGTGATTCGGGAGGCACAGGCTCGGCTCCTGGCGCTGGCGCCGGCCGATGCCGATGCGATCCGCCGGGCGGGCGCCCCGGTCGTTGCCTTCTCCGCCGCCATCGAGGCCGCCGACCGCGACATCAAGGCGTTCCTCTATCCCAACATGTACCGCCACCCGCGCATCGCGCCGATCCGGGCCGACGCGGCGCAGGTGGTGCGTGATCTCTTCGCGCGCTTCAGGGCCGAGCCGGATCTGATGCCGGACGAGTGGGCCGCGGGTTGTGAAGGCCTGAACGAGCATCGCCGGATGCGGCGGATCGCCGACTATATTGCCGGCATGACGGACTGGTACGCGCTGGACGAGCACCGCCGCCTGTTTGACGCCACTCCCTCGCTGCGATAGGGCCGGGCGGTTTTCCATCCGAAATCATGGCCGCGATGAACCTGTTCGAGATCTACTCCGCCCGCCTTCATGCCGCGCTCTCGACGCTCGCCGAGCGAGGCGCGCTGCCTGCGGGACTCAATCTCGGGCGTGTGGTGGTCGAGCCGACCAAGGATCCGGCTCACGGCGACCTCGCCACCAATGCGGCGATGGTGCTCGCCAAGGACGCCGGCACGAATCCGCGCGCGCTCGCAACGCTGCTGGTCGAGGAACTTTCGAAGGATCCCGAGATCGCCAAGGCCGAGATCGCGGGCCCCGGCTTCATCAACCTGACGCTGCAGCCGGCGGTGTTCACCACCGTGCTCAAGGCCGCCATCGATGCCGGGCTGAACTATGGGCGTGGGCCGGCCAAGCCCGAGCCGAAGGTCAATGTCGAATATGTCTCGGCCAATCCGACCGGGCCGATGCATGTCGGCCATGGCCGCGGCGCGGTGTTCGGCGATGCGCTGGCGAGCCTGCTCGCCTTCGCCGGCCACAACGTCACCCGCGAATATTACATCAACGATGCCGGCGCGCAGGTCGACGTGCTCGCCCGCTCCGCCTTCCTGCGCTACCGCGAGGCGCTGGGCGAGGATATCGGCGCGATCCCCGAGGGGCTCTATCCCGGCGACTACCTGAAGTCGGTCGGCGAGACGCTGGCCAAGGCGCATGGCCCGGCGCTGAAGGACAAGCCGGAGGCGGAATGGCTGCCGCTCGTCCGCAAGGTCGCGATCGACGGCATGATGGACATGATCCGCGACGACCTCGCCGCGCTCGGCGTCGTGCACGAGGTCTTTTTCTCCGAGCGCTCGCTTCAGGCGGTCGACGGCAACAAGGATGCGGTGCGCGAGACGATCGAGGATCTTCGCTCGCGGGACCTCGTTTATGAGGGACGGCTGCCGCCGCCCAAGGGCCAGAAGGACGAGGATTGGGAGGATCGCGAGCAGACGCTGTTCCGCGCCACCCAGTTCGGCGACGATGTCGACCGGCCGCTGCTGAAGTCGGATGGCAGCTACACCTATTTCGCCAACGACATCGCCTATCACCGCTCGAAGTTCATGCGCGGCTTCACCGAGATGATCGACGTCTGGGGCGCCGACCATGGCGGCTACGTCAAGCGCATGCAGGCGGCCGTGAAGGCTGTGACGAATGAGAAGGGGGCGCTGGACGTCAAGCTCTGCCAACTCGTTCGGTTGCTGCGCAACGGCGAGCAGGTGCGCATGTCGAAGCGCTCGGGCGACTTCGTGACGCTGCGCGAGGTCATCGACGAGGTCGGCCGCGATGCGGTGCGCTTCATGATGATCTTCCGCAAGAACGACGCGACGTTGGATTTCGACCTCGCCAAGGTGGTGGAGCAGTCGAAGGACAATCCGGTCTTCTACGTCCAGTACGCTCATGCGCGCTGCGCTTCGATCTTCCGGCAGGCGCGCGAGGCGTTCCCGGATCTCGACCTTACGCCGGTCACGTTGTCGCAGGCCGATCTTTCGATCCTGACCGACGAGGCGGAGGTCGGCATTCTCAAGTCTATCGCTGCCTATCCCCGGGTTATCGAGGCTGCCGCTGCGGCGCATGAGCCGCATCGTGTGGCATTTTTCGTGCATGAGTTGGCCAGCGCGTTCCACTCCTTGTGGAACAAGGGCAAAGACTCGCCGCAATTACGGTTCGTTAATCAAACTGATCGAAAGTCGACCTTGGCGAGATTGGCGTTTGTGCATGCAGTGCGCAGCGTCCTTGCTTCCGGTCTGGCTGTCGCCGGAGTTGCGGCGCCGGAAGAGATGCGCTGACGGCCTCTGCTGGCCGCCGGCGCGCACAAGGTCAGTTGACCGCGCAGGTTCGGCGTTCTTCCATAGGAGGAGGCGGCTTGTGCTGGAATGGATCGTGCCATGAGTGAGCCAGCTAGGAACCGTTTTGCGCTCGACCTGGAAGAACTCGAGCGCCAGCTGCGCGCGGCGGGCCAGGAGTCGCGTCCGAGCCAGTCGTCAGACCCGCTCGCGGAGCTAACCCGCATCGTCGGGCAGGACGACCCGCTCAAGGACATCTTCAACGAGCGCCGCTCGCAGGCTCAGCGCCCGGCGCTGCGTCAGGAGCCGAGCTTCGAGGTCGTGCAGCCGCGTCCGGTTCCAGTCGCGGTCCCGCCCGCCGCTCCGGCCGGGGCGTCCCTCGCCAATGTGCCGCCCGAGGAGCTGCGTGGAGCGCTCGACGAGTTCGAGGCGCTGCTGCGCCGCACCGACCCGCGGCCTCAGGCTGCGGCCCCTGTCGTCGCGCCGGTCGCGGCTCCCGTGCCGCATCCGAACCGCCGCCACGACGATTTCGACCTGCCCGAGCCGCTGAGCTACGGGCGGCGGGCGCCGGACCAGCAGGTCGTGCAGCCGCGCGATCTGGACGATGACGACGCGGCCCACGCCCCGCCGCCGGCCTTCGTTGCGCCGGCACCCTATGCCGCGCCCGCCTATGCTGCGCCGGCCTATGCTGCGCCTTCGCAGGCGGCGACCGGCAACTACGCGCCGGCCGGCTATGATGAGGGCGCTCAGGATTATGCCTATGCGCAGGCCGGCGGGGCCGCACATGACTATGTCGACGACGAGTTGCCGGACCTGGAGCCGCGCCGTTCGCGCAAGGGCCTTTGGGCGGCCGCCGCGGTCATCGCCGTCGGTCTCATCGGCGTCGGTGGGTTCTTCACCATGCGCGGCGGCTCGAAGACCGTCGATGGCCAGCCACCGCTGATCGCGGCCGATCGTGGCCCGGTCAAGGTGGAACCGGCCAATCCGGGCGGTGCCGAGATCCCGAACCAGAATAAGCAGATTTACGAGCGCAGCGCCGATGCCCCGCAGGGCAAGAGCAAGCTCGTGGCCAGCGAGGAGCAGCCCGTCGACCTGCAGCAGATCGCGCGCTCGACGCCGGCTCGCGTGGTCCTGCCGGGCCCTGGCTCGACCGGTGGCGAGACCGCGCCGATCGCGCCTGCCGCCGCTTCGGTGCCGGCTCCGGTGGGGGCAGGGACGGCGCTTGCCGCCGCACCCGGACAGCTCGAGCGCAGTATCGTTCCGCCGGAACCGGCCTTGACCCCGATGCCGCCAGTGCCGGGTCTCGGTGAGCCGCGCCGCGTCCGGACCGTCTCGATCCGCCCGGACGGCACGCCGGCCCAGAATCCCGTCGCCGTTCCGAGCAGCCAGCCGGCGACGACCGGCTCGGCTCCGGCCCGCTCCGCCGCGACCCAGGCTCCGGCCGAAGCGCCGCTGCGGGTCGCCGCCGCCCCGACCGCGCCCGTGGCGCTGCCACCCGCTGCCCCGAAGGCGCAGGAGCGCGCCACGACGCCGCCGGCTGCCACCACCCCCGCCGCGCCGACACGGCTCGCCAGCGCGCCTCCGGAGCGGGCCGCGGCCACGCCGGCTGCCGCCCCGGCGACCGCCGCCATCCGCGCTGGCAACGGTGATTTCGTGGTGCAGCTCGGCGCGCCGGGCAGCGAGGCCGAGGCGCGCGCGACCTTCGCGGCGCTGCAGCGCAAATATCCGCAGCAGCTCGGCGGCCAGGCCCCGATCATCCGCAAGACCGAGCTTGCGGGCGGCAAGACCGTCTTCCGCCTGCGCGTCGGCCCCTATTCCCGCGACGATGCAACCACGATGTGCACCGCGCTGCAGGCAGCCGGTGGGCAATGCTTCATCTCCAAGAACTGACGTCTTAGCGACATAGGCGAATGGAGGAGCGGCGGTGCCCGGCAGGGCGCCGCCGCTCTGCATTCCGGCCATGGCGTCCGGGCGCCGGAGGGCTTGTCCGGCCGGTAGCCGCGTGCGACTAGGCGGCCAACGAAAAGCGGGACCGCATCAACCGTCGCGGCCGCCGAAGCAGGAGGATATTCGATGGATCGCCGTCAATTCGTGAAGGTCGCAGGCGCGGGTGCCGCCGGCAGCGCAGCGATCGCCGCCCCGGCCGTTGCCCAGTCGCAGCCCAAGGTGTCCTGGCGCCTGACCTCGAGCTATCCGAAGAGCCTGGATACGCTGTTCGGCATCTCGACCCAGGTCGCGAAGCGCGTCGCCGAGGCGACCGACGGAAATTTCCAGATCCAGGTCTTCTCGCCCGGCGAGATCGTGCCCGGCCTGCAGGCGCTCGACGCGGTGCAGAACGGCACGGTGGAGTGCAGCCACACGCTGTCGAGCTTCTATATCGGTAAGAACCCGGCTTTCGCCTTCGAGACCTCGCTGCCCTTCGGCTTCAATGCGCGCCAGCAGAACGCCTGGCTCTATCAGGGCGGCGGCCTCGAGCTCTGCCGCGCCTTCATGAAGGACTACAACCTCTACACCATCCCGTCGGGCAACACCGGCGCACAGATGGGCGGCTGGTTCCGTAAGGAGATCAAGTCGCTGGAGGACCTGAAGGGCCTCAAGATGCGTATCGCCGGCATGGGCGGGACGATCATGTCCAAGCTCGGCGTCGTGCCGCAGCAGATCGCCGGCGGCGACATCTACCCGGCACTTGAGCGCGGCACCCTCGACGCGGTCGAGTTCTCCGGCCCCTATGACGACGAGAAGCTCGGCTTCCAGCGCGTGGCGAAGTACTACTACTATCCCGGCTTCTGGGAAGGGAACGCCAATGTCAGCTTCCTGGTGAACCTGGAGAAGTGGAACGCTCTGCCGGCGTCCTACAGGGCGATCGTCGAAGCGGCATGCGCCGAGGCCAATGCGCTCTGCCTGGCGAAATACGATCACGGCAATCCGGATGCGATGATCCGCCTCGTGGGCGCGGGCGCGGAGCTGCGCCCCTTCCCGCAGGACGTGATGCAGGCGGCCTTCAAGGAGGCCTTCGCCATGTATGCCGAGCTCGCGGCCAGCAACCCGCAGTTCAAGACCTTCTACGATTCCTTCCTGCCGTACTGGAAGAAGGAGCAGCTCTGGTTCCGCATCGCCGAGCTGCCTTTCGACGCCTTCAACGCGCAGATGCAGTCGCAGGTGAAGTGAGGCGATAGCCCTCTATGACGTACGCGCCGTCATCCCGGACAAGCCGCGGAGCGGCGCCGATCCGGGATCCATCGTAGAGCGCTTGAGCCCTACGATGGATCCCGGCTCTCCGGCCGGGATGACGGGAGCCCTCCGAGACAGCGTGGCGCTTGACGCCTCGCGCGCCGCTTCCTAACCCGATGACATGACATCGCGCGCCTTCATCGCCGGCTGCCTCGGCACGAGCCTCACCCCGGACGAGCGCGCCTTCTTCCGTGACGCGAGGCCCTGGGGCTTCATCCTCTTCAAGCGCAACACGCAGTCGCCGGAGCAGGTCGCGGCACTGACGGCGGAAATGCGCGAGACCGTCGGCTGGCAAGCACCGATCCTGATCGACCAGGAGGGCGGGCGCGTGCAGCGCATGGGGCCACCGAACTGGCCGAAATATCCGCCGGCGCGGGCTTTCCTCGGCATCAACGATCCGGTCCGCCAGCGCGAGATCGTCCGGCTCTCGGCGCGGCTGATGGCGCATGACCTGAAGGCGGTCGGTATCGATGTCGACTGCCTGCCGGTGCTCGACGTGCCGGTTGCTGGCAGCCACGACGTGATCGGGGACCGGGCCTATGCCTATGATCCCGACCAGGTGGCGCGGCTGGGTCGGGCGGCCGCGGAGGGGCTGATCGCCGGCGGCGTGCTGCCGGTTGTGAAGCACATGCCGGGTCATGGTCGGGCGCGGGCCGACAGCCATCACGACCTGCCTGTGGTCGATGCGACGTTGGACGAACTCCGGGCTCATGATTTCCGGCCGTTCCGCCACCTTGCCGACATGCCGCTCGCCATGACGGCGCATGTCGTGTTCACGGCGCTCGACCCGAAGAACCCCGCCACGGTATCGCGCAAGATCGTGCGCGACGTCATGCGCGGCGAGATCGGCTTCGACGGGCTGATCATGACCGACGACATCTCGATGAAGGCGCTCTCCGGCTCCTTCGAGTCCAAGGCGAAGGCGGCCATCCGCGCCGGGGTCGACGTCATCCTGCACTGCCACGGCATCATGGAGGAGATGGTCGCCATCGCCGGCGCCGTGCCGGAGATGAGCGGGGCGCGCGGCCGTCGTGCCGCCGCGGCGCTCGGCCGCATCCGCCACGAGCCCGAGCCGATCGACCTCGAAGCCGCGCGTGCAGAACTCGGCGCTGCTCTTGCATCGGGCGCCTGAAGGGCTGAACCTGTAACCGGGGTTGATCGCAGTTTCAGCTAATCTTCCGGAACCGGCTCCAGCCGACCGGGATCATTGCGGAACTGCCGGGACGGGCGAAAGGCCAAGGCCAGCATGACGGCCGAATTGCCATTCGAGGAGGATGCCGGCCGCGGTGTGGGCGAGCCTGCGCTCGTCGTCGATGTCGACGGCTATGAGGGGCCCCTCGACCTGCTGCTCGATCTGGCGCGGCGGCAGAAGGTCGATCTGCACCGCATCTCGATCCTGGCGCTGGCGGAGCAATACCTTGCCTTCGTTGAGGAGGCGCGGGCGCTGAGGCTGGAACTGGCGGCCGACTATCTCGTCATGGCGGCCTGGCTCGCCTATCTGAAATCGCGCCTGCTGCTGCCCGAGCCGCCGAAGGGCGAGGAGCCGAGCGCGGCCGATCTCGCCGCGGCGCTGGCGCTGCGCCTGCGCCGGCTGGAAGCGATCCGGGCTGCGGCCCAGAAGCTCACGGCCCGCGAGCGACTGGGGCAGGACGTGTTCGCGCGCGGCGCACCGGAAGAGATCGCCGCCGCCGCCCGGCCGGTCTGGGAGGCCGAGCTCTACGACCTGCTCGCGGCCTACGCCCAGCAGCGCCAGAAGCGGACACAGACCCATATCTCGGTCGGCCATCGCGTCGTCTGGTCGCTGGTCGAGGCGCGCGAGGCGCTGCAGCGGCTGGTGGGGGAGGCGGGCGACTGGACCGAGATCGACGGCTATCTGACCCGCTACATGGCTTCGCATGGCCTCCCCGTGAGCCAGATGAAGGCAACGGTTCGGGCCTCCGCGCTCTCCGCCATGCTCGAGATGGCGCGGGAAGGGCTGCTCGACCTGCGTCAGGAAGAGGCCTTCGCGCCGATCTATGTGCGCCGCCGCTCGGCGCGGGCGGCCGTGCTGCCGTTCTCCGACAAGCGGGATGCGACATGATGGGGGCCGCGGTCGAGCCGATCGAGGAAGACGACGAGGGCGGGGCCGAGGCCTTCGCCCGGGCCCTGCGCATCGTCGAGGCGCTGCTCTTCGCTTCCGCCGTGCCGCTCTCGGCCGAGGAACTGGCGCGCTCTGTGCCGGCCGGCATCGATGTCGAACAGGTGCTGGCGAGGCTCGCCGCGGCCTATGCGTCGCGCGGTGTCAATCTGCGGCAGGTCGCCGGTGGCTTCGCCTTCCGCACGGCGCCGGATCTCGGCTATCTGCTCGCCGCCGAGGCCGAGCCGCCGCGCAAGCTGTCACGCGCCGCGCTCGAGGTGCTGGCGATCATCGCCTATCACCAGCCGGTGACGCGCGCCGAGATCGAGGAGATCCGCGGCGTGGCCACCGCCCGCGGCACGCTCGACATCCTGCTGGAGGCCGGCTGGGTGCGGTTGCGCGGCCGACGGCGCTCGCCGGGCCGGCCGGTCACCTATGGCACGACGCCCGGATTCCTCGACCATTTCGGGCTCGACCGCATCGACGACCTGCCCGGCCTCGACGAGCTGAAGGGCGCGGGCTTCATCGAGGGTCGATTGACGCGGGACCTGACCGTGCCGGTGCCGGACGACGATCCTGGCCTGCGCGACGACGAGGATCCGCTCGGGGATCTGTTCAGCCCGCTTGACGACGGCGAGGGCGGCTCGCAACAGGAGTGAGGCGGCCCTTTTGGGCGCTGCAGCCCGTTCCGCGCGTCATCCCGGACGAGCCGCGAAGCGGCGCCGATCCGGGATCCATCGTAGAGCGCGGTACCCTTCGATGGATTCCGGGTCTGCGCTTCGCTTGCCCGGAATGACGGCGCAGATGGTGAAAGGTGAAGAGTCCTTGGCACTGAGTGAGATCAAGGCCGGCTGGCTCGGCTGGGGCCGGCGTGGCACGGCGGGTGCGGCGATCCCGATGGCACTCGGCTTCGAGGGCGTGACTCAGCGCTTCGGCTCCGTGACGGCGCTGTCCGATGTCTCGCTCTCGGTCGAGCCGGGTGAGATCGTCGCGCTGCTCGGCCAGTCGGGCTGCGGCAAGACGACGCTGCTGCGGCTGGCCGCCGGCGTCGAGCGGCCGAGCGGCGGCAGGGTGTTGCTGGAGGGGCGCGACGTCTCGGCGCCCGATCGCTTCGTCGAGCCCGAGCATCGTGGCGTCGGCTTCGTCTTCCAGGACTATGCGCTGTTTCCGCATCTCACGGTCGGCGAGAATGTCCGCTTCGGCCTGCGCGATCAGAGCGCCGCGACGGCTGAGGCGACCGCGCTGAGGGCGCTCGCGCGTGTCGGCCTCGCCGATTTCTACGGGGGCTATCCGCATATGCTCTCCGGGGGAGAGCAGCAGCGCGTGGCGCTGGCCCGCGCCATTGCGCCTCGCCCGGGCGTGCTGCTCATGGACGAGCCCTTCTCCAACCTCGACCGGCGGCTGCGCGACGTGGTGCGCGATGAAACCGCCGCGCTGCTGGAAGAGACCGGCGCGACCTCGATCATTGTCACGCACGACCCCGAGGATGCGATGCGCATCGCCGACCGGATCGTGCTGATGCGCGCCGGGCAGATCGCGCAGATCGGCACGGGCGAGGAGCTCTATCGGAGGCCCGCCAGCCTCTTTGCCGCCCGATTTTTCTGCGATTTTACCGAGGTCGAAGGTCGCGTCGCGGGTGGCGCGATCGATACGCCGCTCGGGCGTTTCGCGGCGCCGGGGATGCCGGAGGGAAGCGATGCGATCGCCTGCATCCGGCCGCATCGGGTTCGGATCGTGCCGAAGGGCTACTACCTGCCTGCGCGGCTGATCGCGCGGCGCTTCCTCGGCGAGGTCGACCATTTGCAGATCGCCGTGGAAGGGTTCGAGCGGGTGCTCTCGGTGCGGGCGCCGCTGTCGGATGAGATCGCGGTGGGCGACGAGGTCGGGGTCGAAATTCCGTCCGACGAAGTCCTTGTGTTTCCGGCGGCAGATCAATAGGTTCCGCCGCCGAGTGATCGACCGGGACAGGAATAGGGTTGGGGATTTCCCCCCAGTCGAGGCAATTTCGGAGGAGTTTCGCCATGGGTGGCGTGAGCATTTGGCACTGGATCGTCGTCGGCGTCATCGTGATGCTGTTGTTCGGGCGCGGCAAAGTGTCCGAACTGATGGGCGATGTCGCCAAGGGCATCAAATCGTTCAAGAAGGGCATGGCCGAGGATGATGAGCCGGCGCCGGGCGCCAGCAATGTCGATCCCAAGGTGATCGACCATACGCAGGCCAGCAACGCGGCTGCCCAGACCCAGGCCAAGGCCGAGAACAAGGCCTGATTGCGCGGCGCGCGAACCGCGCCGCCCAAGCCTGTTTAGCGGGAGCGGAAACCGCTCTCGCGATGAGAACATGCTCAGGATCTGGAGCTTGCGCGAAATCCTGTCGTTTGGCTGAAGCAGCCGAACGACGGACGCGCTGAGAGGACAAGCCGTCGATGTTCGACATCGCCTGGAGCGAAATGGTGCTGATCGGGGCCGTCGCGCTCGTCGTGATCGGCCCCAAGGACCTGCCTAAAGCCCTGCGCACGGTCGGCCAGACCGTCGGCAAGATCCGGCGCATGGCCGCGGAGTTCCAGGGGCAGTTCAACGAGGCGATGCGCGAGGCCGAGCTCGCCGACCTGAAGAAGCAGGTCGAGGATGTCGGCGGCTCGGTGTCGAGCGCACTCAACAACGACTTCAAGCCCATCGATCCGATCAAGGAGTTCGAGGCTCCGAAGCCGGATGACGCGGCGAAGTCGGACGCGCCGGTTTCGGATGAGGCGTTGAAGGAGGCGGAGGCCAAGCTCGCCTCGCTGCCGCCGCCGGAGCCGCTGCCGCCGGTCGAGATCGCGCCCGAGAAGCCCAAGCGCGCCCGCAAGGCGAAGGCGGAGGAGGCCACCCCGGTCGCCGAGGCCGCGCCGGTCGAAGCAACGCCCGCCGAGGAGGCGGCTCCGGCCAAGCCGAAGCGCAGCCGCTCTGCCAAGGTCGAGGCCAAAGGCGAGGCGGCTGAGGTCGAGGCGGTCGAACCTGCTGCCGAGGCGCCCAAGCCCGCCCGCAAGCGCAAGGCCGCGGCGGCCAAGACGTCCGGCGAGGAGACTTCCGCATGAGCGTCGCCAATCCTCGCGAGGGCGAGGACGAGATCGAGGCCTCGCGCGCACCGCTCATCGAGCATCTGATCGAGCTGCGTTCGCGGCTGATCAAGTCGCTGATCGCCTTCCTGATCATGTTCTTCATCTGCTTCGCGTTCTCGACGCAGATCTACAACATCCTGGTCTGGCCCTATGTCCGGGCCGCCGGTAGTGCCGCCAATGCGCAGCTCATCTATACGGGCCCGCTGGAGCTGCTCTTCACCCATATCAAGGTGGCGGCCTTCGGCGCCGGCTTCTTCGCCTTCCCGGTGATCGCGACGCAGATCTACAAATTCGTCGCGCCCGGCCTCTACAAGAACGAGAAGGCCGCCTTCGCCCCGTATCTGCTCGCGACGCCGGTGTTCTTCACGCTCGGCGCGCTGCTGGTCTTCTTCTTCGCCATGCCGGTGCTGATGAAGTTCTCGCTCGGCATGCAGCAGGCCGCGACCGAGACGCAGGCCGGCATCTCGCTGTTGCCGCGGGTCAGCGAATATCTCTCGCTGATCATGACGCTGATCTTCGCCTTCGGCATCGCGTTCCAGTTGCCGGTGATCCTGACCCTGTTGGGGCAGGCGGGCATCATCGATTCGCAGTTCCTGAAGGAAAAGCGCCGCTACGCGATCGTCTTCGTCTTCGTCGTGGCGGCCGTGCTGACCCCGCCGGACGTGATCTCGCAGCTCATGCTCGCTGTGCCGATGCTGCTGCTCTACGAGCTCTCGATCTTCTCGGTGCGCCGGGTGGAGAAGAAGGGCGACGCGGCGAAGGCTGCGGAAGAGGCCGCGGAGTAGTTTTTCTTCCGCTGTCATCCCGGGCGAAGCGCAGCGCAGACCCGGGAACCAGACTAGAGTGTAGTGCTCTATGATGGCTTCCGGATCTGCGCTGCTTCGCCGCTCGTCCGGAATGACGGGGTGGGGATGTGGCTCTACATCATGGCGAGCGGCTGGAACGGCACGCTTTATGTCGGTGTCACCAATAGCCTGAGCCGCCGCGTCGCTGAGCACCGCGAGGGCCGGGGCTCCGCCTTCGTCCGCAAATTCGGTGTCGTTCATCTCGTCTACGCGGAGCGTTTCGAGCAGGCCGATGAGGCGATCGCGCAGGAAACGCGCATCAAGGCATGGAAGCGGGTGTGGAAGGTTGCCTTGATCGAGAAGGGCAATCCCGACTGGCGAGACCTGAGCGACACCATTCACCTCGACTAGCTCCCCGTCATTCCGGACAAGCCGCGTCAGCGGCGCCGATCCGGAATCCATCGTAGAGCACAGAGCCCTCCGATGGATTCCGGGTCTCCGCTGCGCTCCGCCCGGAATGACGGTTGGGAGTGAAGGAACCCTGTTCCCTCCCGCGCGATCCCGGTCTAGAGCATGCGACGCTGCATTCCGCAGCGATGCATGGCCGGACGACGATGTACGACATCAGATGGATTCGCGAGAACGCCGAGGCGTTCGACAAGGGCTTGACGCGGCGGGGGCTCGAGCCGCTGTCGTCCTCGCTGCTCGCGCTCGATGATGCCCGCCGCTCCGCCATCAGCAAGGCCCAGGCCGCGCAGGAACGTCGCAACGCCCTCTCCAAGGAGATCGGCAAGGCGATGGCCGCGAAGGACGCTGCGCTTGCCGAGACGCTCAAGACCGAAGTCGCGGGGCTGAAGGACCAGCAGCCGGCGCTGGAGGCCGAGGAGAAAGCCGCCAAGGACGCGCTCGACGAGAAGCTCGCCGCCATCCCGAACATGCCCTTCGACGATGTGCCGGACGGTGCAGACGAGCACGGCAATGTCGTGCTGCACGCCCATGGCATCAAGCCGGAGGAGCGCGGGTTGCTCGCCGGGGTCAACGATCCCAAGCAGCATTTCGAGCTCGGCGAAGCGCTCGGCCAAATGGATTTCGAGAAGGCCGCTAAGCTCTCGGGCGCGCGCTTTGTCGTTCTGGAGCGCCAGATCGCACGTCTCTCGCGCGCGCTCGGGCAGTTCATGCTCGACACCCACACCGAGGAGCATGGCTACACCGAGGTCAACCCGCCGCTGCTGGTGCGCGACGATGCGATGTTCGGCACGGCACAGCTGCCAAAGTTCGCGGGCGACCAGTTCCGCGCGGTGGCCTTCGAGATGCCCGAGCATCTCAAGAACCATGGCGCGGCCGCCGAGATCTGGGAGTCGCTGGCGCAGAGCTGGGCTTCCGAAGAGGGCAAGCTGGAGCAGGCGACCTTCGAATCGGTGATGCAGGCGGTCTATGACGACAAGGTCGCCGAGGACGAACGCCACCAGATCAAGGCCTTCGTCGAGCGACTGCGTCGCGACCTCGCGATTGCGCGGCATGGTCAGGCCCGCGCCGAGCAATGGGGCGAGGCCTTCGGGAGCGGCCACTGGCTGATCCCGACCGCCGAGGTGCCGCTCACCAACCTCGCCCGGGAATCGATCCTCTCCGAGGAAGAGCTGCCGCTGCGCTACACGGCGCTGACGCCCTGCTTCCGGGCCGAGGCCGGCTCGGCGGGCCGCGACACGCGCGGCATGCTGCGCCAGCACCAGTTCGAGAAGGTCGAGCTCGTCTCGATCACCGCGCCGGAGAAATCGCGCGAGGAGCACGAGCGGATGCTCGCCTGCGCCGAGAACGTGCTGAAGAAGCTCGACCTGCATTATCGCGTCATGACGCTGTGCACCGGCGATATGGGCTTCGCCTCGCAGAAGACCTGGGACATCGAGGTGTGGCTGCCGGGGCAGAAGACCTATCGCGAGATCTCGTCCTGCTCGGTCTGCGGCGATTTCCAGGCGCGGCGGATGAATGCCCGCTACAAGACCAAGGACGGCAAGGGGCCGTTCTTCGTCCACACGCTCAACGGCTCGGGGACGGCGGTTGGCCGCGCGCTGATCGCGGTGATGGAGACCTACCAGAACGCCGACGGCTCGATCACCGTGCCGGAGGTGCTGCGGCCGTATATGCGGGGCGTGGCGAAGATCGAGAAGGCGGCCTGATCCATGCGTATCCTCGTGACCAATGACGACGGCATCCATGCCGAAGGCTTGAGCGTCCTGGAGCGGATCGCTGGCCAGCTTTCCGACGATGTCTGGGTCGTAGCACCCGAAAGCGACCAGTCGGGCGTGGCGCATTCGCTGTCGCTCTCGAACCCGCTGCGCCTGCGCGAGATCAGCGAGAAGCGCTTTGCTGTCGCCGGCACGCCGACAGACTGCGTGATCATGGCGGTGCGCTCCGTCATGGCGGAGGTGCGGCCCGACCTCGTGCTCTCCGGCGTCAACCGCGGTTCCAACGTCGCGGAGGACGTGACCTATTCCGGCACCATCGCCGCGGCGATGGAGGGGACGCTGCTCGGCATCCCGTCGATCGCGATAAGCCAGGCCTATACGCCGGGTGACCGCAACAACATCCGCTGGGACTGCGCCGAGCATCACGCGCCCGGCATCATCCGCCGGCTGCTGGAGGAGGGCATTCCCGAGGGCGTGCTCTTCAACCTCAACTTCCCCAATGCGGGGCCGAGCGAGGTGCAGGGCGTCTCCGTGACCGTGCAGGGCCGGCGCGACCAGGAACTGGTCAAGCTGGAGCCCCGCAAGGACGGGCGGGGCAATCCCTATTTCTGGATCGCCTTCCAGCGCAGCCGCAAGGAGCCGGCGAACGGCACGGACCTGCGCGCCATGGCCGAGAACCGCATCTCGATCACGCCGCTGGAGCTCGACCTGACTCATGAGCCGACGCTGACGCGCTTCGCTCAGGTCTTCGCCTGAGGGCCTTGGCCTGAGGACCCACGGGGAGGGGGCATGAGCGAGGAGGTGCCGGCCAGCGAGGGCGAGCGCACCGTCGCATTCCTGCTGTCGCTGCGGGCGCGGGGCGTGCGCGACCTCGCCTTGCTGCGCGCGATGGAGCGGGTGCCGCGCGACCGGTTCGCTCCCGCGCGATTCGCCGATCTCGCCCGCGAGGACGTCTCGGTGCCGCTGCCCTGCGGCCAGACGATGACCGCTCCGCACACCGTCGCCAACCTGCTCGGCGCGCTCGACATGCAGCAGGGCGCCCGCGTGCTCGAGGTCGGCACCGGCTCCGGCTATGTCTCGGCGCTGCTCGCGGCGCTGGGCGGAGAGGTCGTCTCGCTTGAACGCTATCGCTCGCTGGCGCTGGCGGCGCATGAGCGGGTGAGCGGCAGCGGCTTCGGCAAGGTCGTCGATCTGCGTCATGCCGACGGCTTCCAGCCCGACCGCACGCTCGGGCGCTTCGACCGCATCCTCGTCAACGGCGTCACCCATTCCGTGCCCGAGGCGCTGCTGATGCGGCTTGCTCCCGGCGGGCGCCTCGTCGGGGCGCTCAGGGTTGAGGGCGCGGCGCGGCGCGTCGTGGTCACGCGCCTCGATGAGGGGCAGTTCGACCATGCGACGGGGCCGGCCTTGCGCCTGCCGCCGCTGATCCCGGGCATCTCGCGCGCGCTTTGATGGCCCGTGAGACGGGGCGCGCAGGGCGCCCTGCGGCATCGAGCCTGATTTCACGCGCGCAAGACGGAAAAATTTGAACCCGCGAATCCGGATCGAAACGCTTTCGTAACCTCAATCCGATCTTAATGCGGACTATCGAGTTGCGTCGTTCGCGAGTGCTCAATCAATGCATTGCCAAGCTGGATCGTTTCCTCACCGCGTTCTCCGCCGTTTGTCGACGGTCTGCCTGCTTGCCCTCGGTGTCAGCGCTTGCTCGTCGGATACGATGCGCTTCACTGACGCCCCGTTCGACAATCCCTTCAGGACCGCCCAGTCACCGGCTCCGGCCCGCGATCCGGCGACGACCGGCTCGATCGGCCGCGTCGCCAGCGCGCCGCTGCAGCCGATCCCGGCGGCTCCGGCCGTGCGGGCCCAGTCCCTGCCGCCGCCGCAATCGGCTGTCGCGCTGAGCGCGCCGCCGGCGCAGTCGGTGGCCGGTAGCGCCAATGGCTGGTCGGCTCAGGGCGGCACGCCGGTCGTGGTCGCCCAGGGCGAGAGCCTCGACATGATCTCGTCGCGCTACGGCGTTCCGCGTGCGGCCATCATGTCCGCAAACGGGCTGAGCAACGCCAATGTGGCGCCCGGCTCGCGTATCGTGATTCCGGTCTACAATGCTGGTGGCGCGGCTCCGGTCGCCACGGCTCCGGCTGCTCCGGCGCGCAACGAGACGCCGCGCTTCGTCGCCGGTCCGGCTCCGGCCCGTCAGGCTGCGCCGGCCCCCGAGGCGAAGACGAAAGTCCAGTCTGCCGCCGAAGCCAGGAAGGCCGCCGCTGAGGCGAAGGCTGCCGAGGCCGCCGAAGCCAAGGCCAAGGCTGCTGCCGACGCCCAGGCCATGCGTGAATCGCGCGCCCGCTTCGCTGCCGAGGCCAAGGCCAAGGCGGATGCCCGCAAGGCAGGCGCTGCCGCTCCGGCGGCCAAGCCTCTCGCCGAGGCGAAGCCCGCGCCCGTACAGCAGCCGGCCAAGGTGGCCGCGCCTGCGCCACAGCCGGCCAAGCCGGTCGCGGTGGCGAGCGCGCCGGCCGTCGAGCCGAAGCCGACTGCGATCCCCAAGGCCGAGCCCGAGCCGAAGACCACTGCCAGCCTGCCCAAGCAGGAAGAAGACGCCGCCTCCGACAAGGCCGATTTCCGCTGGCCGGCGCGTGGCCGGGTGATTTCGGGCTACAGCAAGGGCGGCAATGAAGGCATCAACATCGCGGTTCCCGAAGGTACGCCCGTCAAGGCAGCCGAGGGCGGCACCGTCGCCTATGCCGGCAGCGAGTTGAAGGGCTACGGCAACCTCGTCCTGATCCGCCACCCGAATGGCTACGTCTCGGCCTACGCCCACAATGGCGATCTCAAGGTGAAGCGCGGCGACGTCGTCAAGCGCGGCCAGGTCGTGGCGAATTCCGGTCAGACCGGCAACGTCTCCTCGCCGCAGCTCCATTTCGAACTGCGCAAGGGCTCGACCCCGGTCGATCCCACGCCCTACCTGAACAACTGACGGGCTGACGCCCGGAAAGGTTCCCATTTCGATCGGTATGCGAGACCCTCCCGATCGAAAAAGGAACGGGGCGGCCCCAGAATGGGCCGCCCCGTTTTTTCGTTTTGGCTGCTTGCACTGTGACCACGCCGTCATCCCGGGCTAGAACTCAGGGCTCTACGATGGATTCCGGATCGGCGCGGCTTCGCCGCTTGTCCGGGATGACGGCAGAGGAGAGTTAGGCTCCCTCCAGCTTCTTGCCCAACCGGCCGGCGAGGTCCTGGATGTATTGCCAGGCGGTGCGGCCCGAGCGGGAGCCGCGCGTCGTCGCCCATTCGAGCGCGTCGCGGCGCAGTTCCTCGGGCTCCACCTTCAGCCCGAAATGGCCGACATAGCCGTCGATCATCTCCAGATATTCGTCCTGGCTGCATTTGTGGAAACCGAGCCACAGGCCGAAGCGGTCCGAGAGCGAGACTTTCTCTTCGATCGCCTCGCCCGGATTGATCGAGGTCGAGCGCTCGTTGTCCATCATGTCGCGCGGCAGCAGGTGGCGGCGATTCGAGGTGGCGTAGAACACGACATTGTCGGGCCGGCCCTCGACGCCGCCGTCGAGCACTGCCTTCAGCGACTTGTAGGAGGTGTCGTCGCTGTCGAAGGAGAGATCGTCGCAGAAGACGATGAAGTGGTGCGGATCAGGGCGCAGCAGGCCCATCAGCGCCGGCAGGCTCTCGATGTCCTCGCGATGGATCTCGATCAGCTTCAGCGGCAGCGCGTCCTTTCCGAGGTGCTGGTTGGTGTCGGCATGGACGGCCTTGACCAGCGACGATTTGCCCATGCCGCGCGCGCCCCAGAGCAGGACGTTGTTGGCCGGCAGACCGCGGGCGAAGCGCTCGGTGTTTTCGGCCAGCGTGTCGCGCACGCGGTCGACGCCGCGCAGCAGGGCGAGCGCGACGCGGTTGACTTTGGGTACCGGGACGAGCTCGGAGCCCACGGCCTGCCAGACGAAGGCATCGGCGGCCTTGAGGTCGACCGGCTTGCGCCGGGGAGGGGCGATGCGCTCGAGCGCGTCGGCAATCCGCAGCAGCGTCGCGAGCGTCTGGTCGGGGGCGGTCTCGGTCGTGGTCATGGCAGCTTTGCCTTCGGTTGTCCTGTCGAACCGTACCGTACCGTCCGGTACGGTTGCGGCGGGTAGCTAAACCGTGCCGTGGATCGAGCGCAAGGGGCATTGCGCGAATGGCGCCAAGACCATAGGTGAGGGGCGCGCGCGGTGAACCGGGCGCATCAGATTGATTTCACGGCGTCGGCGGCTATAGTCCGCGCGATTTTCCGGCCAGGCGATGCTTTTGCCGTTTCTTACGGCCGGCGGCGTACTGCGCCGCTGCGACAGAGGAGTCCTTTCGTGATCACCCCCGCTTTCGCCCAGTCGCTCGGAGCAGGTGGCGGCACCGACATGCTGATCCAGCTCGTGCCGTTCCTGCTGATCTTCGTCATCATGTGGTTCCTGATCATCCGGCCGCAGCAGCGCCGCGCCAAGACCCATCAGGAGATGATCAAGAACGTGCGCCGCGGCGACACGATCGTGACTTCGGGCGGCCTGATCGCGAAGGTTTCGAAGGTCATCGACGACGCCGAGCTCGAGGCCGAGATCGCCGACGGCGTGCGCGTGCGCATCGTGCGCGGCATGATCCAGGACGTCCGCTCCAAGAGCGAGCCGGTCAAGAACTAAGAACGCGGCGGCCCTCAGGCCCCATGCGGGCCCGAGGGCGACAACAAGGCTGTTCACGCAAGATGCTTCGTCTTCAGGCCCGCAAGGTCATCCTCGTCCTGCTCGTACTGATCATCGGTTGCGGGCTCGCCGTGCCGAACCTGTTTTCGCCGGAGACGCGCAAGGCGATCGAGCAGAACGCACCGTCCTGGATTCCGCGCGCCTTCCTGCCGATCCATGCAGTGGTGCTGGGCCTTGATTTGCAAGGCGGCTCACATGTTCTGCTCGAAATCGACCGGGCAGAGCTGGTGCGCAGCCAGGTGACGCAGCTGCGTGACGACGTCCGCCGCATCCTCCGCGACGAGCGGGTGAGCTTCCAGGGCGGCATCCAGACCACGGCGCGCGGCGTGCAGATCCGTGTGCCGGACCAGGCCGAACGCCAGCGCGTGCTGCCGAAGCTGCGCGAACTCGCCCAGCCGATCGGCACGCTGGGCGCCTTCGGGCCGTCGGGCAACCAGTCCATCGCGATCACCGATCAGCCCGACGGGCTGATCCAGCTTTCGGTGACGGAAGCCGGCTCGAACGAGCGCATCCGCCGCGCGGTCGAGCAGGCGATGGAAGTGCTGCGCCGCCGCGTCGACGCGCTCGGCACGACGGAGCCGAACATCCAGCGCCAGGGCCTCGACCGCATCCTCGTGCAGGTGCCGGGCCTGCAGGACCCGCAGCGCCTGAAGCAGATCCTCGGCGACACCGCCAAGCTCGAGTTCCGCCTCGTCGGCGAGGCCAACAGCGCCGATGTCGACATGCTGCCCTCGCAGGATGCGGGCGGGCAGCCGGTGCCGGTGGCGCGCCAGCCGGTCGTCGACGGCGCGGACCTGATCGACGCGCAGCCGGCCTTCGATTCGCGCTCCGGCCAGCCGATCGTGAACTTCCGCTTCAACATCCGCGGCGCCCAGCGCTTCGGCCAGATCACCACCGAGAATCTCGGCCGGCCGCTCGCCATCGTGCTCGACAACAAGGTGATCTCCTCGCCGGTCATCCAGTCGCCGATCACCGGGGGCTCGGGCCAGATCTCCGGCAACTTCACGGTCGAACAGGTCAACAACCTGGCGATCCTGCTGCGCGCCGGCGCGCTGCCAGCCAAGATGACCATCGTCGAGGAGCGCACCGTCGGTCCGGGCCTCGGCGCAGACTCGATCCGCGCAGGCAAGATGGCGACGCTGATCGCGACCGTTCTGGTGGTGATCTACATGCTGGCGACCTACGGCATCTTCGGCCTGATCGCGAGCGTCGCGCTTCTGGTCCATGTCGGCCTGATCTTCGGCCTGATGTCCTTCCTGGGGGCGACGATGACGCTGCCCGGCATCGCCGGCATCGTGCTGACGATCGGCACGGCGGTCGACTCCAACGTGCTGATCTACGAGCGCATGCGCGAGGAAGAGCACCAGGGCCGCAGCCTTGTCTCGGCGCTCGAAGCCGGCTTCCAGCGCGCCTTCGCGACCATCATCGACTCCAACGTGACGATGCTGATCGCGGCGGTGGCGCTGTTCTCGCTGGGCTCCGGCCCGGTGCGGGGCTTCGCGGTGGTCTTCATCCTCGGCATCCTCACCACCGTCATCACGGCGGTGACGCTGACGCGGATGCTGATCGCGGTCTGGTATCGCTGGGCCAGGCCCAAGCACCTTCCGTTCTGACGCTGCCAACCCTTAGAGGAGATTGGCCATGCGCCTGCTTCGTATCGTTCCCGACAACACCCGCTTCAAATTCGTCTGGTTCCGCCGGGTCAGCTACCCGCTCTCGGCGGCCTATTCGATCCTTGTGCTCGTGCTCTTCCTCACGGTCGGCCTGAATTTCGGCATCGACTTCAAGGGCGGCACGCTGATCGAGATGCAGGCGAAGAGCGGCGCGATCGACATCGCGCAGATCCGCCACACGGCCACCGGGCTCGGTTTCGGCGAGGCCGAGGTGCAGGAGTTCGGCGCCGGCGGCGAGGTCTCGATGCGCTTCGGCATGCAGCCGGGCGGCGAGGCGGCGCAGCAGGCGGTCGTGGTCAGGGCGCGCGAGGCCTTCGCCTCCAACTATGATTTCCGTCGTGTCGAGACGGTCGGTCCGCGCGTTTCGGGCGAGCTAGTGCAGGCCGGCACGCTCGGCGTCGTGCTCGCGATCGTGGGCGTGCTGATCTATCTCTGGTTCCGCTTCGAGATGCCGCTGGCGCTCGGCGCGATCATCGGTACGCTGCACGACATCGTGCTGACGATCGGCTTCTTCCTGATCACCCAGCTCGAATTCAACCTGACCTCGATCGCGGCGATCCTGACCATCGTCGGCTATTCGCTGAACGAGACGGTCGTGGTGTTCGACAGGACCCGCGAGCTCCTGCGCCGCTACAAGACCATGCCGATCGCCGAGTTGCTCGACCTCTCGGTCAACTCGACACTGTCGCGCACGGCGATGACGGCGACGACGACCTTCCTGTCCCTGCTCGCGCTGGTGCTGTTCGGCGGCACGGCGATCCAGGGCTTCGCGCTCGTCATGCTGTTCGGCGTGGTGGTCTGCACCTATTCGGCGATGTTCATCTCGACGCCGGTGCTGCTCTACATGGACGTCCGCTCGGCTGGCGCCCGCGAGGAGGCGCAGGAGGCGGCGCGCGCCAAGGCTTCGGCCGCCAAGGCCAAGGCCTGACCGGCCTCATGGTCCGCTTCGACGGCTTCGTCCCGGGCCGCTATTCGCTCGACGCGATCGGGGCGGGCGGGTTCCGCTTCGCGGAGATGAGCCACAAGGGCTCGATCATCGCGACGCCCGGCGGCATCCGCATCTGGCCGGTTACCCGCTTCTCCGACGTGACCGTCGAGAGCCTGCAGCCGGTGCTGGACGAGGCCGACGCCATCGACTTTCTGCTGATCGGGACCGGGGCCGACATTGCCTTCATTCCGCCCGCCCTGCGTGATCCGCTGAGGCAGGCCGGGATCACGGTGGAGGGCATGGCGACGGGCGCGGCGGCTCGGACCTACAATGTCCTCGTCGCCGAGGACCGGCGGGTGGCGGCGGCGCTGATCGCGATCGAATAGGGCGCGGTCGGACCGACCAGCCGGGCGAGAGAGCGGCCATGTGAGCCGCGCGTAGCGGCGCCGCCGGTCTTGGCCTACACTGAACGAAAGCACCGGCGATGACGGGCCGAGGCGGGACAATGCCGCAGACTGATACCGACGACCGCAGGGAGATCGCGCCGGCACGACTGCCGGACGCCTATGCCCACTGCGCCGCCCTGATCCGCGAGCACGACCAGGATCGCTATATCGCCACCCTCTACGCGCCCGAGGGCAGCCGGCCGCCGCTCTTCGCGCTCTACGCCTTCAGCCATGAGATCGCCCGGGTCCGGGCCATGGTCAGCGAGCCACTGCCGGGCGAGGTCCGGCTGCAATGGTGGCGCGACCTGCTCGAAGGCCAGCCTGCCGGCGAAGCCCAGTCCCACCCCGTGGCGGCGGCGCTGCTCGATACGATCCGGCGCTTCCGGCTGCCGGTCGCGCCGCTGACGGCGCTGATCGATGCGCGCATCTTCGATCTCTATGACGATCCGATGCCCTCGCTACGGGATCTTGAAGGCTATGCCGGGGAGACCTCGAGCGCGCTGATCCGGCTCGCCTGCATCGTGCTTGCGGGCGGTCGCGATCCCGGTGGGGCGACGGCCTGCGGCCATGCCGGCGTCGCCTACGCGCTGGCCGGCCTGATGCGCGCCTTTCCCTGGCACGCGGCCGAGGGGCAGGTCTATCTGCCGGCCGACATCCTCTCCCGCAACGGCGTGACGCGCGACGACATCGTCCGCGGCCGCGGCGGGCCGGGCGTGCTCTATACGCTGAAGGAATTGCGCGAGATCGCCCGCAAGCATCTGAAGCATCTTGCGAGCCTGACCGAGACGATCCCGCCGGCGCTCAGGCCGGCCTTCCTGCCGGTCGCGCTGGTCGAACCGTATCTGCGGCGCATGGAGGGCAGGGGCTACGACCCTTACCGGACCATCGTCACCCTGCCGGCCTGGCGACGGCAGTGGGTCCTGTGGCGGGCGGCGCGGAGGACCTAGCGCTTCACTCCGCCGCCTTGGCCTCGACGCCGTTCGCCCAGGCATCCATCTCGACCTTGGCGCGGGCCGTCAGCGCCTGCTTGCGGGCGACGCTCTTGGCCGGGCCTTTCAGGCGCTTGCCGTCGGGGCCGTGGGTCACGGCCTGGTCCGGATGGGGGAAGAGGCCGAAATTGATGTTCATCGGCTGGAAGGAGCGCGGCCCCTCGTCGATGGTGACGATGTGGCCGCCGGTGATGTGGTTCACCAGCGCGCCCAGCGCCGTCGTTGCCGGCGGCAGCGGCAGGTCGCGGCCGAGGCGCTCGGCAGCGGCCATGCGGCCGGCGAGCAGACCCGTGGCGGCGCTCTCGACATAACCCTCGCAGCCGGTGATCTGGCCGGCGAAGCGCAGGCGCTGGTCTGCCTTGAGCCGCAGGCGGTCGTCGAGCAGCTTGGGCGAGTTGAGATAGGTGTTGCGGTGGATGCCGCCGAGCCGGGCGAACTCGGCGTTCTGCAGGCCGGGAATCAGGCGGAAGATACGGCTCTGCTCGCCATATTTCAGCTTCGTCTGGAAGCCGGTCATGTTGAACAGCGTGCCGAGCGCATTGTCCTGCCGGAGCTGGACGACCGCATAGGCCTTCACCGTGGGGTTGTGCTTGTTCGTCAGGCCGACAGGCTTCATCGGGCCCCAGCGCAGCGTCTCGCGGCCGCGCTCGGCCATCACCTCGATCGGCAGGCAGCCGTCGAAATAGGGCGTGCCCTCCCACTCCTTGAACTCGGTCTTCTCGGCGGCGAGCAGCGCGTCGATGAAGACCTCGTACTGGTCGCGGTCGAGCGGGCAGTTGATGTAGTCCGCGCCGGTGCCGCCGGGCCCCGCCTTGTCGTAGCGCGACTGGAACCAGGCCGTGTCCATGTCGATCGAATCGAAATGGACGATCGGGGCGATGGCGTCGAAGAAGGCGAGCGAATCCTCGCCGGTCAGAGAGCGGATGCCGTCGGCGAGCGCCGGCGACGTCAGCGGGCCGGTGGCGATGACGACATTGTCCCATTCGGCCGGTGGAAGGCCCGCGATCTCGCCGCGATCGATGGTGACGAGCGGGTGCGCTTCCAGCGCGGCAGTGACGCCTTGGGAGAAACCGTCGCGGTCGACAGCGAGCGCGCCGCCCGCCGGCACCTGATGGGCATCGCCCTTGGCCATGATGAGCGAGCCGAGCCGGCGCATCTCCCAGTGGAGCTGGCCGACGGCGTTGCTCTCCGAATCGTCTGAGCGGAAGGAGTTCGAGCAGACGAGCTCGGCGAGCCCCTCCGTCTTGTGCGCCTCGGTGCCGCGCACGGGGCGCATCTCGTGGATCACGACCGGGACGCCGGCTTCCGCGATCTGCCAGGCGGCTTCGGAGCCGGCGAGCCCGCCGCCGATGATGTGTACGGGTTCCATGGCTGGGATGTGTCCGCAGCCGGCTCTCAGGTCAAGGGCTCAGGCGAATCGCAGGCCCTAAAATGCAAAATGCCCGCCTTGCGGCGGGCATTCGCTCTTCGACCGAGGTTCGAGGGGAGGGGAACACGAACCCGGGAGAAACTCTATGGAACGCGCCGCGCCCGTTGCGCGACGGTTCAGGCCTAGTCGACCTCAGTTCGCGGTGTTGGCGCGAGCGATGAAATTGATCTCCGAGCGCGACAGGCCGAGATCATAGAGCTCACGGTCGGTCAGGCGGGACAGCTCGCGAACGGTCTCGCGATAGCGGAGGTAGGCGCGGATTTTGGCGGCGATCATGGTGACGAACATGGCGGTTTTCCTTAGCGATCCGGAGCGGGGCGGGGCCCACAGCGATAAATTCGTTGTGCACTGCATATAAGTCAGCCGCCCTGCCTTTTGCAGGGGCGATGAGTCAGCTCCGTTATGCTCTAGATGCATGTCGAGTTAAGAATTCTGCTATTTTTGGCAGGTCGCCCCGCATCTCTGCAATGCTTAGGGCGAAATCGTGGCTTGAGTCTGCCTATTGGATAATCATTCGGCGCGTCGGCGCCGGACCGCTCTCGAGCGGTGATCGAAAAATGAGCATGCTGCAGCCGCGAAACGAGGGCGCCTGTGCGGCCTGGTGGTTTTGCGGTGCAAACAAGCTGACGGACCGATCAGAATCGCCGCGGGCCGAAATGACCAGGGATAGCGGCGATTCTTGCCCGGCAGGTTCTGCCGCATGGCTCCACGGCGCGCCGGGTGGTGCTTGGTTGGATTCAACCAAACAATTGAAATAGCTTATTAAATTAAGGCGCCGCCTGTGGCTCGCGACTTGCCTCCGTTCCGGAGAACAGGAGCAAGCCAATGTCGATCAACATCTCGAGCCGGCTGGCCAACATGCCGCTGCCGGTCTCGGCGAGCGCGAATGTGCAGGGTGCGGCCGCCACGGGCAGCGATACCGCGTCCGCATCCTCCTCATCATCCTCATCCTCTTCGGTCGAAGCCGAATTCCTGAAATTCGCGCAGATGACGCCCGAGGAGCGGGTCCAGAAGGCGATTCTCGACAAACTCGGCATGACCGAGGAGGAATTCAACAAGCTCGACGCCAAGGCCAAGGCCGACGCGATGGCCAAGATGCGTGACGAGATGCTCAAGCAGATGGAAGCCAAGGGCGGGCAGCGGACGGGCGAGCTCGCCGATATCCGGGTCTGAGGGGACCCACAGCTCTCCGCCGCGTCAGCCGGTCTTGCCCGCGTCAAAGCGCAACAGTCGCAGCGCATTGGCGGTGACGATCACGGTCGCGCCGGTATCGGCTAGAATCGCGACCCAGAGGCCGGTGTAGCCGAGCACGCTGGTCACCAGGAACACGGCCTTCAGCCCGAGCGCGACCGTGATGTTCGCGCGGATATTGCCCATGGCGGCGCGCGCGAGCCGGATCAACGCCGCAACATCGCGAACCCGGCTCTTCAGCACTGCGCCATCGGCCGTCTCCAGAGCCACGTCGGTACCCGAGCCCATGGCGATGCCGATGCCGGCGGCGGCCAGGGCCGGGGCGTCGTTGATGCCGTCTCCGACCATCATGACCGTGCTGCGGCCCGCAAACTCCCGGATCGCGGAAACCTTGTCGTCCGGCATCAGCTCGGCTTTGTGCTCCATGCCGAGCGCGCCGGCGATAGCCGCGCCCGTGCGAGCATTGTCGCCGGTCAGCATGACGGAGCGGATGCCCATGGCCTTCAGCTCGGCCACCGCGGTGGCGGCATCCTCGCGCGGCTCGTCGCGCAGGGCGATGAGCCCGGCCAGCGCGCCATCGACCACCACGGCCGCGACGGTCTTGCCGTCCGATTCGAGCGCCTCCGCGGCGGCTTGCGCCTTCTCGCCGAAGGGCGCGCGGCTGGCAGCATGGCGCGGGGCGCCGACGAAGACCAATCTTCCGTCAACCTTGCCGGTGACGCCCTGGCCGGCGAGTGCGGCTGCTTCGCTTGCGGGGGCGAAGCTGATGCCGTTGGTGCGGGCGCGTTCCAGCACGGCCTCCGCCAGAGGGTGCGCGGAGCCGGCTTCGACCGCGGCGGCGAACGCCAGCACCGCACCCTCATCGTGGCCGAGCGCGACGATGTCGGTGACGCGCGGCGTGCCTTGGGTCAGCGTGCCGGTCTTGTCGAAGGCGACGAGGCCGGTCGTCGCAGCGGTCTCGAGAACGACGCCGCCCTTCATCAGCAGGCCCTGCCGGGCGCCGGCGGAGAGCGCTGCGGCAATGGAGGCCGGCACCGAGATGACGAGCGCGCAGGGGCAGCCGATCAGCAGGAGCGCGAGCGCCCGATAGATCCAGACCGACCATTCGGCGCCGAACAGGAGCGGCGGCACGAGCGCGACCAGCACCGCGAGCCCGACCACTGCCGGCATGTACCAGCGCGAGAAGCGGTCGATGAAGCGCTCGGTCGGCGCGCGCGCGGCCTCGGCCTCCTCGACCAGTCGGATGATGCGGGCGATGGTGTTGTCTTCCGGCGCCTTCTCGACGCGCAGGCGCAGCGCCGCCTCGCGATTGACCGAGCCGGCGTAGGCCTGATCGCCGAGGCCCTTGGTCTTCGGCACGGACTCACCGGTGATCGGGCTCTCGTCGATGCCGGAGGTGCCATCTACGATCTCGCCGTCGGCAGGGATGCGATCTCCGGGGCGGACCAGCACGATCTGGCCGATCCTCAGGCTTGCGGCGTCGACCTGTCGGGTCGTGCCGTTCTCCTCGATGACCGCGGTCTTGGGCACGAGATCGCCGAGCGCGCGGATCGAGGCGCGAGCGCGGTCGGCGGCGACGCCTTCCAGCACCTCGCCGACCGCGAAGAGGAAGACGACGAGGGCCGCTTCCTCCGCCGCGCCGATGAAGAGCGCGCCGATGGCGGCGATCGTCATCAGCATCTCGATGGTGAAGGGAATGCCGGCTCGCGCCGCAGCGAACGCGCGCCTGGCGACCGGCGCGACGCCGATCAGACAGGCGGCGACGAAGGCCCAGTGGCCGACGGCCGGCCAGAGGAACTTGGCGGCCCAGGCGGCGGCGAGCAGTGCGCCTGTCCCGATGACGAGGCGGCCCTTGCCGGTCTGGTACCAGCTCATGCCCTCGGGCGTGGCCTCATGGACATGGCCGGGCAGGCCGTGGCCGTGGTCATGGCTCTTTGCGACATGGGCGTGCGAGCCGTGGTCGTGGCCGGAGTGATCGTGCGCGTGATCGTGATCATGCCCGCTGCAACCGCCGTGGTCATGGTCGTGATGATCGTGGCCGGGCCTGCGGGCAGGCGGCGAAGCCAGGGCGGCGGTCGTGTAGCCTAGTCCGCTGACGCGCTGCTCGATGGCTTCGCGCGACGTTTGCACCTCGTCGAGCGAGAGCGTCAGGGTCTCCGACATGACCGAGAGCTGGACATTATCGACGCCGGGCATCCGCTCCACGGCGCCGCGGATCTTCGCGGCGCAGCCCGCACAGTCCATGCCGCCGACCTTCCAGGACAGGGTCTTGGGCTCGGTTTCAGGATGGGCGACCATGGCGTGCCTTTCGTCTCGTATCGCTACGGGACCATGCTTCTACAAGCTGTAGTCACTCCAGGTTCAAGAGGGAAAATCGCGCGGTGGCTCAATCCAGCGGAAAGACCGGCCGGCGCAGGTGCTTATAGGGCAGGCCGGCGATCCGGCTGGTGCAGGGGCCGAGCGTGGCCACGGTGTAGCTGCCCTTCGCGATCTTGTCGTAGGCGCGCCGGTGCGCCACCGCGGCCTTGACGCCGATGGCCTTGAGCGCCTCGGGATGGATACCCTGTGAGCGGAACTGGCCGAGATCGAAGGGCGGGGTCTTGCGGCTCGTCAGCAGCACGGTCACGCCGTCGACCTTGACGACCGCACTGGGCCCCATGCTGAAGCGCGAGCCCTGCGACGCGGCGAGGTGGCTGTTGAGATCCTCCAGCGCAAAGTGCCCATCGCTGGCGCTCACGAAGGTCGCCTCGACCGGGATCGGTCCTTCCGCGATGGCGCTACCCTTGCCGCCAATGGCGAGCCGGCGGGTCTCGCCCGGCGCCGCACCGGCCATGGCGGCGACAGCTGCGGGATCGGCGATGGCGACCGCACAGTTCTCGACCTCATGGCGCAGGAAGGCGCGCAGCACCGAGGTGCCGTCACCCGGCGCGCCGCCGCCGATATTGTCCGCCGGCTCGACGACGACATAGGGACCGCCCGGCTGGCGCAGCAGGTCCGCTACAGCTTCGTCCAGGTCCCATTCCGCCGGCTGGCCGAGCTCGCGCAGGGCGATGGCGGTCTCCGTGAGGCGGGCGAGCGCGTCCTCTGCCTCCGCCTCCGGCCCGGTCGTGGCGACGGCGAAGGCGACTCCGGCCTCGGGCACGTCCGAGAAGGAAAAGCCGCCGATGATATTCGCGACCCAGATCGCCGGATGCTCCTGTTCGATCTGGCGGGCGAGGGCCTCGAGATCGCGCATCGGCCGCTCGGCCGTCCCGGTGCCGGTCGGCGGCCAGACCACCGGCGCGTTGCGGGAATACATGCGCGGCACCACGCCTTCCTTCAGCGCCCGCGCCAGCAGCCGGGCCGAGCGGACGGCGGATTCGCGTGCGTCGGTGTGAGGGTTCTCGCGATAGGCGACGAGGGCGTTGGCATGCCGAGCCATCGCGGCGGTGAAATTCGCATGCAGGTCGAAGACGGCGAAAACCGGCAGCGCCTCACAGCCGGGAACGCTGCGAATGTGGGCTAGCAGCGCGCCCTCCGGGTCGGGAGAGGCCGTGGTCACCATGGCGCCGTGCAGCGCGAGCCAGATGCCGTCGATGGGGCCTGAGGCCAGAGCCGCTTTCAAGCCGGCGTCGAAGCCGGTGAGGAAATGCTCGAAGACGGCGTGGTCGACCGTGCCCGCGGGCAGGGCAGTGTAGTCGACGGTAGGCACCACCTTCCAGCCTTCCGCCTCGGCGACTTCGAGGAAGCCGTCGACCGTCGAGCCGTCGCCGCGCCGGGCCAGAAGCGCCTGCCCCTCGCGGATCGTGAAATCGGCGAGCTGCGTCACCTCGTCGACGAAGCTGTGCGTCTCGTGGAACAGGGACCCCAGGAGGATGCGGCGGCGCTGGGTCATGATCGGCTCAAGCTCCTTCCTTCGCGAGGCTTCCGCATCTCGGGCGTTTGGCGGTTCCAGAGCAAGCGAGCATTGTTCCGCCGGAAGAAACGCGGCGCTTTGACAGGCCGGCCGCAGTCCCGGTTTCATGAGGTGGGCTTGAGCGGGAAAGTTCTGGATGCGCGTCTTCACTGCGTCGCTGGCGACCGAGACCAATACCTTCGCGCCGCTCTATGTCGACCGCAGCGCCTTCGAGAGCGCCTTCTACTGCCCGCCCGGCACCCATCCGGAGACGCCGACGCTGTGCTCGGCGCCGATTGTCGCGGCGCGCCGGCGCGCTGCGAGCGAAGGCTATGAACTGATCGAGGGCACGGCGACCTGGGCCGAGCCGGCCGGGCTCGTCTCGCGCGAAGCCTATGAGAGCCTGCGCGACGAGATCCTCGGCCAGCTCAGGGAGGCGCTTCCGGTCGATATCGTGCTGCTCGGCCTGCATGGCTCGATGGTGGCGCGCGGATATGACGATTGCGAGGGCGATCTGATCACCTGGGTCCGTGCGCTCGCGGGGCCGGACTGCGTCATCGGTGCCGAGCTCGACATGCATTGCCATCTGACCGCCCAGATGGTCGAGGGCGCAGACGTCATCGTCGCCTTCAAGGAGTTCCCGCATACGGATTTCCTGGCGCGGGCGGAGGACCTCCTGGAGCTTTGCCTGAAAGCTGCGCGCAAGGAGGTGAAACCTGTCAGCGCCGTCTTCGACTGCCGGGGGCTGGCCGCCTTCATGACCAGTCGCGAGCCCGGCCGCAGCTTCGTCGACCGCATCAAGGCGATGGAGGGGAAGGACGGCATCCTCTCGATCTCGGTTGCGCATGGCTTCCAGGCGGCGGATGTCGCCGATGTCGGCACCAAGGTTCTGGTCATCGCCGATGGCGACGAGGCGAAGGCTGCGGCGCTGGCGAAGGAACTCGGCCTCGAAATCCTGCGCTGGGGAACGGGCGCGACGCCGAAGCACTACAAGCCGGAGGAGGGCATTGCGGAAGCGATGAAGCTGGCCACGCCGGGCAAGCCGGTCGTGCTGGCCGATCGCTGGGACAATCCGGGCGGCGGCGTTGCCGGCGATTCCTCCGTCATGGTCGAGGCGCTACTGAAGCATCCCGAAGTGCCGGCCGCCATCGGCGCGATGTGGGATCCCGTGGCAGTGAGCCTCTGCCGCGCGGCCGGCGTCGGCGCCGTGATCCCGCTGCGCTTCATCGGAAAGGCGGCGCCGTCCTCCGGCAGGCCGATCGATGCGGTGGTCGAGGTGACCGGCACGACCGGCGATCTGCAGATCCCCTTCGAACAGAGCTGGGTTTCGCTCGGGCCGGCGGCGGCCATCCGCATCGGCAAGCTCGACATCGTGCTCGCCTCGACGCGAGCCCAGACCTTCAGTCCGCCGGTCTTCACCGATCTCGGCATCGACCTTGCCTCGAAGACGGTCGTGGTCGTCAAATCCTCCAATCATTTCCACGCCGCCTTCGCACCGATCGCGGCGAGCGTGCTCTATCTCGACAGCGGCGGACCCTACCCGCCGGATGCGAGCAAGATCGCCTACACCAAGGTCAAACGACCCTTCTCGCCGCTGGACCCGAACCCATGGCTGTAACCGCCTCCACGCCTCTGCTGCCGCGTCTTTCGCTCGGTGAAATCGAGAACCAGCGCCTCGATGTCCTGACCAAGGGCATGCCGCCGGGCGCCTCGCTCCCTCTCTCCGAGATCGGCAAGCAGGGCTGGAGCCTGCTCAAGGGCGACATGCCGATGCCGCTCGCTGTCATCCGTGAGAGCGTGCTCAAGGCCAACAGCGCCTGGATGAGTGCCTTCGCGGCCGCCAACGGCCTGCTCATCGCCCCTCATGGCAAGACGACCATGGCGCCGCAGCTCTTCGATTTGCAGATCGCCGATGGCTCCTGGGCGATCACGGTCGCGACCATGCAGCAGCTCGCGGTGGCCCGGCATTTCGGCGTCAAGCGCGTCGTCCTCGCCAATCAACCCGTCGGGCCGCAGGAGATCGCAGCCTGCTTCGACGCGCTGAAAGACCCCGGCTTCGAGCTCTATTGCCTGGCCGACAGCGCGGCGGGCGTCGCGTTGCTGGCGGAGGCGGCAAAGGCGCAAAGCAGCGGCAATCCGCTGCGCGTCCTGGTCGAGATCGGTTTCACGGGCGGGCGCACCGGCGCGCGCAGCCGGGAGGAGGCTCTGGCCGTGGCGCGGGCCGTCGCTGGCGCGGCGGGCCTGCTGCTTGCCGGCTTCGAATGCTTCGAGGGGCTGCTCAGCGATACGGCCGGCGCCGACAGGCTGCTCGGCGAGGTCGTCGCGACCGCAGCGGCAGCGGAGAAGGAGGGGCTGCTTGGCCCCGAGCCGATGGTGCTGAGCGCTGGCGGAACCTCGCTGTTCGACAGGGCCGGCGAGGCGTTCAACGCCGCCGCCTTCACCCGGCCGATCGTCAAGGTGCTGCGCTCCGGCTGCTACCTGACGCATGATTCCACCACCTACACCGCCGCCTTCCGCCGCATCACCATGGAGACGAGCCTCGCCCTGCCGCCGGGCGGGCTGGAGGCCGCTATCGAGGTCTGGGCCTATGTCCAGTCACGGCCCGAGCGTGGACGCAGCCTGCTTACCATGGGCAAGCGCGACGTAGGCTTCGATTCCAGTCTGCCGGTGCCGCTGCGCTGGTTCCGGCCGGGTGGGGCGATGGCCAGGCCCGAGCCGATGCCGGCCGGCCACACCGTGCTCGCGCTCAACGACCAGCACTGCCATCTCGGCACGCCGGAGGAGAGCCCGCTGCAGGTCGGCGATATGGTCGCCTTCGGCATCGGCCATCCCTGCACGACCTTCGACAAATGGGCGTTGCTGATACTGGTCGATGACGACTGGCGCGTGACGGGGGCGATCCGCACATTCTTCTGATCGGCCCGTTCCTTGAGATGGAACATCCGATCCTTGACGCGAAATGCTTGCGACAACTACGCTTTTGAGGTTGCGATCGTATCCGGGAGGTCGATGTGCGCTTGGCTTTGATCCACGTCGTTCAGGAAACGAACGACTTCAATCCGGTGCTCACGACGCTCGAGGATTTCGAGGCCTTCGGCATCCATGAGGGCGAGGAGATCGTCCGGCATTTCGGCGAGATCGGGCAGATCGGCGGGCACTACGCGGCGATCAAGGAGTCCGGCCTCGATGTCGAGACAGTGCCCATCATCCGGGCCTGGAGCGTCGCCGGCGGCCGCATCTCGCGGGAGGCCTTCGATTTCTTCCAGGCCAAGATCCGGGCGGGGTTGGAGACGGCCGGGCCGATCGATGCGCTGGTGCTGCATCTGCACGGCGCCTGCGCGGCGGAAGGCATCGATGATGTCGAGGGCGAGCAGGCCGAGCTTTGCCGCCAGATCCTCGGCCCGGACGTGCCGATCCTGCTCGGGCTCGATCACCACGCCAACATCACTCAGAAGATCATGGCCAATTGCACGGCCATCGTCGGCCATCGCACTCAGCCGCATGACGTCTTCGACACCGGCAAGATCGGCACCGAGGTCTTGCTGCGTATCCTGACCGGAAAGCTGAATCCGGTCATGGCCTGGCGCAAGATTCCTCTCCTGTCACATCAGGAGCAGTTCCTGACCTCGAAAGGGCCGATGAAGGTCTGGTTCGACCGGGCCCGCGCTATCGAGGCGGACAGCCGCGTGCTGCAAGCCTCGAATTATCCGATGCAACCCTGGCTCGACGTCGCGGAAGGCGGTTGGTCCACCATCGTGGTCACCGATGGCGATCAGGCGCTGGCAGAGAAGCTGGCCGACGAACTCGCCGACCTCGCCTGGTCGATGCGGGACGATTTCCAGGTGCGCGCGGCGTTTCCCGTTGATGAGGCCGTACTGAAGGCCGATGCTTTCGAGCGCGGCGTGGTGGTGCTCAGCGATACCGGCGACACCGTTTTCGGCGGCGCGGCCGGGGATAGCAACCTGTTGCTGGAGGCGATGCTCAGGCTCGGCACCAAGGGCAAGGCGCTGATCCCGCTGATCTCGCCTCAAGCCGTGGCGACGCTGACCAAAGCCGGCGAGGGCGCGGAAGTCACGCTGCCGCTCGGCGGCGATGCCGCGCCGGCCTTCTTCAAGCCGCTGACGGTAACGGGGCGAGTGCGCAAGCTCGGGAGCGGCGTGGTTCCGCTCAGCTTCAACCATCAGACCGAGGTCGATATGGGCCGCGTCGCCGTCTTCGATGTCGGGCCGGTGACGCTTCTGATCTCAGAACTTCGCGGCGTCGCGGGGAATGTGCCGGGTGTCTACGAGGCCTTTGGCGTCAAACCCGCCGACTACAAGATGGCCGTGCTGAAGACGGCCTCGAACTTCCAGTATTTTGACGACATCGCCTCCGGGCTCGTGCGCGCCGATACGCGCGGGCCGGGGCAGTCCGATGTGTTCACACTGCCGTGGCAGCGGATTCCGCGCCCGGTCTATCCGTTGGAGACAATAAGCGACTGGCGGGCGCATTCGTCCCAGCCGGGAGCGGGGACGGGCTGAAGCGAAACTCAACCGAAAACAGGGGAAAAGCGATGACAAGGCTGTCGCGACGTCAATTCTGCATGACCGGCCTCGCTTTGGCGGGCGCCACACCCCTGGCGGCAAATTGGCCGGCCGCCGCGCAGCAGCTCAAGGGCGGCACGCTCCGGGTCGCCGTCCTGACGGAGCTTGCGAATTACGATCCGCAACAGCTCTCCACGGTCAATTTCCACGTCATCAAGAACCTCTATGACAGCCTGATCGAATACACTCCGGACGGTAAGCCGGAGCCAAGTCTGGCGACCGCCTGGACGATCTCGCCGGACAAGACCTCGGTGAACCTGACGCTGCGCGACGGCGTGACCTTCCATAGCGGCACGCCGTTCAAGTCGGACTCGGTTCTCGCGACGCTGCAGAAGGGCGCCGATCCCAAGCGTGGCAAGAATGTCTTCTCGACCATGTCGATCGTGAAGGACTGGTCGGCGCCCGACGACCGCACCGTCACGATCAACTTCAAGGCGCCGGTGCCGGAGCGGCAGATCCTCGACCTGCTGCAGTTCCTGCTGCCGATCGACCCGAAGGGCATCGACACCGTCGAGACCGTGCCGGCCGGCACCGGGCCCTATACGCTGGTCAGTCGCGCGGTCGGGCAGGGCTTGAGGCTCAAGGCCAATCCGAAATACTGGCGGCCCAACCAGCCGGTGACGCAGGACCTCGTCTTTACCGTCTTCACCGAGGATCAGGCGGCGACCGCCGCGTTGGAATCGGGCGCGGCCGACATCATCTATGGCGGCTCCTCGCGCAGCGCGGTCCGGCTCAAGGGCGCGGGCTATCAGGTCTTCGCCGGACCGGGGCCGCTGGTGCAGGTCTTCCGCATCAACTCGACGCGCGGGCCCTTCCGCAACAAGTCGTTCCGGCAGGCCTTCAACTACCTGATGGACCGGCAGAGCATCCTGCGCGTCGGCTATGCCGGGATGGGGCAGGAGGTGGCGCTGCCCTGGGCGCCAGCGAGCCCGGCTTTCGACGCCGCCTACACCAAGACCTATGCCTATGATCTCGACAAGGCGAAGAAGCTGATCGCCGCCTCCGGCCTCTCGGCCGACGAGATGAAGGGCTGGAAGCTGCTGGTGAACGGCAGCGATGAATCCTCGGTCTCGATCAGCCAGATCGCGCAGGGCTCGCTGCAGAAGATCGGCATTCCCGTCGAGCTCGACATACGCCAGGGCGCGGAATACGTCTCCGCGCTGCTCGGCGGCGATTTCGCCGCGACGTTCGGGGCGGTCGGCAACGTTCAGAAATTCCCATCCCGCGTCGCCACCAACTCGATCTATCGCACCTCGCAAAATCCGGTCCTTAAGGACCCGCACCCGCATCCGGACTATGTCGCCGCGATCGCCAAGGTCGATGCCTCGACTGGCAGCGCCGCCGAGGTCAAGGCGGCCTATGATAACCTCAACAAGGTGATGGTCGAGGAGGCCTTCGGCATTCCGACCAACTCCTACGATGTCGGCCTGATCGTCGCCTCTGACAAGATCGGTGGGGTGACGCTCGACATGGACAACCTCCTCGTCGCGCGGACCATCGGGTTCAAGTGACGGGGCTTGCTGCGGCAGGGCGTCTGCTGCGCCGGCTTCTCGCCCGGCGCGGCGCGGTGCTCAGCCTCGCCTTCCTGGCGCTGGTGGGGTGTGCCGCACTCTTCGCCGGCCTCCTGCCGCTCGATCCGCTGCGGCAGAGCATAGCGGATTCATTGAAGCCGCCTTCCACGGAGGCCTGGTTCGGCACGGACGAGCTCGGCCGCGACATCCTCGCACGCGTCGTCTACGGGGCGCGGACTTCGCTGGTGACGGCCTTCGGCGCGGTGTTCATCGCGGCGCTCATCGGCGTGCCGGTCGGGCTTGTCGCCGGCTTCTATGGGGACTGGCGCGATTCCGTCCTGATGCGCTGCATCGACGTGCTGCTGGCTCTGCCGAACATCCTCTTCGCCATGGCGCTGATCGCGGTGCTGGGCCGCAGCCAGGGCGCGGCGCTGGTCGCGGTCGGCGTCGCCGGCATTCCGAGCTTCGCGCGCATCGCCCGGGCGCAGGTCATGGCGCTGCGCCAGCTCGATTTCGTCACGGCCGTGCGCGGCTTTGGCGGCGGGCCGGGCTACATCATGTTCCGAACCATCCTGCCCAACGCCTTGAGCCCGCTGGTGGTGCAGGCCATCGTGCTGGCCTCGATCGCGATCCTGCTGGAGGCTGCGCTCTCATTCCTCGGCGTGGGCGTGCCGCCACCAACGCCGAGTTGGGGCGAGATGCTGCGCACCGGCAAATCCTATCTCTACGAGGCGCCGACCTATGCGGTGCTGCCGGGAATCGTGCTGACGCTGACGATCCTCTCCTTCGACACGATCGGCCGGGCCATGACCGCGCTGATCGACCGGGACGAGACCGATGCGGTCCGGGAGACCGCCGGGGGGCGGCGATGACGGCCTATATCCTGCGCCGACTCGCCCAGATGCTGCCGGTGCTGCTGCTCGCCTCTTTCGCGATCTTCGCGATGATCTATGCCGTGCCGGGCGGGCCGGTCGCGGTCATCGTCGGCGAGAACGCCTCGCAGGAGGAGATCGCGGCCGCGATCCAGCGCTACGGGCTCGACCGGCCGATGGTGGTGCAATATCTCGATTGGCTCGGCCGGGCTCTTACGGGCGATTTCGGGCTCTCGCTGCACAGCCGACAACCCGTGCTGCAATTGATTGGCGAGAGGCTGCCGGCGACGGCGCAGCTTGCGCTTGCGGCGATCATCGTGGCGCTCGTGCTGGGCATCCCGGTGGGCATCGCCAGTGCGGTCAAACCAAATTCCTGGCTCGACCGGGTGCTGAGCGGCTGGAGCGCTCTGGCGCTCGGCGTGCCGACCTTCTGGGTCGGCATCCTGCTGATCCTGCTCTTCGCCGTGGAGCTGCGCTGGCTGCCTTCGGCCTCGCGCCATGTGCCGTTCTGGGAGTCGCCCTTCGAGGCGCTGCGCAGCCTCGCCTTGCCGGCGATAACGCTCGGTCTCTACGTCTCCGGCATCCTGGCACGGTTCCTGCGCGCCTCGCTGATCGGGGAATCGCGCTCCGACTATGTCCGGACTGCGCGCGCCAAGGGCGTTCCAGAGAACCGCATTGTCGGGCTGCACATGATGCGCAACGCGCTCCTGCCCTTCGTCACCATCGTGGGGCTGATGATGGCGAACTTCATCGGCGGGGCGGTGGTGACGGAGGCCGTCTTCACCTATCCCGGCCTCGGGCGCCTGTTGATCCAGGCGATCAGCACCCGCGACTACCCACTCATCCAGGGCTGCATCCTGGTGATCCTTGTCGGCTACATGCTGATCAACCTTCTGGTCGACCTGCTCTATGCCTGGATCGACCCGCGGATCGAATACCGATGAGCGCCGCCTCAGCCCGGAAGCGAGCCGAGCCGGTCCGATATGCCGGCGGCAACCTCGCGCAGGCGCTGGCCCGCCTTGGCCGCGAGCGAATGCGGCATGCGCATCAGCGGCGCCGAGATCGAGAGCGCCGCGACCGGGTAGCCGTCGCCATCGAGGATCGGCACGCCGACGCACATGGCGCCGTCCTCGTTCTCGCCCATCTCGGTGGCGTAGCCGGAGCGCGCCACTTGCCTGAGCTGCCGCTCGATCTCCTCGCGCTCCAGGAGCGTGCGGCCGGTGCGCTCGGTCAGGGGCAGGTCGAGCTGGTGCTGGCGCTCCGCCTCGGGCAGGAACGCGAGGATCGCCTTGCCGAGCGCGGTCGAATGCATCGGGTGGCTGTCGCCGATGCGCGCCTGCATCCGGAGCGACCGGTTCGCCTCTACGAGGTCGATATAGACGATGGTGCCGTTGCCCTTCACGGCGAGGTTCACCGTCTCGTTGAACTCCTGCATCAGCGTGATCATCGCCGGCCGCGCCAGCTCGCGGACCTTGCTGACGCTGGCGTCGGCCCGCGCGATGGCGCGCAATTGCGGCCCGAGATTGTAGCGGTCGGTGGCGCGGTTGTGGTCGAGGAAGCCGGCGGCCGTCAGTGTCTGCAGGTAGCGGAAGGTCGTCGTCTTCGGGATCCGGAGCTCCTTGCTGACGGCGGTGAGCGCGATCTCGTGGCCGTGATGGGCGACGAGCTGCAGCACCTTCAACGCCTTCATCACGGGCTGAACGACGTAAGGGTTGTCGGGCGTCTTGGACATGGCCCCTTGGCATAGCCAGCAGGGCTGAATTCCGCAAGGCGAAACCAGCGTTCCTTTACACGGTCCGGGCGCTCTGGTGAGGTCGCGGCGAGAGCAGGGGAGAGACGCCCATGGCAGGCAACGCAACCGAACTCAGCTTCGCGGAATCGGCCCGGCAGATCGCCGAGAATGCGCGCTTCATCGCTGGCGGCGCGAACAGCAACTTCCGGCTCGGCATGGCGGGCGGTCCGCTCGTCTTCGAGCGCGGCGAGGGCGCCTATCTCCACGACGTCGATGGCAACAAGCTCATCGACTACTACTGCGCCATGGGCGCGACCGTGCTCGGCCACACCCCCGCGCCGGTCCTGGAAGCGGTTCGAAAGCAGACCGAGAACGGCATCCTCTACGCCGGCCAGGCGCCCATCGAATATGAGGCGGCCAAGCTGATCTGCGAGCGCATCCCTTGCGCCCAGCGCCTGCGCTTTGCCTCTTCCGGCTCGGAGGTGGCCCAGGCCGCGATGCGGCTGGCGCGGGCCTTCACCGGGCGGCGCACCATCGTGAAGTTCGAGGGGCATTATCACGGCTGGTTCGACAACATCCTCTGGTCGACGGCGCCCGGCCTTAACGCGGCCGGGCCGGAGGACGCGCCGACGCCGGTGATCGGCTCCAAGGGGCAGGACCCGGCTGCGGGCGAGGGGCTCTCCATCCTCGGCTGGAACGATCTGGCGGCGCTGGAGGCACGGCTCGCCAAGGGGGATGTCGCCGCCGTGCTAATGGAGCCGGCGATGTGCAACCAGGGCGCCATCGCGCCGGCACCGGGCTATCTGGAAGGGGCGCTCGCCGCCTGCCGCAAGCATGGCACGCTGCTGATCTTCGATGAGGTCATTACCGGTTTCCGTCTCGGGCGCGGTGGCGCGCAGGAGCGCTTCGGCGTGACGCCGGACCTTTGCATCATGGCGAAGGCGATCGCCAACGGCTTCCCGGTCGCGGCCGTCGCCGGCCGGGCGGAGGTGCTCGACCTCTTCGCCGACGGGGTGCTGCATGGCGGTACCTTCAACGCCCAGCCCACCGCCATGGCGGCGCTGGTCGCCACGCAGAAGATGCTGACGCCCGAGCATTACGAGCGCAGTTCCGTTCAGGGGCTGCGCCTGCAGGACGGCATCCGCGCGATCCTCGCCGAGGAAGGCATCAAGGCCCAGGTCGCCGGCTTCCCGCTGATGTTCCATGTTGCCTTCGGCCTCGATGCGCCGGCGCGGAACTACCGGGACGTGGCGCGCGCGGACAAGGCGACCTATGTCCGCTTCGCCCATGCGCTGCTGAAGCGCGGCGTGCGTGCGCTGGAGCGGGGCGCCTGGTTCGTCTCCTCGGAGCACAATGCGGGCGTCGTCGACGCCACGCTCGAAGCGGTGCGCGGCGCGGCGCGCGAGGTGAAAGCGGCGGCGTAAGGGTTTCGCGCGGGTTCTGTATGCTGCATGCTCGGGCTTGACCCGAGCCTCTCTTGGAAGAGATTCTCGGGCCTCCGCTGCGCTGCGCCCGAGAACGACGTGCCGGCTGCGGCACGATCGAACGGGAGCGCAGCTTGAACGACGAAATCCTTTATGCGGTCGAGGACGGGATCGCGACGATCACGCTCAACCGCCCGCAGGCGCGCAATGCGCTGACCTTCGCCATGTATGAGCGCATCGCCGAGATCTGCCGCGAGCCGGCCGCGCATGGCGATCCACGCGTCATCGTCATGACCGGGGCGGGCGAGAAGGCCTTCGGCGCGGGGACCGACATTTCGCAGTTCCGCGCCTTTTCCACCGCCGAGGATGCGCTCGCCTACGAGGCACGCATCGAGACCGTCATCGGCACGATCGAGCGCTGCACCATCCCGACGATTGCAGCGATCTCGGGGGCGGTCACGGGCGGCGGGGCGAGCATCGCGCTTGCCTGCGACATCCGCATCGCGACGGTGACGGCTCGCTTCGGCTTCCCGGTCGCGCGCACGCTCGGCAACTGCCTGTCAATGGAGAACTATGCCCGGCTCTACGCCCTGCTCGGGCCGGCGCGGGTCAAGGACATCGTGATGACCGCGAGGCTGGTCGAGGCGGAGGAGGGGCAGCGCATTGGCCTCTACAGCGAATTGCTGCCGGACCATGCGGCGCTGATGGCGCGGGCGAGCGAACTGGCGAAGACCATCGCCGGCCATGCGCCGCTGACCATGCGTGCGACCAAGGAAGCGATGCGCCGGCTCACCATGGCGGCGGCCGAAGGGCTCGACGGCAACGACCTCGTCAAGCTCTGCTACACCAGCGCCGATTTCCGCGAGGGCATGGAAGCCTTCCTCGGCAAGCGGACGCCTGTCTGGCAGGGGCGGTAGGGGAAGCTGATTGTCCGCGGACACACGACGTCATCCCGGGCTTGACCCGGGATCCATCGTAGAGCGCCGAGCCCTACGATGGATCCCGGCGCTCCGCTTCGCTGCGGCCGGGATGACGCCGCGGAGTTCCTTGCGACGTCGATTGCGCTAGTTGTACCGGCCCTGCATCCGGCGGTCGATCTCCAGCGCCGCCAGCGTGCAGAGCGCTCCGGAGAGCAGGTAGACGCCGACCCAGGCGAGGCCGAACTGGCTGGACACGGTCAGCGCAACCAGCGGCGCGAAGCCGGCGCCGATCAGCCAGGCGAGGTCGTAGGTCAGGGCCGCGCCCGTATGGCGGTATTGCGTTCCGAAGCTCGAGGCGACGGCGCCCGCCGTCTGGCCGTAAGACAGGCCGAGCAGGCCAAACCCGATGATCACATAGATCGTCTGCCCGGCGAGGCTGTCGCCGAAGAGCAGCGGCGCGATGATGCTCGACAGGCTGAAGAAAGCGATCATTGAGCCCGAGAGGATCAGTGTGTTGCGTCGCCCGATTTGGTCGGCGACGAGGCCCGAAGTCATGATCGCGCCGGCGCCGACCACGGCGCCCGCAGTCTGTACCATCAGGAACTCGGAGACCGAGCGGTCGGTGAACAGGTTGATCCAGCTCACCGGGAAGATGGTGACGAGGTGGAACAGGGCGAAGCTCGCCAAGGGCACGAAGGCGCCGATCAGCAGCGTGTTGCCATGGGCCCGGATGAGCTCGGCCACTGGAATGGGCACCAGCTCGCGCGTTTCCATGAGCTGGGCGAATTCATCGGTCGCGACCATGCGCAGCCGCGCGAACAGGGCCACGACGTTGATCGTGAGTGCGACGAAGAACGGGTAACGCCAGCCCCAGTCGAGGAAATCCTGCTCCGACAGCGCGCCCTCGAAATAGGCGAAGAGGCCGGCTGCGAGCATGAAGCCGATCGGCGCGCCGAGCTGGGGCAGCATCGCATACCAGCCGCGCCGGTTGGGTGGCGCATTGAGCGCGAGCAGCGAGGAGAGCCCATCCCAAGCGCCGCCGAGCGCTATGCCCTGAAGCAGGCGGAAGGCGGCGAGGATGACGACGGACCAGATGCCGATCGTCTCGTAGCCCGGCAGGAAGGCGATGGCCGCGGTCGAGCCGCCGAGCAGGAAGAGCGCGACGGTGAGCTTCGTCGGACGGCCGTGCCGGCGGTCGAGCGCCATGAACATCACGGTGCCGAAGGGCCGCGCGACGAAGGCGAGCGCGAAGATGCCGAAGGAATAGAGCGTCGCGGTCAGCTTATCGACGAAGGGGAAGATGAGTTCCGGGAAGACCAACACGCAGCCCAGGCCGAAGACGAAGAAATCGAAATATTCCGATGCGCGCCCGATGATGACGCCGATCGCGATCTCGCCCGGAGGGACATAGTCGCGTCCGTGCCTGTCCAACTGACCCGATGAGTGACTCGCTATTTCAGCGCTCATGACCGGGAGTTCCTCGTTGGCGCGAAACGCCGGAGCGATCCGGGCTTGCCCACGCTGGTGACAAATGGATACGGTGGAACGGAGCGGTCCGTCAAACCTCCGCATCCTCGACCATTTGTCCGAGGCGCGGATTCAAGGAACGGACATAGAGAAGGGGCGTTCCCGGATCAGGGAGGTCTTAAGTCTCTTGCGGATCCTGCAATTCCTCACGGTTCTTTCGGCCTCTGCTCTGCTTGGCGGCTGCCAGTGGGTGCTGCTCGCGCCTTCCGGCGACGTGGCGCTGCAGCAGCGCAACATCCTGCTGACCTCGACGGCGCTGATGCTCATCATCATCCTGCCGGTGATGGCGCTGACCATCTTCTTCGCCTGGCGCTATCGCTCCTCGGCGCGGGCGACCTACGATCCCGAATGGCATCACTCGCTGCCGCTCGAGGTGGTGATCTGGACGGTGCCGCTGCTCATCATCATCGCGATCGGCGCGATCACCTGGATGAGCACGCATCTGCTCGATCCCTTCCGGCCGCTCGGGCGCATCAGCGCCGGCAAGGCTGCGATCGCGGCCAAGGCGAGCGAGCCGGCTGCGATGCCGAAGCCGCTGGTGATCCAGGCGGTCGCGCTCGATTGGAAATGGCTGTTCATCTACCCCGAACAGGGCATCGCCGCGTTGAACGAAGTCATGGCGCCGGTCGACCGGCCGGTCGAGTTCCGCATCACCGCATCGACGGTGATGAACTCGCTCTTCATCCCGGCGCTGGCCGGCCAGATCTACGCCATGCCCGGCATGGAGACGAAGCTCAATGCCGTCATCAACCACGCCGGAGAGTTCCAGGGCTTCTCGGCCAACTATAGCGGCGCCGGCTTCTCGGACATGCGTTTCCTCTTCCACGGCGTCGAGGAGAAGGCCTTCGGCGACTGGGTGCAGGCGGCGCGCGAGAAGGGCTCGGCGCTGGGGCGCGAGGAATACCTCCAGCTTGAGAAGCCGAGCGAGCGCGAGGCGGTGCGCTTCTTCCGCGATGTCCCGCCCGATCTCTACGGCGCCATCGTAAACCGCTGCGTCGATCGTTCCAGGATGTGCACGCGCGACATGATGGCGCTGGATGCCCGCGGCGGAGGCGGCAAGGAGGGGCTCGCCACGCTGATCCTGCGCGATTCCGACAAGTCAGTGCGCCGTGGCGGCCAGCCGATAGGCCCGCGCCCCTATGTGGCGGCGATCTGCACGCCGACCGACGTCAACGGCATTGCGGGCCTCAGCGTCCGCCTGCTCGAATGAACAGCGAGACGAGGCGCCGATGACCTCCTATCCGGACTGGTGGAAGCTCGTCTTCGGCCGCTTCACGCTCGAGGCGCTGCCGCTGCATGAGCCGATCCTGGTCGTGACCTTCATCGCCGTGGCGCTGGGCGGGCTCGCCATCGTCGCCGTGATCACGCGGCTGAAGGCCTGGGGCTATCTCTGGCACGAGTGGATTACCAGCGTCGACCACAAGAAGATCGGGATCATGTACATGATCCTGGGCATCATCATGCTTCTGCGCGGCTTTGCCGATGCGCTGATGATGCGGGCTCAGCAGGCCATCGCCTTCGGCAGCGACGGCTATCTGCCGCCTCACCATTACGACCAGATCTTCACGGCGCATGGCGTGATCATGATCTTCTTCGTGGCGATGCCGCTCGTCACCGGGCTCATGAATTTCGTCATGCCACTGCAGATCGGCGCGCGCGACGTCGCCTTCCCCTTCCTCAACAATTTCAGCTTCTGGATGACGGTCGGCGGCGCCGTCCTCGTGATGGCCTCGCTCTTCATCGGAGAGTTCGCACGCACCGGCTGGCTCGCCTACCCGCCGCTCTCGGGCATCGCCTATTCGCCCGATGTGGGCATGGATTACTACCTCTGGGGGCTGCAGATCGCGGGCGTGGGCACGACGCTCTCGGGCGTCAACCTGATCGCGACCATCGTCAAGATGCGGGCTCCCGGCATGGAAATGATGCGGATGCCGGTCTTCACCTGGACGACGCTGTGCACCAACGTGCTGATCGTCGCGACCTTCCCGGTCCTGGCTGCGACGCTGGCCCTGCTGACGCTCGACCGCTATGTCGGCACGAACTTCTTCACGAGCGATCTCGGCGGCAACCCGATGATGTACGTGAATCTGATCTGGATCTGGGGCCATCCGGAGGTCTACATCCTCGTCCTCCCGGCCTTTGGCATCTATTCGGAGGTGGCAGCGACCTTCTGCGGTAAGCGCCTCTTCGGCTACGGCTCGATGGTCTATGCGACGGTGGTCATCACCATCCTGTCCTACCTGGTCTGGCTGCACCACTTCTTCACGATGGGCTCGGGCGCCAGCGTGAACTCATTCTTCGGCATCACTACGATGATCATCTCGATCCCGACGGGCGCGAAGATCTTCAACTGGCTGTTCACGATGTATCGCGGGCGCATCCGCTTCGAGCTACCGATGATGTGGCTCGTCGCCTTCATGCTGACCTTCGTCATCGGGGGCATGACCGGCGTGATGCTCGCGGTCCCGCCGGCCGATTTCGTGCTGCACAACAGCCTGTTCCTGGTGGCGCATTTCCACAACGTCATCATCGGCGGCGTGGTCTTCGGCCTCTTCGCCGGCATCGCCTATTGGTTCCCCAAGGCCTTCGGCTTCAGGCTCGATCCGTTCTGGGGCAAGCTCTCCTTCTGGTTCTGGGTGGTCGGCTTCTACGTGGCGTTCATGCCCCTCTACGTGCTTGGGCTGATGGGCGTGACGCGGCGGCTGAGCCGCTTCGAGGATCCGTCCCTCCAGATCTGGTTCGTGATTGCGGCAGTGGGCGCGCTGCTGATCCTGCTCGGCATCCTGTGCTTCCTCGTCCAGATCGCGGTCAGCATCCTGCGGCGGGAGGAACTGCGCGACACGACTGGCGACCCGTGGGACGGGCGCACGTTGGAGTGGTCCACCTCCTCGCCGCCGCCGGCCTATAATTTCGCCTTCACGCCCGTCATTCACGATCTCGACGCCTGGGCCGACATGAAGAAGCGCGGCTACCGGCGCCCGCTGACCGGTTTCCGGCCGATCCACATGCCGCGGAACACCAGCGCCGGCGTCATCCTCGCGGGACTAGCGACGGTCTGCGGCTTCGCGCTGATCTGGCATGTCTGGTGGCTGGCGGCGCTGAGCTTCGCGGGCCTGCTGGCGACGGCGATCGCGCATACCTTCAACTACGATCGCGACTTTCACATTCCGGCCGAAGAGGTTCTGCGCGAAGAGGATTCGCGCAGCAATCTGCTGGCCGGAACCTGAGGGAAGACGATGGCCCAGGTGACGGCACAGGCGACGGCGCAGGTCCAGGCGGCGGGAAGCGTTCCCGCCTTCTACGTGACGGATGACGAGCACGAGCACAGCGGCGGCTCGACGATGCTCGGATTCTGGCTCTATCTGATGAGCGATTGCCTCGTCTTCGCGGTGCTGTTCGCGACATTCGGGGTGCTGGGGCGCAATTTCGCCGCTGGGCCTTCTGGCGCGGACCTGTTCGACCTCCGGCTGGTGGCGGTGAACACCACCATGCTGCTGCTCTCGTCGATCACCTATGGCTTCGCCATGCTGGCGATGGAGAAGGATCGACAGGCGGCGGTGCAGGGCTGGCTCGTCGTGACGGGGCTCTTCGGCCTGGCCTTCATCAGCATCGAGCTCTTCGAGTTCACGCATATGATCCGCGAAGGCGCGACGCCGCAGCGCAGCGCCTTCCTGTCCTCGTTCTTCACGCTGGTCGGGACGCACGGGCTGCACGTCACCTTCGGCCTGATCTGGCTCGTGGTGCTGATGACGCAGGTGGCCCAGCGCGGGCTGATCGCCGCCAATCGTCGCCGGCTGATGTGCCTGAGCCTGTTCTGGCACTTCCTCGACATCGTCTGGATCGGCGTCTTCACCTTCGTCTATCTGATGAGCGTGCTGAAATGAGCGGAACTCATGATCACGCCGAGCCCCACACCGACGGTGCGCATGACGCGGTCCCGCACGGCACGCTCGGCGGCTACATCACCGGCTTCGTGCTCTCGGCCATCCTGACCGCGATCCCGTTCTGGCTGGTGATGGCCAACGTGCTCGGCAACTCGACCCTGACCGCCATCGTCATCATGGGTTTCGCCGCGGTGCAGATCATCGTCCACATGATCTTCTTCCTGCACTTGAACAGCCGCGCCGAGGGCGGCTGGACGATGATGGCGCTGATCTTCACGGTCATTGTCGTGGTGATCGCGCTCTCGGGTTCGCTCTGGGTGATGTACCACCTCGACAGCAACCTGATGCCCAGGGAACTGCACAGGATGTGAGGGGCCTCGTGACGCCGGCGTTGAAGGCGGGCGCGCGGCGGGGGCGTCTTGCCTTCCTCACAGTGACCTGCCTGTTGACGCTGGTCTTCGCCGGGCTTGGGCTGTGGCAGCTGCAGCGGCGGAGCTGGAAGCTCGACCTGATCGCCCGCGTCGAGGCGCGCGTCCATGCCGTGCCCGTCGTCGCGCCAGGGCCGGCGGAATGGCCGGAGATCGATGCCGCGGTTCACGAATATCGCCGTGTCGTCCTGCGAGGGCGCTATCTCGACGTGCCGGCGACGCTGACTCTGGCCGTGACGGAGCGCGGGCCGGGTTTCTGGGTGCTGGCGCCGCTGCGGGCGGAAGACGGCTTCACCGTGCTGGTCAATCGCGGCTTTGTGCCGGAGGACCGGCAAATGTCGGGTGAGCCGCGACCGGTTGCCGGCCAAGAGGCGAGGGTGGTCGGGCTGCTCCGGCTCACCGAGCCGGGCGGCGGCTTCCTGCGTTCCAATGATCCGGGGGGCGGCCGCTGGTATTCGCGCGATGTGGCCGCAATTGCCGAGGCGAGGGGGCTCGCGCCCGTCGCGCCCTACTTCGTCGATGCGGATGCGGAGTCCGAGCCGGGGCCGTTGCCGCAGGGCGGGATGACACAGGTTGGTTTCCGCAACACGCATCTGGTCTATGCGCTGACCTGGTTCGTTCTTGCGCTCATGAGCGCGGCGGCCGGCGTCCATCTCGTCCGCAACAGGGACGAGGAGACGCCGGCCGCCTAGTTTCTCGAAGTGGCCTCAGGCCGCCTTCAGCTCATGCTCTTCTGTCTTGTGCTGCGTCAGCGGGCGGTTGCGGGCCAGCCTCCGCATCAGCACGTAGAAGACGGGCGTCAGGAAGATGCCGAAGGCGGTGACGCCGATCATGCCCGCAAAAACCGCGACGCCCATCGCATGCCGCATCTCGGCGCCCGCGCCGGTCGAGGTGACGAGCGGCACAACGCCCATGATGAAGGCGAGCGAGGTCATCAGGATCGGACGCAGGCGCAGTCGGCTGGCCTCGATCGCGGCCTCGACCGGCGTCTTGCCCTCGAATTCGAGCTCTCGCGCGAATTCGACGATCAGGATGGCGTTCTTGGCTGACAAGCCTACCAAGACGACGAGGCCGATCTGGGTGAAGACGTTGTTGTCACCCCCTGAGAGCCACACGCCGGTCAGCGCCGCGAGCAGGCCCATCGGGATGATGAGCAGGATCGCGATGGGGAGTGTCAGACTCTCATACTGCGCCGCCAGCACCAGGAAGACGAGCAGGATGGCGACCGGGAAGACGATCACCGCCGAATTGCCGGCGAGGATCTCCTGATAGGTCAGCTCCGTCCATTCGAAGGCAAAGCCCTTCGGCAGCGTCTCGGCCGCGATGCGCTCCACCGCCGCCTGCGCCTGGCCCGAGGAGAAGCCCGGAGCCGGGCCGGCATTGATGTCGGCCGCGAGGAAGCCGTTGTAGCGCATGGCGCGCTCCGGCCCGGAATCGGTCCGGACGTTGAGCACCGCGCCGAGCGGGATCATCTCGCCGCTGTTCGAGCGCACCTTCAGCTGCCCGATATGCTCCGGCAGGGCGCGGAAGGGCGCATCGGCCTGGACGCGCACGGTGTAGGTGCGGCCGAAGCGGTTGAAGTCGTTGACATAGGTCGAGCCGAGATAGGTCTGCAGCGTGTCGAAGACTTCCGTCACCGGCACGCCGAGCTGGCGGGCCTTGGTGCGGTCGATATCGGCATAGAGCTGCGGGACATTGACCTGGAAGCTCGAGAACATGCCGGCGATCTCGGGCGCGGCCGCGGCCTTGGCCATGAAGGCCTTGGTCGCCTCGTCGAGCGCCGGGTAGCCGAGGCCGGCGCGATCCTCGATCTGCAGCTTGAAGCCGCCGATCGTGCCGAGGCCCTGGACGGGCGGCGGCGGGAACATCGCGATGAAGGCCTCCTTGATGCCGCCGAACTCCTTGTTGAGCTGCATCGCGATGGCGTTGCCGGAGAGCGCAGGGTCCTTGCGCTGGTCGAAGGGCTTCAGGCCGACGAAGACGATGCCGGAGTTCGACGAGTTGGTGAAGCCGTTGATCGAGAGCCCGGGGAAGGAGATGGCGTTCTCGACACCCGGATGCTTCAGCGCGATCTCATCCATGCGGCGGATGACGTCCTCGGTGCGGTCGAGCGTCGCGGCGTCCGGCAACTGCGCGAAGCCGACGAGGTACTGCTTGTCCTGGCCCGGCACGAAGCCTGATGGCACCGCCTTGAACAGCACGCCCGTCAGGCCGAGCAGCACGACATAGACCCCCAGCATCACCGCGCGATGCGAGATGACTCGCCGCACGCCGCCGCCATAGGCCTCCGAGGAGCGATGGAAGAAGCGGTTGAAGGCGCGGAAGAACCAGCCGAAGACGCGATCCATGAAGCGGGTCAACGCATCCTTCGGGGTGTGGTGGCCCTTCAGCAGCATGGCCGCCAGCGCCGGCGAGAGCGTCAGCGAGTTGATCGCGGAGATCACCGTCGAGATCGCGATGGTGAGCGCGAACTGGCGATAGAACTGCCCGGTCAGGCCCGAGATGAAGGCGAGCGGCACGAAGACCGCGACCAGCACCAGCGCGATCGCGATGATCGGGCCGGAGACTTCGCGCATCGCCTTGTAGGTCGCCTCGCGCGGCGAGAGGCCGTTCTCGATGTTGCGCTCGACGTTCTCGACCACGACGATGGCGTCATCGACGACGATGCCGATCGCCAGCACCAGCCCGAAGAGGCTGAGCGCGTTGATCGAGAAGCCCATGACATACATTACCGCGAAGGTGCCGACGATGGAGATCGGCACCGCGACGAGCGGGATGATCGAGGCGCGCCAGGTCTGCAGGAAGACGATGACGACGAGCACGACCAGCGCCACCGCCTCGAGCAGCGTCGAGATGACAGCCTTGATCGAGGCGCGGACGAACTGGGTGGTGTCGTAGACGATCGAGTAGTCCACGCCTTCCGGCATGTTCTGCTTGATCTCGCGCATCGTTTCCTGGACGCGGTCGGCGATCGCGATGGCGTTCGAGCCTGGCGCCTGGAAGACCGGGACGGCAACGGCCGACTTGCCGTTCAGCAGCGAGCGCAGCGAGTATTCGGCCGCGCCGAGCTCGATGCGGGCGAGGTCCTTCAGTCGCACGACCGCGCCGTCGGCGCCGGTCTTGACGATGATCTCACCGAACTGCTCCTCGCTCTGCAGGCGTCCCTGCGCATTGACCGAGAGCTGCAGGTCGAGGCCGGGCGCATTCGGTGAGGCGCCGATGACGCCCGCCGCCGCCTGGACGTTCTGGGCGCGGATCTCGCGCACCACGTCGCCCGGCGAGAGGCCGTGCTCCGCCACCTTCTGCGGGTCGAGCCAGACGCGCAGCGAATAGTCGCCCGAGCCGAAGAGCTGGACCTGGCCGACGCCGTCGATGCGGGCGAGCCGATCCTTGACGTTCAGCACGGCGTAGTTGCGCAGATAGGTCATGTCGTAGCGGCCGTTCGGCGAGGTGATGTGCACCACCATCGTCAGGTCCGGCGAGCTCTTGACCGTGGTGACACCGAAGCGGCGCACCTCCTCGGGCAGGCGCGGCTCGGCCTGGGCCACGCGGTTCTGGATGAGCTGCTGCGCCTTGTCCGGGTCGGTGCCGAGCCGGAAGGTGACGTTCAGCGTCATCAGACCGTCGGTCGTCGCCTGGCTGGACATGTAGAGCATGCCCTCGACGCCGTTGATCTGCTCCTCGATCGGCGTCGCCACGGTCTCGGCGATGACGCGCGGGCTCGCGCCCGGATATTGCGCGCGAACCACGACCGTGGGCGGCACGACCTCGGGGTACTCCGAGATCGGCAGCGCCCGGATCGAGAGCAGACCGGCGAGGAAGATCAGCACGGAGAGGACCGCCGCGAAGATCGGGCGGTCGATGAAGAACTTCGAGAGGTTCATGGGTTGCGCCCCCTTTCGAGCGGCTTATGGACTCAGGTCGCGGGCCCGCCTCGCGGCACCCGCGCCCGGCCTGAGATGATCAGCGTTGTGCGAGCTCGGTCGCGGGCTTCCTCAGCTCGCTCTTCTCGGCCATCGGCACGGCCTCGGGCGCGACGGTCGCGCCCGGCCGGACGCGCTGCAGGCCGTTGACGATGACGCGCTCGCCGGCCTTCAGCCCGGCATTGACGACGCGAAGCCCGTCATGGGCGGCGCCGAGCGAGACCTCGCGCCAGGCCGCTTTGCCGTCGTCGCCGACCACGAAGACGAATTTCTTGCTCTGGTCGGTGCCGACCGCGCGCTCGTTGATGACGAGCTTGGGTTCGGCCTTGGCCTGGCCCAGCCGCACGCGCACGAACTGGCCTGGCATCAGCTTGCCGTCGGGATTGTCGAGCAGGGCGCGGACACGCACCGTGCCGCTCGCCCCGTCGATGCCGTTGTCGATGAAGTGCAGCCGGCCGCTGAAACGGGCCGCATCGGTGGTCGCCGTGGTGAGCTGGACCGGGATCTGCTCCAGCGCGCGCGATCCGGTTGGCAGCGAGGCCAGCGCGTCGAGCACGCTGCGCTCGTCGGCGTTAAAGGCAGCATAGATCGGATCGACCGAGAGCAGGGAGGTCAGCACCTGCCCGCCGGCGGCGATCAGGTTGCCGGTTGTGACGTCGAGCCGGCCGATGCGGCCGCTGATCGGGGCGCGGATCTGGGTGTAGTCCAAGTTGAGTTGCGCCGTGCGGCGAGCGGCCTCGGCAGCGCGCTGATTGGCCTGCGCCTCACGCAGCGCGTTGACGCGGGTGTCGAGGTCGCGCTGAGAGAGGTTGCGGGTGGCGATGAGCTGCTGGCCGCGCTCGTTCTCGCTGTCGGCGAGCGCGACGCGCGCCTGTGCGGCGAGCACCTGTGCCTCGGCCCGCTCCAACTCGGCGAGATAGGGCGCCTGGTCGATGCTGACCAGCAGGTCGCCCTGCTTCACCAGATTGCCCTCGCGGAAATGCACGGCTTCGACCACGCCGGCAACACGCGAGCGCAGCTCTACGCGCTCGATCGCCTCCAGCCGGCCGGAGAACTCGGCCCAGGGCACGATCTCGCGCTGCTCGACGGTGGCGACGGAGACCGGGACGGCGGGCGGAGCTGCGGGGGTGGTGTCGCCCTGCGCCTTGCTGCCTGAGAGGGTGACGGCCGCAACGGCGGCGATTGCGACGGAGGCGGTGAGGCCGGCCAGAAGGGCACGGCGGTTCGTTCCCTGAATCATGGGTTCGGGTCCTTGCTTGAAATGTCTGACGTGATGGGAAGTTCTGTGCGCCTAGGACGGTGCGGTCCGGGCGTAGAAATCGGCGATCGCGCCGCGCACGCTACAGAGACAGGAGCCCTCGCGCGGCGCGTCGGCATAGGCTTTCGGCCAATGCGTCGGGGCGTGCTCGACAATATGGTCCACCGCCACGCCGGCCTTTGTCAGCAGCGTCGCATACTGCGTGACCTCGTCCCGCATCGGGTCGTCCTGTGCGCTGATCAGCAGGGCAGGTGGCAGGCCGGCGAGGCGGGCGGCGTTGAGGGGGGCGGCGTAAGGGTGGGCGGCCCGCTCGGGCGTGCCGAGATAATCCGCCCAGCCATCGGCCCATCGGCAGCCGACTGGTCCGGCATGAGCTGCGCGCAGTGAGGCGGTGCCCAGGCAGGAATCGAGCATGGGCGAGAGCAGGATCTGGCCAGCGAGCGCCGGGCCACCACGATCCCGCGCCATCATCGCCAGCGCGGCTGCGAGGTTGCCGCCAGCTTCCTCGCCTGCGACGTAGACCGGAGCCTTGCGCGTGGTCCAGCGCGCACGGCCTCTGGCAAGGGCCTCGAGCGCAACATAGATGCTGTCCAGCGCCTCCGGGAAACGGTGGACCGGGGCGAGCGGATAAGAGAGCGAGAAGACGATCGAGCCGGCTTCGGCCAGGACCGTGGCGACGGCCTCGCCTTCGGCGAGCGAGCCGCTGTTGAAGTGGCCGCCATGCAGGTGGAGCACGAGGCCGGGCGCATCCGGCACCTCCGCCGGCGCGTAGAGGCGGCCGTCGAAGCGGGCGGTCCGGGTGGCCAGACTCTCCTCCCGCCAGAAGACGGAAGCGATGGTCTGGACCTTCTGGATAGCGATGGAAGGCATGGCTCGCCTCCGCTGTTGCGTTGCATCATGAAATAATTGAGATCGTTTCGGGAATAAATATCCTGTTCGCTCATTCATTATTCATGTATGGAAACAATCTCGATCAGGATCGACATTCCATGGATCAGCTGACAGCGATGCGGGCCTTTGTGCGGGTCGTCGAGGCGGGCACCTTCACCCGCGCCGCCGACCTGCTCGAAATGCCGAAGCCGACAGTGACGAAGCTGATCCAGCAGCTAGAGACGCATCTGCGCGCGCGGCTGCTCAATCGCACGACCCGGCGCGTGACGGTGACGATGGACGGCGCCGCCTATTACGAGCGCGCGATGCGACTGCTCTCGGAGCTCGACGAGCTCGACGCCTCGATGACGATCGCCCAGGCGCGCCCGAGTGGGCGGCTGCGGGTCGATTGCAGCTCGGCATTGGCGACCTCGGTCATCATCCCGGCGCTGCACGAGTTCCATGCGCGCTATCCCGATATCCAGGTCGATCTGGGCCTTAGCGATCGGCCGGCTGACCTGCTCGCGGAGAATCTCGACTGCGCCGTTCGCGCCGGGGAGATCGTCGACCAGAACCTGATCGCGCGCCGGATCGGCGAGATGCAGCTCATTACCTGTGCGACACCGGAGTATCTGGGGCGCGCCGGTACGCCGCTGCATCCGCGCGAGCTGGAAGAGGCGCACCACATCGTCGCCTACCGGCCGGCGCTCAGCGGCCGTGTGATGCCATTCTTCTATCAGAATCACAGCGAAACGATCGAGATCAGCGGCCGCTACACCATCTCGGTCAATGACGGCATGGGCTATATGGCGGCGGCGCTGGCAGGGCTCGGCGTCGTGCAGCTGCCGACCTTCATGGCGCGCGGGCCGATCACCGAAGGGCGCCTCGTGCCGATCCTGCTGGATTGGTGCACGGGGCCGAAGCCGCTGCACATCGTCTATCCGCCGAACCGGCACCTGAGCAACAAGGTCAGGGTCTTCGTCGACTGGCTGGCCGAGCTGTTCTCGCGGGATGTGCTTGTGCTGCGGCCGGAGGAGAAGATGGGCTGCGTGGCTGAAGTGGCGGCGTGAGCGAGTCGGGGCAGGCTGTCATGCTCGGGCTTGACCCGAGCATCTCGGAAACCAGCGCAGTCTTGTCATGAGACTCTCGGGTCAAGCCCGAGAGTGACGCGCTGAGCCTGCGCCGTCTCAATCCTTTTGCGAGACCGTCTTGAGCTTCGGCTCCGGCTCGTAGCCTTCCGGGGCGCGGGCCTCGATCGCCTGGCGGTTGCGCGACATCGCCTCGATGAGCTGGCGGTTGGAGTGCTCCAGCGTGCCGACATGGTCGATGTGGTGGCGCAGGTCATTGCGCAGCTGCTGGTTGACGTTCGTGAGGAAGTCGGACTTCGACTGCAGCGCCGAGAGCTTGATGTCGAGGTCGTAGAGCTTCTTGTCGCGCTGGGCGAGGTCTTCAGTCTGCTTGCGTTCGCGCTCGGCTGCGGCTGCGGCCTGGGCTTCCAGTTCCTTGATGGTCTGAAGCGCCGTGACGATGCGGGTCTGCGCTTGGTTGGCCGCTTCGGTGGCCTCCTCGCGGTCCGCCACCATCTTTTCGGTCAGCGTGTCGATGTCGCGCTGCACGCGCTGGTTCTCAGCGTTCGAGGCGACGAGGTCGGAACGCAGGATCGCGACCTCGCGAGAGAGGTTTTGCGTGGCGGCCGATTTCTCGAGAAGCTTCTGCTCGACGACCTGCCGCTCCTCGATGAGGCGCTGGACGCGGGAATCGGTGCCGGAGAGCTTCTGGAGGAGGCTGTTGAACTCGCCCTGCAGCTTGCCGTGATCGGTTTCGAGCGTCGTGAGCGAGTCCTGCACGCGGTCGAACGATGCGCGGCTGCGGTGCAGCTCCTCTTCATAGCGGATGGCCAGCGGGCGGTAATGCTCGAGCTCGATCCGCAGGCCGGTGATCTCGCGATCCTGTTGATTGCGGATGCCCGAGAGTTCTTCGATCTGCGCCGCCTGGTCATGCGCCATCTGGACGAATTTCGGCAGCACCTGCTGCATCGTCGCCGTGCGCGTCATCAGGAGGTCGAGCTGGACCGACCAGTTCGAGATCTTGGCGAATTCGGTCTGCAACTCGTTGGACTGGTCGCTGATCGCGGTCATCAGCTGACCGATTTCATGCGAGCTGTTCGGCTTGGCCTGAACGTGCTGGGCGGCTGCAGCCGGCGGCTCGCCCGGCTCGTTGGCGGGTAGCTCGGGCGCAAGTAAAGGCGGCGGGGCAAGCCGGACAGCCTGCTCCTCGCTGCGTCCGCTCATGAGACGCCTCAGCCTATCACCGATCATGACGCCACCCCAACCCTCGCCCCTGGTTTTTACGCGGGGCATCGCCTTTGGCGAGGCATCAGCAAACGGCGCGGCGTGCCGCAACGCAATCCCACCCGGCTGGATTCCGGGGAGTTGCGAACAACTTCCTGCTGGCCTGCGGAGTTTGCGTCGCAGCGTGGCACGGAGGCTACGATCGGTGCGCTTGCGAGACGCGCGGATTGCGCCCGGGGGCTCATTTTCGATCGTGACCCGGCGCCACAAATGACCGGAACGAGCGCGGCCGATTTCCGCCAATCACAAACGCGACAGCTCGGCAACGGTCAGCCGTCGTCCGCGTTTGTTGCGATGTCCGATAGCGTCTAGACTTCGCAAGCCCGAAACGATCTGGGAGACAATTCTCTATGGAACGACGGTCATTCTTGCTGGGGCTGATGGCCTTGGCTACGGGCTCGGCTCTAAGTCTGCAAGTGAACGAGGCGCAAGCGGCGCCCCCGACCGAGCCCGCAGATGTGACGCCAGATGTGGCCTCGCAGATCACCCTGCCGGACGGCACTCCGGTTGATTGGGCTCAGCGTGGCTCGGACTGGCATCATCGGCGCGGCCCGCCGCCGCATCATTGGCACCGCCCGCCGCGGCACAGGCGGCGCCGGCAACGTCAGGTCTGCCACATCCGCCGCGACAGGTGGGGCCGGCCGGTTCGAATCTGCCGCTGGGTGTGGCACTGAGAGACCAAGGCCATCGCGTCGACCAGCCGATGGTCCGGTCTTTTTCAACCGGCGAAGGGCGTGATCTGCCGGTTTGATCCTGTCTGTAGGTTCGGCGCCCGAGCGGCTTGCTGGACCCGAAAAAACCGGCCCGGCGCGGTGGAACAGACCGCGTTCGGGCCGGAGGCGTTTCAACGGCCGGGCGCGGCCGTTTGGGTTCTGTTCATCTTTGCTCTGCAGCCTTACCGGGCGCCCCAGGAGATGCGGCGCAGGACGCCGGGCTGTCCAGTAGCCCCCCAGCCCCGACAGCCCGGCGTCCACTCTGAAGACATTGGCTAGCTGTTTTCGAGGCCCCCCGCTGCGGAGAACCGCCACGCGGAGCGCGCCAGTAGCCCGTCTTCAGATGTCGAAGAACACCGTCTCGTTTTCTCCCTGAAGGCAGATGTCGAAGGTGTAGGTCGGCATGCCGTCCGAGGTGCTGTGGGCCGCGATCAGCGTCGGGACGCGCACGCGGTGCTCGATGCGGGCGAGGATCGGGTCGGCGGCGTTGGCTGCTTCCTCGTCGCCGAAATAGAGCCTTGTGTGCAGGCCGATATTGATGCCGCGGGCCACGATCCAGAAGGTGATGTGCGGCGCCATCGGCCGGCCGTCGAAATACGGCACGATGCCCGGCTTGATCGTCTCGAAGCGATAGACGCCGGTGGTGCCGTCGACGGGCTGGCGGAACCAGCCTGGGAAATGCGGATCGGCCTCGCCCCGGCGCTCGCCCTGGCCGGGATAGAGCCCCTGCGCATCGGCCTGCCAGATCTCGATGAGCGCATCCTTGATGGGGGTTCCCGAGCCGTCGAAGATGCGGCCGGTGACGAGGATGCGCTCGCCCTTCACCTCCGGCGAGAGCGGTTGCGAGCCGAGATCGTGCGGATAGACACCCTCGATGCCGGAGAAATTCGGCGTGGCGCCGATATGGACGTAGGGACCGGCCGTCTGCGACGGGCTTTCCCTGAGGCGGCGGAGCGATTGGACCATCAGTTGCCCTCCATCCGGTTCTCGAACAAGGTCGAGCGGCGCCCGCGCAGGACGATGTCGAACTTGTAGGCCATGGTGTCCATCGGCAGCGTCGCCTCCCGGTCGAGCGCCGCGACCAGCCGCTCTACCGCTTCTCGGCTCGGAATGCCCATGACGATCGGGCACTGCCAAATCATCGGGTCGCCCTCGAAATACATCTGGGTGATCAGGCGCTGTGCGAAGGCGTGGCCGAAGACCGAGAAGTGGATATGCGCCGGGCGCCAATCGTTGACGCCGTTCGGCCAGGGATAGGGGCCGGGCTTGATGGTGCGGAACCAGTAGCGGCCCTCGTCATCGGTGATGGTGCGGCCGCAGCCTCCGAAATTGGGGTCGATCGCGGCGAGGTAGCTTTCCTTCTTGTGGCGGTAGCGGCCACCGGCATTGGCCTGCCAGAACTCGACCAGCGCGCCGCGCACGGGCCGGGCATCCTCGTCCAGCACCTGCCCATGCACGATGATGCGTGGGCCGATCGGCTCGCCCGTCTGGGCGTAGTTCAGGATCAGGTCGTTATCCAGTTGCCCCAGCATGTTGTGGCCGAAGACCGGGCCGGTCATCTCCGAGATCGTATTGCCCAGAGACAGCAAGGCCTTCTGCGGCGAACGCAGCACCGAGGTCTTGTAGTTCGGCGTGAAGGCCGGCGGATGCCAGCTGCGGTCCCTCTGGTAGAAGGAGCCTCCTTGATGTGTGGTGTTCTCATTGCGCATCTTGGCGCTTCCTCCCTCGAAGCTGCTGTTGCGGCAGTGGATCATCTGGCGACGAATCCAGTCCGCTCACCTTGATCCTGCTCAATTCAGGATGGCGAAGTGTTGCTTTCATCCTGAGCCTCAAGCGCCGCGTGCAGCGACTTCTTTCGCCATCCGGCGGAGGTCGCCTGCGCGGGTCTGAAGGCGTGATTGGCGAGCGTATCCCCCTGGGACTTTCAAGGCGCGATGCGCCCGGTGTCGGGCGTTCGCGCCATTGGAGTCAAGCCTCTTCCAGCGCATTGCGGCGGATCGGTTTGGCTCGGGGCGTTGGCGGCCAGGGTGAAGCGTCATGGCCGGCAAAACGCAGCATGGAACAGTCGCCGTGTTCGTCGTCTTCGCAGTCAGGGGCCGGCGCCCCAAGGCCGTTGCCGATGCCGTTGCGCCGTTCGGGCCGCGAAGGCGAAGCGGTGCGAGTTTTCCCAACTGGGCTCAACGCGATAGGTCGCCGGCATATTGTCCTTAGAGACAGGTTTCTGCCGTGTCGGATGAGCTAATATTGCCGGGAGAGTGCAGTACGAAATGACGTCCGCCGGTGCATGTTGGGCCGTCGGACGCGGCCTGCGTACTGGTTCGTGTTTCTGAAGCCGTTGCCCACGCGGAGTTCGCAACATGATCAGGAAAATCATCTTTGGTGCGGCGATCTCACTCATTACCATGCTGAGTTCGAACGGCATGGGCTTGGGACCGGCTGTCGCCTGCAACAGGATAGCAGGCTGTATCATGGATAATATTCTAGAAAATTACGATATGATGCACACCGACAAGATGAATGAGGCTATTGCTGCTGGAAAAGAAAATGTCGATGCCTTTAATCGACTGCGAGAGGCCGAGCGGAATGCCGCTTCTCGGAATCTCTCGAAATAGGTTTTATTACGTTATCGCATGGCGCCGCCGGTCATCGGTGGTTGTTCATCCTGCTCTCATTTTGCGCAGACAGCCTTGATGGGGAGTGTCGATGTATCTTCGGATCGCACTGGCTTGCCTTGTGGCGAGCGGCTTGAGTTCACGCACACTGGCCCAGGCGCCATCGCCGCAGCCGGCCACCCCTGCCGCGATGCCGACCGCGCCGGCCGATCAGCTTCTGACCGCTCCGCAGGTCGATGCCCTGATCGCTCCGATCGCGCTCTATCCTGACACGTTGCTCGCCCAGATCCTGATGGCCTCGACCTATCCGCTCGAGGTGATCCAGGCGGATCGCTGGGTCACGGCGAACAAGCAGCTCAAGGGCGATCAGCTCAAGACCGAGGCCGAGAAGCAGGGCTGGGACGACAGCGTGAAGGCGCTCGTCGCCACCCCCGCGGTGCTCGAGATGATGAGCAAGAACCTGGAATGGACGCAGAAGCTCGGCGACGCGGTCCTGGCTCAGCAGCCCGACCTGATGGACGGCATCCAGCGCATGCGGACGCGCGCCTATGACAACAAGAAGTTGTCATCGACGCCGCAGCAGAAGGTCACGGTGCAGCAAGTGAGCGGCCGGCAGACGATCGCGATCGAGCCGGCGGTGCAGGATACGGTCTATGTGCCGTATTACGACCCGGCCGTCGTCTATGGCTCGTGGCCCTATCCGGCTTACCCGCCCTATTACTTCCCGGCACCGGGCTACGTCGCAGCCGGCGTCGTCGCGACGGGGCTGGCCTTCGGCGCCGCGTATGCGCTCGGGCGTTGGGCCTGGGGTGGCGGCAGCGGTTACTGGGGCGGAAACATCAACTGGAACAACAACAACATCAACATCAACCGGGATCGGGTCAGCCACTGGGAGCACAACCCGCAGCATCGCGGTGGCGTCCAGTATCGGAACAACGCCGTCCAGCAGCGCTTCGGCAACAACACTCTCAGGGCGGGCAGCGAGGGCCGGCAGGACTTCCGCGGGCGCGGCGGCGACCAGGTGCTGCGGCCGGACGGAGCGCGTCCCGATCGTGGCGACATCGGATCGAGGCCGCGGCCGGAGCAGAGAGCAGGTGATCGGGCCAATGCCGGTGCGCGAGGGGATCGCGGGCCTGGCGATCGTGCTGGCGCTGCGAACCGGCCAGGCGGCGACCGCGCAGGTGCCGGCCAGGCACGGCAAAAGGCGCAGACGCGGCCGGCGCAATCGCGGCAGGGGGGCGCGCGCCCAAGCCAGCCCAGGCGCGACAACGCGTTCGGCAATGTCCAGTCCGGCCGGACGGCCAATCGGCAATCCCAGCGTGGGCAGGCGAGCTTCGCCCATGGCGGGGCGGGTCGCAGCATGGCGGGCGGCAGGCCGGGAGGGGTGTCGCGTGCAGCGTATGGCGGCGGGCCGCGCATGGGCGGCGGCGGCGGTG
>UCLR01000038.1 GCA_900473415.1 Hyphomicrobiales bacterium
GCGGTAGCAAAACCAGCGCGGGTCGGCTCCGGCCCTCACGCGCGGCGCTCCGTAGGTCCGCTTTCCGGCCAGGAGGCAACGTCCGCTAGTGGCGCAAACTGGTCTTGAGCTTTTGCTGCCCCCATTGCCGGGTGAGTGGGAAGCTGAAGCCCGCGTAACTGCGCGAGCCAGGAGCTCGCAGATCACGCTTACCCGTACGCTTAGTTTGCAAGGCTGGCTGCAGTAGAGAGCAGTCTTGGCCCTGTACCCGGGACAGGAAGTTAGTGAAGCGGGCAGCCACGCTCACCACGTGACCTTGACCCCGATGCGGCCATCGTAGGCATGGGAGCGTCCGTCGAAGCCGATCGAGTAGCCGGCGGAAGCGTAGATGGCGGTGTTGCGGGCGATCTGCGTGTCGATGCCAGCTCTCATTTCGGCCCAGGCTCCGCCGAGATCCGAGCGGAACGGGATGAAGCCGGTCGCCGAGGAGAACGAGGTCTTGGGGTCGCCGAGGAACTCGTTCCACAAGCTCGCTTTCAACCAGGCGGTCAGCATGCGAGGCCTCGCCCCGTCTTCGAGCGCCCAGCCCTTGGCGAGGCGAGCGCCGATGCGGCCGGCGAGCGACTCGACATCGGAGAAGCGCACCAGCACCGCCCCGTCGCTGCCGGAGCCGTTGACCAACGTCTGGTAGATGATCTGGGCCTGCGGCTCGATGGTCCAGCCATTGCCGAGCGCGATCGGATAGCCCCCCTCCAGGGAGGCGGCGAAGCCGAAGCCTTCGCGCTTCAGCTTCTGTAGAAGTCGTTTCGAGTCGGCTTCCGCGTCGAACCAGGTGCCTTGCACGACCCCATCGAGATACCAGCCCGACAGCCCGAAATGCGTCCAGTAGGCGCCGAGTGAATAGCCGTCGATCGTGTTGGTCCCGGCATTGATGCCGTTGAAGTGGCGGACATCGCCCTGGATGCGCCCGATGGCCGCATAAACACCGGCATGGTCGCGGCTGCCGTCGGCGTTGAAGCCGCGATAGAGATCGAGGCCGGCCTGCAGACCATAGAGGTCGTAATCGAAGTTCGGGCCGTTACGAAAGATGCCGCCCGGGCCACCGTCATGGTCGCCGTGCGTGCCGATTATCCGAGCCCATCCGGCTGAAGCGTAGGAACGATTGGCCGCCACCACGCTGTCGGGCAGCCGCACGACGGTGGTGCAGCGAAAGTTCTTCTCGGGATTCTTGCACCAGATCGTGCGCTCTTCGGTGACTGGCGCAGCCTCCAACGGCCGCAGCTCGCCGACACGCTCATGCAGGCTGTCGATCAGGGTGCGTCCGTAGATCAGGCCCATCGCCGGCAGCGCGGCGTAGAGGGACACCTCCCGGCGATAGTCCGGGATCGGCGATGGAACGGGCTGCGGACCCGGATCCGGGCCGGGTGGTGTGGGGACCAGCACAGATCGCAGGTACCAGTTCTCTGGCCCTGAAGCGTCGAAGCTGCCGCGGTAGAGGGAATACTCATAGGGACCTGCCACCACCGGGCGGCCCAGGGTGAAGGTTCCCGGCACGGTCGTCCCACCATTCTGCGCTTCGACCACCAGAATCCCGTTGCCGTATGTCAGGTCGCCGGGCCCGGTATTGTTGGCGACAAGCAAGGCTGAGCTGCCGGACGCGACGCCGCCGTTGATGACCAGACGGTCAGATGGCGAACCGTCTGTCCCCAGGAAGGTGTGGAGGCCGATCCGCCCGCCCGCTCCGACATAGTTCTGTGTGGTCAGCGTCTTGTAGCTGGCCAGCAGGGAAGGATCGCCGGCCGGGGGCGTGAACTGGATCAGGCCGGCATTTGTCGTATCCCGGCTGACGACCGAATTGCCCGTGACGTTCCAGGTGCTGGTCGGGTCCACTGACACGTTGGTCACCGGCCTGGCAGGGCTCGCGATGCCCGTCCAGGTCGATCCGGTCAGCAGGCTGATATCGAGCGTGCCGCTCGTCGGTGCGCCGTAAGCGTCGCCCATAAGGATGCTGTTTCCAGAAGCCGTCAGCCGTAGCGCAGTGGCCTGCGGCGCAGCCTGGTCCTCCGCGACGACGAGAGCCTGCCCGCCCTGCACCAAGGCTCCGTTGGTGACGTTGACGTCGAGCGGCCCTTGGCCGCGGAGCGCGATCCAGTCGGTGCTGACCAGACTCCCGCCGGACATGCGGAGCAGGTTGGTGCCGGCCGACGCGAAATTCAGGGCAAGCAGCCCCTCGGTACCCGCGCCGCTCGCCAGCACCGTCGTGTCGGTCAGGTCCACCGTCCCGACGGCGGAATTGATGCGGATCGCCTCGCCACCACCGGAGACCGTGATCCGCGTGTCGCGTGCCGTGATCACGGGATTGAACTGCACGCCACCGATGGTGATCGAATCGAGCCGCAGGCCGATCGAGTTTGCGCCGGTGGCGTTGATCACGTTCGCCGTCAGATCGATGGATCCGCCGGCAGCGTGTGCGCCGGCCGCCGGCTGGCCCGGCGTACTGTCGACGGGCACATTGATGGTCGTCCTGGTGCTTTCTATGCGAGCATTGCCCGACGCGGCGAGACCGGTCGCATTGGAAAACGACGCGACGCCCCCGAACTGCGGTTGGCCGGCGCCGATCCCGGCCGGCGTCGTCGTCCATGCTGAGATCGGGTTGAAGCCGAAATTCCTCGATGTCCCGAGCGTTATCGTATTTGTCCCGGTCAACTGGACCAGCGAAAGCGCGCCGCCGGGTGTAGTGCTCGTGGCCCAGACGCCGCCGCCGACGCCTGTGCCCTGCACCGTGAGATTTTGCAGTGCGACCTGCCCGCCATTATAGGCCACCACGCCGATGCTCGATGCCGGTCCAGCCGCGCCGGGCACGCTGTTGAGGTTGACGGTGAGCCCCGGACTGACCTGAATCAGCGGGCCGGCACCGTTCGCGACGACGAGCCCGACATTCTGGTCACCGTTCATGTTGAACGTCGACCCGCTCGCCAGGGCCAGGCTGGCGCCGGCTCCCAACGCGTAGACGCCTGTCGCGCCCAGGCCTTGCGCGGTGACGGTCGTTGGCCCAGTCAGGAGCAGCGAACCGCCATCGTTCACACCAAGCCCGACCGCTTGTGTCGCGCCGGTTCCGACGAACGTGCTCCCGTTCAGCGTGATGCTTGAGCCCGCATTCGCAAGAATGCCGTGCAGGCCGTTGGTCGGTGCCCCTGCTGGGCTTTGCACCGTAAGATTGTTCGCCGTAACTGACGAGCCGCTGAAGGCGAGCAGTGCGGCACCAAGCCCAGTTCTCTCGATGGTCGCTCCGAATGGGATGTTGAGCGTGCCCGGCCCGGTCAGGCTGATTGCGGCGCTGAGAGAGGTACCGCCGCCCATGATGATGATGGGGCCGGGCGATGGCCCGGCAGTCGTGTCGACGATGAGAGTGCCGCCGGCGATGTTGAACACATTTCCGGTCGCCGACACGATCGTGCTGCCCACGACGGTTTGCGTGGTGCCGGCGCCGATCGTGATCGGACCCGGGGCAGCACCCGGTCCGATGGTCTGGGACCGGGCTGCGCCCGCTGTCGCGAGCAAGACCAGCCCCGTGCAATTCAATCGGACGAAGCGCGGCGATCCAACAGCCGCCCATCGCCTCAAGCACCCGCGAGCGAAATCCATCGGTCCTCCGCGAAGAGAACGAAGACAGCGGCTATCGAGTAGGCTCAGGCATCGATTGCTGAGACGAGTCAGCTCTGCTGTGCGATTAGATCAGAGAATACGTCGCAGGCAGCTCACACGGTTGCGGGTGAACGGTTAATAAGAACTAAAGGGGACAGGCCGCGGTGTTGCAGAAGCCCCCGCCTTCAGAGATTGCCGGCGAACGCACGAATCCGATCGATTTCAACTACCCGGCTGTCTTTCCGCAGAAGTCCGCTTTCGGGCAGTAGCTCGATGTCCGGTTGTGGCGCATGCAGTCCCTGGTGACGCGATCACTCGGATAAGCGACGTGAGTCGAGGGAAACGCTTTGCGTAGGAGACCGTGCCGGAATGGCCGCGCAAGCCTCCACATCAGATGAACCGATGCTAAGAATCGCGTGCGAAGCGCGAAGGTTCCGAGCTCCCAGTCCACAGAGGATTGCGGCCGGCCGGGCATCGTCGATGTGGCCTGAATTCACCAAAATCAAAGCAAACCGGAGCGAAACTCCGCCACCTGCTTGCCTATTGCTTACCCGACCGATTTCAAGGAGCGGCGCAATCTAGGCTAAATGTTTGATTTTAATGGCGCGCCATTCAGGATAGAACTGCGAACACCTATGCGATTGGGTCGAGCGCCAAGGTCGCCTCGGCGGGGAGTAGGATCGCTGGATCGCGCAGCAGAGCGCGGACGATGGCGTCCTAGCCCGCGGGCAGGCTCGTGATGAACTTATGGATCTCGTCCTTCTTCGCAGCGGCCTCCATCTCGGCGTCCGATGCGTCCAGCGAGCCGAACCGGATGTTCTCGTGCAGGGAAGTGTTGAACAGTATGTTCTCCTGAAACAGCACCGCTATCTGGGCGCGCAGCGGATCGCGCGTCACACTGGCGATGTCGACCCCGTCGATCGTCACCCGCCCCTGCTGCGGATCGTGGAAGCGCAGCAGCAGGCTGAGCACCGTTCTCGCCTGCGCCCGGCTTGACCTCGCCGTAGCTCACTTCTCACCGGCGGGGCTGGACCAGCGCCCGCCGCTCCCTGTCGGATCGGATTGCCGGCTGGCTCAGGCGCATTCCGGCGCCAGCGGCTGAAGAAGCAGTAGAGCGCAGGCTCTCCGCATCCTTACCGGTGGCCGGGCCCCTTGCCGGCGGCAAGCGTGCGCTCCCAGACCGCGTCGAGCATCGTCTGGCTCTGGATCGCCAGGTCGAAATCCTCGTCGAAGACCAGCTCCGACCATTCCCATCAGGTCGCGCGTTTCTTCACCCCGCCCAGTAGGTCATACATGTCGCCGACCTCGGAGGTGAGGTCGGCCGTCACCGAGCCGAAATAGACGCCGCGGCGCGCCACCCGGTGTAATTCGCTGAGCGCATCCCGGACACCGCGCACACCGAGATGGGCAAGGCGGCTCTCGTATACAATATCGAAGCAGCCGTCCCCAAAAGTCAGGTCCGCGACCGTGCCGAACCGGTTGTACGTGCTGAGATGCGCCGGCGTCCTGCCGTGGATATAGCGGTTGTTCTCGATGCCCCAAGCGTCGATGCCGAGCTCCCGCAACGCCCCGACGAGTCCGCCCGAAGCCGAGCCTTTGACTAGCAGCCTGAAGCCGGGCTCAGGTCGCTGTGGGCTATCGCAAGCTCACCGCCCTGTCCTCGCAAGGATGGCCTTCACCTCAGCGCCGCCGCCGACAATCTGGCGCGATTACAGAAGCTCGTGGCCGCGTCGGGTTAAGTGTGCCGGCGCACTGCCAGTCGAGCGGCCGTTGGCGGATCGTCGAGGCCGGCCGGTCGGATCGCGACTATCTCGAGCCGGTCGCACCCGCTGCCATCGTCATCAGCGCCGACGACCGTGGCGAAATCGCCTTCGGGGCGATGCAGGCCAGCCCCGACCTCTCATGCAACCCCTCCAGGCTTCTTCATGTGCACCGGCTTCGACGAAATGGGCGAGGCATCGGCGATGGCACCGCGAACTGCTCGGCGACGGATCGATCGGGCTCACCTGCGCCTGTCATACTGGCGACGAGGTCGTCCTCAAGGTAAGGCGAGAACCTTCCTCAACATTCTGTCAGAGGTAAGCTTTGTTAACCATGACGCTTCAACACAATTGTCGTATTTTTGATGACTAGAGACGCCTGAAATCCTTGCTGGGCTGGGAGAACGGGGGCCGGCGATGTCCGGTGATACAGAAGAGAAGCGCACGGCACAGACCATGGTCGTTGTTGCGGATCACACGCTAATACGCACAAGTATCGTCAGATTCCTGAGAAATGAATTTGCCGATTGGGACTTCGTCGACGTGGTTTCGACGGATCACCTCGCACAGGCCCGTGGCAGGAAAGTCTGCTTGGTCATGCTCAGCGTCGCGGATCAGAACGTGGAAAGCGCCCCCGTGCGGAAGGGCCTGGTCGCGGTCGGCCGCGAATTTCCCAAGGCCGCGATTGCCCTGCTGTCCGACAACGACGACGTGCTGGCCGAAACACGGGCCCTAGAAATGGGCGTGCGCGGATACTTCACCACTTCACTTCCCATAGAGGTCGCCCTGGCGGGTATCCGCCTCGTGCTAGCCGGGGGCGTATTCTGCCCGCACCCGCTGGCGACGTTGAAACACAGCACCGAGAACGGCTCGGGAAACGGATCAGCGGGCGGATCCTCGTCACACAACGAGTCGCAGGGCAACAGGCCGATCAAGATGGGCACCTTGATGCGCCACGACGGCATTGCCGGTTTCACGCCGCGCGAGGCCGACGTGCTTACCGAATTGCAACTGGGCCACTCCAACAAGGTTATTGCTGAGACCCTCAACATGTCCGGCAACACGGTCAAGATGCATCTCCAGCACATCATGCGCAAACTGCATGTCCAGAGCCGCACCGAGGTCGTCGTGCTGTTGGGGTCGAAGGATGATGGTCGGTACTACGCGGCTACCCCCTCATGGCGAGAGGCCGGGCTGCAGATCCGGCCCCTCGTCACGAGGGGGAGCGTGTAGGCGTGTCACCAAAGCCGCGTGGGAGGCAGCAAGCGTTCAGTTCTCGCGGAATGCGCGATTGAAGCTGTCGAGCAGCGGCCGCAGCATGTACAAGGCGACGCTGCTCTGGCCGGTTTCAATGAACGCTTGGACGGGCATGCCTGGAACCATCTCGACTTCGTGGATCTTCGTGATCTGCTCGTCCGTGACCCGGATTGTCGCCGCGTAGTAGGGCTGGCTGGTCAGCTTATCGACGAGCCGATCCGCCGAGACGTAGGCGACTTCGCCCTTGAGTAGGGGAACCCGGCGCTGGTTGTAGGGCAGAAGATGCACCTGCGCCCTGAGCCCCGGATGGACGAGGTTTATGTCCTCAGGCCGAACACGCGCCGAGACTATAAGGCGGTCGTCGGCGGGCACCAGATCGAGTAGAGGCTCTCCCGCGCCGACCACACCGCCTGTCGTGTGGATGCGTAGATCCACCACCACCCCGGCTTCGGGCGCCTTCACGTCGGTGCGCGCAAGCTGATCATCGATCGATTGCAGGCGGTCGCTCAATTGCATGATCTGGCTTTCCGCGTCGCGCAGGCTGTGGGCGATCTCGTTCTGCCGGTCGCTTTCGATCTTCACCAGATTGGCCTGCGCCTCGCTTATCACCTGATATGCGCGCGAAATCTGCGCGGTCGTTTCGCCGAGTTGGCCTTCCAGGGCGGCCTTCTGTTGGCCGAGATTGAGAAAGGTCGTTTTGCGCTCCAACCCCTTTTGGAGCAGGGACCCGATGATATCGAGCTGCTGACGGACAATCTCGGACCGCGCCGCTAGCGCCTCCTTTTGCGCGGTCAATCCGGTGATCTCCTGTTGCACCTGCGTTATCTTCTCATGCGCGATTCTGATCTCCGACTGCGTGACCCTTCGACGCGCTTCGAAGATCTTCTGCTGGCCGCTCAGGATCGCCTCTAGCGGGACGGCCTTCTGGGCCAAGGACCGCAGCGCCGGCGGAAATTCGATCCGATCATCGCCCAGCTGCTCGGCCACAAGCCGTGCCCGGCTTGCCTCAGCGTCCCAGAGCTGGCTGCGGATGCTGCCGAAATCAGCGCGCGGCTTGGTGTCGTCAAGCTTGATCAGTACTTGGCCTGATAAAACCTGCTCGCCGTTCTTAACGAGGATCTCGCGCACGATTCCGCCCTCCAGGTGCTGGATCGTCTTGCGGCTCGATTCCGGCTCCACGATGCCGGAGGCAATCGCTGCACTCTTAAGCGGGGCCAGCACCGACCAGGTTCCAAAACCCAGCAGGAAGACGCCGATTAGTATATTGCCGGTCAAAGCCACACCGCGCAGGCGAGGCTTGCCGGAAACACACGCCGAAAATGCGTAGGATGAGCCGGGGCGCGCAGAACATCCCCTTGCCCGGTCCATTTCGGCCAGCAGGAGGTTGCGCGTGATGGCATCCGTCACCTTGACCGGCAGCGCCGCCATGAGGATCGCGGTCTTGTCCAGTTTCTGGAAACGCGCCGACTTCGGATTGAACCAAGCCGAAATCGCGGCCGCCGCCATTTCCAAGACTTCGGAACCGGGAGCGAACGTAATGCCCATATCCGATCATCCCGCCCCGCTCGCCACCCGTCCGGGCGGTTGGAGATAGTTGTCGAAAATCTGCTCGCTGTCTCCGAAGGCCACGATAGTGCCGTTACGCAGGATCGCGATCTTGTTGGTGACGGGCAGGACACCCATGCGATGGGTGATGATCACTGTCGTGATCCGCTTGCATTTCATGCGTTCGATCGCTTCGAACAACATGCGTTCGCCTTCATAGTCTAGGCTCGAATTGGGGTCGTCCAGCACCACCAGGGCCGGGTTCCCATACGCTGCCCTTGCCAGTCCGAGTTGCTGACGCTGGGCGCGCAGCAGTGTGCTTCCGCCTTCGCCTATGTCCGTCTCGTAGCCCTGCGGCAGCCGCATGATAGTTTCGTGCAGCCCGACAAGTTTTGCCGCCTCGATCACCTTGCGCGGATCGGCACCATCGAGTCTGCCGATGACGTCCTTGATCGCGCCGCCGAACAGTTCGATCTCCTGCGGCAGATAGCCGATCAGCCTCGTGCCGCTGCTTCGGCGTAGCGCAGAAATCTCCGCCCCGCCGAGCAGGGCGCGCCCGGATGTCGGGCGCGAGACGCCCGCGATGATGCGGCCGAGCGTCGACTTCCCCGCTCCCGAGGGACCGATCAGCGCCAGGCAGTCGCCCGCACGCAACAGCAAAGATACGTTGTACAATATGGGCTGGGAGGAGGGTGCGGCGAAGCCGACGTGATCGAGAATGAGATGGCCCGCTGGCTCCGGCATCGGCAGGCTTGCGTCGTAATCTCCTAGGGAAACGGCGGCGAGTGTCTGATTGAGGCGGTGGAAGGCCTTGCGCGCCAGCGAAAAACTTCGCCACGCACCGATACCGCCCTCGACCGGTGCCAGGCCACGGCCGAGCAGCAAGCTGGCGACGAAGATGATGCCGGGATTGCTGTTGTCCTGCAGAATCAGCCATGTCGCCGCGCCCATCATCAGAATCTGGGCCAGCATTCGATTGGATTTCGACAGCGCCAGAATGATTTCGTTGCGATAGATCGCAGTGTCTTGGGCGATCCGCCCACTTTCTGCGTCCCGCACGATCATGCGGACTGCGCTCTCCTGCATGCCCATCGCACGGATCACGCCGAGATATTTGAGGGTCGTGGAAAAGCGCGAATAGCTTCGGCTCTGGGCGAGGCTTGCCTGCTGTAGCGCCTCGACGGTGAGCAATTCGGCCAGGATTGCAAACAAGAGGAGCAGACAAGCGCTGACCGCCCCGATGGCGCCGAGCAGCGGATGGACCATGAAAAGCAGAAGCAGGAACACCGGAGCCCACGGAAGATCGAACAGCACCGCGCCGGCAGGCGAATCGAGAAACTGGCGCAGCGCCGAAAGGTCCCTGTAGCAATCTGCCGCCACAACGCTATCGGCGCGGGCGGCATATTCCAGGGATCCTGCCAGCACCACCGGCCGCAGCCGCCGTTCGAGCCAGCTGCCGATGCGCGAAAGGGCTGCGCGGCGCACGACGTCCAGCACCGCTCCCACCACCACGGCGATTGCGATGATGAGGGTCAGCATGAGCAGCGTATCTGTGCTGCGGCTGGACAGAACCCGGTCGTAGATCTGGAGAAGATAGATGGAGGGCGCGAGCAGGAAGAGATTGTAGCCGCAGCTGTAGAGGAAGACGAGGCCGAACGCTCCGGCACAGGCCCGCAGCGCCGCCACCAGCGCTGTCACTTGGTAACTGGATGGCCTCAGCGTCATCGCGAGATCTCCCCAGAGAGACCTTCGGCTTGGACCAGTGAAAGTGAAAATCCTTCCGGACGAACGGGGCCGGCAGCGCTGGCCACAGGCCCCGGAAATTAAGATCAGACCGGGAGATGGCTGAGATCGACGTCCACGAAGCTGTGATTGAAGGCGTGGTCGATCGTGCTCGTGATGTCCGTCGTAGTGGTGGTGGGATCGGAATGCACGAGGGCTGTCGAGACATCGCCGCCCCGGGCCATGTTGCCATTGCCACCATTGCCGCCGACGCCGGCGAGGATGGTGGCATGCTGGTCAGCGAACAACTGCGTGTTCTGGGTCGCACCGGTGTCGGCATGGACTGCCGCAACGTCACCTCCGGTAGATGCGCCTTGATCGCCATTCGAATTGGCACTGCCGCCGGCTCCGCCGGCGCCGTTGTTCGTGATGGTGGAGAAGATGCCATGCTCTGCCTCGGCCTCCCCTCCGTGTCCGGCGGTCCCCGCGCCCCAGTCGGCCGCCTGCCAAAGATGATCGCCATTGTGCAGATCGACGTAAGCACCCGTCACGGTCTGCGTATTGGCGACATAGGTCTCCGGATTGTAGCTGATCGTCCCCTCATTGTAGCCGTCGCCGCCATTACCGGCATTGGCATTTCCGGCGTGAACATCGCTGAGATTGATGGTGTCAGACATTGTTGGGATTGGCATTGCAAATCCTCCACTTTGATCTTGGCCCCCGCAATTGTGCGAACGATGTCCGGCGCCAAGGCCGGGGTGAGGAGCCGCGTCAAACCGTGCGCGCGATGCCTGGCCGAAACCAGATAGAAATTCTGGCGTGCCCTTTTGAGTGGGGTGTATCCGAGAGCAAGCCGGCGCTCTGCGATCCTTCGGCCGTCCGTGAAGAACGGTGCTCAGGCGTCCTGACTCGTCATGGCCGGCGCGTTTGTGTTGGTGAGCCTCGTCAGGATGAGGGCGCAAAGAAGGGCACGGCGATCGCTTTGTCTCGCACCGTAGTGCCGACGAAGAGGCGCGTGAATTTGGCCGGCCTGACCGCGCCGGTTTTAACGGCGACCGCTTGGCTTTCCTGCACCGGGTTGGCCAGGCCTACCTCGCCCATCCGCTGGCGCCAGCGGCCCAGCGGTTGAACGGCAACTCGTACCTGAAGAACTCCTCGCCGTGCATGGACCTCGGTCAGCGCGGTCCTGGCTTTGAGCAGCGATGGTGCCGTGATCCGGGTTAAACCCCGGCTACTCGATCGAAGTGCCAGGTCGTTTCGTGCCCTGCAGGGGCCTATGCATGCAACAATTCTAACACGTGATCGACGAGGGGTCCGTGGGCGGCGCCGGTAGTATCGTGCTCGCCGCCCAGTCCACCTATGCCAGCGACCTGAAGCGCATGCTGATCCGTCAACACGTGGTCGATCTGCTGGGCATCGGCGGTTCCGCCGGCCGAAATGGCCATGTTGATCGGCTCGTAATAACCGACATTCACATCCACCACGCTACCGTGGGATATTCCGGTTCCGCCGCCCCCGCTTACAGACCCACCAGTGAATATTGTGTCCGACGCCATGTTGAAGCCGCCGCCATTGCCGCCGACGCCGGCAATCTGCGTGGCGCCCTGGTCGAACACGACATTGTTGGTCTGGTGGGCCTCCGCGTTGCCGCCGGCTGCGCCGATTGCAATGTTGACCGGTGAGAATATGGCGATATTCACATCCACGAGGGTGCCGAAGAAGAAACCGTCGCCGCCATGGCCGGCATGATTGTCGCCGGTGTAGACATTCGTCACGCCGCTCGAATGGCCGGAATTGCCACCTGCGAAATTGCCGCTGCCGCCGCTGCCGCCTATGCCAGCGATCTGCGTGGCGCCTTGCAGCAGGACGGCGCTATTGGTTTGGTCGGCGACCGCGACCGAATGTGGCCCCGCGGCCACGGCCGTGTTGACGGGCGCGAATGCGGCTACGTCCGTGCTTACCAGACCGCCGATGAAGACGCCCGCCCCGCCGCTGCCGGCATGATTGCCATTGCCGGTTCCGCCGATCGCGAGATTCCCGTCGCCTCCGTCTCCGCCGAGGCCCGCCATCTCAGTCGCATGCTGGTTGATAAGCGCGCCATTGGTCTGGTCGGCGGTCGCGCTCGCATAAGATCCTGCGATGGCCATGTTGGAGGGAACGAAGATGGCGGTAGGCTGGCTGCTGATGACACCGATACTCACACCGTCGCCACCGCTGCCGGCCGAATTGGCGGACGGTGCATTACCCAGTGGAAGCCATGTCGGCACCAAGGCGAGATGTCCGGCGGCCGAACTCGAGAGCACGCTTTGGCTGCCACTCACGTTGAGGGGCTCCTCCATATTCTGACGAGGCTCCGCCATAGCCGTCCCTCCGAACCAGCTCCCGCAGCGTCAGGCAGACCTTTCGCGCACGGACGCGCCTCAATTAAAAGCCCGCTCAGTCCTCGAAACGCTACCCCCATTGTGAGGCCGATTACACAAAAAGCAGAGCCTGCAATTTGTCTACGCCCATTCAGGTAGAGCGCAATCGCGCGAAAGCACGATTGCTCGTCGCTACAAGGCCACCCGTGATCGACGGGGCTTGCGGCCGAACGCCTCAACGAGATCGAGGCGTCCGCCGCGCCGGCTCATCTCGACAAGTTGACCCAGCTCGCCTTGGCGCTCAGCGTGCGCGTCGCTGCGCGGTTCCCGGTGGAGTGAGACGGCAACGCTCTCCGCGACCGGTCACAGCGATCACCCAGGGCCGAGCGATAGGTCTGCCCCTTTCCGGCACAGGGAAACCGCCCTCGTCTTCGACCGTGCCAGGATTCGCCGGCAGATCAGGCTCCTCGCCGCCGCGATGCGAGACGACGGGGGAAGCCAGTGGCGCCAACCTCCCTAATGAGGAGAGCGCCCGCCTCGGGAAGCAGCGCTGGCTCAGCCAGCAGAATCCGTGCAAGACGTTGCAGTTCGGCACGATGGAGATGTGAGAGAAGCTCGGCAAATTGGGCAGGCGTTGCCCCGGCTTTGGTTCCGCAACCGATCTCGTCGACCGCGCCATCGCCCTCTCCATTCTCACGCGGGCACCACTATCGATGCCGTCCGCACTGCTGGTCTGGCCGCCGGGCGTGCAAGACACACTGTTCGAAAGCGCTCAAGGCGGTCTTCGACGTGCCGGTGCATGCCTGGTCGGGCACCACAAATTCTGACGCAATGCAGCTCATCATCGGCCACCTCATCTCCAGCGGCGGGTGCTGCCACTCGCTCACCGGCTCCAGCACGGCGTCGGTGACGGTCGAGATCAGGTCGGGCGAAACGTCCAGGCCATAGATCTTCTGCAAATGGCCCCGGATCTCGCGCACGCTCATGCCGCAAGCGTACATTGAGATGATTTTCTCGTCGAAACCCGGGAAGCGACGCTGGTACTTCGCGATCAGCTTCGGATCGAAGGTGTCTTCCCGGTCGCGCCGAATCCGCAATTCCAGCTTCGTGCTCTCGCCCAAAACCGTCTTCTTCGAATAGCTGTTGCGCCGGTTCGCCTTGCCCGCCGCGGCTTCGCCTTCCAGCTGATCGTCCAACTTCGCCGACAGAACCCGGTTCGCCGGCGCCTTCTTCAGCTCGTCGACCAGACCGTCCTTCGCGAATGCTTCGCGCGGATCACGGCTCGCGAGCAGCTGATCCGGTGTGTCCTCCTGGATGAGCCGGCGCGCGCGCCATCGGCGTCACTATGGCCCCAAACACAGAATATCGGACAGTCCCAGAACCGACCGGGTGTTCGCAGCTCTGTACCGGATGGTACAAATTTGGCGCGCCCGACACGATTCGAACGTGTGACCTTTGCCTTCGGAGGGCAAAGGCCGTCAATCTCTCAACGATGACCACGGTACCTTGAGCCTCATAACCAATTGAAAATATGAACATTTGATTTCTTGTGGTAGTTGGCGCTTTCTCGTAATGTCTCTTCCGTGGCTATTCGGTGGCTACCGGGGTTGGCGGAAACAAGAGAGACGGTAGCACATGCCAACGATCAAACTGACCAAACGCGCGCTCGACGGCATCAGGTCGGGCAACGCGATCAGCTTCTGGTATGACGTGGACTTGAAGGGATTTGGCCTGAAGGTGATGCCGTCTGGCATAATGACGTGGATCGTGGAGTATCGGCCCGGCGCAGGCGGGCGCGGCATCTCGAAACGGCGCGTGACGCTTGGAAAGGCCGGCGCGCTGACGCCAGATGAAGCCCGCGCTATCGCAAAGGACATTCTGGCCAAGGTGCACGCCGGCAGCGACCCCGCCGCTCTCAAGGTCGAAGCGAAGGCCGCGAAGACGGTCGCGGAACTCTGCGATCTCTATCTGGCCGAAGCCGAACAGGGAAATATTATCAGCAAGCGCGGAGCGCCGAAGAAGCCATCGACCCTGATTTCGGATCGCGGCCGAATCCTGCGCCACATCAAGCCGCTTTTGGGAAATAAGCTCGTTCGCGATGTCAGTCGGTCAGACATCGAACGCTTCCTGCGCGATGTCGCGAACGGCAAGACGGCGGTGGACGTCAAAACGAAATTGCACGGGCGCGCGGTTGTCACCGGAGGCAAGGGAACGGCTACGCGTACGGTGCGCCTTCTTGGCGGCCTCTTCAGCCATGCAATCCGGCTCGGCATGCGGCCCGACAATCCAACGCACGGCGTCGCAAAATATGCCGACAAACAGGCCGCACGATTTCTGTCGACGGCGGAACTCGAGCGTCTTGGCGCCGCATTGCGCCAAGCAGAATCCGTCGGGATATCTTGGCAAACCAAGCCACACGGGCCGGGTGCGAAGCATTTGCCAAAGAATGAGAACGCTCGTCGTTCGACCATCGGCCCCCACACCGCTGCGGCCATCCGCCTTCTCATCCTTACCGGTTGCAGGCTGCGCGAAGTTCTGGATCTCAAATGGCAGCACGTGGATGCCGAGCGCGGGTTGCTGCAACTGCCGGATTCGAAAACGGGGGCAAAGACGATTGTGTTGGCCGCGCCTGCGCTTGAAATCTTGATGAGCGTGCCACGTCTGAACGGCTGCGATTATGTCATCGCTGGCGAAAATGCGAAAAAGGCGCGCAGTGACCTGAAACGGCCTTGGGCGCTAGTGATGCGGGCTGCGGAGTTGCCGGGTGTCCGTATTCACGATCTGCGCCACACCTATGCCAGCCACGGCGCTGCTGCCGGGATGGGGTTGACAATCGTCGGTCGCCTACTTGGGCATGCCGACGTCAAGACGACTAACCGATACAGCCATTTCGATGCCAACCCATTGAAGCGAGCCGCCAATGCGGTTGGCAGTGCTCTCGCGGCCGCGTTGGAAGGGGTGGCTCCAGAGCAAGACAACGTCAGGTTGATACGTGGCAAATAGAGCTCCCGAGTGCGGACAGGTTGCTGCATGCGTCTTCGTTCTGCCGCCTCACCTTTATCGCTCGCGGCGCAGCGGCAGATGCGTCAGGCGGGCATTCTTGTGCACGTTCATCCGGGGATCTCCGGTCCAGGAATGGGAGCTTCACAACCCCAGCCTCTCAGCACCGCCCCGGATGAACAACCTTCATAGCTTCGACACCTAGCTGTTTGGTCCCGGGACGCGCTCAGGTTACGTTGACGCGGCGTGCGCCATAATCAGAAGTGCCAAGAGTGGCTGGCCGGATCGCCCCCCTCAGGCGCGCGCGGATGCGTTCGATCGGCCTTTCCAAAGCGAGATGGATTGCCACCGCGGCCAGCAGCGAGCCGCCGACGAGCGCGGTCCAATGCGCCGTCGTGCCGTAATAGTGCCAGATCCCCTGGATCACCAACGGGTGGACGATGTATAGTGGGTAGGATAGCTCGCCGATGCTGCGATCGAGACGCCAGTCTTTGGTCAGATCGAAGATGAAGGGCAGGGTCAAGCACATGAAGGCGTAGAAGCCCCACATCGCCGGTGTATCGAGATCGGCGGTGATGTCGCGGATGCCGCACCAGACCGCCAGCGGTGCGATGCCGAGCAGTCCGATCCAACCCATCAGCCGGCGGGTCGCGGGGCCGGGGACATGCTCCAGGAGCCTGAAGCTGAGTGCGCCCATCGCACGCTGCAGCGCAAGGCGCAGGGCGATCAGCAGGAACGTCAGCACCGCCAGGGACCTGAAGGAGCGGGTAACGATGAAGGGCGCGGCCAGGTAGAACTGCAGCTCGATCGACAGGCTCCAGGCCGGGCCGACGAGCCGCATGACGGTTCCGGTGACATGGGATTTCGTGATCGCGACTACATCGAGGCCCAGGATCGCGACATTGGCGAAAACGAGCCCCGCCTTGGCGAGGCCGGAGATTTCGTTGCCGTTGTTGAGCAGATCCGGGCCGGGCCAGCGGGTATGATACCAGAATACGATCGATAGGGCGGCGACGAACCAATAGACAGGGAATATCCGGAGGGCTCGCGAACTGTAGAATCGCGCCTTCCAGTTCTCGCCGGATCTGGAATAAGCCGTGTTGATGATCATCGACATGTAGAAGCCTGAGATCGCGAAGAAGCACAACACGGCGAAATAGCCGCTGACGACCAGGAACGGACCGGAGTGCCAGAGCACCACCGCAAATGCCAAGGTAAAGCGAATAAGACCCATTATAGACCTGTCTCAGCCTTGGAACGGCTTGGCGCCGACGGAACGCGATCCCGGCTAGCACATCGCAGACCAAAGCGGGAGTGCAGCCCGTGGCCCCCCGCGCCGCAGAATCGCCAAGTTGACAGGACCGGCGCATGCTATCACTCCTGCCCGCTCGTAAACGATCGCCGTCCCGCGATCGGTACCGCGCCGCGTTGTCGGCGCGTGCAGCATGTCAAGCCGCCGGAGACGATGAGACGCGATGGACGCTGGCGGGAGTGATCGCGACGGCCTTGCGAGAGCCTGACGACGGTGTTCGTTTTGCTCATCATCGCCCAGGCTCTAACCTGCTATGGCTTGGGCAACGGCATCAGGCGTTTTGCCCTTCGCACGCTGCCACTCCCCGTCGCTTTCGAGATAGCGCTGGGCCTTGCGGCGCTGATCTTCATCGGCGGCCTGCTGAACGCGGCCGGGTATGCCTATGGCATCGCGATCGACGCGATCTGCGGGCTCGGCACGCTGCTGGGCCTGTTGCAGGCCTGGCGTGCACTGACCTGCCGGGACGAAATCCAGCCCGCGTACGAAGGGGCGCCGAGGCAATATGGCGCCGTCTACGCCACGCTGATCGCGGTGGTGGGGTTCTACGCCTGGTTCACGGTGCCCAGCTTCAATTTTAACGCCCATGACGATTACGCCCAGTATCTGTTTCGGCCGCTCCACATGCTGTCCTATGGCAGCCTCGGGGCGAACTGGTTCGACAGCACCGGTTCTGACAGCCTGGGCGCACAGTCCTGGATGCAGGCCTTCTTCCTGCACAGGCTGACCATCGACTACGCGACGGCCTTCGACGGCGTGGTCGCCTTCGGGCTCCTTTGCTGGCTGGTGGTGGCGATCGCCCGCCGGAGTGGGGCGCCGCAATGGCTCGGTCTGGCCGTCCTGTTCCTCACCGTTGCGCTCAATCCGGTGCAGGTCAACATCTCGGCCAATTACAGCATCGCGCTGTGCCTGCTCGGCCTCTTCCTGGCCCTCTCGGCGATGCTCGCGGCTATGCGTGACGAGCGCGCGAGCCTGGCCTTGATCGCCCGCACGACCCTGCCGGTGTCGCTCTTCGTCGCTGCGGCGGTCGCCCTGAAGACCACCGCGCTGATCGCCATGGCCTTCATGGCGCCGGTCGTGCTCGTCGTCGGCTATCGCGCGGCGGGCGACATCCGGCGCTGGCTGGTGGCGGTCATGTCGGCCGCCGGATTGTGCCTGCTCGCCATCGCCCCCTGGCTGTGGACGTTCCGGCGTCAATTCGCAGCGATCGGCTCCGCGGGCGAATCGCGCCCCGCCCAACCCTCCGGCCTGGGCCCGGCGCTGTCATCCTTGTGGAAGGCGCATTACGAGGCGCTGACCTCGACCACGCCGCTTTACGGGCAGCTGGGCCTCTCGGTAGGTCTCGCCGTGGGGGTGATCGGGATCGTGGCGATCTGCGTCGCGCGGCAGGCGGAGGGCATGCCAGGCCGAAATGCCGACCGCGCCAGCTTTGTCGCAATCGCCGTGGCGATCGTTATGACCTATGTCTTCGCACCGCTCCTGATCCAGTGGGGACATCTGCGCTACGTCTCGCCGCTGCTGATCGCCGCCGTCCCTCTAGCGCTTCTGCTGGGCGCTCAGGCGGCGGCACAGGAGGCCGGCGGATGGCGTCCAGGCGCTGGCGCACTCGCGCTGGGCCTGTCCGTGTTGGCGGTCGCGGGCCTGAACGCCAACGCCCTTGCCGCACGTGTCGGCGGCGCGATCGGCTATCGCTCGACCTTCGCGATCTTCACCAATATCGGCTATTCGCAGCAGATCGAGCGCGATCTCGGTCCAGCTGGCGGCCGTGACCTTGCGGCGGCGCAGGAGCTGACGCCGGCGGGCGCCCATGTGCTGGCGATGGTCAGCACGCCGACCCAGCTCGACCGCCGGCGAAACCGCATCTCGGAACTCTTCGTTGCTGCCCTGGCTGCGCCCTGGCTGCCGGATTTCGGCACCAGGCCGCCCGCCCTCATCGCGGCCTATCTGCGCGAATGCGGCATCGCCTACATCATCTGGCAGAAGAGCGGCCTGCATGTCGTCACCGGCGCGGCAGTCGCACCGCATCTGACCAGCGCCGTTCCGGCCTTTCGCAAGACTGCGACGAGCTACACCGCCCTGTTCGACGCGCTCGAGCGCGGCGATGTCGGCACCACTATCTACGAGACGGACAGCTATCGGGTCATCGCGCTGCGCTAACCCACGCCGCATCAAGGCCCGCGTTTTGTCTTGAAATTCGCGGCCGTCACAGCGCCCCGCACCCACCTGCTAAACGTTGACACGCTCAGGCCACCTGTTTAACCGAGCAGCCATAGCAGCCGCCAGTCTTGGGTTGAGAGCTCGCCGGGTCGTCAAGATGTCATCCATTGAGCGTGGGCTCTACAAGACCGTGTTCGGCTATGCGCTCAACCAGATTGCGTTGCCGCTCAAGCTCGTCATCCCTCAACCCGTCATTGCCCGCGTCCCGTTCCTGACGACCAATCTCGACGTGCGGATGGGCGTGGTCGCGGGGCTGCTTCGGGGCCGAGTGCTGGACATCGGCTGCGGCGAGAACCGGCTGGTCAAGGCCTACCGCGCCGGCGGCGGCGACGGCGTGGGTGTTGATGTCTATCCGTGGAATGGCGTCGACCGCCTGGTCGAGGACACCGCCCGTCTCGACGATGCTGACGCCTCCTTCGACACCATCACCTTCGTCTCCTGTCTCAACCACATCCCGAATCGCCGCGAGGTCCTGGTCGAGGCGCGGCGCCTGCTCCGGCTCGACGGCCAGGTCGTGCTGACCAATCTCACCCCTGGCATCTCACGGGTCTGGCACAAATGGGCCTTCTGGGACGAGGACCAGCATGAGCGCGGCATGAAGGAGGGAGAAGTTTGGGGCTTCACCCATGCCGAGCTCGTGGCGATGCTAGGCGAGTGCGGTTTCGAGCTGAAGCGATCGCACGGCTTCAGCTGGGGGCTGAACCGCGCCTACGTCTTCGTTCCCTCAGACGGCCCCGCTCCGGCGCGTGGCGCCACAGGCTCAGCCCGGAGCGAGTTATGACCGCCCTGACCACCGCGATCGATCCCGGCTCGGCCGTCCCCTTCTTCTCGGGCAAGCGCGTGATTGTCACGGGCGGCGGCGGCAGTGTCGGCATCGAACTAGTCAAGCAGCTGCTGGCGATGGATGTCGAACTCGTCCGCGTCGTGGACAACAACGAGAGCGGCCTGTTCGATCTCGAGCAGAGCCAGCGCACCCCGCGCCTGCAGGCCTTCTACTGTGACATCCGTGACGAGCACGAGCTCAACCGCACCTTCTCCGATGTCGATGTCTGCTTTCATGCCGCCGCACTGAAGCATGTGCCGTCTTGTGAGCTGAGCCCCTTCGGCGCGGTGCAGACCAACATTATCGGCAGCCAGCAGGTGATCCGGGCCGCGCTGCGCAACGGTCTGACCCATGTGTTGTTCACCAGCTCCGACAAGGCGGTGAACCCGACCAATGTCATGGGCACGACCAAGCTGATGGGCGAGCGCTTGTTCACCGCGGCCAATGCGCTGAGCGAAGGCCAGACGCGCTGCATCTTCGGCTCGACCCGGTTCGGCAATGTGGCGGGGTCGCGCGGCTCGGTGATCCCGCTGTTCTGCGATCAGCTGCGCGACGGCCGCGGCATCAGCGTGACCGATCCGCGCATGACGCGGTTCATCATGACGCTGCAGGATGCGGCCCAACTGGTGATCCAGACCATGCCGCTGCTGCGTGGCGGCGAAATCTTCGTGACTAAGATGGCTGTGGTCTCGATCGAAGCGCTCGCCCGCGTCATGGTCAAGCTGATCGCGCCGCTCTATGGCCGCAAGCCCGCCGACGTGGTGATCGAGCACACAGGTCCGCGCCCCGGCGAAAAGCTGTGGGAAGAGCTCAACACCGATGAGGAGGCGCGGCGCACCTTCGATTTCGGCGACTACCTAGTCGTCCTGCCAGCCCTGCGGAACTTTCACGAGACCGTGACCCACGACTATCTCGACAAGCATTTGAAGCCGGTCGAGCGACTCTATCATTCGGCCAACGAACCGCACATTTCCGATGCGGAGATCGAGGCTTTTCTGCTGAAGCCCGGGGTCTTGCCGGACGATGTCCGGGCCCGGCTGGTTTAGGAGACGCGCGTGAAGATCCTCATCCTCGGCGGTGACGGTTTCCTGGGGTGGCCGACCGCAATGCACCTCTCGCAGGCCGGCCACGAAGTCCTGATCGTCGACAACTATCTGCGCCGCAGGCTCTGCCTCGAGCAATCCGTCTCCCCGTTGTTTCCGGTGCCTGATCTCGGGCGCCGAGTGCAGCTCTGGCGCGAGATAACCGGACTTTCGATCGAGGCCCGCATCGGCGACCTGTCCGACTGGAGCTTCATCTCGAGCGTGATGCAGGGTTTCGTGCCCGACGCGCTGGTGCATTATGCCGAGCAGCCGGCCGCTCCCTATTCGATGCTCAATCGCCATGCCGCGGCGTTGACGCTGCAGAACAATCTGATGGCGACCCTGAACGTTATCTATGGCGTGCGCGAATTTGCGCCTGCTTGCCATATCGTTAAGCTCGGCACGATGGGCGAATACGGCACGCCGAACATCGACATCGAGGAAGGCTGGCTCGAGATCGAGCACAAGGGCCGGACCGACAAGTTCCTCTATCCGCGCCAGGCGGGCAGCCTCTATCACACCACCAAGATCATGGACACCGACATGCTGTGGCTCTACGCCCGCGTGTGGAAGATCCGAGTCACGGATCTGATGCAGGGTCCGGTCTATGGCCTCGAGACCTACGAGAACGCCGGGCATGAAGAGCTCTATTCGTTCCTGAACTACGACGAGATTTTCGGGACCGTGCTCAACCGCTTCATCGTCCAGGCCGTCGCGGGCTATCCGTTGACCGTCTACGGCGCCGGCGGCCAGACGCGTGGTTTCCTGAACATCAAGGACACGCTTAACTGCATCGAACTGGCGATCCGTACACCGGCCGAGCCCGGTCAGCTGCGCATCTTCAACCAGTTCACCGAGACCTTCAGCGTCAACGGGCTCGCCGACAAGGTCGCTTCGGTCGGCCGCCAGATGGGCCTGTCGGTCGAGATCAAATCGATTGCGAATCCGCGCAAGGAGGCCGAGGACCACCGCTATATCGCGGCCCATACCGGGCTGCTCGATCTTGGTCTCGAGCCGCATGTCCTCACCGACGAGCGCCTGGCGGACATCATCAGGCTGGTCATGCGCTACAAGGATCGGATCGATCCCAACCAGTTCTTGCGCAACATCAAATGGGCGTGACAGGCCCCTACCCATGACGAATATCCGAGTTCTCGGCGTTCTGGTCGCCATCGCCATCGTGTTGGCCGCGTTCTTCTATCTCCGTGGAGAAAAGTGGAGCCGCGCCAACTTCACGCTGGCCGCGCTAGTCAGCGCGATCGTGCTCTTCGTCTCGATCGAGCCGAACGCCGTCAACGTGGTTCGCGACGCCTTCAATCTCGGCGATTTCGAATATGGCCGGCTGCTGAGCCTGCTGGTGCTCTCGAATATCGGGCTCGTATTCCTGACACTCTACACCAAGTCGAAGGTCGACGCCGTCAAGCTGCTGTTCGACCGCAGCATGCGCGCCGCGGCGGCCGAGGCGGTCGAGCCGGCGCCCCACGGCCCGATGCCCGAGGCGCTGGTGATCATCCCCGCCCTCAACGAGGCCGAAAACCTGGCGCGTCTGCTGCCACGCATTCCCAAGACGGTTGCGGGCATCCAACTCGGCGTGCTCGTGATCGACGACGGTAGCACCGACAATACGAAGCAAATCGCGCTGCAGCATGGCTGCTTCGTCGCGCGCAGCTTCGTTAATCGGGGGCAGGGCGCCGCCTCGCGGATCGGCTACGCCTTCCTGGCCCGGCACGACGTGCATTACGGGGTAACGATGGATGCCGACAACCAGCACCGCCCCGAGGACATCGAGGCGATGCTCGAGCCGGTCCTTGCCAACCGCTTCGACCTCGTCATCGGTTCGCGCGTGCTTGGCAGCGCGGAGCAGGACAATCGGACGCGCGCCATCGGCGTCGCCGTGTTCTCTCGGCTCGTCAGCCTGCTGTCCGGCGTGATGCTGACCGACTGCTCGAGCGGCTTCAAGGCGTTCGACATGCGCAAGATGGCGCGGCTCGACCTGCGCGAAGACCAGTTTCAGTCGTCGGAGGTGCTGATCACGGCGGCCAAGGGTGGGCTGCGTATCGGCGAGGTGCCGATCCGGATCAACCGGCGCGACGTGGGCGAGAGCCGCAAGGGCACCAACCTGTCCTATGGCCTGCGCTTCCTGCGAACGATGGCCAGAACCTGGTGGCGGTAGCGCGGCCCGCGGCTCCGTGCGGCACGACTGGAACCTCGGCCAAGTGGAGTAACCCATGACACGCTACCTGGTGACGGGCGGCTGCGGCTTCATCGGCAAGCGGCTGATCGCGAACCTGATCGCGCGCCCCGACACCGCCTTCGTGCGGGTCGTCGACGATCTCTCTTTCGGTTCGCGCGAGGCCCTGGCCGCTATCGCGCCCTTCGAGGAGAGCACCGGTCAGGTGCCGGGCCTGCCCCAGGCCCGGCTGCAGCTGGTTATCGGCGCGATCTGCGATGCCGAACTGGCGTTGGCGGCCTGTCGCGACATCGATATCGTGGTGCATCTGGCCGCCAATACCGGCGTCGGGCCGTCGATCGCCGATCCGCGCTATGATTGCAGCACCAATGTGATCGGGACCTTCAACTATCTAGAGGCGGCCCGTCTCGCCGGCGTGGCGCGCTTTGTCTTCGCCTCGTCGGGGGCGGTCACAGGCGAGGTTGAGCCTCCGATCCACGAGCGGGTTCCGACGCGGCCGCTGTCGCCCTATGGCGCCAGCAAACTCGCGGGCGAGGCCTATTGCTGTGCCTATGCCAACAGCTTCGGCCTGCAGACCGTCGCACTGCGCTTCAGCAACGTCTACGGGCAAGGTTCCGGCCACAAGCAGAGCGTCGTCGCCAAGTTCATCCGGCAGGCGCTGGATGGCGAGCCGCTGGTGATATATGGCGACGGCGGCCAGACGCGTGACCTGATCTATATCGACGATCTCGTCGAGGCGGTGGCGCTGTCGGCCCTCACCGAGGGGCTGTCGGGCGAGGTCTTCCAGGTCGCGACCTCGCGCGAGACCACGGTCCAGGAACTCGTCACGGCCCTGAAGCACGCTCTGGCTGCCGAAGGCGCCGGCTTTCCCGACGTCGTCTACGAACCGAGCCGCCCCGGCGACATGCGGCGCAACTATGCCGACACCGCCAAGGCCAAGGCGATGCTGGGCTGGGAGGCCAAGATCGCCTTGCCGGAGGGACTTCGCCGCACGGTGCGCTGGGCCCTCAGTCAGCGCGCCGGGGCCTAGCCGGAATGCGCGCGAGGCGCCTCGGCCTGCTGGCCGCGCTCCTGGCGCTGGGGCTGGCCACCGCATGGGCGTGTCGCGCGCCCATGCTGGAGCGGATGGCGCGAACCCTTGTCGCGGCGACCGCACCGGCACAGGCGGATGTGATCGCCGTGTTGCGCGGTGATGAAGTCGCCTTCGAGCGGGCGCAGGCCGGCGCACGCCTGCTGCATGCGGGCCATGCCTCCCGGATCTACGTGTCGTCGGCGCTGGACGACCTCGCTGCGGCGACCCTGCGCAGCCGGGGTCTGGATGTGCCATCCAGCCAGCGACGTGTCGTCGGCGTGCTCCGTCAGCTTGGCGTCAGCTGCGACGCGATCATCGTCGATCGGGCCCAGCCCGGTGGCGGGACGCAAGGCGAGCTCGCTCGGATCGCGCGCATGATGGAGACACGCGGCTTCCACTCTGTCCTGCTCGTCACGAATTGGTATCACACGCGTCGCAGTGGACTGATTGCGCAGGCGCTGTTCGCACCGGCCGGGTTGCAGGTCAGCGTGGTCCAGGCCGAGGCGAATGCGCCGATCAGCGGCTGGTGGCACCAGCGCTACCTCGCCATCACCGTCTGGGAAGAGACGCTCAAGCTGCTGCTGCAGCGTGGGCTCGGCGCAATCGGCTTCGCCGACGACCCGCGCACAGCCCCTGGCGTGATCCTGCCCGCGCTGGCATCGGGCTGCGAGGTCGCGGCGCGGCTTGGCGTCTCCGTTCATGCTTGATCGCCGCAAGTTCGCCACCGACGGGGCCGCCAATATCGGAGCGCTGGTTTTGCTGGCGGCCAGCGGCCTGTTCATCAACAGCGTCATCGTCAAGGTCTACGGACCTGCGGGACTTGGCGTTTTCAACACCGTCCTGGCGATTTACATCCTCGGTTCGCAGCTCGCGACGCTGGGCGTACAGTTCTCCGTGCTCAATGCGGTCGCCGGCGAGCGCAGCCATGGCGCCGCGATACTGTCATCGGCCCTCCTCGTCGTCGCGGCGACGGCCCCGGCGACATGCCTGCTGCTCTACCTGCTATTCGGGGTCGTCGGAGCGCCGCTCTACGGGGATGCCGTGCGCACCGGGCTGGTCCTGGCCCTGCCGGGCCTGTGGCTCTTCGCGCTCAACAAGGTTCTGCTCAACGCCTTCAACGGAGCCGAAGCTAATACGCTCTATGCGCTGCTGACCGGCGCCCGCCATCTCCTGATCGCGGGCGCGCTGGCGGTGTTCGTCGCCCTCGGCGCTTCGTCCGAGACGCTCCCCGCCATCCTGTCGATTGCGGAAGGCGCCCTGATCTGCGCCACGCTCTGGCAGGCGCGCCGGATATTTCCGGGCCTCGGCCTTGACGCGACGCGCGCCTGGGCCTTGCGCCATCTCACCTTCGGACTGCACAGCCTGCCCGGTGGGCTTGCCACCGAGCTAAACACGCGCGTCGATGTTCTGGTGCTCGGCCTGTTCGTGCCCGAGGCCAGCGTTGGAATCTACAGCTTCGCCGCCTTCTTCGTCGAAGGCCTGCTGCAGTTTCCGGCGGTCGCCCGGCGCCTCGTCGATCCCGCATTGACGCGGCTTTATCTGTCCGGCGACCGTCAGCGTCTGACGCAGTTCCTCGTCAAGGGGCGCAATTTCGGCGCCGCGGCAATGGCTCTGATCTGCCTCGGCAGCGCCGCCACCTATCCTTGGTTTGCGACCTGGCTCGGCGATGGCGAAATCGCGACACGGAGCTGGCCGGTGTTCTGCGTCCTGCTCGCGGGCGCCTTCGCCTATGGCAGCTATGCGCCGATGGGGGGGCTGTTCTCGCAGGCGGGCTTTCCGAAGCGCCAGAGCCAGGTCAACCTCGCCATCCTGGGTCTGAACCTGAGCTTGAACTTCGCCCTGGTTCCGGCCTACGGCGTCATCGGCGCTGCGACGGCGACAGCCCTGTCATTTGCGCTCGGCGCCCAGTATTTTCGCCATCTGGTGACGCGCCAGTTTGACATTCGATTCTGACGAGGGGTGGCATGTGGGGTGCAGCTCTCGGCTGCGACCTGTGACATCGGGCGCATGCGTAGACGTGGGAAGGCTGTTGGACCATGTGTGGAATCTTCGGCATCGTTTCGGCCGACCGGGCGAGCCTGGGCCGCGACCTCGAAGCCCTGTTCAAGCTTTCCGAGTCGCGAGGCAAGGAAGCGGCGGGGCTGGCGATTCTCGATGGCGAGCAGGTGCGCGTTCTCAAGGAGCCTGAATCGGCGTCGCGCATGCTGAAGAAGCCGGGCTATCGACGGCTCGTCGAGCAGACACAGGCGGCCTCGAACGCCGGCCGCATCATCGCCATCGGTCATTCGCGGCTGGTGACCAACGGCATCGAGGCGATCGCGGAGAACAATCAGCCGGTCGTGCGGGATGGGCTGGTCGCGATCCACAACGGCATCATCGTCAACGACGCCGAACTCTGGGCGGACAATCCCGACATGACGCGTGAATCCGGCGTCGACACGGAAATTCTGCTGGCGCTGATCGCGAAGTTCCAGCGCGGCAACCAAAGCGCCACTCAGGCGACGGTCTCCGCCTTCGACGAGATAGTTGGCACGGCGTCGGTCGGCATCCTGACCACCGACAGGCCGCGGCTGATCCTGGCGACCAACAACGGCTCCCTCTATTATTACGAGCGCGTGGAGACGAATCAGTTCTTCTTCGCCTCGGAGCGCTTCATCCTCTCGGAATTCCTGATGACGCAAGGGGTCGATGCGGCCACGGCCGACGCCGGCATCGCGGCGGTGCTGCCGAGAGCTGGGGTCGAGGTCACCCCGGACGGCGCGACGATCAGCCCGTTCAGCTTCGTCGCTCCCGGCGAGGCGGCTACGTTGCCGTCGCTGCAGCCCGGGCCGGCCGCGCTCAGGATCGTCAACCTGGCCGATGCGCTCGATCCGCGCCGGGCCAATCTGCGCCGCTGCACGCGCTGCATCCTGCCCGAAACCATGCCCTTCATCTGCTTCGATCCGGAGGGCGTGTGCAACTACTGCACGACCTATGAACCCTATCGGCCGCTCGGCCTCGACAAGCTGCGAGAGCTGGTCGAGCCGATTCGGCGCAAGGACGGCCGTCCCGACTGCATGATCGCCGTCAGTGGCGGTCGGGACAGCTGCTATGGCCTGCATATCCTCAAGGAGGAACTCGGCCTCAACCCGATTGCCTACACCTATGACTGGGGCGTGATCACCGACCTCGCCCGGCGCAACCAAGCGAGGCTCTGCGGCAAGCTGGGCGTCGAGCACATCCTAGTCTCGGCCGACATTCGCAAGAAGCGCGAATACGTCCGCAAGAACGTTAATGCCTGGCTCAAGAAGCCCGAGCTGGGGATGATCCCGCTCTTCATGGCCGGCGACAAACAGTATTTCTATTATGCCGACCAGGTCCGCAAGCAGGTCGGCGTCGATGTCACTTTCCTCTGCGAGAACGTCCTGGAGCGGGCCCATTTCAAATCGGGCTTCATGGGGGTGAACGAGGGCCATAACCGCGTCTTCGACATCGGCATTTACAACAAGCTCGCAGTTCTGTTCTACCATATGAAGCAATACGCGCTGAATCCGCGCTATATCAACGCGTCGATGCTGGACACTTTGTCGGCCTTCCATTCGGCCTATCTGCGGCCGCATAACCAGTATCAGCTCTTCAACTATGCGCCTTGGGACGAGGACGCGCTCGTCGACGTGCTGCGTACCGAATATGACTGGGAATTGTCGCCCGAGACGACCTCGACCTGGCGCATCGGCGACGGAACCGCCGCCTTCTACAACTACATCTATTACACCATCGCTGGCTTCACCGAGAACGATGCACTACGCAGCAACCAGATCCGGCAGGGGACGATCAGCCGCGCAAAGGCGCTGGAGCTGGCCGCACGCGAAAACGAGCCGCGCTGGGACTCGCTGCAATGGTACGCCAGTACTATCGGCTTCAGCCTCGGCGAAGCCCTGCAGGTGATCAATATGGCGCCGCGGCTCTATGGGAACGATCGCACCACATAGAGGGCCGCCCTTAGACGTTTGTCGCCGCAACAGAGGCCGCCAAATCCGGCGCTACAGGTCCAAGACCTCGAACCAAAACGGCTATTCTATTGAGAAATTTTGGCCCTGAAGGGTCTGCACGCTGGGGTGTTTGGTCGCGGGATGAGGTGACGCGTTGGTCGCTTAGAGAATCGCGTCGAGCAAATCTTTGCAGGCTCGCCAAGAGATCGGGAAGTTGATCTGCGATGAAGGATGCCCGGAATATCCTGATCGCGAAGGTGGAGGCCGGCGGACTGTCCCCGGCCGAAGCTGAAGCCGAAGCCGAGCGGCAGGGCCTGAGCCGCCTCCAAACGCGTCCAGATCCCGCCGGCTTCAACCCAGACTTGGAACCATTTTGGACCCTTCCGATGGCAGTATCGTGGATTGCGTATCGGACGGTCGACGCGGTGCGGGAATGGTGGCCAGAGTATCGGGAGCGGTGCACGCATTTCCTCTACCGCGACGAGTGGAGAAGCGGCGGATCGTCGGGTTTCCGATTGATGCCCTATGCTTCGGCAACATTGCAGACATTGAGACTGTCAGAGCGCCTCGACGATCGATCCGATCGGGACGTTCAATACTCTATGACGGTCGATGACGCGCTCCTCGCCTTGGTGTCTGGGTTGAAGGGTTCTTGCTTCGAAGCAACAGGGTTGGCGATTGTTGCCGGCAACCGAGAGACAATCCCGGATTTGGCCTGGCAAGAACTGGAGATCAGCGAATCGCTCAACGATACCGTGAGGCCGCGTTTGGGAGGTGGCCCAGGTTATCGAGACGTTCTCATTCCGATGAGAGCGGTACGCGGCCTGTGGCAGCCAAGACCGCCGGTGCCAGAACCGTTATCCCTTCCGCCATTAGTGCCCCCGGTGGGGGGTGGATACATGCCGCTCTATTGCGCGGCGCAATGGATCGCAACGCATGGTGGCGCTGCCAACTTTGATCCGCGCGAAACGGACCGGTGGCGTGAGGCCTATCGCCAGTTGCTTTCACGGGTGGCTTCGGAAGAGGTGAAGGTTGTTGGACTACGCGGTGGCAGGCGCGAGCCTGTGCCAGCTTACTTGTTTGCGGGCATTAAGATCGCTTACCCCTCTGGCCACTGGTCGCTTGACCTCTTGCTCACAGACGAAATGTATCTTCAATCGTACGCATACACCGACGAAAAACAGTGGCTTGAAGGATTTGACGACAGCCTGGAGCAACACCGCCGGGAAAAGTGGTCGCGGCTCGTGGTTCTGTGTGCCGATGTTGCTTCGCTGTGGCCTTTCGCCCTGAACGAAAGTGCTGGCGATGATGGCGGCGGGGAATACCGTTCAGGCGCACCGGGAAGGCCCACGCCCATGCATCTCGTGCGAGGCGAATTTGATCGGCGCTGTTCGCTGGAATCGGTAGAGGCAACCATCACCCAAGAAGCAACGTTTCTGTCCGGGTGGCTGAACGCCACCCATCCAAAAGCTCCCCCACTTGCGCCCAAGGCCATTGCCAATGCGCTGCGGGCAAAGCATCGAGTCTATAAACACGCCCGAAAATAAAGTATCGGGTCAATTTCGGGCCTCTTTTTCGGGCTCCTGCCTTCAAGCACACCTGTCCCCGCCCCCGGCAATCGCCGGAAATCGATAGGACAGGACAATGCTTCACAACGATACCCAACCGGCCGATCCCGTTCGCTTTCTTCGCCGGAGTGATGCCGCGCAATACATTCAGATAACGTTTGGCTTCCCTTGCTCACGGCAATGGCTTGCGAAGCTCGCCGTCACCGGTGGCGGGCCGGTCTATCGGAAGGCCGGCAGAACCCCAATCTATGCACCAGCTGACCTAGATGCTTGGGCTAGCGCTCGGATCGGAGAACCCCGGCGTTCCACATCGGATGGATCAGCGCGTGCCGGAGCCTGACAGATGGGCAGGCGGCATCCGGATTCTCGGCGCATAAAGCTGCACCGCACCTACACGATCGCGGAGCTGGTAGGACAGTTTGATGTGCACGCCAACACTGTTCGGAAATGGCGACGCGAAGGCTTGGAGCCGGTCGACGACAAGCGGCCCGCCCTGTTCCGGGGATCAACCGTTCGCACTTTTCTGGCGGCCCGACGCGCGAACGCAAAGCAACCGACAGGGCCAGGTCGCATCTACTGTCTGCCATGTCGCGAGCCGAAATCGCCGGCAGGCGGGATGGTGGATTATCGGCCGGAGACGACCACCGGCGGCAAGCTGGAAGGCCTTTGCCCCGATTGCGCTCGTCTGATCGTCCGTCACGTCTCGCGCGCTCACTTGCCCATGATTGCCGCTGGCCTTGATGTCCAGTTTCCCCAAGCGCAGCCACGTCTAATGGAAGGTTGACGGCCCCTCGTGAATTGTGACTTCGACAGGGAGATCCAACGAGAATGAAGATCAACGGCAAGAATGAGCGGATCAAGCGTGAATATGCGCGCTATCTCAGGCATGCGCGCGGTCACGGCGAAAGCTCAATCGATGCGGAACTAGCATCGATCGCGCGGTTCGAGGCTTTCAACAAGGCGCGGGACTTCGCGGCATTCCGCAACCGGCAAGCCTCGGTTTTCAAGGAGCATCTGGCACTATGCCGGAATGAGCGGACGCGGGACCGCATCTCTGAGACGACACAACTGCACGTCTTGTCGACCTTGCGAAAGTTTTTTGCATGGCTGGCAGATCAGGATGGCTATCGCAGCCGTATCAAGCGTTCGGATTCGGACTACTTCAATCTTGGCCGCAAGCAGACCGCGATAGCGCGCACGGTGCGGGACATCGAGGGGCCGACTATCGAGCAGGTGCGGCACGTGGTCGAGACGATGCCTGCCGCGAGCGAGATTGAAATGCGGGATCGCGCTGTCATAGCCTTCGCTATCCTGACAGGAGCACGCGACAATGCCATCGCTTCCGTGCTGATGAAGCATACCGATGTCGCAAAAAGTGTCGTCGTTCAGGACGCGCGGGACGTACGGACCAAAGCTAGCAAAACCATCGAGACATGGTTCTTCCCGGTCGGGGAACCTTTCGCCGGCATCTTCTCGGACTGGGTCGCTCACCTTAAGGAACGACGGCTTTGGGGGCTCGACGATCCGCTGTTTCCGAAAACCTTAGTAGCCGTAGGCGAGAACCGCCGCTTTGCTGCTGCTGGGCTAATGCGCGAGTGCTGGAACAACGCAGCGCCGATCAGGTCAATCTTCAAGCGCGAGTTCGAACGGTGCGGCCTGCCATACTTTAACCCACACAGCTTCCGGAAGACCCTCGTTCGGCTAGGACAGGAGCGGTGTCAGACACCAGAGCAATTCAAGGCATGGTCGCAGAACCTAGGACATGAAAATGTTCTGACGACGTTCACGTCGTATGGACAGGTCGCCCGAACTCGCCAGCGCGAAATCATCTTGGGGCTTGCGAAGGAGCCAGTGGCCGCGTGAGGCAGGCAAATCAGCCCCGACATCAACGGCCTTATCAATTCGCGGAAACCCGCGTGGTGGCTATTCGGTGGCTATTCAGGCACGCACCCCCATCGCTCCGACGATTGCGACGTCAAAACTGTCGAGCAATATCAATGGGTTAAATGGCGCGCCCGACACGATTCGAACGTGTGACCTTTGCCTTCGGAGGGCAACGCTCTATCCAGCTGAGCTACGGGCGCTAACCGTGAAGGCTGGATAGCTGATTGGCGCTGCTTCGGCAATGCGGGATTTGTGCGGAAGCGAGGGCTCAACAGGCAAAGGCTGCACGTTCCAATCGGATCGGGCGCGCCGCGGCTGTGGTGGGTGAACATTTCGATAAGGGAACGTTCTGCACACGGGATAGTGGACTATCGGCGTCTAGCCTTAAGACCACGCCGCTGCGCAGATGACTAGATCCTTGGGCAACATGGCAACCAAGAAGCCCAAAGCCCAACCGACCACGCCCTTCCCGCCCCACGCGACCGCCCTCAACCGCGAAGGTGATTGTAGATGTCATGCTGGTGTGCCGATCGCCGCTCTGGGATCTTGACCACCTATCAGGATGCCTGACCCATCAAAGGGTTCCGAATATCCCGGTCTCCGCCTGCATCCGCCTTTCGCAGGCAATGCTCTCTCAGTCCAATAGTCCGGCGGGCTTTCTCGCGACTGACATGTTCAGTTGCGCTGGCGGCCTCTCGAAACTCAGGCGCCCGCGCTTGAAGCCGATGACAGGTTCGGCGATCTCGGCCAGCGCCGCGCCAGGTGTCGCGGCATCCAGGATGATAAGATCGGCGGGATTGCCAATAGCGATGCCGTAATCGTCGAGGCGCATCAGCCGTGCCGGCGAGGTGGTCACAAGATCGAGGCACTGCTCGAATTCGTGGGGACCACATTGCGCGACATTCGCGTAGAGATTGGCCATGCGCAGCAGCGAGCCGTCGCCGAACGGCGTGAAGGGATTGAGGACGTTGTTGGTCGCGACCGAACAGCGAACCCCCTGCTCCGCGAGCAGATGCGCGGGCGCGAGACCGCGCGGCCTCGCATGGCTCTCCTGTCGCCCCATTAAATAGAGGTCCGTCGCCGGCAGCACCGTCAGGCCGACGCCGGTATCGGCGAGCCGTTGTCCTATCGTCGCGAGGCGATCAGGGGGCACCATCGAGAGCTTGGTGACATGCCCGATGGCCACGCGACCACCCCAGCCTTGGCGCTCGGTCCGCCGGCACACCTCGTCGAGATGCATCCAGCTTGGATCAAGATCGAAATCGAGATGGAAATCGAGGTCGACGTCGAAGCGCTGCGCGAGCGTGAAGAGCCGCTCGATCTGCGCCGCGGGATCGGTGTCGGTATAGGGGCAGCCGCCAAGGAGGTCAGCCCCATCCTGCAGGGCCGTGACGAGCAGTTCCTCGGTGCCGGGATCGTTCGTCAGGCCCTCCTGCGGAAAGACGCAGATCGATAGGTCGAGCCCCCAGGCATAGTCCGCCTTCAGCGCCTTGATGGCCGAAAAGCTGCGCAAGCCCGCGCGCGGATCGACCTCGACATGCGTCCGCATCCGGGTCGTGCCCTTGCCGATCGCCTTCTGGATGACCCTGGCGCCCCGCTCATAGACATCCGCCTCCGTGAAGTCGCGCTTCATTGCCGCGACAGTCGCGATGGCGTCGGCAAGGCCGCCATGGTTATGGCCGCAGCGGCCAAGCAGGCAGGCCTTGTCGAGATGGATGTGGCTGTCGACGAAGCCCGGCACGGCCAGCCGGCCGCCGGCATCGATCTCGGGCGCGTCGCATCGGATCTGGGGTGCGATGGCGGCGATCTTCCCGCCTTTGACGCCGATATCCTGCGGCTGATCCTGGCCGGAGATCGCAACGCGACGGAAGACGAGATCGAGAGGCTGGTCGGTCGGCATGATCTGCTGCTTGTTGATCGGCATTCAATTGAGCAAAAACATGCATGCACTTTGCGTGCCGGAACGGCGGCCGCGTTCCGAAGACTGCCGCGCAAGAGCGGGCCCGGAGCGACGGTGAGGTCAGAAAACACGCTCGCAGCCCAGGATGGCACGCTCGCCTTTACGCTCTGCGGGGTCCGATTCGGAAGAACCGGCGCCGCATCTCGCCCCCGTAGCGATCCGTGATCCGTTATTCGGCGGCGTCCAGACGGCGCTTGCGCCCGGCTGACGGAGCGGCGGGTGCGGTTGCGGCATAGGGCGCCAGGATATCCATGATGTCGCGGCCCCGCGGCTTCGCCTGCTGAACCAGCGCGCGCTCTGCGACGGAGTCGAGATGGTGATGCATCAGCGTCGCCACCTTCTCCGTGTCGCCGCTTTCCAGCGCATCGATGAGTAGGTGGTGCTCATTGACTGCGCAGTCCGACGAATGCGGGCGGCCGAACAGCGACAGGGTGAGGCAGCAGCGATAGGCGATCTCGCTGACATAGCGGATCAGGATCGGGCTTTCGGTCATCTGCGCGAGCAGGATGTGGAATTCTGTCGCGAGGCGGATCGACACTGCGTCCGGGCCGCCGCGCGCGGCATCTTCTTCGTCGACATGCGCGCGCAAGGTCGCGAGCTGCGCCTTGCTGAGGCGTCCCGAGAGCTGGCGCACCACGAGCCGTTCGAGTTCGATGCGGATGTCGAAGGTGTCGCGAGCCTCCTGCCAGCTCGGCGTCGCGACGACGGCAATGCGGTTGCGGCGCAGCTCGACGAGGCCTTCTGCGGCAAGCTGGCCGAGAGCATGACGCGCGATGGTGCGGCTGACGCCGAAGCGCTCTCCGAGAGCGTCTTCCGGCAGCCTGGCTCCGGGCTCGAGAGCCTGTTCGATGATCGCGCGCCGCAGCGCCCGGCAGATCGTTCCGGCCTTGTCGGATGAAGCATCTGCGGCTTTGTCGCGCACCATGTCCGGCTTCCGCGGTTGAAAACGCCTCGTCTTAACGCCGCCCCGTGGTGCTCTGCAACAGGCGAGCCAGATATCGGGATGCAGGATGGCATCATGATTGCATGCACTTTATCGCATGAGTCAGGCCCTTCCCAAACTCGCCATCGTTGCCGATGCCCCGGCTGCTGCGACCGGCTCTCATCCGGCGGCGATCGAGCTGTCGCAGACGACGGTGACCTTCGGGCGCGGAGCAAACGCCGTGCCCGCGCTGTCCGAAACCTCTCTCAAGATCCGGGACGGTGAGTTTCTCGCCCTGGTCGGCCCGTCCGGCTGCGGCAAGTCGACCATTCTGAAGCTCGCCAGCGGACTGGTGCGGCCGACGACCGGCGCCGTGATCGTCGGCGGCCGCGAGGTCGCTGCCAAGGCTCTCAGGATCGGCATGGCCTTCCAGAACCCGACCATGCTGCCCTGGCTGACGATCGAGCGGAACGTCATGCTCCCCTTGAAGATCGTGCAGCCTTTCCGTGCGAGCTATGGCCGCGAGAAGCGTGGCGCCTTCCGCGACAAGGCCCATGCGCTGCTGGCCCAGGTCGGGCTCAGGGACTTCGCCGGAAAATATCCCTGGCAACTGTCCGGCGGCATGCTTCAGCGCGCCAATCTCTGCCGGGCCCTGATCCACGAGCCGCGCCTGCTGCTGCTGGACGAGCCCTTCGGCGCCCTCGACCAATTCACCCGCGAGGAGCTCTGGGCGATCCTGCAGGATCTCTGGCTGGAACATCGGCCGACGGTTCTGCTGGTGACGCATGATCTGCGCGAGGCCGGCTTCCTCGCCAGCCGCATCTGCGTGATGAGCGCGCGCCCCGGCCGCATCCTCGATGACAGCGAGATCGGCTTCGCCCGCCCGCGCAACATCGCCATGACCTTCGAGCCCGATTTCGTCGCGCTGAACCAGCGCCTGCGCGACCTGATCGTCAATGCCCGCACGGGCGCCGCCGCTCCGGGAGCCTGATATGCCCGATATCAAGCGCAAGTTCGGGGCGGCCGCGCTAATCGCGCTGTTCTTCCTGTCCTGGGAAATGTTTTGCCTGCTCTCGGGCATGTCGGATCTGATCCTGCCGCGGCCAAGCCAGGTCTTCGCGACGCTGGTGCAGCGCTTCCCGATCCTGTGGCCGCATATCCTGCAGACGCTCGGCACGACGATGCTCGGCTTCGCGCTCGGCGTGCTGCTCGGCGTGTCTCTCGGCGCCATGATCGGCGTCTCGCGCACGGCCTATGACACTGTCTACCCGCTCCTGATCGGCTTTTCCTCGATCCCGAAGGTCGCGGTGGTGCCGATCTTCGTGCTCTGGTTCGGCTCGGGCACGGTGCCGGCCGTCCTGACCTCGCTGGCGATCTGCTTCTTCCCGATCGCGGTCAACATCGCGACCGGCCTCGCCACCACCGAGCCCGAGATGGAGGACGTGCTGAAGGCGCTCGGCGCCAGCAAGCTCGACATCCTCTGGAATGTCGGCCTGCCCCGGACCATGCCGTTCTTCTTCGCCTCGTTGAAGGTGGCGATCACCTACGCCTTCGTCGGCACGGTGCTGGCCGAGACCGTCGCCTCCAATCGCGGCATCGGCAATGTGATGATGTCCGCCTCCTCCAACTTCAACGTGCCGCTGGTCTTTGCCGGGCTCTTCATCCTCGCCGGCCTCGGCGTCGCGCTCTACGTCGCCTTCTCGCTGATCGAGATGCGCGTCACCGGCTGGGCCAACCGCAAGAACGATTTCGCCGCCGCCTGATCAATTCTCGTCAACAAGAGGGGACAAGACGATGCTCAAGACGTTCACCACCACGCTTCTCGCCGGGCTGGCCTTTGCCGGCTCAGCCTTCGCGCAGGAAACGACGATCAAGTTCACGCTCGGCTGGAAGACGCAGGGCTCGGACGCGGCCTTCTTCGTCGCCCGCGACAAGGGCTACTACAAGGCCGAGGGGCTGAACGTCGTCATCGACCAGGGAGAGGGCTCGGGCGCGACGGTGACGCGCATCATGGGCGGCGCCTATGACGCGGGCTTCGGTGACGTCAACGCCATCATCCAGAACGCCGCCGCCAAGCCGGGCGAGAACCCGGTCATGGTCTACATGATCTGGAACCGCCCGCCCTTCGCCATCTCCAGCAAGAAGACGGCCGGTATCAGCAAGCCGAAGGATCTTGAAGGCAAGACGCTCGGCGGCGCGCAGGGCACGCCGACGACCCGCCTGCTCGAGGTCTTCGCCCGCAAGAACAATGTCGACATGAGCAAGATCAAGCTCTCGAACATGGCGCCGAACCTGCAGGAGCCGCTTCTGATCAAGGGCGAGATCGACGGCGCGCTCGTCTTCAACATCACCGGCTATTTCAACCTGCTCCTCAACCGGCAGGATCCGGACAAGGACTTCAACTGGCTGACCTTCGGCGAGTACGGCCTCGATCTCTATTCGAACGGCCTGATGGTGTCGCAGAAGCTGCTCAAGGAGAATCCGAAGGCTGTGGCGGGCCTCGTGCGCGCCACGAACAAGGCGATGCTCGAGATCGCCAAGGACCAGAACCTCGGCATGAAGGGCGTGATGAACTTCGACAACCTCGTCGACGAGAAGGTCGAGAGGCGGCGCCTGCAGTATTCCTTCAGCGAGCTCATCGTCTCGCCGGAGATGAAGGAGATCGGCGTCGGCGACACCAAGGACGATCGCATGGCGCGTGCCATCGGCATCATCGTCGAGGGCTACCAGCTTGCCCGCACGCCGAAGCCGGAGGAAATCTTCTCGCGCCAGTTCCTGCCGCCGAAGGGCGAGCGCGAGCTGGTCTACACCGCGAACTAAGGGGCGGAGCAAGCCATGAGCGAGACGGCATTCGCGACGAGCCTGTTCACCTGCAAGGACGTCGTCGCGAATGCCGCTCTGAAATACGAGGACGGCGTCGTCGGCGCCGTCCTGACCGATCGGCCGACGCAATCCGGGCTGCGGCGGCTGATCATCCCCGCTTTGGTCAACGCGCATGACCACGCGCGGCCGAGTGCGACCTCTTTCGGTGCGTCGAACATGCCGCTGGAGACGTGGATCCTGCGCTCCGCGCTCGGCACGCCGCCCGATCCGTATCTCGCCGCGGCGGTCTCGCTGGCGCGGACGGCGCGCGCCGGCTGCGGCGCCATGATGGTCCATTACACGCGCCCGAGCGGCACCATGCCCATCGTGGAAGAGGCCCGCCAGATCGCACACGCCGCGAGCGATGTCGGCATCCGCATCGCCTTCGCACTGGCGGTGCGCGACCAAAACCCGCTCGTCTACGGTGACAGCGCTGCACTTCTCGATTCCTTGCCCGCCGAAGCCCGCCAGCCTGTCGAGGAGCTGTTCGTCAGGCCTCCATCCCCGCCAGCTGCCTATCTCGAGCTAGTCGACGAGATCCATGCCGCCATCGCCGGCCCGCTGGTCGATGTCCAATACGGCCCGGCTGGCGTGCAATGGTGCTCGCCCTCGCTGCTCGAAGCCATCGCCGAGCGTTCCGCAGCGACCGGGCGCCGGGTTCACATGCATCTGCTGGAGACGATCTACCAGCGCGACTGGGCCGACAGGACCTTCCCTGGCGGGATGGTGCGCTACCTCAAGGATATCGGACTTCTGTCGGAGCGCCTGACGCTGGCTCATTGCGTCCATGCCCGGCCGGACGAGCTCGACATGATCGCGCAGGCCGGTGCGACCATCGTCACCAATTTCAGCTCGAACCTGCACCTGCATTCGGGCCTCGGACCGATCGCGGACGCACACCGGCGCGGCTGCGCCATCGCGGTCGGCGTCGACGGCGCCGCGCTCGACGAGGACGACGACGCCATCCGCGAGATGCGCCTCGTCCAACTCGCGCATGACGGGCTGGGCTTCAAACGCAACTGGAGCCGTGCGGAGTTCCTGGAGCTGGCGGTGCGCAATGGCCGCCGGGCTGTCGGTGCGCCAGGGCCAGGCGCGCTTGCCCCCGGCGCGCCGGCTGATTTCACGGTGATCGACCTCGACCGGCTCGACCGCGATGCCATCATGTCGGTCGACCCGCTCGACCTGTTCTTCGCGCGCGGCAATGCAAGTTGCGTCTGCGACGTCGTGGTGGCCGGCCGCCGCATCGTGCGCGACGGACAACCGACCGGGATCGATCTCGACGCCCTCCAGGCGGAGCTGCGCTCGCTCTTCCGGAAAAATCTGCCGGCCTTTGCCGCTATGCGAGCAGCTTGGCCGGCATTGGAAGACTCGACTGCGCGCTGGTTCGAGCATGCCGGGTGCGGCTAGGCGGTGGCTCGTAGGCTGCGGATGCCACGCCGATGACAGATAGTCCGGCGGGCCGGTCCACCAACCGTCGAACCAAGAACTTCCGGGTGCAGCTTTCGATGCCGCCGTGCGTTGTTGTGGCGTTGTTGTGCCATTTCCTCGCGCCGACAAAAAGCTGCGTGAGTCGCCGTCAACGAACCGGATTACGCCAGCCGCACCGAAAAGTCGTCGCGGGGGCTCGCAGAGAAGTGCCGCCGCTTCGGGGCTCGTGACTACAATCCGCTGAACTAGTTGTAGCCGACGGTCTCCCAGGTGCCCCCAGTTAAGTCGTTGCCGATCTCGATCTCGCCGATATGCTTCGGATTCTTGGTCAGGCCGGTCGCAGCGACAAAGCCGGCTCATCAATCCTATGCTATGGCTGGTGAGCGAACAGCTCCCCGCGCCGCGTTCGCTGGGCGTCGTGCAGGACGCCGATTTCACCGTGGAGACGGCGCGGCTCGCGAATGTCCCGCCAGACGTGGTGCGCAAATCCATGCTTGCCGTCACGTTGGAACAGGCCGGCGGCTCGCCCACCGGCCTTCCGACCGGCCCGATCCTGTATTCGGGTGCGCTGGTGCAGGTGACGCCGTAGGGTCCAGCCAAACCGGAAAAGGTCGATGCCGTCGCGAGCCCGGCCTCGGAGGACAACGCTCGTCCAGCGCATCCTTCACGAGCCCGCGCCGGCGCCCCAAATTGAACTGTCTGAGGTCACCCAGCCCATCGGATCTGCCCTCTTGCGCAGCGCGTCACCCCTGCCACGACATATCTCTCAAGGTCGCGCACGATCCTTGCTGCAAAGCACCGCAGGCGAAGGTCCCAAGAACCAAGGTGGTGTTTCCAGGCCTCAAGTCCGACCAGGACAGCGACGATATCGTCGCTGTCCTCAAGCAATTCGATGCTGACGGAAAGAAAAAATGGCGGGATCGGCACTTGATTGCGGCCATCGCGGCGTTGGACTGCGAGTCGGGGTCGATTGACAGCCTCCGTGGGCAGGATAACAATGCCATACAACTATGAGCCGATGGCTGCGAATATCCCGCATCCAGGCCGAGAGTTTTCGGCACCGTGTGTGGTGAGTGATCGTCCAGGCGAACCAAAGGTTCGGCAATGGCGAACAGGAAGCAAGACTTGCAACCCGAAGGCGCGCTCGTCCGAGCCCGCGCTCCGCAGCTGTCATGTGCTGCCAGCGATGTCTCTGCCCCGGCCCGTCTTGAGCCGCAGGCCCGTTTCATCCTGGGGCTGCAACGTAGTCCCGTACCGAAAGTGAGTTCGTCAACGTAGCGCATGGCGTGCGCCGCGACATTGCCTGCTTCCTGTTCATGCCGCCCTCGGCAAGGATGAATAAGGGATGGGTATCGCAGTCGTCCTGGCTCTGGTCGTCATCGGCTCGGTGGTTTTCCACTTCCTGAGTCCATGGTGGTGGACACCGATCGCGTCCAACTGGCGCTATATCGACGACACCATCATCATCACCTTCTGGATCACCGGCGTCGTCTTCGCGGCGGTCGTACTGTTCATGGCGTACTGCGTCTTCCGGTTCCGCCATCGTGAGGGCAATCGCGCCGCCTACGAGCCGGAGAACAAGCGGCTGGAATGGTGGCTCGCGATCGGCACAGGCGTCGGCGTTGCGGCCATGCTCGCGCCCGGACTCGTCGTCTGGCACAGGTTCGTCACGGTGCCTACGGACGCGACCGTGGTCGAGGTCATCGGCCAGCAATGGCAGTGGGCCTATCGGCTGCCCGGCGCGGACGGCAGGCTCGGGGCCGCCGACGTCGCGCAGATCACGGCGGAAAACCCGCTGGGCGTCGATCCGAAAGACCCTCACGGGCAGGACGACATCGTGATCCAGGGGGACAACCTTCATCTGCAACTCGGCAAGCCGGTGAAGATGCTGCTGCGCGCCATCGATGTCGTTCACGACTTCTACGTGCCGGAGTTCCGCGCCAAGATGGACATGATCCCCGGCAGCGTCACCTATTACTGGTTCACGCCAACGCGGGACGGCACCTTCGACGTGCTTTGCGCCGAGCTCTGCGGCACCGGCCACACCTTCATGCGCGGCAATGTCGTGGTCGAGCCGGAGAGCCAGTACCAGGCCTGGCTGCAGCAACAAAAAACCTTCGCCCAACTCCAGGGGCCGACAAGGACGCAGGCGAAGAACTAGGGATGGGACAGAGGGCGCGCTCCCGAACGGGGATTTCGCCTGACGAGGAACGGGAGATGGCCTGATGGTCGACGTGATGCACGGCGTCCCCGAATCGAGACCGGCGGACGAGAGCGACGATGTCGAGCTCTATCACCCGCACAGCTGGATCACGAAATACGTCTTCTCCCAGGACGCCAAGATCATCGCCATTCAGTATTCGACCGTAGCGCTGGCGATCGGGTTGGTCGCGCTGGTCCTATCCTGGCTGATGCGCCTGCAGCTCGGCTTCCCCGGGGTGTTTTCCTTCATCGACCCCGATCGCTACTACCAGTTCATCACGATGCACGGGATGATCATGGTGGTCTATCTGCTGACCGCGCTGTTCCTCGGCGGCTTCGGCAACTACTTGATTCCGCTGATGCTCGGCGCGCGGGACATGGTCTTCCCTTATGTGAACATGCTGAGCTTCTGGATCTATTTCCTCGCCGTGCTCGTGCTCCTTACCGGCTTCTTCCTGCCGGGTGGACCAACCGGAGCCGGCTGGACCCTCTATCCACCGCAAGCGATTCTGGCCAACACACCCGGCCAGCAATGGGGCATCGTCGTGATGCTCGTCTCACTGATCCTCTTCATCATCGGCTTCACCATGGGCGGGCTGAACTATGTGGTGACGGTGCTGCAAGGACGCGCCAAGGGCATGACGCTGATGCGCATGCCCTTGACGATCTGGGGCATTTTCACGGCGACCGTCATGGCGCTGCTCGCCTTTCCCGCGCTCTTCGTTGGCGCCGTGATGATGCTGCTCGATCGGCTGATCGGCACGAGCTTCTTTATGCCGGCGATCGTTGCGATGGGCGAGCGGCTGGCTCACAAGGGCGGCAGCCCGATCCTGTTCCAGCACCTGTTCTGGTTCTTCGGACACCCCGAGGTCTACATCGTGGCGCTGCCGGCCTTCGGCATCGTATCCGACCTGATCAGCACCCATGCGCGCAAGAACATCTTCGGCTACCGCATGATGGTCTGGGCGCTGGTGGCGATCGGCGCGCTCAGCTTCGTCGTCTGGGCGCACCACATGTATGTCAGCGGCATGCACCCCGCCTTCGGGTTTTTCTTCGCCACAACGACACTGATCATCGCGATCCCAACCGCGATCAAGGTCTACAACTGGGTGCTGACCCTCTGGCAGGGAGACATCCACTTCACCGTACCGATGCTGTTCGCGCTCGGCTTCATCGTCACCTTCCTGAATGGCGGGCTGACCGGCCTGTTCCTGGGCAATGTCGTCGTCGACGTGCCGCTCTCCGACACGATGTTCGTCGTGGCCCATTTCCATATGGTGATGGGGGTCGCGCCGATCCTCGTGATCTTCGGGGCAATCTACCATTGGTACCCGAAGGTCACCGGGCGCATGCTCGACGACCGGCTCGGGAAGCTCCATTTCTGGGTCACCTTCCTCGGGGCCTATCTGATCTTCTTCCCGATGCACTACATCGGGTTGATGGGCGTGCCGCGCCGCTATCACGAGATCGGTGCGATGAGCTTCGTCCCGCCGTCGGCGGCGACGCTGAACGAATTCATCACGGTCGTCGCGCTGATCGTCGGCGCCGCCCAGCTCGCCTTCGTGTTCAATCTCATCTGGAGCCTCAAGCAAGGCCGGCCCGCGGGCGGCAATCCCTGGCGCGCGACCACGCTGGAATGGCAGACGCCGCAGACGCCGCCTGCCCATGGCAATTGGGGCAAGACCCTGCCGGTGGTCTATCGTTGGGCCTATGACTACAGCGTGCCCGGCGCGGCCGAGGACTTCCTGCCGCAGAACCAGCCGCCGGATCCGCGGACCGCGTGAGGAGATGCCGGCATGGCCGTGGTCCTCGGATTCATCGTCATCGTGGCAGCCTTCGCCGGCTGGTGGCTCTCGCGCCAACACCTGACGGCAAAGCCCTGGCTCGAAGTCGGGGTGATCGGCGAGGCCGCCGACCCGACCTCCCCCACAACGGCGAAGCTCGGCCTCGGCACCTTCCTCGTCGTCGCCAGCTCCCTCTTCGCGCTTCTGATCAGCGCCTATTCGATGCGCATGGGCATGTCGGACTGGCGCGCGCTGCCGATGCCGACCGTGCTCTGGTTCAGCACCGGGCTACTGATGCTGGCGAGCATCGCCCTGCACATGGCGGTCATCGCGGCGCGCTGCGACGAAAGCGGCCCGCTCCGCTCCAGCCTTCTCGCTGCGGGCGTCTGCTCGCTTGCCTTCCTCTGCGCTCAGGCGCTGGCGTGGCGCGAGCTTGCCGTCTCCGGCTATTTCACCGCGGCCAACCCCGCCAGCGCCTTCTTCTATCTGCTCACGGCCATTCACGGAGCCCATGTCCTTGGCGGGCTCGTCGCACTTGGCCGGACCTCCACCCGCACCTTCGCAAGACCCAAGGACCTTGCTCCAACGATTCCGCGCGAGCTCACCCTCAGCGTCGAGCTCTGCGCCATCTACTGGCATTTCCTGCTGTTGGTCTGGCTGGTCCTGCTCGCCCTGCTGATGCGCTGGACGGACGACATCATCGAGATCTGCCGGGGATTGCTGACCTAGCGACCCTGATGAGGAGGGGCCGATGAATGAGATTGCGCCGACCGCCGTGAACACCGGCATCGTCCGCCCAGCCGGCTGGCGCGGTTTCGTGGCCGATTGGTCGTCCGATCAGCGGACCTTCAAGAACGTCTCCTGGGGGAAGGCCATGATGTGGATCTTCCTGCTCAGCGACACCTTCATCTTCGGCACCTTCCTCATCTCCTACATGACGGTCCGGATGTCGACGGTGGTGCCATGGCCCAATCCGAGCGAGGTCTTCGCGCTCGAGATCGGCGGCCACCATCTTCCGTTGATCCTGATCGCGATCATGACTTTCGTGCTGATCAGCAGCAGCGGCACGATGGCGATGGCGGTCAATTTCGGCTATCGCCGCGACCGCAAGAAGACGGCGATCCTGATGCTCGTGACCGCCGTGCTCGGCGCAACCTTCGTCGGCATGCAGGCCTTTGAATGGTCGAAGCTGATCGCGGAAGGGGTCCGCCCCTGGGGTAATCCCTGGGGCGCCGAGCAATTCGGCTCAAGCTTCTTCATGATCACCGGCTTCCACGGCACCCATGTCACGATCGGCGTAATCTTCTTGATCATCGTCGCTCGCAAGGTCTGGCGTGGGGACTTCGACGAAGGGCGGCGCGGCTTCTTCACGAGCCGAAAGGGTCGCTACGAGATCGTCGAGATCACCGGTCTCTACTGGCACTTCGTCGATCTCGTCTGGGTTTTCATCTTCGCGCTGTTTTATCTCTGGTGAGGTGTCGCCATGGCACAGGCCGCAGCCCATGCAGACGCGCAGCAGCATCCGATCAGGCTCTATCTCGTGGTCTGGGTCTGGCTGTTCATCCTCAGCGCCTGCTCCTACCTGGTCGATTATTTCGGCCTGGTCGGTTACCTGCGCTGGTCGCTGATCCTGTTCTTCATGATGCTGAAGGCCGGCCTGATCGTCGCGGTCTTCATGCACATGGCCTGGGAGCGATTGGCTCTGGCCTATGCGATCCTCGCCCCGCCGCTGGCGCTGCTGGTCTTCGTCGGCATCATGGTCCTCGAATCGAACTACACGCTCTTCACCCGGCTGGCGTACTTCGTGGTCGGTTCATGACGAACGATCCGGAGGCTCTCGATCACGATGGATGCTGCCTTCTGCAGGCGACTGTCGACGATGAAGGGAGGCGCTCATGCGAACCTACTGCTTGTTCCAAGCCGTGAACTCCCCGGACCTGCGCGGCTTCACCGAGGAGTCCACCGGCGCCGGTTTACCCCCGGACCTCGGGCCGTGGAGCCTCGTGCAGGTCATCCCACCCAGCGGAGAATGGACCCCCGCCATCAGCAGGGCGGTCGTGGCGGCCGGCATCATCGAGAACGGCTTTTATCTCTGGGGGCCCGCCGAGCGACCAAGCTCGCACCTGATCATCGCAAGTGATCGCGTCGAAGGGACAGCCGTATTCGATCGCAAGTATGATCAGATCGGCACCATCAAGCGGTTGTTGATCGAGAAGGTGAGCGGTCGCGTTGTGTTCGTCGACGTGACGTTTGGAGGATTTCTCGGCATTGGCAGCCACCACGTCACGATCCCATGGGAAAAGCTCACCTACGACAAGGAGCTCGAGGGCTACCGCACTGACATCACCGAGGCCCAGGTCCGAGGTGCCGAGACCCTGTACGGCGACAAAGGTGTTTTACCGGACGAGAAGCGGCAACGGGAAATGAGCGACTACTGGAACGTTCCCGGATGACCCATCTGAAGGTGCTCCGGGGCGATCCCTCGGAGTTCTCTCTGCAATCTGCGTGACGCGCAGGACCAATGTGTGCCGTGAATCGACCGCACCTGATGCGATGACTTCGCAGGACTGAGGACCCTGTTCGCTCTTGGCATGGAGAGTTCATCCTGGTTGACCCGAAAGCTGACGCTTCGCGCGCGGGACGCCGGAAAGCGCCCGTCAGGACCGCTCCAAGGCCTTGCCGAAGAGGCCGTGGAAGCGGCCGAGGAAACTGCGCAGGCGCTCGCTCTCCGGATTGTCGAAGACCTCCGCCGGACGGCCCTGCTGCGCGATGCGCCCTTGATCGAGGAAGACGACGTGGTGCGAGACCTCGCGCACGAACAGCATCTCGTGGCTGACCAGCAACATCGTCATCCCTGACTCTGCGAGGGCCTGCATCACGCCGAGCACCTCGGCCACGAGCTCCGGATCGAGCGCCGAGGTCACCTCGTCGAAGAGCAGAAGGCGCGGCTGCATCGCAACCGCGCGGGCGATCGCGACACGCTGTTGCTGGCCGCCCGAGAGCTGGTAGGGGTAGTGGTCGCGCCGCTCCGCCAGACCGACGCGGCGCAACCAATGCTCGGCCGTCTCGCGCGCCTCGGCCTTGCCTTGGCCCAGCACCTTGGTCAGGCCGAGCATGACGTTCTCGCCCGCGGTCAGGTGCGGGAACAGGTTGAACTGCTGGAAGACCATGCCGATCCGGGCGCGCTGCGCCGAGATCCGGGTCTCGCTCAGCCGGCGCCGCTTTCCGCCCGCGACCTGGTAGCCGATCGGATCGCCATCGAGCAGGATCTCGCCGCCGTCATGCTCTTCGAGCAGGTTGACGCAACGCAGGAAGGTCGTCTTGCCCGAGCCCGAGGCGCCGATCAGCGAGACGACCTGCCCTTGCCGGACGGTCAGGTCGATGCCCTTGAGCACCTCGATCTCGCCGAAGCTCTTGTGGACCGCCCGTGCCTGCAGGAGGGGGGTATCCTTCATCACCGCTGTTCCCTCAGTAGCGCAGGTAAGAGAAGCGCCTCTCCAGCAGCCCGCCGAGCTGCGCGATGGCGAAGTTGATGATCAGATAGGCCACCAGCGCGAGCAGGTAGAAATCGACGATCATGTAATTGCGGGCCATGACCTGCTGCGAGGCGAGCAGGAGCTCGACCACGCCGATGATCGAGAGCAGCGTCGTGCCTTTCACGATCTCCAGCCCCGTATTGACCCAGGGCGGCAGCATGCGCCGGAAGGCCTGCGGCAGGATCACGTACCAGAGGCGTCTGGGAAAGGTGAGGCCAATGGCCTTCGCCGCCTCCATCTGCCCGGCGGGGACCGACTCGACCGCTCCGCGGAAATTCTCGGCGACATGGGCGGTGGCGAAGGCGCCGAGCGCGATCACCCCCGCCCAGAAGGCCGCGATGTTGATGCCGAACAATGCGAGGCCGTAATAGGTGAACAGGATCAGGACCAGCACGGGAATGCCGCGCATTAGGTCGACATAGAGTCGCGCCAGCAGTCGCAGCCACCACCAGCCGAAGCTGAGCGCCACGCCCATCGCGATCCCGCATAGCGTCGCGATCACGATGCTGAACAACGAGCTGAGCAGGGTCACTCCGAGACCGGCGAGCAGGCCTTCGCGGGCCTGCCAGGCCTCGAAGAGGAAACTGCCGGGGGTCATCCAGGAAGCGAGCATCGCCACGGCCTCAGCGAATTGCCGCATAGCGCCGCTCGACCTGCCGCAGGACGATGGCGATCAGATAGGCGGTGGCGAGATAGAGCGCGCTCGCGGTCAGCCAGACCTCCATGACCCGGAAGGTGTTGGCGTTGATCTGGCGGGCGGTGAAGGTCAGCTCCGGCACCGCGATGGCGGCGGCCAGCGAAGTGTCCTTGAACAGCGAGATCAGGTTGTTGCTGACCGCCGGCAGGGTGATGCGGAACATGACAGGCAGCACGACATAGAGCTGGCGCTGGCCGGGCCGCAGCCCGATCGCCTTGGCCGCCTCGACATATTGCTTCGGAATGGACGACAGCCCCGCCCGGAAGACCTCGCACATATAGGCGCCGGCATAGAGCGACAGGGACAGGACGAAGCTCTGCGTCTTGTTGAGGAAAGTAATGTCGAATTCCGGCAGGCCGAAATAAAGGAAGAACACCAGCAGCAGCAGCGGCGTGCAGCGGATGAACTCGACATAGAGCCAGACCGGAGTCGAAAGCCACGCCTTGCCCGAGACCCGTGCATAGGCCGCCAGCAGCCCGATCAAGCTGCCGATTGCCAGCGAGACGACTGCAAGGCCAAGGCCCAGCAGCAGCGCGTCGGAGAGCTTGTCCCAGTTCCGCGCGATGACGGCCCAGTCGAAGTGGTAGTCTATCATGTCCGCCGCGGCACTCCGGAAAGAGGCAGGCGGACGCGCCGCCTGCCCTCAGAGCCTGAGACTAGTCGAGTGCGCATGCGGCGCAATCAGGCGAATTCCTGCGGGAACCCGACTTTCGGAATGGGCAGATCGATACCGAACCACTTCTTGTAGGAAGCGGCGAAGTAATCGAAATCGACGCCGACCATCGCCTCCTTGTAGACGGTGTTGACCCAGTTCAGCCAGGTCGGGTCGCCCGGCTTGACGGCAGACGCATAGGAATTGGGCATCCAGCCGAAACCCGAGTCGACGAAGCGGCCGGGCGCCTGCTGCATCAGCCAGCGCATCGCCGACTGATCCTGCATCGAGGCATCGATGCGCCGGGCGTTCAGCGCCTGCATCGCCGCATCCGGGCTTTCGAAGGCATCGACCTTGGCCTCGGGCAGCGCCTTGTGGATCCACTCCTCGAGGAAGACGTTCTGCATGCCGCCGACGGTGACCGCCTTGCCGGCCGCCTTCAGCTCCGCGTAGTTCTTGTACTTGCCCCCGCGGTCCAGCATCAGCAGGCCGACGCCCTCGCGGTAATAGGGGATGGTGAAATCGACCTGCTGGGCGCGACCGGCCGTCACCGTCATCCATTGCACGACGATGTCGACCTTGTCGGTCACGAGGCTCGGGATGCGCGCATCGGAGCCCTGGAGGACGAACTCGATCTTCTCGGGATCGTCGAACAGGCTCTTGGCGAGAAGCTTGGCGAGATCGATGTCCATGCCGACCAGCTTGCCGCTGGCGTCCTGGAAGTGCCAGGGCGGGTTGGTGCTGCCGGTTCCGACGATCAGCTTGCCGCGCTCCTTGATGGTGTAGAGCTTGCTCTTGCCAACAGTCTGCGCCAGAGCCGCGGTCGGAGCCAGCGTGCTGGCCAGGCCGCCGAGTGCCGCTCCGGCCAGGCCGAGCCCGAACAGGCTGCGCCGCTCCACAGTCAGTTCCGTCTCGCTGCTTGCCCTCTTGTCCTCGTGAACGTCCATCATGACCTCCCGATCCTGCGCCGGCCGGTGGAGCCGGCGACCTTCTGAGCCGGGCAAGAAACGGGCCAGCCGTCAAATGCTATTCCGTTGCGTCACCGGGTTGCATCCATCACGCAAAATCATGCATCGCCGCTTCGCAGAGGCGGGCGACGGCGGCCGTATCGTGCGGATCCTCGACGCGATGCGTGCGCGCCGGCATCTCCTGATAGGCCCGCCCGTCCTTGAAGCCGTGTCCAGTGATCATGCAGACGATGCACGCTCCGGTCGGCAGATGCCCGCCCGCCAGAAGCTTCGGCAACGCCGCGATCGGGCTCGCCCCGGTCGGCTCCGCATAGACGCCTTCCAGCCGTGCGAGCATCCGCATGGCCGAACGCAGCTCGTCGTCGCTGACCGAGAGCGCGAGACCTCGGCTCTCGCGTACAAGCCGCAACGTGTAGCTGCCGTCGCGCTCATAGCCGATCAACGGGTCACTGATGCCGGAGGCGATCGTCTCCGGCATGCCCCAGGCGGTGACATGCTGCGCGCCAACCTCGAACGCTCGCACGATCGGCGCGCAACCCGCCGCCTGCACGGCGACGAGGCGCGTGCTCGCCCCGGCCTCGCGCAGGCCCTGCCACACACCCTTCACGAGCGGGCCACTGCCGGTCGGGATCAGCACATGGCTCGGCGCCTGCCTGCCGAGCTGCGCGACGATCTCGTGCCCCACCGCGGTGAGGCCAGCGACGGCATAGGGGTTGATGAACGTCGTCGTCAGATTGGCGAAGCCGTGCTTCTCGGCGAGCGCCCGGGCGAGATCGTAGGAGCGGCTGTAGTGGCCCTCGACCAGCAGCAGGATCGCACCATAGGCCGCGATCTGCGTCACCTTGCCCAGAGGCGTATGGGCCGGCACGACGATGATCGCGGGCACTCCGGCGCGGGCGGCATAGGCTGCGGTCGATGCGCCGGCATTGCCCGAGGACGCGCAGACAACGCCGCGCAGCCCCATCGCGATCGCGCGGCCAAGCGCGGACGCGATCAGCCGGTCCTTGAACGAGCCCGACGGATTGCGCGTCTCGTCCTTCAGCCAGATCTCGCCTGAGAAGCCGGGCAATTCCGCCTCGATCCGGCTTGCGCGCAGCAGCGGTGTCCCGCCTTCGCCGAAGGAGAATGCGGCAACGGCGTCCTGCCCGACTGTCTCGAGGATGCCGCCGCAGGCCGGGCATTGGTAAATCAACTGAGGCGGAAACGTCGCCTCGCATTCGACACAGCGCAGATTCATGGCCACCTCTCGGTGGCGACTATGCGAGGTTCCGGAGAGCGGCCGCAAGCGTCGGCCTGCTGATGGAAATTCGCATGCTTGCGTGCGTCAGCCTGAGCCCGAGGGGCTGGGCGGCATCGCGCCATCTCACGGCACCGGGACCATCAGCTCTATTGAAGATCGATATCGAAACTGCGTTCGAGAACCGCATTTCCGTTGCGAAGCACCCGATACTGCCCCCGATAGGTTCCTTTATCCCATCCTGTTGCGGGTTTCCGGACACCGGCAAAGACCAGGGACTGCGCCTGATTTCGCTCGAGCTTCTGGGCTTCATGCTTGGCGAGCTCCTGGCCGGACGGGCCGCTCAGGACCAGAGTCTGAACATCGCCTGCCTTGAGGCCGATCCCGCGGAGATAGGCCACCAGCGCAGGCGCGTTGATATCCGGCTTCCGCTCCGTATCCGCCTCCAGCGTCGCCATTGAAACCGACGCGGTCGCGAAGCCGGCATTCAAGACGGAGCGCGGCCTGTATTCGAGCACGGGAACCAGCGCCGGTTCCCAAAGCATGCGGCCACCTCCGCATGCGCTCGGCGACGCCCCGTAGGCAAAGGGATCCGCGATCTCGCCGCGATGCCGGACGATGAAATGAAGATGCGGATATTCGGTCAGGCCGGACAGACCGATCCGTCCGATCGGCTGACCCGCTTCAACCCGGTCACCGACATCGACGCGAAGGCTGCCGCGAGCCATGTGGCAGTACTGCGTCTGCCAGCCGTCGGGATGCTCGATCAGGATAGCGTTGCCGCATTCGACACCCTTGACCGACGCTGAGCCGTTGCCGCGAACGGACTCGTCTGGCACGCCATCGCGTCGGCGGAGAACCCGCCCGGCAGCCGCCGCCAGAACCTCGACGCCGGCCCGCTGCGCGGCCATGGTCGGCAGGCGGAAATCGGTGCCGTTGTGGCCGTCATAGGACAGGGTGCCGCATTGATGGTCACGCGCCGAGGCAGTGGGGTCGGCATCGACATAATTCTGGATGAAGCAGCTGCGTCCGAGCTCGCAGGCGACAGGAAGAGCGAGACGCGGCGCCTCTTCGGCGAAGGCGAGGGTCGGGAAGATGAGGAAGACGAGAGCCTTGGCCAGGCGAAGGCAATAGCGGCTGACCATGAACTCAAGCCTCCTCGTGCTGGAACCGCTCCGGCTTCATGCATGAACGGGGAATCGGGATTTCGTCGGGGAGAAGCTGATCGCGGCATCGCTCGACGAAGGGCGAGAACGTCAGGATATAGAGCAGGAAGAACTCGACCTGCCGGTTGATGCCGAGCTTCAGCATGATGCGCTTGATGTAAGTCCTGACCGTCGCCTCGGTGAGATCCAGCCTCTGGCCGATCCGCCAGGGCGGCTCGCCGGCCAGGATGCGCATCACGATACGTTCCTCGGCCCAGGGCAGGCCGAAGGCCGTCGCGATCCTTTTGGCGCCAGCCGCTGTGTCGAGTTGTGGGATGACGACGAGCAGCCGGTCCAGATGCCGCTCGGCCGGCGCCGCGCCGATCCATGCGAAGGCAAAGGTGCGGTGGTCGGTCGACAGGGGAATGATGGTGTTCGCCCATCCCCGTTCGGAGCGGGAGGCCAGCATCTCGCGCAGTGCATGGCGCATCAGGTTGTTGACGAGCGAGTTCGGGCCGGCAAGGGCGCCGTGATCGAGGCGAACCGGATTCTTCACCAGAAGCATCTGTCGGCCGGCATCATTGCTTTCGAGCACCCGCAAGCGATGGTCCACACAGAAGGCCGGGAAGGACAGTTCCTGCAGGACGGCGTCCAGGGTCAGGCTTTCGTTTCGTGGTTGCATGAAGCCTTTCGTCGTCGCCCAGATGACGCTCGCGGCGCGCAGCACGCAGATGATCTCCGCAGCCGAGAGAGCTAGCGACCGCCAGCCCGCAAGAAAGACCAGATCGAGTCCATCGCCGGCGGGCAGACGCCCAGCCAGCGCATGCCCGGCCTCGTCCGCGTCCCGGCCGAGCAATTCCGTAACGAGCGCGTCGGTCGCATCGACGGCGAACAGGCCGTTGCCTCGCCAATCCGGGCGGTGCATCAGGCGCGTGATCACGTCCGCCGATGGCTGCACACTGTCGAAGCCGACGCGGATGGCGGCCGTAGCGAAGCCGCTCGACCGGGAAAGCGCCAGGACGAAGCATCGCTTGCATTCGAGCAGCTCGAGCATCGCCCTCCCGAAGGATTCGAGAGCGAACAGGGTCGCTGATCTGTCGGGCTGGGTCGGCGTGATGGAATCGCCCCGCAACATCGAGTCCTCCTCTGTCGCCTTGATCCCCCGCCGTGTCGTTCAACTCTCCTTGAAGGCGCGCCGCACGCGCAGCATCAGCGGTTGCAGCAGATACTCGGCAAAAGTCCTCCGACCGGTCTCGATGAAGATCTCGACCGGCATTCCTGGCTGAAGCGAAGCCAAATACGATGTGAGTTCCGGCTTATGTTGGAGATCGACCTCGGCCTTGTAAAACGGCTTGCCCGATCTCGGGTCGGCAAGCGCGTCAGCCGTAACCATCGTCACTTTCCCGGCGAGCATGGGTGATCGGCGGGAGTTGAACGCAAGGATCTGCACGCGAGCCGGTTGACCGATCCTGACTTCGTTCCGATCGGTCGGCTTCACCTCCCCCTCCACAATCAAACGATCCTGTGTCGGTACGATGTCGAGCAGGGTTTCGCGCGGGTTGAGGATCGCATTCAGGCTGCGCGTATTGAGGCCCACGACCATGCCGCTTTCCGGCGCCCGGATCTCGCTGCGGGCCAGCATGTCGCGCGCCGCCGCTAAGCGATGCCGCGCATCGGCGATCCGCTCCCGCGCGGCGTGGCTCTGCTTGGCGATGTCCTCGAGCCAGGCGTTGACGGTCTGCCGACGCCGATCCCCCAACTCGGCGATCTTGCCTCTCGATTGGGCCTCCGACGATGCGTTCGTCGCGATCTGCGCTTCGGCGTCGGCTTCGGCGCGCTTGAGCGCAAGAACCTTCGGTCTCCGCGCGAGGCCCTTGGCCAGGAGATAGTCGGAGTCCTTGATCTCCTCGCGCAGGTAGGCGAGCTGCTTCTGCAGGCCTGCGGAACCGCTCTTCAGCCCGCGGATCCCCTCCTCGAGCTGCGCGATCTGTTGATCGATGAGCATGCGTTCTCCCTGGAGCGAGGTCGCTCGTGCCGTAAATTCCGAAAGCTGGGTCGCCATGGCCGACCGTGCCTCCGTATGCGTGGTGTTGCTCTTGAGTTCGTCGGGAAAGGAAACCTCGGCAGCGCCCGCCTGTTCCGCCTCCAGGCGAGCAATCATCGCCAGGTCAGCAAAAAGCTTCGTTTCGAGGACGCCGAGATTGGCCTCGATCTGTGTCGTGTCGAGCCGGGCGAGGAGCTGGCCGCGTTCGGCCTGTTCCCCTTCCTGGACGAGGATGGCCTTCACGATGCCGCCTTCGAGATGCTGCACCGCCCGATGCCGGGACAGGACCTTGACGACGCCGGGCGCGATGACCGCACTCGCGAGCGGCACGGTCGCAGCCCAGATGCCGACGATGCCGAAGAGCAGGACAACCAGCGCGGCCCCCCACCGGACAAGGCGGGCTGTGTCCGACCGCGGCAGCTCCGGCACCATCTCCGGGCCGATCATCACGTCCCGGACCAGCCGCGAGGGCCTGTCGTCCCGCACCACACTCAACCCCTGCGACAGGGATGGAAGGTCGACGATGGCCATCAGAGCCTCCCATCGATGATGTCGGGCCTTGGTTTTTCGGTGGGGACCGGACGCGCATGCCGCATCGGCGTGGCGCCGGCCATGGTCTTCGGAAGCACTTCGGAAGGCGGGCCGAAGCCGACCTGGACGCCGTCCCGCAGGAACAGGATCAGGTCCGCCACCGTGAAGAGCCGCGGGCGATGCGTGACGATGACCAGCGTCGCGCCGCGCGCCTTCGCCTCGGCGATCGATGCGCAGAGAGCCTCCTCGCCATCGGGGTCGAGGTTGGAGTCGGGCTCGTCGAGCAGGATCAGCTTGCGCTTGCCGAAGAGCGCGCGGGCCAGTCCGATGCGCTGGCGCTGCCCGCCCGAGAGCTTGCTGCCATCCCGGCCGATGTCGGTCTCGTAGCCGTTCGGCAGGCCGAGGATCATCTGATGAGCATTCGCCTGCCTGGCGGCGCAGACGACGTCCGCGTCGCATGCCGTCTCATCGAAGCCGGCGATCGCTTCCGCGACCGTGCCGCCCAGCAACGCGACATCCTGGGGCAGGTAGCCGACATAATGTCCGAGCTGGTCCGGGTCCCAGTGCTCCAGTGATGCGCCGTCCAGACGGATCGTGCCGGCGCTTGGCCTTTCGAGGCCGGCTATCATCCGCAGAAGGGTCGATTTGCCGGCGCCAGTGGGGCCGATGATGACGATGACGCTTGCCGGCGCGCAGCTGAAGCTGATGCCGACCAGGGCCAATCGCTTCATGTTCGGATTGCGAAAGGCGACGCCGCTGATATCGAGCGCGCCTATGGGGGGCGGGAGGAGCGTCCGACCCTGGGTCCTCAAGGCGGAGGCGGACGCGCTGCGGACGCGCGCCCAGGCTTCGCGCGCCGAGGTCAGCGTGCGCAATCCAGCGACGAGCTGCTCCATCGGCGCCAGTGTACGGCTGATGAGGATGGAACTCGCCATCATGCTGCCGCTCAGGACCTCGTTCTGAAGCACGAGCCAGGCGCCGGTCCCGATCGCCAGAACCTGAAGCACGATCCTGATCATGCGTGCTATGGAGGCGATCAGGGATACGCGCTCATTCGCCTTGACCACGGGCACCAGAGCCGCGTCGTTGAGCCGAAGGAATTCGCGGATCGCACCCCGCGTCCATCCCATCGCCCGGATGAGATTGGCATGGCTGACGATGCCGTCCAGAGCGCGCTGCGCACGCTGGGCTGTGCCTGATGCCTGCGCCAGCTCGGCCCGGGCGACGCGTCCGCTCACGAAAGCCATGACGAGCAGGAGCGCGGAGCCGGCCAGTGCGATCGCGCCGTACCATGGATGAATCAGGTAGAGCACGACGATGAAGACCGGCAGGAAGGGAGCGTCGATCAGGGTCGAAGCTGTTCCGCTCGACAGGATGTTTCTGAGTTCGCGCAGCCGGACCATATCGTGAGGGCCGGCCTCGCTCCGCTTCGCCGGATCGACGATCGAAGCCTTGAGGACGAGGGGTGCGAGCGAGCGTTCGAAGCCGACCGCAAAGCGGCCGAGCAGGCGGTTGCGGAGGATGTCGAAGCAGGCGCTGAAGCCGAGGGCCGCGATGGCAAGGGCCGTTAGGCCGACGAGCGTCTCGACGCTGCCGCTGGTGATCACCCGGTCGAAGACCTGGATCGAGTAGAACGGCAGGACCAGCAGGAGCAGATTGATCGCGACACTGAATACGACGACCCACAGTAATGCGTTCCAACCCGGGATCGCCCTGAGAAGGCGGATCCGTCTCAGTATGGCGGTGTCGGCGGTGAGCCTGTCGAACCCTGGAGTCGTGCGGCTTGCAGACGCGTCGGCCATGTGTCCTCGGGCTGAAAGAAGCGATTTACGCGACTTCGCGGGAGAATGATGCCGACTCGGCCAGGCCTACGCGTGGGCCAGCTCATACTCCGGCGCATTGGAGCAGAATGAGAGGCGGACTTCAGATCGCGCCGTATTGCGATTTCATCTGAAGCCTTCAGCCTCGCCAGCGGGGCGGAGGACCCCTGTTGCCCGGCCATGCTGCGATCAGGAGCGCTTTCGGCGCCGATGCCACCACAGCCATGTTCTCGCCTCCCCGGAGTTCCGGCACGCCCCTTTATGCATTGGCGCAGGCACCGGACTCGCCGGGCGTCGCTTTGCAGCCACGGACGGCGGCCCGGAAGCGGAGGGAGACGCTAGGAAAGCTTGCCGCCCGGCATAATCCCCATTTGGTGACAGAAACGACTTGCCGGGTTCGATGTGCGCCACCGCTTCGCAATCTGCAGCTTCGGGGGAGCCGGAAGCAGCGACAGGCCTGTACAAAAGGCCGAGGAGCAGCGGCGCGCAGAGCTATGTGAATTCATGACAGAGTAAGTCGTAATCACCAACGTTCGCTGGCTCAAAGATAAGCGAAATAGATTCTCGAAGAATCCTAGAACATCCCCGGGGCCACTGGATTTTGTCTCCAAATGGGGATTGCGAGGCCTGCCAGCATCTTCCTAAGTTCCGCCACCTTCGCAAATCTCTCGATCCGTGAAGATCGGCACGACGCGCGCAACTGCGCAGTGGCAGTCGCGTGCCTATGCGAGGGCATCCGCAGCAGGGAGAACGACCATGGCGATTATCATTGGTACACCCGGCGACGATACCATCCCTCCTCCTGATACCAGCGGCGACGACACCATCAGCGGCCTGGCCGGCAACGACACGATCGACGCCGGCGACGGCAACGATGAGGTGACCGGCAATGCCGGCGACGACGATATTCTCGGCGGCGCCGGCACCGACACGATCAGCGGCAATGCCGGCGACGACACGATCGACGGCGGCGACGACGACGACACCGTCAACGGCAATGCCGGCGACGACACCCTATCTGGCGGCGCCGGCAATGACACCGTCGACGGGGGCGCCGGCGACGATACGGTCGATGGCGGAGACGGCGACGATACCCTGAGCGGCGCCGCGGGCGTCGACACGCTGAACGGCGGGGACGGCGTCGACACGATGAGCGGCGGCGCCGGCGCCGACACCTTGAACGGTGATGCCGGTGACGACGTCATGAGCGGCGGCGCGGGCGAAGACACGATGAGCGGCGGCGACGACAACGACACCATGGAGGGCGGCCTCGGCGCCGACACGATGAACGGCGACGCCGGCGACGACACCATGGAGGGCAACAACGGTGACGACACGCTGGACGGCGGTGACGGCGACGACACCCTGGAAGGCAACGCGGGCGCCGACACGCTGAATGGCGGGGCCGGGCTAGATGCGCTCGACGGCGGCAACGGCAACGACACGCTGGATGGCGGCGACGGCGATGACTCGCTCGACGGCGGAAACGGCGACGACGCGCTGGCCGGCGGAGCGGGCGCGGATACGCTCGATGGCGGCGACGGCGACGACGAGATCGACGGCGGAGACGGCGCCGATACGGGCAATGGCGGCGAGGGCGACGACACCCTGGCTGGCGGGGCCGGAGTCGATCTCCTCTCAGGCGATGCCGGGGACGATGAGATCAGCGGCAATGCCGGCGGTGACGAACTCCACGGCGGTGACGGCGACGATACGCTCGACGGTGGAAACGGCGCCGATGAGCTCTATGGCGAAGCCGGCGACGATGTGCTGACCGGCGGTGGCGGCACTGACACCTTCTACTTCGGAGACGGTGCCGACACGCCGTTCGGTGACGACGAAGTCGTCGACCTCGATACCGGGGACGAGGACACCATCGAAATCGACGTGGCCGATCCGACGACGGTCGAGGTGACGGTGGATGATTCCGGCTCCAGCGTGGTGCTGGACTTCGGCTTCGGCAGCATCCAGATCGACGGCGTTTCCGGCGGTGGCACGTTCGAGTCGATCGAGGACATCAACGACGCGCTGGGATACGACGCCATTACCCTCGTGTGACGTCGTCTTCTCCGAAGGTGGCGGCGATCCACGCTGCCACCTCGCCTGAAGCGAAGCGTCGCGGCGACGGCTGTCGCCGCGACGCTGTTGATGCAGGAAAGGCGATCATGCACGGCTGGCAAAAGACGGCGCCTGCCGATCGGGATCGCCTCTTCCGTCCGTCCAGCCCGGCGCGATCGCGCAGGTCCGCCAGCGCCGTTGCGGCGGGCTGAGCCTCGCTGGCTGGCCTCAGAAGAGGACGTCGTCGAGCGAGACGTCTTCGCTTGCGGGGGGGGCCACGGGCGCGGCCGGCATGGCTGCGCCAGCGATACCGCACTCGCTGAGGACGGCGGTATGGATGTTGCGCTCGGCAGCCATGGTGTAGCTCGGCCAGATTCTGGTCTGCAGCAGGGTCGCGAGCTTTTCGCTATCGGCCTTTCCAAGCAGGGGCCGTGCCGACGGTGAGCCTTGGAGCAGGCTGGACGCGCCCGCGACGATCTCGGCGGTTGCGGCGGCGTTGGAGAACATCAACCGTGCCGCTTCGATGATCGAGCCGAACTCGGCTCCGTCGTGCGACAGCTGTTTCAGCGTGGCGCCGAGGCGCTGACCGCTCTCGTCCATCTGGGCGAGCGACTGCCGCATGGTCTCGGCGAGCGCGTTCAGTTCGGCCGAGCCGCGGCCGTCGCGCTGCTTCAGGGCAGCCGAGGATTGCTGCATCGCCAGGAAGGCCGGGGTCAGCTTGTCGGCATCGCGAGCGATCTCGTCGGCGGCCGATTTCAGCTCCTGGGCGATGACGACGAGGCCTCGCCCGGCCGAACCGACGCGCGCGGCGCGAAGCCCGGCATTCATGCCGATCAGCACGATGTCGCGGACGATGTCGGCCAGCGCCGCGACGGCATGTTCGAACTGGTCGAGCAGGCCGGCCAGCGCCGTGGTGACCTGGTCGACGACGCCGCGCGCCGCATCGCATTTGCCGATCAGGTCGGTCGCCTCGGCGAGCTCGGCCTTCAGCTCCTCGAGGAAGGACGTGGACGAGGCGTCCTCGCCGCCATAGAGGGCGTGGCCGAGGTCGAGCATGGTCGCGGTGTCGTCGGCGAGCACCTGCAAGGTGGCGTCGATCGGCTCGATATCGGCCTTGAGCACCGCGGCGGTCTCGCGCAGCTGCGCCGCCTGGAGATGCTTCAGCACGGCGACGAGCGCGGCGCTGTCGGCCAACGAGAGCGCCTGCCCGGCGCTTGCGGGATCGGCGGCGAGGCGCAGCGCCGCCAGCGAATGCTCCAACCTCTGGCGGATGCCGTCGCCGGACTGCAGCGAAATGATCGCGTGGCCGACGGCTAGCGAGATCTTGCCGGAATGGGCGGCGGCGTCCTTCACCAGCGCCGCGCTCTTGCGGCTGCGCTGGTCGAGCTGCCCGAGCGAGCCTTCGAGCTTGCCGGCGAGCCCGACGAGCACCCCGGCATACTGGCCCGCGAAGGCCTGCTGGCGCTGCAGGGCCGAGCCGAGCAGGCCGGTCAGATGCTGGTGATCGCGCGCGCAATCCTCGACCATGCGCCTGGCCCGGTCGGTCAGGGCGACGATCTCGTTGGTGAAATCGCCGAAATCACGCTGGCTGGACTGCACCGACACGGCCTCGATGCGGGCGCTGCGGGCGAGCAGCGCGATCAGGCGCATGTGATCGAGCAGGCGGACCAGCGATTGCGAGGCGATGCCGCTATGGACGGCGATGTCCTGCAGGTTGCGCGTCTCGCGCGGCAGCCCGCCGCTCAGGGCGCGCAGATCGGCGGCGAGGTCGAGCAGTGCCTTGCGCGTCGCTTCCATGTCGCTGCCGGCGAGCTCGCCGGACAAGGCGGTCAGGCTCTGGTTGAGCGCGTCGAAGATGGCCAGGCCGCGGCCGAGCCGGTCGCCGACCTCGGCGAAGGTCCGGTCGATCTGCAGCGCGCTTTCGGTCAGCGAGCCGGTCAGCCGTTCCAGCGTCTCGTCGGAGCTCGTCATGGTCCTGCCTTTCACGCGCTGCGGGCCCGCTCGGCGGGATGCGCCCAGGCCATGATCTCCTGGGGCATCCGCGCCAGCGTCACGACCTTCTGCGCCGCGCTGCAGTCGATCGCTTCCTTGGGCATGCCGAAGACGACGCAGCTCTCCTCATCCTGGGCGAGCGTCCCTGCGCCGGCCTTGCGCATCTCGAGCAGGCCGCGGGCGCCGTCATCGCCCATGCCGGTCATGATGATGCCGAGCGCGTTGGCGCCGGCATATTGCGCGGCGGAGCGGAAGAGCACGTCGACCGACGGGCGGTGGCGCGAGACATGCGGCCCGTCCTTGATCGCCACGCGATATTGCTGGCCGGCGCGCTGGAGCAGCATATGGCGATTGCCCGGCGCGATCAGGACGCGGCCGGCCATGACCTCGTCGCCATCCTCCGCCTCCTTGATCTCCATGGCGCAGATGCCGTTGAGGCGCTTGGCGAAGGCGGCGGTGAACTTCTCCGGCATGTGCTGGACCACGGCCATGCCCGGGCAGTTCGCCGGCAGCCGCTCCAGCACCTCGCGCAGGGTCTCGGTACCGCCGGTCGAGATGCCGATGCAGACGATGCGGTCCGTGGCGGGGCGGGCGCGGCCGGGCACTGGCGGCGGCATGATCACGTCGGCCGTCAGCTTCTTCTCGACGGGCGGGCGAGGCTGGCGCGGCCGGAGCCTGGCCTGGGCGGCGGCGCGCACGGCATGGCGCAGCCGGTCGGCGGTCTCGATCAGGGCATTGCGCGTGTCGATGCGCGGCTTGGGCAGGACGTCGACCGCGCCCGCCTCCAGCGCGTCGAACAGGGCACGCGAACCGGCTTCCGTCAGCGTCGAGCAGATGATCACCGGGATCGGCCGCTGCGCCATGATCTTGCGCAGGAAGGTCAGCCCGTCCATGCCCGGCATCTCGATGTCGAGGATCATGACGTCGGGCAGTTCGTTCTGCAGGCGCCGGGCGGCGGCGAAGGCATCGCTGGCCGTGCCCATGACCTCGATGCCGGGATCCTCACCGAGGATCGAGCTCAGGACCTGGCGGACCGACGCGGAGTCGTCGACGATCAGGACGCGGATCGGCTTACGGGTCATGCGGCGGCCCTCCGCTGCGGCGCTGGCGCGGCCTGATAGATGGTAGGGGCGACCGAACGCAGGCCGGCAACGCCGCTGCCGGCCATGGATTCCGAATGCCCCAGCATCAGGTAGCCTCCCGGGCGCAGATGCGAGATCAGCCGGTCGATCACCGCCTGCTGCGTGGCGCGCTCGAAGTAGATCAGCACGTTGCGGCAGAAGATCACGTCGACGTCGCGGTCGAAGGGATAGCTCTCGTCCATCAGGTTGAGCCGCTCGAAGCACACGGTGCGGCGCAGCTCCGGTGTGATCCGGACCAGGTCCTCGCGCGGGTTGCGCGAGCGCATCAGGTAGCGCTGCTGCATTCCGCCCGGCACCGGCGCAACGAAGTTGCGCGGATAGATCGCGGTGCGGGCCTCGCGCAGCACCTCGGTCGAGATGTCGGTGCCGAGGATCGAGAAGCGCAGGCGCTGCTCGGCATTGGCGAGGTCCTGCAGGACCATCGCGATGGTGTAGGCCTCCGCGCCGGTCGAGCAGGCGGCGCTCCAGATCTTGAGGGAGGGCCGGCTGCCGCCCTGGAGGCGGGTGAGCTGCGGCACCGCGACGTCGCGCAGGAAGGCGAAATGGCTCGGCTCGCGGAAGAAATCGGTCTTGTTGGTGGTGACGCAGTCGATCAGGTGGATGAGCTCGGCGTCGAGACCATCGTTCTTGAACAGCAGCTCGGCATAGGCCGTCAGGTCGCGCAGGCCGAGCGCGCGCACGCGCCGGCGCAGGCGGCCCTCGACCATGGTGCGCTTGGCGACCGGCAGCTTGATGCCGACGCGGCTCTCGACGACCCTGGCGACGGCAGCGAAGTGCCTGTCGCTCAGATGGTCATTGGTTTCCGGCTGTGACGTCATCGGGGACTCAAGCAGCCTCCGCGTCCGCGAGCCCCGGCAGGTCGTCGCCGGCCATCAGGCGCTCAAGGTCGAACACCACGATGAAGGCCTCACCCTTGCGGCCGATGCCGGCGATGTAGTTCGACTTCCAGCGGCCGCCGACATCGGGCGCCGCCTCGGTCTGGTCGTGGTCGAGGCTCGTCACCTCGAAGACGCGGTCGGCGACAAAGCCGACACCGAGCGTTGAGCCCTTCACCGGCACATCGAGGATGATGATGCGGGTGGCGTCGGTCTGCGCAACGCGCGGCAGGCCGAGCTTGGTGCGCAGGTCGACGATCGGAAAGCCGGTCCCTCGGACGTCGATCATGCCGAGGAGGAAGCCCGGGGCATGAGGCAGCTTCGAGATCGGCCGCATGTCGAGGATCTCCCGAACGTTGCGGATGTCGATGCCGAAGATCTCTTCGTCGATCCCGAGCGTCAGATATTGAGCGTTGTCAGCCATGGTCGCCTCACGGACGGTGCGGGAAATGCACTGCTCAGACTGTCGGATCAGCCGCGACGGAAGTCGGAATCGAGCTGATCCTCACCGCCTGCGAGATCGAAGGCGAAACCGCCATTCGCGGCCTTCTTCAGCGGGCGGGCCGGCGCCGGCTTCGGCTGGCCAGCGGACGCCATGGCGGCAGCCTTTGCCCTGAGCTGCGTGATCACCTTCTCGACCGGCGGCGAGACCCGAGTGACGACGGCAGCTTCACTGCTCAGCTTAAAGAACGCGATGGTGGTCTGCAGTTGCTCGGCCTGGGCGGCGAGCTCCTCGGAGGTGGCGGAGACCTCCTCGGAGGCGGCGGCGTTCTGCTGCGTCACCTTGTCGAGCTGCTGGATCGCCTGGTTGATCTGGCTGGAGCCGACATCCTGCTCGCGACAGGCGGCAGTGATCTCCTCGACCAGCTCGGCAGTCTTCTTGATGTCGGGCACCAACTTGGCGAGCATGGTGCCCGCCTCCTGGGCGACCTTGACGGTGTCGGTCGAAAGCGTGCCGATCTCGGCGGCGGCCGCCTGGCTGCGCTCGGCGAGCTTGCGCACCTCGGAGGCGACGACGGCGAAGCCCTTGCCGTGCTCGCCGGCGCGGGCGGCCTCGACCGCGGCGTTCAGCGCGAGCAGGTCGGTCTGGCGGGCGATCTCCTGGACGATGTTGATCTTGGCGGCGATGGTCTGCATCGCGTCGACGGCCTTGCCGACGGCGACGCCCGAGGCCTCCGCGTCCTTGGCCGACTGACCGGCCATCTTTTCGGTGGTCGCGGCGTTCTCGGCGTTCTGCTTCACGTTCGCGGCCATCTCCTCCATCGAGGACGAGGCTTCCTCGGTCGAGGCGGCCTGCTCGGTCGAGCCCTGCGAGAGCTGCTCGGCGCTCGCCGACAGCTCCTGCGAGCCCGATGAGACGTTCTCCGCCGCCTGGATCGCCTGGGTGACGATGCTGCGCAGCTTCTCCAGCATGTTCTCGAGCGAGATGCCGAGCGTGTCTTTGTCGGAGAGGCGCTTAGCCTCGACGGTCAGGTCGCCATTGGCGATCGCATCGGCGACGGCAGCCGTGGCGTTGAGATTGCCCGTCATGGTGTTGAGCGAGGTCACGAGATCGCCGACCTCGTCATTGCTCTTGACGGCGATGGTCTGGCTGAGGTCGCCGATCGCGACCGCATTAGCGAGACCGACGGCGCTAGCGAGGCCGCGGCTGATGCTGAGTGCGATCCAGGTGGCGGCACCGATGGCGACGAGCAGCGAGCCCAGGGCAATGGCGATGAGGAGCTTCTTGGCGAAGGTGGCCTCGGCGGCCGACTCCCGGACGAGCGCCTCCATGCGCTCGCCGGCCTGCTTCATGTAGGCTTCGTAGGCCTCCATGGTCGCCTGACTAGCCTGGTGGCTCTCGGTCGCGGAAAGCGTGGCTGCCCTGATGGTGCCGGCTTCGCCGGCGATCTGAGCAACCCGCAGGACGGAGGCGATGCCCTTGTCGAAAGCAGCCAGCATGGTGTCTGGCGCGATACCCAACTCGCGCAGCCGGGCGCTGCTCTTGGCCAGCGCCGCCTTGACGCCTTGGGCCTGCTCCTCGACTGCCTTCTGCATTTTCTCAGCTTCGGCGACGGTGGATGCGCCCAGCATCAGGGCGGTCGAGCGCGTCAGGCGCACCCAGTCAAGGCGTGCATCGGCGAGAGCCTGCCCGGCCTGCACCATCTCGCGGGAAAACTGCTTCGCGATCTCCGCATCGACGGCATTGGCTGCAGGCGTGATGTCGCGGATCAGAGGCTGGGTCTCGCTGTTCCAGAGCTCGGCCGCCCGGTTGTCAGAATTCAGTCGCGCATTCGCGAAGACCTTGGCCTGCACCGCGTTGAAGACCTTGGCGCTTTCGGAAGCCCGGTCGAGCAGCACCTTGCTTTCCGCGCTCACCTGCGCATGCAGGCCCGCATGCAGCTTTTCGGTTTCAGCCCGCACGCGCTCGGCGTCGGCAATGAAGCGCTCCACGCTTCGCGTATCGGTCGCGATGATGGCGCTCTTTTCCGCCCTGATCTGGAGAAGCACGTTGCGGACGAGATCATCGGCCACATCCGCGCGCTCGGATTGCGCGACGAGGCGCTCCTGCGCTTCCGTCAGATCGGAGAGCTTCAGATAAGCCATCCCGCTGGCGGCTGCCGACAGCGCGATGACAACCCCAAAGGCGGTGGCCAGCTTGGCCTTGATGGTGAAACGCATAACTCAACTCTTAACTGGAGATCGGGAACAGGAGAGGCATAGGCGCAAGCGTAGAAACTCAAGGCCCGGCACCCCGACAGTTTGCGGGGCGCCGGTCGCGATCGTCAGGAGGCGCGGCGGAAGTCCGCGTCCTTCTCGTCTCCGCCGTCGTCGAGATCGAAGGCGAAACCGCCCTTGGCGGCTGTGGCACGGGCAGGTTGCGGCGTCGGCTTGGTCTTCTTGGCGTCCGCTGCCTTCATCTGAACGGCCTTGGCCTTGAGCTGACCGACCGCCCGGCTGACGCCGACCTGGGCATCCTCGATCCGGAAGAAGGAGATGGTGGTCTGGAGCTGCTCGGCCTGGGCGGCCAGCTCCTCGGAGGTGGCGGAGACCTCTTCGGAGGCGGCGGCGTTCTGCTGCGTCACCTTGTCGAGCTGCTGGATCGCCTGGTTGATCTGGCTGGAGCCGACATCCTGCTCGCGGCAGGCGGCGGTGATCTCCTCGACCAGCTCGGCGGTCTTTTTGATGTCGGGCACCAGCTTGGCCAGCATCGAGCCGGCTTCCTGGGCGACCTTGACGGTGTCGGTCGAGAGCGTGCCGATCTCGGCGGCGGCCGCCTGGCTGCGCTCGGCGAGCTTGCGCACCTCGGAGGCGACGACCGCGAAGCCTTTGCCGTGCTCGCCGGCGCGGGCGGCTTCCACCGCGGCGTTCAGCGCGAGCAGGTCGGTCTGGCGGGCGATCTCCTGGACGATGGTGATCTTGGCGGCGATGGTCTGCATCGCGTCGACAGCCTTGCCGACCGCCGCACCCGAGGCCTCGGCGTCCTTGGCCGACTGGGCCGCGATCTTCTCGGTCTGGCTCGCGTTCTCGGCGTTCTGCTTCACGTTCGCGGCCATCTCCTCCATCGAGGAGGAGGCTTCTTCCGTGGAGGCCGCCTGCTCGGTCGAACCCTGCGACAGCTGCTCGGCGCTCGCCGAAAGCTCCTGCGAGCCCGACGAGACATTGTCGGCAGCCTGGAGGGCATCGGCCACAACCTGGCGCAGCTTCTCGACCGTGCCGTTCAGCGCCGTGACGAGGTCACCGACCTCGTCATTGCTGCGGACTTCCATCGTGCGGGTCAGGTCGCCGGCGGCGACCGCGCCGGCGAGGCTGACGGCCGACGAGAGGCCGCGGCTGATGCTCAGCGCGATCCAGGTCGCGGCGATGACCGCGATCAGCAGCGAGGCGACGACGATCGAGACCAGCAGGATCTTGGCGAAGGCCGCGGCGGAGGTCGCCGCAGCCCCGATATCGCGCATGCGCTGCTCGAGGACGTCGCTATAGGCATTGATGGCGTCGAGCGCTTCCGTCACGGCCTTGCGGCCCTCGCCCTTGCTCAGCTCGGCTGCGCGGATGGCGCCGCCCTCACGGGCGGTATCCAGGGTGCGGCCGATGACTGTAAGCAGTTGGTCGGTGTTAGACTCCAGGGCCTGGGTCGCGAGGCCGAGCGGCTTGAGCGCTGCGACAGAGCTGGCAAGCGAACGCTTGAGCGTTTCCTCCTGGGCCAGCACATTGCGGCGGCGGATATCCAGCTCCGCATGTGAATCAGCGGTCAGCATCTCGTTGACGAGGCGCAGTGTGCGCGCTGTCTCGTAGCGCGTGGCGGTGAGCAGACGTGCAGCCACCGCGCTCTCCAGGGAGGCGGGGTTCTTGTCGAGTTCGGCGAAGAGTGCATCGGCAGAAGCGGACTGCCGATTGACGGCCTGCACGCCCTCGCCCATCCAGATGGCCTCGGCGTGGTTGCCTGAGTTGAGCTTGGCCTGCCGGATCGTCTCGTCCTGAACATCGCTCAGGAGCTTGAGCTTGGCAGAGGCCTGGTCGAGCAGCCGCTTGCCCTGTTCGCTCGCGCTGCCATACATCTCGGCGGCGATGTTGCGCACGGCTTCGCGATGGCTGGCGACTTCCGCCGCTGCGGCCGCGATGTCCTTGTCCTCGCTGGAGAGGATGACATCCTTCTCGGCCCGGACCTGCCCTTGCAGGTTGTTCATCAGGTCGCCGAGCTTCGCCACGCGGTTGCCCTGATCGATGATCGACTTCTCGGCCTCGGCCATCGCTTCGAGTTCGTAATATGCGATGCCGCCGGCAACCATCGACAGCGCGATGATCGCGCCGAAGGTCGAGGCCAGCTTGGCCTTGATGGTGAATCTCATCTCAGAACCCCCCAACGCGTCTGTCTCAATCGAGAATGCGAGCCATGTCGGGAACGATGACGAATTCGTCGTTCCACTTGGTGATGAATCGGATGAACTCCGGGCGCCAATGGCTGCCGAGGCGCGGGGTCTGCTGGATGTGGCGGGAGGAGACCTCGCTGACCTCGTAGACCTTGTCGGCGAGGAGGCCGAGGGTGACGGCGTCGCCGTCGATCTCGACCTCGATGACGACGATGCGGGTGTCCTGAGTCTGGGCGGTCCTGGCCATGCCGAAGCGAGTGCGCAAATCGGCGAGCGGGATGACGTTCCCGCGCACATTGATCAGCGCCGGCAGGAAGGCGCGGGCGCCGGCGACGCGCGTCACCGGGACGGGATCGATGATCTCGCGGACCAGGTCGGTCTCGACGGCGAAGATCTCGTTGCCGAGGCCGACCATCAGCACCTGCAGCAGCGTCTCGCCGGCGGGCGGGGCGGCGGCGGCCGCCTCGAAGGTGTGAAGCTCGGCCATCACGCGGCCTCCGGGGTGCGATCGCCCTCGGCGCGGCCATGGCCGAGCGTGATGAGCTGGGCGACGTCGAGGATGAGCGCTGCCGAGCCATCGCCGAGGATGGTGGCGCCGGAGAACATCGTGACGTCGGAGTGGAGCTTGGAGAGCGACTTGATCACCGTCTGGTGGCTGCCGATGATCTGGTCGACGACGAGGCCGACGCGGGTGTCGCCGATCGCGGTGATGATGACCTTCTGGAAGGGATCGGCCTGGCCCTCGGCCTCGAACAGGTCGCGCAGGCGCAGGAAGGGCACGAGCTCGCCGCGCACGTTGAGGAAGCTGCGGCCGCGCGCGCGCGCCTCATCGGCGGCGGTGAGCTCGATGCATTCCTCGACGGCCGAGAGCGGGATGATGTAGCGGCCCTCGCCGACCCGGATCAGTAGCCCGTCGATGATGGCGAGCGTCAGCGGCAGGCGCAGCGTCACCGAGGAGCCGTGGCCCGGCACGGTGGTGAGGTCGATCGAGCCGCGCATCGCCTCGATGGTGCGCTTGACCACGTCCATGCCGACGCCGCGGCCCGACAGCGCCGAGATCGTCTTCGCCGTCGAGAAGCCGGGGTGGAACAGGAACTGGTGGATCTCGTGCTCGCTGAGATTCGCGCCCGGCTGGAGCAACCCCTGCTCCTCGGCCTTGGCGCGGATGCGGGCGGTGTCGAGGCCGGCGCCGTCGTCCTGCACGGTCACCAGCACCTGGGCGCCGACATAGCGGGCGGAGAGCTCGATACGGCCCGTCGCCGATTTGCTCGTTTGGCTACGCCGGTCCGCGCTCTCGATGCCGTGGTCGATGGCGTTGCGGATGAGATGGACCAGCGGATCGGCGAGGCGCTCGATCATGGTCTTGTCCATCTCGGTCTCCTCGCCGACCGTGACGAAGTCGACCGGCTTGCCGAGGTCGCGCGAGAGGTCGTGGACGAGGCGGCGGAAGCGGCCGAAGAGCGAGCCCATCGGCACCATGCGCACGCCCATGGTGGTGTCGCGCAGGCCGGAGGCGAGGCGCTCGATCTCCTCGGCGATCGCCTTGATCGAGAGGTCGTGGCTGGTATTGGCGAGCTGCGAGAGCCGGGCCTGGGCGATGACGAGCTCGCCGACCCGGTCCATCAGCTCGTCGAGGCGCTCGGCCTGGACGCGCACGGTCGAGGTCTTGTCCTCGGCACGGCGGTTGAACTCGACCTTCTCCGCTGCCGGCTTCTCGGCCGGGGCGGCGACCTCCGCAACGGGAGCCATGGCGGGCTCGGCGGCGACCGGCGTATCCGCTTCCGGCGCCGCTTCCCCGGAGCCGAGCGGCGCGATGACGAGCTTCATCTCATCGCGGACGAACATGAAGACGTCCTCGATCTCCGCGGGCGCGCAAGACGCCTCCAGCTCCACCACCCAGGTGATGAGGCAGCTCACCGGATCGAGCGCGTCGAGCTCGGGCACCGCGTCGAGCGAGGCCTCGACCCGGCAGGGGCCGAGCGCGCGCAAGTCGTCGAGCAGGACGAGCGGATTGGTGCCGTTGCGCAGGATGTCCGGCTCGAAGGCGATCTCGATGCGCCAACCGGAGACGGCGGCCGCCTCCTGCGGCTCGGCGAGGACGGCCGGGGCCGCGACTTCGCTGGCCCTGCCACCGCCGTCGCCGACGAGGCGATGCAGCTCCTCCACGATCGCCTCGCCGATGATCGGGTCGGTCGAATCCGGATCCTCGATCAGCGTGCGGATATAATCCTTGGCCGAGAGCGAGACGGTGACGATGTCGCGGTTGGCGTCGATGCGGCCCTTGCGGATCAGGTCGAAGGCCGTCTCGAAATCATGGGTGAAGGCGGCGACGCGGTCGAAGCCGAACATCGCGCCGGAGCCCTTGATCGTATGCAGCGCGCGAAACGCCGCATCGACGAGGTCGCGGTCCTGCGGCCTCTGTCCAAGGTCGAGCAACACCGTCTCGAGGCTGTCGAGGAGGTCGGCCGCCTCCTGCCGGAACGTTTCTGCCGGATCGATGTTCATCAGGCGCGCACCAGCTTGGCGACGACGGCGAGCAGCTGTTCGGGCTTGAACGGCTTGGTGATCCAGCCCGTCGCCCCGGCGGCCTTGGCCTCCTGCTTGACGGCATCGTCCGACTCCGTGGTCAGGAAGACGATCGGGACGCCGACGAAGCTCGGCAGCGCGCGCAGCGCCTTGATCATCTGCATGCCGTTCATCACCGGCATGTTGAGGTCGGTGATGACAAGGTCGAAGCTCTGCGCCTTGGCCCGCGCCAGCCCTTCCGAGCCATCGCCGGCCTCGACCACCGCGTGACCGGTGGGGGCGAGCGACAGCTTGATCATCTGGCGGATGCTCGGGGAGTCGTCGACGGTGAGGATCGTCGCCATGGCGGTCAGCTCCTGGACGATGCGCTGGTCAGCGCGGCCGGCATGGCGACGCCGGCGCGCGCAAAGGCGGCAAGGACGGGTTCTGGAACGGATTCGAATGAGAGGGGCAGGCCGCGCGCCGCAGCGGTGCGATCGGCGGAGACGATGAACTGGACGAAGGTGAGGTCCACCGACTCGACAGCGCCGCAATCGAGGCTCACGCCTTTTCCCGCGGAGAACATCAGGCGGCAATTTGCGACGACGTCGGCGATGCCACGGATGGTGCAGTCTGCCGGAAGAGCAAACGATGCCGGCATGCCCGACGCGGGCGCATCGTTGTTGGCCATGAAACAACCTCAAACCAGATGACTCGATTCTGGCTTCACTTAGGCATTCTAGCCTTTCCTGTAGCTTAACTGGCGATATGACGAATTTTATTCAATTTTTACTCGCCTGCACGGCCCGAGTCGCCTTTGCGCCCATGGGCCCGGATCGGGCGAGGCCCTTCACCCACCGTTAACCATAAGACGGAGGATGCCTTGCGCTGCAGCAGAGGCTTCAGATCAGCGCGATCGGCGGGTTTCGGAGGGCAGCTCGCCGAAGGCCTGGCGATAGTCGAGCGCGAAATGGCCGCGGTTGACGAAGCCCCAGCGGCGCGCGACCTCTTCAATGGAGCAGCGTGAGGTCTCGTCCAGCAATTCCGCCCTGACGCGGGAGAGCCGCACAGCCTTCAGGTGGGCTTGCGGAGAAATCCGGCGGTGGCGTTGAAAGCCGTGCTGCAAGGAGCGCACGCTGGTTCCCACCGCCTCCGCCACCTGCTGGACTGTCAACGTGCCATCGATATGGGTGGCGATATGGTCGAGCGCCTGCCTGATCTGCCAGGGGATCTGCTCGAACGGTCCGCGCCCGAACCAGTCGGAATAGTTATGCGAGAGGCCTTCGAGCAGGGTCGCGACAATGGCGTCACGCAAAAGCCGCGCCGCATGGGAAGAGGTTTGCAGCACCGCATCGCGGCGCAAGCCGGCCGCTGCTGTAGCGAGCAGGCCGATGACAGCGTTGCCCAGCGCGGAACTGGCATCGAAGGCCGCAGCGATCTCCAGCTTTCGGGGCGCCGGACGGTCGAACAGCGATCCGATGACGTCGATGACCGTCGACATCGGCACGGTGAAAAGGAGACCGCGAGTTCCCGCCTCGCAAATAACGGAGTCGGAAGTGGCTGTGTCGAGCGCAACGACGCCGCCGGCTCGGCATCCAAGCGTCACCGACCCCGACGAGAAGGAAATGCATCCCCGCTCAAGGAACAAGACCGTCAGATTGGACTGGGGTTTTTCGTGGGCCAGCTTCAGTCCGCTCGGGAAATCGATCCAGATGATCCTGGCACCCGAGAGGCGATAGCCGGTCAGCTGGGCCTCGAAGCCTTTGCTGTCGAGAGGCGAGGCAGACACGCTTCGCCCGAGAAGTTCAGAAAGCCGAGATCCGGTTGCGCTCGTATCGCGGCTCATAAAATCGGGGCCGCGTACCTCCGACGGAAAAGCCAAGCTTTTCGGCGTCACCAGCCTTTGGTCAAAGGCGTTCATATATACCTGCGGCAGAGATCGGCGCTTGGCTTCACAGGCAATGATTCGCTCTGATCGACCAACCGCGATCCGACATGGCAGCTATTCTGGATCGTGATGCGACAGATCTTCGATCGTCGCCAAAATCTATCCCATATCCAAAAAACACAACGCTATTTCAAACACATGAGCGCCCCACCCTATGACGTCGAGTTCATGATCGCGGCCCCGGCCAGATGAGATCATGAAGAAAGGGCGCCTTTCGGCGCCCTTTCGCTTCGTCGATGCCGTGGCGAACCTGCCGCCTCAGGCGAAGTGGAAGTCGTGCAGGCTGGCGAGCTGGACGTTCTTCAGCGTCAGCGAGGTGTCGGCGTCGATCGTGAAGACCACATCCGCGCCATCCTGATGCGCCGCCGCCAGCGCCGCGGTGGCGTCGGCGAAGACATCGACCGAGAACTCCAGCACGTCCGAATTGGCGCCGTTCGTCTTGAAGTCCGTGATCGTGTCCTTGCCGAAGCCGGCCGCGAAGACGAAGACGTCATGGCCGGAGCCGCCGGCGAGCACGTCGTCGCCCGCCCCACCCGCAATCCGGTCGTCGCCGGAACCGGCATCGACGCTGTCGTTGCCCGCACCCGCCAGGATGATGTCGTTGCCGGAACCGCCGTCGATCACGTCGTTACCCGCACCGGCATCGATCATGTCGCTGCCGGAGCCCGCCTTGATCGTGTCGATGCCGTTGCCGCCATGGACGACATCGTCGCCCGAGCCGCCATCGAGGCTGTCATCACCCTCGCCGCCGGCGAGGCTGTCATTGCCGGCTCCGCCCTTCAGAATGTCATTGCCGGCGCCGCCGTCGAAGGCCTCATTGCCATTGCCGCCGGCGACCACATCGTCGCCCGCGCCGAAGAGCAGCTTCTCGATGCCCGAGAAGCTGTCGGAGCCGATGCCCTCGCCCGAGACCGTGCCATGGGCGAAGTCGACCGAAACCGGACCGGTCGCACCCGAGAGATCGAGCGTGTCGAAGCCCGCGCCGCCGTCGATGACGTCGTCGCCGAGGCCGGCCAGGATGATGTCGTCGCCGGCGCCGCCGTTGAGGACGTCATCGCCCGCGCCACCATCGATGAGGTTGGCCAGGTGGTCGCCGCTGATCAGGTCGCGGCCGACGCCGCCGATGACGGTCTCGATCGCCCTCAGCGTATCGGCGCCGATGGCATCGCCCTCGGCCGTGCCGGCGGCGAGGTCGACCACGATGCCGGCGCTGTCGCCGGAGTAGTCCGCCGTGTCGACGCCTTCGCCACCGTCGAGATCGTCGTCGCCCGCACCGCCGACCAGGATGTCGGAGCCCGCGCCGCCGCTGAGCGCATCGTCGCCGCCGCCGCCCTTGAGGACGTCGTTGCCGTCGTCGCCGGAGAGCGTGTCATCGCCCGCCCCGCCGTCGATCACGTCGTTGCCGGCACCACCGGAGATCTCGTCGTCGCCCAGACCGGCGAGGATCGTGTCGTTGCCCGGAGTGGCGGTGAACGCGTCATCGCCGTCCGTGCCGGCAGGCGCCGCGACCGTGACCCTCGCCGAGGCGGTAGCGGTGCCGCCCTGCCCGTCGGAGACGGTGTAGGTGAAGGAGGCGTTTCCAGCGAACCCTTGGGCCGGGGTGAAGACGACGTTGCCGTTCTCCAAGGCCACCGTGCCGCCAACCGCATCCTGCACCGACAGGATCGCGAGGATGGCCGTCTCGACATCGCTGTCGTTCAGGAGGAGCGTGGCGGCGGCAACGGTCAGTGCCGCTCCGTAGCCGGTGGTGAGGCTGCCGTCGTCCACCGCGACCGGCGCGTCATTGACCGGTTTGACCGTCAGAGACACCGTCGTCTCGGCGGTTCCGCCCTGCCCGTCCGAGACGACAACCGTGAAGCTGTCGGCGCCGTTGTAGTCGGCATCCGGCGTGTGGCTCCACGCGCCGGTCGCCGCATCGAGCGTGACCACGCCGTGGGCAGGACCCGCATTCTCCTTGATGGCAAACACCAAGGTATCGCCGTCGACGTCGCTGGCCACGATCGTGCCGGTGACCGCCGTATCCTCGTCGGTCCCGGCCGTCACCGGCTGGACGACGGGTGCGGCGTTGACCAGGCGCAGCGAGATGTCGTCCAGCATCGGGCCGTTGTTGCCGCCGGAATTCCCGACACCCTGGAAGCTGAGCTGGTTCGAGCCGTTGCCGTCGCCGCCCACCACCCGGACGGTGATGGTCTGGTAGGTCTCCCCGGCGGCCGCCATCGGATCGCCCGCGGCGGCGCCGGCCGCGATCGTACCCGTTGCCGGATCCCAGCCCGGCGAAGTGCTGTAGACGAGCTCGCCGCCCCAGTAGACGTTGACGCCGTTGTTGGCGCGCGCCTTGTCGCCATCGGCGAGCGAGAAGGTCAGTTCGTAGAGCCTGCCCTCCTCGACGCCCGCCACGTTCTGGGCGAGCCAGCTATTGGCGCCGGCGCTGGAGCCAACCAGGTCGATGTAGTAATTGCCGTCCGCGGCGTCGATCGGATTGTTCACCGCGTCCATGCTGCGCGGCCCGTGCTGCTCGATCTTCTTCTGGCCGCTGATGTCGATCCAGCCCGGAACGGTGCCGTCGGTGTTGCGATAGCCCCAGGTGCCGGCATTGTCGGCGCCGGTCAGGTCTTCGAAGCTGCCATTGACGATCAGGTTGGGCTTGGCGTCGATCTCGTACAGCGAGACCTTGTCGAGGGCCACGCCGGCGCCGTTCGGGCTGGGCGTGGTGCTCTGGAAGATCAGCTTGTTCGAGCCGTCACCGGCGCCGCCGACCACGTCGACGGTGATCTCCTGCCACCTGGCCAGCGGCGTGCCCGTATAGATGAGCTGCCCGCCCCAATAGACGCTGACGCTGTCATTGGTCTGCGCGGTGTCGGTATCGGCGATCGAGAACTTGAGCTGGTAGGTCGCGCCCTGCTCAATGCCGGCCACGGTCTGGACCAGCTTGGCGTTCTTGGGAGCGCCTTCCATATCGAACCAATAGCTGCCTTCGGCGGGGCCGACGCCGCCCACCGTGTCTCTATGGACCTCGGCGCGGTTGTCCCCCTCATTGACCCAGCCGGGGATGACGCCCGCAGGGCTGGTATTGCGATAGCCCCAGGTGCCGGCGTCATCCGCGCCGGTCAGGTCTTCGAAACCGCCATTGACGATGAGGTTGGGGCCGATGATAGCCACTTCCCCCGCCCGCAAGGCGACTGTCAGCTTCACAGTCGCCGTGTCGACGCCGCCATGACCGTCGTTCACCGTGTAGGTGAAGCTGTCCGTGCCGGCGTAGTTGGCGGCCGGGGTGTAGCTGTAGCTGCCATTGGCGTTGACCACGACCGTGCCATGGGCCGGGCCTTCGCCCAACGCAAAGCTCAGCACGTCGTTGTCTGCGTCGCTTGCGACAAGCTGGCCGGCGATGACCGTGCCGGCCATGCCGGTGGCGGCGGCGTCGAGCGCATCCGGCACCGTATTTGCCGGCACGTCGCCGGCCTCCGCGACCTTGACGAAGCGGACATCGTCGAGCGCCGCGCCATAGGTGTTCAGGTTGGTGCCGGTCGCGATGAATTCGAGCTTGTTCGAGCCGTCGCCGGCGCCGCCGGTGACCCGGAAGGTGAAGGTCTGCCAGGGATTGGTCGGGATGCCCTCATAGACGACCCGGCCGCCGAACATCACGCGGATGCCGTCATCCGAGACGGCGGTGTCGGCGTCGCCGAGCGAGAAAGACAACTCGTAGGTCGCGCCGGTCTCCACATGGGCGACCTGCTGAACGAGATGGGTATTGGTGTTGTAGCCATCCATGTCGATCCAGATCTGGCCGTCCTTGGCGACGACGCCGTTCGGCGCGTCCCAATGCTGCTCGAGGCGGACGTGGTTGACTTCGGTCCAGCCGGCGATGACGCCCTCGGCATTGCGATAGCCCCAATCGCCAGCGCCGTTGTTGCCGGTGGAGAGGGAGACATCCTCAAAGCTGCCGTTGACGACGAGATCGGTACCGATCGCGATGCCGGGAACGACGGTGAGGTTCACCGCCGTCTCGACGAGGCCGCCATGGCCGTCGCTGACCAGGAAAGTGAATCCGTCCGCGCCGGTGAAGCCGGCAGCCGGGGTGTAGCGATAGCTGCCGTTCGCATTGAAGACGAGTGTGCCGTGGGCCGGGGCCTCGCCGAGGCTGTAGGCGAGCACGTCGTTGTTGGCGTCGGTGGCCACGACCTTGCCGCTGAACGCAATGTCCTTGCTGACGAGGATGTTCGCTTCCTCGGCCACCGGCGCGACGTTGCCCGGCGACGGCAGAGCCGGGTCGGTGATCTTGACGAGATGCACGTCGTCGAGCGTGGCCCCAAAGGTTGAACCCGCGCCTTCGAAGACGAGCTCATTCGAGCCGTCGCCGGAGCCCCCGGTGACAAGAAAGTGGAGGTCGCTGCCGGCGGCGGCCGGCGTGCCCTCGTAGACCACCTGGCCGTTCCAGAGCACGCGGACACCGTCATCGCCCGCCGGCAGATCGGCCAGCGAGAAGCTCAGCCGGTAGACCGCGCCGGTCTCGGCAGCTTCGATGTGCTGGGAGAGGACGCCGTTGCCGAAATCGCCTTCCGCGACCAGATCGGTACCGACCGCGACCGTCGAGGGAGCGGCGAAGGCCGGCGCATGGGCGAGCACGTCTTCGAGGCCCGGCAGCAGGGCCGAGACCTCGGCATCGGTGCCCTCCGCGGCCATCGCCGCGAGTTCGGCACCGGTCAGCGAGAAGCCGTCGGCCGTGGTGATCGAGGCCGGCTGATGGGCCGGGTCGACGCCGTTCAGCAGGACGAGCACGTCGCTGCCCGAGCGAATGATCAGGTTGTTGCCGTCGCGCAGGACGGTGACGCTCGCAGGCGTAACGCCGTCGAAGCGAACCGTGCTGGTGGCGTCGAGCGAAACCAGATCGATGCCGCTGCCGGCGCGGAAGACGACCTCGTCGCCGGTCGCGACGATCACGTCGTTGCCGGCGCTGCCGTCGAGCACGTCGCTCCCTTCGCCACCGGCAAGGTAGTCCGTGCCCGCGCCGCCGACGAGCTGGTCATTACCCGTGCCGCCGAAGAGCAGGTCGTTGCCGCCGTCGCCATAGAGTACGTCGTCGCCGTCACCGGCGCGAACGATGTCGTCCCCCTGCATGGCATAGACCTTGTCGGCGCCGACGGTGCCGTTCACGACATCCCATTGCGGCGTGCCATAGACGACGTTGACGCCGTCGATCAGCTCCGCGGCCGGACGGGCAAGATGCATGTCGTCTACGAAGACGGCATCGACGCCCATGTTGATGAGGCTCTGGATATCGGCCTGCGAGCCGAGAATCGTCCAGGCGACGACCTTGAGGCCAGCCGCATGGGCTGCCGCGACATCGGTCGCCGAGAAGGAGCCGAAGGACGGCGCGACGATGTCCGCGAAGGTCGCGATCGAAGCCGGGTTCGTGATGCCGCTGCCGAGAAAGGCCAGCGGGATGTCCACGCCGTATTGCGGCATGATGGTGTTGTGAAGCTGCTGCAGGTTGCCCGACGCGAAGCTCTGGATGACGACCCGATCGGGGTCGGTGAAGCCATGGGCGATCAGCTCTTTGATAACGGCCTCGCTGGTCGCGTAGTCGGTGCTCTTGGTCTCGGGAACGATGCCGATGTCGCGGCCCGTCTCGATCGACATCGCCTTGGCGAGCTCGATGACCTCGCCGAAGGTCAGGAGAGCCGGCTCGATGGCCTTCGCCTCGGCATAGGTCAGGTTGGAATAGTTGTGGTTGTCGTGGCTGCTGACCAGCACGCCGTCCTTGGTCAGGTAGAGGTCCGGCTCGATGACGTCGGCGCCCCAATTGACTGCCCAGGTGTAGGCCTGCAGCGAATGGTCCGGATAGGGATTGCTGCCGCGATGGGCGTAAAGGACGATGTCGGCCACGGCCTGTTCTCCAAGGTCGAAGAAATGAGTTTTCAGATCGGATGGGTCGAGCCGCGCGGCGGACAGCCTTACTGCGGCGCCGAACGGTTCATGAGCGCCGGCGAGCCTGATTGAGGCGGCCGGACCGTCTGGGCGAGGTCACTGCGAAGGAAATGATCGTTGTCGCCATACGCATGATTTGCCGTCTAAGTGACGACATCGGACGACCTTTGCCGACGGTCCGACATCGTTAAGATTCGGTTACCGGCGATAGGGAGAGCACATGACGGGTCGATGAAGCTGCGATGAAACGCGCCATCAAGAATTTCGATGCCCAGTATCGGCCGGACACCTTCCTTAGGGCGCCTCGTCTGGAGGGGTGAACGTCACTCCGGGCCCAAGCCGCGGCGCTGGGCATCGATTGCCGACAATGGGCTGCTCCCACCCAATGCGTGCGCGCAGGACATACCGGTTTCAGCCCCGGTTTCGCCGATAGCGGATCGCGGTCGACAGCCACCCGAAGTCCCTGCCTATCCCATATGAGACAAGCAGCCCATCTCTGGCGGGCTCGTGATCGGCATCGTCACTGCGGCCCTGTCGGCCGGAAGACACCGAAATTCCTATAAGATTCCTATTTCCGCGGCTCGGCGCCTGTCTCGAACCTTTATGCGGTCCGCGCGATATTTCCGGCGAATTCAATCGGCTGCGCGCTGCGCCTTCGGAACGGAGGCGGCAGCGGGCAGCCGTCATCGCGGCGCGGATCGCCGCTCCGACCGGTTTGCAAAGTGTCCGAAAGGAAACACGACATGGATGCTATCGCACTTGGCTTGACGGCCGTCTTCTTCGCTCTGTCCTTCGCTTACGTGCAAGCCTGCGACGCGCTCTAGCCTGAAACGGAGCAAGACATGCTTCTCGATTATACTCTCGGCGCTGCCGCCGCCCTCTTCATTACTGTCTACCTAACCTACGCGCTCGTTCGTCCGGAACGGTTCTGAGCGTGGGTGAGGTATTGAGAAGGTCTTCCCTATGACGCTGAACGGATGGCTCCAGATCCTGGTCTTCTGCGGGATCATCATTGCGCTCGTGAAGCCGCTCGGCGGCTACATGACGCGCGTCTTCAATGGTGAGTGGACATTCCTCTCGCCGCTTTTTCGCCCGATCGAGCGCGGCCTGTATCGCATCGCCGGCACCAATGAGAAGGAAGAGCAGCACTGGACGGCCTATACGGCCGCGTTGCTGTTCTTCAGCGTCGCGAGTGTCGTGTTGCTCTACCTGATGCAGCGCGTTCAGGGGGCACTCCCCTTCAATCCCGCGGGAATGGGGGCGGTGTCGCCTGAGCTGGCGTTCAACACCGCTGCCAGCTTCGTGACCAACACCAACTGGCAGAACTATGGTGGCGAAAGCACCATGTCCTATTTCACGCAGATGGCGGGCCTGGCGGTGCAGAACTTTGTTTCGGCCGCAGCGGGCATGGCCATCGCCGTGGCCCTGATCCGGGCGTTCGCCCGCAAGTCGATCCAGACGCTTGGCAGTTTCTGGGTCGATATGACCCGCTCCACGCTCTACATCCTGCTTCCGATCTGCGTCATCGGCACGCTGGTCCTGGTCTGGCAGGGCATCCCGCAGAACCTGAACCCCTACACGGTCGCGACGACGCTTGAAGGCGCCCAGCAGACGATCGCCCAGGGTCCGGTCGCCTCGCAGATGATGATCAAGCATCTGGGCACGAATGGCGGCGGCTTCTTCAACGCCAACGCCGCGCATCCCTTCGAGAACCCGACGGCGCTCACCAACCTGATCCACATGGTCGCGATCTTCGCGATCGGCGCGGGACTGACCAACGTCTTCGGGCGCATGGTCGGCAATGAGCGCCAGGGCTGGGCGATCTTCTCCGCCATGGGCACCCTCTTCATCGCGGGCGTCATCGCCTGCTACTGGGCCGAGGCGGCCGGCAATCCGCTCGTCCATGCGCTCGGCATCGAGGGCGGCAACATGGAAGGCAAGGAGACGCGCTTCGGCATCTCGCTGTCCGCTCTCTTCGCCGTCGTCACAACGGCCGCGTCCTGCGGCGCGGTCAATGCCATGCATGGCAGCTTCATGGCGCTCGGCGGCATGATCCCGATGATCAACATGATGCTCGGTGAGATCATCATCGGCGGCGTCGGCGCCGGTCTCTACGGCATGCTGCTCTTCGTCGTCGTCTCGATCTTCGTGGCAGGGCTGATGGTCGGCCGCACGCCCGAGTATCTCGGGAAGAAAATCGAGGCCAAGGAAGTCAAGATGGCGATGCTCGCTCTCTTGGTCCTGCCGCTCTCGATGCTCGGCTTCACGGCGATCGCGGTGGTTCTCGAAACGGGCGTTGCCTCCATGGGTAACGCGGGGCCCCACGGCTTCTCGGAGGCCCTGTACGCCTATGTGTCCGGCACAGCGAACAACGGCTCGGCCTTCGGCGGCCTGACCGGAAACACGGTCTGGTACAACATCACGATCGGGCTTGCGATGCTCATCGGGCGGTTCCTGATGATCATTCCCGTGATGGCGATGGCCGGCTCGCTCGTCGCCAAGAAGGCCGTGCCCGAATCCTCGGGGACCTTCCCCACGACCGGCCCGCTCTTCATCGGCCTGCTGGTCGGCCTCGTGCTCATCATGGGCGGGCTGGAGTTCTTCCCGGCCCTGGCGCTGGGGCCGATCGTCGAACATCTGGCGGCGATCGCCGGACAGACCTTCTGAGGGAAGCGGCCATGGCGAACTGCCTTCGTCAGCTGCGCCGCGACGCCCTGCCCTCGCGCCACTCCGGTGGCGCGAGCGGGCGAAGCGGGTTGCTGCGCCCCTCCACACTGATCTTCGCCGTGACAGCCGGGCTGATGCTCGGCGTGCTGCTCGCCAAGGCGCTGATCACCCTGTTTGCCGGCACCTGAGCGGTGCGGCCCATTTTTCGCTGGAGCCTCTCATGAGCCAGTCCAAACCCGCAGGCATACTCGACGCCCGCATCCTCGTGCCGGCGATCGGCGACTCGATCCGTAAACTGGATCCGCGCAGCCTCGCCAAGAATCCGGTCATGTTCACCGTCGCCGTCGTGGCGGCGCTCACCACCGTCCTCCTCGTCAGGGACGCCGTCCTGGGCAGCGCCGATCTGCTGTTCTCTTTCCAGATCGTCCTGTGGCTCTGGTTCACGGTGCTCTTTGCGAATTTCGCGGAGGCGGTGGCCGAGGGTCGCGGCAAGGCACAGGCAGACTCGCTGCGCAAGACCCGCACCGAGACGCAGGCCAAGCTGCTTCTCGGAGAGGATCGCAGCCGCTTCAAGCTCGTCGCCGGCACCTCGCTCAAGGTGGGTGACGTCGTGCTGGTCGAGGCCGGCGACATCATCCCGTCCGACGGCGAAGTGATCGAAGGCGTCGCCTCGGTGAACGAAGCCGCGATCACCGGCGAATCCGCCCCCGTCATCCGCGAATCCGGCGGTGACCGCTCGGCGGTGACCGGCGGCACCCAGGTGCTGTCCGACTGGATCCGCGTGCGCATCACCGCCGCGGCGGGCTCGACCTTCGTCGACAAGATGATCGCACTGGTCGAGGGTGCCGAGCGCCAGAAGACGCCGAACGAGATCGCGCTCAACATCCTGCTCGCCGGCATGACGCTGATCTTCGTGTTCGCGACCGTGACGATTCCGAGCTTCGCCACCTATGCGGGCGGCTATATCCCGGTGATCGTGCTCGTCGCACTGTTCGTGACCCTGATCCCGACGACGATCGGCGCGCTGCTCTCGGCGATCGGCATCGCCGGCATGGACCGGTTGGTGCGCTTCAACGTGCTCGCCATGTCCGGCCGCGCGGTCGAGGCCGCCGGCGACGTCGACACGCTGCTGCTCGACAAGACCGGCACGATCACGCTCGGCAACCGCCAGGCTTCCGAGTTCCGTCCGGTCACGGGCGTGACTGCCCAGGAGCTGGCCGATGCCTCGCAGCTCGCCTCGCTCGCCGACGAGACGCCGGAAGGCCGCTCGATCGTCGTGCTCGCCAAGGAGAAATACGGCATCCGGGCCCGTGACATGGGTGCGCTGCACGCGACCTTCGTGCCCTTCACCGCGCAGAGCCGGATGAGCGGCGTGGATGTCGAAGGCTCCAGCATTCGCAAGGGCGCCGTCGACTCCGTGCTCAAGCATGTCGACCTGGCCGGGGCCGCGATCGGGACCGACCGTCCCAACGCCGCGTCCGTCCGTGAAGTCCAGGCGATTGCCGACGAGATCGGCAAGGCCGGCGGCACGCCGCTGGCTGTGGCCAAGGACGGGCGTCTGCTCGGCGTCATCTACCTCAAGGATATCGTCAAGGGCGGCATTCGCGAGCGCTTTGCGGAACTCCGCCGCATGGGCATCCGCACCGTCATGATCACCGGCGACAACCCGATGACCGCAGCCGCCATCGCGGCAGAAGCCGGCGTCGACGATTTCCTCGCCCAGGCGACACCGGAGAACAAGCTCACGCTGATCCGCGAGGAACAGGCCAAGGGCAAGCTCGTCGCGATGTGCGGCGACGGCACCAACGACGCCCCCGCCCTCGCCCAGGCCGATGTCGGCGTCGCCATGAACACCGGCACGGTCGCGGCACGCGAAGCCGGCAACATGGTCGATCTCGACAGCGACCCGACCAAGCTCATCGAGATCGTCGAGATCGGCAAGCAACTCCTGATGACGCGCGGCGCGCTGACGACCTTCTCGATTGCCAATGACGTCGCCAAGTACTTCGCCATCATCCCGGCGATGTTCCTGGCCTTCTATCCGCAGCTCGGCGCGCTCAACATTATGGGTCTGCAGACTCCGCAGAGCGCCATCCTCTCGGCGATCATCTTCAATGCGCTCATCATCGTCGCGTTGATTCCGCTCGCCCTGCGCGGCGTGAAATATCGCGCAGTCGGCGCCGGCGCCCTGCTCAGCCGCAACCTGCTCGTCTACGGGCTCGGCGGCATCATCCTGCCCTTCGTCGGCATCAAGGCCATCGACATGGCCGTGACCGCGCTCGGTCTCGCATAAGGCTCGCTTCCATGCTCAAGCAAATTCGCCCCGCCATCGTGCTGCTCATCGCCCTTACCGTCATCACCGGGCTGATCTATCCGCTCGGCCTGACCGGCATCGCGCAGGCGATTTTCCCCTCCCAGGCCAATGGCAGCCTGATCGAGCGCAACGGAACGGTTGTCGGCTCGCAGTTGATCGGCCAGCGCTTCACGGAAGACCGGTATTTCCAGGGACGCCCCTCGGCCGCCGGCTCTGACGGCTACGATGCCTCCTCGTCGAGTGCGTCGAACCTCGCTCCGACGAGCAAGAAGCTGATCGAGCGCATTGGCACCGATGCCGAGAAGTTGAAGGCCGAGAACCCGAAGGCGCCCGTGCCGATGGATCTCGTCACGACCTCGGGCAGCGGCCTCGACCCTCACATCTCGCCGGAAGCCGCCTATTTCCAGGTGCCGCGCGTGGCGCGGGCGCGCGGCGTGGACGAGGCGACGGTTCGCGCACTGGTCGACACCAACGTCCAGGGCCGCCAGTTCGGCTTCATGGGTGAGCCCGTCGTCAATGTGCTGGCGCTGAACCTGGCGCTCGATCGTTCAGCTGCGCGTTAAGCCGCAGCACGCTAATAAGACGCGCCGGCCGGCCGTCCACGGGAGGCCGGCGCGGTCCCGTCAGAAGCAGAGCCGATGAGCGAAGACGAGCTCAAGACCGAGACCCGGCCGTCACCCGACGCGCTCCTGGAAAACGCCAGGCGCGAGGGCCGTGGTCGCCTGAAGATTTTCCTCGGCGCCGCGCCCGGCGTCGGCAAGACCTATGAGATGCTGATGTCGGGCCGGGCCAGGAGGGCCGACGGCATCGACGTGATCATCGGGATTGTCGAGACGCATGGGCGCCAGGAGACGCAAGCCCTCGTCGACGGCCTCGAGATCGTTCCGCGCATCAAGGTCCCTTACAAGGGGCATGTGCTGGAGGAGATGGATATCGACGCCATCCTCGCCCGCCGGCCGGTCCTGGCCCTTGTCGACGAGCTGGCTCATACCAATGCGCCCGGAAGCCGGCATCCGAAACGCTATCTCGACGTCGAGGAACTGCTCGACCGCGGCATCGACGTCTACACCACACTCAACATCCAGCATGTCGAGAGCCTGAACGACGTCGTCGCGCAGATCACCCGCATCAGGGTGCGCGAGACCGTGCCGGATTCCATCATCGACCGTGCCGACGACATCGAGATCATCGACCTGACGCCCGGCGATCTGATCAAGCGGTTGGAGGAAGGCAAGGTCTATGTCCCCAAGACTGCCAAGCGCGCGGTCCAGAACTATTTCTCACCCGGCAACCTGACCGCATTGCGCGAGCTCGCACTGCGCCGGACGGCTCAGCGGGTCGACGAACAGTTGCTGAGCCATATGCAGTCGCATGCCATCCCCGGGCCCTGGGCTGCAGGCGAGCGCGTCCTGGTCTGCATCGACGCGCAATCGCGCGGGCCCTCCCTCGTGCGCTACGGCAGGCGCCAGGCCGATCGGCTGCGCGCATCCTGGGCCGCGCTCCATATCGAGACACCGCGGGCCACGAGCCGCCCGGAAGCGGAAAAGGATCAGGTCGCCGCCACGCTTCGCCTCGCCGAGCAGCTCGGCGGCGATGCCATCATCCTGCCCGGGCAGGAGATCGTCCGCGAGATCCTGCGCTACGCCATTGCCAACAACTACACGCATGTCGTCGTCGGCAAGCCAACCAAGCCGCGCTGGCGCGAGTTCTTTGAAGGGTCGATCTCGCACGACCTGATCCGCGCAGCCGGCGACATCAGCGTCCATGTCATCTCCGGCCGCGACGGCGATCAGGCGCCCCCGCGCGGGGTGGCGACCGTCACGGCCTCTCGCTTTCGCGTGCAGCCCTATCTGCTCAGCACGGCCTATGTCGCGATGGCCACGCTCGTGGGTGCGTTGCTCTCCCGCACCTTGGACGTGCAGAACGTCGCCCTGGTCTTCCTGATGGCGGTGTTGGCATCGGCGGTCGGCGGCGGCATCTGGCCGGCCTTGTTCGCTTCATTCACCGGGGCGATGGCTTTCAACTTCTTCTTCCTGCCGCCCCTCTACACTTTGGACATCGGCAGCTCGGAAAGCCTCGTCGCCTTCATCTTCTTTCTCGGCGTCGCCCTTATCGCCAGCAATCTGACGGCACGCGTGCAGCGCCAGGCGGCAGCGGCACGCGAGCGGGCGCGCACCACCGAGGATCTCTACCTGTTCTCGAAGAAACTCGCGGGCACCGGCACGCTGGACGAGGTGCTGTGGGCCACCGCCTACCAGATGGCGTCGATGCTGCGCGTGCGCGTCGTCATCCTCCTGCCCGAGGAGAGCACGCTCGCGGTGCGGGCCGGCTATCCGCCGGACGACACGCTCGTCGATGCTGACATCGCCGCGGCGCGCTGGGCCTGGGAGCATGACCGACCGGCGGGGCGAGGCGCAGACACCTTGCCCGGCGCGAAACGGCTCTACATCCCGCTGCGGACGGGGCGAGGCCCGGTCGGCGTGATCGGCCTCGACGACGACAGGCAGGGCCCCCTGCTCTCGCCCGAGCAGCAGCGCCTGCTGGATGCGCTCGCCGACCAGGCCGCGCTGGCGATCGAACGCGTCCAGCTCGTCGCCGATGTCGACAAGGCCCGGCTCGCCGTCGAGGCGGACAAGCTGCGCGCAGCGCTGCTGCGGTCGATCTCGCATGATCTGAAGACGCCGCTGGCGGCGATCCTGGGAACCGCCAGCGCGCTGCGTGACTATGACGAGACGCTGTCGGCCGACAGCCGCGCCGATCTGATCACCACGATCGCGGACGAATCGGAGCGCCTGAACCGCTTCATCGCCAACCTGCTCGACATGACGAGGCTGGAGTCTGGCGCCATCGAGCCGAACGCCTCGCTTCATTTCCTGGGAGACGTCGTCGGCACCTCCCTGCGGCGCGCGACGAAGATCCTCGCGCGGCACCGCACCGAGATCGATGTGCCGTCCGATCTGCCCATGCTCAAGCTGGATCACGTCCTGTTCGAGCAGGTGCTCTTCAACCTGCTCGACAACGCCGCCAAATACGCGCCGCCCGGTTCGACGATACGCGTCCAGGGCTGGGCCGACGGCGCCTTTGTCAATCTGCAGGTGATCGACGAGGGTCCGGGTATTCCGGAGGACAGCCTGGAGCGCGTCTTCGACAGCTTCTATCGCGTCAGCAAGACGGATTCCGTGCGTGCTGGCACCGGCCTCGGCCTGTCGATCTGCCGCGGCTTCGTCGAGGCCATGGGGGGCAAGATCACCGCCGGCAACCGCCCCAACGGGCACGGCGCCGTCTTCACCATCAGAATGCCGGTTCCGAGCGAGCCGCCACAGCTGGACAGATGAAATGAGCACATCGACCAACAAGGTCCTGATCGTGGATGACGAACCGGCCATCCGGAAGCTGGTCCGCGTCAGCCTCGGATCGCAGGGCTACACCATCATCGAGGCGGAGAACGCCCGAGAGGCGATCGAGCACGTCAAGACGGACCGGCCGGACCTGATCCTGCTCGACCTCGGCCTGCCGGACATGCCGGGCCACGATCTGCTGGCAAAATGGCGGAACGAACTTCTGGATCTGCCGATCGTCATCCTGTCGAGCCGGACCGACGAAGCCGGCATCGTCAGCGCGCTGGAGCTCGGCGCCGACGATTACGTCACCAAGCCGTTCGGCGTGAAGGAGCTCGTCGCGCGCATCCGGGTCGCGCTGCGGCACAAGCTCCAGCAGCAGGGCGAACGGCCGATCTTCCAGACGGGCGAGCTCTCCGTCGATCTGGTCCGGCGGCTGGTCAAAGTCGGCGGGCAGGAGGTGAAACTCTCTCCGAAGGAGTACGATATCCTCCGGATTCTGGTGCAGCATGCCGGCAAGGTCATCACCCACCACCATCTGCTCCACCATGTCTGGAATGGGACGACGGACGTCCAGTACCTGCGGGTCTATGTGCGCCAGCTACGCCAGAAGATCGAGAAGAGTCCGGACAATCCGCAATACATCACGACGGAAACAGGCGTCGGATACCGGCTGCGCGAGGCCGACAGCGATCAGCCGCCCGCACCGCTGAGCTGATCGATAGCCGTCGAAAGAGCGAGTATCATGAAGGTTTCGGACTGCATTGCTCCCGGCAACGTGGAGCTCGATCTCAACGCCTCGAACAAGACGCGCCTCCTGAAGGCACTGTCCGAAAGTGCCAGCCGCCACGTCGGCGTCGATGAACGGGAGATTCTCGCTGCCTTGCAGAACCGGGAGAAGCTCGGCTCGACGGGCATCGGCGCGGGCATCGCCCTTCCGCACGCGCCCATGCCCGGCCTCGAGCAGCCCTTCGGCCTTTTGGCCCGGCTCGGCAAGCGAGTGGATTTCGATTCGATCGACGGGCAGCCGGTCGACCTCGTCTGCCTCATCCTCACGCCGACCGAGAGCTGCTCGGCGCATCTGACCTTGCTGGCGCGGATCGCACGGCTGCTGCGCTCGCCGGAAGCCGTGGCCAAGCTCCGCGCCGCATCGTCGGCCGAGCAGGCCTACGCTGTTCTCACCGAAGCTGAGGTTTAGGGCGAGCCGGCGCTTATGCTTTTACTATGATGTTACCGCGCCGCCCGCCTCGATTTCATATGAACGAATGAGCAAATCTCCTGCCGAAGGTCGCTGGACGCGGCCATCAGGAGAAAAGCCATGATGTCGAATAGTCTTTCGACGCACCGCACGACGCATTCGGAGCCCATCGCTCCGAAACTGTTGCATACCCTGTTCTCGCGCCCGCCTTTCTCCGGGCGGGCAGGAGCGATGGTTCGGGACGTGGCGAGGGAGCTTGCCGTCCTGTTCGGAGCGGTCCTCGTGATCGCCGCGATCATCGGCCTTCGGACCTGGATGTGGCTGCCCCAGAGCCAAGGATAAGTGCAGCCTCGTCGTCAGCTAGGTGACCGACTCATAA
>UCLR01000039.1 GCA_900473415.1 Hyphomicrobiales bacterium
CGAAATGGCGGGACTTCGTCGGTGCGGCGGATGCGACCTGGTCCGGTCTTCGTCATCCTCGATGGTGTCCATCTGACCCGTTATCAGCAGCGAGTCTTAGAGATCGACCAGCAGGTCGCCCGCGACGCCGATCAGCTCAAGCTGACGGCCCCCAAGCTCGCCGCCCTGCTGGACAAAGCCGAGACCGACGTGCTCGCCTACATGACCTTCCCAGGCCAGCACGGCGCCAAGCTGCACAGCACCAGTCCGCTGGAGTGCCTAAACGGCGAGATCAAACGCAGGACCGAGGTCGTCGGCATCTTCCCCAACGAGCCCGCCATCACCAGGCTCGTCGGCGCGATCCTGCTCGAGCAGAATGATGAATAGCCGTCCAGCGCGCCCGCTACATCACGCTGGAAAGCATCGCGCCCATGAGCGATGATCCCCGCGTCAGCCCGTCCGCCGTGGCGGCCTGACCAGCCCGGCCAAGGCCGGCAAGCGACGGTTGCTCCCGCCAGCTACACTACTCTAGGTTACCCCTGCTTCGCGACCGTCGCTATGGCGCGCCCGAGCAGGGGATCGAGGTCCCCTGCTCAAGGCAACCATGCTCCCAGGGGCACTCGGAGCATGTGCCATTTTTGTTCCGCGGCAACGGGCCGATCTCACCTCAGCGGAACAGCGCGAGCGACTTCGACAGGGTGATCCAGACGCCCCAGGCGATCGGCAGGCCGACCACCGCCCAGGCGAGCAGGGCCGTGCCGTCGAAGCCGCCCTTGCCGATGCCGTAGGAGCCGTGGTGCACGGTCGCGTTGGTATTGGCCGACCTGGTCTGCTGCGCCGCGACCTCGGCATCCTTCATGAACCACTTCGCCGCGACGGGGCGGACCAGCAGATTGCAGATGAAGCCCAGCACCAGCATGCCGGCGAGGATGTACATGGTGCGGTCATAGACCTGGGCGCGCGGCACGCCGGCATTGATCTGCGCCTCGCGGATATAGTTCACCACGACCGGGCCGATGATGCCCGCCGTCGACCACGCCGTCAGCAGGCGGCCATGGATGGCGCCGACGAACTGCGTGCCGAACATGTCGGCGAGATAGGCCGGAACCGTCGCGAAGCCGCCGCCATACATTGACAGGATGATGCAGAAGAAGCCGACGAAGAGCGCGAGCGACCCGGCATGGGCCGCCCAGGGGGAGAGCCCGTAGAGCAGGATGCCGAGGCCGAAGAAGGTGGCATAGGTCAGCTTGCGGCCGAGCTTGTCCGAGAGCGAGGCCCAGAAGAAGCGCCCAGCGATGTTGAACAGCGAGAGCAGGCCGACGAAAGCCGCCGCGATGGTGGCGATCTGCGTCTTCTGCCCGGCGTCGAGCGCCGCGAAGCCGATCTCCGGCTTGCCGATCAGCGAGCCGGCGAAGATCTCCTGCAGCATCGGCGAGGCCATGCCGAGGACGCCGATGCCGGCCGAGACGTTGAGGGTCAGCACCGACCAGATCAGCCAGAACTGCGGCGTCTTGTGCGCGTTCTGGAGATGGACATGGCCGGAGGTGATCATCTTGTTCTGGGTCGCCGGCGGCGTCCAGCCTTCCGGGCGCCAGTTCGCCGGCGGCACGCGATAGCCGAAGGTGCCGGCCATCATGAAGACGAAGTAGATCGCCGCCATGGCGACGAAGGTCTGCCAGACGCCGACCGAGGCAGGGGTCTTGAAATAATTCATCAGCATGTCGGCGAGAGGCGAGCCGATCATCGCGCCGCCGCCGAAGCCCATGATCGCCATGCCGGTCGCCATGCCGCGCCGGTCGGGGAACCATTTCACCAGCGTGGAGACCGGCGAGATGTAGCCGAGGCCGAGCCCGATGCCGCCGATCACGCCGGAACCCAGCCACATCAGCCAGAGCTGGTGCAGATAGACGCCGAGCGCCGAGATCAGCAGGCCGCCGCACCAGCACAGCGTCGAGACGAAGGCGGCCTTGCGCGGCCCGACGCGCTCGAGCCAGCCGCCCCAGATCGCGGCGGAGGAGCCGAGCAGGACGAAGAACAGCGTGTACATCCAGCCGAGATCGGCGACCTTCCAGTCGCAGGCCGTGGTGAAGAGCGAGGCGATGATGCCGACATCGGCTCCGCAGGCCACAGGCTTGGTGATGCCGATCGCCTGGCTCAGCGGCAGCCAGAAGACGGAGAAGCCATAGGCCATGCCGATGCACAGATGGATGCAGAGCGCGGCCGGCGGCACCAGCCAGCGGTTGAAGCCCGGTTTGGCGATCGTTCTCTCGCGATCGAGAATGCCGGCGCCGCCGCTGCTCTCGTCAAAAGTTCCCGTGGCAGTGGACATGAATCGTTCCTCCTCGCCGCCGATTTCGGCGGCATCTCGGTTTCTGGTTTTCGTTGATTGGATGGCCACCGCGCTCAGGCGTTCGGCCCTGTCATGAAACGGTCCAATGGACCGCCTATCGCAACGCCTGGGTCGGATCCCCCTATCATTCGATCGATCTCGTCGATCACAACGCAAGGGCCGTACCACTGAACAGAGACAAATCTTTTCAATCTGTTAGGGGGGCAAGCTCGTTTTGATTTGGACAAATTGTCCAACCCCCGGACAAAATGTCCGCGTTAGAGCGCCTGGGGCAGCCAGATCGAGAAGCAGGTGCCGCTCCCCGGCTGGCTTTCGGCGGAAATGGCCCCGTTCTGGCGCAGGATCAGCTTCTGGCTGATGGACAAGCCGAGCCCCGTGCCCTCGCTGCGCTTGGTGGTGAAGAACGGATCGAAGATGCGCACGAGCGTTTCGCGGTCCATGCCAACACCGGTATCGGCGACCTCGATGACGATGCCTGGCGTCCCGTGCCGCTCCTCGTCGAAATCGCGCAATGTCAGCGTGCCGCCGGCCGGCATCGAGTGGATCGCGTTGACGATGAGATTGACTAGCACCTGCAGGAGTTCGGTGCGGTTCATCAGCACCAATCCGGTGGCACGGTGGTCCGCGATAAGGTCGATCTCGCCCCTGTTGAGCAGGTGCTGGACCAGCGGCAGGCAGTGCCCGACCACCTCGCGCGGAGAATGGCGCTCGACATAACCGGCGAATTCCTCCGGCCGGGCGAATTGCAGTAAGCGAGTGACGATATCCTCGATGCGGTGGATCTGCTCGTCGATCAGGCGGAACTCGGTGCTGGCGAGCTCGACCTGACCGCCGAACACCTGGCGGACCACGTCGAGATTGCCCTGGATCACCGCGACAGGGTTGTTGATCTCATGGGCGACGCCGGCGGTGATCTCGCCGATGGCCGCGAGCTTCTCCGACATGATGAGCTGCTTGGTGGTCAGCTCCAGTTCCTTGTTGGCCGCCTCCAACTCGCTTGTGCGCTCGGCGACGCGCTTGTTGAGTTCCTCGTTCCAGTTCCGCAACTGCCGGTCGCGCGCCTGCAGGCGGTCGAGCAGGCCGTCGAGATGGGTGGCGACGCGGCCGATTTCGTCGCGTGCCGCGGGCAGGTTGGTGCGGGCGTCGAGGTCGCCCCCCTCCACCCGCGAGATCGTGTCGGTCATCTGCTCGAGCGGCTTGAAGATCGCCCTCGCCCAGCGCAGGAAGATCGGCACGCTGAGCGCCGTGACCAGCAGGAAGGCGCCGATGATGGTCGCCAACGTGATCAGCTTTTCCCGGCGGAACGGCGTCTCCAGGAAGCCGACATAGAGCATGCCGACACGCTTGCCGAGGCTGTCACGGATCGGCTCATAGGCCGAGATGTACCAGTCATTCACGACGAAGGCGGAGTCGAGCCAGGTCCGGCCTTCGCCCAGCACGGCCTGGCGCACCGCAAGCGACACGCGCGTTCCAAGCGCGCGCCGCCCCTCGAACAGGCGGACATTGGTGCTGATGCGAACATCGTCGAGGAAGAGCGTCGCCGTGCCCTGACTCCCCTCAGGCAGGCTGGCCTGGCGATAGACCAGGTCGTTGATCGTGTCGATAAAGACGAGGTTCCGGTTGAGGAGGACGCCGCCGACTAGCACGGCCTTGCGCCCGTCGGCGAGTTGGATCGGGCTCGCCGAATGCACGACCATGCCGCGCGTCTCGGCCGTCCTGTCGGTCGGCGCGGCATTCGCAGTCGGAACCAACTCGACCTTGGCGCGCTGCGCCAGCGCAGGCGAGATCGCGGCCAGCTCCTCTGCAGCAAAGATGTCGACCGCCGTTGAAGGGGTTCCGGCCATGGCGGAGACGATCACTGGCCAGTCCCTGCGGGAGCGTGCCTCGCCTGTCTGCGGCGCCGTCGCAAGCAGCCTGCCGTCGTCTTCGAGAATGTTCAGGAAATCGAGGCCTAGTTCCCTACGGCTCTGTTCCAGCCAGTCGGCCAACTCGGGCTTGCTGTTCTCGGCGGCAACGGCTCGGAATGCCGCGGAGTCGCCAAGCCCGCGAATATGGTCACTGGTATTCTCCAAGATGCGCGCGAAATACTGATGCGCGATAGTGAGGTCGCCGTTGACCTTGGTGATCAGCAGCGCGTCGAACTTGGTGTTGAGGCGCCCGATGACGAGCGCCAGCAGCAGCGGCACGACAACGAGGAACGGCAGGAGCGCGATCGCCAGCAGGCGGTAGCGGATCGAGCGCCCGCCCCGCGCCTTCGACTGGATGGCGGCGTCAGACATTCCAAGCCACGCATTTCCTGTCGATCGTCTTGCGCGAGATGCCAAGCCGCCGCGCCGCATCGTTGCGGTCCCCGCCCGTCTCCTCTAGCATCGCGAGGATATGGCGCCGCTCAATCTCCTCGAGGCTCTCCTCGGCGAGACCGGCTTGTGGCGTCAGTCGCCCGCCAAAATCGTCCGGGAACTTGCCGAGGATCAGCGTGCGCTCGATCAGGTTGCGCAGCTCACGCACATTGCCCGGCCAGTGATAGCGCGCCAGCGCGGCGCGGATGCCGGCGTCGATCGGCACCTCTGGCATTTTGAGCTGCTGCGAGAGCCTGCGCATGAACAGCACCGCCAATTCCTGCACATCGTCAGCGCGATCACGCAGCGGTGGAAGCTGCAGGCGCATCACATTGATGCGATAGAACAAGTCGGCCCGGAAGCGACCCCGCCGCACATCGGCTTCGAGCTCGGCATTCGTAGCGAATATGAATCGCAGGTCGACAGGCACCTCGCGCTCGGAGCCGAGTGGGCGGACCCGCCTGTCCTCGAGCACCCGCAGCAGTTTGCTCTGCGTTGCTGCCGGCAATTCGCCGATCTCGTCGAGAAAGAGCGTACCGCCGCGTGCATGCAGGAAAAGCCCCTCGCGTGAGGCGTTGGCCCCGGTGAAGGCGCCCTTCATGTGACCGAACAGCTCGCTCTCAATCATGTCGGGCGGGATGGCGGCGCAGTTCACAGGCACGAAGGGCTTCTCGGCGCGATCCGACAAGACATGCAGAGAACGGGCCGCGACCTCTTTGCCGGTGCCGGACTCACCAGTGATCAACACCGAGGACGGCAGCGGCGCGACGCGCGCAATGGTCTCGCGCACTTGCGCGATGACGTTCGAATTCCCGATTAGCCTATCGCGCAGCAGGATATGGTCGGAGGTCGAGCGCAGCTCGTGCTTGAGCACGATATTCTCGCGCTGCAATCGCACTCGGTCGAGGCAGCGCGCGACCGCGTTGAGGATCTGGTTCGAGCGGAACGGCTTCAGCACGAAATCGACGACGCCGGCCCTGAGCGCCTGGATCGCCGTATCGAGATCGGCATAGGCCGTGATCAGGATGACATCCGAGAATAAGCCGGTAGCGCGCTGCTCGGCCAGCCAGTCGACGCCGTTCTTGCGCGGCATGATGTTGTCGAGGATGACGACATCGAAATGCTGCGCGTCGAGCTTGCGCGCGGCCTCCTCGACATCGGCCGCTTCCTCAATCCGCTTGCAGCGTGGCCCGAGGATCCGCAGCAGGAAGTTGCGCATCCCCGGCTCGTCATCGACGACGAGGATCGAGGCCTGCGCCAGCCAGGGGCCGAATTCCGGATCCTGCAGGGTCGGGACGGACGCCCTCTCCGCTTCGATTGCCACGTTTCCTGCCCTAACATCCGATTTGATCTTGGTTTTTGACGCCGCTCGCGCGACGCGGAACATCGATCATCAAACTGGACGCGTGGCGATGCAACCAGCCGGACCTTCGGCCTAGGGAGGGGGTGTTCTTGAACTCTGGAAGAGCAATCAGCCCGACCAACTCAGGCGCGTCGTTATGTTCGATCCGCGGCTTCAATTTCGCCTTGGCATTAAGCAGCTGGCTTCGATAGTTAGACAGGCTGCGCACGCCCTTCGTACGCTGGAGTTCGGCGTCGATAATCGGCCGACGCGCAAGCAACGCTCGTCAGAAGAGAAGATCTGGATCGTGCTGGAAGGCCTTCGTGCGAAGACGGCATCGCCGCGCAGTACCGGCGCCGGCGGATTGCCGAGAGCCTATATTGCACGTGGTCGAAGGGGCTCCGTAAGCACCGCGCCGCAGCCCTACGGATTTGGGCTTTATATTTGCCGGAAGCCCATGGCATGAGGTCGTCGAGGGCACTTCGCGGGTGGCCGTTGCTGATCGTGTTGCTATCGACCGGGTAGTGACGGTTCTTGCCGGCGGGCATAGCGAGCTTGAACTTATTCTGCTGGATCATCGGAAGTCGATGGGCCCGGTGGATTCGCGGCGCAGTCAGCCAACGAGGCTATAGTGGCATAGCTCAGCGAGGCTAGCCGGCACGTTTGCCGCCCCGCAGCTTCTCGATCGTCAACTCAGCGACGTCCAGAGCATCGAGTGCGAGCCGTTTCCATCTGCGCTCGCCGATGTAGTCGCCCGTCGTGAAGCCTGCGAGGAAGGCGCAAAGACAAAGGCCGACAATCATTTCGAAGCCCTTTCAACGCTGAGATTCCGGAGGCAGGAGCGTCAGGCGTCGTCATTAGGCTGAGAGGTCGCTCGGCAGGCGACGCTTCAATTACTCCCCAAATCCATGAAGCAGGCCTTTCCGCGATTGTCGAAAATCCGACATCGTTGCTGACCGAATGAGCCCTGCATCCGTGGGCGGGCTCCGCTTTCGACCCTTTGCAGCGGCACCTGCTGGTCTGGCAGCTAAACTGCTTCGACAACGGCATGGTCGAGACGTTCTTCAAGACGCTCAAGAGCGAACTCATCTGGCGCACCGTCTTCCAGACCCGCGCCGAGGCGATCGCCGCAATCGGCCGCTATATCGACGGCTTCGACAATCCCGTCCGGCGCCATTCGGCGCTCAACTTCATCAGCCCGCTTCAGTTCGAGAGGCAGGCCGCGTAAACTCGAAAACGCTCTCCAAAATCAAGGAGCAAGCCCATACTCAACTTGCAGCGATCCAGAGTGGCAAGATGAGCAGAAACTCCGACGGCACCGCGCGCGTGACGCTTGCACTTCGCGTCCATGATCGACCCGTGCATATCGACGCGCGCCTGCCGGACTGGCCGGCGCGGCTCGATGAATTGCTTCCCGCGCTGCGCGAGGTGGACGACCGCGTGATCGATGCAGTGGTCGCTCACGTCGAGGCGGGAGGAAAGCGCGTATCCTGCGCCAAGGGCTGCTCGGCCTGCTGCCGGGCTCAACCCGTGCCGGTGACGCCGCCAGAAGCCTATGCGCTGGCGCGCCTCGTCGAACGGCTGCCCGAACCGAGCGGCGCAAGAGTGCGAGCCGGCTTTGCCGCCAACGTCGAGCGGCTGCGCGAGGCGGGGCTTTACGAGACTTACATGCAGCGCGATCCGGCGATGACGCGCGATGAGGCGCGCGTCATCGCGCGACGCTACATGGCGCTCAAGCTAACCTGTCCATTCCTCGTCAACGATGCGTGCAGCATCTATGCCGAGCGGCCATTCACCTGCCGTCAGTATCTCGTGACCTCGCCACCGAAGCTTTGCGACGCGCCGCTCGACAACGCGGTGAAGCCCGTCCCGATACCGGCGAAGTTCGCCACCGCAATGCTCGAAGTCGGCGAGGCGCTGACCGGACGTGCGCCATACACCGTGCCGCTGGCGCTATCGCTCGACTACGCGGGCGTCAACCGAATGGACCTCGAGAAATCGGGCCCGGCGAAGCTGGCCTTCGAGCAGGTTGTGCGCAGAGCGTTGGGGTAGTGGCGAGCAGGAATGACGTCGGCTTCCAACGCAACTCTGTCGGGGCCGAGACCAACGTAGAATCGAAGGCCAGCCACCGCACTTCGACGCCGCCGATCAACCAAGCTTGAACAGCTCAGGCGCCTTGAGACCCCAGTTCTTCGCGGCGCTGCGCTTCTTGTAGAGCTCGTCCATCGCCTTCTGCATCTCGGCTGGCTTGGCGCGGGCGCGCTCCGGCGCGCCATAGCTAATCATGGTGAGGTCCGTCTCGTACAAGCTGATGATCCAGCTATCGAACGTCGTTAGCTCATGGGCCAATCTAAGCACATCAGGGTCGGGGCTCTGAAAGCGGCGGTTGCGAGCGCCGCTACGAGCAATATCCACCAGTCGTGCTAGGCTTGTGTCCAGGTGCCTAACCTCGCGCCGCGCTTCCTCGATCTTGTCCTGGAAGAGCGCGAACAGTCGCGACTTCCACTGCGTTGCCTCGTCAGTCGAGATGAGCTTTCGCTCGGCATATTGGGCGATGGTGCGAAAAGCGCCATCACGCTCGAAATCGGCTTGTATGCGCTCTGAGGTAAGGCTTGGATCGGCCATTTCGCAGGTCCTTTTTCAAGCGCTCCCTGGGAGTGTTGGCGATCGACAGTCGCAGCACAAGCAAATGTTGCGCGAAAGCGCGCTGAGGGCCGCCGCCACTGCGTTGCGACGTAGAAATAAGCTCTCACTGCTCTACTGATAGAATTCGCCTGCAAAGCGATCGTACAAGTCGGCTTTCGCCGCATCGGCCCCGATTGTCGCCACGAGTTCGTCAGCGGGTATGCGATAACACCGACCGCATGAACCTTGGCTGCCATGGGCAACCGTTTAGCCTCACCTCTCTGTTGCTACGATCAGGCTAGGTTATTCACGCGTAAGCTCGAGAGGCCCAGGCCTCGAGATGGCGGGGTACCGAGCACGAATGCTCCAGCGACCGTCCATTGTGCGCGCAGTGGATGAGGCCCGGCGTTTTAGCCATTATTTCTCTCTTGGGGCCCCGGCCGCGATTAGGCCGGACCAGTCAGCACGGATGATGATGAAGATCAGGAGGCATGCAGAGATGCGTAAGGATTTCGACCTCGCGACGATCAGACCGGACGGACGC
>UCLR01000043.1 GCA_900473415.1 Hyphomicrobiales bacterium
GTCGTCGCCTCGATCATTGCCTGATCGACGCGCATAGCGATTTGGGAAAGGGCGGTGGCGACACAGCCCTTTTTCTTTGCCTGAAGCTTGAGCACGGCGGCCAAAAGCTTCCGGAAAACTTGTTGAAGAAGCCATGCACAAAGCTGTTCAGACTGCTGCCGTAGCGCGCGGAAAATAAGCTGGCTATCTGTTGGCGGGCGGTCGCCGCTTCGAGAGCGACCGCCGGAGAGGCGCTGATGAGGACGAGCAAGCCAAGGCTGAGGATCGGCCTGATCGGCACAGGATTCATGGGCAAGGCCCATGTCTTCGGCTTCGCGGCGGCGCAGCGCGTCTTCGACCTGCCTTTCGAGCTCGAACTGCACACGGTTGCCGATCGAGATGAGGAGCTCGCCGCGGCCGCGGCACGGACGCTTGGCTTCGCGCGTTCGAGCGGCGACTGGCGCAGCCTCGTTGCCGATCCTGAGATCGACCTGATCGACATCACTGCGCCGAATGCCTTCCACCACGAGATGGCGCTCGCGGCCATTGCCAGCGGTAAACATGTGTATTGCGAGAAGCCGCTGGCGCCGACGGCGGCGGAAGCGCGCGAGATGGCGGATGCGGCCGCTGCCGCGAAGGTCAGGACGCAGGTCGGTTTCAACTATCTCTGCAATCCCATGCTCGGGCTGGCGCGGGAGATGATCCGAGCCGGCGAGATTGGCACGGTGCGCAGCTATCGCGGCATCCACGCCGAGGACTACATGGCCGATGCCGAGGGCCCCTTCACCTTCCGGCACGCGCTTGCGGGGGGCGGCGCACTTGCCGATATCGGCAGCCACGCCTTGGCGACGGCCGAATTCCTGCTGGGGCCGATCGAGCGGGTCATGGGCGATTGCATCACCGTGATCGGCAGCCGCCCGGATGGGCGGGGCGGACGCCGCGAGGTCGAGGTCGACGACGCCAGTCGGGCCTTTCTGCGCTTCGCCAATGGCGCGAGCGGGAGCATCGAGGCAAGCTGGATCGCGACCGGCCGCAAGATGCAGCATGATTTCGAAGTTTACGGCACCAGGGGGGCGCTGCTCTTTACCCAGGAGCGTCTCAACGAGCTGCATTTCTACAGTACGGCCGATGCCACCGGACGGCATGGATTCCGACGGATCGAGGCCGGGCCGGTGCATGAGCCCTATGGGCGGTTCTGCGTGGCTCCGGGCCATCAGCTCGGCTTCAACGACCTGAAGGCGATCGAGGTCGCGCGCTTCGTCGAGGCCGTCGCGGGCTTGCGGCCCGAGCCGTTCGACTTCCGGGCCGGGCAGCGTATCCAGTTGCTGGTCGAGACGATCCAGGCCTCGGCGCGCGAAGGGCGCTGGCACGTCGTCGCATGATCCTGCAGGTGGCGCAGGGCGCCCGCCTGCTGGGCGGGCTGGTCCTGGGGGCGGGGGCTCTCTAGACATGAGGGCAGGGCCGCCGCTCGATCCGTGTCGAACGCGGACGACCTGCAAGCCGGCCCAAGGGAGGTTCGTCTCATGGGTTTCGCGCCGCCTTTTCCCGGCATCCATTCGATCGTCTTCGCGCTGTTCGACGAGCATGAGCGACTCGATCGCGCGGCGATGCGCAAGCAGGCCGAGATCAGCCTCGATCTCGACGTGCAGGGCATGGCGGCGCTCGGACTTGCGACGGAAGTCTCGAAGCTCAGCTTCAATGAGCGCTGCACGGTGATGGAATGGGTGGCTGAGGATGTCGGCGGCAAGAAGCCGCTCGCCTTCACCATCTTCGGCTCCTCGGTGGCCGAGCAGGTCGATCTGGTGAAGGTCGCCGAGAAGAATGGCGCCGATTGGGTGATCCTGCAACCGCCGATGGTCGGCAATTTCGCGGCTGCCGAGTATATCCGCTTCTTCGGGCGGATCGCGGACGCCACCTCGCTCCCGGTCGCGATCCAGAACGCGCCGGCCTATATGGGCCGCGGACTCTCGGCGGAAGATATCCGCGAGCTCACGCAACGCCATCCCAATATCAGCCTGATCAAGGGCGAGGGCAGCGTCGTCGAGATCGAGCGGCTGATCGGCGTGACCGAAGGCCGGCTGCCGATCCTGAACGGGCGCGGCGGGCTTGAGCTGATCGACAATTTTCGGGCCGGCTGCATCGGCATGATCCTGGCGCCGGACACGATCGACTATGCGCTGCGGGCTTATGCGCGCTACCGGGCCGGTGATGAGCCCGGGGCGGAGGCGGCTTATCGCGAGGTGCTGCCGGCAATCATCTTCATCATGCAGTCGATCGAGACGCTACTCTGCTATGGCAAGCGCATCTTCGGGACGCGCGCCGGAATCCCGATCCATGATCGGGGGCCGGCGCTGAGGCCGACGGAATTCGGCCTGAAGCTGGTCGAGCGCTATGCGCGCGAGCTCGGCCCTTATCGCAAATGAGGATGCCGCGCGATTTCGACTTGAAATGCGTCGCGCCTTGGGGCACATGACGCCCACCTGCAGGGGTATAGCTCAGTTGGTAGAGCGGCGGTCTCCAAAACCGCAGGTCGCGGGTTCGAGCCCTGCTGCCCCTGCCAGTCGTCCCGCTGGCGACTGATGATGCGCCCAAAGCCAGGCAGGTTGGCGAGGCGCCGATGACCCAGAACATCTACGACGACGAGACCTTCTTCACGGGCTACAGCCGGTTGCCGCGTTCCGTCCATGGGCTGGATGGGGCGCCGGAATGGAAGGTGCTGCGGGCGATGCTGCCGGCGCTGGCGGGAAGACAGGTGCTCGATCTCGGTTGCGGCTTCGGCTGGTTCTGCCGCTTCGCTGCCGGCGCGGGGGCTGCGAGCATCCTCGGCGTCGACGTCTCCGCGAAGATGCTGGAGCGGGCGCGGCGGGAGACGGATGATTCCCGCATCGCCTACGAGCGCGCCGATCTTGAAAGCTTCGCGCCACAGGTTGGCGCTTTCGATCTCGCCTATAGCTCGCTCGCCTTCCATTACATCGCCGATCTCGCGGGGTTGCTCGGGCGCGTGCATGCGGCGCTCAAGCCGGGCGGCGTGCTGGTCTGTTCGGTCGAGCATCCGCAGCTGACGGCGCCGGCCCGGCAGGAGTGGCTCGCCGATTCCGACGGGCGAGCGAGCTGGCTGGTGAACGGCTATCTCGACGAGGGCGAGCGCGTCAGCAACTGGCTGGCGGAGGGCGTCGTCAAGCGCCACCGGATGATCGGGACCTATCTCGACCTGCTGCTGGGCGCAGGCTTCTCGCTGACCAGGCTGGTCGAGTGGGGCCCGAGTCTGGAGCAGGTCGCCGCCGAGCCGGACTGGGTGAGGGAGCGGGCGCGGCCGTTCTTCCTGCTGCTATCGGCCCGGCGGGCCTGAGGCCCGGGACCCGAAAGGGTCTTGGCTAAAGGCCTCAGGCGATGTAAGACGCTTGCGATGACGGCGCGCGACCCTCCCCGGGTCCCGCGCCGCGAATGTTTCAGGACGGCCGATTCGGTGTCGCGGCAGCAGCCGGGCGCGGGCGCGGCACCCGAGGTGGTTCATGGCGAAATCCAATCCCTTCCAGTTCCTTCAGGACGTCCGCTCTGAGGCGTCCAAGGTCACTTGGCCTTCGCGCCGTGAGACGCTGATCACCACGGGCCTCGTGCTCGCCATGGTGGTCGTCTCCAGCCTCTTCTTCCTCTTCACCGACACTGTCATCCGCTGGGTTCTCGCCTTCATCCTCGGCGCCCGTTGAACGGAATTACGAACGTGAGCACCCGCTGGTACATCGTCCACGCCTATTCCAACTTCGAGAACAAGGTCGCGCAGTCGATCCGCGATCAGGCGCAGCAGCGCAACCTCGCTGACAAGTTCGAAGAGGTGCTGGTCCCGACCGAGAAGGTCGTCGAGGTTCGTCGCGGCCGGAAGGTCGACACCGAGCGCAAGTTCTTCCCGGGCTACGTCCTGGTGAAGTGCGAGATGACCGACGAGGTCTATCACCTCATCAAGAACACGCCGAAGGTCACCGGCTTCCTGGGCGCCGACAAAGCCAAGCCCATGCCGATCCCGGAGCATGAGGCGATGCGGATCAAGGGCCAGGTCGCTGAGGGCATCGAGCGTCCGAAGCCGACGGTGGTCTTCGAGGTCGGCGAGCAGGTCAAGGTGGCGGACGGCCCCTTCGCCTCGTTCAACGGCGTCGTCGAGGATGTCGATCATGCCCGCGCGCGCCTCAAGGTCGCGGTCTCGATCTTCGGCCGCGCCACGCCGGTCGAGCTCGAATACGGCCAGGTCGAGAAGCTCTGAGCTCTCGAGCCGCCGAAAGGCCGGCCGACTTCCCTTGGGTTAAGTCGGCCTTAATCTAACTGCGCCAAGGCTTTGCGTCGCTAATCCGACGCAGGGCACGATGTTGCCCAGTTTCTTCAAGGCCACGGTTCGCCAGCGGCTGGCGCTCTGGGCGTCGATGCTCGGTGTCCTCGCTTGCGTCTTTGGCGCGGCCGAGTTCATCGGCTCGGTGAAGCTCTCCGGTTTTGCCCGCGCGATCGCGACGCATGCCGGTGCCGTGGCGGCTCTGTCCGAAACCGACGCCGCCTACAGCCGTATTGTCGTAGCCCTCGTCTCGGATGGCGACCGCAGCAGCCTGGCGGGCGACGTCGACGCCATATCTGTGGCGATGAAGGCCGTCATCGCGCGTAGCGACGACGAGATCCGCGCCCGGGCCGTCGCGGCCGCGCAGGGGCTCCAGGAGCTGTCGTCGAAGCTGGGAGCCGATAACACGGCTGCACGCGAGGCGCTGCGGCGCGTCGCGACCCAGCGCAACGAGTTGCGCGTTCTCCTCAATGCGGCGGTGGCGGGCGTCAGCGAGTCGCTTGGCGCGCATGTCGAGAGTTCGCGGCAGAACACGATGCTGCTGGCGTCGCTCAGTCTCTTTCTGGCCGCGCTGATCATCTGGTTCGAGCATCGCTGGCTTGTGCGCCCGATCTCGACGATGGCGACGGCTCTTCGCGTGCCGGGCGAGGATGCCGGCTGGGTTCGCAAGCTCGCGCGGCGCGGCGACGAGATCGGCATGCTCGGCCGGGCCCTTCACGTTCACCTGTCGGAAGAACGGACGAGGCAGGAGGCCGCGAAGGAGCGGCTTGCCTTGCTGGCCGGAGAGGTCGAGCGGCAGCAGGCGCTGCGTGTCAGGGGGCAGGCCTTCCAGGGCAATATCGCCAGCATCGCGACCGCGCTGGAAACCCATGCCACAAGCATGACCGACGCCTCCAACGAGCTTTCCCAGCTCTCAGGCTTCGTCGACCAGCATGCGGGCGCCGCGGCGCAGTCCAGCCAGCGTGCGGCCAACCATGTCGATCAGATGTCCACCTCGCTGAACGAGATCGCCGAGCTGCTCGCGACGACGGCCGGGGAGGCGCAGCGGACCTCGGAGATCGCAAACGCAGCCAAGACCCTGGTGGGGGCCGCCACAGATGACAGCGCGCTGCTGCGAGAGGCGGTCGGTTCGATCTCCGCCGTGGTGACGCTGATCAGCACGGTTGCCAACCAGACAAACCTGCTCGCGCTCAACGCGACGATCGAGGCGGCGCGGGCCGGGGAGAGCGGGCGCGGTTTCGCCGTGGTGGCGGCGGAGGTGAAGCAGCTCGCGAACCGTACCGCCGAGGCGACGGAGCAGGTGCGGCAAGGGCTCGATTCGATCGGGACGGCGGCCGAGCGGATCACGGGGCGCATCGGGGCTCTCGTCGCCTCGGTCGATGCCGTCGAGACCTCGGCCGACTCGATCGCCGAGCTTGCGCGCAGGCAGGACGACACGTCCCGCTCGATCAATATCGGCACTGCCCAGGCCGCAGACGATGTGCGCGGCATGGCGGAGCAGGTCGAACGGGTCGCCGGCATGATCGAGGACTGGCGCAAGATGACGGATCGGATGACACAGGCCTCGGCCGACATCGACCATCAAGCCGCTGCTTTGCGGCAGGCCGTCGACAGCTTCATGACCGACACGCAGGCGGCGCAGCGCACATGACGACCTGGCTCCGTTTCTCCGCAGCGATGGCCCGCAGGCGGCGGGTCGGCGAGCATGATTTCCCGCTCCTCGCGAAGGTGCTGCATTGGAGCACGGCGGCGCTCGTCCTGACGATGTTCTGCGTCGGCGTCCTGATGAAGCAGATCGGGAGCGGCGCCTGTGCGGACGCCCTCATGACGTTCCATAAGACCGCCGGCTTTCTGCTTTTGATCCTGGTCGCGGCGCGGATCACCTATCGGATCCTGGCGCGGCTGATCGGCCGCTGGGCGCGCGGCGCCGGGGACCGGGCGGTGCATCGGGTGCTGTATGTTCTGTTGGTCGCGATCCCGTTGCTCGGGCTGGCGGGCGTCTCCGATTTCGGCGCGCGGGAGATCTATGGCGGGATCTCCCTGCCGGAGATCTGGCCGAAGGGGGCCGGCCACGCCGATCTGCTGTTCCTCGGCCACGCGATCCTGGCGTTCGCGCTGGTGGGTCTGGTTGCCGTGCATATCTGTCTGGCGCTCGACGATTATATCCAGCATCCTGCGCAGCCAGCTGCGGCCAAGAAGGCTGCGGCCGCGAAGCCCTCTTCCATTCTTCAGCCGGATATGCCATAGGCCCGGCCTCAACCGCGTGGGAGGCGTGCCGGTCGCCAGCCGGATCAAAGGCGCCGCACCACGCACTGCAACCACCCCGGCCCCGACGGAGAGCGTCGGAAGGCAGGGGCGTCGTCGTTCCGATCGGCATCGGGGCGGACGGCAGGAGCAGCCATCATGGCGAAGAAGATCACGGGCTACGTGAAGCTTCAGGTTCCGGCGGGCGCGGCCAATCCGTCGCCGCCGATCGGTCCCGCGCTCGGTCAGCGCGGCCTCAACATCATGGAATTCTGCAAGGCCTTCAACGCGAAGACCCAGCAGATGGAAAAGGGCATGCCGATCCCGGTGATCATCACCGCGTATCAGGATCGCTCCTTCACCTTCGAGATGAAGCAGCCGCCGGTTTCGTACTGGCTGAAGAAGGCCGCTGGCCTGACTTCCGGCTCGAAGACCCCGGGCCGCGGCGGCAACGTCGGCAAGGTCACGGTCGCGCAGATCAAGGAGATCGCCGAGAAGAAGATGGCCGATCTCAACTGCGACACCATCGAATCCGCTTCGGCCATGATCAAGGGCTCTGCCCGGTCCATGGGCCTGGAAGTCGTGGGCTGAGGGGAGAGCGACCATGGCACATACCGGAAAGCGCGTCGTCAAGGGCCGTGAAGGCATTGACCGCACCAAGCTCTACTCGCTCGATCAGGCCGTGACCTTCATCAAGGAGCGCGCCAACGCCAAGTTCGACGAGACCGTCGAGATCGCGATGAATCTCGGCGTCGATCCCCGTCACGCCGACCAGATGGTCCGCGGCGTCTGCAACCTGCCGAACGGCTCGGGCCGCACGCTGCGCGTCGCCGTCTTCGCCCGTGGCGCCAAGGCCGATGAGGCCAAGGCTGCGGGTGCCGACATCGTCGGCGCCGAGGAGCTGGTCGAGACCGTCCAGAAGGGCGAGATCAACTTCGACCGCTGCATCGCGACCCCGGACATGATGGGTCTCGTCGGTCGTCTCGGTAAGGTGCTCGGCCCGCGCGGTCTGATGCCGAACCCGCGCGTCGGCACCGTGACGATGGACGTCACTGCCGCCGTCGCCGCCTCGAAGGGCGGTTCGGTCGAGTTCCGCGTCGAGAAGGCCGGTATCGTTCACGCCGCGGTCGGCAAGGCCTCGTTCTCGGCCGAGAAGCTCTCGGAGAACATCAAGGCCTTCGTCGACTCCGTCTCCAAGGCCAAGCCGGCCGGCGCCAAGGGCACCTATATCCAGCGCGTCGCGATCTCGTCGACGATGGGTCCGGGCGTCAAGGTCGAGCCGAACACCGTCATCGGCGGCTGATCAGGGCAGGGCGGCTGTCGTCGAGGCGGCCGCCTGTCTCACGCTTCCAGGTCGGCTCTTGATCTTGTGATGTCGGGAACCTACTTGGCAGAAGCAGGCGAAAGCGCTATGACGCTCGCCTGTTTCCATGAGTGACGAGGCTCCGGCGCGCTCGACGCGTAGGGGTCTGTTTCGCGTTTTTCGACGGTTTCCGTCGAAGAATGGGTGTTTCGGGTTCGGAAGAGCGATTTTCCGGGCTGGAATCATCCAGTCCTGTCTGAGACTGCAGGTGCTTTCCCGGTTCGTCCGGGAGCATAATTTCGCCAAGAGGCCTGCATAGACGGTGCAAGAGCTTAGTCCCGGATCTTCAGATCCGGAAAAGACGGTTCGAACCATCTCGCCCGGTCGCGGCCCTTTCGGGTTCGGGAGCGGGGACAGGGCACCAAGCGTCGCCTCGCGGGACGCCGGTGTCAACCGGGGTTCTGAGAAGCGGCATTTGCAACCGGCGGCGAGCCCTGAAAAGCCCGCTGCCTACCGGAGAGAGCCCAGTGGATAAAGCGGCAAAGAAAGATGCCGTCGCGTCGCTGAACGATGTGTTTTCGAGCACGTCGGTCGTCGTCGTGGCCCACTATGCGGGCTTGACCGTGGCCCAGTTCCAGAAGCTTCGTCGCGAGATGAAGGCGAATGGCGCCACTGTTAAGGTCGCAAAGAACCGCTTGGCCAAGATCGCTCTTGAAGGCACCGACGTCGCGTCCATCAGCAAGCTGCTGACGGGTCCCACCCTGATCGCTTATTCGAGCGATCCGGTCGCGGCGCCGAAGGTCGCCACCGCTTTCGCCAAGGAAAACGACAAGCTCGTCATCCTGGGCGGCGCGATGGGCACGACCGCCCTGAACCCCGATGGTGTCAAGGCCCTGGCCACGATGCCCTCGCTCGACGAAATGCGCGCCAAGCTCATCGGCCTCATCCAGGCCCCGGCTACGAAGCTCGCGCAGCTCACGAACGCGCCCGCCGGCAAGCTGGCTCGCGTGGTTCAGGCTTACGCCGACAAGAATGCGGCTTGATAGCCAGCAACCCTTATCGTTCGAACCTCTTAAGACAGGAAGTTAAACATGGCCGATCTCGCCAAGCTCGTCGACGAGCTGTCGTCGCTCACCGTTCTCGAGGCCGCTGACCTCGCCAAGATGCTTGAAGAGAAGTGGGGCGTTTCCGCCGCCGCCGCCGTCGCCGTTGCGGCTGGTCCGGCTGCTGGCGGTGGCGCTGCCGCCGCCGCTGAAGAGCAGACCGAGTTCACCGTTGTCCTGGCTTCGGCCGGCGACAAGAAGATCGAGGTGATCAAGGAAGTCCGCGCCATCACCGGCCTGGGCCTCAAGGAAGCCAAGGACCTGGTCGAAGGCGCTCCGAAGCCCGTCAAGGAGTCGGTTGGCAAGGACGAGGCCGAGAAGCTCAAGAAGCAGCTCGAGGCCGTCGGCGCCAAGGTCGAGCTCAAGTGAGCTTGGGCCGGCTGATGCCGGTCCGACCCTAGAAAAAGCACAGTCCCGGGGCGCGCTCGCGCCTCGGGGCTGTTGCGTCGTTTCCGCGCTGGTGCGCGGAAGTTGTTGCGAAGGCCGGGCCGCAACCACGCGGCGAGGCTCTGAAATCGAAATGCAGGTCGGCGCGATGCGGCGCCGAGCGGCTCCCCCGGCGGCCATGGGCTGCCTCTCTCCCGGACCTCCGGGTGAGCCGTCCGAAGAGATTGCGAGGAACAAACATGGTCAATTCGCTCCAGGGTCGCAGGCGCGTCCGCAAGTTCTTCGGCAAACTCAAGGAAGTGGCGCAGATGCCGAACCTCATCGAGGTTCAGAAGGCGTCCTATGACCAGTTCCTGATGGTCGACGAACCCAAGGGCGGCCGGCCCGACGAGGGATTGCAGTCCGTCTTCCGTTCGGTGTTCCCGATCGGCGACTTCTCCGGCGCTTCGCTGCTCGAGTTCGTGAAGTACACCTTCGAGCCGCCGAAGTACGACGTCGACGAGTGCCGCCAGCGCGGCATGACCTTCTCGGCGCCGCTCAAGGTGACGCTGCGCCTGATCGTGTTCGATATCGACCCGGACACCCAGGCGAAGTCGGTCAAGGACATCAAGGAGCAGGATGTCTACATGGGCGACATGCCGCTCATGACGGACAACGGCACCTTCATCGTCAACGGCACCGAGCGCGTCATCGTCTCGCAGATGCACCGTTCGCCGGGCGTGTTCTTCGACCACGACAAGGGCAAGACCCATTCCTCGGGCAAGCTGCTCTTCGCCGCGCGCATCATCCCCTATCGCGGTTCCTGGCTCGACATCGAGTTCGACGCCAAGGACATCGTCTATGCCCGTATCGACCGGAAGCGTAAGATCCCGGTCACCTCGCTGCTGTTCGCGCTCGGCATGGACGGCGAGGAGATTCTCAACCGCTTCTACAACCACATCACCTACACCAAGGACGCCAAGGGCTGGCGCGTTCCCTACGATGCGGAGCGCATGAAGGGCTTCAAGGCCAGCGTGGACCTGATCGACGCCGACACCGGCGAGGTCGTGGTCGAGGCCGGCAAGAAGCTCGTCGCCCGCACCGCCCGCCAGCTCGCCGAGAAGGGCCTGAAGTTCCTGCGCGCGCAGGACGAGGACCTCTACGGCCAGTACATCGCCGAGGACCTGGTCAACCCCGCGACCGGCGAGATCTTCGCCGAGGCCGGCGAGGAGATCTCGGAGAAGCTGCTGAAGCAGCTCACCGATGACGGCTTCGACGAGATCCCGGTGCTCGACATCGACCACATCACGGTCGGCCCGTACATCCGCAACACGCTCAACGTCGACAAGAACTCGCGCCGCGAGGAAGCCCTGTTCGACATCTATCGCGTGATGCGTCCGGGCGAGCCGCCGACCCTCGAGACGGCTGAGAACATGTTCCAGTCGCTGTTCTTCGACGCGGAGCGCTACGACCTCTCGGCCGTTGGCCGCGTGAAGATGAACATGCGCCTCGACCTCGACGCCGAGGACACCGTGCGCATCCTGCGCAAGGAGGACATCTTCGCGGTCGTCAAGGCGCTGGTCGACCTGCGCGACGGCAAGGGCGAGATCGACGACATCGACCATCTCGGCAACCGCCGCGTCCGCTCGGTCGGCGAGCTGATGGAGAACCAGTATCGCCTGGGCCTCCTGCGCATGGAGCGCGCCATCAAGGAGCGCATGTCCTCGGTCGACATCGACACCGTGATGCCGCAGGACCTGATCAACGCGAAGCCCGCGGCCGCCGCGGTGCGCGAGTTCTTCGGCTCCTCGCAGCTCTCGCAGTTCATGGACCAGACGAACCCGCTCTCGGAAGTCACGCACAAGCGTCGTCTTTCGGCGCTTGGCCCGGGTGGTCTGACGCGCGAGCGCGCCGGCTTCGAGGTGCGCGACGTGCACCCGACGCATTACGGCCGCATCTGCCCGATCGAGACGCCCGAAGGTCCGAATATCGGCCTGATCAACTCGCTCGCCACCTTCGCGCGGGTGAACAAGTATGGCTTCATCGAGAGCCCGTATCGCCGCATCCGCGACGGCAAGGTCACGGATGAGGTGATCTACCTCTCGGCCATGGAAGAGGCGAAGTACAACGTTGCCCAGGCGAACGCCGCCGTCGACAAGGAAGGCCGCCTGACGGACGACCTCGTCGTCTGCCGCCGCGCCGGTGAAGTCGTCGTCACGCCGGTCGACAAGGTCGACTTCCAGGACGTGTCGCCGAAGCAGCTCGTTTCGGTCGCCGCGGCGCTGATCCCGTTCCTCGAGAACGACGACGCGAACCGCGCGCTGATGGGCTCGAACATGCAGCGCCAGGCGGTGCCGCTGGTTCGCGCCGACGCGCCCTTCGTCGGCACCGGCATGGAAGCGGTCGTCGCCCGTGACTCGGGTGCCGCCATCGCGGCTCGCCGCGCCGGCATCGTCGACCAGGTCGACGCGACCCGTATCGTCATCCGCGCTTCGGAGGAGATGGATCCGACGAAGCCGGCCGTCGACATCTACCGCCTGCAGAAGTTCCAGCGCTCCAACCAGTCGACCTGCATCACGCAGCGTCCGCTGGTGCGCGTCGGCGACGTCATCAAGAAGGGTGACATCGTCGCCGACGGCCCGTCGACGGAGTTCGGCGAGCTCGCGCTCGGCCGCAACGTGCTCGTCGCGTTCATGCCGTGGAACGGCTACAACTTCGAGGACTCGATCCTTCTCTCCGAGAACATCGTGGCCCAGGACGTCTTCACCTCGATCCATATCGAGGAGTTCGAGGTCATGGCCCGCGACACCAAGCTCGGCCCGGAGGAGATCACGCGCGACATTCCGAACGTTTCGGAAGAAGCGCTGAAGAACCTCGACGAAGCCGGCATCGTCTATATCGGCGCTGAAGTGGCGGCGGGGGACATCCTCGTCGGCAAGATCACGCCGAAGGGCGAGAGCCCGATGACTCCGGAAGAGAAGCTGCTGCGCGCCATCTTCGGCGAGAAGGCTTCGGACGTGCGCGACACCTCGCTGCGCGTTCCCCCGGGCGTCCAGGGCACGATCGTCGAGGTGCGCGTGTTCAACCGCCATGGCGTCGACAAGGACGAGCGCGCCCAGGCGATCGAGCGCGAGGAGATCGAGCGTCTCGCCAAGGACCGCGACGACGAGCAGGCGATCCTGGATCGCAACACCTTCGCGCGTCTGGCCGAGATCCTCTCGGGCAAGACCGGCCTTGCCGGCCCGAAGGGCTTCAAGAAGGACACGGTCATCACCCGCGAGGCGATGACCGAGTTCCCGCGCTCGCAGTGGTGGCTGTTCGCCGTCGCCGAAGACTCGCTGATGACCGAGATCGAGGCGATGCGGAAGCAGTACGACGAGTCGAAGAAGCGCCTCGAGCAGCGCTTCCTCGACAAGGTCGAGAAGCTGCAGCGCGGCGACGAGCTGCCTCCGGGCGTGATGAAGATGGTCAAGGTCTTCGTCGCGGTGAAGCGCAAGATCCAGCCCGGCGACAAGATGGCCGGCCGTCACGGCAACAAGGGCGTGGTTTCGCGCATTGTGCCGGTCGAGGACATGCCGTTCCTCGAGGACGGCACCCATGCCGACATCGTGCTGAACCCGCTCGGCGTGCCTTCGCGCATGAACGTCGGCCAGATCCTGGAGACCCATCTGGGCTGGGCGGCTGCTGGCCTCGGCAAGCAGATCTCGCAGGCCCTCGACGCCTACAAGAAGACGAACGACTTCAAGGCGCTGAAGGCCCAGTTCGACGCGGTCTACGAGGACAACGAGATCGTCGCCTCGATGGATGCGGACGAGCTCGTCGAGATGGGCCAGAACCTGCGTCGTGGCGTGCCAGTGGCGACGCCGGTCTTCAACGGCGCCAAGGAGGCCGATATCGAGCGGCTGCTGGAGCAGGCGGGTCTGCACTCGTCGGGGCAGTCGACGCTGTATGACGGCCGGACCGGCGAGCCCTTCGACCGCAAGGTCACGATGGGCTACATCTACATGCTGAAGCTGCACCACCTCGTGGACGACAAGATCCACGCCCGCTCGATCGGTCCGTACTCGCTCGTCACCCAGCAGCCGCTGGGCGGCAAGGCGCAGTTCGGCGGCCAGCGCTTCGGCGAAATGGAGGTCTGGGCGCTCGAGGCTTACGGCGCGGCCTACACGCTGCAGGAGATGCTGACGGTGAAGTCGGACGACGTCGCCGGCCGCACCAAGGTCTACGAGTCGATCGTGCGCGGCGAGGACAACTTCGAGGCCGGCATCCCCGAGAGCTTCAACGTTCTCGTCAAGGAGATGCGTTCGCTCGGCCTTAATGTCGAGCTCGTCAACAACAAGGTGAAGCCGGGCGAACTGCCGCCCGCCGAAGCGGCCGAGTAAGCCGCGGGAAGCCTTCACACTTGCCGGCGGCACTGACGCCGCCGGCCCCAGATTTCAGAAGCCGGGCAGGGTGGCCTTCGTCCCCGCCGGCTAGAGGAGACAGGCGATGAAGCAAGAGGTCATGAACCTTTTCGGCCAGCAGCCGGTCCAGCAGGCCTTCGACGCGATCAAGATCTCGATCGCGAGCCCGGAGAAGATCCTGTCCTGGTCCTATGGCGAGATCAAAAAGCCGGAGACCATCAACTACCGCACGTTCAAGCCGGAGCGTGACGGTCTGTTCTGCGCGCGCATCTTCGGGCCGATCAAGGACTACGAGTGCCTGTGCGGCAAGTACAAGCGCATGAAGTTCAAGGGCGTCATCTGCGAGAAGTGCGGCGTGGAAGTCACGCTCGCCCGCGTCCGGCGCGAGCGCATGGGCCATATCGAGCTGGCCGCGCCGGTCGCACATATCTGGTTCCTGAAGTCGCTGCCCTCGCGCATCGGCCTGCTGATGGATATGCCGCTCAAGGACCTCGAGCGCATCCTGTACTTCGAAAGCTACGTCGTCATCGAGCCGGGTCTGACCCCGCTCAAGGACCGCCAGCTGCTGTCGGAGGAGGAGTACGTCCGGGCTCAGGAGGAGTACGGCGCGGACACCTTCACCGCCATGATCGGCGCGGAAGCCATCCGCGAGATGCTGCGCGCGCTCGACCTCGACCAGATCAACGCCGATCTCAAGCATGAGATCGCGACGACGACGTCGGAGCTGAAGCCCAAGAAGCTGATGAAGCGCCTCAAGATCATCGAGGCCTTCCAGGAGTCGGGCAACAAGCCGGAATGGATGGTGATGACCCAGATCCCGGTCATTCCGCCGGATCTGCGCCCGCTCGTGCCGCTCGACGGCGGCCGCTTCGCGACCTCGGACCTGAACGACCTCTATCGTCGCGTCATCAACCGCAACAACCGCCTGAAGCGCCTCATCGAGCTGCGCGCGCCGGACATCATCATCCGCAACGAGAAGCGGATGCTGCAGGAGTCGGTCGACGCGCTGTTCGACAACGGCCGCCGCGGCCGCGTCATCACGGGTGCCAACAAGCGCCCGCTGAAGTCGCTCGCCGACATGCTGAAGGGCAAGCAGGGCCGCTTCCGCCAGAACCTGCTCGGCAAGCGCGTCGACTATTCGGGCCGTTCGGTCATCGTCGTCGGCCCGGAGATGAAGCTGCACCAGTGCGGCCTGCCGAAGAAGATGGCGCTCGAGCTGTTCAAGCCGTTCATCTATGCGCGGCTCGACGCCAAGGGCTATTCGACCACGGTCAAGCAGGCCAAGAAGCTCGTCGAGAAGGAGAAGCCCGAGGTCTGGGATATCCTGGACGAGGTCATCCGCGAGCATCCGGTCCTGCTGAACCGCGCCCCGACGCTGCACCGCCTGGGCATCCAGGCCTTCGAGCCGGTGCTGATCGAGGGCAAGGCGATCCAGCTGCATCCGCTGGTCTGCGCCGCCTTCAACGCGGACTTCGACGGCGACCAGATGGCCGTGCACGTCCCGCTGTCGCTCGAGGCGCAGCTGGAAGCGCGCGTGCTGATGATGTCGACCAACAACATCCTGCACCCGGCGAACGGTCAGCCGATCATCGTGCCCTCGCAGGACATCGTTCTCGGTCTCTACTACCTGTCGATCGTCGCGGACGGTGCGCCGGGCCAGGGCAAGATCTTCGGCGATTTCGGCGAGCTCGAGCATGCGCTGCACGAGAAGGTCGTCACGCTGCATTCGAAGATCAAATACCGCTGGACGGGCGTCGGCCATGACGGCAAGCCCTACACGAAGATCTATGACACCACGCCGGGCCGCGTGATCCTCTCGACCGCGTTGCCGGAGCATCCGGCCGTGTCCTTCGATGTCGTCAACAAGCTGATGACCAAGAAGGAGATCTCCGGAATGATCGACGCCGTCTATCGCGGCTGCGGTCAGAAGGAGTCGGTGATCTTCTGCGACCGCGTCATGGGTCTCGGCTTCCGCCACGCCTTCAAGGCCGGCATCTCCTTCGGCAAGGACGACATGGTCGTGCCGGAGAACAAGTGGGACATCGTCGACACGACCCGCGCGCTGGCGAAGGACTACGAGCAGCAGTATCAGGACGGCCTGATCACGCAGGGCGAGAAGTACAACAAGGTCGTCGACGCCTGGGCAAAGTGCTCCGACAAGCTCGCCCAGGAGATGATGGCCCGCATCTCGACCGTCCAGAAGGACGAGAACGGCCGGGACAAGCAGATCAACTCGATCTACATGATGTCGCACTCGGGCGCCCGTGGTTCGCCGGCGCAGATGCGCCAGCTCGCCGCCATGCGCGGCCTGATGGCCAAGCCGTCGGGCGAGATCATCGAGAGCCCGATTATCTCGAACTTCAAGGAAGGCCTCGACGTTCTCGAGTACTTCAACTCGACCCACGGCGCCCGTAAGGGCCTCGCCGACACGGCGCTCAAGACGGCCAACTCCGGCTATCTGACCCGTCGTCTCGTCGACGTGGCGCAGGACGCGATCATCTCCGAGGTCGATTGCGGCTCCGACAACGGCATCAAGATGCGCGCCATCGTCGATGCCGGCCAGGTCGTCGCCTCGCTCGGCGTGCGCATCCTGGGCCGTTCGGCGGCCGAGGACGTGACCGACATCGACGGCAACGTCCTGGTGCCGAAGGGCACGATGATCGAGGAGAGCCATATCGAGAAGATCAACGCCGCCGGCGTCCAGGAGGTGAAGATCCGCTCGGTTCTCACCTGCGAGACCAAGAACGGCGTCTGCGCGACCTGCTACGGGCGCGACCTCGCCCGCGGCACGCCCGTCAACATGGGCGAGGCCGTCGGCGTCATCGCGGCGCAGTCGATCGGCGAGCCGGGCACGCAGCTCACCATGCGTACCTTCCACATCGGCGGCGCGGCCACCATCGCCGACCAGTCCTTCGTCGAGTCGAACTTCGAAGGCACGGTCAAGATGCGCAACCGCAACGTCGCGCGGAACTCCGACGGCGACCTCATCGCCATGGCGCGCAACATCGCCATCGTGATCGTCGGGCCGGACGGCGCCGAGCGCGCGGTCCATCGCGTCCAGTTCGGCTCGAAGCTGCGCGTCGACGAGGGCGACAAGGTCAAGCGCGGCCAGCGCCTGATCGAGTGGGATCCCTATTCCCGCCCGATCCTGGCGGAGGTCGACGGCAAGGTCGGCTTCGAGGACCTGATCGACGGCATGTCGATGACCGAGACGACCGACGAGGCGACCGGCATCTCCAAGCGCGTCGTCATCGACTGGCGCGGCTCGGCCCGTACGGCCGACCTCAAGCCCGCGATGACGATCGCGGGTGCGGACGGCAAGATCGCGAAGCTCGCCCGCGGTGGCGATGCCCGCTACATCCTGCCGGTCGACGGCATCATCTCGGTCGAGCCGGGCTCGAGCGTGAAGGCCGGCGACGTGCTGGCGCGTGTCTCGACCGACTCGGCCAAGACCCGCGACATCACCGGTGGTCTGCCGCGCGTCGCGGAACTGTTCGAGGCGCGTCGTCCGAAGGACGCCGCCATCATTGCCGAGAAGTCGGGCGTCATCGGCTTCGGCAAGGATTACAAGAACAAGCGCCGCGTGACGCTGACGCCGCATGACGGCTCGGACGGGGTCGAGTACCTGATCCCGAAGGGCAAGCACATCCATCTCCAGGACGGCGACGTCGTGGAGGTCGGCGACTACATCCTCGACGGCAACCCGGCCCCGCACGACATCCTTGCGATCAAGGGCGTCGAGGAGCTGGCGGCTTATCTGGTGAACGAGATCCAGGAGGTCTATCGCCTCCAGGGCGTGGGCATCAACGACAAGCACATCGAGGTCATCGTCCGGCAGATGCTGCAGAAGGTCGAGATCACGGATGGCGGTGATACCGACATCCTGACCGGCGACCAGATCGATCGCGTCGAGCTCGAGGAGATCAACGCGAAGATGCGCGAGGAGGGCAAGAAGCCGGCTTCCGGCGTGCCGGTCCTGCTCGGCATCACCAAGGCCTCGCTGCAGACCCGCTCCTTCATCTCGGCGGCGTCCTTCCAGGAGACCACCCGCGTCCTCACCGAGGCGGCGGTCAACGGCAAGTCGGACCTGCTCGAGGGCCTCAAGGAGAACGTCATCGTCGGCTCGCTCATCCCGGCCGGCACAGGCGCCCAGGTTGCCCGCATCAAGCAGGTCGCCACGCGCCGCGACGATCTCATCGTCGGCCAGAAGGCGGATGCGGCGGCCAAGGCCGCGGCCGAAGCCAGCGCTGCGCTCCCGGCTGCCGAGTAAGGCCGCCGCGCAGCTGCGCAATCATTGAAAAGGCCGCCCCTTGCGGGCGGCCTTTTTGTTACACGCAGGGGCGGGCAGGGGCCCAACCGGCCTGAACCCGGTAAAACCTTAAGTTTTTCGGCGGTTTCGGGGTTGACGCGAATCCCTAGCTGAGTCATAAGCGCGCCACTGTCGACGGCTGTCGGACACGTTTGTCGCTTGCGCCATGTTCGCGAGCGAGGTTCGCGACCGAAACTCCGTCGGAATTCCAGCGTCGATTGACGACATGGCAGGATGCATGAACGCGGGTACTTCCGTGTTCCTCTGCTTGGCGAACGCGCCTGAGGCACCCTGATGGGGCGCCGATGGCGCGGCTTCGTTTATGTCATGGCTTTGCTCGACCTGGGAGATTTTGACCAGGAATTTTTCCAAACGCTCAGTGGGGCGAGAGGCCAGAATGCCGACAATCAGCCAGCTCATCCGCAAGCCGCGGTCGCCCGTGAAGGCGCGTAACACCGCCCCGGCGCTCGAGTCGTGCCCTCAGAAGCGCGGCGTCTGCACGCGCGTCTATACGACGACCCCGAAGAAGCCGAACTCGGCGCTTCGTAAGGTCGCCAAGGTTCGCCTCACCAACGGCTTCGAGGTGATCGGCTACATTCCGGGTGAGGGTCACAACCTCCAGGAGCACTCGGTCGTCATGATCCGTGGCGGCCGCGTGAAGGACCTTCCCGGCGTGCGCTATCACATCCTGCGCGGCGTGCTCGACACGCAGGGCGTCAAGAACCGCAAGCAGCGCCGTTCGAAGTACGGCGCCAAGCGTCCGAAGTAATTTCGGCCTGACCGGCCGGGCGAGGAGCCTGAGCCGGTTCGCCGCGTTGAAGATTTACGGAGACTAGACGATGTCCCGCCGCCACAGTGCCGAAAAGCGCGAAATCATCCCGGACCCGAAGTTCGGCGATGTTGTCGTGACCAAGTTCATGAACTCGGTCATGTATGAAGGCAAGAAGTCGACCGCCGAGCGGATCGTCTACGGTGCCTTCGACATCATCGAGGCCAAGACCAAGAGCGAGCCGCTCGGCGTCTTCAAGTCGGCGCTCGAGAACGTCGCTCCGGCGATCGAGGTCCGTTCCCGCCGCGTCGGCGGCGCGACCTACCAGGTTCCGGTCGAGGTTCGCACCGAGCGTCGTCAGGCGCTGGCGATCCGCTGGCTGATCGCTGCCGCTCGCGGCCGCAACGACAAGACGATGGTCGAGCGCCTGTCGGCCGAGCTGATGGACGCCGCCAACAACCGCGGCAACGCCGTCAAGAAGCGTGAAGACACGCACCGGATGGCGGAAGCCAACCGCGCCTTCTCGCACTACCGCTGGTAAGCGGCGCGCTGTCCCGAGACATAGAGCACGATCATGGCCCGTTCCCATCCCATCGACCGTTATCGCAACTTCGGCATCATGGCCCACATCGATGCCGGCAAGACGACGACGACCGAGCGCATCCTCTACTACACCGGCAAGTCGCATAAGATCGGCGAAGTCCATGACGGCGCTGCCACCATGGACTGGATGACGCAGGAGCAGGAGCGTGGCATCACGATCACCTCGGCTGCGACGACCTGCTTCTGGCGCGACAACCGCCTGAACATCATCGACACCCCCGGCCACGTCGACTTCACCATCGAAGTCGAGCGTTCGCTGCGCGTGCTCGACGGTGCGGTCTGCGTGCTCGACGGCAACCAGGGCGTCGAGCCCCAGACCGAGACCGTCTGGCGTCAGGCTGACAAGTATGACGTTCCGCGCGTCGTCTTCGTCAACAAGATGGACAAGATCGGCGCCGATTTCTATCGCTGCGTCCAGGACATCATCGACCGCGTCGCCGGCAAGCCCGTCTGCCTGCAGATCCCGATCGGCGCTGAGTCCGACTTCGTTGGCGTGGTCGACCTCGTGAAGATGAAGGCGATCGTCTGGAACGGAGAGGCGCTGGGTGCCTCCTTCGAGGAGAAGGACATCCCGGCCGATCTCGCCGACAAGGCTGCCGAGTACCGCTCGAAGCTCGTCGAGGCCGCCGTCGAGATGGACGACGCCGCGATGGAGGCCTATCTCGAGGGCACCGAGCCGGACGCCGACACGCTGCGCAAGCTGATCCGCACCGCGGTCCAGCGCCGCGCCTTCCATCCGGTCCTCTGCGGCTCGTCCTTCAAGAACAAGGGCGTGCAGCCGCTGCTCGACGCCGTCGTCGACTATCTGCCGTCGCCGGTGGATCGCGGCGAGGTCGAAGGCATCGACTTCAAGACGGAAGAGCCGACCACCCGCAAGCCGACGGACGAAGATCCGTTCTCCATGCTTGCCTTCAAGATCATGGACGACCCCTTCGTCGGCACGATCACCTTCTGCCGCGTCTATTCGGGCAAGGTCGAGGCCGGTCAGAGCGTCATCAACTCGACGCGCGACAAGAAGGAGCGTGTCGGTCGTATGCTGCTGATGCATGCGAACAACCGCGAGGACATCAAGGAGGCTTTCGCCGGCGACATCGTCGCCTTGGCCGGCCTCAAGGACGTCCGCACCGGCGACACGCTCTGCGACCCGATCAATGCGGTGATCCTGGAGCGCATGGAGTTCCCCGAGCCGGTCATCACGATCGCGATCGAGCCGAAGTCCAAGGCCGACCAGGAGAAGCTGGGCCTCGCCCTGTCGAAGCTCGCGAACGAGGATCCGTCCTTCCGCGTGTCGACCGACCAGGAGAGCGGCCAGACCATCCTGAAGGGCATGGGCGAGCTGCACCTCGACATCAAGGTCGACATCCTGAAGCGCACCTACAAGGTCGACGCCAACATCGGCGCGCCCCAGGTTGCGTATCGCGAGACGCTGACCAAGAAGGCCGAGATCGACTACACCCACAAGAAGCAGACCGGCGGTACGGGCCAGTTCGCCCGCGTCAAGCTCGTCATCGAGCCGAACGAGACCGGCAAGGGCTTCGAGTTCGAGTCGAAGATCGTCGGCGGCGCGGTGCCGAAGGAGTACATCCCGGGCGTCGAAAAGGGCCTGCAGTCGGTCATCGGTTCCGGCGTGCTCGCCGGCTTCCCGGTGGTGGACGTCAAGGTCTCGCTGATCGACGGCGCCTTCCACGAAGTCGACTCGTCGGCTCTGGCCTTCGAAATCGCCTCGCGCGCTGCTCTGCGTGAAGGCCTCCAGAAGGGCGGTTCGGTTCTGCTCGAGCCGATCATGAAGGTCGAGGTCGTGACCCCGGAAGACTACACCGGTTCGGTCATCGGTGACCTGAACTCGCGTCGTGGCCAGATCCAGGGCCAGGACATGCGCGGCAACGCCGTCGTGATCAACGCGATGGTCCCGCTGGCGAACATGTTCGGCTACGTCAACCAGCTGCGCTCGTTCAGCCAGGGCCGTGCGAACTACACGATGCAGTTCGACCATTATGAGCAGGTGCCGTCGGCGGTCGCCGCCGAGGTCCAGGCCAAGTACGCCTGAGCCCGCACCTGAACGACTGAACAACTGAACAAGATCTGACGGAGGCTACGATGGCCAAAGAGAAGTTTTC
>UCLR01000033.1 GCA_900473415.1 Hyphomicrobiales bacterium
GGGTTTTGTTAGTGGCTCTAAGCCGCGCGCAGGACCTCGCGGGCTTGACCTTCGCTGCTCGATCGGCCTGATGGCGCCATGCCGCGCCGCCCCAGACTGCTTTTCGTCGCCACAGAGGACTGGTTCTTCGCCTCGCACTTCCTGCCGATGGCACGGGCGGGGCGTGAGCTCGGCTTCGACGTCGCGGTCATCGCCCGCGAGCGCCATCATCGCCGCGCCATCGAGGCGACCGGCGCACGGCTGATCGCGCTCGAGGCGGAAAGGCGCAGCCTCGATCCGCGCGCGCTGTTCCGGCAGGTCATGGCGCTGAAGCGGCTGATCGCGGCGGAGCAGCCCGACATCTTGCATTGCATCGCGCTCAAGCCCATCGCGCTTGCCGGGCTCGCCGGCCGTCTCGCCGGGGTCGAGCGGCGCGTCTACGCGCTGACGGGCCTCGGCTTCCTCGGGGCGCGGCAGGACCGGCTCGCGGAGGCGGCGCGTTTCGCGGCGACCAACTGGCTCAGGCGCGTGATCGACGGGCCGAAGGTGCGCTTCCTGTTCGAGAACCCGGATGATCCGGTGACGCTCGGGCTTGACCCGCAGGATAGGGAGAAGGTGGCGCTGGTCGGCGGTGCCGGCGTCGATCCTCTCATCCTGCTGCCTTCGCCGATGCCGCCCACCCCGCCGCTCAAGGTCGCGCTGGTGGCGCGCATGCTCTGGTCGAAGGGCGTCGATCTCGCCGTCGAGGCCGTCCGGCTCGCCCGCGAACAGGGCGCCAGGGTCGAGCTCACCATCCATGGCGCGCCCGACCCGTCCAATCCCAAGGCCATCCCCGAGCCGACGTTGAAGGAATGGGCGGCCCGGCCGGGCATCACCTGGGCTGGGCCGACGCGAGACATCGACAGCGTCTGGAAGGCGCATCATCTCTGCATCCTACCATCGCGCGGGGGCGAGGGCCTGCCGCGCACCATCCTGGAGGCGGCAGCCTGCGGGCGGCCGATCCTGACCACCGATGTGCCGGGCTGTCGCAGCTTCGTGCGCGACGGGCAGGACGGCATGGTCGTGCCGGTGGACGATGCGCTGGCTCTCGCCAAGGCGCTCATCGTCTTCGCCGGCGCGCCGGCGCTCGCCGAGCGCATGGGAGCGAATGCGCGTGCGCGCCTGCTCGACGGCCATACCGAGCGTGACGTGATGAACGCCGTGAAGGCGCTCTATCTCAGCCTGCTCGGGGTGCCGACGACGGATATCGCCGCGTGAGCGGGGCTGCACCCGAGCTCGACCGGGACGCGTTCATCCGGGCCCATACGCGGCTGCTGCCGGTGCCGCATGCGCCGGAGATCGCGCTCCATGTTGCCGAGGAGGCGACCGAGCTCTGGCAGAAGACCGAAGATGAGCTCGCCGTCATCGGCCTGCCGCCGCCGTTCTGGGCCTTCGCCTGGGCCGGCGGCCAGGCGCTGGCGCGCCATCTCCTCGATCACCCCGGGATCGTCGCCGGCCGGCGCGTGCTGGATTTCGCCTCCGGCTCCGGGCTGGTCGCCATCGCGGCGGCGAAGGCGGGGGCGGCGTCGGTCGAGGCCTGTGACATCGATGCCTTTGCCGCGGCGGCGATTGGTATCAACGCGGCCGCCAACGGCGTCGCTGTCGCTGCGCGCTGCGACGACATCGTCGGCCGCGACGAGGGCTGGGACGTCATTTGCGCCGGCGACGTCTGCTACGAGCGCGACATGGCCGAGCGCGTCATCGGCTGGCTGTCGGGGCTCTCGGCCCGCGGCGCGACCGTGCTGATCGGCGACCCCGGCCGCAGCTATCTGCCGAAGGCGGGGCTCGCGTTGGTCGCAACCTATGAGGTGCCAGTGACGCGCGCGCTCGAGGATGCCGAGATCAAGCGCAGCAGCGTCTGGCGGCTGACGGGCTAACGGCCCTGCGCCGGACTGCAGCCTCACTCGTATTTCGCGAGGAATTCGGTCACGGCGAGGTGGCGGAAATCATCCAGCGCGGCGCGCAACCGCTCGTGCTCCCAGTCCCACCAGCCCAGATTCTGCAGGCGTTCGGCGATGGCCTCCGGAAAGCGTGGCCGGACCGGCCGGGCGGGGTTGCCGGCGACGATCGTATAAGGGGCGACGTCCTTGGTGACGACCGCGCCGCCGGCGATCACGGCGCCAGTGCCGATGTTGCGTCCGGCGAGAACGATCGCCCCGTGGCCGATCCAGACATCATGGCCGATCGTCACCGCATGCGCCCGGCGCCAGTCGAAGAAGGCCTCGTCGTCCTGCGCATCCTCGAAATAGGCGGACGAGCGATAGGTGAAATGCGATTGGCTCGCCCGCTGCATCGGGTGATTGCCGGGGTTGATGCGGGTCATGGCCGCGATCGAGCAGAACTTGCCGATTGTCGTGTAAATGACATTCGCATCGTTCACGACATAGGAGTAATCCCCCATGGTCGACTCCACGAAGACGGTGCGCGCGCCGATTTCTGTGTAGCGGCCGAGCACCGATTGCCTGACCTGGGCGGTCGGGTCGATGACAGGTTCCAGTCCCAGTTTCTTTGCGGCCATGTCCTCATCCTCTCCTGTTCTCGCTCAGCCTGCTCCCGATGCCGGAGCGCTCGTTCTGGTCGTCGGCCCTTCCGGCGCCGGCAAGGACACGCTGATGGAAACCGCCCGGGCCGATCTCGCCGGTGATCCGCGCTTCCGCTTCGTGCGCCGGCTGATCACCCGGCCGGCCATGGCCGGGGCGGAGGATCACGACAGCTGTGACGAGGCGGCCTTCGCGGCGGCCGAGGCGCAGGGCGAGATGGCGCTGAGCTGGCGCGCCCATGGGCTGAGCTACGGCATTCCGGCGGCCGAGCTCGCCGGCATCGCCGCGGGCGGGGTGGCGATCGCCAATATTTCGCGGGGCGCCATCACGGCGGCCGAGCCGCTGGCGCAGCGCGTGGTGGTGATCAACATCACGGCGCCGGTCCCGGTGCTGGCGCAAAGGCTGGCGGCGCGCGGGCGCGAAAGCGAGGCGGATATCGCGGCGCGCCTCTCGCGCGAGGCGCCGCTGACGGCGGACCGGGCGCAGATCGTCACCATCATGAACGATCGCAGTGTCGCCGAGGCCGCCGCGGACCTGCTCGCGGTGCTGCGCGCGCTGGGCCAGCCTGGTTCTTAGTTCTCGGAGCACGGCCTAGCCGAGCCGGTAGGAATCGACCAGGCGGAAGCGGGAATCGCGGCGGTCCTGCCGGAACAGGGCGAAGCGGTCGAGCCGAACGGGCGCAGCCGGCATCGCCGCGGCATGGGCCGCCTCCAGCGCCTGCCGGACCGGGGCGACATGTTCCGATGGCAGCGAGCCGGTCAGTGTCATGTGGAAGCGGAAGGCGTCACCGACATAGGGGTAGCCATAGGCCTGGAGATAGGCGTGCTGGGCCGGCGTCAGCGGGCTCTTGAGGCGCCGGGCCAGATCGGCTTCGGAGAGCGGGGCACGGAAGGGCTCGAAAGCCTGCACGAGGGCGAAGGCGAAGCGCTGTAGTGCGTCACTGGGCTCCGAGGGGATCAGCGCGACGAAAGAGCCGAGCGCCGCGACGCTCAGGCCTGGCAGCGTGACGCCGTCCAGGCCCGCCGCATAGTTGCGGCAGAACGAGCGCAAGCCTTCCTCGCTGCGGCCCTCGGCCAGTTCGAAGGGCGCCTTCAGCGTGGCGTGGAAACCATAGCGGCGCGGCTCGGCGGTGAGCACCGGCCAGTCGGTCGCGTCGCAGCCCTCCGGCACGGCAAAGGGAAGATCCTTGCCGGTCATGGCGTCATAACCCAGCGTCCCGCTGCCGAAGCGCCAGAGGGCGCTGTCGGCGGCGGGAGCGAAATAGAGGGCGTAACGCGGCTTGCTCAAAATGCGCGCTCGCCCCTGGACCAGACTGCGGCGAGGACGGGCGTCGCACCCAGCGCCTTGAAGCGGACGAGGTCCGCTCGCAGACCGGGCTTCAGATGGCCGCGATCCTTGAGGCCGAGAATATCGGCGACCTTCCAGGTCACCATGCCCATCGCTTCGGGAAGCGCGATGCCATGGCCGCTATGGAGCTTGAGCACCGCCTGCAGCAGGCTCGCCGGGACGTAGTCGGAGGAGAGGCCGTCGAGCAGGCCCTTCTCCGCCAGCTCCGCAACCGAGACGCCGCCGGAATGCGAGCCGCCGCGCACGACGTTCGGCGCGCCCGCAACGGTCGCGAGGCCGGCCTTCTTGGCCGCGTCGGCTGCCTCGACGGTGGTCGGGAACTCGGAGATCACCGCGCCGGAGGCGATGCCTTCCTCGACATGTTCGGGCGTGGTGTCGTCATGGGTCGCGAGCGGGATGCCGCGCGAGCGGAAAATCTCGACGACGGATTGCCAGTTGCGGGCGACATTGGCGGCGCCCTCTTGCTGGCGCACCACCACGTCCTCCTCGAATTCCTCGATCGTCTTGCCGTTGCCGAGCGAGTAGGTCTTGAGGTGCTCGATGTTGCGCCACTGGCGCTGGCCGGGGGTGTGGTCCATCAGCGAGACGAGCTGGACGAGTTCGTCGTCCTGATAGGGCTCGATGTCGGCGAGCAGGTCCGGGCTCGTCAGCTCGCAGCGCATGTGGATGCGGTGGTCGATGCGGAAGACGCCTTCGCGCCGGCCCTCGGCCAGCGCCTTCATCACATCGGCGAAGATGTCCTTGCGGTAGTCCTTGGCCGAGAAGGGCGTGCCGGCGCAGATCGCGTCATAGACGGTGGTGACGCCTGCTGCGGCCATCTGCGCGTCATGGACCAGCGCAGCCGCGAGCCCGTTCGGCCAGAAGACCTTGGGGCGCGGCATGAAGTGCTTTTCCATATTGTCGGTGTGCATCTCGACGAGGCCCGGCGCGACATAGTCGCCGCCGACGTCGATTGCGCCCGGCAGGGAGGAGTTGCCCTGGTCGACCGCGACGATGCCGCTCTGGTCGAAGGCGATGGTGCCGGTCACGACCTCGTCTTCGAGGATGAGCTTAGCGTTGGTGAGGACGGTCTGCATCAGGCGGCTTTCCGGAAGGAGGTGATGTCGAGATAGCGCGTCGCGACGCGTTCGCGAACCGCCTCGTCATGGAAAATGCCGACGATGGCCGAGCCGGCGGTGCGCGCCTCCGAGATGAGTTCGACGACGACGTCGCGGTTGGCGGCGTCGAGGGAAGCGGTGGGCTCGTCGATCAGCATGATCGGCGAGGGATCGACGAAGGAGCGGGCGATGTTGACGCGCTGCTGCTCGCCGCCGGAGAAGGTCGCAGGGGCTAGGTTCCAGAGGCGCTCGGGCAGGTTCAGCCGCGTGAGCATCGCCTTGGCGCGATCGCTGGCCTCGCCCTGGGAAGCGCCGCGGGCAAGAAGCGGGTCGCGCACGATGTCGAGCGCCGAGACGCGCGGGATCACCCGCAGGAACTGCGAGACGAAGCCCAGCGTGCGGCGGCGGATGTCGAGCACGGTGCGCGGCACGGCCGAGACGATGTCGACGGGTCGGCCGGCATGGGTGATGCGGATGGCGCCGCTGGTCGGCCTGTAATTGCCGTAGAGGATGCGCAGCAGGCTCGACTTGCCGGCGCCCGAGGCACCCGCCAGGACCAGCGCCTCGCCGGCCTCGACGGTGAAGTTGACGTCGTCGAAGACGGGCAGCCGCGTTCCGCCCTGGTTATGCAGGGTGAAGGTCTTGGCGACGTTCTCGACCTGAATCATCGTGGTCATGGTGTCAGTGCCTTGCCGTTTCGCGGTGACGAGGATGTGACGGGGCGCTTCTGTCATTCCGGGGCGGGCCGTCAGGCCCGAACCCGGAACCCACGACNNGTCGTGGGTTCCGGGTTCTTCGCTGCGCGAAGCCCCGGAATGACAAAGGGTGATCGCCTCACACACTCAGCACCGCCGAGGTGAGAAGCTGCGTATAGGCGTGGTGCGGATCGTCCAGGACCTGGTCGGTCAGGCCCTGCTCGACGACGTGGCCGTCCTTCATCACCATCAGCCGGTCGGTCAGGAGCCGGGCGACCGCGAGGTCGTGGGTGACGATGATCGCGGCCAGTCCAAGGTCGCGCACCAGCACGCGCAGGAGGTCGAGCAGGCGGGCCTGCACCGAGACGTCGAGGCCGCCGGTCGGTTCGTCCATGAAGACGAGGCGCGGCTCGGAGACCAGCACGCGGGCGATCTGCAGGCGCTGCTGCATGCCGCCGGAGAACTGGCGCGGCCGGTCGTCGATGCGGGAGCCGGCGATCTCGACGCGCTGCAGCCAGTCGAGCGCGCGCTCGCGGATCTTGCCGTAATGGCGGTCGCCGCGATCCATCAGTCGCTCGCCGACATTGCCGCCGGCGGTGACGTCCATGCGCAGGCCGTCACGCGGGTTCTGGTGGACGATGCCCCAGGCGGTGCGCATCAGGCGGCGGCGCTCCTGCTCGGAAACCGAGTAGATGTCGAGCGGCTCGGGCCCGGCCCGGAACAGCACCTCGCCCGCATCCGGCTTGTCGATGCCGGCGAGGCAGCGCAGCAGGGTCGACTTGCCGGAGCCGGATTCGCCGACGATGCCGAGGACCTCGCCCGGCCAGAGGTCGAAGGAGACGTCGGCGCAGCCGATGCGCTCGCCATAGAAGCGACTGACGCCGGAGACGGTGAGCAGGGGCGCGGGCTCAAGCGCAGCGTCGGGGAAGGAGGCGTGGACGGTCATGGCTTCGTCTCCTCGACCAGGCCGGTCAGGGCCGCATCGCCCAGCATGGCGCCGCGATGGCCCTCCGCCCGGCGTGTCTCGCAATAGTGGCTGTCCGAGCAGACGAACATGCGCGCGCCGCGGTCGTCGATGACGACCTCGTCGAGATAGCTGTCGCCCGCGCCGCAAAGCCCGCAGGGCTCGGTCCAGCTCTGGATGCGGAAGGGATGGTCCTCGAAATCGAGGCTCTTCACGCTGGTGTGCGGCGGGATGGCGTAGATGCGCTTCTCGCGGCCCGCGCCGAAGAGCTGGAGCGCCGGCGACATGTGCATCTTCGGATTGTCGAATTTCGGGATGGGCGAGGGCGCCGTGACATAGCGGCCATTGACCAGAACCGGATAATCGTAGGTCGTCGTCACCTCGCCGAAGCGGGCGATGTTCTCGTAGAGCTTGACCTGCATCAGCCCGTATTCGGCCCAGGCGTGCATCTTGCGGGTCTCGGCCTCGCGTGGCTCGAGCTTGCGCAGCGGCTCAGGCATCGGCACCTGGTAGACGATGACCTGGCCGCTCTTCAGCGGCGCCTCCGGGATGCGGTGGCGGGTCTGGATGATCGTCGCCTCCTCCGTCGCCTCGGTGGTGCGGGCATCGGCCGTGCGCTCGAAGAACTTGCGGATCGAAACGGCGTTGGTGGTGTCGTCGGCGCCCTGGTCGATCACCTTCAGCGCGTCGGACGGGCCGATGATCGCGGCGGTGACCTGGATGCCACCCGTGCCCCAGCCGCGAGCCAAAGGCATCTCGCGGGAGCCGAAAGGCACCTGATAACCGGGCACCGCGACCGCCTTGAGCAAGGCCCGGCGGATCATCCGCTTGGTCTGCTCATCGAGATAGGCGTAGTTATAAGCCGGCTTTGTATCTTCTGCCGGAACCTGATGCATGGTCATTCCGCGGCCTCCGGCAGGTCTTCGTTCTGGCGGGCGAGCCGCTCCTCGCGCTCCTTGTGGATGCGGCGGATCAGCTCGAGCTCGCCCTGGAAATCGACGTAATGCGGCAGCTTCAGATGCTCGACGAAGCCGGCCGCCTCGACATTGTCGGCGTGGTAGAGCACGAACTCGTCCTGCTGCGCCGGGTACACCGCCGCCTCGCCGAACTCGCGGCATTTCAGCGACCGGTCGACCAGCGACATCGACATCGCCTTGCGTTCGGCATGGCCGAAGACGAGGCCGTAGCCGCGGGTGAATTGCGGGGCTACGTCCTTCGAGCCCTGGAACTGGTTGACCATCTGGCATTCGGTCAGGGTGACGTCGCCGAGATCGACCGCGAAGCCGAGTTCTTCGGGGACGAACTCGACGCAGACCTCGCCGACGCGGACCTCGCCGACGAAGGGGTGGCTGTGGCCGTAGCCGCGCTGCACCGAATAGCCGAGGCCGAGCAGGAAGCCCTCGTCGCCGCGCGCCATCGACTGCAGCCGGACGTCACGGCCGGCGGGGAAGGTGATCGAGCCGCGGGTCAGGTCGAAGGGGGCCGGATCGCCTTCCGGCGGCACTTCCGGTTCCATCAGCCCTTCAGCGCCGAGGATGTCCGGCACACGCGGCATGGCGGCGTCGAGCGGGGCAGGCGCCGTGCGCGGAGTCGCCTCGGATTCCCCGTCCATCAGCGCGAAATCGAAGAGGCGGTGGGTGTAGTCATAGGTCGGCCCGAGCACTTGGCCGCCGGGCAGGTCCTTGTAGGTCGCCGAGATGCGGCGCCGGATCGCCATGGCGGCGGTGTCGACCGGCTCGGAGGAGCCGAAGCGCGGCAGGGTGGTGCGATAGGCGCGCATCAGGAAGGCGCCCTCGATCACGTCACCCTGCGACTGCTTCAGCGCCAGCGCGGCGAGGTCCATGTCGTAGAGCGACCCCTCGTTCATCACGCGGGCGCAGGCCAGCGCCTGTTGCTCGCGGATCTGGGCGACGGTGATTTCCGGCACCGTCGGGTCACCGCGGCGGGCTTCCGCGACGAGATCGTGCGTGGCGAGGATCGCGGCCTCGCCGCCTTTGACTGCGACGTACATTAGCGGGCCTCCTCGATCCGGGTGGAACGCGGCAGGCCGAGCATGCCGTCGCCATGGCAGAGCACGAGATCGACGCCGAGCGGGTAGAGCGCGGCGTTCTCCTCCAACTCGGCCCAGATGCCGGCGCGCAGCCCGTTCGGGGCGATGTCGCGGGTGCCGGGGATGCCGGGGCCGGAGAGCGTGACTCCTGCGCCGCCTTCGAGCGCCGCGCCCTGCACCAGCACCGTGGCGGAGCGGTCCGGGAACTGGTCGTTGCCAGGGTTGAAGGCCGCCAGCGTCGGCTCCGCAGCGGTGCCGTCGATGACCGCGAAGGTGGCCTGGCCCGGCTCCGCGACCAGCGTCACGCCGCAATGGAAGCGCAGCCACTGGCCGGCAGGGCCGTCGCGCAGGGCCTGCGGCAGCCAGACCGGCGTCTCGTAATCGGCGAGCGCCAGGAGGGCGATGGCCGTCGCGGCCTCCATCCCTTCCGGCGGCGTGATGTCGCCATCGACGCGTCGCAGCGTGCCGGGCTCGGAAAGGGCGTCAAGCAGGGCGCGGAAGGCGGCCTGCGACTGGAAGACCGGATCGGAGAAGCCGGGAGCGATCATATTCTGCGCCGACATCACTCGCCCCTGACCATCGTGAAGAAATCGACCTTCGTGGCGGCTGCCTTGCGGGAGGCGAGCTCGCGCGCTGCCGCTTGGCCTCGCGCCAGTGCGGCGATGCCCTGATGCAGCGCGCTGTCTTCGGCCTCGTCCTGAAGCCGCGCGTCCAGCAGGGCGGCGAGGCGCGCCTTGCGGCCGTCGCGGCCGAGCGCATAGGAGAAGCCCATCCGGCCGCCGGCCAGCCGCACGACGCAGCGTGTGACGGTGGCCTCGCCCAGGTTGAAGCGCTGGCCGGCGCCGCCAGCGCGCCCTTCGAGCATCACGGTGCCGGTCTCGGGCGCCTTCAGCAGCTCGTGCTGCGGTGGCGCGCCGAGCAGGGCCTCGATCTCGGCGCGGGAAGCGCGCGCCAGCGTCGCCATCCAGCGCTGCCTCGGGGTTTTCTCGCTCATCGGCTGCCGCTCACTGGTTATCTCTCAATGTCTAGACTATAATAGTCTAGACATCGCCAAAAGGTCTATACATTTCGGATGAAATTTTGATGACGGATGTGACGGAAGCGCCGGCGGATGCGGTGACTGACCGCGACAGCGGCACGGCCTGGCGACGTATCGCCGATGGGCTGGCGCAGGCGATCGCGCGGGGCGAATACCAGCCGGGAGACACGCTGCCGGCCTCGGTCGCGCTGGCGGAACAACACGGAGTGCATCGCCACACGGTGCGGCAGGCCTTCCGGCACCTCGCCGAGCAGGGCCTGGTGACGGTTTCGCGCGGGCGGGGCACGCAGGTCACTGCGCCGCGGGTGCCTTATCCGATCGGCCGGCGCGTCAGCATGCGGGCGAATTTCGGCAAGCTCGGCATCGAGGCTTCGAGCCGGACGCTGTCGACGGTCGCGGTCGAGGGCGAGGCGGAAACCTGCCGCGTGCTCGGGCTGACGGTCGGCAGCCGGCTCTGGCGTGTCGAGGGCCTGAGCCTCGCTGACGGCGTGCCGATGGGCACGGGCACGCATTGGCTCTCAGTCGAGCGCTTCCCGGAATTCGATCGGGCCTTCCGCGAGGCGGGCGCTTCCATCACCGCTGCTTTCAAGGCCTATGGGATCACGGACTATGTGCGGCTTTCGACGCGGCTGACGGCGCGGCTCGCCGATGAACGCGAGGCCGAACTGCTCGGCATCGCGCCGGAGGCGGCGGTGATGGTCTCGACCGCTGTCGACGCGCTGCCGGACCTGACGCCGATCCATCTGGTCAGCAGCGTCTTCGCCGGCGAGCGGATGGAAATGGTGATCGAGCCGTTCAAGGAGTGAGGCGCTCCCGTCCTTCTCGGGCTTGACCCCAAGCATCTCGTGCCAAGGGAGGCTCTGGCGCCTCCTTCTGGCTGCGATTCTCGGGTCAAGGCCGAGAATGACGTGCCCTGTCAGATCGCCCGCTTGCCGATGATCGCGAAGCGCAGCTTATTCGACAGGAAGTCGATGGCCGAGACCGCGACGAGGATCAGCAGGATCAGGAAGGAGACCTGCTGCCATTCCAGCGTGCGGATCGCCTCGGCGAGATGCACGCCGATGCCGCCGGCGCCGACGATGCCGATGATGGTCGAGGAGCGGGTGTTCGACTCGATGAAGTAGAGCACCTGGCTCGCCATCACCGGCAGCACCTGCGGCAGCAGGCCGAAGCGGATCTCGTGCGCCTTGCTGCCGCCGACCGAGGCGACGCCTTCGACCGCCTTGCGGTCGGCGGCCTCGATCGCTTCCGAATAGAGCTTGCCGAAAGAGCCGAAATCGCTGGTCATGATCGCGAGCATGCCGGCGAAGGGCCCCAGGCCCACGACATTCACCCAGATCAGCGCCCAGATCAGCGCGTCGACGCCACGCACCGTGTCGAGCGAACGGCGGGCGAGGAAATGCACGATGCGGTTGGCCACGACATTGCGCGCCGCGATGAAGCCGAAAGGCAGGGCGAGCGTCGCCGCCAGGACCGTGCCGAGGAACGCGATCGCCACCGTCTCGAACAGCGACTGGACGAAGAGCAGCGTGCGCGCCCAGGAGCCGGGATCGGGCGGCAGCATCAGGGCGACGAAGGTGCCGAGATTGCCGAAGCCGGCAAGGAACCTCCACAGCGTGGTCTCGAGCGTCGAGAGCCCGTAGAGAAAGAGGCCGAGCAGGACGGCGACGGTGCCGATGGTGGCGAGCTTCGTCTGCAGCGAGCCACGGATTGCGCCCTGATGGCGGCTGACGATGCCGGCGCGCTCGGCGGCGGAGAGGGCAATGCCGGAGGAAGCGGCAGTCATCGGCTGTGCTCCAGGCTGAGGAGGGCGTGGCGCAGCCGCTCGGTGCCGAAGTCGATCAGCATCACCGCGATGATGATCAGCAGCAGGATGGCGCTGACGTCGGTGAAGTAGAACTTGCGGATGGCCTCGATCAGGTCCTGGCCGATGCCGCCGGCGCCGACGAAGCCCATGATCGAGGCCCCACGGACGTTGATCTCGAAGCGCAGCAGGGAATAGCTGGCAAAGTTGGAAAGCACCTGCGGCACGACGGCGAAGCGCACGACCTGCCACCAGCTGCCGCCGGTCGCGGTGACGCCGTCGACCGGCTTCAGGTCGATGTTCTCGACCACCTCGGAGAAGAGCTTGCCGAGCGCGCCCATGGTGTGGATCGCGATGGCGAGCACACCGGGCAAGGGGCCGAGGCCGAAGGCGATGACGAAGATCAGCGCGAAGACGATCTCGGGGACCGTGCGGCAGAATTCGAGAAAGCGGCGGACGGTGAAGCGCAGCCAGCGGGCGCGGCCGAGATTGGCGGCCGCCGCGAAGCAGAGCAGGAAGGCGCCGACAGAGCCGAGCACGGTGCCGACATAGGCGATGACCACGGTCTGCCAGAGCAGCTTCAGCCAGCCCTTCCAGCCCCAGTACCATTCGGCGATGTCGGAGCCCAGTGTCGCCAGCCGCAGCGTCGGCAACGTGTCGCGGATGTATTTCGGGAAGCGGCCGATATTTTCGATGAACTTGGCGAGGTCGACCTCGGACCCACGGGCGGCGAGCAGCACGCAGACGACGAAGACGGCGATGCCGATCAGGGTCTGGCGGCGCTTGGCCCCGGCGGCCTGCTGGTAGGTTTCGGCATGGGCGGCGATGGCAGGGTCGTTGCGGTCGATCGCGAGGGTCATGGAGAGGCGCTTCCGAGAGGCCACGGGACCGGCTGGCGCCGGCCCCGGACAAGGGCGTCATTCTCGGGCGAAGCGAAGCGCAGACCCGAGAATCTCTGGCAAGAGATGCCCGGGTCAGGCCCGGGCATGGCGGCGGCCGATTACGACGCCTTCTTCTTGCGCAGGTCGTCGACGAACTTGTTCAGCTCGATGATCGGGTCGTAAGCCTTGTTGTCGACGGCGACGAGCGGGCCCTGCTTGCCTTCATAGATCTTGTCGAAGGCGGCCTTGTCCTTGGTGGCGAGGTTGAGGACCGCGTCGCGGATCTTGGCCTTCAGCTCTTCCGGCAGATCCGAGAGATACGCCATCGGCGAGTTCACGATCTGCTCGGACTTGTAGATGATGCGGAAGTCCTCGGCCTTGACCATGTTCTTGCGGGCCATGCGCAGCAGGTTCGACTCGTTCTCGTCGTTCCACCAGTTGGCCGCGATGTCGACGGTGCCCTGCTGCAGGGCGATGACCGCGTTCTCGTGGCTGCCGGTGTAGACGACCTTGGAGAAGAAGCCCTCCGGATCGATCTTCATGCTGTTCAGCGCGAAGCGCGGCACGTTGTTGCCCGAGGTCGAGTTCGGGTCGACGAGGCCGAGGTTCTTGCCCTTCAGGTCCTCGATCTTCTGGTAGGGCGAGTCCTTCTTCACATAGAAGACCGAGTAGTAGCCCTTGGTGCCGTCGAGGTTGGTCTCGATCGCGAAGGCGTCGGTCTTGGCGCCGACCATGCGGGCGCGGGCAAAGGAGGCCGGGCCGTACATGCCGATGTGGATGTTGCCGGCGCGCTGACCCTCGATGATCGCGGCGTAGTCATTGGCGATGCGCAGCGTGACCTTGGTGCCGAGCTCCTTCGCGAGATAGTTCACGAAGGGGGTGTAGCGCTCGACGACGCCCGAAGCGTTCTCTGCCGGGATGATCGCGAAGATCAGCTCCGGATACTTGGCCTTCCAGTCCTGCGCGAAGGCAGGCGTCGCGGCGGCGGCGAGGCCGGCGGCGGCAAGCTTGAGGGTATGGCGACGGGTCAGCATCTGGTCTGCTCCTTTGGCTGTCGGGATGCTCTGCTCGCGGCGGCGGCCTTTGGGCGCGCGCCGGCGATCTTTCAGGTCGTCAGGCGGTCTTTTGCCTGGCGCGCTTGGCTTCGGAGACCGCGATCGCATCGAGCGCATCCAGCGCCTCGGCGCCGGCATCCTTGGCCTCGATGCCATAGAGATCGGCCGCGACCTCGCGGGTCAGCGCCTGCGGCACGTCGTCGAAGACGACCTTGCCGGCGGACATGCCGATCAGGCGGTCGCAATACTTCGCCGCGATGTCGAGGTCGTGCAGGTTGCAGACCACGGTGATGCCGCTCTCGCGGTTGATGCGGAACAGCGCATCCATCACGACCTGGGTGTTGCGCGGGTCGAGCGAGGCGATCGGCTCGTCGGCCAGGATGATCTTGGGCTCCTGCACCAGCGCGCGGCCAATGGCGACGCGCTGCTGCTGGCCGCCCGACAGCGTCTCGGCGCGCTGGGCGAGGAGATGGCCCATGTCGAGGCGCTCGAGCGCCGCGATGGCCTGAATCTTGTCATCCTCGGAGAAGCTCTTGACCAGGGTCAGGGCCGCGGAGCGGTGGTTGAGCCGGCCGAGCAGCACGTTGGTCAGCACGTCGAGCCGGCCGACGAGATTGAACTGCTGGAAGATCATCGCCGTGTCGCGGCGCCAGCGGCGCAGCGCTGCGCCCTTCAGCGCCGTGACGTCCTGCTCCTCGCAGATGATGCGACCGGACGTCGGCTCGGCGAGCCGGTTCAGCATGCGCAGCAAAGTCGACTTGCCGGCGCCGGAGCGGCCGATCACGCCGACCATCTCCCCCTTGGGGATCGCCAGCGTGACGTTGTCGACCGCGTTCTTCTCGCCGAAGCGCTTGGTCAGGCCTTCGATGCGCAGCATGGGCTTTCTCGGGCACGATAGGGGCATGAACGCCGACCCACCCGGCCGCAAGGCCAGGAAGGTCAGGCGTATCGATGTCCGAGAGGGCTATCGGGCGCGGATGACAGCGGCGTGACAGTGGTCACGAGGGCGCCTGGCACGTCGGGGATATCCGCAGGCCGGCGTTTGAAGCCTCGAAACGGCCCGTCAGGCGGCGCGCAGGATCAGCTCGACGCATGAGACAATATAAGCCTTGCGCTCGACGGTCGGCATGGCGACGACGCCGAGAAGGCCGCGGGCCTGATGAAATCCGCGCAACATGCCTACGAATTGTTCGGCGAGGACGTCGGCTTCGGCGGCCTCCACGGGGCGCGAGAGGCCGTCGCCGATCCGTGAGCGCTCGATCAGCAGCGTCGCGACGTCGCTGAGCATGCGTCTCGCGCCGCCCTCCCAGGCGACCCGGCCGAGCTCCGGAAAGCGCGGGGCCGCGCTGGCGACGAGCCGGTGGAGGTCGAGCGCTTCCGGGCGCAGCATCAGCGCCAGCGTGTCCTCGCCGAGCCGGATCAAAGTGCGGCGCAGATCCAGCGATGTTGCGCTGGGCTGCAAAGGAAACGTCAACGTTTCCGTGAGGTCGGCGCAAATCGCTTTAAAGAGGGCTTCCTTATCCGCGAAATGGCTGTAGATCGTCTGTTTGGAGACGCCGGCTCGCTGAGCGATCTGGTCCAGGCTCGCGCGCTCGAAGCCTTCCGCAAGGAAGGTCTCCGCGGCGGCGCGCGTGATGGCATGATGCTTGTCGGGGCGGGCGTGTTCGGCAGAACGCGTGGCGGCTGCTGCCGGGGCGGATTCAGGCGGGCGGGCGCCGGTGCCGGACCGGAGAGATTTCGGCATGCGTTTTGCCTTGGTGGTTGGCAGGTCGGTGATTGGGGTCGCCGGATGTCGGCGGGGGGTATCAGCGATGCTTCCGCCCATCTGGCCACTTATCAAACTGGACCGTCTAGTCTAAGATAAGCGTGCGGCATCGGAGCGTCTAGTCTTATGAAGCGGTTTGTCCTTCTCGTCCTGCTCGCCGCCCTGGGCGGCGGCGGATATTACGCATACCGCCAGCAGCACTCCGCCGGCCAGGAAGCCCAGGCCAGCGCGGTCGCTCAGCCGCGCGCCGCGGTTCCGGTCGAAGTCGCCAATGTCGAGCTCATGACCGTCCGAGAGGAGGTCGAGGCGCTCGGCACGCTCGCCGCTGACGAGATGGTGGTGATCGCCCCCGAAATCGCGGGCCGCGTCATCGAACTCGGCTTCAAGGAAGGCGAGTCCGTCCGGAAGGGGCAGGAACTGGTCAAGCTCGACACCGCGATCCTCTCCGCCGAGCTGAAGCAGGCGCTGGCCGATCTCGGCCTCGCCCGTGACACGCATGAGCGCCTGCGCTCGCTGGTCTCGCGCGGTTCGGGCACGCAGGTCTCGCTGGACGAGGCCATCGCCAAGCTGGCCTCCAGCGAGGCGCGCGTCGAACTCGCCAAGGCCAAGCTCGCCCAGTCGACCATCGTTGCGCCGTTCAACGGCGTCGTCGGCCTGCGCTCGGTCGGCGTCGGTGACTATGTCGCCGTCGGCAAGCCGCTCATCACGCTCACCAATATCGACCCGATCAAGATCGACTTCCGGGTGCCCGAGATCTTCCTCAGCCGCCTGAAGGTCGGTCAGCCGGTGTCGATGAAGGTCGATGCCGTGCCGGATCGTTCCTTCAGCGGCCAGACCTATGCAATCGACCCGGTCGTCGACATCAACGGCCGGGCGATCCGCCTGCGCGCCGCCATTCCCAATGCCGAGCTGATCCTGAAACCCGGCCTCTTCGCCCGCCTCAACATCACCGTGGACCATCGCGACAACGCGATCGTCATCCCCGAGATGGCGGTGGTTCCCGACGGTATGGGCAAGATGGTCTATGTGGTCGAGAACGGAAAGGCCAAGCGCGTTCCCGTCGAGCTCGGCAAGCGCCTGCCGGGCAAGGTCGAAGTCCTCAGCGGGCTGACGCCGAAGATGCAGATCATCACGGCCGGCCAGATGCGCCTGCGCGATGGCAGCACGATCGCCGTCAAGGACAAGCCCGTTCAGACGAGCCAGCTCTGATGAGCCTTTTCGAACTCTTCGTTCGCAGGCCCGTCCTCTCGACGGTGCTGAGCCTGCTCGTGATGCTGATCGGCATCGTCTCCTATGGTCGCCTGACGGTCCGGGAATATCCCAACATCGACGAGCCGATCGTCACCGTGCGCACCGACTATCGCGGCGCCTCGGCCGAGATCATCGAGTCCCAGGTCACCCAGATCCTCGAAAACTCGATCGCCGGCATCGAGGGCATCGAGATCGTCTCCTCGACCAGCCGGCAAGAGCGCAGCTTCATCCAGGTCCGCTTCCGGCCCAGCGTCAACCCGGACGTCGCGGCATCGGACGTGCGCGACCGCGTCAGCCGCGTGCGCGGTCGCCTACCGGACGAGATCGAGGAACCGGTCATCGCCAAGGTCGAGGCCGACGCCCAGCCGATCCTCTATCTCTCGTTGACCAGCTCGCGGCACAACCCGCTGGAGCTCACCGATTTCGCCGACCGCTTCGTCTCCGACCGCGTGCAGAACGTCACCGGCGTCGCCGAGGTCCGCATCCTCGGCCAGCGCACCTTCGCAATGCGCATCTGGCTCGATCGCGCCCGCATGTCGGCCTACAATGTCACGGTCCAGGAGATCGAGGCGGCGGTCAAGGCGCAGAACATCGAGATTCCCTCGGGCCGCATCGAAAGCAACGACCGCGAATTCACGGTGCTCTCCCAGACCAGCCTGACCAAGGCCGAGGAATTCAAGGAGATCATCGTCAAGGACGCCAACGGCTTCTCTGTCCGGCTGAAGGATCTCGCCCGGGTCGAGCTCGGCGCGCTCGAGGAGCGCAACGCCGCGTGGTTCAAGGGAACGCCCTCGGTGTCGATCGGCATCGTCAAGCAGGCGACGGCCAATCCGCTCGACGTCTCGGCCGGCATCAACGCCGCGCTGCCCGGCATCATCGAGGACCTGCCGGAGGGGATGAGGATCGCGCCCTCCTATGACACCTCGATCTTCATCGACCGTTCGATCGAGGGTGTCTACCACACGATCGTCGAGGCGATCGTCCTCGTCATCCTGATCATCTTCATCTTCCTGCGCTCGCTGCGCGCGACGCTGATCCCGCTGGTGACGATCCCGGTCTCGCTGATCGGCGCCTTCTCGCTGATGTATGCCTTCGGCTTCACCGTCAACACGCTGACGCTGCTCTCGATGGTGCTCGCCATTGGCCTCGTCGTCGACGACGCCATCGTCGTGCTGGAGAACGTCCATCGCCATATCGAGGACGGCATGCAGCCGATGCCGGCGGCGATCCGCGGCATCAACGAGATCGCCTTCGCGGTGGTCGCGATGACGCTGACGCTGGTCGCGGTCTATGCGCCGATGGCGTTCTCGACCGGCCGGACCGGCAAGCTCTTCATCGAGTTCGCGTTGACGCTCGCCGGCGCGGTGCTGGTCTCCGGCTTCGTCGCGCTGACGCTGACGCCGATGATGTGCGCCAAGCTCCTGAAGCACCACGATTCCCATAGCTGGCTGTTCAACGTGATGGAGCGCGGCTTCAATGCGCTGGCGCGGGGATACCGGGCCGCACTGCGCGGCGCGCTGTCGATCCGCCCGCTCGTCGTGCTGCTCGCGCTCGGCGTCGCCTATGGCGGCTACTACTTCTTCACCCATCTGCGCTCCGAGCTCGCGCCGGTCGAGGATCGCGGCACGATCTCGATCGTCGGCGTCGCGCCGGAAGGGGCGACGCTCAAGTTCACCGCCGAGTATGCGCGCCGGGTCGAACAGCTCTTCGCCAAGATCCCGGAGGTCGACGCCTATCTGGTCATCGCCGGCTTCCCCGACGTGACGCGCGCCGTCGGCTTCGCCCGGCTGAAGCCCTGGGAAGCGCGGCACCGCAAGCAGCAGGATCTTGTCGCGGATATCAACAAGGAGCTGGCGCAGGTCCCGGGCATCCGGCTCTTCGCCATCAATCCCCCCTCGCTCGGGGCGGGCACCAACAACAGCAAGCCGGTCGAGTTCGTGCTGCGCTCCTCGGAGCCCTACGAGCAGATCAAGAAATATGTCGACCAGCTCATCACCGAGGTCTCGAATTCGCCGGCCCTGAACAATGTCGAGACCAACCTCATCCTCGACAAGCCACAGATCAAGGTGACCATCGACCGGCAGCGCGCCGCCGACCTGGGCGTCGGGGTCGATATCATCGGCCGCACGATGGAGACGCTGCTCGGCGGGCGCCAGGTCACGCGCTTCAACCAGAACAGCAAGCAGTACGACGTGATGCTCCAGGTCGCCGGGGCCGAGCGCAACACGCCGCAGGCACTGCAGTCGATCTACCTGATCGGCCGCGGCGGCACGGTGGTGCAGCTCTCGAGCCTGGTGAAGATCGAGGAGACGGTCGCGCCGAAGGAGCTGGTGCGCTTCAACCAGATGCGCTCGGCGACGATCACGGCCTTGCCGGCACCGGGTTATTCGCTCGGCGACGCGCTCAAGGTGCTGGAGGAGGCGACGGCGCGCGTGCTGCCGAACTCGGTGCAGGTCGACTATTCCGGCCAGAGCCGCGAGTTCAAGCAGTCGGGCGCGAGCATCTTCCTCATCTTCCTGCTGGCTCTCGGCTTCATCTATCTGGTGCTGGCGGCGCAGTTCGAGAGCTTCGTCGACCCGGTCGTCATCATGGTCTCGGTGCCGCTTTCGCTGACCGGCGCGCTCGCCGCGCTCTACTACACGGGCGGGACGATGAACGTGTACAGCCAGATCGGCCTGATCACGCTCGTCGGCCTGATCACCAAGCACGGCATCCTGATCCTGGAGTTCACGAACCAGCTGCGCGAGGAGGGCAAGGAGATGATCGACGCCCTCGTCGAGGCGGCCGAGCTGAGACTGCGGCCCATCCTGATGACGACGGGCGCGATGGTGCTCGGCGCGGTGCCGCTCGCCAGGGCCGCCGGCGCGGGCGCAGAGAGCCGCTCGCAGATCGGCTGGGTCATTGTCGGCGGCATGACCTTCGGCACGCTGCTGACGCTGTTCGTGGTCCCGGTCGCCTATAGCTATCTGGCGCGCAAGGTCCATGGCTCGCGTGGCGCGCATGAGCACGGGCACGACGAGGCGCACGGCGCCCATCCGCAGCCGGCGGAATAAGCGCCGGCTTCCTCCTTCTCCCCTTGGGGAGAGGGTGTCTGTGGAGCAGACCGATGAGGGGAGGGTCGCGCAAGCGGCCCTTTTCTTTTCCCGGCGCGCCGACGTCATCCGTCAGCGCTCCGCGCCGCTACCCTCTCCCCAAGCAGAGAAGGAAAACCGTGGGGCGGGCCTGGACGGGGTTCTCGGTGCGACTACTGCAACCGCACCGAGACGCTTTCGCTGGCACCGGTCGCGTCGATGACCGAGATCCGCATGAAGCCCTTGCCGAGCGGTCGCCAGACCGTCTCGCGCCGGCGCTGCGGCTCGGTGACGGGCGCCCCGTCCACCATCCAGACATAAGGCGGCGAGCCGCCGGCGACCTTCAGGTTGAGCTGGCTCTGGCCCTCCAGGCTCGCAGCCGAGAGGTCGATGCGGGCGCCATCAGGTGGAAAGGCAAGCTTCAGGGCCGGCGTGGCGATGGCCGCCACTGTCTTGGGCACGTCCTGCCTGAGATGCCTCAAAGGCGGCGGCAGATGGCCGGTGCTGGAGACGATTGCGTCGGAGGGCTGCGGGAAGGGGCGCGCGTCGATGCCGAGCCGCGCGAAGGCATCGAACAGGATGGGCGCGGCTACGGCCCGGCCGACGAGGCCGGGCACCGCGCCGTTGTCGGCGCGGCCGACCCAGACGCCGATGGTGTGCTTCCTGTCGAAGCCGGCCGCCCAGGCGTCGCGATAGCCGTAGGAGGTGCCGGTCTTGTAGGCGATGCGCCCCGGTACGGCGTTGAGCGGCGGTGGGGCGCCGAGCAGCGTGTCGGCGACATACCAGGCTGCGACGGGATCGACGAGGCGCGGCGCCGGCTCGGCCTGCGCCGCCTCGTCGCGGAAGCGTAGCGGCAGCATCTCGCCGCCCTTTGCCAACGCGACATAGGCACGCGTCAGATCCTGCAGGGTGATGCCGAGCCCGCCGAGCCCGACGGCAAGGCCGGGCGCGCCGCCCTCCTTCGGCATGGCGAGCGCGACGCCGGCATCGCGCATCCGCGAGACGAAGCGCTGCGGCCCCAGCGCCGCCAGGAGCTCGACGGCGGGGACGTTCAGCGAAAGCTGCAGCGCCTTGCGGGCGCTGACCATGCCCTGGAAGGTCATGTCGAAATTCTCAGGCGTGTAGATGCCGTAGCGGACCGGGCGATCCTCCAGCATCGTCTCGGGATGGGCGATGCCGTTGTCGAAGGCGAGCGCGTAGATGAAGGGCTTCAGCGCCGAGCCCGGCGAGCGCAGCGCCCGCGTCAGGTCGAGCGAGCCGGCGCGCTCGGCCGCGAAATAATCGACGCCGCCGACCGAGGCTCGGATTTCCCCCGTCTCGTTGTCGACGGCGAGGATCGCGATCGAGACCTGGGGCGGCAGGCCTAGGCTGCTCTGGCGGGCAAGGTCTTCGAGCGAGGCCTGCAGGCGGGCGTCGAGGGTGAGCTTGTGGCTGCGCCGGGCGGGCGCCTCCGCGACCGCCTGCTCGGCGACGTGCGGGGCGAGGTTCGGGAAGGAACGGCGCGCGAGCGGGACGGGCTCGGCGCGGTTGGCCGCGATCTCGTTGGGCGTCGCGAGCCCGGCCTGTCCGGCCCGCTCCAGGACGCGCTCGCGGGCCTTGCGGGCGGCTTCCGCGAAACGGTCGGGCCGCCGTGTCTCCGGCGATTGCGGCAGCGCGACGAGGAGCGCGGCCTCAGCGGTCGAGAGCCGTTTTGGTTCCTTGCCAAAATACGCGAAGCTCGCGGCGCGCACGCCTTCGAGATTGCCGCCGAAGGGGGCGAGCGTCAGGTAGAGATCGAGGATGCGCGGCTTGTCGAAGCGCCAATCCAGCTCGACGGCGCGCACGACCTGCCGGAGCTTGGCGGCAACGCTGCGTTCGTCACGCGGTTCAAGCAGGCGCGCGACCTGCATGGTCAGCGTCGAGCCGCCGGAGACGACGCGGCCGTTGGCGAGCATCTGGCCAGCGGCGCGCAGGAGGCCGAGCGGGTCGATGCCGTGATGCTGCTCGAAGCGTTTGTCCTCATAGGCCTTGAGCATGGCGAGGTAGCGCGGATCGACATCGTCGCTGGTGACCGGCAGCTTCCAGCGCCCGTCGGCGGTCAGGAAGGGGCGCAGCAGCTTGCCCTCGCGATCGAGCACGACGGTGGAACGGTCGGCCGCGGCCGAGAGGTCGAGCGGGGGGAGCGAGCGGACGTAGAGGGTGAGGGCCGTGCCGGCTGCGATCGCTGAGATACCTAAAACGCTGGCGGCGATCTTCAGCTTGCGAAAGCGCGGCCGCTGCTTCCGTTCTCCCCGCGGGGGAGAAGGTGGCAGCGCGAAGCGCTGACGGATGAGGGCTGCGAGGCGGGTTGGCAAACGATCAGGCGTTGCGCCGGCCCTCTCCCCCGCGGGGAGAGGGAGCCCTGTCGCGCTCGTCTTTTCGCGCTGCGCGTCCATCACCGCGCCGAGCTGATCTCCACCGTGCCGAAGCCCGTCCGGCCGAAGCGGTCCGGCCGGTACATGTCCTCGATCACGGCGGCAGGCGCCACGTAGCGGCCGGGCGTGACCGCCCGCGCGATATAGGCGACGGTGTAGGAGAGCGTGCTGCGGTTGCCGGCGAGCTCGAAGGCAGCGACATAGCGGTCGTCCCGCGCCTCGGTGTGGCTCGGCATCAGCTCCTGCTTCAACCAGTCGAGCCCGGCGGTCGAGGCACCCTCGGTCAGGCTGGCGTTTTCGATCTCGAGTCCGGCAGGAACCGGGTCGACCAGCAAGAGCCGTCCATATTGCGCGGTTTTCTCGGTCACCGTCAGCGCTACGACATAGCGCTCGTTTTGGCGCAGACGCGCCGGGTCGGCGCGCTCGCCCTTCATCGTGTAGATGACGCGTTCCAGCCCGAAGCCCTGGTTCAGCGCCGGCTCCGGCGTGGTCGGGATGCCGGCGACAGTGATGACGGCCTGCGCGCTGGCCGAACCCGGATTGGCGATGGTCAGCGGCTTGCTTTCGAGCGCCTCGGCGGAGACCGTGCGGTAGAAGGCGCCCTTACGGGCCGCGCCGTCGACGGTCAGCGTCATGCCCTCGGCGTCCTTCGCCATCGCCTGCGCCGCCAGCACCATCCACATCTGCTCCTGCGTCGAGGTGTAGGAATAGCGAGCGGTGTTGCGGGTGGCGTCGAGGATCGAGACGGCGCGCGTGATGTCGGCGCGCTCGCCATTCGACTCGGCGATGAGGGCGAGCACGCCGGCGCCGTCACGCAGGCGCGAGCCGTAATCGGGCCGCGAGAAGCCGTCGTCGTTCGCCTGCTGGAGCAGGCCGAGCGCGCTGGTGAAAGCGGCGCGGCCGCGACCGCGATCGCCCAGCGCGGAGAGCGCCGCGCCGATCTGGGCGCGGGCGAGCGGGGTCGCGAAATCACCGAGCTTGTTGTCGGCGAGGTAGCGCAGGTCACCCATCACCGGCCGGCCGTTGCGGGCGAGCACATAGAGCGCATAGGCGATGCCGGCCGCCTCTTCCTTGACGATGTCGCTGGTGTTGACGACCTGGTTGCGCAGCCGGTCGAGGGCCTGGTTGAAGGCGACCGGCGGCACGGCGAACTGCTTCTCGCGCGCCCGCGTCAGGAAATCGGTGACGAAGGCGTCGAGCCAGAGATCGTCGCCGCCGACGCCCCAGAGCCCGAAAGAGCCGTTGCCGCCCTGTCGGGCGAGCACCCGCTCTATCGCGTTCTGCACACGCTCGTCGGCCCTGTCGTCGAGGGCGAGCTGCTCGAGCGAGGCGAGCTGGTTGACCGCGAGCAGCGGCAGCGCGCGGGAGACCGTCTGCTCGGTGCAGCCATAGGGGTAGCGGTCGAGTGCCTTGAGCAGCGCCGGCACATCGAGCGACGAGAAGGGCGAGACGCTGACCGAGACCTGGCCGGAGCCCGGCACGAGATCGGCCATCAGATCGGCGGAGACCGTGATCGCCCCGCCATTGCCCGGGATCGCCCGCACGATGCGACGGGCGATGGTGGAGGCGGAGGGTTGCACGCGGACAGCAAGGTTCTGCACCGTTCCGATGCCGTTCGGACCGGTCACGCGGACGTCGAACTCGGCCCGGCCGAGGCCGGCTGCGGTGACCGGGATCGTCATCTGCGTCTTGCCGCCGGTGGCGAGCTGGACGCTGCGGCGTGTTGCGTCGGCCGCGACCAGAACCGGTCCCTTGATGTCGAGATCGACGGTGTAGGCGCCGGCCGGTCCCTCGACATTGTCGACCTGGAGATGGAAGCGCGACTGGTCGCCGATGGCGAGGAAGCGCGGCAGCGTCGCCTGGGCGACGATCGGATCGCGCACGATCACGTCTGCGCTGGCCTGGTCGGTGCGGCCGGCGGACCAGGCGACGCCCATGACGCGCACCGAGCCGTTGAAGGCGGGAAGCTCGAAATCGACCTTCGCAGTGCCGTCGGCCAAGACCTTCACCACGCCGGAATAGCGGGCGAGCGGCTCCTGTGTCGGCTTCTCGCCCTCCATTGGGGCAGCGCCGTCGCCGCCGGTGCGGATGGCGCCGCGCGTGCCCTGCATGCCGTCGATCAGCATCCCGTAGAGATCGCGCAGGTCATGGCCGAGCTGGCGCTGGCCGAAGAAGAACTTGCTGGGATCGGGGCTTTCATAGCGGGTGAGGTTGAGGATGCCGATATCGACGGCGGCGAGCGTGACGAAGGCGTCTTCGCCCGGCTTCATGCCCGTCACCTTGACCGGCAGCGAGAGCGTCGAGAGCGGGCGCACGAGTTGCGGGGCGCCAAGGTCGAGGGAAAGCGAGCGCAGTTCCTTGCCGATCTGGAACCAGGACAGGCCAATGGCGCGGCCCGGCAGGCGCTTGGCGGCGGTGTCCATGGGTCTGTGCGCGAGCACGACGAGATAGGCGCTGGCGCCCCACTCCGCCTTGACGGGAATCGAGGCGCTGGTGCCGCCCTCGGCGATGTCGATGGTGCGCAGCTCCGCGAGCTTGTCGGTAATGACGGCCAACGTCGCCTTGCCGGCGAAGCGCGGCGAGAGCCGGACCTGCAGGCTCTCGCCATCGGCATAGGAGGCCTTGTCGAGTGCCACATCGAGTACGTCCGGGGTGTCGGCGGTCTTGTCGCTCTCGTAGCCGACGCTGAAGGAGACGGACGTTTCGGTTGCATCGCCGCCGTCGGCGGTGACGTCGAGCCGGTAATTGCCCCATTCGACGGGCGTGGTGATGCGCGCGCCCGCGCCTTCCGTCACCGCGATCTCGCCATCGGCGACGCGGCGGGTCGTCTTCACGCCCTCATAGTTCCAGCGGCCGTCCTGGAAGAACCACTGGTAGTTGCGGCGGACCTTGGACAGCACCCATTTCACGCCCGGCCGGGCGAGGCGCTTGCCGTCGCCATTGGCCATGATGACCTCGAAGCTCGCGGTCTGGCCGGTGCCAACCTCGCCATCCTGGAACAGCTTCTTCACGCCGATGGCAGCGCCCTTGGGCACGACCGGCAGCGTGACGGAACGCGCGATGGCGCGCCCGCCGGGCTCGCCGACACGCACCGTCATCTCGACCTCGAGCGGGCGGTTGGTGTCGGCCTGCTGGACGGGATTGCTGACCGTCGCCTTGCCGGTGGCGTCGGTGGTGGTGCTTTCCTCGAACTCGCTCTGGACGGGCTGGAACTCCTCGTCGGTGAGGCCGACCTCGTAGCCCTTGAATCCGGGGATGGCGCTTTCGGCCGCCGCGCGGACCGTCATCGAGCCCGTGACGTCGAGACCCGAGCCCGGCGCGCCGTAGAGGTAGCGGGCATTGACGTTGAGCTCGGCCGGCTCGCCGGCCTGTAGGACCGAGGCCTTGGGCGAAAGCGTCAGCTCCAGCCGCTCGGGCACATAGTCCTCGACGAGGAAGGAGGTTTGGCCGACCGCCTGTCCCTTCGGGTCGGCATAGGCGAGAACGCGCCAGGTGCCGGTCGAGGCCCCGGAGAGCAGCGGGATCGAGTGGGCCCGCCCGCCCGCTCCCTGGTCCTCGACCGGCCGGCGGCGATATTCGACGCCGTCCGGGCGCTTGACGACGATGGTGAGCGGCAGGCCGGTGACGGCGGCGCCCTTGGCGTCGCGCAGCAGCGAGGTGAGATAGACGGTCTCGCCCGAGCGATAGACGCCGCGCTCGGTATAGAGATAGGCGTCGAGCCCGGTCGGGGCGACGCGGCCCTTCACGCCGCGGTCGGAGAGGTCGAAGGCGGTCTGCTTCAGGTCGAGGAAGCCGTAATCCTCGGCGAGCGCTGCGGTGACGAGGGCGGGCGCATTGCCGCCCTGGCCACGGCTGAGCCCGGCGTCGAAGCGGGCATAGCCGTTGCCGTCGGTCTTCGCCGTGCCGAGCACCTCGTTGTTGCGGGCGATCAGCCTCAGCTCCGCATTGGCGACGGGCTTCGCGTCGGCCAGCGAGCGCGCCAGCACATGCACGCCGTCCGGGCCGGTGAAGGAGGTGAGGCCGAGATCCGAGACCACGAACCATTGCGTCGCGCGGGTCGAGCCGTCGTCGTAGTCGCCGTCCTCGCCTGAGGGCGCGGTGGCCGGCGCGCCGGAGGGCTTGGCGAACATCACATAGACGCCGGGCTTGAGGGCGCCCACGGCGTCGGCCACCGGGAAGGCGGTGACGACGTCCTGGTTCTGCTCGGACTTCACCTCCATCGTGCCGGTCCAGACCGACTGGCCCTTGTCGTCGGCGATCTTGCGGGCGGACCAGGCGCCGATCTGGCTGAGGAAGTCCTCCGAATGGACGGAATTGATCAGGTTGCGGTCACCGATCCGCATCACCTCGAGATCGAGCCGGCCGGTGTTGACCGAGACGACCGGGATGCCCTGCTGGCCGGTGCGCGGCAGCACGTAGTTCTTGCCGGTGAAGCGCACCGAGGGGGCTCGGTCGCGGATATAGATCTCGTAGTCGGCGGATTTCAGCAGCGTCTCGCCGGGGATGGCCGAGGGCACGCCCTGGCGGATCACCATCGCATAGCGCTCGCCATGTTTCAGCCCGTCGACGCAGATCTGACGTTCCTCGGCGCTGACGGCAAAGTCGCCCTTGCCCCCGGAGATCGCGACGTAAGGCGCGAAGTCGACACGGCCCCGCGCAAGGGACTCGGAGAACTCGAAGCAGGCGCGCGGAGTGGCGGCGTCGGAATCGACCTTGTTGGAGAGCAGGCGGAAGCCGCGCTCGGCGCGCAGGCCTTCATAGGAACTCTGCAGTGCGGCATTCGGCACGAGCTCGAGGCTCAGGCGGTAGACGGTGAGTGCCGGCCGCCAGAGCTCGCTCTTCTCGAAGCTGCGGGCCAGCACGCCGAGCGAGGCCGCCTCGTCGTTGCGATTGGTCGCCCGCTGATAGGCGAGATAGGCCGCGGTGATGGCGCGCTCGCGCAAATCCCAGCGCTCGCGATAGTCGCGCGGTTCGATGGCGATCGCGGCGCGCGCCATCAGGCGCCATCCGGCGGCGTTCGCGGAATCGGCGACGACCGCCGCGTTGGCCTGGGGCAGGGCGGCGCGGGCATCGCCGCGGTTGAGTGCGGTCTCACCGCCGCGGATCGCATCCGCGGCGGAGCGATTCCCGGCCGCGACCTCGCGCTTCAGCCGCTCCTCCAGCCGCTGTCCATCCGCGACGAGGTCGGTCCGCACATAGGCCTTCTGGGCGAACGCGGGCGCTGCTGTGAAGACGAGGCAGAGGGCGAGCGCGAGACGGGACTTGAGGGTCATCGTCGTTCCTCTTAGGCGGCACAAGATCGCTCGGCTTTGCCGGCGGCTGCCCTATGGTCATGTCCGGATGGACGGGACAAAAGCTATCACCACGTTGTGACGGTTCAAGTCATCCGAATGCAGGGCGCGGCGGTTCTTGACCTTAGGTCAGAAGTTCGCCTCTCCATGGTTGCGGAGCGGCTCGTTCTGTCGCTCAATGCGGCCTCTGCCGGCCCCTTTCGAGGACGAGATCATGCTGCGCGCCCGTCACCATCAAGCGCCAATGCGACGGGCAGGCTTGGCCGCCCTGGCCGTGGCGGTGCTGGCCGTGGCGCCCGCGCGGGCGCAGGCACCGACTCCCAATCCCAATCCGCAAATGGTGGCGGCGCAAGCGAGCTTCGATGCGCTGGCCGAGGCCGAGCGCAAGGCGATCCAGAACGACCTGATCTGGGCGGGCGGGTTTAGCGGCGCGATCAGCGGTTCGTTCGGTCCTCTGACCTTCCGGGCGATCAACACGTTCAAGGGCGCGCGCGGATTGGCCGACGGCGTGCTCCTCCCAACCGAGCGGGCCGCTCTGGCACAGACCGCTCAGGCGGCGCGCGACCGAGCCGGCTTCCGGATCGTAGCGGACGAGAAGACGGGTGTGCGCATCGGCATCCCGACGAAGCTGCTGCCGAAGCGGGAGGCCGTGCCGTCGGGCGGCAGCCGCTGGCAAAGCGCCGACGGCAAGGTTACGCTCGACACCTCCGCCTCGCCGCCGGGAGACACGCTGGAGGCGCTGTTCGAGAAGGCCGTGGCCGTCAATCCGAACAACCCCGGCCGCAAGATCACCTACAAGCTGCTGCGGCCGGACTTCTTCGTGGTGACGGGCGAGACTCCGACCGGGCGCTTCTATCGCCGCCTTTCGGCCGGGCCGGAGGGGCTGCGCGGGTTCTCGATCGGCTACGACAAGGCGCTCGCCACCGAAGTCGACAAGCTCGTCATCGCCATCGCCGGGAGCTTCGATCCTTTCCCGACCGGGCCGATGCCGGGGCCGGAAACGGCGGTCGCGAGCGGTGCCGGCGGCGCGTCCCTGACCCCGCCGGCGCTGCGCAGCAACGAGCGCTACGGCGTCGCGCTGGCTGTGTCGCCGACGGCAGCGCTCAGCGCCGCTGCCGCGGTGGAGGGCTGCCGGAACCTCAGCGTTGCCGGGCGGCCGGCGAAGCTGCGCCTGAAGGACGACGCCAGCCACCTCGTTGTGCTCGATCTCGAAGGACGCGCCGCAGGCGGCTTGCCCGGGCTGCGGACCGAGGCGCCGGGCGCCGAGGAAGCGCTGGTGCTCGTCGCCTTCGGCGACGATGCCGGCAGGCGAGCGGCCGTCGCCTTGCCCGGCCAGAGCGTGCAGGCGGGTGGCAAGCCTGCCGTGCGGGCGCCGCTCCAACCCGGCCAGTCGGGCGCCCCGGCGTTTGATCGCCAAGGGAGGCTCGTCGGGCTCGTCGCCGCCAATCCGTCGGACCGTGTGCTGGTCGCCGGCGTCGCCCCGCAGCGCAGCCAGGCGCTCGCCGATGCGGCCGTGATCCAGGCTGTGCTCGGCCGGGCCGGGCTCTCGCTGCCGGTCGCTGCCGCCGGCTCCGAACTCAGCACCGGGGCCGTTGTGGAGCGGGTTTCTGGCGCTGTGCTGTCCCTCGTCTGCGGTCTATAGCCCCCGCAAAATGTGCGGTTGTCACGTGGTGCGCGATCGGTTGAGATGCGCGCCTTCGTCGAAGGGCGCCCGTTTCAGACCCAGAAGCGCCCGAATACTAATCGATTTAACGAGGAGCCAGGGGCTATGACTACCTTCATCGACAGGCGCAGTGTGCTCAAGGGCGCCGCCATGGCTGGCGCCGGGCTGATCGCCGCCCCGGCGATCGCGCAGACCAAGTATCCGACCCGGCCGATCACCCTGATCTGTCCCTGGGGCGCTGGCGGCGGCACGGACGCGGTCGTGCGCATCATCGGTTCGCTGCTCGAGAAGAGCCTCGGCCAGCCGGTCAACGTCGTGAACCGCACGGGCGGCTCGGGCGTCGTCGGCCATTCGGCGATCGCGACGGCTGCGCCGGACGGCTACACGCTCGGCATCATCACCTCCGAGATCGCAATGATGCACCACCAGGGCCTGACCGAGCTCACCTATGCGAACTACACGACACTGGCGCTAATGAACGATGACCCGCCGGGCGTGCAGGTATCGAGCTCCTCGCCCTACAAGGACATCAAGCAGCTCGCCGACGCCATCAAGGCGGCGGCTCCCGGCAAGATGAAGGCCTCCGGCACCGGCCAGGGCGGCATCTGGCATCTCGCCCTGATCGGCTGGCTGCAGGGCATGGGGCTGCAGCCCAACCATGTCGCCTGGGTCCCGTCGAACGGCGCTGCGCCGGCGATGCAGGACCTCGCGGCCGGCGGCCTCGACCTCGTGACCTGCTCGGTGCCGGAAGGTAAGGCGATGATCGACGCCGGCAAGGCGAAGTCGCTCGCCATCATGGCGCCTGAGCGCAACCCGCTGTTCAAGGAGGTGCCGACGCTGAAGGAGACGCTGGGCCTCGATTTCAGCATCGGCTCCTGGCGCGGCATCGGTGGGCCGAAGGGTCTGCCGGCCGAGGTGGTGACGCTGCTCTCGGCCGAGCTCAAGAAGATCTACGACTCCAAGGAGTACAAGGACTTCATGGCCTCGCGCGGCCTGGCGATGCGATATGCCGACCCCGAAGCTGCCTACAAGTTCATGGGCGAGAGCGACAAGGCGATGGGCGCCTTCATGAAGGCCGGCGGCCTCGCCAAGGGCTGATCCCGCACCCTGATCGAAGCAATATCGTCATTCCGGGCCCGGCCCGGAATGACGAACAAATCCCGTGTTGGGAATCCGTTAAATCGACAGTTGTCACCCGGCGCGCAATCGGCTCAGATGCGCAGCGTATCAAGGGCGTCCGTCCACGGTTAGGATTGAGAAACGCCTATTACTAAATCGATTTAGCGGAGGAGAGTGGGGAATGAACACCGTTATCAACCGGCGTGGCGTGCTCAAGGGCGCTGCGGCTGGAGCAGTTACCCTTATTGCGGCGCCTGCCATCGCGCAGGCCACCTGGCCGAGCCGACCGCTCACCATGATCTGCCCCTGGGGCGCGGGCGGCGGCACGGACGCCACGGCGCGCATCGTGGCGCAGCTTCTGGAGAAGGACCTCGGCCAGCCGGTCAACGTCGTGAACCGCACGGGCGGCTCGGGCGTGGTCGGCCATTCGGCCATCGCGACGGCCGCGCCGGACGGCTACAACATCGGCATGCTCACGGTCGAGATCGCCATGATGCATCATCAGGGCCTGACCGATCTGACGCCCGCGAGCTATGTCCCGTTGGCGCTGATGAACGAGGACCCGCCGGGCGTTCAGGTCTCGGCGTCGGGCCCCTACAAGGACATCAAGGCGCTGGCGGAAGCCATCAAGGCGGCGCCTCCCGGCAAACTCAAGGCCTCCGGCACCGGCCAGGGCGGCATCTGGCACCTCGCCCTGATCGGCTGGCTTGTCGCCATGGGGCTGAAGCCCGACCACGTTGCCTGGGTGCCGTCGAACGGCGCCGCTCCGGCGATGCAGGACCTCGCGGCCGGCGGCCTCGACATGGTGACCTGCTCGGTGCCTGAGGGCCGGGCGATGATCGACGCCGGCAAGGCGAAGTCGATCGCGATCATGGCCACCGAGCGCAACCCGCAGTTCAAGGACGTGCCGACGCTCAACGAGACGCTGGGCCTGCATTATTCGGTCGGCGCCTGGCGCGGCATCGGCGCGCCGAAGGGCTTGCCGGCCGAGATCGCGGCCAAGCTGACCGCGGCGCTCAAGAAGGCCTACGACTCGAAGGACTACAAGGACTTCATGAACTCCCGCGGCTTCGGCATGAAGTTCGCGGACGGACCGGGCTTCGGCACCTTCATGGCCGAGAGCGACAAGTCAATGGCCTCGGCCATGAAGGCCGCTGGCCTCGCCAAGGGCTGACGGCCACATCACCGGCGCCGGGAGCAGGGCGACGCTCCCGGCGTCCTTATTTTGAAACACGGCTCTTCCGGGGAGCAGACGTCTTGCAACTATCCGATCGTATCACCGGCTCTGCCCTCGCGGTGCTCGGTGCTTCCGCTTTCCTCTACGGCTCGAAGCTACCGCCCGTTCCCGGCCAGCAGGTCGGCCCCTCTGCCTTTCCCATGGTCGTCGGCGCGGGGCTCGTGCTCTGCGGCGGGCTGATCATCTTCGGGATCGGCCGCCATTTCGAGGAGGTCGCCGAGGCCGATGTCGTCGCCCATGCGACGGCGGAGGAACTCGCGCCGCTGCCGGCCTGGCGCAACTGGCTGGCGCTGCTGCCGCCGGCGCTGCTCGCCTTCTACGCGCTCGCCTCCGAGACGCTGGGCTTCCTGCCGAGCGCCGCGATCATGGTGCTGGTCGCCAGCCTCGCCTTCGGCGCGAAGCCGAAGCTGGCCGTGCCGCTGGCCATCATCGCGCCCTTCGTGATCAATCTGATCTTCCTCAAATTGCTGCGTGTGCCCCTGCCCGGCGGCCTGCTGCCGTTCCCGTGGTGAGAAGGGGCTGACCATGGATACCGTCATCAAGGCCTTCGGCCTGGTTTTTCAATTCGATGTGATGATCGCCATCGTGGCGTCGGCCTTCTACGGGCTGACCGTCGGTGCGCTGCCGGGCCTTTCAGCCACCATGGCGACCGCGCTGCTCGTGCCGGTCACCTTCTACCTCTCGCCCATCGCGGCGGTGGCGACGATCATCACCGCCTCGGCGATGGCGATCTTCTCCGGCGACATTCCGGGCTGCCTGCTGCGCATCCCCGGCACGCCGGCCTCTGCAGCCTATACCGACGAAGCCTATGCGATGACGCGCAAGGGCCAGGCGGAAACCGCGCTCGGCATCTGCCTGTGGTTCTCGGCGCTGGGCGGTATCGCCGGCACGCTCTCGCTGATGCTGATCGCGCCGCTGCTGGCCGAGATGGCGCTCTCCTTCTCGACCTATGAGAACTTCTGGCTCGCCATGCTCGGCCTGATGTGCTCGACGCTGGTGGCGCGCTCCTCGCCGATCAAGGCGATCGCCGCGATGCTGCTTGGACTGCTGATCACCTGCATCGGTATTGACAATCCGGGCGGCGTGGCGCGCTTCACCTTCGGCTCGACGGACCTGCTCGGCGGCATCGAGCCGATCCCCGCGCTGGTCGGCGTCTTCGCGCTGGCCGAGGTGATGCGGGCACTGACCGAGCGCGAGCCGCCGAAGATCGAGAATCGGAAGCTCGGCTCGATCCTCAAGGGCCAGTGGGAGCTGACCAAGCAGTATCCCAAGCAGCAGACGCGCGGGAACATCGTCGGCATCATCATCGGCGTGCTGCCCGGCGCCGGCGCCGACATGGCGGCCTGGGTCAGCTACGCCATGGCCAAGCGCTTCTCCAAGACGCCGGAGAAGTTCGGCACTGGGCACCCCGAAGGGCTAATCGAGGCGGGCGCCTCCAACAACGCCTCGCTCGCCTCGGGCTGGGTGCCGGCGCTGCTCTTCGGCATCCCCGGCGACACCATCACTGCCATCGCCATCGGCGTGCTCTACATGAAGGGGCTGAACCCCGGGCCGACGCTGTTCACCACCCAGGCCGAGAGCATGTACGCGCTCTACATCATCTTCATCCTGGGCAACATCATCATGATCCCCTTCGGCATCGTCATGATCCGGCTGGCGAGCCGCGTCGTGGGCGCGCCGCGTTCGGCGGTGATGCCGGTGATTATGGTGTTCTGCGCGGTCGGCGCCTTCGCCACGGCGGGCAACAACCTGTTCGCCGTCTGGTGCGTGGCCTTCTTCGGCCTGTTCGGCTACGCGATGGAGAAGAACGGCTATCCGGTCGCCGCGATGGTGCTCGGCATCGTCATGGGCACGATGGTGGAGCAGAGCTTCGTCACCTCGCTGATCAAGTCGGACGGCTCGGTGCTGCCCTTCTTCGACCGGCCGGTGTCGTCGGTTCTGGCGGCGATGACCTTCGCGGCGCTGCTCTGGCCGGTCTTCACCTGGACGCGTGACTGGCTCAAGGGCCGCAGGGTGGTGGCGGCCTGAGGGCCGCCATCCCGCTTACTTCTTCAGGAAGGCTGCAAAGGCTGCGATCGCCTCGGGCGAGCGCAGCCTTTCGGCAAAATGGCGGGCCTCGGTCGCGATGGTCTCCGCCACCGCCGCGGCCGAGCCGCGCTTCAGCAGCATCTTGGTCAGGGCGAGCGACTCGGGCGGCATCGCGGCGAGCGCCCTGGCGCGGGCCAAGCCGGTTTCGAGCGCTGAGCCGTCCTCGACGACCGCGTTGAGGAGACCGGCCTCGGCAGCCGTCGCGGCGTCGAAGGGCTCGCCCAGCATCAGGAGCTCAGCCGCCTTCTTGCTACCGGCGACGAGCGGCAGCAGATAGCTTGAGCCGCCCTCCGGCGAGAGGCCGAGCGCGGCGAAGGGCAGGCGAAAGCTCGCGGAGCACCCGGCGACGGCGAGGTCGCAATGCAGCAGCATCGTCGTGCCGATGCCGACGGCGAAGCCCTCGACGGCGGCGACGATCGGTTTCTTCGCGGTCGAGATCGCGTGCAGGAAATCGATGGCGACCTTCGGGCCTTCGCCCGCGGCGGCGGCCATCGCGAAATCCTTGATGTCGTTGCCGCTGGTGAAGCAGCCGCCGGCGCCGGTCAGCAGGAGGACGCGCACGGAGATGTCGGCCTCAGCGGCGGCGATGGCCTCGATGAGCCCGGTATAGCTCGCGCGGTCGAGCGCGTTCTTGCGCTCCGGCCGGTTCATGGTGATCTGCACGACGCCGTCCGCGGCGGCCTGGCTCAGCACGCTCTCGCTCATGAAGTCCCCTCCTGTGTTGCCATCGGGGATGGCATGGGCTCTCGCGCAGGGTCAAGCGAGGCCGGCTTGACAGGCGGCGGGCCAGCCTCTCCCTAACCGAGGCAGGTTTTCGCCGCCCGTGGCGAATCGCTGCCGAGGCAGATCGGGAGGCCGCGCAATGACGATGGTTCGATACGAGGTTCGCGGCCACATCGCGCTCGCCACCATCGACAATCCGCCGGTCAATGCACTGAGCGCGGCGGTGCGGGCAGGGCTCGCCGAAGCGATCCAGAGGGCGAATGCGGATGCCGCGGCCGTCGCCGTCGTCATCGCCGCCACCGGCAAGGCCTTCATCGCCGGCGCCGATATCAGTGAGTTCGGCAAGCCGCCCGTAGCGCCTCTCCTGCCGGATGTGCTCGACGCCATCGCGCGCTCGCGCAAGCCGGTCGTCGCGGCGATCCAGGGCGTGGCGCTGGGCGGCGGGCTCGAAGTCGCGCTCGCCTGCCAGGGTCGTGTCGCGCTGGCGAGCGCCAAGCTCGGCCTGCCCGAGATCAAGCTCGGCCTCATCCCCGGCGCCGGGGGGACGCAGCGCCTGCCGCGGCTGATCGGCGCGGCGAAGGCCTTCCCGATGATGCTTTCGGGCGAGCCGATCACGGCGGGGCAGGCGCTCGAATACGGGCTGCTCGACGAGGTGGTCTCCGGCGATGTCGTCGCGGCCGCCGTCCGGCTCGCCGAGGTTCTGGCGGAAGAAGGGCGCGGCCCGCTGGCCCATGCCACGGAGCGACTGACCGAGGCGGATCACGAGGCCTTCGAGCTGCTCGCGGGCGAGGCGCTGCGGAAGGCCGAGGGGATGCCGAACGTGCCAGCGCTGGTCGAGGCGGTGCGCAGCCTCTTCCGCATGCCCTTCGAGGAGGGGTTGAAGGTCGAGCGCCGGCTCTTCCTGGAGCTCGTCGCCGACGAGCGCTCCAAGGCGCTGCGCCATGTCTTTTTTGCCGAGCGCGAGGTGGCGAAGGTTCCGGGCGTCGGGCCGGAGGTGCAACCGCGCGAGATCCGGAGCGCCGCCGTGATCGGGGCCGGCACGATGGGCGGCGGCATCGCCATGTGCTTCGCCAATGCCGGCATCCCGGTGACGCTGATCGAGACGGCGCAGGCGCCGCTCGACAACGGCATGAACCGCATCGCCGCTATCTACGACATCTCGGTGCAGCGCGGCTCCCTGACGCCAGAGGCGCGGGCGCAGCGGCTGAAGCGGATCACGCCGGCGGTCGGGCTCATCGCTGCGGCGACGGCCGATATCGTCATCGAGGCCGCCTTCGAGGAGATCGGCGTCAAGCGGGACATCTTCACCGGGCTCGACAAGGTGGCGAAGCCCGGCGCCGTGCTCGCCAGCAACACCTCCTACCTCGACATCCCGACGATCGCGGCGGTGACCAGCCGGCCGCAGGACGTGCTCGGCATGCATTTCTTCAGCCCGGCGAACGTCATGAAGCTGCTGGAGATCGTGCGGACGCAGGAGGTCGCGGCGGATGCGATCGCGACCGCCGTTGCGCTCGGACGCAAGCTCGGCAAGGTGCCCGTCGTGGTCGGCAACGGCTTCGGCTTCGTCGGCAACCGCATGCTGGAGCAGCGCACCCGCGCGACCGAGCGCCTGCTGGTGGCCGGCGCCCTTCCGCATGAGATCGACGCGGCGCTCACCGGCTTCGGCTTCAAGATGGGCCCCTGCGCCATGGCCGATCTCGCCGGGCTCGACATCGGCTGGCGCTCGCGCAAGGCACGCGGCATCAAGGCCGCGGTGGCCGATGCGATCTGCGAGGCCGGCTGGCTCGGCCAGAAGACGGGGCGCGGCTATTACCTCTATCCGCAAGGCGCGCGCGTCGGCCAACGCGACCCGGAGGTCGAGGCGCTGATTGCCCGCATCTCGGCCGAGCGCGGCCTGACGCGTCGCCCCTTCTCGCAGGAGGAGATCCTGGCGCGGCTTCTCGACCCGATGGTGAACGAGGGTGCGCGCATTCTGGCGGAGGGCATCGCGACGCGGCCGGGCGACATCGATGTCGTCTGGATCCACGGTTACAATTGGCCGGCCTGGCGCGGCGGGCCGATGTTCTGGGCCGACAGCGTCGGGCTCGACGTCATTGCGAAACGGCTTGCTGCCCAGGCCGAGGAGATCGGCGACAAGGCGCTGGAACCGGCGCCGCTGCTGAAGCGGCTCGCGGCCGAGGGCAGGGGCTTCGGAAGCTTGAAGAGCTGAGAGGCTTTCCTCCGCCGGTCATCGCTACCGCCCGGTTTTCATCTCAGTGTCGCGCGGGCTAGTCTTTCTGCCGTGCACGCCATTCCGGGAGAGGCGCTTGGCTTCGGGTCTGTTCGCATTGCTGGACGATGTCGCCGCCATCGCCAAGGTTGCAGCGGCGTCCATCGACGACGTGGCGGCACAGGCCGGCAAAGCCGGGGTCAAGGCGGCGGGAGTGGTTATCGATGACGCGGCGGTGACGCCGCGCTACGCGGTCGGCTTCGCGGCGTCGCGCGAACTGCCGATTATCTGGCGCATCGCGATGGGCTCGCTGCGCAACAAGCTCATCTTCCTCTTACCCGGCGCGCTGGTGCTGGCTCTCGTTGCGCCCTGGGCGATCACGCCGCTGCTGATGGCGGGCGGGGCCTTCCTCTGCTTCGAGGGGACGGAGAAGGTGCTGGAACTGGTGCTGCCGCATGAGGCTCATGGCTCGCACGACAGCGAGGCCGACGCGGTCGGCGATCCGGCGACGCTGGAGCGGCAGAAGATCGCCGGTGCGGTCAATACCGACTTCATCCTCTCGGCCGAGATCATGGCGATCACGCTCGCCGGCGTCTCGGACCAGAGCTTTTGGACGCAGGCGGCGGTGCTCGCCGTCGTCGGCATCGGGATCACCGCCGCTGTCTACGGTGTCGTCGCGCTTATCGTGAAGGCGGACGATCTTGGCGTCGCGCTCGCCGCCAATCTGCGCCCGGTTGCGAGCGTGCTTGGCCTGCGCAGGCCCGTAGAGGGCGAGGCCGGCGGATCCGACCGGGCGCTCGCCCGGGTGACGCAGCCGCTCGGACGCGGTCTGGTTGTCGGTATGCCGCATACGCTGAGCCTGCTCGCAGTGGTCGGCACGGCGGCCATGCTTTGGGTGGGCGGGGGCATCATCATCCACGGGCTGGAGACTTTCGGCTTCACAACGCTCGGCCACGGTGTCCACGCGATCGCCGTCGCCGCTGCGCATATCTTGCCGGCCTGGCTGACGCCAATCGCGGAGTGGCTGGTGGGAGCTGCACTTTCGGCCGTGTTCGGCCTCGTGGTCGGCGCGGCCGCAGTCTTCGTGATGCAGCGGCTGGTCGGACCGCTGATCAGGCTGTTCCGAGGCAAGAGCGCCGCCAAGCCCGTGCCCGATAGCGGGCAGGGGCACTGACGAGGGGTCTCAATCCAGCCAGGTGGTGAAGTTCTCGACCGGCTCGCGCTCGGGCACGAGGCGGTTGGCCGACGCGCTGGGATCGGCCTTGCCGATGGCGATGCCGCAGACGACGATCTCCTGCTCCGGGATGGCGAGCTCGCGCCGCACGACCGGGTGAAAGCGGGCGAAGATCGCCTGAGGGCAGGAATCGAGGCCGTGCCCCTGCGCGGCGATCAGCAGGTTCTGCAGGAACATACCGAGGTCGAGCCAGGAGCCGATCTCGAGGTCGCGGTCGATGGTGAGCATCAGCGCGACGGGCGCGTCGAAGAAGCGCAGATTGGCCTCGGTCTGCCGGCGCATCCCGGCCTTGTCGCCCCGGACCACGCCGAGCAGGCCGTAGAGGTCCCAGCCCAGCTTGCGGCGGCGTGAGAGATAGGGTTCGCGGAAGGTCTCAGGATAGTAGCGATATTCCTCGGCGGCCGGCAGATCGGGCGAATCCAGCGAGGCGATCAGAGCCGCCTCCAGCCGGGTGCGAGTGCTGGGGCCGATGACCCTGAGCTTCCAGGGCTGCATGTTCGTGCCGGAGGGAGCCTGCGCTGCGAGGTCGATCAGGTGGCGCAGCAGCGCCGGATCGACCGGATCAGGCAGGAAACCGCGGATGGCGCGGCGGGAGCGGATGGCGTGTTCGACGGCTTCGGTGGGCGTCATCTCGTCCGTCCTGCTCCGTTCGCCTCAGGCTGTCGCCGGCAATATGCGCCCGCGGTTGAGGATATTGCCGGGGTCGAGCGTGCGCTTCAGCGTCGCCATCAGCGCGAGCTCGGGCTCGGAGCGGCTCATGCCGAGATAGGGCCGCTTCAGGATGCCGACGCCGTGCTCGGCCGAGACGCTTCCCTGCATCTCCCGCACCAGCTCGTATACGATGTCGGCGAAGCCTGAGAGTTCCATCGTCTCGGAGTGGATCGACAGGTGGAGATTGCTGTCGGCGAGATGGCCGAAGACGATGGGCAGCGCTTCGGCGCTGCGGGCCGCGACGCGCTTGCGCAGCAGCGCGACGGCCGTCTCCATGGCGCTCAGTGGAATGCTGACGTCGAAATGGATGCCGGGCGCCATGTCCCGGTAGAATTCGTAATTCGCCTCGCGATAGGCCCAGAAGCGGGCACGGTCGCGGCTCGACTGCGCGACCAGGGCGTCGTCCAGCAAGCCTTCCTCGGCGAGTTCCGCGAGAGCTTCCGCAAAGGCTTCCTGCCCGGTCTCCGAAGGTCCCATCGCGGCTTCGATCACCAGCGTGATTTCCGGCTTGGCAGGGAAGGGCCAGGGCAGAGCGGTATGTTTCGCCGCGGCTTCCATGTATTCGGGCCATATCGCCTCGAAGGCGAGCAGGCTGCCGCCGAGGCGGCCTTCGAGACGGTTGAGCGCGGCGAGAGCCTTCTCGACGCTGCTCGCAGCGCAGAGCGCGGTCTGGATGCCGGCCACCGCCGGCTGCAGGGCCAGCAGCACGCGGGTGACCACGCCGAGCGTGCCCTCGCTACCAATGAAGAGCTGCGTCCAGTCATAGCCGGCGTTGTTCTTCACCACCTTCTTCAGATGGCTGACGATGCGGCCGTCCGCCGTTACGACCTCGAGGCCGAGCACGTTGCGCCGGGTCATGCCGTAGCGCAGCACCTGCACGCCGCCGGCATTGGTCGCGACATTGCCGCCGATGGTGCAACTGCCGCGCGCGCCGAGATCGACGCCGTAGAGGAAGCCAGCCTCCGCCGCCTTCTCCTGCACGATGGTCAGCGGCGTGCCGGCGAGCACCGTCGTCGTCCGGTTGACCGGGTCGATCTCCTCGACGCCGCTCATCCGCTCCAGCGAGAGCGCGACCTCGCCCGGTTGAGGCGAAGCGCCGCCGGCGAGGCCGGTCATGCCGCCCTGGACGACGACCGGCAGAGCAAGCTGTGAGCAGATCGCCAGTACCGCGGCGACCTCTTCGGTCGTCCGCGGCATGACGAGTACCGCGGGCAGGCCCTCGGCTGCCTTGGAAGCATCCTTGCGGTTGCGGGCGGGGATCGCCTCGCCCGTCAGTAGACCGCCGGGCCCGACCGCCTTCGCCAGCGCTGCCAGCGCATCGTTCGGGAAGGTCATGTCAGGCTCCTAGGGGTAGTGGGAGGCGGTGCGCGGCGGGGTCAGCCCGCCTTGCGCGCGTCGAGGAAGGCGGCGTGCTCTTTCACGAGATCGCCGGCCAGCGCCTTGGCGATCAGGGCGCGCGTGTTGGGCAGGCCGTAGATCGCCGCAAAGGAGCCGAAACGCGGCCCCTGATCCTCGCCGAAGAAGACCTGGTAGATCGCTTTCCACCAATCGCCCGAGACCCCCGGCCGCTCCGGCGTCGCACCCTTGGCGTTGAGGTTCTGGTAGCGTGGGATGGCGCGCGCCACGTCGAGCGCTGCATCCTGCACCATTTCCGCGGTGGCGTCGGCCGGCAGCGCGGCAATCGCCGCATCGAGCTTGGTGAAGGCCTCGCGCTCGACGTCGTCGGCCGCACGGTAGTTCTTCGCGGGCTTCACGAAATCGCGGAAATACGCGATCGCGTAGCCAACCAGCGCATCGAGCCGCGGATGGGTCGCGGGCGAGATCGAGGGCGCATAGCGCTGCAGGAAGCCCCAGAGCACCGCCTTGTCCTCGGAATTGGCGACGGCGACGAGGTTCATCAGCAGGCCGAAGGTGACCTGCGTCCTGACCGCGTTTTCGCCCTCGCCGGTGGCGATCACCTCCGGCGCCGGCGGCTCGCCGCCATCGATGTGCCAGACCGGATTGCCGAGGCGGTTCTTCCAGTCCTGCTTCTCGTAGCCGTTGAGGAACTGAAGATATTCGTCGATGGCGCGCGGGATGACGTCGAAGTGGAGCTTCTTGGCCTCGCGCGGTCGCTGGAACATGTAGAGCGCCAGGCTCTCCGGCGGGCCATAGGTCAGCCATTCCTCGATGGTCAGGCCGTTGCCCTTCGACTTCGAGATCTTCTGGCCCTGCTCGTCGAGGAAGAGCTCGTAGTTGAAGCCTTCCGGCGGGGTGCCGTCGAGGGCACGCGCGATCTGCGAGGAGACCTTGACTGAGTCGATCAGGTCCTTGCCCGCCATCTCGTAGTCGACGCCGAGCGCGACCCAGCGCATCGCCCAGTCCGGCTTCCACTGCAGCTTCACATGGCCGCTGGTGACCGGGGAGACGAAGCGCTCCTTCGTCTCGGGATCGGTCCAGGCGATAGTGCCGGTCTCGACATCGACCTCGTCGATCGGCACCTGCATGACGATGCGGGTCTTCGGATGGATCGGCAGGAAGGGCGAATAGGTCGCGGCCCGCTCCTCGCGCAGCGTCGGCAGCATGATCTTCATCACCGCATCGTAGCGGGCGAGCATCTTGAGCAGCGTCGCGTCGAACTCGCCGGCGCGATAGGAATCCGTCGAGGACTTGAACTCGTAGTCGAAGCCGAAGCCGTCGAGGAAGGCGCGCAGGCGCGCGTTGTTGTGGCGGCCGAACGAGTCATGCGTGCCGAACGGATCGGGCACTTCGGTCAGCGGCTTGCCGAGATTGGCCGCAAGCAGTTCCTTGTTCGGCACGTTGTCCGGCACTTTGCGCAGGCCGTCCATGTCGTCCGAGAAGGCGATCAGCCGGGTCGGGATGGTGTTGCCGGTCAGCACGCGGAAGGCGTGGCGAACCATCGAGGTGCGCGCGACCTCGCCGAACGTGCCGATATGCGGCAGGCCCGAGGGGCCATAGCCGGTCTCGAAGATCACCGATTTCTTGCCGGATTTCTCGATGCGAGCCACGAGTTTGCGCGCTTCCTCGAACGGCCAGGCGGCCGAACGCTGGGCGGCGTCAACGAGGGCGGCGTCGAAGGCGGGCATTTGCTCTGGTGTCCTCTCCGCGATGTCGGAAAAACGAGACTGCGGGCTTTCGCAGATCGGCTAAGGGCGGTCAATGCGTTCAAGGACTTCGCGAGGTTCCGTCCGGGAATGACGGCGGCTTTCCCGCATGCCCGGCATGAGGGCATTCGTCCGCCGTGGTTGCCGAAAGCGCGGTGCCGGATAGTGTGCTGCCTTCGCAAGCTTAACAGGATATTGCCACCTTGGACCGCGACCTGCTCGATAAGCTCATCGCCTGGCGACGCCATCTCCATGCCAATCCGGAACTCGGACTCCAGGAGAAGAAGACGAGCGCCTTCGTGCAGGAGAAGCTGACCGAGCTCGGCATTCCCTTCACCGCCAATGTCGGCGGCTATGGCGTGGTTGCGACGCTGAAACGCGGCTCCTCCGAGCGCACGGTCGGCCTGCGTGCCGACATGGATGCGCTGCCGATCCAGGAGGTAAACGACCTCCCCTACAAGTCGAAGACGCCCAATGTGATGCATGCCTGCGGCCATGACGGGCATACGACCTCGCTGCTGGGCGCGGCAGCGCTGCTCAACGCCGACGAAGGCTGGAGCGGCACGGTACAGTTCGTCTTCCAGCCGGCAGAGGAGGGGATTGGCGGCGCGCTCGCGATGCTGGCCGACGGCGTGCTGGATCGCTTCCCCATGGAGCGCGTCTTCGCGCTGCATAACTGGCCGGGGCTGGAAGCCGGCACCGTCGCGGTGCATCGCGGCCCGGTGATGTCCGAGCCTGGGCGGTTCAAGATCACGCTGACGGGCAAGGCGGGCCATGCGGCCCTGCCAGAGCAGACCCATGACCCGATCGTGGCGATGGGTCATCTCATCGTCGCGCTGCAGACGATCGTGTCACGCAATGTCGACCCGATGGAGTCGGCGGTGGTCTCGATCGGCCAGGTGCATGGCGGGCTCGCCTCCAACCAGATCCCGACCAATGTCTTCATCGAAGGTACCTTCCGCACCTTCGTGCCAGCCGTGCGCGACCGGCTTCTGGCGCGTCTCAACGGCATCGCGCAGAACATCGCCGCGACCTTCGAGATGACGGCCAAGGTCGAGACGACGCATGGCAGCGCCACGATCAACACGGCGCCGGAGGAGGATATGGCGGCGGCAGCCGGCGAGGCTGCGGGGCTCGCGGTGCGGCGCGATCTGAAGGCCAGCACGACCGGCGAGGATTTCGCCTATTTCCTGGAGCGCCGGCCCGGCTGCTACATCTGGATGGGCAACGGCCCGGCGGTGAACGGTGGCGATCTGCACAACGACCGCTACGACTTCAACGACGCGATCCTGCCCGCAGCTTCGGGCTGGCTCGCTGCGGTGGCGAAGCAGGCGCTGTCCAGCAACGCGCCCTGAGGCTCAGAAGGGACTGACCGGGAAGAAGCGCAAATAGAGGCGGGCATAGGTCCCGTCGTCCCAGAGGCTCTGGAGCGCGTAGTCTATCGCGCGCTTCAGGGCGGGATCGTCCTTGCGCAGCAGGAAGGCGACGCCCTCGCCGAAATAGCGGCTTTCGAGATAGGGCCCGCCCGAGAAGGCGAACTCGCCGCCGCTGGCCGCGAGCGCGAGCGAGAGCGCCACGCCGTCCGCGAAGACATATTCCGCCTCGCCGCTGCGCAATGCCGCCACGGCCGCGGTGAGGTTCGCAGCTTCGCGACGCTGGACGAAGGGCATCAGATTTTCGAGGAAGGCCTGATGGGCCGTGCCCGAGACCACCGCGACGCGGCGCCCCTGCAAAGCGGCGCCGTCGAGATCCGGCCTGGCATTGCCGCGCGTGGTGGCGAAGCGAGCCGGCGCACGGAAATAGAGGTGGCTGCGAGCGAAGCGTTCGCGCAGAGCGGTCGTCTGGTTTATCGCGGCGGCCAGAACGTCGCCCCGCCCCTCGGCGAGAGAATCGAGCAGTGTGTCAAAGCGGCGCGGCTGGATGGTGCAGGTCCAGCCGAGCCTGTCGCAGACGGCGCGGGCGATCTCGACCGAGAAGCCGGTCAGAGCCCCGTCCGGCCCGGCGAAGTGGAAGGGCGGATAGTCGTCGTCGGTGAGGAAGCGCACGACGCGCGGCGGGCCCGGCTCCGGCCGGTCGAGCCTGATGTGTGGGTCCCAGAGATTGGGCACGGTGACGCGGGACGCTTCCTGCGTTGCCGCGGCGGCGGTGAGCAGGAGCGAGCAGGCGAGGGTCAGCGCGCGAAGCATGCCGCGGATTTGGCGCTGGATGCCGTTCGGGATCAAGGGGCAACGGTCGTCATGCTCGGACTTGAGCCGAGCATCTCGTGATGAGGAGGCGCCGGAACCGTGGCGAACCCCTCTCCTTGCAAGAGAGGGTTCCCCACGGTTCCTGTGTCTTTGTCGCAAGCGTCAGCCCAGGCTTGCCGCCGCCGCCTTCGCGCCCTTCTCGAAGAGCGAAGCCAGATGGGCGGCTACCGGTTTTGTAAACCGCAGGTCGCTCGGGAGGTCAGTGTCGAAAATCGCCTCAATGCCGGTCAGCGCGGTGACCAGCGCCGCGGCGTCGCGTCCGGCCGCCTCCGCGCGGCGCTTCAGCTCCGCGGCGAGCGGGTCGCGGACGTCGATGGCTGCGCCCTTCTCGTCGGTGCCGGTGACGTAGCGCATCCAGGCCGCGACGCCGAGCGTCAGATGCTCGATCGGCGCGCCGGCCTTCAGCCGTTCGCGGATGGTGCCGAGCAGGCGCTGCGGCAGCTTCTGCGAGCCGTCCATGGCGATCTGCCAGGTGCGGTGGCGGATCGCCGGGTTCTGGAAGCGGGCGAGCAGGGCCTTGGCATAGTCGCCGAGCACGACGCCCTGCGGCGCCGGCACGGTCGGGATGATCTCGGCCCAAAGCCCTTCGAGGAAGCGGGCAAGGACCGGATCGCCGCTGGCCTCGGCCACCGTCTCATGGCCGGAGAGATAGCCGAGATAGGCGAGCGAGGAATGCGCGCCGTTCAGCATGCGCAGCTTCATGAACTCGAAGGGGCCGACCTCCGAGACCATCTGGGCGCCGACTTCGTGCCAATCGGGCCTGCCATTGGCAAAGACGTCCTCGATTGCCCATTGCCGGAAGGGCTCACCGATCACCGGGGCGGCGTCCTCGACGCCGATCAGCTTTGCCACTTCGGCAATGTCGGCGTCGGTCGTCGCCGGCACGATGCGGTCGACCATCGTCGCCGGGAAGGCGCCGTTGGCCTCAAGCCAGGCCGCGAGCTTGTCGTCGACGAGCGCCGCGAAATCGCGGACGAGGCCGCGCAGAACATGGCCGTTGGAGGGGAGGTTGTCGCAGCACAGCGCGGTGAAGGGGCCAAGCCCTGCATCGCGGCGCGCCTTCAGACCGGCGACCAGCATGCCGACCGCCGAGCGCGGCGTCGCCGGGTTGGCCAGATCATGGATGATATCGGGATGGTCGGCCTTGAGCCGGCCGGTCGCCGGGTCGTGGCAATAGCCCTTCTCGGTGACGGTGAGGGAGACGATGCGGGTCTCGGGCGCGGCCAGCCTTGCGACGAGCGCGGCCGGGCTTTCGGACGCGACCAGCACGTCCAGAACGGAGCCGATGATGCGTAGCTCCGGGCCGGCCGGGGCGCGCTTCAGCAGGGTGTAGAGACCCTCCTGCGGCTTCAGCCGATCGCGCTGGTCCGGGCGCTGCAGGCTCGCGCCGACGATGCCCCAGGCGCCGAAGGTCTTCTCCAGCGCGTCCTCGGTATATTCGGCGAGATGGCCGCGAGCGAAGGCGCCGAGCCCGAGATGGACGATGCCGGGGGTGAGCCGCGAGCGGTCATAGGCCGGGCGGCGGATGGCGGCCGGCAGGCCGGCCAGCGTAGCGGAGGAGAGGCGAGTCACAGCTTGTAGGCCTCCTTGGCGAGGCGGTAGGCGAGGTCATGGGCGACTTCCGCCGCCTCGTCCTCTTCCAGCCGGTGTTCGGCGACGAGCTTGGCGAGATAGGCGCAGTCGACGCGGCGGGCGAGGTCGTGGCGCGCCGGGATCGAGAGATAGGCGCGGGTGTCGTCGTTGAAGCCGACGGTGTTGTAGAAGCCGGCCGTCTCGGTCGTCAGCTCGCGGAAGCGCAGCATCGCCTCCGGCGCGTCGAGGAACCACCAGCCCGGCCCGAGCCGCAGCGCCGGGTAGTGGCCGGCGAGCGGGGCGAGCTCGCGCGAATAGACGGTCTCGTCGAGAGTGAAGGCGATGACGGTTAGGTTCGGCTCGTTGCCGACGGCCTCGAGCAGCGGCTTCAGCGCGCCGACGAAGTCGACCGCGCGCGGGATGTCGCAGCCCATGTCGCGGCCGAAATGCTGGAACAGCACGGGGTTGTGGTTGCGCCAGGAGCCCGGATGGATCTGCAGGACGAGCCCGTCGTCGAGGCTCATCTTCGCCATCTCGGTCAGCATCTGGCCGCGGAAGAGATCGGCGTCGGCGGCCGAGACCTTGCCCTTCAGGATCTTGGCGTAGAGCTTCTCGGCATCGGCGGCCGAAAGGTTCGCAGTACGGGCGGTGGCGTGGCCATGGTCGGAGGAGGTGGCGCCGCGCTCCTTGAAATAGGCGCGCCGCTTGCGATGGGCGGCGAGATAGCCGCTCCAGGTCGCGATGTCCTCGCCGGTGAGGGCGCCGAACTGCTCGAGATTGTCAGCAAAGCCCTCGAATTCCGGGTCGACGACGCTGTCGGGCCGATAGGCCGTGACGACCTTGCCGCCCCAACCCGACTTGCGGATCATGTCGTGCCATTTCAGGTCGTCGAGCGCGCCTTCCGTGGTCGAGATAGCCTCGATCTTGAAGCGCTCGAACAGGGCGCGCGGGCGCAGCTCCGGCTCTTCCAGCTTCGCGGCGATCTTGTCGTAGATCTTGTCGGCGTTCTCAGGGCTAAGCCGCTCGTTGATGCCGAAGACGTTCGAGACGGCATGCTCGAACCAGAGCCGGGTCGGGGTGCCGCGGAAGAGGTGCCAGTTATCGGCGAAGAGGCGCCAGATCTTGCGCGGATCGGTCTCGACCTTGCCGCCGTCCTTGCGGCCGATGCCGAGCTGCTCCAGCCGGATGCCCTGAGAGTAGAGCATGCGGAAGATGTAGTGGTCGGGCTTGACGAAGAGCGTCGCCGGATCGGGGAAGGCGTTGTCCTCGGCATACCAGCGCGGATCGGTGTGGCCGTGCGGCGAGATGATCGGCAGGTCGCGGACCGTGGCGAAGAGCCGTCGCGCGATGCCGCGCGTCACCGGATCGGCGGGAAAAAGGCGATCATCGTGCAGCAGCATGGGACATCTCCATCAGTCGCGCGTTCTGTAGGCCTGTGCGTGGTGAGGGTCAATCGGGTGGTATACTAGTGCGCCAGACGCAAGGCGAGGTCGCGGCTCGGGGTGGTCGGACGGGCTTGCGCCGGCTCAGTCTCCCGCGCCACTCTGGCCCCGATGCCGTCCTGGGGCTTTCGATGACCGACCTTGCCGATCTGAGCGCTGCCGAACTCCTTGCCGCCTACAGAGCACGCTCGCTCTCGCCCGTCGAGGTGACTGAGGCGGTGATCGCACGGATCGCGGCCTGGGAGCCGAAGCTCGATGCGCTCTACGCCTATGACCCGGAAGGCGCGCGGGTGCAGGCCAAGGCCTCCGAGGCGCGCTGGCTGAAAGGTGAGGCGCTCCCTCTCGATGGCGTGCCGACGACGATCAAGGAAAACATCAGGACCAAGGGCGTGCCGGTGCCGCTGGGCACCGCGGCGAACCATCTTGCTCCGGCTTCAGACGACGCGCCGCCGGCGGCGCGGCTGCGCGAAGCGGGCACGGTGATCCTCGGCAAGACGACGATGCCGGACTACGGCATGCTTTCATCAGGGCTTTCCAGCTTCCACAAGCTCGCGCGCAATCCCTGGGACATCAGCAAGAACCCGGGTGGCTCCTCGGCCGGGGCGGGCTCGGCGGGGGC
>UCLR01000041.1 GCA_900473415.1 Hyphomicrobiales bacterium
TCACGATGAGTACAGACCCTCGCAGGCGGTGCAGGCATGCCATGGCCGCGTTGACGCCCTGTCGCGGCCGATGAAACCGGGCTAGAGACGCGCGTTTTCGATTGCCTTGCGGGTTTCTATGCCGCCTTTGCTCCTGCGCGCGATGCCGCTGGTCTTCACCTTCCTGTGGTCCACCGGCTGGGTAGTGGCTGGCTATTCGGCGCGTTACGCCGACGCCCTGACCTTTCTCGTCGTCCGCTTCGGCTGCGCCGCGATCCTGCTGACGGCGCTTGCACTCGTCGGCGGTGCGCCCTGGCCACGCGGGCGTCGCGCCATCCTGGACGTGGTCATCACTGGCGTCCTGCTGCACGGCATCTATCTCGCCGGCGTCTGGTGGGCGGTGCGCCACGGCTTGCCGGCGGGCATCTCGGGCCTGATTGCGGGGTTGCAGCCGATCCTGACCGCGCTGTTCGCGCCGGTCCTCGTCGGCGAGCGCATTTCGCGCATCCGCTGGGCCGGCATCGCCTGCGGCTTTTTCGGCATCGCGCTGGTGTTGCAGCCCAAGCTCGCGGGCGTCGAGCCGGCCGCTCTCTGGGGCGTCCTCCTGCCGATGCTGATCAATATCGGCGGCATGTTCGCCGTGACCTTCGGCTCGTTCTACCAGAAGGCGCGGATCGTCTCCGGCGATCTGCGCAGCATGACCGCCATCCAGTACATCGCGGCCTCGCTGGTCGTGCTGCCCCTGGCCTTTGCGTTCGAGCCGATGCGGATCGAATGGAACCTGACCATGCTGTTGGCGCTGGCCTGGTCGGTGATCGTGCTCTCGATCGGCAGCATCTGGCTCTATCTGTTCATGATCCGCCGCGGCGAGGTCTCGCGCATCGCGACCTTCCTCTATCTCGTGCCGGCGCTGGTCGCGGTCGAAGCCTGGCTGCTCTTCGGCGAGACGCTGACGCCGCTGCAGATCGGCGGCATGGCGGTCACCGTTCTCGGCGTGGCGCTCGCCAGCCGCAAATAGCGCGGCGGTCGTTCCGGCTTCTCGGCAAAAAGAAGGATTTCGGCTTCGGCGGAACTCCACCTATGCTGCGTCGCAACAAGGGAGGCCGAGCCAATGAGCGCCAACACCGCCGCCAAGGCGGAGCATCGCGCGGATGCCGTCGAACTGATCGCAGCCGCGTTGCCGGAATTCGAGGCGCTGTTCCAGGAGGCGGTCGCCGCCGTCCGGCAGAAGGTGCTCGCCGATGGGCGCATCTCTTCGGCCCTGTTGGAGGCGGAACAGCACGCAGCCCACGGCCTCTCTTGGCTCGCGATCTATGTTACGGCCCTGCGCGAGCTCAAGGCCTATGGCGAGCGGCTGCGGGTCGAAGGACGCTACGGCGCGGTCGAGGATTATGCGATCCGCATCGGCGCCGGCGAATACGCCGCCCAGATCTTCGGGGGCATTCCGATGAGCCAGGGCGAGATCGTGCGGCTGCCGGCGCTCGGCCTCTCGCAGAAGGCCATCGCCACCGCGCGTTCGGATGCGGCGGAAGCGCTGATCGCCGAAGGCAACACGCCCGAGAACCGCGCCCGCTTCGTTGCGCTGTTCAGCCAGGATCATGGTGTGATCAGCGTCGGCGATCCCGGTCTCGACGAGACGCTGGAGGCGATCCGCACCGAGATGCGCCGCTTCTGTGCCGCCGAGGTGACCCCGCACGCCCACGAATGGCACTTGGCGAACGACTACATCCCGCTGCCGGTGGTGGAGAAGATGGCCGAGCTCGGCGTCTTTGGCCTCACCATCCCCGAAGACTATGGCGGCCTGGGCCTTTCCAAGGTCTCGATGTGCGTCGTCTCGGAGGAGCTCTCGTGTGGCTATATCGGCGTCGGCTCCTTGGGCACCCGCTCGGAGATCGCTGCCGAACTCATCCTCTGCGGCGGCACGCCCGAGCAGAAGGAGAAATGGCTGCCGAAGATCGCCTCCGGCGAGCTGCTGCCCACCGCCGTCTTCACCGAACCCAATACAGGCTCGGACCTCGCTTCGCTGCGCACCCGCGCGGTGAAGGAGGGAGACGTCTGGAAGGTCCACGGCAACAAGACCTGGATCACCCACCCGGCCCGCGCCGACATCATGACCCTGCTGGTCCGTACGGAACCCGACGCACCGGGTTATCGCGGCCTCTCGATGCTGATCGCCGAGAAGCCGCGCGGGACCGATGCCGACCCGTTCCCGGTTGCCGGCCTGACCGGCGGCGAGATCGAAGTGCTCGGTTATCGTGGCATGAAGGAATACGAGCTCGCCTTCGATGGCTTCGAGGTGAAGGCCGAGAACCTGCTCGGCGGCGTCGAGGGGCAGGGTTTCAAGCAGCTGATGCAGACCTTCGAGGCCGCCCGCATCCAGACGGCCGCCCGCGCCGTCGGAGTGGCGCAGTCGGCTTTCGATCTGGGGCTGCGCTATGCGCAGGAGCGCATCCAGTTCGGCAAGGCGCTGATCGCCTTCCCGCGTGTCGCCGACAAGCTCGCCATGATGGCCGCCGAGATCCTGATCGCCCGTCAGCTCACCTATTTCGCCGCCCGCGAGAAGGATGCCGAGCGGCGCTGCGATCTCGAGGCCGGCATGGCGAAGCTGCTGGGCGCCCGGGTCGCCTGGGCAGCGGCCGACAATGCGCTCCAGATCCATGGCGGCAACGGCTTCGCGCTGGAATATCCGGTGAGCCGCGTGCTCTGCGACGCCCGCATCCTCAACATCTTCGAGGGAGCCGCCGAAATTCAGGCGCAGGTGATCGCGCGCCGGCTGGTGGAGGAATAGTTCAGCCGAAGGTCTGCGCGTCGTCGCCGATCAGCAGGTCACGGATCGTTCGCGGCACGGGAAAGCCGTAGCCGCGGCCTTCCCGTTCCCAGCGCAACCGACCGGAGCGTTGGTAGTCGCTGGTATAGATGTCGGTGCCGATGGCCTGCAGCGCCAGCAACATCGCCTGGGTGGCGTCCACGCCATATCCGTAGCCGCGGCGAGGGCCGTCGGGCCAGGCGATCTCATAGGCACAGCTCCAGTCCTTCTCTCCTTGCACGGGAGCGTGGACTTGAATGCGGACTTCCATGTCCTCGGCAGGCGAGCCGTAGGTCAAACTGCGTTGAAGCATGATCATAGAAGTCCCCAGATTCCCGGCGCAGGCGAGGTCCGGGGGGCGCTCGCTACCGAGGCAGCATCCGCCGCAGCGTCCCGTCCTTCTTGACCGCATGATGCCAGAGCGCGACGAGCGCGTGCAGTCCGGCCAGCGCAATCAGCGCATAGGCCGTCCATTCGTGCCATTCGCGCAGCGGCCTGGTTTCGGCGCGCGGCGCGGGGGCGGTGAACGGCGGGATGCCGAAAAAGCCGAGATCGAGCCCCTGTCCGCGCTTGATCGCGTAGACCACGCCGATGACCGGCACGACCAGCATCAGCGCGTAGAGCCCGACATGGCCGAGATGGGCCGCAGCCGTCATCAGCGGAGAGGCCGGTTCCAGCGGCGGCGGACGATGCGCCAACCTCCAGGCCAGCCGGGCGACAAGGAGCAGGATGAGGGCGAGGCCCATGACTTTGTGGGCTTCGATCGCCGCGTGTTTCAAGACTGTCGGAAACGCGTCGATCGTCAGGCCCAGCACGAAGGCGAGCAGGATCAGGACGGCCATCGACCAGTGGAGGAACCGCGCACCAGCATCATAGGCGGGGGGCCGGATGGGAGAGAGGTCGGTGGTCATTTGATCCTCGCAGATTAGATAAGTTCTAATCTAAATCGGACGCCTGTCAGGACAAGGCGACAAATTGTCCGGAGGCGGCCCGCGCTTTTCATCCAGTCCTGAGCCCCGGTCAGGCGGAAGGGCTTTCCCTGCGCTTCCGTGTCGCGCGCTTCGCCGCTGCGGGTCCACGGAGCAAGCCCGGCAATTCTGCGGCCGTCGTCGGCCTGGCAAAGGCAAAGCCCTGGATGCCGTCGACGCCGTGCCGCTCCATCGCGGCAAGCTGCTCCTCCGTCTCCACGCCCTCGACGATCAGGCGCAGCTTCAGATCGCGGGCGAGTTGCGTGATCGCGTTCATCAGCGAATGCGCCTTGGCCGACGTGCCCACCTCGCGGGCCAGCGACTGATCGATCTTGATCGTGTCGATCGGCAATTGCACGAGATAGCTCAGCGACGAATAGCCGGTGCCGAAATCGTCGAGCGCGATCCGCACGCCGAGCCGGCGCAGCGCCGCGAGCCGGGCCACGACATGCCCGGTATCGTGGATGAGCGAGCTTTCGGTAATCTCGATGGTCAGCCGCTGCGGCTCGAGCCCGCTCTCGCGCAGCAATGTCTCGACGATCCCGACGATGTCGTCGCCCTCGTCGCTCTCGTCGAACTGGCGGGCCGAAACGTTGACACTGATGCCGATATCGGGCGGCCAGGCAAGCGCGGTCCGGATCGCCTCGCCGAGCGCCCAGGAGCCGAGAGCGATGATCAGGCCCGTCTGCTCGGCGAGCGGGATGAAGATCTGCGGACTGACCCGGCCGCGCTGCGGGTGGTTCCAGCGCAGCAGCGCCTCGACCAGCATCGCCCGGCCGGAGCGCGGATCGTAGATCGGCTGGAAATGTAGTTCGAACTCGCCGCGGCGGACCGCATCGCGCAGCTCCAGTTCGAGCGCAAGGCCGTCCTCATGCTCCTTCCGGACCTCGGCGGAGTACGTCACGAAGCGATTGCGTCCGTCGAGCTTGGCCCGGAACAACGCGATATCGACGCATTTCAGCGCATCCTCGATCGAGGGCGCGCAATTGGCCGGCGCGACGCCCATGCTCACCGTTGCCGTGACGAGGCGTCCGCTGATCACCCGCGGGCTGGCGAGCAGCATGACGAGGCGGCCCGCGAGCGCCTCCGCATCTTCGAGCCCGCGCGTGGTCGCGACCATGAACTCGTCGCCGCCGGTGCGGGCGGCGATGTCGTCGGGACCGAGCTCGACCGTCAGCATCCGGCTCACCGCCTGGAGCAGCCCGTCGCCGACATCGTGGCCGAATCTGTCGTTGATGCCCTTGAAGCGGTCGATATCGATCGAGATCAGCGTGACGGGGCGAGGACCTGCCGCCATCGCCCGGGTCTCGTGCATGAAGCCGCGGCGGTTATAGAGGCCGGTGACCGTGTCGTTGGCCGCCAGGTGCTCCAGCTCCCGCATCGTCCGCAGCCGCCCGAGGAATATCTGGTGGATGGTCCGGGCGTTGGAGAAGCTCAGCGCGGCGGTGAAGGCCACCGGGAGGGCGATCGCCAGATTGACCGGCTCGCGCGTCCAAAGCAGCGCCAGCGTGAACGGCGTCGCCGCGAGCAGTAATTGACCGCGCGGGATCATCGGCCGGGAGCTGTTGCGGCCGGAAAGCCCGGCGAGATAGCCGATCGTCTGGGCGATGGCGAGCACCGCGACGGGCGCATGCGTGTAGTACAGCACGGCATAGGAACCGAAAGCCGAGATCAGCGCGGCCGTCGCCCAGGCGCCGATCATGGCACGGTCTTCGAGCATGCGGATTTGCTCGGCGCTGGCCGTGGCGAGGGGGGTGGACAGGTAAAGCTGGTGCGACATGTGGCGGTAGCCGCCGATCGCGATATTGGCAGCCGCCATGGCGTAGAAGATCGGGTCGCCGCCACTCAGGAGCCCGGCCGAGATCATCACGATCGAAACCACGACGGCGGCGATGAGGATCGTGCCCGGCGTCGCATAGAGCGCCGCCACCAGCTCCACTCTCATGGCAGCGTCGCTCTCGCGATCGTCGACGATCATCAAGCGCACCCCGCGGAGGCGTCAGGGCCGGAATACGCCCTCTTCCTCGGCTAAAGAACTCTCAAGGAACGTTATGTCCGTTCCAAGGCTTCGCAGGCTCGGGACAGGCGGTCGTCATGGCGGCCTCAGCCGCCCAGGCGGTATTTGGCGAAACCCTCCGGCTCAACCCCGACAGGCACGGCCCTCAGCCCGGGTGGAACCTTGCCCGCGGCGGCGGGCGAGGTCAGGAAGGTGGCGTTGACTCCGGCCGGAAGCGGCATGAGCGACCAGTTGCCGTCCGGCCGCGGTTGGAACGACTTGCCGCCGACGACGTGGCGCACGACGGCATCGCGGTTGAGGTCCGGAGCCTCCAGCACCACCGTCGTCTTCGTGCCGGGGAAATTGCCGCCGCCGGAGGCGCGGTAGTTGTTGGTGACAACGATGAACTGCGCCGCCTCGTCGATCGGCTTGCCGGCGAAGGAGAGCCCGACGATGCGGTGTGCAGCCGGCGTGACGAGCTTGCCCTCATGGTCGTAGCGCGAGGCTTGGGTGACGTCGATGCGATAGGTGACGCCGTCGAAGACGTCGAAATTGAAGGCGGGGAAGCCCGGGTTGATCAGCGGCTGCTCCTCGCTGCGCGCAGGATCGATACGGTTGAAGATTCCGGCCGAGCGCTCGAGCCATTCCCGGACCTCGGCGCCGGTGATCTTCAGGATCTGGATCGTGTTCGGATAGAGATAGATGTCCGCGATGTTCTTCAGCGCCAGCGGGCCGGCCGGAATGTCGGTGTAGAAGCTCGGCCCCGCGAGCCCGCCGGACTTGAACGGCGCTGCCGCCGAGAGGATCGGCAGGTCCCTCCAGGGCGTCTCGGCCATCAATGGCCGGGCATAGGCGATTTGCGCCTCGCCGACGATCTGGACCGAGGCGTCGTCGATCACCAACGCGAAGTAGGAGTTGATGGGCGCGGAGGTATGGCCGGCCGGCTCCCGCATGTAGGCAAGCGTCGCTTGGTGGTCGGTCTCGACGGCCGTCAGAACGGCCGGCTCGGTCGTGGCCTTGCTTACGATGCTGTGGTCGGGCCTGCGTTCGAAGATCGGCCTCGCCTCGACCTGGAAGTCGGCGATGCGCCAACGCTCGCCCTTCCGCTCCAGATCGAGATCGATGATGCCGAGATGCGACCCCCAGAAGCCGGGCTGGCAGGCCGGCTTGCCGTGGAGCGAGCCCTTGACGTTGTCGACGCCGGCGATGCCATCGAAGGCGGCCGCTCCCGGAAAGACGAGGTGCTGGTGGCCGCTCAGGATGACGTCGATGCCCTCGATCGCGGCGAGATGCAGCGCCGCATTCTCCTCCATCCCGCGGCGCTCTCCACCGGCGATGCCGGAATGGCAGAGTGCGATGACGAGGTCTGGGTCTGCGGCGAGCAGGTCGGGCAGATGCCGCTCCGCCGCATCGACGATGTCGAAGGCGACGAGCTTGCCGTCGATCTGCGCCTTGTCCCACTGCATGATCTGCGGCGGCAGGAAGCCGATCACGCCGATCCGCAGCACATGCCGGTTGCCGGCCTCGTCCTCGAGGCTCTGCTCGAACAGCCGCCAGGGGTCGAGCAACGGCCGGCCGCCCGCGCGCTCGAGATTGGCGCAGACAAGCGGGAATTCCGCCTTGGCGATGCCGTTCTCGAGGAATTCGAGCCCGTAGTTGAACTCGTGATTGCCGAGCGTGCCGCAGAGATAGGGCAGGGTGTTCAAGGCGGCGAGCATCGGATGGGTATCGCCGGCCTTCAGCCCCTTCTTGTAGGCGATGTAGTCCCCCAGCGACGAGCCCTGCAGGAAGTCGCCATTGTCGAAGAGCAGGCTGTTCCGCGCTTCTGCCTGTGCTTCCCTTATCAGCCCCGCGGTCTTGGCGAAGCCGACCGTCTCGTCGGGTCCGTCGCGGAAATAGTCGTAAGGAACGATGTTGACGTGAAGGTCGGTCGTCTCCAGCACCCTGAGCTTCAGCCGGGGCGACGGCGGCGCCGGACGCTGGGTCGGTGCGTCTTCCGGCGAAGTGCTCTGGGCCGAGCTTCTGGAGGAGAGGGCGGTGCCGGCGGCGACCACCGCGCCGGCTTTCAGCGTCTCGCGACGGTTCGGACGATGCTCCTTCGCCATGCCCGGCCCCCGATGGATACGCCGAGCCGGATGGTAGCATCGCTGCGGGGCCGCGACACGGCTAAGATGGCTCACCTGGCAGCCTTTCCGGATGTGATGAACGAAGCGCGAATAGGCTCGATAAAGCTTATGCTTAGCTGAGGCGGCTAAAGCCCTCCATGCGGACTCGCCCGTCCGCGCCTTCCGTCCAGCCCCTGATGCTGCCATCCGCCTGCCGCCTCGCCTTGGCGCGGAAAACCTCGCCCGCGATGAGCGGGAAGAGACCGCGGTAGTCGAGCTGCAGTGGCGCTCCCTCGGCCAGCGTCGTGACGATGTTGGCGATCAGCGTCGCCTGTATCGGCCCGTGCACGACAAGTCCGGCATAGCCCTCGATCCCGGTGGCATAGGGGACATCGTAATGGATGCGGTGGCCGTTGAAGGTCAGCGCCGAATAGCGGAACAGCAGCAGCGGCGAGGCCTCGACCTCCCAGGTGAGATCTGCCGGCTCGCCCGCTCCGGCTGGTCCCGACGTCCCGGCGGCCATCGCGCCGGGCTGGGCCGCCTCGCGATAGACGATATCGTGCCGCTCGCGCAGTGCGACGCCGCGCTCGGTGGCGAATTCATGGTGGACGGCGACGAAGCAGAGCGGTCCGCTGCGCCCCTCCTTGAAGCTGATATCGCCGATGGTCGAGCGGCGGGTAACGACGTCGCCCTCGCGCAGCGGCGTGATCGTCTCGACGCTGCCGCCGGCCCACATCCGCCGCGGCAGCGGCACAGGCGGCAGGAATTCACCCTTGGCGGCATGGCCATCCGGCCCCGCGGTCTCGATCGGCGAGATCGGCGGCGTGAGGCACCAGTGCAGCGCGAGCGGGGCCTCGCCTGGCTCGTAGGGCGCAAGATGGCGGCCGAACGTCGAGGTGAAGCTCTGCACCAGCCGCGGCGTGACGATGTCCTGCGCCGTCTCGGTCTTGCCGGTCCAGGCCGACAGCCGGGCTACGTCGATCGTCATAAGGAGGCTTCCCTTAGGTAAACTTCTTTCGTGAAAGGAGAACGGCACGACGCGGCGGCTGTCAAATCCCACCCGGTGGAGGCCCTGCGCCTGCCGCAGGGGGCCTCATCCCGCCGCCGGCTTGCGCAACGGCCCCGCAGCCGGCAGCTTGCCCGCCGAATCGACCGGTGCCGCATGCTGTCGGCCGGAGCCATCGGGAGGCGACATGAATCAACATTTCATCAACGGCCGCTATGTGCCTGGCCAGACGGGCGAAACCCTCGCCAAGCTCAACCCTGCGACCGGCGAGGAATTCGCCCGTATCGCCTGCGGCAATGCCGCCGACATCGACGCCGCCGTGAAGGCCGCCCGCGCTGCCTATGACGGTGCTTGGGGCAAGCTGACGGCAGCCGAGCGCGGGCGCCTGATCTCGAAGCTCGCCCTCAAGGTGCAGGATCACTTCGACGAGCTGGCGAAGCTGGAAGCGCGTGACACCGGCAAGCCGATGTCCCAGGCGCGGGCCGATATCGACGCCACGATCCGCTATTTCGAGTTCTACGGCGGCGCGGCCGACAAGGTGCACGGCCACGTCATCCCCTTCCTGAACGGATACAGCGTCAGCGTCGTCCACGAGCCGCATGGTGTCACCGGCCATATCCTGCCCTGGAACTATCCGGCGCAGATGATCGGCCGCTCGCTCACCGCCTCGCTCGCCATGGGCAACGCCGTGGTGCTGAAGCCCGCCGAGGATGCCTGCGCCACCGCCTTCCGCCTCGCGGAGCTCGCCACCGAAGTCGGCTTCCCGGACGGCGCGATCAACATCGTCGCGGGCAGGGGCCATGAGGCCGGCGCGGCTCTCTCCTCCCATCAGGGCATCGGCTTCATGTCCTTCACCGGCTCGCCCGAGGTCGGCAAGATGGTGCAGCACGCCTGCGCCGAGCATCTCATCCCCTGCACGCTGGAGCTCGGCGGCAAGTCGCCCCAGATCGTCTTCGAGGATGCCGATATCGACGCGCTGGTGCCGATCGCCTGCAAGGCCATCGTCCAGAACACAGGGCAGACCTGCTCGGCCGGCAGCCGGCTGCTGGTGCAGAAATCAATCTATGACGACGTCATCGCGGAAGTCGCCAAGGCCTTCTCGAAGTTGACGGCCGGCACGCCGGAGATGGACCTCGACTGCGGCCCGGTCATCAATGCCAAGCAGCGCGGCCGCGTGCAGAGCTTCATCGACCAGAGCCGCGAGGCCGGCATCCCGGTGATCGCGCAGGGCCAGATCGCGCAGGGCGTGCCGAATGGCGGCTTCTACGTCCAGCCGACGCTGTTCGGCCCGGTGCCGCGCGGCAATCGGCTGGAGCAGGACGAGGTCTTCGGCCCCGTGCTCGCCGCCTTCCCCTTCGACGACGAAGAGGACGCGATCAAGGCCGCCAACGGCACCGACTACGGCCTGGTCGCCGCGGTCTGGACCAAGGATGGCGGGCGCCAGCAGCGCGTCTCGAAGAGGGTCCGCGCTGGCCAGGTCTTCATCAACGGCTATGGCGCCGGCGGCGGCATCGAGCTGCCCTTCGGCGGCACCGGCAAGAGCGGCCACGGCCGCGAGAAGGGCTTCATCGCGCTGGAAGAGTTCGCGGTGACCAAGACCATCGTGCACAAGCACGGGTGAGCCGTCAGGCGGCTGTCATTCCGGGTTCGCCCTGCGGGCGCCCCGGAATGACGGCCCGGCGGCCTTCACATCCTGACAATATGCCGGATCGTCCGGCCTTCGTTCAGCGCGTCGAAGCCCTCATTGATCTCATCGAGGCTGCCCGAGCTGGTCCAGAGCCGGTCGACCGGCAGTCGCCCGCGCTGGTAGAGCTCGATGAAGCGCGGGATGTCGCGCGAGGGCACGCAGGAGCCCACATAGGAGCCCTTCAGCGTCCGCTCCTCGGCGACGAGCTTCACCGGCGCGAGCGAGAGCGTATGGGCCGGATTGGCGAGCCCTGCCGTGGTCGTTGTCCCGCCGCGCCGCGTGATCTGGTAGGCGAGGTCGAGCGCTTTCACGGAGCCCGCCATCTCCAGCGCATGGTCGACGCCGCCTTTCGTCGCCGTCCGGATCGCTTCCACCGCATCCGGCGCGCCGGCATTGAAGACGTCCGTCGCGCCGAGTTCCTTGGCGAGTTTCAGCTTGTCCTCGGCGAGATCGACCGCGATGACCCGCGACGCCCCGCAGGCGACTGCGCCGAGCAGGGCCGAGAGCCCGACGCCGCCGAGGCCGACGACCGCGGCCGTTTCGCCGGCTTTGATGCGGGCCGTGTTCACGGCGGCGCCGACACCGGTCAGCACGGCGCAGCCGAACAGCGCCGCGATCTCGTGCGGGACCTCGGCCTCGATCTTGACCAGTGACCGGCGCGAGATCACCGCATGCTCGGCGAAGGCCGAGACGCCGACATGGTGATGCACAGGCTTGCCGTCGACCGAGAGCCGACGCCCTCCGGAGAGCATCTCGCCACGCCCATTGGCGGCGTTACCGGGTTCGCAGAGGGCCGGGCGCCCCTCCGAACAGGGGGCGCAATGGCCGCAGGACGGGACGAACACCATGACGACACGGTCGCCGGGTTTCAGGTCGTCGACACCTTCGCCAGCCTCGACGACCTCGCCGGCGGCCTCATGGCCCAGAACCATCGGCACCGGGCGCGGGCGGTTGCCGTCGATGACGGAGAGGTCGGAATGGCAGAGCCCGGCTGCCCGCACCTTGACCAGAACTTCGCCATGGCCGGGCGGGGCAAGCTCCAGTTCCTCGATCCGCAGCGGCCGGCTCTGAGCATAGGGAGCGGTGACCGGGCTTGCGTTCAGAACGGCGGCGCGAATCTTCATGGGCAGGCTCCTGTTTCCTGTCATCCTATGCCGTCGTTCCGGGCGAAGCGAAGACCCGGAATCCATCGTAGGCGCGACGCCCTTCAATGGATTCCGGATCGGCGTCGCTTCGCGGCTTGTGCCGAATGACGGCGCAAGATCAGGCCGAGTTCAGGCCACCTCGTTCAGTGTGCCGCCGAGGAAAAGCTGCCCGATGCGCGGATCGGCCAGGATCTCGGCCGCCGGTCCCTGCAGTCGGGTCCGGCCCAGTTCCAGCACCAGCCCTTCATCGGAGATTTCCAGCGCCGAGCGCGCATTCTGCTCGACCATCAGGATCGACACGCCCTTGGCGCGCAGCTCCTTAAGGATCGCAAAGGTCTCCTGAACCATCAGCGGCGAAAGCCCGATCGAGGGCTCGTCGATCAGCACGAGCTTGGGGTCGAGCAGCAACCCGCGCACGATCTCGAGCTGCTTTTGCTCGCCGCCCGACAGCGTCGAAGCCTGGGCATCGGCCTTCCGCTTGAGCGCCGGGAAACGATCGAGCGCGGCCTCGAGGCGCTGCGGCATGTTGGTGATGCCGGAGCCGGCGGCAACCGCGCCGAGCTCGATATTGTGGCGCACCGACAGCTCGGGGAAGATGTTGCGGCCCTGCGGCACATAGCAGATGCCGGCCTCCAGCAGCTTGCGCTGGTTCCAGCCGGTGATGTCCCGGCCGTCGAAGCGGATGCGGCCCTCGCGCAGCTTGAGCAGGCCAAAGATCGCCTTGAACACGGTCGACTTGCCGGCGCCGTTTGGGCCGATGACCGTGGTGATGGCGCCGCGCTTCACGCTGAAGCTCGTGCCGTAGAGGATCGTCATAGGGCCATAGCCACCAACGACGCCGTCGAGTTCGAGGATGGGTGTGGTCATCGCTGTCCTCGCCCTCAATGCCCCAGATAGGCTTCGATCACTGCAGGATCCGCCCGCACCTCCGCTGGCGTGCCTTCGGCGAGCACCTTGCCCTCGGCCAGCACGATCACGCGCGAGCACAGGCTCATCACGAAATCCATGTTGTGCTCGATCACGACGAAGGTCGCGCCCTGCTCGGCATTGATGGCGCGCAGCCGCTCCTTGAGGTCGCCGAGCATGGTCAGGTTGACGCCGCCCGCCGGCTCGTCGAGCAGCACGAGGCGCGGGCCCGCCATGAAGGCCATCGCCGCGTCGAGCAGCTTCTGCTGGCCATAGGACAGCCCGCCGGCCTTGGCTTCCGCGAGATGGCCAAGCTTGAAGAAGCCGATCATCTGTTCGGCTTTGTCGGAGAGCCCCGCGTCGCGCGCGCCGAACAGGCGGCCGAGCATCGAGCCCTGATGCTCCTGGCCGGCGAGGATCAGGTTCTCGCGCACCGACAGTTCGGGGAAGACCTGCAGGAGCTGGAAGGTGCGGCTGACACCAAGCCGGTTGAGGTCGGAGGGGCGCATGCGCGTGACGTCGCGCCCGTCAAGCTTCACCGACCCTTCCGTTGGCTCGAGCTGGCCGAGAATGCAGTTGAACAGGGTCGACTTGCCGCAGCCATTCGGCCCGATGATGCCGAGGATCTCGCCCTCGCGGACCGAGAAGGAGACGCCGTTCACGGCCTTGATGCCACCGAAGGCCTTGTGCAGGTCCTGGACTTCGAGGACGGGGCTCATGGCGTGCCTCCCGCCTTGCGGCCGAAGCGGCGGCCGAGCGCCGCCCAGCAGCGTTCGATCAGCCCGCTCACGCCCTGCGGGCAGATGATCAGCAGGGCGAGCACGATGGTCGCGAAGATGATGAGGTAGAGCGAGCCGGCGAAGCGCAGCCATTCCGGCAACACCACGCCGAGCAGCGCACCGACGAAGGGGCCGAAGAAATAGCCTGAGCCACCCGCCACCACCATCAGCAGCAGGAAGAGGCTCTGCGACAGCGTGAAGGGCGAGGGGTCGATGAACTCGACCAGCGGCGCGAATAGCGAGCCGGAGAAGCCGCCATAGGCCGAGCCGATGGCGAAGGCGAGCAGCGTGTAGGCGCGTGTGTCGACTCCGAGGCTCGCAGCGCGCACAGGGTTCTCGCGCAGCGCCGTGAAGGCCCGGCCCCAGGGGCTGCGCACCAGCCACCACAGCACCAGCGACAGGACCAGCGTGACGGCGACGACGAAGCGGTGGAATTCGAGCGCGCCGAACAGCTTGATGCCGAAGAACTGCGGCCGGTCGATATTGGGGATGCCGAAGGCGCCGCCGGTGAGCCATTGCTCGTTGCGCAGGAGGAGCCAGACGAGCGTCGAGAAGGCCAGCGTCACGAAGGCGAGGTAATGGGTGCGGACCCGGAGCGCTGGGAAGCCGAGCAGGATGCCGACGAAGAACGTCAGGAGCCCCGAGAGGCCGAAGGCGGCATACCAGGACACGCCCCATTTCGTCGTCAGGATCGCGGTGGTGTAGGCGCCGAGGCCCATGAAACCGGCCTGCGCCAGCGAGCTCTGGCCGGCATAGCCGAGGGTGAGGTTCAGCCCCATCACGCCGATGCTCATGACGAGCCAGAGCGAGAGCACATAGGTGCCGTAGCGGCCCATGCCGGTGGGCGCGAACCAGAGGATGGCGGCGCCGATCAGCAGGGTGATCAGCGCGCCATCGATGCGGCGGGCGGCGCTGCGCGTGGCCGCGGCGGTACTTTCGAGGGCAGGGGCGCTCATACGCGGCGCTCCTCCTTGCGGCCCATCAGACCCTCCGGCTTGATCAGGATGATCGCGACGAGGAGGATGAGCGGCACGGCCATCCGGTATTGCGTCGAGACATAGGCTGCGGCGAGCGAATCCGCGACGCCGATCAGGAGGCCGCCAACCAGCGCGCCACGGATCTGGTTGAAGCCGCCGACGATGGCCGCGATGAAGGCGAAGAGGCCGATGGTCTCGCCATTCGAGAACTTCGCCAGATAGATCGGCGAGATCAGCAGCGAGGCGACGACGGCGAGCGCGGCGTTGAGCAGGAAGGTGAGCAGCACCATCCGCTCGACCGGAATGCCGAGGATGCGCGCGACCGTCGGGTTCTGTGCCGTCGCCTGCATCTGCCTGCCGAGGCGAGTCCCTCCGACGAACCATTGCAGCAGGCCGATCGCGGCGAAGGCGACGACGATGATCGCGACATGCTGCAGCGAGATCGCGGCGCCGAGGATGTTGATCATGTCGGTCGGCACCAGCGAGGGAAAGCTCTGGGCCTCGGCGGAGAAGCCGTCCTTGGCGCCTTCCTTCATGATGATCGAGAGCGCCATGGTGGCGATCGCGAGCGGCAGCACGCCGTGCTTGATCATCGGATCGACGACCACGAGCTTGAAGCCCGCGCCGAAGACCAGCAGGAAGACCGCGATGCCGATCAGCCCCCCGGCCCAGAGCGGCAGGCCGAAAAGCTTGACCGCGAGCAGGATCAGCACGGCCGGCAGCATGACGAACTCGCCCTGGGCGAAGTTGATCGTCTGCGAGGTCTGCCAGACCAGCGTGAAGCCGATCGCAGCGAGCGCGTAGATCGCGCCCGTGGCAATGCCGGCGATGAGATAGGCGATGAATTCGGCCATGGTGATGTGCGCTCGGTTGGAGAGCGTTTCGTGTGCAGTCAGCGCGCGTCATCCCGGACGGAGCGAAGCGGAGATCCGGGATCCATGCAGCCGTGACGCCCTTCGATGGATCCCGGGTCGAGCGTTGCTCGCCCGGGATGACGTCGAGGGTAGTCTGCGGGGCTTACGGCTTGACCCGCGGCAGGGTGGTGTTGATCACCTGCTTGCCGTTCACGACCTCGGCGAGGAAGCTCTCGCGGTCGAGGTCGCCGTTCTGCTCGATGACGGTGTCCATCAGGATGCCGGGCTCTTCGCTCGCCTTGATGGTGGCGCCGTGCAGCGTGGTGGCCAGCCCCTTCGCGTCGAGCTTCTTCTGCTTCTCGGTCGCCCATTTCACCATGAAGACGGCCATGTAGCCCTTCACGCCGTTATGGTCGGAGGAGAAGCCGTACTTCTCGCGATAGCGCTTGCCGAATTCCTGCAGGGCCGGGATCGGCGCATCGGTCGAGAGGCCGACATGGCCGCGGGCGCCGTTGGCGGCGTCGCCGGCGAGCTCCAGCACCTTGGCGCCGAGCAGGGTCGTCTCGCCGATCATCGGCTTGGTGATGCCCTGCTGCTTGGCGGCGCGCAGGAAACGGGCGCTCTCCTCCTCGTTCAGATAGACGAAGACCGCGTCGGCATTGGCGTTCTTCACCTTGATCGCGTCGGCGGTGAAGTCGGCCTGTCCCTGCTCGGTCGAGACGTCGACGGCGACCTTGATGCCGGCCTTCTCGAGCTCGGGCAGGATGGTGTCGCGCCCGCCCTTGCCGAAGTCGTTGTTGACCCAGACGACGGCGATCGAACCGGCCTTGAGCGTGTCCTTCATGTACTTGGCGATCTTCGGCATCGCCGCAGCCTGGCTGATCGAGGTGCGGAAGATGTAGGGATTGCCCTGCCGGGTGAAGCCGGCCGCCTCGCCGCCGACGATCTGGACGATCTCGGCGCGCTGCGAGACCTGCATCGAGGCGCCGATCGGGCCGGAGAAGATTGGGCCGAGGATGGCATAGGCGCCTTCGTCGACGCCGCGCTGCACGGCGGCGCGGGTGTTACCCGGATTGGTCTGCGTGTCGTAGTGCACGAGCTCGACCTGCTTGCCGAGGATGCCGCCCTTGGCGTTGATGTCGGCGACGGCGAGCTCGGCCCCGTTCTTCCAGTTGGTGCCGGCGGCCGCGCCGGCGCCCGACAATTCGATGACGTCGACCAGCTTGATCTTGTCCTGCGCCTGCGCGGGCAGGCTGAGGGTGGCGCCGAGCGCCGCGGCCAGAACCCAAAGCGACTTCATATGCGAGACTCCTCCCGAACCGTTTTCTTGTGTGCCACGGGCTCTCGGGCGCGTGACTTATGGCAGCGCGGCAGCTTGCCGCAGCGTGACCGCCTGCTTCTTGCGCGGCTTTGGGGCGGGATGTCCAGAGGCGAATAGCGACTCTGGGCCTCTGCGTCAGGGCGGGCTCGGCAGTTCCTGCGCCTTACGGTCGAGCTCGCGGAACAGGGGGAGCGACTGCGCGGCGAAGCTCTTCAGCTCGGCATCGGTTCCCTCGCTGGCATAGCGTTGCATCAACGCGGCCGTCTCGCGATAGGTGCTGCGCTGGGCCTCGATATAGGCCTTGTCGAAATCGGCGCCTTGTTTATCGCCCAATGCGCTGAGCAGCGCGAGGTGGCGCGTGTCCGGCCGGTCGGGCAGGGCGATGTCCGAGCGCTTGGCGACGATGCGGCGCAGGCTGCTCATCGCGGCGGCGTGATCGTCGGCGAGGCGATGGCCGAAGGCCTTGATGGCGGGGGAACTGGTCTTGCGGAGTGCGAGTGTTGCCGATTCGACGCCGAACATGTTGGCGATGGCCATGCGTTCGACGAATTCCTGAGGTGGTACCGGGGTCTGCGCAAGGGCGGGCATGACGAACAGCGCCAGCGCTGCAAGGGCCAGCGCGAGCGCCCGGCGGAAACGGTGCGGTCCACGGGTCATGACGGGGCAACCGTCCAGCAGCCGGCTGGTTCCATCCGCATGGCGCACGCGCCGCAGGGCGCCTTGTCGCTCCGCCTGTGCTGGGCTAGCACGAGGCAAAGGCGCTCCGCCTGCCCGGGAGAGGACAACCCATGCCGACCACCGTCGAGACCGTGCGCGATGCGCTGGTGCGTGCCCGCCGCGACCGTTCGTTGATCGAGACGGAGAGCCTGCCGGTTCCCGCGACGCAGGCCGAGGGGCTGGCGACGGCGCGTGCGCTCGGCGAGGCGCTCGGCTTGCCGCTCGCCGGCTGGAAGGTTGGCATCGCCGAGGACGGCGCGCCGATCGCCGGGCTGATGCCGGGGCCTTATCTGAAACCGGGCGACGTCTATGAGGGCGCGATCGGCGCCGAGCTGCGCATCGAAATCGAACTTGCGCTGCGGCTTTCGAAGGACGTCCCGCTGCGTCCGGAACGCCCGTACTCGCGCGCCGAGTTGCTCGCCTGCTGCGACAAGGCCTATCTCGGCATCGAGATCGTCGAGAGCCGCCTCGCCAACTGGTTCGGCAAGGTCGCCTTTCCGCTCTGGCTCGCCGATGCGATGGGCCATGGCGGCTATCTGATCGGTCCCGAGATCGAGATGAGCGCGCTCGACGATCCGACGCAGTTCGGCTGCTTCATCTCGCTCAACGGCGTGACGATCTACGATCAGCCGGCGGTGCACGGAAACGGCGACCCGATGGTGCCGTTCCTGGCCTGGGCCAACCGCAAGGAGGAGGGGCTCGGCTCCCTGCGCGCAGGGCAGATCGTCACCACGGGTAGCCTCTGCGGCGGCGTTCTCTCGCCCGGCAAGGGTGAGGTGGTCACGAAGCTGTCCCCGTTCGCGACGATTCCCCTGACGCTCCGGTAAGACTATCCGCGCTCGGCCCCAGCGGCTTCGGCGCCGGGGATGTTGCCCACAACCCGGTCGCGCCCCAGCCGCTTGGCCTCGTAGAGATGCGCATCGGCATGGGCGACGAGGCTGCGGATGTCGCCGGCGTCGTCGGGGAAGGTGGCGACGCCGATGCTGATCGTCGGTGCCGCCGCGAATTCGTTCGCCAACGTGCCATGCACCGAGACCCGCATCCGCTCCGCCGCGGCGAGCGCGGTTTCATGCGGCATGTTCTCGCAGAGCACGACGAATTCCTCGCCGCCATAGCGGAAGATGTGGTCCTCGGCCCGGACCTCCATGCGCAGGCAGTCGACCACGCGCCGCAGCACCTCGTCGCCGGCGATGTGTCCGTAGCGGTCGTTGATGCTCTTGAAATGGTCGACGTCGAGGATCGCGAGGCTCACTGGACGTCTCGCCGCTGCGCCGCGCGCGAGCGTCACCCGCGCGAGCGTCTCGAAGCGCTCCCGGGTCAGCGCGCCGGTCAGCGCGTCATGGCCGGTCTTGCCGAGAAGTTCCTCGTATTTGTGCCGGTAGGTGAGCTTGTGGAAGATGTCCGAGAGCGGCTGCGGCGCGATCTCGGCGACGCTCCGCTCGAATAGCGAAAGATAGAGCGCCATCAGCAGCGAATAGGTGACGGCCGCGCCCATCTTCGCCACCCAGCCACCGAAAAGGGCGCCCATCGGCGTACCCGTCACCATGTGCAGCCCGATGAAGAAGAAGACCTGATCGAAAGTCAGGATGAGCGCCAGCGTCAGGCAGGCGCGCAGGATGATCGATTCAGGAAGCAGGCGGCGCAGCTTCTCGTAGAGCAGGATCATCGCGATCGAATCGATGAAGAGCAGCGTCGTGCCCCAGACCATCAGTGCGCCCATCTGATCGATCAGCACGAGATCCGGGTTGTAGCCGGGCAGCGAGACCGGGTCGCCGTAGAGCCGGAGCGTCGCCACCAGCGCCACCATCAGGAAATTGCCGATCAGCAGGCCATAGATCGGCTGCCGGACCGTTTCGGCGTCCTCGCGAATGTAGAACAGCAGGATGATGGCGAGTTTGCCCGAGAACAGAACGGTCGAGCCGGGCGAAAGCAGGCCGAAGGGCAGCTCGATGAAGAAGACCGCGGCGAGATAGGTCTCGAGGAAGTGCATCACCCCGAGCGCACAGAGGAAGGCTCCGAGCCCCATCACATGGCGCAACCGAAACAGCGCGGCCATCACGCCGAAATAGATCAGCGCCTGGGCGAGGAGCAGGGTGATGCCAGACATAGGACGCGCCTTATCCAATCCGTTCTAACAAGCGGTCAACGCAGGGGCGGTTCCAGGCAGGAGACCATCAGGTTCCCCGTTTCTTAAGAGCCGTTCGGCGGGCGAGATCAATGGTCTGTTTCTCAAGACATACTTTCGCAACCTGCAGGTCGGATGCTCTGTGATCTTCTCCGGAGCATTGCGCCTATCCGCCTGGTCCGTATGATGGCGGCCGGCAGGGGACGCCGTTTTCGGATTGCGTAGCGGGGGTTGCTTGGAGGGCGGATGCGGTTTTGGCGTCAGGCAGGCCGCGCGATTGCGCTGAGCGGCAGCTATGCGTTTGCCGCGCTGCTGGGCCTGCAGGCTGAACCTGCCCGGGCATTCGATTTCTCGTCGCTGGACGTCTTCGGCCTCTTCACCAAGAAGGACGAGCCGCCTGCACCCAGCGCTTCGGCGCTGCCCTATAAGCTCGATTTCCAGCTCGGCGATGCCGAGGACGCCAAGGCGCTGACCCGCACCCTGCAGGACGCTTCGCTTCTCTATCGCCTGCGGCAGGACGCGCCGCCGGATGGCGAGACGCTGGCGCGCCGGATGGCCGCCGATCTCAAGCCGCTTATCGATGCGCTCTGGTCTCAGGGGTATTTCAACGCCGATGTGGCGCTCGTGGTCGACGGCGCCCCGCTTCGCGTCGGGGGCGAGCCGAGCGCCACGCTCATCCGGGCGCTCGAATCGCATCGCAACCGCGAGCCCGTCCCGATCGTGGTCAAGGTCGATCCCGGCAAGGTTTTCGGGCTGCGCAAGATCGATGTGGTCGAGCGCGGCGAGTACGGCGCGCCTGCGATTGCCAACCCGCTCAAGGTTTCGCGGCTGAACGCGGGCGACCCGGCGACGTCCTCCTCGCTGCGCGCGGCGCAGGCCGCGCTCGTCGACTATGCGCGCGCGCAATCCCGCCCCCTCGCCAAGATGGTGGAGCTCAGGCCCGTCGTCGATCATGCCGTCGGCACGATGGACGTGACCTATGTCCTCGACCCCGGCCCGCTCGCCGGCTTCGGCGAGATCGCGATCGGCCGGACCGACGAGATCCCGCCTGAAGTCGTGCGCTCCTTCATCTATCTGGAGCCGGGTGATCCCTATTCGCCCAAGGCGCTCGCCGATATGCGCCGCTCGATCGCGACCATCCCCGCCGTCGGTTCCGTGCGCATCCGCGAGGGCGATCGGCTCGACAGCGCCGGCAACTTGCCGATCTTCGTCGAGGTGACGGAGCGGCCGAAGCATCTGCTCGGCTTCTCGGCCCGCTATTCGACCATCGATGGGCCGGCGGTGAAGACCTATTGGGAGCACCGCAATCTCTTCGGTGGGGCCGAGCGATTGCGGCTGGAGGGCAGCCTCTTCCTCGCGCCGCGCATCGACGGCACCGAGATCAAGAACTTCAGCGATTTCGACAAATCCGATCTCGGCGGGCGCTTCGCCGTAGGCTTCCTGAAGCCTGCGCTCTGGGGCACGCGCAACGACTGGCTCATCGACGGCGTCGCGACGCGCGAGCGCGTCGGCACCCAGCGTTATGGCGGCTACACGGCCCGCTACGCCAACGTCACCACCGCGATCCGGCACCGCTTCAGCGATGTCTTCTCGATCCAGGCCGGCATCGAATACGAGCGCGGCCAGACCAGCGACGTGCTCGGCCAAGTGACCTACACCCTGGTCGGCATCCCCCTGTCGGTGAAATACGATTCGACCGACAGCCTGCTCGATCCGACGCGGGGTTTCCGGGTCACGGCCTCCTTTGCCCCCTATCCGACCTTCCTCGGCTCCACAGTCGGCATCTACCAGACCAAGGCGGCGGCCTCGGCCTATTATGCGCTCGACGAGGATGCCCGCTACGTGCTCGCCGGTCGCGTCGGCTTCGGCTCGATCACGGGCGCGAGCCTCGATGAGATCCCGGCGACGCGGCGCTTCTATGCGGGCGGCGGCGGTTCGGTGCGCGGTTACGCCTACCGATCGATCGCGCCGCTCGGGCCGGACAACCAGCTTGTCGGCGGGCGCAGCCTGCTCGAATTCTCGGCCGAGGCGCGTATCAAGGTCACCGACACCATTGGCATCGTGCCCTTCTTCGACGCGGGAACCGCCTTCGAATCGAGCTACCCGGACGGCAAGCAGAAGCTGCAGATGGCCGCGGGCCTTGGGCTTCGCTACTATACCGGCATCGGGCCCATCCGCGTCGACGTCGCTGCGCCGCTCAATCCGCGCAAGGGCGACAAGCCGGTCGCGCTCTATGTCAGCATCGGGCAGGCCTTCTGATGCGCAGGCTCCTGACCATGCCGCGCCTCGCGCTCCTGACCCTGCTGCTGGTGGCGGGTTTCCTCGCCTCGGCCCATTTCGGCGGCTTCGCCCAGAATGCCCAGACGGATCGCGGCGTCGTCGCCGACCTGATCTCGAAAGCGCTTTCCAGCGATACCAGTCAGGTCTCGATCGGGCAGGTCAACGGCGCGCTCTCCTCCGATGTCGAGATCCGCGACATCGCGCTCTCGGATCGGGACGGCGTCTGGCTCAGGCTCGATCGTGTCCGCCTGGTATGGACGCGCAGCGCCCTGCTGCTGCGCCGCCTCGAGGTCGACCGACTCGAGATCGGTAAGCTCGAGGTCCTACGTCGGCCGGCCCCGCAGCCCGCCGGCGCGGCCCCGCCCAGCAACGAGCCGATCCTGCCCGAATTGCCGTTGAAGGTGATCCTGCGGGCCTTCCAGCTCAACGAGCTCTCGCTCGGCGCGCCCGTCCTCGGCGTCGCGGCCCGGCTCGGCGCCGCCGGCGCGGCGCGGCTCGGCCCGCCCAATGAGGGGCTCGATCTCAAGCTCGAGGCGCGGCGGCTCGACATGGGCGGAACCTTCAATGTCGACCTGTCTTTCGTGCCGGAAAGCACGCAGCTGCGGCTGACGGCGAAGCTCGACGAGCCGGCGGGCGGCCTGATCTCCAAGATCGCCGGCCTTCCGGGCGAACCGCCGGTCAAGCTCGACCTTGCCGGCGAAGGCCCGCTCGATTCCTTCCGCTCGAACCTCACCTTCACGGCCGGCCCGACCATCGGCGCCGAGGGGTCCGCCACGCTTGCGCGTGCCGGAGCGGAGCGGCAGCTCGCATTGGCGCTCGATGCGCGCATCGAAGGGCTCATGCCGCAACCCATCGCGCCGGTCTTCGCCGGCTCGACCCGGCTCGATGGCTCGGTCGGTTTCCCTGATGCCGGTGGCGTCGATATCCGCAATCTCGCCTTGGTCTCGGCGCTGGCCCGGCTCGACGTGCTCGGCCGCTACAATGCCGGCAAGACACTCGATCTCCGCATCACCGCCGCCTCGCGCCCGAATGCCGAAGGCCGCACCGTCGCGGCCGGCGCCGAGATCGGCAAGCTCGCCTTCGATGCGACGATTCGTGGCCCCGTAGCCGGGCCGAATGTCGTGGCGAAGCTCGATGCACAGGACATGAAGCTCGTGACCGGCAGCTTCGGCAGGATCGCGCTCACCTTCAACGCCACGCCGAGCGGCACCATCGGCGAAGCCGGCACCCGCATTGCCCTGACCTCCGACGGCGAGGCCAGCGGCATCGCGCTGGCGGATCGCGCGCTGGCGCGAGCGGTCGGAGACAAGGTCACCTTCACCCTGCGGGGCACCGGCAACGATGACGCCACCGCCGATTTCGACGTGCTCAAGCTCGCGCTGTCCGGCGTCGAGCTCGACTACAAGGGCAAGCTCGGCCAGGCGCGCGTACTGGGCCAGCTCAAGGCGGTGCTGCCCGATCTCGCGCGACTGAGTGGCCTCGCCGATCGCCCGCTCGCGGGCCGGGCGGAGGTCACGGCCGATCTCGATGCGACGCCGCGGCTCAACAACTACGCCGCCACGCTCGACGGCCGGGCCGAGCGCCTGAGCGTCGGACAGGCGGCTGTGGACCGTCTGCTCGCCGGCAATCTCACGCTCGCGGGCCGCGTTAATGCGCTTGAGGGCGATTTCACGGTGAATGGTCTGCGCGTCGCCGGGCAACACGCCGCCTTCACGGCGGATGGCTCGATCCGCCAGCAGCAATCCGATCTCAGGCTCGCTCTGACGCTGCCCGATCTCAAGCGCGCCGATCCACGCCTTTCCGGCCGCGGCGACGTCACCGCGCGGATTACCGGCCCGCAGAACAAGCTGGATGCCGATGCTCGCATCGCAATCGCCAACGCCTCGGCGCTCGGTCGCCCGATCCCGCGGCTGTCCATCGATGCGGTGGTGCGCGATCTGCAAGGCGCGGTCGCGGCCGGCGTCACCCTGACCGGTGAAGTCGACTCCAAGCCGGCGAACGGCACCATCGCGCTTGCGCGCCAGCCCGATGACAGCTGGAACCTTTCGACGCTCGATCTCGCCATCGGCTCCGTCCGGCTCAACGGCGCGCTGACCCTCGATCCAGCGAGCCGTGCGGCCGGACGCCTGACGCTCGCCGCCCGCAATCTCGACGACCTTTCGCCGCTCGCCCTGACGAAGCTCGGCGGGCAGCTCGACGCCGACATCGTGCTCGCCGCCCCGGAAGGCCGGCAGGATGTCGATCTCACCGCCAGGGGCACGCGCCTGACCGGCCCTTCGGTCTCGATCGACCGGCTCGACGCAAAGATCGGTGCCCGCGACGTCCGGGGCCGCCCGATGCTCGACGCGGCTGTCGCGATCGACCGGGCTGTCGCCGCCGGCGAGACCTTCAGCGCGATCCGCTTCGATTCGAAGGGGGCGCCGGATGCGAGCGCCTTCACGCTGAGCGCCAACGCCCGCGGATTCGCGCTGAAGGGGGCCGGCCGGCTCGTGCCCGGAGAGCCGCTGAAGCTGGAGATCGCCTCCTTCGATGCCCGCCGCGACGGCCGCGCGATCACGCTGGCCAATCCGGCCACGCTGAGTTTCCCGGCCTCCGGCGTCGAGATCGCGGGCCTCGCGCTGATGATCGATCGGGGCAAGGTCACGCTCGACGGCCGGGCGGGCGAGACCCTCGACCTGCGGTTCGCCGCGCGCGACGTGCCGCTTTCAGCCGCGCGTATCGCTTCCCCCAATCTCAACCTCTCCGGCACGCTGAACGCCGAGGCGCAGGTCAAGGGCAAGCCGGGTGACCTCTCCGGACCCTGGAAGCTCAGAATCACCCAGCTCGTCACGCCGGAGACCAAGCAGGCCGGGTTGCCGCCGGTGGAGATCGTGGGCGAGGGCGCGTTGAAGGGCGATGCGACCAGCGTCTCCGCCACGATCAATGCCGGCCGCGGTGCCACCTTCACCCTGCGCGGCACCGCCCCGCTCAACGCCATCGGACCGCTCGATCTCTCCGCACAGGGCCGCATCGATGCCGGCCTCGCCAATGCCATGCTGGCGGCGAACGGCCAGCGCGTCACCGGCACGGTCGCCGTCGACATGCGCGCGGGCGGAACCGCCGCCGCCCCGCGCCTCAGCGGCAACGCGACCCTCTCCAATGGCAGCTTCACCGACGCGCTGCAGGGTGTGCGCCTCAATGCCATCGAGGCCCGCGTCGTCGCCAACGGCACGAATTTGACGATCGAGCGCGCTTCGGCCCGGGCGCCGAACGGCGGCACGCTCTCGGCAAGCGGGCGGGTCGAAGTCGATCCCGCCGCCGGCTTCCCCGGCAGCATCCGCATTCAGGGCAACCGTGCCCAGCTCGTGTCCAGCGGGCTGGTCATGGCGGTGGTGGGGCTCGACCTGGATATCAGCGGCCCCCTGGCACAGCGCCCGCGCGTGGGGGGGCGAATCGACATCGCCTCGCTGGAGGTGACGGTGCCGGATCGCTTGCCGGCCACGCTGCGCCCGGTCGAAGGCATCCGGCATGTGAACGCGCGCGGCACCGCCGCCGCTCGCCTCGCCGCGCAGCGCAAGGCTGACCAGGCGCGCGGCCGCACGCGCGGGGCGCCAGTCTTCGACGCTGCGCTGGCGGTCACGGTTTCGGCTCCGAATCGCGTCTTCATCCGCGGGCGCGGCATCGATGCAGAGCTCGGTGGCGAGATTCGCGTCAGCGGAAGCTCCTCCGCCCCGGTTCTCAACGGCGGCTTCGAACTGCGCCGCGGGCGGCTCAGCGTGCTGACCCAGCGCCTCGATTTCAGCCGCGGCCGGCTCACCTTCGCCGGCGGGCTCGTTCCCGAGCTCGATTTCGTGGCCGAGACGAGTGCCGGCGACGTCACCGCGCGGATCATTGTCAGCGGTCCGGCCGACCAGCCGGTCTTCGCCTTCACCTCGCAGCCGGAGTTGCCGCAGGACGAGGTTCTGTCGCGGCTGCTGTTTGCTCGCGCTTCCGGCTCGCTTTCGCCGTTCCAGGCGCTGCAGCTCGCCCAGGCGGCCGCCCAGTTCGCCGGAGGCGGCGGTGACGACACCTTCGAGCGCCTGAGGAAATCGCTCGGCGTCGACAATCTCGACATCCAGATGGGGCAGGGCGGGCCCACCGTCGGCGCCTCCCGCTACATCAGTGACAATGTCTCGGTTGGCGTGAAGGTCGGCTCGAAGCCGGAGGACAGCGGCGTCTCCGTCGGTGTGGACGTGACCAAGCGGTTGAAGCTCCAGGCGGAGACTGGAGCCGATGGCAGTGCCGCGGTCGGAATCGGCGCCGAGTGGGAATACTGAAGCGGCGGGGAATCGCTTCCGGCGAGGCGGGAATCGCCTGAGCCGGGATTCGGGGGATTCGCCGCCGCCAACGGTGCCTCGACCGCTTTGATAGGCCCTCGCCGTGCTGGTGCGGTTAACAACTCCTAAATTTCGAGCCTCAAAGCGTGACCCGTCTGCAACACCGGGTTCCAAAGCACCCCCTGGGGCGGTTCAGCGGCCCGATCTTGGTTGATCGATGGGGAGGGTTTCGTATGGTGGCAATGCGTCGGGACGTTCCCGGTCGCTGTTTTTCGTCTTCGCCTCCGACAGAGATCGGTGACGCAGGCGAAAGACCGGGAACAGGCAGGTTCTGCAGCAGGGTTCTTCGAACCCGTTGCGGGGGGCAGGCCGAAGCCCGAGGGTCTCGAAACTCTTTTGGAGGTTACCAAATGAAGCTCGTCAAGAGCCTCCTCCTCGGTTCCGCCGCCGGCATCGCCGCGGTCGCCGGGGCTCAGGCCGCCGACCTTCCCTCGCGGAAGGCCGCTCCGGTCGAATACGTTCGCGTCTGCACCGCCTACGGTGCTGGCTTCTTCTACATCCCGGGCACCGACACCTGCCTGCGCATCTCGGGCCGTGTCCGCGCCGAGTACGTCGTCGGCGAGCGTTACGGTGAGTCGGATGCCTACGGCACCCGCGCTCGTGGTCGTCTGAACATCGACGCCCGCACCGCGACCGCTTACGGCACGCTGCGTACGTTCATCCGTTACGAGCTGACCAACAACTCCGGTCAGTACACCAACGGTTCGGCCGGCTTCAACGTCGGCGGCAACGTTGCCGGTTTCAACACGGTCGGCGCTTCGGCGATCTCCACGAACCTCGATCTGGCCTTCGTCCAGTTCGGCCCGATCACCGCTGGTCGCGCTCAGTCGTTCTTTGACTTCTACGCTTCGGACCTCAACTTCTTCTCGATCCGCACGGCTGATACCCGTCTGAACCTGTTGGCCTACACCGCCACCTTCGGTTCGGGCTTCTCGGCCACGGTCTCGCTCGAAGATCGCGTTTCCGGCGCGGGCACCGGCGGTGGTCGTGACCTCGGCGTTGCCAACCTCGGCACCGGCGTTGCCGCTATCCGTCAGGGTCAGGACTATCCGGACCTCGTCGCGTCGCTGCGCGTCGATCAGGGCTGGGGCTCCGCTCAGCTGTCGGGCGCCATTGGCAGCCGCAAGGGTGCTGTGGCTGTCGGCCTCGGCGCGATCGAGGGTGACGAGTTCGCCTGGGCGATCCAGGGCGGCGTGAAGATCAACCTGCCGATGCTCGCCGCTGGCGACACCCTCTGGCTGCAGGCTGCTTACGCTGACGGCGCTCTCGGCTACCTCGGCTACACCGGCTCGGGCGTTGGCGCGTTCGGTCTCGGCCGTATCGGCAACCTCTTCCTTGCCGACACGACGATCAACCCGATCACGGGTGGCATGGACAACACGACCGGCTTCTCGCTCGTCGCCGCGTTCAAGCACTTCTGGACCCCGACCCTGCGTTCGGAGTTCTCGGCTTCGTACTCCGAGCTGAAGCTCGGCTACGTCACCCCGGGCACCGTCGGTCTGCAGCGCTCGCTGGACCCGAAGGAGTTCATCGGCCTGGCGAACCTGATCTGGTCGCCGGTTTCGGGTCTCGACATCGGCGTCGAGGTTCTCTACTCGCACCTCGAGCTGCGTCAGCCGGTTGTGGCTGTCGACAACTTCGGCGCGCGTTCGAACGCTGCTCGCCTGATCAAGAGCGAGGACACCTTCGCGGGTCGTCTCCGTATCCAGCGCGACTTCTGATCGGTTTCCCGATCTCAGTCGGAAGCCCCGGGGAAACCCGGGGCTTTTTTCGTTTGGCTGTGGGTTGTCGCCATGCCGCAGTTGACGCGGGGCTGCCTGGGTCCTGTTCTAATATCTCGACAGTTTGGGCCCGCCTCCCGCTGCGCGAGGCAGGGAAGTTGAATTCTTGGCTGCGGATCGTCTACTAAGCCTCTGATAAGAGGGCGGCGATCCTGATGGGCGGACCTGCGACGGACAATAGTCCCGCGGGGTAGGGGGCGAGATATGTCTCAGCCGGCGCGCTGGCTCTGGGGTTTCATTCCACTGGCTCTGCTCTGGGGGGCCGGCAATTTCGGACTCGACGCGGCGATAGAGCACGATGTCGGGGAACGCGCGGTGCGCGCGGTGTCGGTCGTGGCCGGCAAGACGCCGGGCGCGCGTCCGGTCACGGCGCAGGTCGACGGGCGCGACGTCACGATCGGCGGCGAAGTGCTTTCTACTGACGGCGCGACCAAGGCGATGGCGCAGCTTCGGGCCGAGTTCGGCGTCCGCCGCGCACTCGGCGGCCTGTCGCAGGCCGTTGCGCAGAAGCCCTATTCCTGGTTCGCCAGCCGACAGGCGGAGGTCGTCACGCTCGGCGGCTTCGTGCCGGATCTCGATGCGGCGACCGCCAATGTGTCTGCTGCCGGCGCGGCGCTCCCTGGCCTGCGCATCGACGATCGCCAGACCGTCGCTTTCGGCGCGCCGGAGGGCTTCGCGGCGATGGCTGCGGCGATGATCTCCGAGTTGCCCAAGCTGTCTGCGGGCCGGATCGCGCTCGACGATGGCCGCTTCTGCATCGAGGGCAAGGCAGCGAGCCCTGAGGCCTTCCTGGCGTTGGCAACCGTCGCTGCCCGGCCGCCGCAGCCGGGATTCCGTGCCGTGACCTGCGACCTCGAGCCGCCGACCATCTCGCCCTATCGTTGGAGCGCTGCGCACGGCGCCGGCGACGAGGTCGTCCTGCAAGGCTTCTACCCGACCGAGGAGGCGCACAAGCAGATCCTCACGGCGGTGCAGCGCGCCTTCGGAACCACCGTTCCTGTCCGCGACGGGCTGCGGCCCGGCACCGGCGCGCCGCCCGCCTTCCAGGAAAAGGTCACGCGCGCCATCGTCGAGCTCGCCCGCCTGCGGGAGGGCAAGGCCGAGATCACAAGCGATGTCTATGCCCTCTCCGGCAAGGGACCGGAAAGCTATGAGGCGTGTGAGGCGCTGCGCCTGCAGATCGCCCAGATGGACGGGCCGGACTCGGTCGCCCGGGTTGCGATCGATTGCCCACCGCCGCCACCTCCGCCCGTTCCGGTCGAGGTTCCGCTACCGGATGTGCCGGATCTGATCCTGCACGATGTGCTGCCGGCCGCCCCGGCGCCGGTCGCACCTTCCGGTTCCGACGCGGCGTCGTCGCCACCGGCTTCGCCGAGCGTGCCTGCGATCCCGGCTGTGGCGGGCGATCCGGTCCCGGTGCCTGCTCCGGCACCACCTTTGGTTCCCGCTCCAGCGCCTCGCGCCCCGGTGCCGCTCGACTGGAGCGCGAAGCTGGCCGATGGCCGGCTCGCCCTGGGCGGAGTGCTGCCGAGCGAGTCCGTCCGCGCCGACGTCCTCGCCACGGCGCAGCGGTTCTTCGGAGAGGCCTCGATCGAGGACGCCACGGCCGTCGAACTCGCGCTGCGCTCCGAACTCGACGTTCCGGCGGCGACGGCCTTCGCCCTCGAAGCGCTGTCAAAGCTCAAGGCCGGCTCGGTGACGCTTCGGGACAAGGCTTTCGCCATCGCCGGCCAAGCCGCCGATGCGGCGAGGCTGGCAGCGCTGCGCCAGCTTCTGGCGGCGGGTCCGGCCGGGCTTTCCGTACCGGCTTCGACCGAGAGCGTGCTCGTGCGGCCCTACGGCCTCTCGCTCTCGGCGGATCGCACGGGACTGCGGCTTTCGGGCTATCTGCCCGACGAGGCGACGCGCGCCGTGTTGGCTGGTCTCGTCGCGGAATCACCGCTCAAGGACCGGTTCGACGATGCGACCGTGATCGTACCCGGCGCTCCTTCCGGCTTCGGCGCTGCGGCGCGCACGCTGCTGACCGATCTGCTGCGGCTCGATCTCGGCTCCGCCTCGGTGGAGGATGACCGCGTCGCCATTCGCGGCCTGACCTGCCGCGAGCTGATCAAGAGCGAGGTTGAGACCAGCGGCGCTACCGGCCTGCCACCGGGCTTCAAGGCCGATGCCGTGGTGGCCTTGCGCCAGACCGGCTGCGTCATTGATCCGCCGGTAAGCTGCCAGAACGACCTCGACGGCCTGACCAAGGGCAGTCCCGTCCTGTTCGCCCAGGGCACCTCCGTCGTGGATCTCGATGCGCCGACCGATCATGCGATCGCCGAGGCCGCCGCCATCCTGCAGAAATGCCCGACTTCACCGGTCACCATCGAAGGCCACGCCAATCGCGACGGCGAACGGACCGGCTTCGACAATATGGACCTGTCGCGGCGACGGGCGCTGCGCGTGCGCGACGAACTGGCCCGGCGTGGCATCGATCCGGCGCAGCTCGCGATCAAGGCCTATGGCAGCACGCGTCCGGTCGTACCCTATGATGTACGGGACGCCCGCGCGATGAACCGCCGCGTGCAGTTCACGGTCGCGAAATAGGAGGCGGACATGCTCTATCTCGCTAGCCAGTTCGCCTGGTTCCTGCTCGCGGCCTTCGCACTCGGCCTCGCCATGGGCTGGATCAGCCACGATGGAGACCGCCCCCGTCTATCGAGCGGAGTCTGGATCGTCATCGGCCTCTTATGGATCGGCGCGGCTGCCCTGAGCTGGCTCCAGCTTCTCAATGGCGTGCTGGCGACCTGGGTCGAGACGGGGCTGCTGTTCGTCGCGGTCTATTGGCTCGGCTGCGTCTGCGCCAGCGGTCTGCGCAAGCCGGCGGCGAAAGAACCCGCAGCCGCTCAGGAGTGAGCCGGTCAGCCGGCGGCGCGACGCTCGGCCCGCGCGACGAGCTTGGCGATGCGGCGGATCATGTCCTTGCTGCCGAGCAGGGGAGCGTGGCCCTGGCCGGGCGCGGTGTAGATCTCGCAGTCGGGATGGCGTTCGGCCATTTCCAGGAGCGTCTTGTCCTCCAGCAGGTCGGAATTGCCGCCCCGGATCGCCAGCATCGGCACGGCCTTGAGCGCGTCGAAATAGACCCAGAGCACTGGCAGCGGCGCCTCGAGGTCGAGCGCTTCCAGCCCCTTCAGCAGCCTTATGTCGTAATCGGGCTTCAGGGATCCGTCGCGGTCGGTCCAGGTCCGGCGCGCCATCACCTCCCATTCCGCATCACCTAGGGCCGGGAACTGCTGGTCCGAGAGTCGCTTCAGGATTTCGGCGCCCTCCGAGAAGCTGCGCGGCGCCGGCAGCTTGCCGACATAGCCACGGATGCGCAGCAATCCGCGCGCGTCGATCACCGGGCCGACATCGTTGAAGACGACGCCCCGGATCGTCGCAGGCCGCGCCACCGCCAGCGCCATGGTCAGAAGGCCGCCGCGCGAGGTGCCGACGAAGACGGCCTCGTCGATGCCGGTCGCGACCAGAACCTGCATCAGGTCGTCGAGCTCGACGCGAATGTCGTAGTTCTTCCAGTCTCGGTCGTATTCGGAGAGGCCGCGCCCGCGATAGTCGAGCGCGAGCACCCGGCGCGGCTTCGTTTCGTCCTGTGCCAGCGCGAGCGCCAGTTCGTGGAAATCGGCGGCCGTGCGCGCCAGGCCCGGCAGGCAGACAACCGGCAGGGCGGTGGCAGCGAGCGGCCCATAGTCACGCAGATGCAACTTCAGTCCGTCGCGGGCAGTGACGAAGCGGGAGGTGAAACCGGTATCGGTCATCATCGTCTCAGGCAGGGAGGCAGCCGCAAACGAAAGCATTTCCGCGCGAAATGGATCCTGGCCCGCGCGAAGAAAATGCGATCGAAGAACGCATTAGAGCATTCCCGCGTTTCGAGGAAACGCGGGAATGCTCCAGCCTTGACGAGCGCAGTCGCGAATGCCGCGTTTTCGCCGGCATCAGGCGGCGGCCCGGCTCTGCTGCGCGACGAGCCTGCCGAGGATGCTGGCGCCGACCGGCAGCAGGCGGTCGTCGAAGTCGAAGGTCGGGTGGTGGCACATCGCGCCGGGCTGGCCGAGGAAGATATAGGCGCCCGGCCACTCGGCCAGCATCAGTGCAAAATCGTCCGAGAAGGGCAGGGGCTTGAGATCGGTATGGACATTGCCCTCGCCGAGCACAGTCCCGGCGGCCATGGCGGCCGCGGCCGCCGCCCTTGGATCGTTGAGGCAAGGCGGGCAATTCGCGATCCTCGTGCAGTCGATCCGGCAGCCCGACATCAGCGCGAAGCCGGCGCAGATGGCTTCGAGCCTGTCGAGGATGCGGGCCTCCGTCGCCGGATCGTAGGTGCGGATCGTGCCGCTGAGCTCGGCTGCGGCCGGGATGATGTTCGCCGCCGTGCCGGCCGAGAGCTTGCCGAGCGAGATGACGGCGGGCGTGAGCGGATCGACATGGCGCCCGACGATCGAGGAGATCTCGCTCGCCAGCCGTGCCGCGACCTGTAGCGGGTCGGTGGTGGTGTGCGGCGCGGCGCCATGGCCGCCGACGCCCTCGATCCGGATATCGAAGACCGTGGTGCCGCTCAGCGTGGCGCCGGGCCGAACGGCGGCCGTGCCTTCGTCGTAGAGTGGGATAGTGTGGAGCGCATAGACCTCCGCGCAGGGAAAGCGCTCGAACAGGCCGTCGGCGATCATGCGCCTTGCGCCCTGTCCGATTTCCTCTGCCGGCTGGAAGATCAGATGCACCTTCCCCCGTGGCGGCGGGTTTGCGGCGAGATGGCGCGCCGCGCCCAGCAGCATCACCGTATGGCCGTCATGGCCGCAGCCATGGAAGCGCCCGGCGGCGGTCGATCGGTAGTCGAGGCCGGTCTCCTCCGCCATCGGCAGGGCGTCCATATCGGCCCGCAGTCCGATCGCCGGGCCGTCCTGTGCGCCCTTGATGACACCGACGAGGCCTGTCCCGCCCAACCCGCGATGGACCTCGACGCCGAACGAGGCGAGCGTCTCGGCGACGAAGGCGGAGGTCCGCACCTCCTCGAAGGCGGTCTCGGGATGGGCATGGAGGTCGCGGCGCCAGGCCCGCAACGTCGGAGCGAAATCGGCAATATCCTGCAGCATAGGCTTCTCCGCTCGGCTGGCGCAGCGCCTCAAGAATGCCCGAAGTAACAATCGGCCGAAAGGCTCATGTGGACGGGCAGCGGAGACAAGCGGCGCGCGACACGAGTTGATCGCGCGAACCACCGCCGTCATCTCGGACAAGTCGCGTTAGCGGCGCCGATCCGGGATCCATGCCAGAACTGGGCCGCAAATACTCAGGTATGGATTCCGGTCTCCGCTGCGTGGCCCGCGGCATGACGGCGCGATTCCAGGCAGATCCCGACCAGTCTCACTCCCGCCGACCGCCGCGTTTCAGGTCCTGGTCGATCAGGTAGGCCGTGCGCTGGTTCAGCCGTTCGCGATAGACCTGCAGGTTCTCCATGACGCGCTGGACATAGTTGCGCGTCTCGGAGAACGGGATGCGCTCGACCCAGTCGACGGCATCGACCTCTGGATCGCGCGGATCGCCATAGGTGGCCACCCATTTCTTCACGTTCGGCGAGCCGGCATTGTAGGCGGCGAAGGTAAGGATGTAGGAGCCGCGCCATTCCTTCAGCAGGTCGTTGAGATGGGCTGCGCCCATTCGCGCCGCATAAAGCGGATCCTGTCCCAGTTTCTCCCAGTCGAAGGGCAGGCCGGCGCGGCGCGCCGTCTCGCGGGCCGTCGCAGGCATCATCTGCATCAGTCCGCGCGCGCCGGCATGGGACATGGCGGTGGGATCGAAGGCGCTCTCCTGGCGCGCGATCGCATGGACGATAGCCCGCTCCATCGGATCGCCCAGCACGTCGAAGGCCGGGACGCCGTTGACGGGGAAAGCGGCTGTGTCGAGCGGGAAGCCGCGCTGCAGGGCGGCCTTGCCGACGCTGAGAAGCGCACGCGCGTCCGCTTCCTGCCCGGCGATGACCGCGACCGCCTCCAGAGCCTCGGTGTCGTGCAGGTGGCGCGCCAGATCGTACAGCATCGACGTGGCGAGCTCGCGCTGGCCAAGGCGGAAGAGCAGGCTGACGGCACGATGGCCCGGCAGCGCGTCGATCCCGGCCGCTGCAGTCTGTCGCAGCGGCAGGCCAAGCAGTCCGAGCTTCGCTCGCGCGAGCTGCCCGTAGTAGGCGATCGGGTGCGTGGCCGCCTTGCCGAAGGCCGTCTTGGCCTCCTCGGCCTTGTCGAGCTCCTCATAGGTGCGGCCCTGCCAATAGGTGGCGCGCGCCACCGAGATCGGCGTCTCGGCGATCGCCGCGGCAGCGTCGAAATGCTTGAGCGCGACATCGGCCTTCTTGAGGAAACGCAGCGCGATGAAGCCGGCCTGCCATTCGGCGTCGATCCGCTCGGCCGCATCCTCGGCGCCATGGCCGGCGGCGACCTGATAGGCCTTCTCTGCCTGGCCGGCATCAAGCAGCTTGCGCGAGATGATGCGGCGCTCCTCCCACCAGCCGTCTCCGTCCCCGAGCAGCGCCGGGTCGCGCGGAATGGCGGAAAGCGCCTTCACGGCCTCGTCGAGCTTGTCGCCCCGCCGCGCCTGCTGCGCCTGCAGGAAAGCGAAGGAGACGTCCCCGCGCAGCGACGCGGGGACGGCCGCGATCAGCTTCTCGGAGATGGGCTTACGTGCGCGGGCGCTGGCGAGCCGTGCGCGGGCGAGGACGAGATAGTCCGTAGAGACGCGGGCGGCGTTGCGCAGCGCGGCCTCGCCCTGCTCACCGAACAGGAAGCGCTCGGCGCGCAGGCGATGGTCGTCCTTGCTCAAGACCGCGTCGAACTGGGCCAGCGCGATCTTCTCCAGTGATTGGCTGAACAAGTCCTTCCGCCAACTGCGACGGATGAGGGCGGTGGCCTCGTCCTTGCGCCCCTCGTCCTTGAGCGCCAGCGCCAGCGCGATCCGCCCGGCCGGCGAGACCGGCTGCTGGCCGTGAAAGAACGCACGCACGATCGCCGGGCTCTTTCGCTCGGCGATCAGGGCCTCCTCGGCGCGGCGTCGAAACCGGGTGGTGGCCGGGTAGTTCGGATGCTCGCGCAGGAAGGCATCGATCCGCGCGAAGGACACAGCCCCGGCATTGCAATGGATAGCGACCCATTCGAGAAGCGTCCGCGTCACGCGATCCGTCATCTTGCCGGCAAGCACATCGCCCTCACCGAGAGCGCCCCGTCGATAGGCGGCGATGACGGCTTTCACCGCCTCGGCGCTGATCGCCTCCTCGGCGCGCTTGACGTCGGCAGGGGAGAGCGGCGGCGCGCCGGTCTTCTCGAAATCGCTGATCATGGCGAGCTTGCGCTGGCTGGCGAGCATTCCGTCGTCACCGGCCTGAAGGGCCGTGGTGCAGAGCAGGGCGGGCAGCAGCAGGGCAGTCAGTCGTCGCGCGGCAGCAGGCGAGGCCATGGCGGGTCTCCATCCTGGGGCAGGCGTTTCTAGAGCAGGCGCTGTGGGGGCAGGCAGACTCTGGGCAGGCGAAATCGGGGCAGGCAGTCTCTCGAGGGCAGGCGTCGTCCGCGGGAAAATTCGGGCGTGCATGGATCGATGTTCAGGGAAGGGAGTTTAAGGAGGTTTAACCAAGACGCCACGCATTTTCATGGGTTGGCGGCTTTGCCTTGGCGTCGCGGCGGTTTATGTGTGGCAGCTTCGTAACAATGCCGCCGTCCTCGGGATCGATTTTCATGACCAAGCACACCGCCTTCACCGGTTCGATGCCCGCTCTGGTCACGCCGTTCAAAGCCGGGAAGGTCGACGAGGAGTCGTTGCGCGCGCTGGTCGGCTGGCAGATCGAGAACGGCTCCACCGGCCTCGTCCCGGTCGGCACCACGGGCGAGAGCCCGACACTGAGCCATGACGAGCACAAGCGCGTCGTCGAGATCGTCATCGACCAGGCCAAGGGCCGCGTCCCGGTCATCGCCGGCGCAGGATCGAACAACACGATCGAGGCGATCGACCTCGCGGTTCATGCCGAGAAGGCCGGCGCCGACGCCGTCCTCGTGGTCACGCCCTATTACAACAAGCCCACTCAAGAGGGCATGTACCAGCACTTCAAGGCGGTGAACGATGCGATCGGTATTCCGATCATCATCTACAACATCCCGCCGCGCTCGGTGATCGACATGTCGGTCGAGACGATGGCCCGGCTCTACGAGCTGAAGAACATCGCCGGCGTGAAGGACGCCACCGCCAACCTCGCCCGAGTCTCGCAGCAGCGCCACGCGCTCGGGCCGGATTTCATCCAGCTCTCCGGCGAGGATATGACGGCGCTCGCCTACATGGCGGCCGGCGGCCATGGCTGCATCTCGGTGGTCGCCAATGTCGCGCCGCGCCTCTGCGCCGATCTGATGGTGGCGGCGCTCAAGGGCGACTACGCCACGGCGCTCAAGGTCCAGGACCGGCTGGTGCCGCTGCATGACGCCATTTTTAAGGAGCCGGGCCTCTGCGGCGCCAAGCACGGCCTTGCGCTGCTCGGCCGCATCGAGGAGGAGGTCCGCCTGCCGCTGCTGCCGGTGACGCCGGCGACCGGCAAGGTGATCCGCGAGGCGATGGTTTTCGCCGGGCTGTTGAATGACTAAATGAAGTTGCGCGTTCGTCCGGTCGCCCCGGCCGACACGCCAGGGAGTCCGGGATGTACGAGCCCAGCCATTTCAAGGTCGAGGATCGCGCTCAGCTTCACGCGGTCATTCGCCAGCACCCGCTCGCCACGCTGGTGACGGTGGGTGAGGGCGGGCTCGTGGCCAATCTCGTGCCCTTTGTCTTGCATGAGGACGAGGGCGAGAACGGCGTGTTGCGAGCGCATCTCGCCCGCCCCAATGCCCAGTGGCAGGCAATCGCGGCCGGCGCCGAGACGCTGGTGATCTTCACCGGCGTCGAGCGCTACGTCACGCCGGCCTGGTATGCGACCAAGCGCGAGACGGGCAAGGTCGTGCCGACTTGGAACTATGTCACCGTGCAGGTGCGTGGGCCGGCCCGCGCGATCGAGGACCCCGCCTGGCTACAGGCGCAGCTGGAGTCCTTGACGCGCCAGCAGGAGGCGCCGCGCGCCGAGCCCTGGGCGGTGAGTGACGCGCCCGCACCTTTCATCGCCGCGCAGGCGCGCGGCATCGTTGGCGTCGAGATCGAGATCGCCTCGATGATCGGCAAGTTCAAACTCAGCCAGAACCGGCGCGAGGACGACAAGCTCGGCGTTCTCAATGGTTTGAGCGCCGACCCGGAATCGGAATCGCAGGCCATGGCGGCCCTGGTCAAGCAATACGGATTCAACGGAACGGCATGAAAAAACCCGATCCGGAGCGCTATCGCCTTGCCGCGGATAATCGCAAGGCGCGCTTCAACTACGAGATCAAGGAGACGATCGAGGCCGGCCTTGCCCTGCAGGGCACGGAGGTCAAGTCGCTGCGCGGCGGCAAGGCGACGATCGGCGAGAGTTATGCCGGCCCGATGGGCGACGAGCTCTACCTCTTCAACTCCTACATCCCGGAATATCTGGAGGCGAACCGCTTCAACCACGAGGTCCGCCGCCCGCGGAAGCTCCTGCTGCACCGTCGCCAGATCAACAAGCTGATGGGTGCCATCCAGCGCGAGGGCTTCACTGTCGTTCCGCTGAAGGTCTACTTCAACGAGAAGGGCCGGGCGAAGATCGAACTCGGCCTCGGCCGAGGCAAGAAGCTGCACGACAAGCGTGAGACCGAGAAGACCCGCGACTGGAATCGCGACAAGCAGCGGCTACTGAAGAACGGGTAGGGCGCAGGGCTCCCCGTGCCCTGCTCGTTGGCGTCGAGCCTTACTCTTCGCCCGCCTCATCGCCCTGCTTGATGCCGTAGCGGCGTTCAAGCGCGGGATTGGCCGGCGTGCCGGGAGCAGCCGGAGTACGGGCCGCGCGCTCGGCCGGGTCGCGGCCGACCTTCTGCATGAGTTGTGCGAGATCGACGAACTCATCGCATTGCCGGCGCAGCTCGTCGGAAACCATCGGCGGGTTGGTCGAGATGGTCGAGACCACCGAGACCTTGACGCCCTTGCGCTGCACCGCCTCGACCAGCGGGCGGAAATCGCCGTCGCCGGAGAACAGGTAGATCTGGTCGAGATGCGGAGCGAGCTCGAGCATCTCGATAGCCAGCTCGATGTCCATGTTGCCCTTGACCCGGCGCCGGCCGGTCGCGTCGGTGAATTCCTTGGCCGCCTTGGTGATGACGCGATAGCCGTTGTAGTCGAGCCAGTCGACCAGCGGCCGAATTGAGGAGTATTCCTCGCTCTCGACCAGCGTTGTGAAATAGAAGGCGCGGATCAGGTTCCCGCGCCCCTGAAACTCGCGCAGCAGGCGGCGATAGTCCATGTCGAAGCCGAGCTGCTTCGAGGTCGCGTAAAGATTGGCGCCGTCGATGAACAGCGCAATGCGCGGTGAGGCGGCCATGGCAATCACTCCTGCTGAAATCTCTTCAAGTATTCAAAATGTGGGTGAATCGCGGTCGAACAATGTCCGGCTATCATTGTTTTTTCGACGACCTCGAAACTCCCGCGTGGCGTGTTGAGGCAGCACGATATGCGTCTTTCGGCACCGATTTTCGTCGGTTCAGGGCCGTAACCGCGCCGGATTCCCGACTGCCGTGCAGCCTCCAGGCACGTCGCGCGTCACGATGCTGCCGGCTCCGACGATCGCATCGTCGCCGATCGTGACCCCTGGCAGGACGATCGCGCCGGCGCCGATCCAGGCATTGCGCCCGATGCTGACGGGGCGGCCGAATTCGAGCATTTGCCTGCGTTGAGCAGGGTCGCGCGGGTGATCGGCCGTGAGGATCTGGACGCCGGGTCCGATCTGGGTGCCGTCGCCAATCGTCACCGCGACCACGTCGAGGATGACGCAGTTGAAGTTCAGGAAGACACCATCGCCGAGACTGATGTTGTAGCCATAGTCGCAATGGAAGGGCGGGCGGATGGTGACGTCGTGCCCGACATGCCGAAAGATTTCCCGCAGGAGCGGGAGCCGGTGTTCTGGCGTCGCGGTCGTTGCGTTGAAGCGCTCCATCCAGGCACTGGCGCGGCGATTGTCGGCGATGAGCTCCGGGCTGTCGGCCCGATAGAACTCGCCGGCGAGCATCTTGTCCTTCTCGCTGCGCATTGCGGGTCTTGTGTCAGCCCTTGGGAAATTCCAGGCCCATCTCGCGGTAGCGCTCGGGGTCGTCGCTCCAGTTCTCGCGCACCTTCACGAACAGGAAGAGATGGACCTTGGCCTCGGCAGCCTCGGCGATCTCGGCCCGCGCCTTCTGGCCGATCGCCTTGATGGTCTGCCCGCCTTCGCCGAGCACGATCTTCCGCTGGCCCTCGCGTTCGACATAGATCGTCTGCTCGATCCTGACCGAGCCGTCCGGCTTCTGTTGCCAGCTTTCGGTCTCGACGGTGGAGCGATAGGGCAGTTCGTCATGCAGCCGCTCGAAGATCTTCTCGCGGGTGATCTCGGCGGCTAGGAAGCGCAGCGGGGCGTCCGAGATTTGGTCTTCCGGATAGAGCCAGGGGCCGAGCGGCAGCCGTTTCTCCAGCCAGGCGAGGATATCCTTGACGCCGTAGCCGGTCAGCGCCGCGACCATGAAGGTCGTCTCGAAGCTCATCCGCTCGTTCACCTTGGCGGTGATCTCGAGCAGCTTCTCTTTCGGCACCGTGTCGATCTTGTTGAGGATCAGGAACTTGGGCTGCTTCAGTTCGGCGAGCTTCTCCAGCAGCGCCGTGTTCTCCTCATGATCGAAGCGGGCGACGTCGATCAGCACGCCGATGAGATCGGCATCGGTGGCGCCGCCCCAGGCGCTCGTCACCATGGCGCGGTCCAGCCGGCGCTTGGGCGCGAAGATGCCGGGCGTGTCGACGAAGATGATCTGCGCCGTGCCGGATAGCGCGATGCCGCGCACCTGGGTGCGCGTCGTCTGCACCTTGCGCGAGACGATCGAGACCTTGGCGCCAACGAGTTGGTTGAGCAGGGTCGACTTGCCGGCATTGGGCGCGCCGATCAGCGCGACGAAGCCGCAGCGGGTGGGCTCGGTCGTTTCAGACATCGTCACCCTCCGGGTTGTCGTTCCATAAGCCCTCGCGCCTGAGAAACGCTTCGGCAGCCGCTTGTTCGGCCAGTCGTTTGGAAGGCCCGCGCGCCTCGGCATCAGTGAGCCCGGTGATCCTGGCCGCGACGACGAAGACCGGGGCATGGTCCGGGCCGGAGCGGCCGCGCTCAGTATAGGTCGGCGTCGGATAGCCCTTGCCCTGCGCCCATTCCTGCAAGGCGGTCTTGGCGTCGCGCAGCGGCCGGACCGGCTTCATCAGCCGCTCGCCGAAGCCGCGCTCGACCAGGCCGCGCGCGGCCTCATAGCCGCCGTCAAGGAAGACCGCGCCGATGATCGCCTCGCAGGCATCGGCCAGGATCGCCTTGTTCTTGCGCGCGCCACCGAGGATCTCGCCTTCGCCAAGCCGCATGAACTGGCCGAGATTCCAGCCCTGGGCGACGTCGGCACAGGTCTCCTTGCGGACCAGATCGGCGAGACGGCGCGACAGATTGCCTTCCTCGGACTGCGGATAGCGCTGGAACAGCATGTCGGCGATCGAGAGGCCGAGCACGCGGTCGCCCAGGAATTCCAGCCGCTGATAGCTCGCCAGCCTCGAATCCTCGGCGCTCATATGGGTGAGCGCCGTCGCCAGCAGAGCCTTGTCGGAGAAGCTGTGGCCCAGCGTGGCCTCGAGCCGCGCGGTATCCGGGGCCTTACGCCCGCCTTCGCCCGCCTTGCTCACTTGATGGTGCTGAACAGACGGTTCCAGCGAACCGTGGAGGGCCATTCCCAAATCCTCCACGCCGAGGCGCCTTCCTCGATCGAGAAGAAGATGATCTCGGCGCGGCCGACGAAATTCTCGAAAGGCACGAAGCCGACGCTGCGGTCGCGCGAGTCGAGCGAGTTGTCGCGGTTGTCGCCCATCATGAAGAAGTGGTTGGGCGGAACCTGAAAGACCGGGGTGTTGTCGAAGGAACCGCTGTCGCCCTCGCGTTCGATGACCTCGTGGGCGACGCCGTTCGGCAGAGTCTCGCGATAGCGGATCACCGGGACGCTGCGGCCCCAGTTGTCGGCGGTGACATAGTCCGCGATGCGCTCGCGCTTCACCGCCTGGCCGTTGATGTGGAGGATGCCGTCGATCATCTGGATGCGGTCGCCGGGCAGGCCGATGACGCGCTTGATATAGTCGGTCGAATTGTCGGTCGGCAGCTTGAAGACCGCGATGTCGCCGCGCTTCGGCTCGGCCGCCCAGATGCGGCCCGAGAACAGCGGCGGGCTGAACGGGATCGAGTGCTTGGAGTAGCCGTAGGTGTATTTCGAGACGAACAGGTAGTCGCCGATCAGCAGCGTCGGGATCAGCGAGCCCGAGGGGATGTTGAAGGGCTGGAACAGCAGCGTGCGGATGACGAGCGCTATCAGCAGCGCCTGGACGACGACCTTGATCGTATCGAGAATCCCGCCTTCTTCCTTGGCGGCCTTGGATTTGCTGTCGACGTCGTTGGCCACGCGGGCGCTCCTGACACTGCGATCCAGCGCGGTCTAGCCGACTATCGCGTCTGCGACAACGCGCAAGAGCGGCCGGCGGGATTGTTGCTGCTGGATGGCGAATACCTGCCGGGAGTCATTCCAATCCGGGAAAACGGCAGGAGCAGGGTTCTGAATACGGTTTGCGGCAAGTTGACGGCATCGTGTTTCCTCAACAGCATCATTTTCGTTTTCGCCTCTGGAGGATGCGCCATGAGTACGAAGAAATACGTGGCCGAAGCCGTCGGCACGTTCTGGCTGACTTTCGCCGGCTGCGGCAGCGCCGTCATCGCCGCCGGCTTCCCCAATGTCGGTATCGGTCTGTTGGGCGTATCGCTGGCCTTCGGTCTTTCGGTGGTGACGATGGCCTATGCCATCGGCCATATCTCAGGCTGCCATCTCAACCCGGCGGTGACGGTCGGGCTCGCCTTCGGCGGGCGGTTCCCGGGCGGGCAGGTCGTTCCCTACATCGTGGCGCAGGTGGTCGGCGCCATCGTGGCAGCGGGCCTGCTCTATGTCATCGCGCGCGGTGCGCCGGGCTTCGACCTCTCTGGGGGCTTCGCGGCGAACGGCTATGGCGCGCATTCGCCCGGCAAGTACGATCTCGTCTCCGCCTTCCTCACCGAGGTCGTCATGACGATGATGTTCCTCTTCATCATCATGGGCGCGACGCATGGCAAGGCGCCCGTCGGCTTCGCGCCGCTCGCCATTGGGCTTGCGCTCTGCCTGATCCACCTCGTCAGCATCCCGGTCACCAACACTTCGGTGAACCCGGCCCGCAGCACGGGACCGGCCCTCGTTGTCGGCGGCTGGGCGCTCGGGCAGCTTTGGCTGTTCTGGGTCGCGCCGCTGATCGGCGGCGCGCTCGGCGGCGGGATCTATCGTTGGCTGAGCGAGGACGAGCGGCCCGCTGTGACCGGAACCGCTCCGGCTGCTTGAACGACTTGTGGCCGGGCTGTCTTAACCGGACAGCCCGGCGCGCCCCTCGTCCATCGCCTGCCGCATGCGGCCGATCGCGGCCTCGAGCCCGATGAAGATCGCTTCGCCGATCAGGAAATGCCCGATGTTGAACTCGACGAAGGCCGGGACGCCTGCGAGCTTGCGCGCCGTGTCATAGTCGAGCCCGTGGCCGGCATGGACCTCGAGGCCGAGCTTTGCCGCGAAGGCGGCGCCGTTGGCCAGTCGCTGGAACTCGGCTTCGGCCTTCGCCGTCTCGCCATCGGCGACGGCGTGGCACCAGCTGCCGGTGTGCAGTTCCACGACAGGGGCGCCGAGCTTCGCTGCCATGGCGATCGGCGCTTCGTCCGGCTCGATGAAGAGCGAGACGCGGCAGCCCGCTGCCTTCAGGCGGGCGATGGCCGGCTTGAGCTGGGCCTCCTGGCCGACCACATCCAGTCCGCCCTCGGTCGTGCGCTCCTCGCGCTTCTCGGGCACCAGGCAGGCAGCATGCGGCTTTAGCCTTTCCGCCAGCGTCATCATTTCGGCGGTGGCGGCCATCTCGAAATTGAGCGGCTTCGTCAGTTCGGCCGCAAGGCGCTCCATGTCAGCGTCGCGGATGTGGCGCCGATCCTCGCGCAGATGGGCGGTGATCCCGTCCGCCCCGGCGGCTACCGCCAGATGCGCCGCGCGGACAGGATCGGGCAGGGCGCCGCCCCGCGCATTCCTCACCGTGGCGACATGGTCGATATTGACGCCCAGACGCAGCCGCTCGGCCATGATGCAAGACCCCCGTTCGTTCCATCGTCCTTAGACGAAAGCATGCTGCCGGCTCAATGCACGGATTGTCATGGCTGCGCTCACGAATTGCGATCGGTCGCGGGTTGCGGCGACCTGTGAATGCGGCATTTGCGATTTGCTAACCCAGATCGGCAGATCGCGGGCCAGTGAAGGCAATCGTAACTGCGTGCCCGTAGCCTTGCAGCTTAGCTTGGCTGAACCCCGAGGCTCCAAACGAGCGGCGTCAAATGCAACTCCCCGTGAAGAACGCCACCTTCCAGACCGATGTTACTCCGGACCGCCGCGAAGCCGGCCAGCCGCCGGAGCGGACGATCGGGCGGGTGATTGCCTGCGACGGGTCGCGCGCGACGATCCAGAGCGCTGTCTCAACGGCCAGCTGGCGGCCGATGGATGTCTGGTCGATCGGCCGAATGGTCTCGATCAATCTCGGCGAAAACCGCATCGTGGCGCTGGTCTACAAGGTGCACGCGGTCGAGACGTCCTGGCGGGAATCCGGCGAGAACCCAATCCATATCGACGTCGAGTTCCTCGGCGAGGTCCAGGAGAATCCGGACGGCACGTCCCGCTTCCAGAGCGGCATCAGCAACTATCCGACGATCGGCGCATTCGCCCATCGCATCCGTTCCGGCGACCTCGCGCTCGTCCATGATCTCGGAGATCGCGCCGGCGTCGAGATCGGCCATATCACCCAGGATGCGAGCATTCCGGCCACCGTCAGCGTCCAGGACATGCTGACGCGCCACTTCGCGCTGGTGGGCACCACCGGCGTCGGCAAGTCGAGCGCAGTTGCCCTGCTGTTGCGCCGTGCCGTGGCGGTGCGCCCGCGGTTGCGCGTGCTGATCCTCGATCCGCACAACGAATACGCCAGCGCCTTCCCCGATCTGGCTCTCACGATCGACGGCGATGCGCTCGACCTGCCGTTCTGGATGTTCCGGCAGGAGGAACTGGCCGATGTCGTCTTCCGCGGGCGCCCGGCGCTCGACGACGAGCCCGACATCCTGCGCGAGGTGATCGCGGCCGCCCGGGCCCGCTACCGTGTCCAGACTTCGCAGGAAATGACGCGCGATCTCGGCTCGAGCCTGCTCAAGCGCCCGCTAGAGATCGGGCTTCCGCCGCGCCCCGGTCAGGAGCCGGCGCCGCAGGCACCTACCATCGACTCGGCCGCCCCCTTCCGCCTCAAGGATGCCTTCGCCGTCATCGACGAACTGATCGGCCTGCACGAGCAGCGCTGGCCGCGGCACGCCTTGCGCTCGCTGAAGGTCCGGCTGGAATCGCTGCATAACGATCCGCGCTACCGCTTCATGTTCGGCCGCGCCAACATGTACGAGACGATCGCGCCGATTCTCGGCCAGATCTTCCGCATCCCGATGCATGGCCGGCCGATCACCGCCTTCCAGCTCGGCGGGCTGCCGGGCGAGGTGGTGAACGCCGTCGCCTCGGTGCTGTCGCGGCTCGCCTTCGATCTCGCCATGGCGAGCCAGGGCGCCTGCGAGATCCTGGTGCTCTGCGAGGAGGCGCATCGCTACGTGCCCTCCGATCCGGCGCTCGGCTTTGCGCCGACGCGGCAGGCCATCGCCCGCATCGCCAAGGAAGGCCGCAAATACGGCGCCTATCTCGGCGTGGTGACGCAGCGCCCGGGCGAGCTCGACCCGACCATCCTGTCGCAATGCTCGACGATCTTCGCGATGCGCCTCGCCAACGAGCGCGACCAGCAGATCATCCGCTCGGCGATCTCGGATGCCTCGGCCAGCACGATCGGCTTCCTGTCCTCCATCGGCAATCGGGAGGCCATCGCCTTCGGCGAGGGCGTGGCGACGACGATGCGGATGCGCTTTGCGCACATCCCGGTGCATGAATTGCCGGCGATGGGCGTCGGGAAGCAGGGTGAGGATGGCGCGCGCGAGCCCACGCTCGACGACATGATGCGACGCATGCGCGCCTGAGGCGCCCGCCGGGAAGACGCGAAATTCTTGCATCGAGCCGGCTTTGGCTGTAAGGCCGTGCTCAAACCATTTCCCTGCATCGCCGAGATCGGAAGAAGCCGCCCATGGCTCGCGTTACCGTTGAAGACTGCATCGACAAGGTCGAGAACCGCTTCGAGCTGGTGCTGCTCGCTAGCCACCGCGCGCGGATGATCGCGTCGGGCTCGTCGATCCTCGTCGCGCGCGACAACGACAAGAACCCCGTCGTTGCGCTCCGCGAGATCGCCGACGAGAAGCTGAAGCCCGAGGATCTGAAGGAAGACCTCATCCACTCGCTGCAGAAGCATGTCGAGGTGGACGAGCCCGAGCAGGAGACCGTGCCGCTGCTCGCCAACCCGGCCTCGGCTGCCGCCGGCGGCGGTTCGGACAGCGAGATCCAGTTCGACCGGATGAGCGAGGAAGACCTGCTGCGCGGCCTCGACGGCCTCGTGCCGCCGACCGAGAGCGCCGACGACGAGGACTGATCCTCGCCGGCGTGCATCGATTTTTCACTGTTTCTCTCTAAAGCCCGGCAATGCCGGGCTTTTTTGCGCCTGATGCCGGAAACTGCCTTGCCGCCCCCCATGCCTGAGCGAATAATCAAACATTCCGACGACGAAGAAAGAAGACTGGGCCCCTTATGGGCATGATGCGGCAATACGAGCTCGTTGACCGGGTCAGGAGCTACAATCCGAACACGGATGAGGACCTGCTCAACCGTGCCTATGTCTACGCCATGCGCGCGCACGGCACGCAAAAGCGTGCCTCCGGCGATCCCTTCTTCGCCCATCCCCTCGAAGTCGCGGCGATCCTCACCGACCTCAAGCTCGACGACGCCACCATCGTCGCTGCCGTTCTCCACGATACCGTCGAGGACACGGCCGCGACGCTGGAAGAGATCGAGAGCATGTTCGGGCCGGACATCCGTCGGCTCGTCGACGGCCTCACCAAGATCAAGAAGCTCGACCTCGTCTCGAAGAAGGCGGCGCAGGGCGAGAATTTCCGCAAGCTTCTGCTCGCCATCGCCGAGGATGTGCGCGTTCTGCTGGTCAAGCTCGCAGACCGGCTCCACAACATGCGCACGCTCCACTTCGTCCCTCCCGAGAAGCGCCTGCGCATCGCCGAGGAGACCGCCGAGATCTACGCCCCGCTCGCTGGCCGCATGGGCATGCAGGAATTGCGCGAGGAGCTGGAGGAGCTTTCCTTCCGCCATATCAAGCCGGAAGCCCACGCCACCGTGACCAAGCGGCTGGAGGAGGTGACGGCGCGCGAGGGCAGGGTCATCGGCGAGATCGAGGCCGACCTGAAGGGGAAGCTCGCCGCCAGCGGCATCGAGGCCCAGGTCTTCGGGCGGCGCAAGCGGCCCTATTCGATCTGGAAGAAGATGGAGCGGAAATCCGTCTCCTTCGAGCAGCTTTCCGACATCTTCGGCTTCCGCGTCATCGTTGAGAAGCCGGAGGATTGCTACCGCGTCCTCGGCCTCGTCCACATGACCTGGCCGATGGTGCCCGGTCGCTACAAGGACTACATCTCGACACCCAAGCAGAACGACTATCGCTCGATCCATACGACCGTGGTCGGACCTGGCCATAGCCGCGTCGAGCTTCAGATCCGCACCGACTCCATGGATCGCATCGCCGAATACGGCATCGCGGCGCATGCCCACTACAAGGACGGCCGCCCCGGCGAGCCGATCCAGCTCGGCGACGAGAGCCGCGCCTATCAGTGGCTGCGCCGCACCGTCGACCTGCTGGCCGAGGGCGACAGCCCCGAGGAGTTCCTCGAGCACACCAAGCTCGAACTCTTCCACGACCAGGTCTTCTGTTTCACGCCGAAGGGGCGGCTCATCGCCCTGCCGCGTGGCGCGACGCCGATCGATTTTGCCTATGCGGTGCACACGGATGTCGGCAACAGCGCCGTCGGCGCCAAGATTAATGGCCGTATCGCCCCGCTGCTGACCGAGCTGCAGAATGGCGACGAGGTCGAGATCACCCGCGCCGAGGGGCAAGCGCCGCCGGCGGCCTGGGAATCCCTCGTCGTCACCGGCAAGGCCCGCGCCGCCATCCGTCGCGCCACCCGCGCTGCCGTCCGCCGCCAATACGCCGGTCTCGGCCGCCAGATTCTCGAACGCGCCTTCACCCGCGCCGAGCGCGCCTTCTCCGACGACAAGCTCAAGGCCGCGCTGAGGCGGCTTGCCCGCAACACAGTCGACGACGTGCTTGCTGCCGTGGGCCGCGGCGAAATGTATTCAGGTGACGTTGTCAAGGCGGTCTATCCCGACCTCGAACCCGAGAAGCGCGGTACGGCCGAGGCGAAGCCCGCATCCTCCGAGACGAGCGGCAAGGGCTGGTTCGAGCTGCGCCAGGGCGAGAATCTCAAGTTCAAGCTGCCTGGTGAGGCGCCCTCCGACAGTGCCATCCCGATCCGCGGGCTCGGCCGCGACTTGCCGGTGCGCTTCGCGCCGCAGGGCGGGGCCGTGCCGGGGGACCGCATCGTCGGTATCCTGACGCCGGGCGAGGGGGTGACGATCTACCCGATCCAGTCGCCGGCGCTCGCCGCCTTCGATAACGAGCCCGACCGCTGGCTCGACGTGCGCTGGGACCTCGACGACAAGGTGCCGCAGCGCTTCCCGGCCCGTATCGCCCTGAAGTCGATCAACGAGCCGGGCTCGCTGGCGCAGGTGACCACCACCATCGCCGAGCATGATGGCAATATCGACCAGGTCCAGATGGTCCGGCCCAACCCGGACTTCACCGACGTCACCATCGACCTCTCGGTCTGGGACCTGAAGCACCTCTCGGCGATCATCAGCGAATTGCGCGAGAAGCGGGTGATCAGCCGGGTGGAGCGGGTGATCGGCTAGAGCATTTTCGAGCGAAGTGGGCCCCGGTTCGCGTGAAGAAAATGCGAGAACAAGACACCTAGCCGCGGAACGCCGCGGCCAGTTCACGCACGAAAGCCCGCCCGCGCGGCGTGGCGGCGTTGCTGCGCAGCACGACCTGCGAGCGCCCGAGTGCCGGCAGCCCCCAGTCCGCGCCGATGTCGACGGCGCCCGGTGGCGCGATGCGGTTCGCAAGCGCCGCGACGCCGAGTCCCCCGGTGAGCGCGGCCTGCACGGCGGCCATCCCACCTCCGATGAAGGCCTCGCGCCAGTCGATGGCACGCCGGTTGAGCGCGTTGATCGCGTGCTGCCGCAGGCGGCACTCGGCCACGAGGCTGATCACCGGCAACGGCGCGTCCTCCCGGCGTGTCAGGGCCGGGGAGGCAAACCATCCGAGGTCATCCTCGCGCAGCACCTCGCCGGTCTTGCCCACACCGATCCTGCGGACGAGGACGGCGTCGAGATCGCCGGCCTCATAGGCGGCTTCCAGCTGGCTCGATGGCTCGATGCGCAGATTGACGATGAGGCCGGGGTCGCGCGCCGCCAGTCGCGCGAGCAGCATCGGAACATCGGCGCCGGCAGCTTGCTCGCTGATGCCGATGGCGATGCGCTCCGGCGCCTCGCTGAAGGTCGCAAGCGCCCGGTTGTGGGCAGCCAGGAATGCGCGGGCGGCCGGCAGGAAGCTCTCGCCCTCGGAGGTGAGCCGGACGAGCCGCGGATGCCGCTGCAGCAGGAGCTTGCCGAGCGTTGTCTCCAGTCGCTTGATGCGGGTGCTGACCAGCGATTGCGTCGAGCCCAGCGCCTCCGCCGCGCGGGTGAAGCTCGACAGCTCGGCGGCCTGGAGGAAGGAGGCAACCGCTTCCACATCGAGGACAGGCGTGCTCATAAATCAAAAATCCGTATTTATGATATCAACCATGATACGGTTTATGGATTTATCGTTCAAGGCTAGTTTCTCTCATCGAATGGCGGCCGGCGAGCCGCCGCTGATGGAGAGAACCATGCCTCTGATCCGGATTTCCATGCGCCGCGGCCGCCCCGCCTCCGAGCCCGCCGCGATCATCGACGGCGTCTACAAGGCGCTGCGAGAGACGTTCGAAGTGCCCGAGAAGGACCTTTTCGCCCTCGTGCACCAGCATGACGCCGACGAGTTCGTCTTCGACGCCAATTATTTCGGCTTCGACCGCAGTGCGGGCCTGGTCATCATCCAGCTCACGGTGGCCAACACGCGCGGCGTGACGCAGAAGAAGAAGCTCTATGCGGCGATCGCCGAGAACCTAGCTCGCGAGCCTGGGCTGAAGCCGGACGACATCTTCATCAACCTCGTCGAGGTCAAGCGCGAGGATTGGTCCTTCGGTGGCGGGATCGCGCAATACGTCGCGTGACAGGAAGCGCTGGCAACCGTCCGGCCATTCGTCCTAACTGAGGCCGATGGAATGGGCGGATGAAGGCACGATCATCGGTCTCAAGGCTCATGGCGAAAGCGCCGTGATCCTGGAGGTGATGACCCGCGAGCATGGCCGGCATCTCGGCCTCGTCAGAGGCGGGCGCTCGCAGAAGGCGCAGCCGGTCCTCCAGCCCGGCAATAGCGTGGCGTTGAGCTGGCGCGCGCGGCTCGATGAGCATCTCGGTGAATACAAGGTCGAGCTGCTCACCTCCCATGCCGCGAGGCTGATAGCGGCGCCGGTCGCGCTCTATGGGCTGGCGACGGTCTCCGGCTTGCTCCGCCTGCTGCCGGAGCGCGATCCGCATCCCGGCCTCTATGAGGGACTATCGGTCCTGATCGCCCATCTCGACGAGCCCAGCCTCGCGCCCGCACTCGTCATACGCTTCGAGCTCGCCATGCTGTCCGAACTCGGCTTCGGGCTCGACCTCGCGCGCTGCGCCGTCACCGGCTCGCCCGATGATTTGAGCCATGTCTCGCCGAAATCGGGCAAGGCGGTCAGCCGCCGCGCAGCGCAGCCCTATCTCGATCGGCTGCTGTCCTTGCCGGCCTTTCTTGTGGAGGGGCAGGGCGCGCGTGCGCCGTCGCCGGCCGATCTCGTCGCGGGCTTCGCCTTGACCGCGCATTTCCTGCGCCGCCACCTTTTCGAGCCCCGCGGCCTGCCCGAGCCGCCGGAGCGGGCGCGGCTTGTCGAATTTGCCGCACGCGCAATGCCGGAATCATCCACTGTTTGAACCTGTGCCGAGCCCCGCAGCGTTTGCACGCATGGGCGCTGGGCTGCATCGTTCTGGCGGGGTGATTCGGGCTGTGCCATAGAAGCCGCGCGAATTTTGGACAGCATGAGGGCTGAGTACGTATGGGCAAGCCGGTCGATCCGCCGCCGGAGGATGAAGCCGAGCGCATCGATCTGAAATCGGCGCTCGAGGAGCGCTATCTCGCCTATGCGCTCTCCACCATCATGCACCGCGCCTTGCCGGATGCGCGCGACGGGCTGAAGCCCGTCCATCGCCGCATCCTGCATGCCATGCGGCTGCTCCGGCTAGACCCCGGCCAGGTCCACAAGAAATGCGCCCGCATCGTCGGCGACGTCATCGGCAAGTTCCACCCGCATGGCGACCAGTCGGTCTATGACGCGCTGGTACGCCTCGCCCAGGACTTCGCGCAGCGCTATCCGCTCGTCGACGGCCAGGGGAACTTCGGCAATATCGACGGCGATAACGCCGCTGCCTACCGCTACACCGAAGCGCGCATGACCGAGGTCGCGCGCCTCCTGCTGGACGGCCTCGACGAGGATGCGGTTGATTTCCGCGAGACCTACAACGGCGAAGACGAGGAGCCGGTCGTGCTGCCGGCGGCCTTCCCGAACCTGCTGGCCAACGGCTCGCAGGGCATCGCGGTCGGCATGGCGACCTCGATCCCGCCGCACAATGCCGCTGAGCTCTGCGACGCCGCGCTCTACCTGATCCAGCACCCGGAGACCTCCTCCGAGCAGCTCATGACCTTCGTGCCCGGTCCGGACTTCCCGACCGGCGGCATCATCGTCGAGAGCCGCGCCTCGATGGCGGAGACCTACCGCACCGGCCGTGGCGCCTTCCGCACCCGCGCGCGCTGGCATGTCGAGGATCAGGGCCGCGGCACCTGGTTCGTCGTCGTCACCGAGATCCCATACATGGTCTCGAAGGGCCGGCTGATCGAGAAGATCGCCGAACTCCTCAACGACAGGAAGCTGCCTCTGGTCGCTGACCTGCGCGACGAGTCGGCCGAAGACATCCGCATCGTCATCGAGCCCCGCGCCCGCAATGTCGATGCCAATCTGATGATGGAATCGCTCTTCAAGCTCTCCGAGCTCGAAGCGCGTATTCCGATGAACATGAACGTGCTGACCGGCGGGCTCGTGCCGCGCGTGCTCGGCCTTTCCGAAGCGCTGCGGGCCTGGCTCGACCATCGCCGCGAAGTGCTGCTGCGCCGCTCGCGCTTCCGGCTCGGCCAGATCGAGAAGCGCCTGGAGATCCTGCGCGGCCTTCTGATCGTCTATCTGGACCTTGATCGCGTCATCAAGATCATCCGCGAGGAGGATGAGCCGAAGGTCGAGCTGATGCGCGTCTTCGAGCTCACCGAGATCCAGGCCAACGCGATCCTCGACACGCGCCTGCGCGCGCTGCGCAAGCTCGAGGAGATGCAGCTCAAGACCGAGCTCGACGAGCTGACCACCGAGAAGGGGCAGATCGAGGAGTTGCTCGGTTCCGAGGCAACGCAGTGGAAATTCATCTCGCATGATATCCGCGAGGTGAAGAAGACCTTCGGCCCGGAGACGGCGATCGGCAAGCGCCGCACCGACTTCGCCGACATGCCCGACACGACCGACATCGATTTGACCCAGGCCATGGTCGAGCGCGAGCCGATCACGGTCGTGATCTCCAAGAAGGGCTGGATCCGCGCGCTGAAGGGCCATGTGCAGGACCGCTCCAGCTTCTCCTTCAAGGGCGACGACACGCTGCAGACGGCCTTCTTCACCGAGACGACGGCGAAGGTGCTGGTGCTGGCCTCGAACGGCAAGGTCTTCACGCTCGACGCCTCGAAGCTACCGGGCGGCCGCGGCTTCGGCGATCCGATCCGTTTGATGATCGAGCTGGAGGAAACGGCCGACATCGTTTCTGCCTTCGCCTACAAGCCCGGCTCCAAGCTCCTGATGGTGACGAGCGAGGGCAGGGGCTTCGTCGCTCCGGCCGACGATGTCGTCGCCAATACCCGCAAGGGCCGACAGGTGCTCAATGTCGAGGCGCCGGTGCGGGCGGTGCTCGCCGCCCCCGCAGATGGCGACTACGTCGCGATCATCGGCGAGAACCGCAAGCTGATCTGCTTCCCGATTTCCGAAGTGGCCGAGATGGGCCGCGGCAAGGGCGTGCGCCTGCAGCGCTACAAGGATGGCGGCGTCTCAGACGCCAGGACGTTCAACCTCGCCGAGGGCCTGACCTGGCTCGACACCTCCGGCCGGACCTGGACGGTGGCGCAGGCCGATCTCACCGAATGGCTCGGCCATCGCGGAGAGGCCGGTCGCCTGCCGCCGAAGGGCTTCCCCAAGAGCAACAGCTTCGGAGGGTAGCGGCCCGAGCCGCACCGCGAGCGGGAGGGAGCGCAGCCATGGCGCTGATCTCGAGAATGGCCGTGATCGTCGCGGCGCTCCTCGCCGGGACATCAGCTTGGTCGGCCGAGCGCGAGATGACGATCAGCCGGGAGGTCTTCGCCTGCACGAGCTGGGCCGGCTGGCATGAATATGGGTTGGCCTCGCTGACCGCCCGCGGCGCCCGGATGAACCGCCATTGCCCGATCCGCATCGCCGCGAAGACCAAGGTCGTCGTCGTGGATGAGGACGCCGGTGAGGGTGCTTCGGAGATCCGCTACCAGGGCAAGAGCTGGTTCGTCGACAGCCAACAGCTGAACTGAGAACTCGGCGTCACACTCCGGCTCGCCCCGCGCTTCGCGGGACGTCGGGGATTTCTGCGCCTCATGCTGGCCGAGCTGCAGAAAATCCGCCACTCTCCTTCGGAGAGTTAATTAATTTCAAAGGCTTCTGCCCGGCGGCTGAATCAATCTGGCAGCCGCTTGAATCAACCTCTCAGCGGATCGGCCGGCCGAGGACGCCGACTTCGAGGCCGAGCGTGAGCTTGTCGGTCACGGCCCATTCGACGCCGGCGCGAGCCTCGGGCCGCACGGCGATCTCGCTCTGGGTGAAAGGCGTCGAGAAGGGTGTTGCGCCGTAGCGCCAGGTCTCGTTGGCAGCCGACATGCCGACCTTCGTGTAGAGCAGCACGTCGGGCGTCACCAGCACGCCTGTCTTGACCTGGAAGGCTCCGGCGAAGTCGCGCGTATAGGCCGTGGTGCCGAAGCTCGGATAGCCGTATCCGCCGATCGCCGGGGCATATTCCAGCGCGCCGACGATGCCGTAGACGAAGTTGCCCTCGCGCCGCATCGTTCCGGCTTCGAGCCCGAAGGTCGGCCCCGCGCTGGTCCGCATATGCTTCGAGCTGGTCACCTGGAAGCCCGAGGAAATACGGGCATAGGAACCCTCCCATCGCGGCGAGATCATGGGCTCGTCCCAGGCGAAGGACGGCAGGGCTGCGAAACCGGTGAGGGGCAGAAAGGTCTGCGCTTGCGCGGCGCCCGCGAACAGAACCGAAAACGCCGCAGCTGAAAGAAGCGGAAGTCTCACGTCGAAGCCATCCTCGCGCCGAAAGCGCCCTTGGGGACGCTAGCATGAGGCGGGGCAAATGTCGCGGTTTTGTGGTCGCTCGCCCTTCGATGGCGATCTTAAGGGCTCGGGCGCCGGCCCAAGGCGGATACGATGTTCGCAGCGCGCCGGAGAGCGGTCAGAGCGGTACCCGCGGTGATCAGCCAGAGAGCGGCGGTCAGGACCTGATTATGCCCCTGCCATAGTGGCTCCAGGAGCGACAGCAATGCTGCGGCTGTGATGGTTGCCATGCGATGTTGCTTGGCCATCGGGCCGGAGAAGTCGGCGGGGAGTCCGCAGGCGCGGCCCAGTTCGCGCGTGTAGGCCGTCAGGATGCTTAGTGCGGCGGCCGCCCATCCCAGCGCCGGCCCCCCCGCTCCGTAACCGACGCCGGCGAGAATGAGGATGTCGGCGACGCGATCGGGAAACTCATTCCAGAACGGCCCGTCAGCCGCTTGCTTGCCGCCTTCGATCGCCACCATCCCATCGAAGAGATTGCAGAGCAGCCGCAACTGACAAAAGAGTGCTGCAGCGAGAAGCAAAGCGGCGCGCGGTCCAGGATGCGCGGCGCCGCCGAGCCAGAAACAGGCTCCCGCCAGCCCCGCCATCACCATGCTCGCCATCGAAATCTGGTTCGGCGTGATGGAGGCGGAGCTCAGCCCGCGCGCGATGGCGCGGGCCCAGCCGGAGTTGCGGCTCGCGAGCGGGCGTCGATTGTCCTCTTGCGCCACGATTCAAGCCTCCCTGATCCGCCAGAGCGAGAAATTGTAGAGGGCCGCGTACGTGGTCGCGACGGTCCATGGGACCGCGATGGTCCTGCCGATTTCAGGAGTGCCTCCGATCATATGGATGATCGTGAGCAGGCTAGCCGATACGACGCCGGCGGCCAGAGGCGGAACCAGGAGAGCAGCCAGCCCGGAGAAGCGCCGGGCCAGCCATTCGATCCCCCGTTTCAGAAGCAGCGTAATGACGGCGGAGAGCGCACCCTGGAGGAGCCCGGCGCGCAGAGGTGCCGGCATCGGGTGGGCAAGATTGGCGAACGCTGCCCAGCTTCCCATGGCGAGGAAAGCGAAGGTGACGTGGACGATGCTGCTGCGCATCAGCCGTGCGATGGACGCCATCATGTGGTCGACCAACCGTAGCGGACGAGATGGAAGAAGATCGGGGCGGAGAATACGACGGAATCAAGCCGGTCCAGGAAGCCGCCATGGCCGGCGATGAGATGACCCCAATCCTTGACGCCGCGCTCGCGCTTGATCGCGGACATGACGAGCCCGCCGAAGAAGCCCATCAGGACAATGACCAGCGCAAGGAAGGCGGCCTGAAGCGGCGAGAACGGTGTCATCCCCGACAGCAGGGCGCCGATGGCGATCGCGCTCAGAGCGCCGCCGACAAACCCCTCGACCGTCTTGGAAGGTGACAGGCTGGGCGCGATCTTGGTGCGGCCGAGCAGCTTGCCCCAGACATATTGCAGGACATCGCTGATCTGAACGACGACGACGAGGAAAACGATGAGGAGCACGTTTCGTCCCTCATAGCCCGGTATGTCGAGATTCAGCAGAGCCGGCACATGCGACGTACAGAAGACGCAGATCATCAGCGCCCACTGAACTTCGGCAATACGCACGAGAAAGCGGTCGGTATCGCCGCGCAGCGCCGCGGCGATCGGCATGAGCAGGAAGGCGTAGACCGGGATGAAGATCGAGTAGAGGCCGTACCAGCTGATCCAGATGAGATAATACTGCAACGGCAGCACGACGAAAAAGCCGAGCGCCAGGGCCCAGTGGTCGGCGCGACGCGTGTTGGTCAGCGTGATGAACTCGCGCAAGGCTGCGAAGGAGCAGAATGCGAAGAGCAGTGTCACGCCGATCCTGCCGCCGAGAAGCGCCAGCCCCATCAGGACGATCATGACCCACCAGGCGCGGATGCGGTCGTTCAGGTTCTCGACCACGGCATTGGAGCCATCAGGCGAAAGCCTGCGCTGCAGAACGTATCCAATCACGGACGCGACCAGCAGGATGGCCAGCAGGCCGGCCAGGACGGCCACCAGATGGGGATGCGGCATCGTCATGGCGGGCTCGCCTTTGGCGACAGGGCAAGCAGCGCGGCTTCGGTCCTAGCCAGGAACTCCCGCTTCGCCTCAGTTGCAGCGATATGCAGCGCAGTGCCGAAAGTGACGGTGCAGATCAGCGGGATCGGCACGAATTCACCTTTCGGCATGACGCGGTTGAGGTTGTCGATCCACACTGGCACGAGGCCGATGCTGGGCCGGGCTTTCGCCAGATGGAACAGGCCGCTCTTGAACGGCAGGATCGGGGCCTCGGTGGAATTGCGCGTGCCTTCCGGAAAAACGATGAGGGAGAAGCCGGCGTCAAGCGCGTCGGTCATCTGCGCGATGGGATCGTTTGTCCGGCTCACGCGGTCGCGGTCGATCAGGACGGCGTTGAAGACGTCGCGGCCGATGAAGCGTCGAACGCCTGACTTCAGCCAGTAATCGCTCCCCGCAACCGGGCGGGCAGCAGATCGCGGCCGGCGCGGCAGAACCGCCAAGACCAGAACGAAATCGCCGTGGCTGGCGTGGTTGGCGTAATAAATCCGCTGCTCGGTCGTCGGAGGGGCGCCGTCCCATCGTGCGCGGACCGCGGTCAAGAAACGAGCAAGGAGCAGAATAAGCGCACGCGACAAGCTTGTTCCTGCGCTGCGCATTGCGGATTTCCGATTGAAATGTCTTAGGTGACGTATCGTCCGTCGCGAATTGCGTCAATATTGGAGAGCATCTGAGGCGATCGGAGATTTTTCGGCGCCAGAGCTTGGTCTTCCGCTCAGACGATCTTGGTGCGGAGCTTCAGGAAGCGCAGCGTCCGTTCCGCGGTGGAGAGGTCGAGCTTGGTGTAGCCATCGACGTCATCGTCGATGTCCAGCGACGAGAAATAGAGCCGGCGCGCCCTGAGCTGCAGGATGGCGCGGAAAGCGGTGGTGCCGATGCCGAGCGAGCGGCAGGTCACGGCGATGCCGCTGGCGTCGCGCCGCATCAGCACGCGCAGCGCCTGTTCGATCGTGATGTCGGCGACCTGGGCGAGCACCTGCGCGAGATGATAGGCCCGGTCCTCGTCGGCCAGCATGGTCAGCACGTCGTCGACCTCCCGCACCTTGGCGGCGAGATCGGCCAGCAGGAGCTTGACCTCAAGGCGCTGCTGGCGCGCCTGCTTGGCAAGCGAGGAGGCATTATCCGTCAGGTTGCCGTCCGGCCCGGTCGCTTCGGCGAGCTGCCCGACGATCCAGAGCACGCGCTGGGCCCGGCTTGGCGTCAGATCCGAGCGGCGGGCGAGCGCGCCCGCGATGACGGAGTCGCCATTGCCGCGTTCGAGCAGGCGGTCGAAGCCGCGATCCGAGAAGGCGGCACCTTTGTTGGCGCTGACCGTCTGCAGCACCTCCTTGTCGCCGCGCTCGACCAGGATGTCGGTGAGGCTCTCCGAGAGGCGGGCGCGTTCGGCGATGGCGGCGAGGTGCTGCTGCGACTGGGTGACGGCAATGGCGGCAAGATCGATATCGGTCAGCACCGGCGAGAGGGTGAGCACCAGGCGTGCGACTTCGATGCTGCTGTCGCCGCCGAGCGAGATGGCGACGTTGCGCGGCAAAGTGGGGAGGTTCGCGACGCGTTCGGCGTAGCCCTTGCGTTCCTCCTCCTCGAGATAGGACAGCGAGCTCGTGGCGATCTGCCCGTAATGCTCTTTCGACGCCTCGTTGGGTTCGCGATCGAGGAGGAAGAGATCGGTGACGGCATGCAGGAGCTGCCGGCGCGAATCCGACGACATGTCGGTCGGCATCCGGGTCAGGTTACGCAGCATGAAAGTCCCCACGGCATAGCAGCGGCGCCATACTGTGCCGTCCGGCTTGATTTACTCTTAAGGCGACCTGTCGCTTTCTGGGCAACGGGCGGTTGTGCTCCCGCCGCCCGCCGTCGTGGCATGCCCTTCGTCTTGGCGAAGGCTCAGAACTTGCCGTATCGCAGGTAGGCCTGCTGCGGGTCGGTGCCGCTGAGGATGGCGGTGCGGACCTTGTTTTCGGTCGAGATCGCCGCTTCGGACTTCTCCAGAACCTCGACGATGATCTCGGCCGGGATGCGCACGATACCGTCGCGATCGGCGAGGATGTAGTCGCCCGGGCGGATCCAGACGGCGCCGATCTTGATCGGCTCGTCGACCGCCTTGGGCAGCGAGGCGCCGACGATGTCGCGCGGGGTGTAAGCCTTGAAATAGGCCTGGAAGCCCATATCGATCATGAATTCGGTGTCGCGCGAGAGCCCGTCGATAATGCAGCCGCGCACGCCCTTGTTCTTCAGCGTCTCGGCCGAGAGCTCGCCCATCAGCGCGACCTCGTCCGTATTGGGCTGGCAGACCCAGACATGGCCGGGCTTGGCGGCGGAGAGCAGGCCCGTCCAGCCGAGCAGGGTTTCATGCGCGTCGAACTCGCCCGTCTTGCCCTCCACGGTGAAGGCCGGGCCGGCAAGCTTCTGGCCGGGCAGGAGCGGACGCAGCTCGGGCGGCAGCACGAAGTCGCTCAGCCCCATGGCCCGCATCGTGTCGTGGACGACGCCGGTGTAGCAGCGCTCCAGCCTCAGGGTCAGCTCTTCACTCATCTTGCCTCCAGTCCGGCTCGTCGCGGCGGGCGACGGTCGCAGCGGGAACGTGGCGAGCGGGGCAGGGCACGGCAGGCGCGTTTTCCGCGGGACGCGGATGCGCGCTCAGCCGGTGGAGTCCTCCTGATCGACGCGTTCCCAACCCTGCGGCATCAGCCGCTCCTGCGGCAGGAAGCGCGACTTGTAGGACATCTTCGGCGAGCCATCGACCCAATAGCCGAGATAGACGTAAGGCAGGCCGAGCCGGCGCGCCCGCAGGATGTGGTCGAGCACCATGTAGGTGCCGAGCGAGCGCGGTTCGAGCCCGGGTTCATAGACCGAATAGACCATCGAAAGCCCATCGCTGAGCGTGTCGGTCAGCGCCATCGCGAAGAGATCGCCCTCGCCGCGTCCGGTGAAGCCGGAATCGGGGCCGCGCCGGCGGTACTCGATCAGGTGGGTCTGGACATGTGTGTCCTCGACCATCATCGCGAAATCCAGAGCCGACATCGTCGCCATGCCACCATCGGGGTGGCGCTCGTCGAGATAGGCGCGGAAGAGGGAATAGTGCTCGGAGCGCGGCTGCGGCGCCACGGCCTCGCCGATCAGGTCGACATTGCGGGCGAGCACCCGGCGGAAGCCGCGGGAGAAGCGGAAGTCGTCGACGCAGATGCGCACCGAAACGCAAGCCCGGCAGGTCTCGCAGGCCGGCCGGTAGGCGATGCTCTGCGAGCGGCGGAAGCCACCCTGCGAGAGCACATCGTTCAGTTCGCGCGCCCGCGACCCGACCAGATGCGTGAATACCTTCCGCTCCTCGCGCCCGGGGAGATAAGGGCACGCGGTCGGGGAGGTCAGATAGAATTGCGGGGCATCCCGCAACGGGCGCGTCACGTCGGCTGGCTCCGGGAAAGGCTAAGCCATTTCAATTTAGCACCGCCGGGCGCACCCGCAACAAGCACCGCGCAGCGCGCCGCAGATCGCGCGCTGCTTCTGATCTGCATCAAGCGACTCTTGGCGAGCGAGGCCCTAGGCGCGCACGACGACGAGACCGGTCAGCAGGTCGTGGATCATGCGCCGGTCAGAGCGGGCGAAGCCGCAGGCGACGGTGCAGAGCCAGAGCACGAAGGTGCCGGCCGCGACATAGAACAGCAGCGCATGAACCGCGGCGGCGAGCCCATCCGGCCGGCCGCCCTCGGCGGTCTCGACCTTGAGGCCGGCAACGCGCATGCCCCAGGTGGCCTGGCGCGGTCCGCCGATGGTGAGCGCGGCATAGCCCAGCGCGGTGGCGGCTGTCGCGATCGGGATCAGCAGCCAAGTCGCGCCGAAGGTGACGATGCCGAGCACGGCCAGCAGCACCACGACCAGCGAGCCCAGAAAGAACAGCGCGACGATGTCGACGAACCAGGCGAACAGCCGCGAACCCAGGACGCCGCTGACGTTCTGGTTGGGGCGGGGCTCAAGCGCCGTGACCGGCGGGCGGCCATAGCGGGTATCGCTCATCGGGACTTCATCCTCCTGCGGAATGCGGCGGCTGCATCGATGCCGATCTTGGCGCGAGTCGATGCTGAGACCACCGATATGTTTGATCAGCGACCCGGTTCTGCAAGACCGCGCGGAAGAATGCGCCGCGGCGCGAAGCCGTTTTTCGCCAGCGCATCCTCGATGGCGCGCGAATGCGCCTCGCCCCGCGTCTCCACGGTGACGTCGAGCGAGACCCCTTTGGCCGGCAGGTCGAGGAAGAGCCGGCCATGGCTGACCTCGAGGATATTGGCGCCCTCGTCGCCGAGCAGGCTCGCGATCCGGCCGAGCAGGCCGGGCCGGTCGTTGGTGGTCAGCCGGAAAGCGACGATACGGTCTTCGCGCTCCAGCTCGCGCACCATGATCGTGGCGAGCAGGCGCATGTCGATATTGCCGCCGGTGAGCACGAGCCCGACCTTGCGGCCCGCATAGCGCCCGGGGTCCTTCAGCATCGCGGCGAGCCCGGCCGCTCCGGCCCCTTCCGCCAGGCTGTGCTGAAGGCTCGCATAGGCGTTGACGGCTCGCTCGATCAGATCCTCGCCGACGAGGACGATATCGCCGACGAGGCTCGACACGATCGGTAGGGTGAGCTGACCGACGGTCTTGACCGCGATGCCCTCCGCCAGCGTCGGCCCGCCGACGGGCCTGTCGGCCGCATGCACAGCGTTGAAGAAGGATGGGTAGAGATCGGTCTCGACGCCGATCAGCTCGATGCCTGGCTTGATCGCCTTGGCGGCGATGGCATTGCCGGCCATCAGCCCGCCGCCGCCGAGCGGGATGATCAGCGCGTCGAGATCGGGCTCGTCCGTCAGCATCTCGCGCGCCACCGTGCCTGCCCCGGCCATCACGGCAACGTCGTCGTAAGGATGGACGAAGACGAAGCGTTTGGCGCCGGCGAGTTCATGCGCCTTGTGGCTCGCCTCGGAGAGCGTCTCGCCATAGAGCACGACTTCGGCGCCATGGGCCCGCGTGTTCTCGACCTTCACTATCGGTGTTGTCTCAGGCATCACGATCGTCGCCGGGATGCCGAAGCGCCGCGCGTGATAGGCCACCGCCTGCGCGTGGTTGCCGGCCGACATGGCGATCACGCCGTGTGACCGCTCGCGCTCGGTCAGCGAAAGCAGCTTGTTGACCGCGCCACGCTCCTTGAAGGAGGCGGTCGCCTGCATGTTCTCATGCTTCACCAGAACGGTCGCGCCGGTCAGCTCGGACAGGCGCGGCGCCGGCACGAGCGGCGTGCGCAGCACGTGGCCCTGGATGCGTTCGGCCGCGGCGTCGATGTCCTCGGGCGTGATCGCGAAGGTTTCGTTCATCTGCCGCTCCGTTCCCAATCTAGCGCCGGACTCTGCCGTCAAACCTGCCGCGGTGCCAATTCGGCGTCGCCGAAAATGCCGCCGGGGCGCAGGATCAGCACAATCGCCAGCAGGCTGTAGACGGCGAGGTCGCGCTGCTCGATCGGCAGCGTCGCCGACCACACCGCCTCGAAGGTGGCGATCAGCAGCCCGCCGAGCGCCGCGCCGCCGACCGAGCCGATGCCGCCGAGGATCGCCGCGACGAGCGCCTTCAGGCCCAGCGAGAAGCCGCCGGCAAAACCCATCCCGCCGTAGATCACCGTCACGATCACTCCCGCCATGCCGCAGACGGCGCAGGCGATGATGACGGCCACGTCATGGATGGCACGGCCGTCGACGCCGAACAGCGCGGCGGTGCGCTGATCGTCGGACACGGCTCGCCAGGCCCGGCCATAGGCCGTTCGCCGGATCAGCGCGACCAGGCCGAGCGCGGCGGCGAGGCCGAGCGCCGCGAGCCCCACGGCCAGCGGATTGAGCGTGACGATGAAGCCTCCAGCACGGGCGAGCGGCACGGGAGTGTTGAGCACGGGCGGCAGCCAGCGCAACTCCGGCCCTTGCGCCAACCGGAGATATTCCGACATAGCGATCGCGAGGCCGATCGTGGCAATCAGCATCTGCTGGCCGCTGGCGCGTTCGAGATGGCGCAGCACGAAGCGGCCCATGGCGAAGCCGTGCAGGGCCGCCGCGAGGATGGCGGTGGTGAAGGCGATAGCGAGCCCGGACAGCGGCGTCGAGACCGCTAGCGACAGCATCAGCGCCACTCCGACCACCGAGGCGAGCGCGCCCAGCGCCGCAAACTCGCCGAAGCTCAGGATGATCCGGCCGTTCAGTCCGTAGACGAGGGCGTAAGCGGCGGCGAGCAGGCTGTAGATCGCCGCCGAGGGCAGGGCGCTCAGACCCTGCTGCAGGCCGTAGGCGAGGGCGGTCGGGAGCGCGGGCAGTTCTTCGATTTTCGGCGCGCCAGGATCGGGCGGCGGCTCCGCCCGGTTCTCCAGATAGAAACGTCGGAGCAGATAGAAGCTCGCATCCGACATCGGCCTGCCGTCCGAGGCGATGCCGATCAGCGCCCCGCGGCCAAGCGCATTGCCCTCACCCGCGAAGAGGCAATCGATGCTGCGGTGGCGGGCGACGCCGTCGCCGAGCCGGACCCGGTAGAACAGCCTGAGCGCACGCGGCACCGGCCCTCGCGTCGCGCTCTCGATCTCGATATTCGCGCTGGGCGGGTTCAGCGGCGGAATCGCCTGCCGGCAGAGACGGACCTGGTCGGTGTCGAACTCCGTCCCGCAGCCGGCGAGGGCGAGCAGGAAAACGGCCAGAATCGGCAGGAGGAGCGGGCGCATGTCCGGCGACGGTAGCGCCGCCGCCGGAGCAAGGGAACCGCGACGTCAGCCCGTCGCCTTCAGCTTCTTCGCCACGCGTGGTGCGAAATAGGTCAGGACCCCGTCCGCACCGGCACGCTTGAAGGCCATGAGGCTCTCGACCATGGCCTTGTCGCCGTCGAGCCAGCCATTGCCGGCTGCCGCCATGATCATCGCGTATTCGCCGGAGACCTGATAGGCGAAGGTCGGCACGCGGAAGTGATCCTTCACCCGCGCCACCACGTCGAGATAGGGCAGGCCGGGCTTGATCATCACCATGTCGGCGCCTTCCTCCAGGTCGAGCGCGACTTCCGCGATCGCCTCGTCGGAATTGGCCGGGTCCATCTGGTAGGTGCGCTTGTCGCCGATCAGCGTCGCATTGGTGCCGATCGCGTCGCGGAACGGGCCGTAGAAGGCCGAGGCGTATTTTGCCGCATAGGACATGATCTGCACATCCTCGTGGCGCGCCTCGTCGAGCGCCCCCCGGATCGCGCCGATGCGCCCGTCCATCATGTCGGAGGGGGCGATGACGTCGGCCCCCGCATCGGCGAGCGCCAGGGCCTGCTGCACCAGGATGGCGACGCTGGCGTCGTTGAGGATGCGCTCACCCTCCATGACGCCGTCATGGCCGTGCGAGGTGTAGGGGTCGAGCGCCGCATCGCAGATGATGCCGATCTGCGGCACCTCGGCCTTGATCGCGCGCACCGCGCGGCACATCAGGTTGTTGGCGTTGAGCGCCTCCGAGCCCGTCGGGTCGCGCAGCGCCTTGTCGACGAAGGGGAAGGGCGCAATTGCCGGGATGCCGAGCGCCGCCGCTTCGGCTGCCTGCCGCACCGCCTCGTCGATGTTCAGCCGGTCGACGCCGGGCATCCACTCTACGGGGGAGCGCGCCTGCTGGCTGTCCATCAGGAAGATCGGCCAGATCAGGTCGTCGGTGGTCAGCACCGACTCGCGCACCATGCGTCGGGACCATTCCGCCTTGCGATTGCGACGCATGCGGTGGGTGAGGCCGAGCGAGGGCGTCGACACAGTCTCGGAGGATTGAGGGGCGGGGAAAGGCCGCACGACCCGGGATTCCATGGCAATTGCCTCAAGCGATGAATGGCGCCGGCCGGGCTTTCGTCATGCGGGCGCAGTTGGTAGCCGCCTGCATATCACATCAGAACCATTCCAATACAGGGCGCATGGTCGCAAGGGGGCCGGGTTCGGCGCGGACCGGTGGCCGGTGCGTGGACGCCAAGGCGTGGCGGCGGATGCTTGCGTTGACAAGCCCGCCCCCTCCCACCAGAACCGCAACCCATCGAAGCGGGATCGGACCATGACGACGCAGGACCAGGAGATCATCTGCGAGATCCGCGGCGCCGCCGGCGTCGTGGTGCTCAACCGCCCGAAGGCGCTGAATGCCCTGAGCCTCGGCATGGTCCGCGAACTCGCCCGCGCGCTCGACGCGTGGGAAGACGACCCGCAGGTCGAGCGCGTCGTCGTCATCAGCACCAGCGAGAAGGCCTTCTCCGCCGGCGGCGACATCCGCTGGCTGTATGATTCGGGCAAGGCCGGCCGCCATGCCGACATGCTCGCCTTCTGGGGCGAGGAGTACATCCTCAACCACCGCATCAAGACATACCCGAAGCCCTATATTTCCCTGATCGACGGCATCGTCATGGGCGGTGGCGTCGGCATCTCGCTGCATGGCACTCACCGCATCGCCGGAGACCGCTATCTCTTCGCCATGCCGGAGGTTGGCATCGGCTTCTTCCCTGATGTCGGTGCAACCTATGCGCTGCCGCGCCTGCCGGATGCCTTCGGCCGCTTCCTGGCTCTCACCGGAGAACGAATCGGCGCGGCCGATGCCGCTTCGGTCGGCCTCGCCACCCATGCCGTCGCGACCGAGCGCATGGCGGAGTTGGCCAACGCGCTGACCGGTCGAGGCGGGCTCGACGACATCCTCGCCCCCTTCACGATCGATCGCGGCCCGGGCCCGCTGGATGGCGAGCGCGCCGTCATCGCGGAGGCGTTCGGCGCGCCGACCCTGCCCGAGGTGCTCCAGCGGCTGCGCCATGCAGCCGAGAACGGCAACGCCTTCGCCGGCAAGCTCCTGCAGACCATCGCCGTCAAGTCTCCGACCAGCGTCGCCCTCACCTTCGAGCAGATGCGACGCGGCGCGGAGCTCGACTTCGCCGAGGCAATGCGCACCGAATACCGGATCGTCTCGCGCGTCGCCCATGGCCATGAGTTCTATGAGGGCGTGCGCGCCGTCGTGGTTGACAAGGACCAGGCACCGCGCTGGCAGCCGCCGACGCTCGAGGCGATTCGCCCGAACGATATCGACGCCTACTTCGCGCCGCTCGGCGCTGACGAACTCAAGCTGGAGGGTTGAGCTTGGGGGTCGGCGGTGATGGCGATGCCCTGCGCGGGGTCAAGGCCGGGGAAGAGGAGGGCACGCGGCATAGCCGCTGGCGAACCTTCCTCGTCTGGTTCCTGCGCCTGGTCTCCGCCTTTTGGCTGGCGAAGGGGCTGTCGGCCTGGGCCGTGATCTTCGGCGTGCCGGGCAATGCGCAGCCGCCGTTCGAGAACCGCCTTCTCAGCTACCAGGCGATCATCGTCTATTTCGCGGTGATTGATCTCGTCGCTGCCGTAGGCCTCTGGCTGACTTCGACCTGGGGCGGCGTGCTCTGGCTGCTGGCCGCGATCAGCCAGTTGCTGCTGAGCTTCCTGTTCCCGCGCTTCGTGCCGATGACGGGCTGGATCGTTGCCTTCTACGTCGCGCTGATCGCGATCTATTTCATCGCGACCTGGGCGGCCGAGAACGGCGAGCGCTAGGCAGGATTCTCCTACGGCGCGAGGCGCCCGTTCCCGCCTGGAGCCCGGGCGGCGAGCCGGTTCCGGAGCATGCGTGAGGTCGAGTCAAAGTAAGAAATGCTTTAGCTTAAGCGTTTCTGGCTTCACTTCCGATTCACCCAAAGGGGTAAATCCCTGATTCATCCTGATATTTAAACTCGTTTTCATCCGTGGTCCCGTATGGTGTTTTTCAGAAGCGGACCGGGAGACGAAATTCCGGCCGACAAACAACAGGCGGGATATACAATGAAAGCGAGCGTCAAGACTTTGGAAGTTGCTCAGACCGGTGAGGTCGAACTCAAGGTGAAGCCGCTTTATCTTGAGTCGCTCACGCTGGTGGAACGGCTGCACCGCCGTCTGCTCGACGTCATCAAGGACGAGTTCGAGCGCCGCGGCCGCGACGACGTCAACAGCGTGCAGGCCCTGCTGCTCTATAACATCGGCGATGCCGAACTCTCCGCCAGCGAGCTTCGGACGCGCGGCTACTATCTCGGCTCGAACGTTTCCTACAACGTCAAGAAGCTGGTCGAGCTCGGCTATCTCCACCATGCCCGTTCGCGGATCGACCGCCGCTCGGTCCGCATCAGCCTGACCGACAAGGGCTCGGAAGTGCACGACATCGTGAAGGGCGTCTACGACAAGCATGTCCGCACGGTCGAGCAGATCGGCGGCATCGCCGCGGACGACTTCGAGCGTATGAACAACGCCCTGCTCCGCCTGGAGCGCTTCTGGACCGACCAGATCCGCTACAAGCTCTGAGGAATCAGCGTCCTTTCGGCGGATTTTGCCTGCAGAACGGCCGGGGTCCCGCCCCGGCCGTCTTCGTATGTCCGCCTTGGACTGTGTCCTTGTTGCCATGCACGCGGCAAAACGCTGCCATGCCCTAAATTTGCCGCTGTCATCACGCGTCGTTAACCGTGCTAGGACACCGTCGTCGGCCAAGAGGAAAGCTTGTGGCGGCCGCCGCTGCGAGCGTTGCCTTGCCGGCGACGTTTTCTTGCGGTCTACGCGCCTGGCTATGGTCTTGGATAGAGGAATGAAATGTCGCTATTGAGCCTGACCCGCCGCGAAACCGTGCTGGGCCTGCTTTCGGGTGCTGCAACGATCGCTGCCGCCCCGGCGCTCGCCCAACAGGCCGAATGGCGCCAAAGCTACGACGCCGGTGCGCGCAATGCCGTCGCCCGGTCCTCGACGCCGATGCTTTCGCCGGAGGCCCTCCAGGCCACAGAGCAGGCGATCGCCTCCTATCGCGACCTCGCCGCGCGCGGCGGCTGGCCGCAAGTTCAATTGCCCGAGCGCATGGCGGTCGGCAGCAAGGGGCAGGGCGTGGTGGCGCTTCGTCAGCGCCTGATCATCACCGGCGACCTCGATGCCTCGGCCGGCGACAGCAACGTCTATGATTCCTATGTCGAGGCGGGCGTGCGTCGCTTCCAGTCGCGCGTCGGGCTTTCGACCACGGGCACGATCAACCGCGCCACGATCGTCGCGCTCAACGTCCCCATCGACCGCCGCATCCGCCAGCTCGAGACCAATGTCGTCCGGCTGCGCAGCTGGTCGGGCAATCTGGGCGGCCGCTATGTCGTCGCCAATATTCCGGCCGCGATGGTGGAGACGGTCGAGAACGGCCATGTCGCCACGCGCCACGCCGCCGGTGTCGGCAAGATCGACCGGCAGTCGCCGCTTCTCCAGACCAAGATTCCGGAGATCAACTTCAACCCGACCTGGACGGTTCCCGCCTCGATCATCCGCAAGGATCTGATCCCGAAGATGCGCAAGGAGCCGACCTATCTCAGCGAGAACAAGATCCGCATCATCTCGCCGAGCGGCGCCGAGATCTCGCCGGCCAGCGTGAACTGGAATTCGGACGAGGCGACGCGCTACACCTTCCGGCAGGATCCGGGCGGCGACTTCAACTCGCTCGGCTTCGTGCGCATCAACATCCCGAGCCCGCACGGCGTCTACATGCACGACACGCCGTCGAAGGGCATCTTCGGCGACGATTTCCGCTTCGTCTCCTCGGGCTGCATGCGCGTCCAGAATGTGCGCGACTATGTCGCCTGGCTGCTCAAGAACACGCCCGGCTGGGACCGCGCCAAGATCGACGAGGTCATCCAGTCAGGCCAGCGTGTGAACGCCCGCATCTCCGATCCGGTGGCGTGCTACTGGGTGTATGTCACCGCCTGGGCGACGCCCGATGGCGGCGTGCAGTTCCGCGACGACATCTACAACAAGGACGGCCTCGGCCCGGCGCCGGTCGCGGCCTTGCAGGGCGACCAGGATATCTGACGCCTGCCGCCGATATGATGTTTTCGAGCCCGCCGAGAGATCGGCGGGCTTTTTTCATCTCGCCGTGACGACCACCTCGCCATCCTCCTTCACGAAGGAGCCGATATAGGGGTTGGGCAGGATTTCGAGGACCTTTTCGGATGGCCTGCAGAGCAGGGTGCCCTTCGATGTCTCGACGACCGGGCGGTTGATCAGGATCGGATGCGCGAGCATGTGATCGACCAGCTCGTCCTCTGTCCATTTTGGGTTGCCCAGATCGAGCTCGGTATAGGGTGTGTCTTTCTCGCGCAGCAGCCCGCGGGCGCCGATTCCCATTGCCGCGATCAGCGCAACGAGCCGGGCGCGGCTCGGCGGCGTATTCAGATATTCGATGACGACCGGCTCCTCGCCACTCTGGCGGATCATGGCCAGCGTGTTGCGGGAGGTGCCGCAATCGGGATTGTGGTAGATCGTGATCGTCATGGCTGTCCCTTCGCCTCAGCTATTTTTGTGCTGGCCGGCGAGAGCAGCAGCCAGTTCATGAATGCGAGACCGCAGAGCATTCCGGCGAGTTCGGCCAGGACGAAGCCTGGCAGGTCGACGGCCCGGATGCCCGAAAACGTATCGGTGAGCGAGCGCGCGACAGCCACCGCCGGATTGGCGAAGGATGTCGAGGCCGTGAACCAGTAGGCGGCGCAGATATAAAGTCCGACCAGCCAGGGCACGGCCTTCCGTTCGAAGCGCAGCCCTGCGAGGATCGTTGCAGCAAGGCCGAAAGTCGCCACCCCCTCCGAGAACCACTGTCCGGTCCCGGTACGGGCCTTGAGCGAGATCTGGAGCAGTGGCAGCGCGAACATCGCATGCGCCATGGCGGTGCCTGCGATGCCCCCGGCAAACTGGCCGAGCATGTAAAGGCCGGTCTCGCGGCGTGCGAGATCACCTTTGAGGGCGGACATCAGGCTGATGGCCGGGTTGAAATGCGCGCCGGAGATCGGTCCCAGCGTCGTGATCAGAACGACGAGCATCGCTCCCGTCGGCAGTGTGTTGCCGAGCAGCGTGAGAGCGCTGTCCTGGGTGAGCGATTCCGCCATGATGCCGGACCCGACGACTGTTGTGACGAGAAGGGCGGTTCCAAGCGTCTCGGCTGCGATTCGTTGGGGCAGCGGGCTCGTCAAGGCGATACGCGCTCGCAGCAACCGGCGAGGGCCGCGACTGCGGGCGCGCAGATCTCCGGATGGCCCTGGCAGCAGTCCCGCATCAGGAATGCGACGAGCGCCGACAATGTCGGAAAGGCCGCGCTGTAGATGATCGAGCGCGCCTCGCGCCGGGACCGGACCAGTCCGGCCTGCTCCAGATGGTTCAGGTGGAAGGACATTCGCGACGAAGAGGCGCCGACCGCCTCTCCGATCGCGCCGGCCGCCAGACCTTCCGGTCCCGCCTTCACCAGCAGTCGCAGGACGCGCAGCCGCGTCTCCTGCGACAGGGCCGAGAAGGCCTCGAGGGCTTGCGCTTCCGTCATTGTTATCTCAATATCTCAACAGATGTTGAGAAGAAGGTAGCCCAAGATGAGCGCGTACGCCACCCTCCCGGCGGTCGAATTTCACGGTGACGCCGTACTGCGCGCCCTTCTGGATGCGCTGGAGCCCTACACGGCCCGGCCGCTCGTGCTGGAGTACGACGGGCGCCGGATCCGGCCAGGCTATCATGTCACCGAGGTCAAGGCCGGCTCCTTCGTCACGCTGGACTGCGGCGGAAACCCGGACCGCTGGCAGGAGACCGTTCTCCAGGTGGAGGATCTGCCTGCCGAAGACGGGCGCGACTACATGCTCGCCGGCAAGTTCCGGTCGATCCTCGACAGGGTCGCCGGGCAGGTCGAGCTGGCGGCGGGAGCGCGCCTGACCTTCGAGGTCGGCATGCCCGGTGAGCCGATGCGGATACTCGACGTGGACGCGGTGCAGCCGGAGGGGGAGTGCGTCGTCCTGCGGCTGGCCGCCCGGCCGGCAATCTGCAAGCCGCGCCATCGTGCGGCGCAGCAGGCCGCACCCAGTGCATGCTGCGGCGGTCCGGCGCCGAAGTCCGGCTGCTGCTGACGGGCCTCGGCCGGCCCGGTCCCCAGAGCATCCGAGCGGAGGGCGGCTGCTTTGCCGCGCGGCCCGTTATCTCTCGCTCCGGCGGTCTCCTGCCGTCTGCCGCCTCCACAGCCAAGAGCCACCGCTCGCCAGCGCTGCTGCGAAAGCCGTGGCCGCGAGCAGCAGCGCGGTTCCGACGAACAGATTTGGGTAGCCATGCTCCTGGATCAGCGGTGCGCTGACGAGCGGGGAGCAGAATTGTCCGATGAAGACCGACGCGGTCAGGATACCGCCAGCCAGCCCGCGGGAAGCCGGGGGAGCAAGGTTTAGTGCGAGCGCGACGAAGCTCGGCGAAACCAGTGCGTAGCCGGTGCCGACCGCCGCGGCCGCCGCGAACAGGAGCGGCATCGTGGCGGCGAGCGGTAGCAGCAGGAAGCCGAGAGCCATCGCCGCGTAGCCGCAGAAGAAGATGCCGGCATAGCCGATCCTGCTCTGGATACGCGCGTAGAGCAGCGCAAAACACCCGCCCGAGACCATGAGCATGCCGAGGATCATCCCGGTGATGACCGGGCTGGCATAACCGCGCTCGGCGAGGAAAAACGATATCTGCGTCGGCATGAGAAAGAAGATCATGTTGGTCGCTGCCTGAAGGGCCGCCAGCAAGCCGAACGGAACCCACCAGGAGCGTGATGTCAGCCCGCGATCGGCCGGCGCAGCCTTGGCTGATGCCCGGCCGCCCATGGGCGGCCCGACGATCGCGCGCCACATCAGGGGCAGGAAGAGGACTGCCAGGCCATAGATCGCGAAAGGCAGGCGCGGCGAGACGGCGGCGGCCCAGCCGGCGAGCGAGATGAACACCATGCCGCCGAAATTCCGCGCCGATATTTGCAGGCCCGTCAGGACGTTCCGTGCGTCGCCGGTGAAATAGTCTCCGACCAGGGCCGTCTGAGCCGTCATGATGAGCGCGACCGCGATCCCGAGGGCGAGGCGGCTGGCGAAGATCGTTGATAGGCTCGGCAGCAGGAGGCCCGCGCAGCCGGCGATCGCAAACATGATCACCCCGGCGAGAAGCAGGGCGCGCCGGCCGAAACGGTCTGCGGCAAGCCCGGCGAGCGGAGCGCAGATCGCAACGCTGAGCGAAGGCGCCGGCACCAGCAGCCGGGTGAGCATCGCCGCGTTCGGATCGTCGGCGAACAGGCGCTCGATCCCGGGCAGGGCCGGGCTGATGGTCGCATTCGCCATCGTCGTGAGCGAGGCCGCCAGCAGCAGGGCAATGGCCCGATCATCCCGCCATATGGCTCTTTCTTTTTCTGTATCAACGTCTTGCATGATTTTTACTCTTGCCGAAACGATGCGTTCGGAAGAGCCTACGAATTCAAGTCAACTTGAGGTCAAGCATGCCCCTGATGGATATCGCCGACGTTGCGGAGCGATCGGGCGTGCCGCCGTCTACGTTGCGCTACTACGAGGAAATCGGGCTGATCCGCTCCGAGGGACGGCGCGGGCTGAGGCGGCAGTTCGATGCCGATGTGCTGCTCAAGCTGTCGCTGATCGGCCTCGGCAAGACGGCCGGCTTTTCGCTCGAGGAGGTCGCTGGCATGTTCGGGCAGGACGGCCGGCCCGACATTCCCCGCGCGCAGCTGCACGCGAAGGCAGACGAACTGCAGCGGCAGATCATCGACTTGAGGACACTGCGTGACGCTCTGCGTCATGTCGCTGATTGCCGCGCGCCGACCCATCTCGAATGCCCGACCTTCCGGGCGCTGCTCAAAACGGCTTCACGCAGCAGGCTGGTCTATCGGCCGTCCGATGCGGCGGCAGGGCTCAAGCCGGCGCGGCAAAAGTGGGCTCGCTGATCCGCCGTCTCTGGTGCGCGGGGTTCTGTCGTCCGCGTCCATCTATCGCTTGGACAGCCCCCCGCCCCATGATAGGGGACGCCGCAACGGGGCCGGGCCGCAGCCCGCCGTATTCATCAGGAGCCGGACATGACCGAAGCCGCGCGCGACAAGCACCTCTCGAACTCGTTCTTCGGTGCCACCCTGGCCGATGCCGATCCGGAGATCGCCCGTGCCATCGAGCTCGAACTCGGTCGCCAGCGCGACGAGATCGAGCTGATCGCCTCGGAGAACATCGTCTCCCGCGCCGTTCTGGAAGCGCAGGGCTCGGTGATGACCAACAAATACGCCGAGGGCTATCCGGGCCGGCGCTATTATGGAGGCTGCCAGTTCGTCGACATCGCCGAAAAGCTCGCCATCGAGCGCGCCTGCCGGCTGTTCGGCTGCAGCTACGCCAATGTCCAGCCGAACTCGGGCTCGCAGGCCAACCAGGGCGTCTTCATGGCGCTGATGCAGCCGGGCGACACCTTCATGGGTCTCGACCTCGCCGCTGGCGGGCACCTGACCCACGGCGCTCCGGTCAACCAGTCCGGCAAGTGGTTCAACGTCGTCTCCTACGGCGTCTGCGTCGTCGACCAGCTCATCGATTATGACGCGCTGGAGCGCCTCGCCATCGAGCACAAGCCGAAGGTCATCGTCGCCGGCGGCTCGGCCTATGCCCGCCACTGGGACTTTGCCCGCTTCCGCGAGATCGCCGACAAGGTCGGCGCCTATTTCATGGTCGACATCGCCCATTTCGCCGGGCTCGTCGCCGGCGGCGCGCATCCCTCGCCGTTCCCGCACGCCCATGTCGTCACCACCACGACGCACAAGACGCTGCGCGGCCCGCGCGGCGGCATGATCCTGACCAATGACGAGGCGCTGGCCAAGAAGATCAACTCGGCGATCTTCCCCGGCATCCAGGGTGGGCCGCTGATGCATGTCATCGCCGCCAAGGCGGTCTCGTTCCTCGAGGCGCTGCAGCCCGAGTTCAAGACCTATGCGCATGCCGTCGTCGCCAACGCCAAGGCGCTGGCCGAGACGCTGAAGTCGAAGGGCTTCGACCTCGTAACCGGCGGCACTGACAACCACCTGATGCTGGTCGATCTGCGCTCGAAGAAGCTGACCGGCAAGGCGGCGGAAGCCGCGCTCGGCCGCGCCCACATCACCTGCAACAAGAACGGCATCCCCTTCGATCCGGAGAAGCCGATGACGACCTCGGGCATCCGCCTCGGCACCCCGGCGGCGACCTCCCGCGGCTTCGGCATCGCCGAGTTCAAGCAGGTCGGCGAGTTGATCGCCGAGGTGCTGGACGGCCTCGCGGCGAATGGCGAAGAGGGCAACGCCGCGGTCGAGCAGGCCGTGACCGCCAAGGTCAAGGCGCTGACGGCGCGCTTCCCGATCTACTGAGACACGCCTCAGTCCGCATCTCGTGCTTCGAGCTCAGGGGAACGTGCCCTTGAGCTCGAACATGATCAGGTTCTCGGTCTGGTTCCCCATGTCGGGGCGGTTCTTGCGGCTGAGATCCACGCCCAGTTTCAGGCTCTCGGCGACCTTGTAGGAGGCCGAGGCGCTGCCTGTGACGTTGTCGTCCTTGAGATGGGCGGCTACCGACAGGCCGAAGCGATCCTTCGTGGCGCTGAGCTTCAGCGTGAGGTCGACCTTCGGTTTCGTCAGGTCCACCTTGTTGGCGGCGCTCAGGCTGATCACGCCGTATTTGACCCCAACTTCACTGCTGATTTCCGGAGCCTTCAAGCCTGCGGTGACGATCTGCAGCGAGAGATCGATCTTGAGCTGCTCCCATGTGAGCTTGCCGGTCACCTTCCCGCCATAGCGGTCGGCAGTGGGGTCGAAGACGATGCTGCCGACGCCGAGCTTCAGCGCGCCGACCTTCAGCACCTCGAAGTCCAGCTTCTCCAGCTCCCGGACGCCCATGCCGTAGAGCTTGCCGGAAGGCTTGGTGATGAAGAGCGCGACGCCGGCGCCGACCGATAGGACAGCGCCGACAACATAGAGAACGGTCTTGTTGTCATTGACCCAGACGCCGATCGCCGACGATTTCGCCGCGTCTTCGAAGTTCTTCAGCTGCTTTTCCAGCGCCTTGAACTTCGACGATTCCTTGATCTGCTTGAGATAGGCATCGGTCGCGGCGGTGCGCACGCCGTCGACGATCGAGGATTGCAGCTTGCCGATCTCTTCGGAGGTCAGTTGCGAGCTGCTGGTCGGGCCGCGGGATTTCGCGAAGTTCAGAACCGCATTCTCGGCTGCCTTGAGCAGCGCCGGGTTCTTGAAGGTCTGGATGATGCGTTCCGGGGATCGTGCGATCTCGGAATCGAGCAGGTCGAAGGCCAGCAGCACCAAGCCGCCGAACGCCTCACCCATGTTGCCCTCGTTCTCTGCCATGATAGAAGCTCCGCCGCGCTCGCTGTGAAGGTCGAGTGTTCGTCGTCCTGGTGCGCCCAGAGGTTCATTGGCCTCGCAGCATGATAGTGGCGACGTCTTGACGTCTGGCGTGGAAGCTGGCGCTGGGGCAAAGAAGCGCCGGGCGTCCTCGTCCATCAGGCACCGAAGGATTCGCACATGCGCTGCCCCTATTGCGGCTCCCTCGACACGCAGGTGAAGGACTCCCGTCCCACCGACGATCACGCCTCGATCCGGCGGCGGCGAGTCTGCCCCGATTGCGGCGGCCGCTTCACCACCTTCGAGCGCGTGCAGCTGCGCGAACTGATGGTCGTCAAGCGCTCGGGGCGGCGCACGCCCTTCGACCGCGACAAGCTGGAAACCTCGATCGCCCACGCGCTACGCAAGCGCCCGGTCGCGCCCGAGCGCATCGAACGCATGGTCAATGGCATCGTACGCCAGCTCGAAAGCTCGGGCGAGGCCGAAATCGCGAGCTCGACCATCGGTGAATTGGTGATGGAGGGGCTGAAAGGTCTCGACGACGTCGCCTATGTCCGCTTCGCTTCGGTCTACAAGAACTTCCGCGAGGCGAAGGACTTCGAGGAACTGCTCGGCCAGCTTGGCACTGCCGAGGAGGAGGAAGGCGCTTCCGCCCCCGCGCATCGAAACGATGACTGAACAGCCTCCGCTATGAGGACAGAGCCCAGCGCGGTCGACCGCGTCTTCATGCGCCAGGCGCTCGACCTCGGCGCCCGCAATCTCGGCGCGACCTGGCCGAACCCCTCCGTCGGCGCCATCATCACGCAGGACACGCCCGACGGCCCGGTCATCGTGGCGCGCGGCCTGACACAGCCCGGCGGTCGCCCCCATGGCGAGGCCCATGCCTTCGCCCGCGCCGGCGCGGGCTCGATGGGCGGCACGCTCTACGTCACGCTCGAACCCTGCGCGCATCGCTCGGTCCGCGGCGGCATCCCTTGCGTCGAGCACACGATCCTGTCGGGTGTCCGGCGCGTGGTCTCGGCCATGTCGGACCCCAATCCCTTCATCGCGGGCCTGGGCCACGCGCTGCTGCGCACCGCCGGCATCGAGGTGGTCGAGAACGTGCTGGAGGCGGAGGCGCAGCGGGCCCATCGCGGCCATGTGCTACGGATCACGCAGGGCCGGCCGATGGTGACTTTCAAGATCGCCCGCACGGCCGATGGCTATGCTGGTGGGGCAGGAGGCAAGCCGCTGCCGATCTCCAGCCCGACCGCCGGCCATTGGGTCCATCTCCAGCGGGCGCATCACGATGCGATCATGCTCGGCATCGCCTCGGTGCTGTCAGACGATCCGCAGCTCACCGTGCGGCTGCCCGGCATGGCGGAGCGCTCGCCGATCCGCGTCATCCTCGATACCCATCTGCGCCTGCCGCTGACCTCGAAGCTGGTGCGCAGCGCACGCGAGGTGCCTGTCTGGGTCATCGCGGCTGAGACCGCGCCAGTCGAGCCGGAAGCCGCGCTGGTCGCGACCGGTGTCGAGGTGATGCGCGTCTCGGCTGGGCCGGGCGGTCATCTCGATCTGCACGAGGCGCTGAAGCTTCTCGGCACGCGCGGCATCACGCGCGTCTTCTCGGAAGGTGGCCCGCGTGTCGGGGAGCAGCTCGCGCTGGCCGGTCTTGCGGACGAGATCATCGTCTCGACCGCAGCGAAAACGCTGGGGCAGCCCGGCATTGTCGCCGTGCGTCCGGGGCTTGCCGCGGCGCTGGCCGACCCCGATCTATACGCCCTTGTCGAGACCGGCCTGATCGGTCAGGACCGTTTCGAGCATTTCGTGAGGAGAGGCTGATGTTCACCGGCATCGTCACCGCCGTCGGCGAGGTCGTCGAGGCCGAGCGCAAGGGGCCGAGCCTCAAGCGCCTCGCCATCGCCTGCCCCTATGAGGCGGAAGGTATCGCGCTGGGCGCCTCGATCGCCTGTGCCGGCGTCTGCCTCACCGTCACCGCCTTGAGGGCCCGCACGGACGGGGAGCCCGGCTGCATCTTCCAGGTCGAGGCTGCGGCCGAGACGCTGGCGAAGACGGTGGTGGGCGACTGGGAGCCGGGCACGAAGATCAATCTGGAGCGCTCGCTCAAGGTCGGCGAGGAACTCGGCGGCCATCTCGTCACCGGCCATGTCGACGGCGTCGCCCGCATCCTGAAGATCGACGCGATCGCGCCCGATCCGGACGAGCCCTGGGGTGCGACCGCGCGGTTCCATATCCGTGCGCCGGAAGGGCTGAAGCGCTTTATCGCCGTGAAGGGCTCGATCTGCCTCGACGGCACCTCGCTTACCGTCAATACGGTGGAGGACGACGTCTTCACCGTGCTGCTGATCCCGCACTCGTTCTCGGTCACCACCTGGGGACTGCGCAAGGAGGGCGATCCCATCCATCTCGAGGTCGACCTGATGGCCCGCTACGCCGCACGGCTTGCGGAGGCGCGCCCGCAGGGGTAACGAGCCCGCTTACAATTCCAAGAAGGATTCAAAGAATGGCCGGACCCCGGCAGACCTCGGCCGACAAGGCCGCAACTCCTGCGCTCGACATTGAGGGCGCCCGCGTGCTTCTGGTCGAGGCGCGCTTCTACGATGGGCTCGCCGACGAGCTGCTCGCCGGCGCGACCGCCGTGCTGGAAAAGGCCGGCTGCCGCGTCGATATCGTCACCGTGCCCGGCGCGCTGGAAATCCCGTCCGCCATCGTCATCGGCCTGCGCGCCGCCGACGAGGCCGTCGATCCCTATGAGGCCGTCGTCGCGCTCGGCACCGTCATCCGCGGCGAGACCGGCCATTACGATATCGTCGCCGGCGAGAGCTCGCGCGCGCTGATGGACCTCTCGGTCGCCTTCGCGCTGCCGCTCGGCAACGGCATCCTGACCGTCGAGAACGAGGCTCAGGCTTGGGCTCGCGCCAATCGCTCCGAAATGGACAAGGGCGGTGGCGCGGCCGAGGCGGCGCTTGCCGTGCTGCGCTACAAGCGCTCCCTGACGGAGCAATCGCAATGAGCCGGGCCGAGATGCGGCGCGGCGCGCGGCTCTCGGTCGTGCAGGCGCTCTACGAGATGGAAATCGGCGGACGCGGCGTGGTCGAGGCCATGGCCGAGTTCGAAGCTTTCTGGATCGGCAAGGAGGTCGAGGACGTCGAGCTGCCGAAGGCGGAGATCGCCTTCTTCCGCGACATCCTCGGCGGCGTCGTGCGCGAGCAGCGCCTTGTCGACCGCACCGTCGACGATCTGCTGGCCAAGAGCTGGCCGCTGAAGCGGGTCGAGGCGGTGGTGCGCGCCATCCTGCGCGCCGGCGCCTATGAGCTCGCCTTCCGCAAGGACGTGCCGGCTCGGGCCGTGATCTCCGAATATGTCGCCGTCGCCCGCGCCTTCTACGAGGGCGAGGAGATCGGCATGGTCAATGCCGTGCTCGACCGGATGGCGCGGGATTTCCGCGCCGACGAGTTCGACGAGCCGACCGCCTGATGAGCGAAGCCGCCCGGCCCAGCGAATTCGAGCTGATCGCTCGCTATTTCGCGCCAATGGCGGGGCCGGCCGGCCTCGGACTTCTCGACGACGCCGCGCTGCTGCGGCCGGGGCGCGGCTATGAGGTCGTTGTCACGGTCGATGCGCTGGTCGCCGGGGTGCATTTCTTCCCGGATGATCCGCCGGCCTCGATCGGCTGGAAGGCGCTGGCGGTCAATCTCTCCGATCTCGCCGCGAAGGGCGCCAAGCCGGACGGCTTCGTCCTGACGCTCGCCTTGCCGCGTGGCTGGACCGAGGGTTGGCTCGCGGATTTCGCGACGGGCCTCGCGCGGCTCGCCACGGAGGCTGGCTGCCCGCTGATCGGCGGCGATACCGTCTCGACGCCGGGGCCGCTGACGATCTCGATCACCGCCTTCGGCACCGTCCCGGCCGGGCGCATGGTGGCCCGCTCCGGAGCGAAGCCGGGCGATGTCGTGCTCGTCTCCGGCAGCATCGGCGACGGCGCGCTGGGGCTGAGCGTGCATGGCCCCGACAAGCCGGCCTGGGTCTCGGCGCTTCAGGCGCAAGACCGCGCCTTCCTCGCCGACCGCTACCTCCATCCGCGGCCGCGCCTTGCGCTCTCCGAAGCGTTGCAACGTCACGCCTCCGCCGCGATGGACGTTTCCGACGGCCTCGTCGGTGATCTCGCCAAGCTGCTCAAGGCCTCCGCCGCCGGCGCAGAGATCGATCTCGACGCCGTGCCGCTCTCAGGCCCGGCCCGCGCGGCGGTCATGGCCGATCCCGCATTGACGGAACTGGCCTGGACGGGCGGAGACGACTACGAAATTCTCTGCACGGCGTCCGAAAGGGAATATTCTGCTCTGGTCGCGGCGGCTGCGGAAGCTGACATTCCGCTCACGCCAATCGGCCGGATCAAGTCTGAGGCCGGCGTGGTGACATGGCGGGAGAATGGCGAGCCGCGCAGCTTCGCGCGGGGTTCGTTCTCTCATTTCTAAGAGCGGCGCATCACAGCGGCCGCAAGGCGGCGTTGTGATGAACCAGCATGTTCCTGTCCTCGAAGGCGATAGGCTCGCGAAGCGCAATGCGCTCGTGCTTGCCGGCGCGCAGGCGCTCGGCGGCGCCAACCCCGCGATCGTGGTCTCGCTCGGCGGCATCGTTGGCGCCCAACTCGTCGCGGACAAGGCCTTCGCCACCGTGCCGGTCAGCCTCCTCCAGCTCGGCATTGCGTCAGGCGTCATCCCGGCCGCGATGATCATGCGCCGGCTCGGTCGCCGCAGCGGCTACCTCCTCGGGGCGCTGATCGGCGCGACCGGCGCTAGCTTCGCCGCCGGCGGTGCGACGCTCAGGCTGTTCTGGTTGTTCTGCCTCGGCACGTTCATCTGCGGCCTCTACGGCGCCTTCGTCCAGAGTTATCGCTTCGCCGCCGCCGATACCGCGAGTGACAGCTTCAAGCCCCGCGCCATCTCCTGGGTGATGGTCGGTGGGCTGGTGGCGGGCGTCATCGGCCCGCAATCGGTCTATTGGACCCGCGATCTCACGCCGGCGGCGCCGTTCGCCGCGAGCTTCCTAGCCCAGGGCGCGCTCGCGCTCATTGCCATTCTTGTTGTCTCGCAGTTGCGCGCCCCGCCGGTCGCGGCCGTTCGCTCGGGAGGCGGCCGCCCGCTCGGCGAGATTATGCGTCAGCCCAAATTCATCGCCTCGGTCACGGCGGCCCTCGTCGCCTACGGGCTGATGAGCTTCGTCATGACCTCCGCGCCGCTCGCCATGGTCGCCTGCGGCCATTCGGTTGGCGACGCCGCGCTCGGCATCCAGTGGCATGTGCTGTCGATGTACGGGCCGAGTTTCTTCACCGGCCGGCTGATTGCTCGCTTCGGCAAGGCGCCCGTGACGGTGGCGGGCCTGCTCCTGACGGCGCTTGCGGCCGTCGTGGGCTTGTCAGGCCTCAGCGTCGGGCATTTCTGGCTGGCGCTGATCCTGCTCGGCCTCGGTTGGAACCTCGGCTTCATCGGCGCGACCGCCATGGTGACGGATTGCTACCGTCCCGAAGAGCGCGTGAAGGTTCAGGCGGCCAATGACTTCCTCGTCTTCGGCTCGGTCGCCATCGCCTCCTTCTCGGCCGGCGGCCTGCTGAGCCACGGCGGCTGGGAGAGCGTCAACTGGCTGGTCTTCCCGCCGGTCGCCCTCGCGCTCGCTGCGGTGGCGTGGCAACGTTTCCAGCGCCCGGCCTCAGCCTGAGCGCTGTCGCCCCCGCCTGGAGCGCACCGATGAACAACCGCGTCTTTCCGCCCGCCGCCGGTCGCGTCCCGCCCGGCGCGATCGGGCACAACCGCGGCGTGGTGCGGCGGAACTATGCCTTCATGCCGCCGGAAGGCGTGCTGATCAGCCGTCTGCCACAATACCGGGACACGATCGTCCGCATCCTGGCCGCGCCGGTTCTGGGGGCCGCCTTCGCGCAATATGTGCTGGAGATCGCGCCGGGCGGCGGCACGCCGGTCGCTTACGCTGAAGAGGGCGTGCAGCACTTCTTCTACGTCCTTTCCGGCGAGGCCTCCTTCGGGCTGACGGGCGAGGCTCCGAAGGCCTTGACCGAGGGCGGCTTCACCTATCTGCCGCCGGCGACACCCTTCACCTTGCGCAACGAGACGGCGCAGCCCCTCCGTGTGCTCGCCCTGCGCAAGCGCTACGATGCGGCGCCCGGCCTGGCGATGCCAGAGCCGATCCTGTCCCATCGCGATGCCGTGCCGATGACGAATCACACCGGCATGGAGGGGCGCGGCTTCCAGTTCCTGCTGCCGTATGGCGATCTGCGCTTCGATTTCGAGATGAACCTGATGTGGTTCAAGCCGGGTGTCTGCTTCCCGGCGGTCGAAACGCATGTGATGGAGCACGGTCTCTACATGCTGGAAGGGCAGGGGCTCTACTTCCTCGATCAGGACTGGCACGAGATTTGGGCGCGGGATTTCATCTGGATGGGCGGCTATTGCCCGCAGCAATTCTACCCGACAGGCCATGGCGACGCCTGCTATCTGCTCTACAAAAACGTCAACCGCGACATCGCGCTCTGACAGCTGCGTCACCGCGCCGCCTGACATCTGTGTGAATTTGTAAGGCGGGCGGTTTGCGCTCCTCGCCGAAACTTGCCACAAATTCGCCTGACACTGGCGACGCAAGGCGGGCCTCTAGTCTTCGGGGCCCGTTTTTTCGCTGCCTGACGTCCAACGCTGCAAAGAGGAGCGCCCACGCTCCCTACGGCTCGGAAGCTCAAGGTCAGGAAAACGAATGTCAGCTCTGCTTCTCATCATCATATTGAGTGCGCTGTCGATAGCCTACGGCATCTGGGCCTATGGCGACGTCATGAAGCGCGATGCCGGCAACCAGCGCATGCAGGAGATTTCCGGCGCTGTGGCCGAGGGCGCGCAGGCCTATCTCAAGCGTCAATATGCCACCATTTCCATGGTCGGCGTCGTCCTTTTCATCCTGCTCGCCTGGCTGCTCGGCAAATGGGTGGCGCTCGGCTTCCTGATCGGCGCCGTGCTCTCGGGCGCGGCCGGCTTCATCGGCATGAACGTCTCGGTGCGCGCCAATGTCCGCACCGCGCAGGCCGCCATGCAGTCTCTGGGGGAGGGCCTCGACGTCGCCTTCAAGGCGGGCGCGGTCACCGGCATGCTCGTCGCGGGCCTCGCTCTGCTCGGCGTCGCCGTCTACTACGGCATCCTGACCTCGTTCCTCGGCTTCGAGGCCTCCAGTCGCACCGTGATTGATTCGCTGGTGGCGCTCGGCTTCGGCGCCTCGCTGATCTCGATCTTTGCCCGTCTCGGCGGCGGCATCTTCACCAAGGGCGCCGATGTCGGTGCCGACCTCGTCGGCAAGGTCGAGGCCGGCATTCCGGAGGACGATCCGCGCAACCCGGCGACCATCGCCGACAACGTCGGCGACAATGTAGGCGACTGCGCCGGCATGGCGGCCGACCTGTTCGAGACCTATGCGGTGACGCTCGTCGCGACCATGGTGCTCGCCGCGATCTTCTTCGCAGGCCAGCCGGCGCTCGGCACGATGATGCTCTATCCGATGGCGATCGGTGCGGCCTGCATCGTCACCTCGATCATCGGCACCTTTTTCGTGAAGCTCGGCGCCAACCAGTCGATCATGGGCGCGCTCTACAAGGGCTTCATCGCGGCCGGCGTGCTCTCGATCGGTGCGATCGCGGCCGTGAACTACCTGATGTTCGGCGGCTTCGATGCCTCCTTCACCACGGTGCAGAACGTCACCTTCACCTCGGGCAAGCTCTTCGGCTGCGCGCTGGTTGGTCTGGCGGTGACGCTGCTGATCGTCATCATCACCGAATACTACACCGGCACCGGCAAGCGCCCGGTCGTCTCCATCGCCCAGGCCTCGGTGACGGGCCACGGCACCAACGTCATCCAAGGCCTCGCGGTCTCGCTCGAAGCGACGGCGGCGCCAACCATCGTCATCATCGCTGGCATCATCGCGTCCTACAGCCTTGCCGGCTTGTTCGGCATCGCGATCGCCACCACCGCCATGCTGGCGCTGGCGGGCGTGGTCGTGGCGCTCGACGCCTTCGGTCCGGTTACCGACAATGCCGGCGGCATCGCGGAGATGGCGGGCCTGCCCAAGGAGGTGCGTCATTCCACCGACGCGCTCGACGCGGTTGGCAACACCACCAAGGCGGTCACCAAGGGCTATGCCATCGGCTCGGCCGGCCTCGGCGCGCTGGTGCTCTTCGCCGCCTATACCTCGGACCTGAACTTCTTCATCTCCGAGGCCAACAAGGCGGGTTCGACGGCGTTCCAGTACTTCAAGGGCGTCACGGTCGATTTCTCCCTGTCGAACCCCTACGTCGTCGTCGGCCTGCTGCTCGGCGGCCTCATTCCGTTCCTCTTCGGCGGCATGGGCATGACGGCGGTTGGGCGAGCGGCGGGCTCGGTCGTCGAGGAAGTGCGCAGGCAGTTCCGCGAGAAGCCCGGCATCATGGAAGGCAAGGACCGGCCCGATTACGGCCGCGCCGTCGATATGCTGACGCGCGCCGCGATCAAGGAAATGGTCGTGCCCTCGCTCCTGCCGGTGCTGGCGCCGATCGTGACCTATTTCGTGATCTACTCCATCGCCGGCAAGAACAATGCCTTCGCCGCGGTCGGCGCCATGCTGATGGGCGTCATCGTCACGGGCATCTTCGTCGCGATCTCGATGACCTCGGGCGGCGGCGCGTGGGACAACGCCAAGAAGAGCTTCGAGGACGGCTTCGTCGACAAGGACGGCGTGCGCCATCTGAAGGGCTCGGACGCGCACAAGGCCTCGGTGACCGGCGATACCGTCGGCGACCCCTACAAGGACACGGCGGGCCCCGCCGTGAACCCGGCAATTAAGATCACCAACATCATCGCCCTCCTGCTGCTGGCGATCCTGGCGCATTCCTGATCGCAAGCGTCATCGGGATATCCACGAACCCGCGGCTTAGGCCGCGGGTTTTTCGTTTTCAGCAGAGCGTTGGCAGCCCGGACAGAATCTGATTGGCAGGACGCGGAAAGCGGACCGGAAACTACGGCCGGAAGCGAAGTGTTGCCGCATGCTGTCGCGCGGCATTGCTGGCATGGTCTCGCCGACCCGAGGAAGAGACCATGTCCACGCAAACACTCGACACGCCCGCCGCCGCCAACCGCGGCACCGAGATCGCTCTCCTGCTGGCGCTCGCCACGCTCTGGGGCGGCTCCTACACCTTCATCAAGATCGGCGTGGAGACCATCCCGCCGGTGACCCTGATCGCGGCCCGCACCCTGATCGCCGGCCTCATTCTGCTCGCCGTCATCCGCTGGCGCGGGGTGCGCCTGCCGCGTGACACGCAGGTCTGGCGGCGCTTTTTGACGCAAGCGCTGCTCAACAGCGTGGTGCCCTTCACCTTGATCGCCTGGGCCGAGAAGAGCGTCGATGCCGGCCTCGCCTCGATCCTCAACGGCACCACGCCGGTCTTCGTCTTCCTGATCTCGCTGTTTCTGGCGTCGGCCAATCGCCCGGACTGGCGCAAGGGCCTCGGCGTCGCCGCAGGCCTCGCCGGCATCAGCCTGATCGTCGGCGTCAATGCCTTTGCTGGGCTAGGCGAGGCCGTGTTGCCGCAGCTGGCCATCGTCACAGCCACCATTGCCTATGCCTGCGCAGCCCTGTTCGGCCGCCATTTCACCGGCATGGACCCGCTCCTGCCCGCTGCCGGTTCAATGCTGTGCGGGACGGCGCTGCTGATTCCGACCGCCCTCGTCGTCGACAGGCCATGGGAGCTGACCCCTTCGGCTGATTCGCTGCTCGCCTTGCTGGCGCTCTCGATCTTCTCGACCGCGCTCGCCTTCGCGATCTATTTCCGCCTGCTGAGGACGCTCGGCTCGGTCGGCACGACGGCGGTCTCCTATCTGCGCGTGCCGATCGGCGTCGCCATCGGCCTGGTGTTCCTGGGCGAGAGGCTGAGCGGGACGGCCTGGGCCGGCCTTGCGCTTGTGGTCCTCGGCGTCATGGCGATGACAGTGCCGGAACGGCGCCCGGCCAAGGCGGCCTGACGATCACGCTGGAGACCAAAGAAAAACCCCGCGGCACGAGCCGCGGGGTTTTTCGTTACGGACGTTGCCGCGCGGATCAGGAGCCGAGCGGGTTGAACTTGGTGACACCACGGAAGAGGTTGCGCAGGAAGCTCTGCTCCTCGCCGCCAGCCGGGGTGGTGCGGCTGATGAAGTCGAAGATCACGCCGTCCTGCAGCCCGTAATGGGCGATGCGCTCCACCTTGAAGCCCTTGTTGAAATAGACCACCAGCACCTGCTGGTCGATGACCTGCGGATCCTGGAACTGGAAGCGCCGGCGCATCGTCTGGCTGATGTAGTAGAAGGTGCGGTTGCCGACCGTCGAGGTCGTCGAGGGCGTACCGAGGATCTGCAGTACGGACTGCACATCCATGCCCGGCTTGATCTGCGCGACCAGCCCCTCGTCCATCACGAAGCCGCGGGAAAAGGTCTCGTTCATGCCGGCGGAGGTCGGCAGCACGAAGCCTCCCGAATCCGGTCCGCAGCCGGCGAGCAATAGGGAGGTGGTCGCGAGGGCCCCGAGCAGAGCCGTGCGGCGGGTCAGGAGGGTCATGCGGGCACGATCCAAAGGCGAGCACGGCTTGGGTTGCCCAAGCCGCTTGTCAAAAGGGTAGGGGTTGGCGTAACGCCCGAGGATGGCTTTGGCAAGGCGAGGACGTCCGCGGCAGCGGCGGGCGCAGGCAAACAGGTGATTTTCGGGTTGTTCGGCAAGCGTGCCAGTCGGCGTGCCTCTGTGGACGGGCTGTTCGGGCGCGTCGCCGAGGCCTCACGCCAGCCCGGGCTCTATCGCGAGGGCGGGATTCCCGACAGTTTCGAGGGCCGCTTCGAATCGCTCACCCTGCATATGATGATGGTGCTGCGGCGCCTGCGCGAGCTGCCGCCTCCGGCGGCCGATCTGGCGCAGGAGCTGGTCGATGCCTGCTTCGCCTATCTCGAGCTTGGCTTCCGCAATGGTGGCGTCAGCGACGTCGCCGTGCCCAAGCGCATGAAGAAGATCGGCCAGATGTTCTATGGCCGGCTGCAGGCCTATGAGGCCGCGCTGGCCGCGCCGGGCACCGACAAGCTGGTCGAGGCCCTGCAGCGCAACGCCTGCGCGCCCGAAGCGGCGGAGACACTGGCCGCCTATATCTGCCGGGCCCAGGACGCTCTCGCCGCCTGCGACCTCGATGCCATTCTCGGCCGGCAGGAACTCTTCCCGGCCCTTTCGGGGGAGGCGACCCATGTCTGAGCATCCGCAGGCCCTGCCACTGAGCCAGCCGGTTCGCGTCGAGACGATCCGCCTGCGCGGCACGGAGATCGTGGTCCGTGCCGAGGAGGGCCAGTTCCATGCGATCGCCACCATGCTCGGCCTCGCCTCGCTCGAAGCACTGGAGGCCCGCTATCTGCTCTCGCGCAATGGCGAGCGGGTGAAGCTGGAGGGCCGCATCGCGGCGAGGCTGCACCAGACCTGCGTCGTCACGCTCGAGCCATTCCCGGTAAAGCTCGAGGTGCCGGTGAAGCTCGATTTCGCCCCCGAGGACGATGCCGGCGCGGCTTCGCGCCGCGGCGAGCGGGACGATGCCGAGATCGACATCGAGGTCCTGCTGAACGAGGAGGACCCGCCTGAGCCGATTGTCGACGGCGTCATCGATCTGGGCGCCGTCACGCTCGAATTCCTGGCGCTGGCGCTCGACCCCTATCCGCGCAAGCCGGGCGTGAGTTTCGAGGCTCCGGCGGCCGAGCCGGGCGCGGAATCGCCCTTCGCCGCGCTTGCCCGGTTGAAACGGGAAGAATAAGGCCTGCACCGGTGCTTGCGCGGCTTGCAGCGCGGCCCCAAGTCGCTATTGTCCGACCGGCTAGAGCATCGATCCGTGAGGCCGTATTCGAACCGCTGCTTTAGCCCTTGATCTTGCAAGGGCTTCTCCGAAAACCGGGTTCCACTTTTCGGGCCCATGCTCTATGAGCCGTCCCGCATCGAAGGTCGGCCACTTCCGGGACACACCTGATTTCCATGACAAGACCGGTTACAATCGCGCTCGATGCGATGGGCGGGGATCACGGTCCCTCCATCGTTGTCCCCGGCGCCGCGCTGATGCTGGAACGCCGCCCCGACGCGCGCTTCGTCGTCTTCGGCGACGAGAAGCAGGTGCTGCCGCTGCTCGACCAGCATCCCAAACTCAAGGCCGTCACGACTTTCCACCACACCGACGTGTCGGTGAAGATGGACGACAAGCCGAGCCAGGCGCTGCGCTATGGCCGCTACAAGTCCTCGATGTGGCGCGCCATCGATGCCACCAAGACCGGTGAGGCCGACGTCACGGTCTCGGCCGGAAATACGGGCGCGTTGATGGCGATGTCCAAGTTCTGCCTGAAGTCGATGGCGCAGGTCGACCGGCCGGCCATCGCCTGCCTGTGGCCGACCGCGCGCGGCGAGAGCATCGTGCTCGACGTCGGCGCCACCATCGGCGCCGATGCCCGCCATCTCGTCGATCTCGCCGTGATGGGCGCGGCCATGGCCCGCGTCGTCTTCGATCTCGACCGGCCGACGGTCGGCCTGCTCAATGTCGGCGTCGAGGAGATCAAGGGCGTCGAGGCAGTCAAGGAGGCTGGTCGCATCCTGCGCGAGAGCAACCTGCCGCACCTGACCTATCACGGCTTCGTCGAGGGCGACGATCTGGGCAAGGGCACGGTCGACGTTGTGGTGACCGAGGGCTTCACCGGCAATATCGCGCTGAAGACCGCAGAGGGAACGGCTCGCCAGATCGCGGATTATCTCCGTGCGGCCATGAGCCGCTCGCTCATGGCGAAGATCGGCTATATCTTTGCGCGCGGCGCCTTCGCCGCGCTGCGGGAGAAGCTCGATCCGCGCAAGTCCAACGGCGGCGTCTTCCTGGGGTTGGAAGGCATCGTCATCAAGAGCCATGGCGGCACGGATGCCATCGGTTTCGCGAGCGCGGCCGAACTCGGCTATGAGATGGCCCGCGAGGATCTGATGGCGAAACTGCGCGAGATGATCGCCGCAAGCACGCGCCCCGAGCTGCCCGTAGCGCAGCCCGTCGACGCTGAATAGGGAACGGCTTCCTTGTCCATTCTGCGCTCTCAAGTCGTGGGTTGCGGCTCTTATCTGCCCGCCCGCATCGTGACCAATGCCGAACTCGCCAAACGCGTCGAAACCAGTGACGAGTGGATCGTTCAGCGCACCGGTATCCGCCAGCGCCATGTCGCCGCTGATGACGAGCCGACCTCGATCCTCGGCCTCAAGGCCGCTCAGGCCGCGATTGCCGATGCGGGCATCGATCCGCAGGAGATCGACCTGATCATCGTCGCGACCGCGACCCCCGACCACACCTTTCCAGCCACTGCGACGCAGATTCAGGCCGCGCTCGGCATAAATGGCGGCGCCGCCTTCGACCTGCAGGCGGTCTGCTCCGGCTTCGTCTTCGCGTTGGCGACGGCCGACAAGTTCCTGACCACCGGCGCTGCCAGGGCCGCGCTGGTGATCGGCGCCGAGACCTTTTCACGCATCCTCGACTGGGAGGACCGCACCACCTGCGTGCTCTTCGGCGACGGGGCGGGCGCTGTCGTGCTCAAGGCGGTGCCAGGCGAGGGGACGCTGTCCGACCGCGGCATCCTCTGCACCCATCTCCGCTCGGACGGGCGCTACAAGGAAAAGCTTTATGTCGACGGCGGCGCCGGCTCGACCAAGACGGTCGGGGTCCTGCGGATGGAGGGCCGCGAGGTCTTCCGCCACGCCGTCAACAACCTCGCCGAGACGGTAAGGCATACTTTCGAGGTAACCGGGCTCACCGGCGCCGACATCGACTGGTTCGTTCCGCACCAGGCCAACCGCCGCATCATCGACGCGACGGCCGACAAGCTCGGCATCGGCCATGATCGCGTCGTGGTCACCGTCGATCGGCACGGCAATACCTCGGCGGCTTCGGTGCCGCTGGCGCTGGCGGAGGCCCATGCTGATGGCCGCATCAAGCGCGGGCAGCTGGTGCTGATAGAAGCGATGGGCGGCGGCTTCACCTGGGGCTCGGCCTTGATCCGCTGGTGAGATTGCGGCAAACACCTCTCAAATTCTAACGATTCACCGGAATTTCGGTGAGATTTGGGCCATTATCGGGCCGGGCGACCTCGCTTGAGGATTGACCCGCGCGACCGGGACGCCTAGCGTCCGGCGACCGAGACGGCGAAAAAGGCCGGTGGCTTGGCTGCCGCCTGCACGATGCCTTGGAGGACATGAATGGCGGCGCAAACGGTGACTCGCGCGGATCTGTGTGAGGCTGTCTATCAGAAGATCGGCCTGTCCCGGACGGAGTCGTCGAAGCTCGTCGAAGCGGTGCTCGACGAGATCTGCGATGCGGTCGCGCGCGGCGAGAACGTGAAGTTATCTTCCTTCGGCTCTTTCGTCGTGCGAGACAAAGGCGAGCGAATCGGGCGTAATCCCAAGACGGGTGTTGAGGTGCCGATCGAGCCGCGTCGGGTGATGGTATTCAAGCCCTCCAACGTGATGAAGGCCCGCATCAACGGGCAGTCCGGAGAGGGCGAAAGCGAGTGAGTCTGGAGTTCCACGCCGGCAGCGCAGATGCAGAGGCCGAATTGGACACCAAGAGCCCTGATGCTTTCCGCACCATCAGCGAGGTCGCCGAAGACCTCGACATCCCCCAGCATGTGCTCCGCTTCTGGGAAACCCGCTTCAGCCAGATCAAGCCGCTGAAGCGTGGCGGCGGGCGCCGCTACTACCGCCCTGACGATGTCGCACTGCTCAAGGGCATCAGGCGCCTGCTCTACGGCGAAGGCTACACGATTAAGGGTCTGCAGCGCATCCTCAAGGAACAGGGGCCGCGCCATGTCCAGGCCATTGGCCGGGGCGGGCCGATCGGCCAGGCCCCCGGCGGTGACGCGGCGGAAGCCGCGCCCAACGGCCAGCCGGCCATGACCGCCGCGTCCTGGGCCCCGCCGCCCCCGCGCAGCGTTCCCGACGGTCTCGACGACATCACCGTGCTGACCGCGGTGATGAACGAGCTCGGCGAATGCCGACGCATTCTCGAGCGGGCGCTCGAGCCGGTCGCAGACGCGTCCTGACGGCTCCCCTCAGCTCTGAGGTGTTCCGTCGTCGGGCTTCGCGACGATCTCGGGCTTTGCGTTTTGCCGACGCCTGTCACGGCCATGGGCCGCGGCCTTCCGCGACCGGACCATATTGGCCAGGACCGGGTTCGGATAATGTTCGAGCGTCGAGCCCGTGACGGCATCGACACCCATTCCGACCACGCCGCCGATGATGACGTTGCCGGCGAAGCCCGCTACGCCAGCCCCGGCGATGCGCGTCGAAACGGGAATCTGCATGTCGTCATAGCCGCTCTTGGAGAAGCTGACGACGAATTCGGACTTGCGGCTGACCTCCCAGGTGCAGGGTGTCGCCGTGCAGGCATGCCCGCTTGATGATTTCGCCTCGGCTCCGGCCGGCTCGCTGCTGATGGTGATCTGTTCCGTGGTCCCGCGGGTAACAGTCGCGCAACCACCCAGGGCAGCCGCCATGGCGACCACCGCAAGTCTTTTTGAAATAAGCATTTGTTTCCCCCAACCCGGTCTCTGGCTAGCCCGACGGGTTGGGGGAGACAAGGGCCCGGCCCGCGCGGCTGTGCACAATCCCTGTACAATTAGACCTTGTTTGATGTATCCAGAGGCGAGCTTAGCTCCAGGCCGAGGACGACCTCGGACACTCCCCAAATCGGGTGCGGACGACCGTGCCACATCGCCGTGGAGGGCCGAGATGGCCTGGCTCTATCTTCTTGTCGCGGGCTTGTTCGAGATCGGTTGGGCGATCGGCCTGAAATACACCCACGGCTTCACGCGGCTCTTGCCGACGCTGTTCACGCTCGCGAGCATGATCGTCAGCCTCGGCATGCTCGGTCTCGCGTTGAAATCGCTGCCGGTCGGCACCGCCTATGCGGTCTGGACTGGTATCGGCACGATCGGCACTGCGATCCTCGGCATCGTCCTGCTTGGGGAATCGGCGGCGGTCCTGCGCCTGGCTTGCATCGGCCTGATCGTGGCCGGCATCGTCGGGCTCAAGCTGGTTTCGCCTTGACGGCCCTCAGCGTCGGCGGAAGGCCTCGGGCCAGTAGCCGCTGCGTTCCAGTGCAATGATCAGGATGATGATGGCGAGCGTGACCACGATCGTCATCAGCTTCGCGTTCCAGGGTACGCCGCGCCCGATAAGCCAGATCAGGCTCAGGCCTATGATGAGGGGAACGACGATCTCCATGGTGCGATGGTAGCGTGCTGTTCGGCCAGGGCAACAGCCGTCATTCGGCTCGGCCGCTCCCAATCGCGCGCTCGCCTTCGAGCAGCGGCTTCAGCCGCGCGACCTCGGCGGCCAGGAAATCCATGAACAGCCTGACCCGGGGCGTATGGCGCAGGTCGGGATGGGTCAGAAGCCACAGATCCGTGCCGAGCGTCGGGTCCGGCGGGGCGAGCCGTGTCAGACCCGGCCGCGCATCGCCGATGAAGCAGGGCAGGAAGCCGATGCCTATGCCGGCCTCAATCGCTTCTGCGAGGCCAAGCACGGTGTTGACCTTGTAGGCGACCCGCTCGGGCGGCACGTGGAGCGCGACATAACGGACCGCATTCAGAAGGGCGAATTCCTCGCCCATCGAGATCCAGTTCCGTTGCCAGAGCGCTTCGATCGGTGGCGGTTCGCTATCGGGGAAGTCCGCAGCGCGGCCAAAGAGCGCCCAGGCGATGCGGGCGGGCTTGCGGCCGATCAGCGTCTCGGGCGGGTTGTCGGTGGCGCGGATCGCGACATCGGCGTCGCGCTTGGAGAGATTGGCCGCCCGGTTGCCGATCAGGATGTCGAGGCGGATGTCCGGGCACTGGGCGAGAAACTGCGCGAAGAGCGGCGTCAGCAGGTCGACCACCAGCGTGTCGTTGGTCGCGACGCGCAATTCGCCGGCAGGCTTGATCTCCTGGCCGGCGAGCTTGCGGGCGAAGGCGTTGATGTCATCGTCGACGCGGGCGGCGAGCTGAACCATCTCCTCGCCGGCTGGTGTTGCGACATAGCCCGAGCGATGACGCTCGAAGAGTTTGATGCCAAGCGCCTCCTCGATCTGGCCGAGGCGGCGGAACACCGTCGAGTGATTGATGCCGAGCGCTGCCGCGGCGGCGGGCAGCGCTCGTTTGTCGGCGATGGCCTTGATGAGGCGGAAATCGTCCCAGGCCAGAGGCTTTGCGGCAGCTTGAATCATCCGCTCAGTCTCGGACAAGGGCTCCGCCCCTTCAAGCACCGGCTCAGGCCAGGGCCGGCTGGACGCGGCCGTTGAAGCGGGCCGGCTTCATGGCGAAGGCACCGTCTCCGATCAGCACATGGGCGAAGGCGGTCAGCGCCAGGAAGGCGGGATATTCCCAGCCGCCATTGGGGGCGTTGAAGACCCAGCCATTGGGAGCGTGGATCGCGAGCGCGCCGAGCAGCACGGGCAGCAGGGCGAGCGAGACATAGCGGCCATAGAAGCCGAAGAGGATGGCGAGGCCGCCAAAGAGCTCTGCCAGCATGATCGGCCAGGCGAGGATGGTCGGCAGGCCGACCTGGCCAAGGAAGCCGGCGAAACCGGCCGGGGTGAAGATGACGAGCTTGAGATAGGCGTGGGCGATGAACATGAGGCCGAGCGCGATGCGCAGGCCGAAGGCACCATAGGGGGCGAGGCGATTGTCGATCATGGTCGTGTCTCCTGGAACGGAACGGGACCGGCTGGTCTCGACGCAGAAGATCGGCCTGCCTGTGTCGCAAAGCAAATTGTAGTTTGGCGATAATGACATTGCGTCAGTGCAATGAATCGAAGCTGGCCTTTTGCCGCCGTTGCCCCAATCTCTCGGCCAACGCAGCCGAGCCGGACGGTCTGGCCCGCAAGCGAATGAGTTCACGGAGGACCACATTATGCAGATCAACGGCCTTCACCACGTCACCGCCATCTCCGGCCCCGCCCGCCGCAACCTCGACTTTTACGGCCGAGTCCTCGGCCTGCGTCTGGTCAAGAAGACGGTCAATTTCGACGATCCCGGGACCTATCACCTCTATTACGGTGATGCCGATGCGGCGCCGGGCTCGATCCTGACCTTCTTCCCCTGGGATCATGCCGCTCCGGGTCGTCTCGGCGTCGGCGAGACCCAGGAGACCGTCTTCCGGGTTCCGGAAGGTTCGATCGGCTACTGGACGCATCGCTTCGTCGAGCAGGGCGTTCCGCATGAAGCGCCGGCCAAGCGCTTCGGCGAGAGCGTGCTGAGCTTCCGCGATCCGGACGGGATGAGGCTCGCCCTCGTCGGTGTGCCTGGTGTCGAGAAGGAGCCGTCCTGGTCCGAGGGCGGCATCCCGGCAGAGCATGCGATCCGCGGCTTCCATAGCGTGAGCCTGCTGATCGCCGACGCCGCGCCGACCGCCGCGATCCTCACCGACGTCTTCGGCTTCGCCGAGGTCGCCCGCGAGGAGACCCTGATCCGCTATGCGGTGCAGGGCACGGAAGTGGGCGGCATCGTCGATCTGCGCGTCGCTGGCGGCTTCCTGCCGGCCCGGCAGGGTGCGGGCTCGGTCCACCACATCGCGTTCCGGGCGGCTGATGACGCCGCGCAGGAGGAGATGGTGCGCCGCCTGCGGGAGAACCACGGCATCCGCACCACGGAACAGCGCGACCGGAACTACTTCCGCTCCGTCTACTTCCGCGAGCCGGGGCATGTCCTGTTCGAGATCGCGACGGATATTCCGGGCTTCGCGGTCGATGAGCCGGCGGCCGAGCTTGGCCGGGCGCTGAAGCTGCCGCCGCAGTACGAGGCGCACCGCAAGGAGATCGAGGCGGTCCTGCCCGCGCTCGACTGACGCCCTCGACAGGTTCCGGGCCGCCCGGCCCGGAACCAACCTCGCCCTGCCTGCCACTGATGGGGGCAGGGCGCCTCCGCTTCATGAAGGGAGACGAGATCATGACCGACACGAAGGCCGATACCGGCTTCGTCCATGTCTTCGAGCAAGGCAGCGACCCGGCGCGCAAGCCGCTCCTGCTGCTGCACGGCACCGGCGGCGACGAGCGCGATCTGCTCGGGCTCGGCCGCACCGTCGCGCCGGGTGCAAGCCTGCTCTCACCCCGCGGTAAAGTCCTGGAAGGGGCGGCGCCGCGCTTCTTCCGCCGCCTCGCGGAAGGTGTCTTCGACGAGCACGACCTACGCCGGCGCACCGATGAGCTCGCCGATTTCGTTCTGGAGGCGCGCGAGCGCTACGGCCTGCCGGCTCCGATCGCGCTCGGCTTCTCGAACGGCGCCAACATTGCCGCCGCAATGCTGCTGCAGCGGCCCGACGTGCTCGCCGGGGCGGCTCTGCTGCGCGCCATGGTGCCCTTCGCCGAGCCGCCACGCGCGGATCTCAAGGGTAAGCCCGTGCTCGTGCTGTCGGGCGCGCTCGATCCGATCGTCCCCGCTTCCAACGCCGAGCGGCTGGCCCGCCAGCTCGGCGAGAACGGTGCTGCGGTCGACCATCGCGTGCTGCCGGCTGGTCATGGCCTGGGCCAGGCTGATCTCAGCCTGGTTCACGACTGGATCGAGCGCCAGTAGCAACCCATGGTGGCCGCAGGTGGATTGCACCGCCTGCGGCGGCCACGCTTCAGACCTCTCGGACAGAAAACGTCGGGCTGCCGCTGTAGCAGGGGATCGCGGATCGGCCGTCAGAGGCCGCCGGTTGTTCCGATCGGGTCGGCCACGATCAGTCGGTGTGCCCGACGGGTCTGCTCCGCCATCAGTGCTTGATCGACCCGGCGGCGGTACTCCGCCCAGGAACCGAGATTCAGCCCGCAACTGGCGCAGGAAACGACGCTGGCGTCGGTCAGTGCCGTGGGGACCGAGACGCCGGGCGACCCGCACGCCTCGCAATGAAACCAGTCTTGCCTCAACGCGACCTCGACGATGCCAAGCGGTGACCGAGGCGGCTCGAAGCCGCCGTCGTCATGAATGACCAGGGCGGATGACTGGTTGCTGAACGGCCGGCTTCCCCCTGATCTGCCGCCGGACGGCGGATTCCTATTCGAAGGGCAGGGGCGCGAGATCGTGGTTGCCCGACGCCTTCAGGCTGTCGTCGAAAGTGTTGGAAACCACGAGCCGCAGATACGGGTGCCGGCTCGCCGGACCGGAGGACGCATCTTTCCTGTTCGCCGCAGCGCGCCGAATTTGTGCGCGCCGCACGATGAGCGACATCTGACGTCTATGTTTCATGGTGGTGATCCCGCGCCGCGGTTGGATCGTCGTCGCAAGCGCGCGCACGGGCACCCCCCATTTGGGGGATGGCATCATCATTTTTTTGTTACGTCGGCCGGATTGAGCGGCCGCGCTAGCGCTTGGCCCCGGGCCGCGTCGAAAGAGCCCGCGCGAAGGAGCGGGAGGGTGTCAGCCGGCGAGCCGAGATCGCGGCCCCAACAGCCTCTCGGCTGTTGAAGCCGCCGGGTCGACGAGCGAGCCCCATCGGCGCTGCAGGGCGTTTTGCTAACGATGTGAGGGGCGGGCGGGGACGCGCGTCGTGCAGCGCTGCACCGAGCGATAGACCGGGCGGCCGTTATGCCACGAGCGGACACGCTCCCAATGGCATTGCGGCCGAGGGGCTGTCACCCTGCGGTGCTGGGGATGGGTCCGGACGTGTTGTGCAAGAATCACGTCGCCGCGCACCGTCGCCGGCACTTGCGGAGCGACGGGCGCGGCGCTGGCTGAGCCGAGCCACATGGCTCCAACGAGCGAAGCGATCGCCAGGATCGGAATTCGGAAACGGGTCAAGGCAGCCCCCTTTTCGCAAAGACATCGCCAGCACGACCGTCCTCGATCGTGCCTCGAAAGCCTAGACCAGCCAGCCGCGGTGCGCGAGTAGGGATAGGAGGTGGGGCGCTGCGCGCCCGGCGCTCATATCGGAAACATCGCCTGCAACGAGATGGCAGGGCCAGTTCGCCCCCTGACGCTGCGCATCCGCTAGCGCCGGCGCGGCATCGAGCGGGCGAGATAGCCAAACGCAAACGCGACCATCGCCACAGTCAGCCCGGAGCAGATCAGGCCCGCCGGTGTTATCCGCGCGCTTCCTTGCAAGGTGATGTGCTTTCCAACGCGCATCTCGAATTCAGACCGGATCTCTTCCGGATGCGACGGAGCCGCGGTGGCGAGGGCAGTCTCTGCGGCGGCGTCGGCCATCACGAACTCCACATTCGAACATCGGCCCTGCGGGAAGGGAAGCGGGTGCCGCTGGGGCAGTCGAGAGGATGCCGGTAGCGTAGCCGGTGTGGACCTTGATCGAAACCCTTGCGCAGGTGCGCGCGGATTCGTGACGTGGCGCGCGACATCTCTGCCGCCCGCCGATTGATTTCGACCCTGGGAGTTCGCCGTTGGCGACTGCCGCGCCCCCAGGCGCAATCTGGCCTGATCGACGGCAGGAAAATGCCCCGGGAGTGGACGGAGCGTTCTTAGGTGTCTGACTGCGAGTGCCTTCAGTTGAGCTGCTTCCTGCAGTCGAAACTCATGCTGAGAAGGGCTGCCGCGGTGGCTTCATCCACGGGGCTGACCGAGACATCTTCGTTGAATCGACCGGTCGGCCAGTCCAGTTCGGCGACGGAAAGGCCAAGCTGGCCGAGGGTACTGAAGCCGAGCGTGATCGTCGCATCTCTGACGACAGGCTTCATCTTGATGCGGCGGGCCTTCGTCATGCCGAATTGCAGAACAGAGGCGATGTAACGGAACTCGGCACGCTGAAGATCGAGCAAGAAAGTCAGGGTGATGTGGGAGCCTGGTGCGGCCTTGGCTGAACGCTCGATGGCGGAGGCGATGTCAACGGGGTCGACCGGCTGAGGCACTTTGATGAATCGATCGTAGTCTTCAATAATGATCACGCCGTCCACCCTAATAGCTTGCGTCAGTGTGATCTACACCGCTGAGCTTGCGCGTGGCGGGTTACGCTCCTGTTCCGGGATACGCTGTCGACTCAATGCGGCTTCGCTTCGACGGGCCGTTTCCTTCAAAACACCTGCCGCGGCCTTCGTCGCTGGCTAGTCGACGGCCACGTCGGTCGCTTTCGCGCGGGCTGCCGGTATGCACAGGTCGATCGGGGACCGCAGCACCGTGACGATCTCTTTGCAATCGTCTGCGCCGAAGGGCTGAATCGTATAGGTTACACCGCCGTCCTGTAAGCGCTGCCGCGCGCCGGCCCACTTGGCGTCGGCGATGAATACCGGCCCTACGCGCGCGAGCGAGGCGATTTGAGTTCGGGCCTTTCGCGTGCTGTACGCGGCATAACCTACCGAAATGACCGCCATAAACGCAGCATTGCCAGCGAGCACGATCAGCAACGCGCCTCGGACAAGTCGACCGACGGGCCCGACCTCAGCCCTGAACAAGAAAATGGCGACAGTTAAGGGAATGAGCCACAAATGCGGTGCGTATCGTGCCCACCATGCTGCCGGATTCAAGATCGCAAGGCCGACCAGCACCAACAATGAAACGCCAAGCGTGGCCGAGAAAGTCCTTGTTCGAATAGAAATAATCGACAGAACAGCCGCCAGGAGCAAGGCCGCCGAGAAGAGCGGACCAAATCCACCCGTCCGTGCGTCCGGGATCGTTGCGCCCCTGATTTCCGACTTTCGGATGATGAATGGGAGTTTTGGTTCCCCTTGCTCGCATTTCGGGCAGGAGTTGGCTGTCTCCGATGCCAGTGAAAGACCTAGCTTGGTCAATGAGGAGCGCCCGTCAAGCTGGGCCGGCATCATGTTGCGGAGGATGTCGAGCTGTCGCGAGCCCATGACAGGGTGGAAGATATGATCGCCGCTCAAAAGGTTGGTCATATAAGGGGTGTAGCCAGGGCCTATGGTGCCGAGGAGTGCGGCGAGAACCGGCAACGCGCTTAGGATCTGCCGGCGGCGGCTAAGCACAGACACCGCCAAGACGACCGACGTGAACGCTGCTGCATAGACCAAGCCGGTGAATTTCAGGTTGGGAAGGCAGAATGCCGCTGCGCAGGTCATCAGAAGCGCCAGGGGCGACTGTCGTTTGATCCAAACGAGAGCGCCGGCCGCCATGATCGTAAACAGCGAGCCGAGCGGGCCGTCGACGTAATATTCGGTCAGTTGAACTGACGCCACCGGATTGGCGGCCGCCAGAGCGCCGAACAGAAGGCACGCCCAAGTCGGAGCGCGAAAGACAGCCGATGTCGCACTGCAGACTGCCGCTCCGGCTGCAACGGCGAGCACAAGGTTTGTCGCTTTGCCGGCCTGGTAGTTCCCGGAAATCGCTTCGATGCTGGCGGCCCAAATCCAGGTCGCTTTCGGGTAGTGGTTCACCCAGGTCTGGGGTGAAATGTTCGGCAGCAGCAGACTGTGAAATGGGTTCCAGCCGTCGCGGATCTGAACAATCGCGAGAGCGTGGTACGTTTGGCTGTCATATGAGAGAGCATCCAGGGCGGCCGCGAAGGCGAGTGCTATTGCCCAGGTCGCTATCAAGATTGCGGTGCCGATGGCGGCGCTCGACCACGATGCACTCCTCGTGCGATCCGCCCAGGTGCAGCAGGCGATCGAGATCAACAAGGCCAAGGCGACGTCGGCGGCGTGCAAATGCCCACCGGCCGCCATTCTCATTGAAGCGAGAGAGATCCAGATCGCGACATGCGTCGTCGTCAGGGCGGCCATATAGGCCAGCGCCGCTTCGAGGCGAAGGGATGAATCGAGAGCCCGCCCGGCTCCGACATACGGTGTCGAAAAAGCGCTTTGATCGGTCAGTCTTACATGCTCGGAAGTCAATGCGTCATGCTCCCCTAGCGCCGACGATGGCTGCCTTAGGTCCGTGCGACCAGCGTGACACCCATGACAATGACGGCGATTCCGACAAGTCGCGGAGCCGTCATGTTGTCGCTGAAAAACCACCATCCAGAGAATGTCGTGAGCACAAGGCCGAGCCCGGTGAAGGGGTAAGCCTGCGATAGCTCCAACCGGCTCAGGGCGCTGAGCCACAGCAGGGTGGCAACGCCATAACATACCAACCCCGCCAGGACGCCTGGGGTGAGCAGGGCTATCATAAAGTTTTCCGTGGGATCGGTCGAGCTATTGACCGAGCCCAAGCCATATTTGAAGAAAATCTGACCGAGCGCTGAAAGCATTACGCTTGCTATAATTGTAGGAACAGCGGCCAGATGCATGACTACACCTTTCACCAGAAGTATATACCGGATTGAGCAAAAAGCATTACGCCAAGGATTGTGGCGGCTACAGGCCAAGTTACCCAATCGAATACGGTGTAAACGATCGGATCGTCATGCATGTTTCCGCGTACTGTCGCGAGCCATAAACGGCATTGCCAAAACAATATTATAGGGACGACTAGCGTAAGAGTTTCTGGGGCGCGATAATCCTGAATCGCTGCATGAGTTGTTATAAATAGTGTCAAAACAATACTTGATGAAAACGTTGCGGCGCAGCCGAGAATTTGCAGGAGTGGCAAATCACAGGGGCGATAGCCCCGGCGCGAATTGCTGTGCTTGTTGGCGCTCCGCTCGATCGCGAGCATCTCTCCGACACGTTTGACCAGAGCAAGGCTGAGGAAAGTGAAACCCGAAAAAGCCAGGAGCCAGACGCTCGCCTGGTACCCTGTCACTAGCCCCCCGCCGAGAACGCGCACGGTGTAGAGGGCGGCGAGGGCGAAGACGTCGACCAGGGGGTAGCGCTTCAGCCATAGCGAATAGGCAAGCGATAGGACGGCGTAGGCAACGATCACCAGAATGCTTCCCGCCGCCCAAGCCAGTGCTAGGCCGATCGCGAGAAGCATCATCGACGCGGTCAGCGCTGCGGGGATCGGAAGGGCACCACTCGCCACCGGACGCAGGCACTTGCGCGGATGGCGGCGGTCGGAGGAGACGTCAAGGGTATCGTTGACGATGTAGAGGGCGGATGCGGTCGCGGACAGGCTGAGAAAAAGGAGAATTGCTCCGACCCAGGCCGAAGTCTGTGTCAAAGCAAGGGCCGCAATCATCGGCACAAAGACCAGCAGATTTTTTGACCACTGGTGCGGTCGCATGGCTCGCAAGAGTGCAGGAGCCAGCTGTGCTGCGGAATCAAATGTCGTCGTCGGCGAACCGAGCTCGCGGACCTGTTGTGTGACGCTACGGCGCGCGTTTACGGTGACGCTTCCGGCGGCTTCGCGCCAGACGGGCAAGTCGCTACGGTCGTTGCCGACGTAGTCGAACCCCTTCGTGCCAAATCGTTCTACGAGCGCCGCTGCCTTGGCGGTGCCCTTAAGATTGTGCGCTCCGTCCGAGCAAATCACCTCGTCGAACAACTCGAGATGATCGGCCACCGCCTTGGCCACGCCCGCGTCCGCCGCCGTGGCGAGAACGATGCGATGTCCCTCTTGGCGTTTCTCACGCAAATAGGCCAGGACAGTGGAATTGTATGGCAGCAGATCGGCGGCACAACCAGCAATCTCGGCAACCCGCTGCTTCAACGCAGCCCGGCCGAGCGTCAGCATCCCTGCCAGTGTGGCTAGTCCCCGGCCGCTCGACAGCACCCCGATGAGGCCTTCGACCAGGGTATCGGTTTTGACGAGCGTGCCGTTGAGGTTGACGCAGATGGGGCGCTTCTGATCGCGTTCATCAGGGACGTGGCTATCGCCGTCGTTCCATGCAATGGGCCTCCCGATGTACTGGGAGGACAACTCGTCAGGACGCAAGGGAAGCAATTGCGCCATGACTGCAGCTCCTTTCCCCTGCCGAGACGTCACAGTTGGCCACCAGTATGTCGCCAGTCGATCGCGGCTCCGTCAAACGACCTTCCGGGGTAGCCCGAAATGATGATTGGCGAAGACTAGGCGCTGATCCGGGCCGATTTGCTGGATCGCCGGACGGCGGCCTTTCCGGCCTGCATTCGTTGCGGTGAGTCAACGTCTGGAAGCCGACATAACGGGCCGAGTGGGATAACCCGAAGCACCGAGTGAGGTGCCGGCGCTCGGGCAAGGCCCGGCTCAAGCGTCGGTCAATGGATCGTGGGGTTAACGGGAAACCCCGCCTGCCGCGCACCCTCGATCAGAATGATCCGATCCTGGGCATTGTAGTTCCTCGTGGCAATTTCCGCCTCGATGTTCTCGATGAAGCGAGGGCGCATCCGCATGAATTCGCGGACGCTTGTCTTGGTCTCTTGCTCCAAATGAGCGCGCGCAAAAATCAATGCAGCTACAAAATGATAGTTTGCGAACTTCCCCATATCGGCGCGCCTTATCCAGTATAGGGCGCGTTAATTTTTGCCGAGAAGGTAGTAATTCTGCGCTAGTATAGCAATATAATATTGTGTTTGATTGGGATTTCTTTCGATTGCCTCTTCGATCATCGTCACGCCGCGCTCTCTGTCGCCGACCTGCGCCAAGCGGCTTCCGAACTCTGCCAGAACTTCCGTATCATTCGGATTGAGGGTGAGAGCGATTTCACCAATCTTCAGAGCTGCATCGGGTTCCTTGCTATAGAACAGGACCGCCATCAGAGCTTGAAGACCGCGAACATTATTCGGGTCGAGACGCACCGCGCGCTCGGCCGCCTCGCGAGCTCGCAGCTTCCCGGCCGGCTTGGGCTCCTGCGAATTGAATTCAAGCCGGTCCTCGTCGAGGTAAAGATAGGCCAACATCGCCCATCCCGTCGCGTAGGCTGGATTCCGAGCCACAGTCTCTTTGAGGCAGTCCCGCGTTAGACGATGCTCTTCGCGGGTGGGCTCATTCCGGTAGCGGTAGAAGCGCAGGACACACAAATACGTCTCGGCTCCTGCCGGAATTTGCGCAGATGCATCGCGTGAGACCGGAGCAAATATCGCGCCGTAGGGCTGGGCTACGGCAGCCGCGACCTTCGACGCGATGTCGGCTTGAATGTCGAAGTTTTGAGTTCCGCTCAGGTCCCGGTCGTATACGGCGCTCCAGACGATTTGCTTGTTCTTGGCATCCAGCAACCTGCTGGTCACGCGCAGTCGTTGACCCGCGACCCGAACGCCGCCCTGCAGCAAATAGCGCATCCCCGACGATTGCGTCGTCACGGCCCTCTGCTGAAACGCGTTGGCCGCCTCGCCGCCGAACAGTCTTAGTTCTCGGAACCGAACGAGTTGATTGAGCAACTCCTCGGAGATGCCGCTCGCATAAATTGCTCCTTCCGGCCCCGACAGATTCTCGAAGGGCGAGACGGCGAGCGCGACATCGGGAACGGGGGCCTCGGTCGGCGAGTGCGTCTGGCCAGCGACCAAACCAAGAGCGACGGCAACCGCCATGACGACGACAGCTGCCGCCACTGGCAGACGGAATTCGGAGTGCCATGCCCGCTCTTTCGGGAGCGGGCATGTTGCATCCGCAGCTTGAGGATCGAGCGCCTCCACCACATCGTCCGGGGTCGGGACCGCACTGCGCAGCGTGATTGTCGGGACGTATGTGCCCTTTGGAATGTCGATGACGATGGGGTCGTTCCGGCCGGCCAGCAGATAATAGCGCTCTATCGCACGGCGGAGGCGGCCGGCCTCGATGCGTACGACGGGATCATTGATGAGATCAAAGTCCTCCCCGCGGCCAAGCACGAGCATTGCGATGGTGTAGGCTTTGATCCGGTCGCCTCGGCCGGCCAGCGTCTCTTCGACGACAAAGGTCAGGAAGTGACGCAGCCGCTCAGGTACGCTGAAATCGGGGCTCGTCAGGATGCGCGAGAGCTGTTGTCGAACCGCCTTCGGTTCGATTGGCTCCGGCGCAAAGTGACGCGATACGACATGCATGCGCGACGCCACTCCAGCCGCGAGGACCGGAAGGCTAGGCAAGATCGAAAGCCGGGACAACGAGGTTTCGCTTCCAATGACGAAGATGTCATCGGGGAGGCTTAACCTGCGTGAGCTTCTTGTGCTTCCATCTGATCGACGCGATCAGCCGGGAACCGCTGGATGACCGAAGCCGGCCTCAGCGACCCTTGAACACCGGCTTGCGCTTCTCGACGAAGGCGGCCTGCGCCTCCTTTGCGTCGATGTTCCTGGCGCTGGGAAATCCGGACCTCGTGCCGATTCTGGTGAACCAGATCAGGATCGGCCGCAGCTATTGGATCTCGATCCACGACGACCTGCGCATGGCGAGCCGCTTCGGCACGGTGATTGGGCTCATCAAGGAATGGGTCTCGGCCGACCGGGCGCTGTTTGCGTCGGGGGTCGGCTAGGCTCGCCGATTGAGGGGGGCGGAGCACGGCGCCTTTCCTGCTTTGGTTCGGCAAGGTCGCTGGGTTGAGAGGCGGGAAGCTCTCAATTTAGGCGCGTTTAACCTCTAGGCTTGAACATCGCGCCGCATCGAGTTGGGGCGGTTCAGAACGGCCAAGATGGACAGGCAAGTTCGCGGAGGGGTCACGCGGTGCCGGCTGTTCCGCCAGGGGTGGACAGCGTTTGTAGCCGCGTTGGTTTGGCTCATGCTCGTCAGCTCGGCCGCTCACGCCCAGGCGCGTCCCGAAGAACCGATCAAGTTGCAAATCATCGGTGGGCTCGCCGGCGTCACACAATACACCAAGATTGAACAGCCCTTCTGGCAGTCGCAGATCGGCGTGCTGTCGGGCGGGCGGATCAGCGCGACAATCCGGCCGCTCGATGCGGGCGGCTTGCGCAACCAGGAAATGCTGCAGCTCATGCGCCTCGGCGTGGTGTCGTTCGGCACGGTTTCAGTGAGCGCTGCCGCTGGGGACGAGCCCGAGCTGAGCGCGGTCGACCTTCCCGTGCTGAACCCCGATGTCGCGACGCTGCGTCGAACCGTCGACGCGTTTCGCGAGCGTCTGCGAAGCATATTGCGCGACCGCTACGATATCGAGCTTCTGGGGATTTACACCTATCCCGCTCAGGTGCTGTTTTGCGCGGGATCCTTCAAGGGGCTGGAGGATCTTGCCGGTCGGAAGGTGCGGACCGCCTCGGTTGCGCAGTCGGAGCTGATGGCGGCCATGGGCGCCGTGCCCGTGATCCTGCCCTTTGCCGAAATCGTACCGGCGCTGCGCGATGGCGTCGCCGACTGCGCGATCACTGGAACGTTGAGCGGCTATGAGATCGGCGTGCCGCGCGTCACTGCCGCGGTTCATGCCTTCGCGATGAATTGGGGTGTCACGATCTTCGGCGTCAACGCGACCTATTGGAAGGGGCTGCCGGCGGACGTGCGCGAACTGATCGGACGCGGCGTGGAGCAGATCGAGGAGCGGATCTGGTCTCAGGCGGATGCGGACACGCAGAAGGGCCTGGCCTGCAGCGCAGGCACGGCAACCTGCTCCGGTAAGAGCGAGAGGCCCATAATTGTCGTTCCAACCTCACCGGCAGATGAGGCGCAGCGCCGCCGCCTCCTGACTGAAATCGTGCTGCCGCGTTGGTTCGAGCGCTGCGGCCAGGACTGTGTGTCTTCCTGGAACGCTTATCTGAAGCCGCTCCATGGCATCGAGGCCAGAATGCCATGATGCGCTTCCCTTCAGCTTGACGAGGATTGATGCTGAGCCGCCTTAAGCTGATGGTTGGAGCAGGAACGGCCGCCATTCTGATGGCGTCGGCCATCGGCGTGCATCATCTGATCCGGCAGAGTGAGCACGCCGCGTGGCGCGCGGCGGAGCAATCCCTCGAAAGCTCTGGCGTGGCGGTTGAGAACGCCTTCAATCGGCAGCTTCTGCAGGTCGACGGGGCGCTTGCGAGCTTCGAAACTCTGTTCGAGGTGGCGCAGATCGCGCCCGGCCAGAGAGAGGCTGCCAGCAACCTGCTCCGCGGCATCAATTTTCAGACGATGGCCTTCCGCGACCTGCTTTTGGTCGGGCCGGATGGGAGCGTTATCGCCTCCGCGCGGCCGAGCGGCGCAAGACGCGCGCTGCCACTGGATGTCGCGATGATCGGACGTACGCCGACGAACCTTGTCGGCCCGCTTCGCAATGCCGTCACCGGCGATTGGTCTCTCTACGTCGCCCGGAGGATTCCTGCGTGGCACGGCATCGTCCCCGTCGCCGAGATACCTTTGCACGCGCTTATGACGCGCCTCGCAGAGACCGGGCTCATCCCTGGAACGCGGATTTTGCTGCAGCGCGCCAACGGCCAGGTTGTCGCCGCATTGCCTCATGACGAGTTGCTGACCGGCGAGCATCGCGAGCCGGCGCTGGTCAAACAATCTGAGGATGGCAAAGCCTTTCTGATCGAGGAAAGCGGGGGCCAATCCAGCACTCTGAAAGTGGTTCGAACAACGCTCTATGGCGATATCAACGTCGTTCTGTCAGCGAGTAGAACGACACTTCTTGCAGACTGGCGCGAAGACCGCGACAGGACGATCCTGGCGGCCGGACTAGCTGCTTTTCTCCTAGCGGCCTTTGCCGGGGCGCTCCTTCTTGCGATCCGCCTGCGTGAGCGGGCGGACGCCGAGCGTGAGCGGGCCGCAGCCGTGCTCCACAACGCGATCGAGGCCATGTCCGACGGCTTCGTCATGTGGGACGAGAACGACCGTCTGGTGACCTGCAACCAGCGCTACCGCGAACTCTATGCCCTCAGCGCACCCTTCATGACGCTGGGCGCGCGTTTCGAGGACATCATCCGAGGCGGCGCCGAGCTGGGACAATATCCGCAGGCGACTGGTGATCTCGAGGCATTCGTGAGGGAGGTGACCACCTGGCATCGGCAGGGCACCGACACCCTTGAGCGCCTGCTGCCGGACGGCCGCTGGCTCCTGATCACGGAGCGGCCGACCGGGTATGGCGGAATCGTGGGAATCCGAACCGACATCACCGCCCTCAAGGCGGCGCTCAGCGATCTGGCTGCCGCAAACACGCGCGCGAAAGAGGCGGTCGAAGAAGCGCGGCGGCAGAATGCAGCTCTCGTCGAGCGGGAAAGCCGCATTCGCTTCCTGGCGCACCATGACGATTTGACCGGCCTGCAAAATCGCTTCGCCTTCCGTGAGAAGATCGCGAAGTCACTGCTGCGCACGGGTGACGGGCAGACCCCGGCCGCCTTGCTGTTTCTGGACCTCGATCATTTCAAGGATGTCAACGACACGCTCGGCCATCCCGTCGGAGACCAGTTGCTGCTGTCCGCGGCGAAGCGTCTGGCTGCCTGCGTGCCGGACACGGAATGCGTCGCTCGCCTGGGTGGGGACGAGTTTGCAGTTCTCAGCCTTGGTGAGGAGCAGCCGCAGCAGGCCGAGGCGCTGGGCGCGCGCATCATCGAAGTGCTCAGCGCCCCCTATCTCATCCAGGAGCGGCTGATTTCCATCTCGGCGAGCGTCGGAATCGCCGTGGCCGAAAACCCGGCTTGCGATGCCGACCTCCTGCTGAAACAGGCCGACCTGGCGCTCTATCAAGCGAAGGCCCAGGGACGCGGCGTGTGCCGTGTCTTTACTGCCGAGATGGAGGAACAGCTGCGTGCGCGCCTCGCCATGGAAGCGGATCTGCGGAAGGCGATCGAAGAGCAGCAGTTCGAGTTGTCGTACCAGCCGATCTACGAACTGAAATCACGCCAGCTCTGCGGGTTTGAAGCATTGTTGCGCTGGCACCATCCCGAACGGGGCGTCGTCGAACCAGCAGATTTCATCCCGCTCGCGGAGGAGACCAGGCTGATCGTCGAGATCGGCAAATGGGTCCTCCTTCAAGCATGCCAGAATGCCGCACAGCTGCCGGGCGCGTTACGGATCGCCGTCAACCTCTCTCCGGTGCAATTGATCTCAGACGACACGATCGCCACCGTGCGAGACGTTCTGGGCAAGACCGGGCTCGATCCAGGCAGACTCGAACTGGAAATCACCGAAACAGCACTCCTCGCCAACGACAGCCAGAACCTGAGGACGCTGAAGAGCCTGAAGGAGATCGGCGTTCGCATCGTGCTCGATGACTTCGGCACAGGCTATTCCAGCCTGAGCCATCTGCGGCTCTTCCCCCTGGACAAGATCAAGATCGACCGTTCCTTTGTGCGCGACATGACGGCACCTTCCGACAGCACCATCATCGTCACTGCCATCGCGGCCCTCGCGGCCGAGCTCGGCATGACGACCACGGCCGAAGGAATCGAAACGCTCGATCAGCTCGATGGGGTTGAACGCGCAGGTTGCACGGAAGCTCAGGGATTCCTGTTGGGAGAGCCGAAGCCGATCCTGCAGGCCGTGCACACGACCTTCCTGGGCAAACCGCGCCAGAGTCAAAGTGGGCAGACCCAAACCCGTGCTTTCGGCTCGCCTAAGACATCGTGACGCGAACCCACGGTGCGGCCGATCACCCTTTGACACGTACGCTCGCCGCCATGTCGCGATCTGTTGCAGGAGAGCAATGGGCAGGAGTTCGCGACAGGACGCAAAGCAAGCCTCTGTCGGGACTCTCGGTCCCGGTCCGGCTGATTCCGCCCCGAACGGTGTCGCTTCGCGCCCAGGTGCCCCAAAGGGCTATTCTGCAAGTGTTTGATTTCGGGGAGTTTTATGGTCGGAGCGAGAGGATTTGAACCTCCGACCCCTTGTCCCCCAGAAGTCCAAATGGCTCTCTCAAGTCATCTCAGCGCATCTCATGCATTTCGAAAATCATATTGAATTAGAGTGTGTTGACTAATATTCTCCTCTCATACTCTCCCGCCGCCTCTCAGGCCATCTCAACCAGAATTTACCCATAGCTGCCCACGTACCCTTGTCTGTTTCCCGCACTTGTTACCCTGACAACCCGACTTCTCCCACGCCTGTCGCCGAACCGAATAGGCCTGCCGACCCCTTGTCTCCCTGCTCAATCATTCTCCCACGAGCTTCAAAATGCCCGCGAAACTATTGACTGACGTGCTGCTGCGATCCGCCAAGCCCGGCGCGGAGATATTTGACGCCAGGACAAAGGGGCTCTGCTTTCGGATCACGCCCGCCGGCGCCAAGGGCTTTTCGTTCCGCTACCAATTGAACGGCAGCAAGAAATTCCGGCGCGTCACGTTGGGTGCGTGGCCGGCAATGTCCTTGGTCGAGGCGCGCGACAAGGCGGCCGCTCTACGCGACAAAATCCGTGAAGGTGACGATCCCGCCCGCGAACGTGAGGCGCGCGTAGCGGCCATACGCGAGGTCGAGATGCGCGAGGCGCTGACGGTCGCCGACCTCGTCAAGAAATACCTCGACCATGCCGAGAAGACAAAGCGCTCTTGGAAGAACGATGAAGGCTTCCTCAGGCGCGATGTCGTGCCAGCCTGGGGCGATCGCGCGGCAGCCTCGATCACGCAGCAGGAGGTCGCGACGCGGCTCCGCGAGATTGCCGAACGCACGCCGATCGGCGGTAATAGGGTGCGTTCGGTGTTGCTGTCGATGTTCGGTTTTGCCGCCGCCGAGGGCCTGCTCGCGTTCAACCCGGTTGCCGGCACGCGCAAGCCGCACCGGGAGGCAAAGGAGGGGATAGAGCGATACCTTTCCGATCCAGAGCTGCGCGTGATGTGGCGGCAGATCGAAGCAGCCCGGCTCGACGACAATTTGCGCGATGCTCTTTTTCTGCTCGCTCTCACCGGGGCGCGGGCCGCTGAAATCACCGGTTTGCGGCTCCATGAGATTCACGACATCGATGACGGCGCGCAGGCTCGTATTGAACTGCCGTCATCGAGGACGAAGCAAAAGCGGCGGCACGTCGTCCCGCTGTCGCCGCCTGCCGTGCTCATCCTGAGAAAAGCAATCGCGCGCCGCGAACGGATGATCGCGCTCGATCCTCTTTGGGACGCCGGCCAGTCGGATGCGCTTTTTCAGTCCCGCTATAGCGATGTCGCGATGCTCGCGCGGCACAGTTTGAGCCATGCCTTGCGGAGGATTTTGCAGCGTCTTGAGTGCAAGGGCGACGACGCCCAGATCGAGCGGCAGTTGCAGCAAGATCGGCCGACGCCGCACGCACTCCGCAGAACCCTGGCAAGCGGCCTTTCGCGGCTCGGAACGCGACGCGAGGTCGTGCGCGCGGTACTCGGCCATAGCCAGGGCGACGTCCTCGCGCATCACTACGACAGCTACGAGTTGCTGCCGGAAAAGCGGGAGGCGCTGAGGACATGGGGAGCTCATGTCGGGCGCCTGTTGGCGCCGCAGCCAGACGGCGCCGACGTTGTCCCCCTGGCTGAGAAGCGGCGATGAAAGCCGCATCCGGCGACAAGCGAGGGCGGCGCGCCAGCCTCCAGCGCCGTAAGCTTGCCCTCGCGCTGGCTAACGGTCTGCGCCGACAGGCCCAGCCGCCACTTGATCTTCCGGCGCGCAAGCTCAGTCGGCCGATCGCAGACGACGAGCCTAAGCAGGGCAACCCCGTCGAGGAGTTCTTTATCAAGGCGGAAGAGACGATTCCGGTGTCGCGATGGATCGTCGAGCAGATCATTTCCTTGTTGGCCGAATATGGCGATCAGCAGCTTTCGCCCATGGAACTTGCACGCGCCCATGTTGGCGAGATGCTGATGATCTTCAATTTCACGGAGCGCCGAGAGGATGGCACGCGATCGCGGAACTATTCGCGCCTTCCGGTGAAGACGGCCTGCGATGATGCCGCGGAACAATTTCACGTCGATGCCGACAGTCTAAGGCAAATGGTCATGCGCGACGAAAAGCGCAGGTGGGGTCTGTAACAAATTGACCCTGATTAGTTACAGGGTCAGGCCAAATCTTCCGTGCAAGCTTGGCGCTACCGAAAACATGGGAAGCGCAGGGACGCCATGCGACACACGCAAACAATGGGGCTGCACGGTGCGCCGATTTCATTGTCGGACCCGGACATGGTGTTGGCTATCGCCGAACGCAACTTTCCCAATGGTTTTGAAGATCGGTTGTTGGGCCTCAAGGAAACCTGCGGAATGGCGTCGCAGTCGCCATCCGAACTTTATCGCAAGCTGGCCTCCGGCGACTTTCCCGCTGGCATCATGATCTCCGCTAACCGCCGCGCTTGGCTGCTGTCTTCGGTGCTGGTCTACACCTCGCCATCGCATACGCCGGAACGTCCGAAATGGCGCATCCTGCTGCCGTGCAGCGCCGCGATGGAACCGGCGCGGCGCGGCCAGTTGCTCGGATTTGTCGCGGGGCTGTTCCATGTCCGCTACGGCGCCGACATCTTCGACCCGGCGAGCTGGACGGCGAGCCAGTCCTATTACTACGGCTGCATCCACGGCCACGAGGCGCAGCATCGCGTCGAACTGATCGACGGCGAGGCGGTCGATCAGGCGGCCCGGCGCAGCGAGCTTTGGCGGCCCAAGCCCTGCCACGTCGTCGCCCCGCCCAACGACGCCCCCTCGCGGCAGGGCGAGGTGAGCGCAAGCTATGCGGACATCGGCGCCATCCGACACGCCATCTGCAGTGGCACCAACTACCACGCCGCGCTGCTGACGTTGGCGGCCTCACTGTTCGGCCGGGGCCATGCCCGCGACGCGGTCGAGGCGGAGCTGCTCGCCACGCTCGATGCGGTGCCGCCCGAGCAGCGCGACCGGCGCTGGGAGAGGCGCCGGGCACCTGGGCATATCGGCCGCCTGCTCGACTGGATCGAGCACCGGGAAAACCAGAAGCAGACGAAGGCGGGCCGCGATGCGCCGGAGGATGCGGCCGAGCCGCAGCGCGCTAGGTCGAACGGCGACGCCGGGGCCGAGCAGTCGGCGCCCCTGCTGCTGCCGCCACCCGGCAACCCGGTGGCCGTCGCCTATCGCTTTGTCGCGCAGCGCTGCCGCCATGACGGCGAGCTGACACTGCGGCGCTGGCGCGGACGCTGGTGGACATGGCTGGGGAGGCACTGGCGCGAACTCGACGCGAGCGACCTGCGCATCCAACTGTACGGCTTCACCAAGCAGGCGACCTGCGCGTCGAGCAAAGGGCCCGTGCCTTGGCTGCCGACGGCGAAAAAGATCAGCGACCTAATCGACGCGCTCAGCGAGCCGGTCTGGACGACGGCAGAGCTGGAACAGCCGTGCTGGCTCGACGGTCGCCACATGGTCGGGCCGGTGATCGCGACCGCAAATGGTCTGCTTGAGATCGACAGTGCGACGCTGCATCCACATTCGCCGCTGTTCTTCAACCTGACCAGCGTGCCGTTTGCATATCAGCCGAAGGCGCCCGCGCCGCAGCGCTGGCTTGACTTCCTCGCTGCGATCTGGCCGCAGCAACCGGACGCGGTTAAGACGCTCGGCGAATGGTTCGGCTATGTCGTATCGGGCCGGACCGACCTCCAGAAGATCCTGCTGATGATCGGCCCGACGCGCGGCGGCAAGGGTACGATCGCCCGCATCCTGTCGGCGCTAATCGGCTCGTGCCACGTCGCTGGGCCGACCTTCAATTCGCTCGGCGACGAATTCGGGCTGGCGCCGTTGATGGGCAAGAGCCTCGCGATCATTTCCGATGCCCGCTTCAGTGGGCGCAACAATGGCCTCGTGATCGAACGCCTACTCTCGATCTCCGGCGAGGATATCCTCACCATCAACGCCAAATATCGCGAGCAATGGACCGGCAAGCTACCCTGCCGCTTGCACATTCTCTCGAACGAAGAACCCCACCTTCGCGACGCCAGCAGCGCCATCGTCGACCGCTTCGTGCCGTTGAAGCTGACACGGTCATGGCTCGATCGCGAGGACCATACGCTCGAACCGGAGCTGCACCTTGAATTGCCAAGCATCCTGAATTGGGCCCTCGATGGGCTCGCCCGGCTGGGCCGCAATGACGGCCACTTCACCTGCGACGCCAGCAGCGCCGAACTCATCACGGAGCTGCGGGAGCTATCCTCACCGGTCCGGGCTTTCGTGAATGATCGCTGCGAGATTGGGCCGGACAGGTCGGTTGTAACCACCGCGCTGTATGAAGCCTATCGGATCTGGTGCGAGGCAAACCAGCAGCCGATCCGGCCGAAGCATGTTTTTGGGCGCGACCTGCGCGCAGCCTTCCCAGAAGTGCAGACGGTCCAGCCTTGGGCTGGCGGAGTGCGGGAGCGTGAGTATGTCGGTGTTTCACTTCGGGAGAATGTCCGCCGCTGAACCGGGCCGGCAGAACAAGCAGAACAGGCAAATCCTTATTCTCGACCGCACGGAAGCCAATAAAATTCAGGTAGGAGCACCCCCCACATATGAAACGTAAGAGCTAGAATAAGAAGTTGCGTGTTCTGCCTGTTCTGCGGCGTGTTTCAGAACAGGCAGAACAGGCAATTTCCGGTTTGTGTGAGGGGTTTCAGGGCAAACGTCACTTATCGATCCTGGCCGGAGGTGGCTGATCGCGTCTTTGCGCCGCGTCCTTGAGCAGGTGCGCAGTAATATTTTGTCTGGCACTGGCCACGCCCGACGACCATTCGAACCGGCCCGGCCAGCCACGGGAGCAACGTCATGAACGGCACATCCCCGGAAGACGAGGCCGATGCCCGCCTTGTCGTGCTGATCCACCAGGTGCTTGAGGAGGTCGCTGACGAGATCCCGGTCGCATCACTCATCGACGCGGTCGTCGAGCGGATGGGCCCGTTCGACGGCAAGCATGGTCATCTCGTCCGCGAGTGCGCCCAAGACTATGTCGGCCGGCTCGTCGAGCGCTGCTTCGGGCTGCCGCAGCCGCCCGATCCGTCCGAGCTCAAGCCCGGCCATAAGCACCTGCGGAAGACCTATTCGGTCGTACGCAACGGCAAGTGGGTCACGATTCCGGTTGAGATGCTGACATCTCACGAGGCCGAGGCAATCGCCCGCCGGCAGGAGCAGTTGGCTGCGGTCTACCTTGCCAAGGCCGAAGCACTCGAACGGGAAGCGCAGCGTCGCGAGGCCGCCGCGAACGACTAGCGGGCCCGAGCCGAGCCGGGGGGGGGGCGGTCGGAAAGGGGTGCCCCCCTGTCTCTAAACCAGCTGGCGGCCTCGCGCTGACGGAGGCGCGAAATCATGTCAATTTTTACAGAGTTTGTCTGTAGTATACTTTCCGTGAGGTCGGTCACGATGGAGCGGGTCAAATGCCGGTCGGACGTCCGCCAAAACCTAGCCGTATCCGAGAACTCGAAGGCAACCGGGGGCGACGACCCATACCAAAGGGCGTCAACGTTCCCAGTCGACCGATCGCCCCGGACTATTTCGACGACCAGCAGAAGTGTCTCTGGCGACAGATCGAGTACTCGATGCCGGCGGGGGTGTTAACTCTAGCCGACAGCCAGGCTGTCGAGCGGATGGCGGTCGCCTGGGCTCGGTATCGCGATTGCCAGGTTAAGATCACGCAACTATCGATGTTCGCGCGCGGATCAACAGGCCAACTGGCGATGTCACCCTTAGTGAAGATCCAGGCGCTCGCGGCCAGGGAGATGCATCAGGCCGGAGAGGTGTTGGGCCTGTCGCCGGTCGCCCGCGCCAGGATCGCTGCGCCCGAGAGCAGCGACGATGACCCGTTAGCGTTGCTGCTCGATGGCGGCCGTTATGCGCCGGTTCACAGGCGGCCAAAGGTCCACTGAGAGCCGTTTTGCCGGGGCGGTTCCGCCGCCCTGTCGTTCTCGGCGCGCTCATGGCAATGCCCGAAATTGGCCCATTGCTGACGTCCGGAGGGTCTGCTTTTGGGCAGGCTGGTTGGAATGCGACGTCGCAACTGAGATTTGGCCCTATCGTCAGCCGAAGGTCAGCGCAGTAGGGCAGTTCGGCGTGCGGCTTTCTCGGAGCCGAGATCGAAAAAATCTCGAAATTTCCTACCGGGCATGCCAGATCGCCATCCTTGATGGGTCAAGCCCCGCCTGGCGGGCGCCTTGCAAGGATGGATGGCAGCTCGTTCATGCATGACAACGCCGGCAATGTGAGGCTCTGCGCTGTCATCCCGAGCCGAAATCACCATCAGGCGCTGCGCGGCATCATCGAAGTTCTGATCGCGCGGGGCATTCCGGTCTTCATCATCGATGACGGCAGCGACGCGGTCACCGCGCGGGCGATCAGCGCGCTGCGTGATCCGGCGCGCGGCGTCGAGACTCTCCGATTGCCGGAGAACCGGGGCAAGGGCGGGGCGCTCGTCGTCGCGATGACCGCTGCGGCCGCTGCCGGCTACAGCCATGCCCTCCAGGTCGACGCCGATGGCCAGCACGATCTGGAGAGCCTGGATGCCCTGCTGGCGACGGCGCGTGAGCGGCCGGAGGCGCTGGTGTCGGGCTTCCCCGTCTACGACAGGTCAATTCCGCTCGGACGGGCGATTGGTCGATGGATCACGCATGTTTGGGTCTGGATCGAGACGCTGTCGTTCCGGATCAGGGACAGCATGTGCGGCTTCCGAGTCTATCCGCTCGCCTCGGCTCTCACTGTCCTCAACGAGGAGCCGGTCGGCCACTATATGGATTTCGACACCGACATCATGGTGCGGATGGCCTGGCGGGGCACGCCGGTCGAGCAGATTCCGGTGCGTGTCACCTATCCGGCGGGGAACACCTCGAATTTCCGGATGCTCGCGGACAACTGGTTGATCACGCGCATGCATACGCGTCTGTTCTTCGGCATGCTGCGGCGGCTGCCTTCGCTGCTGGGCCGGCGCCTGCCTGCCCGCAGGATCCGGCGCCACTGGGCGGCGATGGCGGAGCGGGGCACTGCTTTTGGTCTGCACTTCCTGCTGGCAGTCTATCGCCTCTGCGGCCGGCGCGCCTGCCTCGTCGCGATGCGCCTGGTCGTTTTTTATTTCTTCCTTGCCGGTGCCGAGCAGCGCAGGGCATCGCTCGATTTCCTCGCGCGTATCCGTGCGATGAAGGGGGAGCCGGCGCCGAGCTGGCGTGACGCTTTTCGGCACTATCTCGACTTCGCCACCAAAGCGCTCGACAGCCTCATCGGCTGGGCGTGGCCCGAAGATGTCGGCCCGATCGAGATCGTCGGCAGGGAGGCTGCCTCGCCCTATCTCGGCGGCCGGCGCGGCGCGCTGCTGATCGTCTCGCATCTCGGCAATGCCGAGATCGCGCGTGCGGCGCTTGCCGGCCTCGTTGGCCGGCCGGTGCATGTGCTGATGCACACGGTCCAGGCGCGGCGCTACAACGCGATCCTGCGCTCTGTCAGGCCCGATGCCGGAGCCAATGTCATCGAGGTCACCGATATCGGCATCGATACGGCGATTGCGCTGTCGGAGCGGATCGAGCGGGGCGAGTGGCTCGTGATCGCCGGAGACCGCATTCCGGTCATGAGCCATGGCCGGGTCAGCGAGGCGATGTTCCTGGGGCAGGCGGCCCCGTTCTCGCAAGGGCCATACATCCTGGCGGCGCTGCTGAACTGCCCGGTCCTGACCCTGTTCTGCCTGCGGGAGGGGGCAGGACATCGAGCCTATTTCGAAGGCTTCGCTGACAGGGTTGTCCTGCCCCGCAAGGCGAGGGCTGAGGCGCTGGCCGGCCATGTCGCACAATATGCCCAGCGGCTCGAGCGCTACTGCCTGCGGCAACCGCTGCAATGGTACAATTTCTACGATTTCTGGGCGGCGCCGTGCCCAGCGGAGGAGCGCGGCAAACCGGAAAAGCCGGCCGCGCCCGAGGTGCGACCGGCTAGATAGCCGAGAGCCGTCGGGCGGGCCGCCTTACCGGCCGAGCCTGACGACGGTGCCGGTCAGGCGCACCGCGGTTTTGACGTTGCCGATGCCGCACAGATATTGCGTCGTGCTCTTCAGGGGCGCGTCGCCATGGACGCTGTAGATGCCGATCACGGCGTCGCCGCCTTCACTGGCCGCGCGCTTGATCAACTGCTCCAGCGCCTCGGCGAAGGCGTAATGGCAGCCGCCGCTGGTCTCAGCCTCGGTGCGGCCCGCGCTACCCCGGCGCTGGCTGCTCCATTCGCCGATCTTCTGGGCGACGCGCGGGTGGCGTTGGTTGCCAAAGAACACTTTGACCTCGCGGTTCAGCGCCGCGACCTGCGGGGAGTTCATGGCGTCAGCCAGCGATTGCAGCGAGCGATCGTTGCGTGCCATGGCGGAGAAAGACGCGAGCGACAGCGCGCCTACGATAAGGATCTGGGCGATATGCTTCATGTCTTCCCCCTGTTCAGGCCAATCGAAATATCAGCGACGTGTTGATTCCACCGAAGGCGAAATTGTTGCTCATCAGGAATTCGGTCTCAAGCCGACGCGCGTCCTTCATCACATAATCGAGCGGCGCGCAGCGCGGATCGACTTCAGCAAGGTTCACGGTCGGCACGAAACTGCGTTCCCGCATCATCTCGATGCCGAGCCAGGCTTCGAGCGCGCCGCAGGCGCCCAACGTGTGGCCGAAATAGCTCTTGAGCGAATGGATCGGCATGCCATCGCCGAAGACGGCGTGAGTTGCTTCGCTCTCCGCGATGTCTCCCGCTTCAGTCGCCGTGCCGTGGCCGTTGACGAAACCGATCGCATCGGCAGGCAGCCCGGAATCGTCGAGCGCCAGGCGCAACGCGGCCTCCATGGTCGAGGCCTGTGGCTGGGTGGCATGGTGACCGTCGCAGTTCGTGCCGAAGCCGACGACCTCGGCGTGGATCGCTGCCCCGCGCGCCAGAGCGTGCTCGCGGTCTTCCAGGATCAGGGTCGTCGCGCCTTCACCGATGACCAGCCCGTCGCGCGCTACGTCGTAAGGGCGGGGCGTGAGCCCGGGATTGTCGTTGTTGGTCGATGTCGCGAACAGGGTGTCGAAGACGGCGACATCGGAGATGTCGAGTTCCTCGCCTCCGCCTGCGATCATCACCTCGGCCTTGCCGGCCTGGATCGCCTCGTAGGCGTAGCCGATCGCCATGCTGCCCGATGTGCAGGCCGTCGAGGTCGGGATGATGCGGCCGGTCATGCCGAAGAACAGCGCGATGTTTACCGCCGCCGTGTGGCTCATCACCTGGACATAGCTCGTGGCGTTGAGGGTCCCGGAGGCCCCGTCCTTCATCAGCTCGGCGAAGCTGAGGATCGGCGCCACCGAGCCGAAGGAGGAGCCGTAGGAAACGCCGCAGCGCCCGCTCTTGAGCATTGCTTCGCCGAGCAGGCCGGCTTCGGTGAGCGCCTGTTCCGTCGCTGAGACGGCTAGACGTGAGACGCGGCCCATGGTGCGGAGCTGCTTGCGGCTATAGCGCTGCTCGACCGAGAAGTCGGGGATCGGCGCCGCGAGCTTGGCGTTGATGCCGGTGTAGTAGTCCCAGTCCATCCGCCGGATGGCGGTCTCGCCAGCATGCAGGCGGGCGCGGATTGTCGGCCAATCATTACCGAGCGCGGTGACGCCGGCCATGCCGGTGACGACGACGCGACGGCTCAAAACATGCCCCCGTTCACGGAGATCACCTGCCGGGTGATGTAGCTGGCCTCCGGCGAGCAGAGGAAGGAGACCAACGCGGCGACCTCGTCCGGCTGCCCGATGCGGCGCATCGGCACGGTCTTCAGCGCCTCGTCGAGAATGGCCTCATCGACCATCTGCGTGTCGATCAGGCCCGGCGCAACGCAGTTCACGGTGATGTTGCGCTTGGCGAGTTCGATCGCCAGCGCCTTGGTCGCGCCGATGATGCCGGCCTTCGCTGCGCTGTAGTTGACCTGGCCGCGATTGCCCATGATGCCGGAGACCGACGAGATTGTGACGATGCGCCCGCCTCTGCGCGCGCTGACCATCGGCATCACGATCGGTTTCAGCACATTGTAGAAGCCGCCGAGATTGGTATCGAGCACGCTGTCCCAATCCGCGTCGCTGATGGCCGGGAAAGCGTTGTCGCGGGCGATGCCGGCGTTCAGCACGGCGCCGTAATAGGGGCCGTGCTCGGCCATGTCGGCTTCCAGCGCAGCCAGCGTCTCCTCGCGCTGCGATGTGTCGAAGGAGATCAGGCGGGCTTGGCCGCCGGCAGCCGCGATCTCGGCGGCCGTACCCTCGGCACCGGCGCGATCACGCGCGAAATGGACAGCTACGGTGAAGCCATCCCGTCCCAACCGGGTCGCGATGGCGCGGCCGATGCCCTTGCTGGCACCGGTAACGAGAAGCATGCGCGTCATTCGCCGCGCTCCGCCGTCTGGCTTTCGATCAGGCTGAGATGGTCGTCGGGTTGATAGACGGTGAGCTGCGCTGTCGCCAGTTCGGCCCCGCTGCCACGGCGGTACACGGCGCAGTCGAACTGGCCCATGCCGGCTTCGCGATAGACGGGCCGGGCGGTGATGCCGAGCGCTTCGCCCTCAGCGAACCAGTTAAGCGCTGCCGAGAAATTGCGCGTGCCCAGCAGGAAGCCGATCTTCACCGGTTCTCGCGCCTGCACTGCTTCCAAGCCGACGAAGGCGGCGCAGCTCTGTGCCATCCATTCCATCGCGACATGGGCGGCGATACCCTTGCCCTCGACGAAGAACGGGCATGACGGGCGGATCGTCAGATGGGTGCGGATTTCCTGCTCGTCGAAGGTCTCGATACCATCGATCAGGATCATCGGCGCGCGATGCGGCAGGACGGTATCGAGCGGATAGAGGCTCTGGCTCATGACGGCATTCTTCCCAAGACGAGCGCTACATTGCTGCCGCCGAACGCGAAAGAATTGCTGAGCATCGCGACGCGCCCGTCCTCAGAAAAACGATCGCCCGGTCCGGTCAGGCGCAGCGGCGCGAGCTCTTCGTCGCGAGCGTCGTCCCACAGGTGAGGCGGCAATAGGCTCTGCGGATTATAGCGTTGTGACAGCGTCAGCCATAGGAAGGCTGCCTCGCAGGCGCCGGCCGCGCCCAGTGTGTGCCCCGTCATCGCCTTGGTCGAGCTGCAGGGGGTGTCTGCGCCGAAGATCTCGTGGACCGCGCGGGCCTCCATGGAATCGTTCAGCGGCGTCGCCGTGCCGTGCAGGTTCACATAGGCGATCTCGCCGGCCTCGCAGCCCGCGTCGCGCAGCGCCGCGCGCATCGCGCTTTCTGCGCCGACGCCCGACGGGTCCGGGGCGCTGATGTGATGGGCGTCCGAGGTCTCGCCGATACCCATGAAGGCGATTTCGCCGGGCTCCTTCTCCAGCAGGAAGACGGCTGCAGCCTCTCCGATCGTGATGCCGTTGCGGTTGCGGCTGAATGGGTTGGCGGGCGCGGCGGAGACCGCGCCAAGCGCGGTGAAGCCGCTCGGCGTCATCCGGCACAGCGAATCCGTGCCGCCGACGATTGCCGCGTCGACGAGCCCGGTGCGGATCAGCCGACGCGCGGTGGCGAAGACCTTGGCGCTCGACGAGCAGGCCGTGGCGATGGTGTAGGCCGGGCCGGTGAGGCCGAGATAGGCTTGGGCGAATTCGCTCAAGCCGCCGATCTCCTGCTGTGCGTAGTCGAAGCCCTCGGGCCATTGCCCCGATTGCAGACGCCGGGCATAGGCGGCTTCGCCCTCGGCGATGCCGGAGGTGCTGGTGCCGAGGATCACGGCGATGCGGCCGCGGCCGTAGCGGGCGATCGCGCGGTCGATGTCGGGTCGGATCTCCTCGATCGCGATCGCCGTCATGCGGTTGTTGCGGCAGTCCCATTGCGCCAGCGCGGCTGGCAGGGGCGGGACCTCGCCCATTGCCTCGGCGACCAGCACGCTGCGCTTGGGAACCAGGTCTTCGCGCGTTCGCAAGCTCTCCCGGCTGCCCTTGAAGAGGTTTGCCGCGGTTTGCGTCTTGCCGCTTCCCAGCGGCGTCATCAGCCCCATGGCGGAAATGCCGAGATAGCCCGTCACCGCGCGACTTCCGCCGATTGGATGTCGACCTCGTAGCCCCAGGCCAGGTTGGCGTAGTGGATGGAGCCGTTCAGGCGCTTCGGCGCCTTGAGGTCGAATTCGGCACGCAGCACGTCCTTGCCGCCGCATTGCAGGAGGCGCGAGCTCTTGCCGGCTTCGAGCGTGCATCCCGAGGCAGCGAGCGCGGTCTGCAGAGCCGCCGGCTGGCCGTAAAGCACCATCATGTCGGCGAAGATCGCGTCGGCTCGGATCCCGGGCGGAAGCCAGTCGGCGAGCTGCGATTCGAGGCGGCCGTCACGCCAGACCAGGGTGACGGCGCGGCGCCCGAGCGAGTCGAGCAGGATCGCCCGGAACTCGTGCTTGCTCATAACGATCTGCGCTTCGAGATTGAACGATTGCTGGCCGAAACGCAGCGTCAGAACCTGCGTGACCTGGCGCTGGAAGGCGAATTCAGCGGGTGCGATGGTGTGGATCGGCAATTGCGGACCGATCAGCACGCCGGCCTCGCCCGACGCTGCCGCATTCCGATCCGATACGCATCCCCCCAACGCCAGAAACAGGCCCCCGATCAGGCAGTTGCACCAAGATTGCATAAAGCGCCCTTTGATTTTGGCGCGCTTATAGCACAGGCGTCGCAGGCAGCTAGCGCGCCGCGACGGGCGCCAGCAGACCGGCGACGGCGACGCCGATCAGGACAGTGAGGCCGAAGCCGGCGACGGCCGGCGTGCTGGAAAGGCCGAGCACGCCGAAGGAGAGAATGGTCGCGAGCGCCGCCATCCATACGGCCAGCAAAGTGATCGGCCGGGTCTCGCGCTTCGCCTCCGCGCAGAACACCGAATAGTCCATGGTGAAGGAGAGCAGCAGCACCATCGCCATGGCCGTGAAGAAGGTGAGCGGGTATCCGAGCAGGGCAAGCGCGCAGGGCGCGACCGCGAGCGCTGCCAGCGACGGCGCCAGCGCCCGTGCCGCGCCGCGCGGACCGTAGCGCCAGGCGGCGAGCGCGAAGATCACCACGAGCGACAGTGCGAGCAGTGCGAGCGCCCGCAAACGGTACAGCCCGAGCAGCGAACTGAGATCGGCGGTCGGATCGACGAATTTGACGCCGGCCAGTCCCGCGATCTCTCGCCTGATGCGCTCCGGGTGGCTGACACCCTGCAGCGTGACGACATGCAGGCCGGGTGCGAGAACGAGCTCGTTGAGGAACGAGTTGGCGCGGCTGTCGAGCGCGGCGGCAAGCTCAAGCTGGTTCTCGGGCGCCGCGCTGATCGCGTCGGCCTGGAGGCCGAGCGCCTCCAGCAATTCGGTGAGAAGCGGCTCCGTCAGCTTCTCGTGCCGGAGCTTGGCATTCTCTTCCTGCCGCGTCAGCGACGGCACATAGGCCGCAGGCGACTGGGCGGCTCGGATCAGGCCGGATTGCTGCCAGGCACCGAGCATCGGCGCGATCCGCTCCTCAGCCTGCAGGGCCTCCTCGTCGCTCTCGGCTTCGATCAGCAGGTACTGCGTCGTGAGGTTCAGGCCCGTGACCGCTGCGATCGCGGCTTGCTCCGCCGAGAGCGAAGCGTCGAGCGGCTGCAGTTTCCTGAGATCGTCGTCGAAGTCGATGCGCCACAGGCCTGCTGCGACGATGAGGAGAAGGCCCGCGCAGAAAGCAAGCCTCAGGGCGCGCCATCTCCTCGCGATCCAAAAGCGCGAAAGCCACAAGACGGTTCCCAGGGTCTTGAGCGCATGCGCCGGCACCTTTCGCGTGTCGGCCAGGGGCAGCCAGAGCACCGTCGTCAGATAGGCACCGGTCAGGCCGACAGCGGAAAACACGGCGATCTGGCGCAGACCGGGGAAGGGCGCCAGCGCCAGCGCGCCATAGCCGAGCACGGCGATCAGCAGCGCCATGGTGAGGCCAGGCAGAATTTCCGTCAGCCGCTCCCCCGGCGTCTTGCCGCCTGCGGAGAAGGCGGTCGCCGTATAGTAGAAGCCGTAGTCGGCCGCGATGCCGACGAGGCCGATGCCGAACAGCAGCACGGCGACATGGACCTGCTCGAAGACCAGCAGGCAGGCGCTCAGCCCAGCAACCACGCCTACGCCGATCACCAGAAGATTGTTCAGCAAGGGCCGCAGCCCCCGGAACACCAGCAGTATGAGCAGGATCGTACCGGCGAGTGAGAGGCCTGCCAGCCAACTCGACTCGTCGATCGCCTTGCGCGCGCCTGCTTCCGCGAAAAACACCGCCCCGAGTCGATGGAGGGCGGGGCTGTCCGGCCCCGTCAGCGAAGCTTCGTAGCGATTGACCGTCGAGACCAGTGCCTCCTGGACCTTGAGGTCGAACGGGTCGACGAGAAGCTTGGCCGGCAGCAGGATATGCGTGCCGTTCTCGTCCCGCCGCACCAGCATTCCGTCCTCCAGGGCCAGCCGGGTCGTAGGGAAGGGCAGGTTGAGGAGGAAGGAGGGGAACAGAAGGAATGGATCGGTCTTCAGCAGGCGCGCATCGGCGCCCACACCGGGCCCGGCGATCTGTGCCAGTGCCCGTTCCGCAAGCTCCTGGCCCTGGTCCGCGAGTAGCGCCTCGCGGTCGGCCGGCGAGAGCAGGCCGACGCGATGGGGGAAGTATAAGGTGCCGAGCTTCTTGAGCTGGTCGGGGCTGAAATCCTCACCGATCGGCCCGACGAGGCCAGTGCCTTCGAGTGCGGTCGCCAGCTCCGCGGCTCGTGCTCGCGCCTGTGACCCGTCCTTGTGGCTGACCAGCACGACGAAGCGCCGCGCCAGCGAGCGCGAGATCAGCTCATTTGCCTTCTGCCGGGCCGGATCCTGCAGTTCCAGCGGCAGCAGCGCTGTCAGATCGGTCCGCAGCGGGTTCGCCCGGTGGAAGCTGAAGACGAGAAACCCGCCCGCGGCGAGCACCACGAGCAGCCAGAGCAGGCCGGCATGAGCCCGCTTCAGCGCTGTGCCCTCGTCAGGAATTCGTCTTCCTCGGCGGTGAGCGGGGCGCGTTCGAGCTTCTGGTTGAAGAAGCTCAGCACGTCGCGATCGTCATTGGGCTTCACCACCTCGACCTCGTCGAGGAGCTTCTGACCGCGGGCGTTGATCGCCTTGATCGGCAGGTTGGGATCGTCCGGCCTCAGGCTGTCGAGGCGAATGCTCCAGGCCTGGCCCTTCTGCTGGCGCGTCAGGGCAAAGGCGCTCTGCATCGCTTCCCAGTTTCCGGTCAGCGCCGCCCCGAACATCGTGTAGAGCTTGGACATGATCGGGAGCCTGCTGGCGGCGAGCCGCACGGTCTCCTTGCCCTTCACGTCCTGGACCAACCCGGCTTCCGTCATCACCGTCGTGGTCGGGAACGGCTTCGTCGTCGTCCAGATCAAGCCGCGCCCGGCGACCAGCGTGAAGGTGCCGGAACTCCTAACGGGATTGGCGAGGCCGCTGAGATAGCGCTTCTGCTCGAACTGCCCGCGCAGGATCTGGCCGTCTGCGAGCGTTACCGTCTGGGCGGTGGCCGGAACGACAGAAGCCAGCAGCGCGAAGCAGAGCAGGGCGGCGGCGAAGAGCCCGTTTGGCTTAAGGCTTTCCATGGAGCGCCTTCACTTTCGCGATGAATTCGGGCGGGCAGTCGAGCCGCAGCTCACCGGTTTCGGCATTAACGCAGAGCTGGATGGTCTGTGCCTTGGTCAGCAGTTCCCCGCTCGCCTCGTCGCGAATGCGATAGCCGATCTTGATGCGGTTCTCGTACTCGATGAGTTCCGCGCGGATGGCGAGCGCCTGGGCGAGCCGCGCCGGCTTCACATACTTGATCTGCATGTCGACGATCGGCCAGATATAGCCTGAAGCCGCCATCTCCGGATAATTATAGCCGATCAGGTCCAGCAGCGCGCCGCGGGCGAGTTCTAGAAAGCGCGGGTAGTTCCCGTGCCAGACGATGTTCATCGGGTCCAGATCGTAGAACTGAACCACGGTCCGGGCTTCGGCGAAGAGCGGCATCTCAGGTATCCGCCGACTGGGCAAGGCGGATGGAGCCGGACGACAGGATTTCGCCCTGGTCGGCATATTCGAAGCGCAGATAGGCGTTCTTGCTCCGCAGCGTCAAAGTGACGGGCCGCTCCGGCAGGAAGAGGCGGCGGTACTTGACCTGAAACGAGGTGCCGGCCTCCAGTTCGAGATGCAGGTAGCGGGCGGCTAGGCGAATGGCCCAGTCGATCTGCGCGACGCCCGGTACGATTGGCGTTTCCGGAAAATGCCCTTCGAGATAGGCGAGGTCATGCGGGGCCGTGAGGTCGATCTCCACGCCGTCGGCGATGGCACGCGTGGCCGAAATCTCCGGCTCGATTCTGCGAGACCGCTGCGTCATTGGGCGTCATTCATCGAACAATGTCTCAATGTCGTGCTGGCTGGCCTTGCCCAATGCGCCCCGCGGCAACTGCTCGACGAAGCGCCAATGCCGAGGCAGTCCGGCCGCTTCGAGATGCAGGGCGAGACCCGCGCGCAGGCGGCGGTTAAACCGGAAAGCCCCTTGATTGGCAAGGAAGTTTGCCCCGGCCGGGCTCGGCACGACGCAGGCCGCCAGCCGCGCCGGTTCGCCGCGCGCGATCACCACCGCATCCGCGACCTCGTCCAGCGCGCGCAGCCTCGCCTCGACCTCGTCGAGGCTGACCCGCTTGGCCTCGATCTTGACGATGCGGTCCGTCCGCCCGAGCAGGTCGAAGCCGCCATCGGCATCGTCGCTAAGGCGGATGCCGTCGGCGAGCAGGGCTCCGCCGCCGGGGATATGCGCGGCGTCGGCCTCGGCTAGGCCGGACGGGTCCGATGTGACGCTCACGCCCGGCAAAGGGCGCCAGGGCTCGCCATGGCGGCGACTGGCGAGCGCTCCGGTCTCCGTCGAGCCGTAGATCTCCGTCACGGCGCAGCCGAGCAACGCCCGCGCCTGGCTGGCTGCCGCCGCGCCGAGCGGGGCGCCGGCGCTGAGGATGCAGGCCGGATGCTTCACCGCCGGCAGCGGCGAGAGGCTGTCGAGCCGGTTGAGATGCGCTGGGCTGGTGACGAAGACAGTGCCCGCGTCGAGCCGCGAGAGGGCCTGCTCCGGAAATTCCGGCGCTTCGTCGAGGAAGGGCAATCCCGCCAGCAGCGGCCAGATCAGCCGGAAGGCCAGCCCATAGGCATGGTGATGCGGCACCGTTCCGCAGACCGAGCGGAAACCCGGAATCTGTGCCGCGAACAGCTTCGAGATCGTCTCCGCTTCGGCGATCAAGTGGCCCAGCTGCTTGTCGATCCGCTTCGGCGCGCCGGTGGAGCCGGACGTGAAGAAGCTGATCGGCGCTGCCATGTCGATGTCGGGCCAGTCCAGGGCTGTGTCTCCATCGCCTGGGTCTAGCCGATGCTGCACCGCCGCGACTGGGTACTTCCGGTCGCTGACAACGAGGGCGGCCATGTCGGTGAGCCGCGTCAGGTTGGTGGGCAGTTCGTTTCCGGCGACGATCGCGTGCTTCCGGCAGGCGGCCAGCGCCAGGAGCCCTGCGGCGAACCAGTAGAGGCTGTCCGTGCAGAGGATGGCGGCGTCGCCCGGCAGCCGTCGGAGCCGCGCGATATTGGCGTTGAGGTCGGCTGTGAATTGCCGCCGCGAGAGCGACGAGCCGTCGGCGCGGAGGGCGACGGGCTGCTCTGGGTGGTCGAGCCAGCCCTGGGGGCGGGGCAGCGCGGCGGCGCTCATGCCGGCAGGCGCCGGAACCGGCGCAGCAGCCATTCGCCGCCGAACAGGGCGCCGGAGATCAGATAGTTCAGTAGGCTGGTCCAGAGCAGCCAGAGCTCCATATTCCGGCTGAGCGCCAGCACCGCGGCGATGACGCCGTTGGCGAACAGCCAGGCCGCCCATAGCCGCGTGACCTGCGCGCAATAGGCCGTGGCGGCCGCCGGCAGGTTGGGCTGGCGGAGGCGGGCGAAGCGCTCGATCACGCTCGGCGGGTGCCGCAGCGACAGGGCGAATGCGGCTGCAAAGGCGAAGCTGATCAGGCTCGGATAGGCCAGCGCGGCGAGGCGCTGATCGACAAGGCCGAGCGCAAGCAGCACCGCGACCGCGACCAGGAGCGTCGGATGGCTCAAGCCGAGTGGGCCGGCTGGCGCTAAAACCCAGCGGAGAGCGATCAGGATCAGCGCCGCCAGAACGAAGATGCCGGGCGAGACGGTGCCATGACCCCAATAGACCAGCAGGGGATAGGCTAGGCCGAGTGCGATCGGGATTGTGCTCATGGCGGCGGCTACGGGCACTTTGCGTCCGCTTAAGCCTGCGCCTTCGCCATCTCGTCGATCCGGTCGAGCACATCGCCGACGGTGCGCGTCGACCGGAAATCCTGCGGCGCGAATCTCTGCTGCGTGAGGTCCTGCAGCTTCACGATCAGGTCGACGGCGTCGATCGAGTCGAGGTCGAGATCCTCGTAGAGCCGGGCCTGGGGGCTGACCTTCTCGGCCGGAATCTCGAAGACATCGACGAGATAGGACCTGATCTGCTTGTAGGCTTCATCACGCGACATGACGTTCGATGTCTTTCTGCTGAGAGCGGACAAACTGCGCCAAGGTCTGAACGGTCCTGAAATGCAGCTTGACGTCGTCCGTTACCGTTTCGATGACCAGGCCGAATGTCTTACGCAACGCGACGCCGAGTTCCAGCGCGTCAATGGAATCCAGGCCCAGCCCTTCGACAAAAAGAGGCTCATCGCTGGCGATGTCGTCCGGGTTGATGTCTTCGAGCTTCAGGCTCTCGACGATCAGCCTCTTAATGCGCGCTTCCAACTCATCCATTCGCCAGTTTGTCCTTGTAGGAGGCCGTCACCATGCGCACCAGCTTGCGGGCCGCAAGCGGTCGTTCATGGTCATCCAGCATATTCTTGACCGTTAACATCTCACCCACATCCACGCAAAACACCGGCCGGCGCGGCGGAACCACATACCATTTCTGGCCCTTCAGCAGGGTAGGGGGCGTGCAGGTGATGGTGACGAGCTGGATATCGAGCCCCAGCAGGAGCGCGATATTGGCGAAGCCCCGCTGCAGCTGCATCGGCTCGCCGGGCGTCGTGCGCGTGCCTTCCGGGAAGATGATCAGGCAGGCCCCCTGGTCGATGCTTTCGCGGCAAGCCGCCAGAAGCTGTTCGGAGGGCAGGGCGTTGCTGATATAGCCCACGCCCTTCACCAGCCGACCGAGATAGGGGCTCTCCCAGAGCGATTGCTTGACGATGCACTGGGCGCGCGGAACCAGCGCCATCAGCATCACGACGTCGAGCAGGGAAGGGTGGTTGGCGATCAGCATCCGGCCTGGCGCATCGCGCAGCTTCTCTAGCCCTCGGAAGTCGAAGGAGGCTAGCCGCGCCCGGCGCATCGCCGAGATATAGGTTCGGAAGAGCAGGTGGATGAGGTATTGCTTGCGCTCGCGGCGCAGCTGGGGCTCGCGTGTCGCCAGGCCGATGAGCGGAAAGGCTACTACGGCTATCACGGCGCCGCCGCCGAACAGCGCTGCGAAGAAGAAGCCGGTTCCGAGCGTGCGGTAGATGCGGTCGAGCCGGTCAAGCATGCCGCCAGCTCCAGTCCCAATGCTCGCCATGGGAGGTCGCTTGGCTGCTGCCGGAAAGCAGGAATTTCAGGAAGTCGGACGCCGCCGACACCGATGGATTCCTGGGCTGTGTGGCGGGCCGCTGCGCGAGCAGGATGTCGTCGCCGTCCATCCGTGGGGCCGTAAGGCCGAGCACCACAACACAGGGCAGGCCGTCCTCCGGCCCGACGAGCCCGGCGAACTCGAAGGGAAGTTTCTCGTCGGCATAGAGCAGCAGGATCGATGTCTCAGGCCGCTCAGCCAGACAGGCGGCAGCCTCCAGCAGGCCGCAGGCGAAGGATTCCGTGCCGGCCGCGAGCGCGATATGGCCCTCGCGGTTCTGCACGTGGATCGAGAGAAGCCCCGCGAGGCCGTGGTGGACCGACATGCTGAATTCAGCGGGTGAGAGCTCGTCCTCGTCCGCGAGCGCCCTCAGGGTCTGGCGAGAGCGACTGAACTCGCCATGGCGGGAGGCCTGGACGTAGCGTGCCTGCCCAACTGTCTCAGTGAAGGCAAGCGCGCCGGAGAGCAGGGTCTGGCCGATCGGCGTCGCGCGCCGGCGCAGCGACAGCGGCAGTGTGACCGGCGCCACATAGGCCTCCTGCCGACAGGGGCCGGCCCAGTCCAGCCAGTGTTCGAGGGAGTTGCGCTCAGGAGTCCAGGCGAACCAGTTCTGAACCGCAAATCGCAGAAGAGTCTCGCTTGGCATCGGAGGGGGCTCAGGCCGTTCGAAAGTTCGTCGGTCGGTTGGGCGGGCAGATGGAGTTGTCGGACGGCTCCTCCTAGCGTGACCTTCTTCAGGCTGCCATCCTGCTTTCAGATTAGAGCCGCACCGCCCGATTTGTCCTCTCAGACCTCTATCCATCCATCACGGCGTGCGCGGCGTGCAGGCCGGAAAGCACGGCAGCCTCGACGCCGGGGCCGGTTGCCATCCCGGCCCCGGCCAGGAACAGCCCGGGAACCGGCGATCTGACCGCCGGACACCACTGCCCGCGCGCGGCGCCATAGATGCTGCCGTTCTCCGAGCGGATGTAACGCAGAAAGGTCGGGGGCGCCGCGACCTCGTAATGCAAAATATGGCGATCGAGCCCTGGCACGACTCTGCCTGCCGCCTCGATCAACCGGCGCGCATGAGCTTCCTTTGCCTGTTCGTACTGCGCTGGCGCCAATCCCAACCAGGGGCCGGCCTCCGCCTCGGGCAGCAGATGCAACAGGCAGAGCGCCGCGTGTCCCGGCGGCGCGAGGCTGGGATCGAGGACGCTCGGATTGCTCAGGCCGAAAACCAGGTCGCCCTGCTTGACGAATACGCGGGCCGGCATGTCCGGCACCGTGGCGAGGCCGAGATTAATCAGGATCGCGGAAGGGCCACGCTGCAACTGCCGCAATCTCTGCCTATAGCGTGGCGGCAAGTCATAGGTTCCAAGCAGCGTTCCGTGGCTCGAGGCGACATCGGCATTGCTGATCACGACGGGTGCATGCACCACTGCCCCCGAGGTCAACTCGACGCCCGCAATCCGCCCCTCACAGAGGGTGAATCGCGTTACACCGGTCTTGAGGCGGATTTTTCCACCATGCCGCTCGATCACGCGGCAGAGCAGATCCGGTAGCTTCTGTGCGCCACCGGCAGGATAGAACCCGCCATCGATGTAGTAGCCGAACAGTGGGACCATGTCGGTGAGGCTGGTCCGTGCCGGATCGTCTGTGACGTATTCCGCCAGCAGGCTGAAGATACCGAGCAGGGTGGGGTTCCGGATGTGGCGCTGCAGGCACTCGCCGTAGGGGCGGCCCGCGGCGTTCGCGGCATGCGGGAAGAGACGCCGCCATTGCATCTGCTCGGCGAGCGGCAGCTGTGCGATCGGCCGGTAACGCGCAGCTTGCATCCCGGCATAGAGATCACGGTGGATCAGCCTGACCTCGCCGAGAAAAGCGCGAATGCCAGGCGCCTCTTCGGCGAAGCGCGTGCAGAGAAGCTGCTCGAGGCCGGCCCAGTCGCGTGGCATGTCGATGACAACGCCATCGACGACGTGGCGATGACGGACCGGCAGCCAGTGCAGCGTCTCGCGCTCGCCCAGCAAGTTGAGAAGCCGGCTCAGCGGCGCGCCCGGACCGAGTCCGCTGATGTCCTGGACCCCGGCATCGAACACGAAGCGCCGTGCGACGCGATTTCTGTCCCGCGGCTTGCGGACCCAGGAGGTCATGCAGCCCCCGGGACGATCATGATGCTCGACGACCAGTACCTTGCGGCCTTCGCGCGCAAGCAGGGCCGCAGCGGAAAGCCCTCCGATACCGGCGCCGACGACGATGACGTCAAAAGCCTGGCTGGTATATTGCCCCAAACTCGATATCGCCCCGCGCCTATGCGGGCTGGATGCCCAAAGCCGTCCCTACAGGACAGGCGTTACAGTATACAAGCCATCGAGCGATCAGGCATTGGCTTGGCAGGTTATTTTGGGAAGGAGTGGCAGACGCCAAGTTGATCTAACATCGGGGCTCTGCATTTCAGCTTTCGTGCGTCGGTTCGATGTCCGCCTGGCGCGATCCGGCTCCCAGGCGTCTAGGTCGCTCGAAGGCTGGCTAGGGTCGCTAGCTGACTTCACGGTGTATTGACGGCCCAACAGAAAGGCCCGGCTCGAAACAAATTGAAACGCGCTTGGCGCGGACGACACCGTCAAGCCCGTAACAGGCCCTTCGTCGAATGGGAGCCAGCAGCATGCAATTTGACGTTCGAGCCATGAAACCAATGGATCGTTATGAACTCTTGCTCGGTACGGTGCTCCCACGACCGATCACGATCGTGACGACCCTCTCAGGAAACGGTGTCCTCAATGCCGCGCCGTACAGTTTATTCAATGTAGTCAGTCACGATCCGCCGGTCATCATGATTGCCGTGCTGCCGCATCTGGAGCGGCGGCTCAAGGACACTGCGGCCAATGTCTTCGAAACGCGCGAGTTCGTTGTTAATCTCGTGCCTCGCTCGATGGCAGCGGCCATGAACATTACCAACATCGACGCGCCTGCGGGGACGAACGAATTGACACTCGCGGGCCTTGACGTCACCGCCTCCAAATCTGTGAAGCCGCCGAGGATTGCGACAAGCCCGACAGCCTTCGAATGCCGGCTATTGACGTCACTATCGTTCAATTCTGACCAGGCCGTCCTATTCGGGGAGGTCATCACCGCCTTTGTCTCCGACCATCTAGTGATCGATGCCGCCCGCGGCGTTGTTGACACACCACGCCTCGATCTGTTTGGCGCCATGCATGCCGCGCGTTGGTATTGCTCGACCGCGGACCGCTTCGAGATGGTGCGTCCGACTTGGAAGCAATGGATGGATGAAGGAAGAGTGTAGTGCCTCTTGAAGACCGCTCTGGGTCGAACGCTGCCATCCATCTAGTGAGAGCTGAACGTCCGGTTTCGGGTCGCGGGCAAACGTCCGCTCCTGGCGCGCTTCGGATACCGACCGACAATGCCGTTTGCGTCATTTTGATTGGCAAGCGCGCTTGAGTCGCTAATTTGAGGGCACGGGGATGGGGTTCCCCCGAAACCGCCCGCCGTGGGCTGATGACTCCTATCAACGAAGCGGCACGCATCCGGCCACGCGCTGGAGGATGCCTGCCGCCGTCGATGGGAGCGCGAAGATGTCCTTCTCCACCTGCGTCATCGTCATGGTCGGCGGCGCCGTCGGGACGCTGGCCCGATACCTCGTCTCCGGTTGGGCCCTGCCGATAAGCAGGGACCTGCCCTGGGGCACCGTCCTCATCAACGTCACCGGCTCGTTCGTCATCGGCCTTTTCGGCACGCTGACGCTGGCGAGCGGTCGCTTTCCGGCGTCCGATAACCTACGTCTGTTCGTGATGGTGGGACTGTGCGGGGGCTACACGACATTCTCTTCCTTCAGCCTCCAGACCCTCGACCTCATGCGGAGCGGCGCGATGCTGAGGGCCTCGCTCAACATCGTCCTGTCGGTCGCGCTTTGCGTTGGCGCGGTCGCGCTCGGGCACGTCGTGGCCGCCGGGTTCGCCAACGACGCGGTGCCCATCGCCCAGGCCGCCATCGAGGAGGAGAGCTGATGCCGATCCTCCTCAAGACACCGACGACCGGCAAATCCTGGAAAGTCTGGTACGCTTGGCGGCCCGTGTTCCCCATCGACGACCATGGCGCCTTCTGGCTGGAGGACGTCTGGCATCGCAGGCACCCGCAAACCGGGCGCCACGAATACCGCAGCTTCCGGACCGAGGCCGCCAAGCTCCGGGAACTGTTGGCCCGGGCGCTCTAGCCCTACGACGGGTCGGGCGGCCGGTTCTCCTCCTGGGCTGCGAACACGTGGTGGGCGTAGGCGTCGAGGACGCCCTCCGACCGTGTCAGCCGCTCGGCCGCCTCCTCAGCCCGCTGCGCCTTGCAGAAATCGAGCTTCTGGATCTTGGCGATCCAGGTCTTGAACTTGGTCAGCTCCTGCTCGTTCTCCTCCAGCTCGGCGAAGGTGAAGTGCTTGACGCGGGTCTCTTCCGCGATCTCCTCCTCGAAGGCGACGCACTTCTCGATGAACTCTTTGTACTCGTCGTCCCGGTCGGCGTTGAACCGGGCGATGATCTTCTCCTGCTGCTTTTGGTCGAGCCCGACCGTTGCCAGCAGCAAGGCTTCGCCATCGGCCTCGGCGATCTCGTTCTCCAGCATCTTCAGCCGCCGCACGTGGTCGTCGGTCTTCGGCAGCACGCAGACGCCGCCCTGCAGGTACACGGCCCCCATGCCCTTGAGCTTGCGCCAGATCGAGACCCGCTTTCGGGCGGGCTCGGGAGGCACCTTATACGTCAGCAGAACCCATTCGAGCGCGGACATCGTACCTCTTGTCTGTTACGGTCGTTACAAATAGAACGCTTGGATATCTTGCAACAATCCATACCACCGCTGCCTCGCCGACGCACCCTCCGCTGCGCCGCCCACGAAACGAAGGACACCACCATGATCACATGGGCGACAGCCGCTCCAGCAATATCCGCGACCTTCCTGGCCTCCATCGTCGAGGTCGTCGAGGCCTTCACCATCGTCCTCGCCGTCGGCACCGTGCAGGGCTGGCGGCCCGCTTTGACCGGGACCGCGGCAGGCCTCAGCGTCCTTGGGCTTCTGGTCCTGGCGCTAGGACCCGTGATCAACCGCATCCCGCTCCAGAGCCTACAACTCGTCATCGGCATCCTGCTCCTGCTCTTCGGCCTGCGCTGGCTCCGGAAGGCCATCCTACGGGCCGCCGGGATCATTGCCCTGCATGATGAGGATCTCGCCTTCGCTAAGGAGACCGCGAGCCTGACGGATGCGGCACGTCGCGACGCCACGCGGCGCAATTGGATCGCCGGTCTTGCCGCCTTCAAGGCGGTCGTGCTGGAGGGCGTCGAGGTCGTGTTCGTCGTCATCGCCGTCGGCGCCGGACGAGGCCTGCTCTGGCCCGCCGCCATGGGCGCCCTCGCGGCCTGCCTGCTCGTCCTGGCGATCGGGTTCGCGGTCCATAAACCACTGTCGCGCGTGCCCGAGAACACCCTCAAGTTCGGCGTCGGCGTGATGCTGTCGGCCTTCGGGGTCTACTGGACCGGTGAAGGGCTGGGCGTCGCCTGGCCGGGCCACGACTTTGCCATCCTCGGTCTCGGCGTCGTCTTCCTCGCGGTCGGTCTCGCGCTGGTTCCCATCGCCCGTCCTTCGCAGGAGATCCCCCGATGAACATCATTCGTCTTATCCTCCGCGAGTTCATCGGCTTGTTCGTCGATGACGAGATGCTGGCCGTCTCGATCCTCGCCGTCGTCGCGGGCTGCTGGCTCCTGGCGCACTACGTCCACGACACCTCGTTCACGATCGGAGCCCTGCTGGTGATCGGCTGCGTCGGCGTCCTGCTCTCCAGTGTCGTCCAGGGAGCCAGGCGATGAGCCGTCGCTCCGCATCGGTCGTCATCTGTGCGGTGGCGGCGGCCTGCATCGCCACCCTGGCTTGGGGGCTCGTCCAGGGCCGCATCCAAGCCTTCGACCAGGCAGTGTTAGGAGTCTTCCGGACCGGCGTCGACCAGGCCGGCGTCATCGGTCCGCCCTGGGTCCAGGAGCTTGGCCGCGACATCACTGCGGTCGGCAGCCTCGCCATCCTCGGCTTCATCGCGGCGACGATGCTGGGCTACTTTCTAATCGCCGGTCGGCGCAGGGACGCGATCCGGCATTGTCTGACGCTGGTCGTGAGCGTGGTTGGCGCCTTCGGCCTGAAGCAAATCTTCAATCGGCCACGGCCCGACCTGCCGGCTCTGGCCCGGGTCTTCACGCCAAGCTTCCCGAGCGGGCACGCGACGATCTCGGCGGCGCTCTTCGTTTCGATCACCATCCTTGTCGCGGAGGGATCGGCCAACCGGGCAATCAAGGCGTACGCGATCGCCGTCTCTGTCTTCGCTATCGTCGCCGTTGGCATCAGCCGCATCTATCTCGGCGTCCATTACCCCAGCGATGTCGTCTCGGGATGGTGCGTCGGCGTGATCGCGGCCCTCGTCTCCAACGAAGTCGCTGGCGGGCGGGCCGCTGATGAACATTGATCGCAGAGCCGATCATGAACGTCTGCTTTGTGGCCGGGCTCACAGGACTCGGTGTAGGCGCCGTTGGTCTTCAGCCGGGCCGCCACGTCCGCCTTGCCAGGGACCTGACCCTTGCTCCATCAAATGCCTTCGATGATGCGAATGTCGCGCTCCGCTCCCGTTCCGAGCGCCCTGAGCGCTTCCTGATAAGCCGAGCTATCATGTGCTGCTTTCGCCTGTTCGACAGAATCGAACTCGATCACTACCGTTCGCTGTAGCAGACCTTCCTCATAGAGGTGGCTCGGCATCCCCCGCGCCAGAATTCGACCGCCTGCTGCTACGATCGCAGGACCACTTAGCTTGGCATATTCAGCCAACGCGTCCGGATTGTTGACCGAGCGATAAGCGGCGACCCCACCTGCTGTAAACGGCTTCATTCAACGGGACGCAACACGATACTTATCTGGCCTAAGCGCAATGCCTGCAACGGATCGGGAGCCGAAGCCAGTCTAGATCGTCGGCAACGTCTGCTTTGGGGCTGCTGGCTTGAGTCCGCTTCTGGCGCGGGTAGGCTCCCAGGCGTCTAGGTCCCTTGAAGGCTGGCTAGCGTCGGGTGCGGATGCTCTCCATGTAAACATCGAACGTCCGCTTTTCGGGGGACGAATTTGAAGGGTCCCGCCGGATGTACTGTAGGCGCGCCTTCCTAAATCTCACGTCCCGCGAATAAAATGAGGCAATTTCCGAATTTCCTGGACAATCTTGTCGGCCAGGCTCCGAGCCGCGGGCGAAAGCTTCTGCCTGGGTAATGTTATAAGTGCCATGCTTCGCGTAACGCACGGCTCGGTTAGATTGAGCACCGTCGTCGTCGTGAGATTGGCCCTATCCAGGCGGGACGCTGGCAGTACCGCGACGCCTAGACCAGCTTCAGCCATCGCAAGCACCGTATCGGCATGGATGAACTGGTATCGTGTCGACACCTCAAGTCCTTGCGTCCGCATGGCATCCTCCAAGACCCTGCGCACAGCTGTTCCTTTGGTCTGCACAAGCATCGGGAAGCGCGACAGCTCGGCCAGCGTCATGCTGTCGCGAGGGCGATCGAGAAAATTGCGAGGTACCAGAGCCTGGAGGTGCTCCACCATGATGGTCGTGAAGTCGAAAGCCGGGCCCTCCTCCACTGGCCCGACCGCGAAATCGACCTCCTTGTTCCGAAGAGCCTCATAGAGATCGCGCGAGGTCAGCTCCCTGACCGTAACCGCGATGCCCGGATTGGCGTGGACGAACGCAGTCAGGATCGGCGGCAGATAGATCGAAGCCATGTGCGACGAGCAGGCCAATGATAGTTGCCCACGTTTCGCATCGCCTTCTTCGCGGATGTGGCGAAGCCCGAGATTGATTTCGTAGAATGCCTTCCGCGCACTGTCGTAAAGATGCTGGCCTTCTGGTGTCAGCGTCACGCTACGCGTGGTTCTTTCGAAAAGACTAACGCCGATCTGCGCCTCGATCTGCGCGATCTGAGCGCTGACCGCAGAATGCGAGCGGTTGAGCGCGTCAGCGGCAGCCCGGAAGCTGGCCTTTTCCGCGACGACCAGGAAGGTTTGAAGCACCTTTAGATTGATGCTGCCGATGACGTCCACGCGTTACTCCCCGACTGGTCTGAATAACTGACCAATCTGTATGATTTTGCGAATTGTTTTACCAGACGGGAGCGATACGGTTTTCCGCTCGCAACGCGTGTTGCGGATGAAGCTGGCTTGACGAAACGGCTCGGCACATCTGGCGGGAGGATGGATGGAAACGCAGATGAACGGCGCGAATCGCCCTGTGGTCGTCCTGCTGAGCGTTCGACGCTCGCAGCGACCCCGAACTTGCTGACGCGCCTTGGAAGTCTAGCGTTGGCTCTCCACCGAACTGCGGATTGCAGCCATTCCTCTTACCGAATGCGGTCAAAGCTCAATGGTCTACCATCATCTCTATTCAAAATTCGCCAAGCAGAGCCAAGTCCGGGCCGGCGTTATCGGCGCCGGCAACTATGGCACGGCGATAGTCACCCAGGATCCGCACACGGAGCATCTCAACGTCGTCATCGTTGCCGACATCTCGCTGGATGCCGCCAAGGGCGCATTCTTGAAGGCCGGCTTCGAGCCGTCTACGCTCGCCTACGCCGACAGCGCCGAAGCCGCGCAGCGCGAGATCGAGGCCGGCAACCGGGTCTACACCGATAAACCGCTGATCGTGCCCGACGTGCCTTCAGTGGATGTCGTTTGCGAGAGCACGGGAATTCCGGAGGCCAGCGCTTTATATGCGCTGAGAGCGATCGAGAATCGCAAGCATGTCGCGATGATCACCAAGGATTGCGACGTCACCGTAGGACCTATGCTCAAGAAGCTCGCCCGCGAGGCCGGCGTCGTCTACACGCCGGTCGACGGCGACCAGCATGGGCTGTTCATCCAGCTCTATGAATGGGCGGTGTCCGTGGGCCTGACGGTGATAAGCGGCGGCAAGGCGACGGACGGAGAGTTCATCTACGACGACGCGACCGGCGTCGCGCGGATCGTCACCGACAAGCCGATCCACGCGCCGTATCAAGCCTCGATCGAGATTGCCCCCGAAGACAGCAAATACCTGCAGGCCATCCCTGTCGGCTGCGCGGAAGAATATGTCAGCCAGCGCGCCAGAATTCTCGGCCGGCTTCCGCAGCCCGGCTCCTACGACCTTTGCGAGATGACGATCGCCGCCAACTACACGGGCCTGGCTCCGGCGGTCGAAACGTTGATCCATGCGCCGTTGCGCATCACCGAAATCCCGGTCGCCTACTGCGAGCAGGCGCATGGCGGCTTGTTCGACCATGCCGGCAAGATCGACCTGGCGACCTGCCTCCGTGCACCCGCGGAATCGGGCCTGGGCGGCGGTGTTTTCCTCGTCGTGCGCTGCGACAACGCCTATTCGAACCATGTGCTGACGACGAAAGGGCAGATCGCCAATTACGACAACACGGCAGCGGTGATCTATCGACCCTACCATCTGTGCGGCGTCGAAACCTCGACCTCGATCCTGATGGCGGGGCTGCTCGGTATCGACACCGGTTCAGACAACTACCTGCCGCGATACGATCTGTTCAAGATCGCAGCCCGAGACATTCAGGCCGGCGAAGTATTCGGCAACGATCATAGCCCGCAACTGACGGCCCGCATCGCGCCGGCCCAGCCAGTCGCGCCCGGAAATGCCGCGTGCTCACATCTCTTAGTCGGAAACCGCGCCTTGGTGGACATCGCAGCCGGGACCTTGATCACATATGACATGGTCGAGGAGCCCACCCGCTCGCCGCTGTGGGCCCTGCGGCGCCGCCAGGACGAAACCTTCCTGACGCATCGGCGAGCCGCTTCCGCCCCGGAGCTGGAAAAGGCGTGATGCCGTCGTCCCCCCGGATCGTTCTGCTTCACGCGACGCCTGTCGCGATTGCGCCAGTCATGGCAGCGATGGCGGGCCTTTGGCCGGAAGCGGAAGCCGTGAACCTTCTGGACGACAGCCTGACAAGCGATCGCGCCAAGGACGGAGAGGATTTGTCTTCGGGGCTGACGGAGCGGTTTGTCGATTTCGGCCGCTATGCTCACCGCATCGGGGCGGACGGCATCCTCGTCACCTGTTCGGCCTTCGGACCGGCTATCGAGCGCATGGTGGAGGCACTTCCCATTCCGGTGGTGAAGCCCAACGAGGCCATGTTTCGCGAAGCCGTCACTGCGGGAGGCCGCATCGGCATGCTGGCGACCTTCGCGCCGGCCGTATCGACGATGACGCGTGAGTTCGATGCCTTCGCCGCGGCAACCCATGCCGCGGCGACGCTCGATACGATCATCGTCGACGACGCGATCGCTCGCCTGAATGCAGGCGATGCCGAGACCCACAATCGATTGATTGCCGAACGCGCACGCGAATTTGGCGACCATGATGCGATCATGCTGGCGCATTTCTCGACCTCGCGCGCGGCCGTAGCAGTGCGGGCCATCGTCGATGTTCCGGTGCTGTCCGCGCCGGACGCGGCAGTTGCCCGAATGCGGGCATTGGTCGCCGGGGGGTGAAGCCGTTTGGAGTTTTGCCTTCCGGGGTTGCATCCGATGAATACCGAAAGACAGGCCCCGCAATTCAAGAGCAGGGCCGAGGACCGGCCAATCAATCAGGAAGCCCAGGCCAACGAGGCTTCCAACCAAGGAGGAATGTAGATGCTGAATTTTCTGAAGACGAATTGTGCTGCGATGGCGTTCGCTGCGCTCTCGGCAACATCGGCGCTGGCCCAGGCGACGCCCGCAACCTACCCCGCCGGCTATGCGGATCTCGTCGCCGCAGCGAAGAAGGAGGGGAAGGTCGTCGTCTACTCGCCGACCGATTCCGAACAGGCCAACGCCCTGATCAACGCGTTCCAGAAGAAGTATCCCGGCGTCGCGGTCGACTATAACGACCTTTCGAATACGGCGATCTACAACCGCGTGGTCAGCGAATTCGCGGCCCGCCAGGTCGGCGGCGACGTCGTCTGGTCGGTCGGTCTGGACCTGCAGGTTCGCCTTGTCGAGGACGGCATGGCCGAGCGCTATGCCTCGCCGGAGGCCTCGAATCTGCCGGGCTTCGCGAAGTACAAGGATTCGGCCTACCTGACCTCGATTGAGCCGGGCGTGATCCTCTACAACAAGCGGCTCGTGCCGGCAGCGCTGGTTCCAAAGAACCTAGCCGACCTGACCCGGCTGCTGAAGGAGCACAAGGATGTGTTCCAGGGCAAGGTCGCGAGCTGGGACCCCGAAAAATCAGGCCAGGGTTATGTCGCCATGCAGGACGACATGCGTCACAATCCAGGATTCTGGCCGTTGATGGCCGCCTTCGGCGAGGCTGGCGGCAAGATCTATTCGAATTCCGGACAGATGCGCGAGAAGGTCGTTTCCGGTGAGGAGGTCATCGCCTTCTACGTCAACGGCGCTTACGCGGCCGGATGGGCCAAGGCCAATCCCACCTTGGGCATTGTCTACTCGGACGACCGCACCAGCGCCGTCTCTCGCGCAGCGCTGATCACCAAGAATGCTCCGCATCCCAACGCCGCCAAGCTCCTGATCGACTTCATGCTGTCCCAGGAGGGCCAGAAGGCGATGGGCGGGGCTGGCCTTCCCTCAGTTCGCAGCGATGTCGAGGGCGTGCCGAACTTCAAAAGCCTGAACGAGCTCGCCAATGGCAAGCTTCAGCCGATCGCGCTCGATGCGACGCTGCTCGACAATCTCGACAAGACCAAGCGCGCAGACTTCTTTTCCCGCTGGAAGCAGGCAATGCGGCGTTAGGCGCCAGCATCATACCAACGCGGTAAAGGGTTGTTTCATGCGTGCGGTTGGCGATGCCTTGATATTTCGCAGGACCACGATCGGTCTGCTCGGATTGCTGGTCCTGTCGCCTGTCGGGCTGATCATCTATCAAAGCTTCCTTGACGGTCCGTTCTTCTTCCCCACGGCCGGATTCAGCCTCTCTGCGTTTGCCTATGTGTTCTCCGACCCGGACTTCTATCGCGCCCTGTGGACGACACTTGTCTTCGCCATCGGCCTCGTTGCCATCGCGGTGCCGCTCGGAGCCGCGCTGGCCTTCCTGCTGACGCGGACCGATATCAAGGGTCGGGCCTGGATCGAGCCGGTAGTGCTGGTGCCAATGTTTCTGTCGGCCCTGGTCCTCGGTTTCGGCTATACGGTCTCGGTCGGGCCGTCGGGCTTCGTCTCGCTGGCGGTGCAGGATGTCATCGGCTTCGTGCCCTGGAATATTTACGGCCTGCCCTCGCTCATCGTAATCGGCGGCCTGAGTCACGTTCCTTACGTCTATCTCTATGTCTCATCGGGCATGCGGAACCTTCCGGCCGATCTCGAGGAGGCTGCGCGCACGATGGGCGCCGGCCTGCCACGGATCGCGATGGAGGTGACGCTGCCGCTGGTCCTGCCGGCGCTGGTCTACAGCGCGGCGTTGAACTTCCTGCTCGCCTTCGAGAGCTTCGGCCTGCCGCTCGTGCTCGCTGATCCCAGCGGTGTGCTTGTCCTGACGACCTATCTCTACAAGCTCACGACGCTGCTCGGCGTGCCGTCTTATCATCTGATGGCAGCGGTCGCCGTGCTGCTGCTGATTATCACCCTGCCGCTCGTCGCGATCCAACGCCGCCTGCTCGACCGCTCGCGCCGCTATGCCACCGTCGGCGGCAAGGGCGGGCGGCCGACACGGGTCAAACTCGGGACTGCCGGTCAGATCGCGGCGCTTTCCCTGATCGGCCTGTGGCTGCTGGTCTCGGTCATTCTCCCGATCAGCGGGATCGCCGTTCGCGCCTTCGTCGATTCCTGGGGCCAGGGTGTCGATCTGCTGGAACACCTGACGCTGGCGAACTTCCAGCAGTTGTTCAAGATTTCGAGCTTGTCGCGCGGGCTCGTCAATACCGCGCTTATCGCCGTGTTCGGCGGCGCCATCGCGGTCACGGTATATCTCGTGGTCGCGCTTGCCGGGCACCGCAATACGAGCCTTGCGGCGGTGGCGCTCGACTACATGGTTCTGTTGCCGCGAGCCCTGCCGGGGCTCGTCATCGGCCTCGCCTTCTTCTGGCTTTTCCTGTTCGTGCCATTTCTTTCGCCACTTCGCGCGACGCTGGTGAGCCTGCTCATCGCCTATGTGGTGGTCGGCCTGTCCTATGGGCTGCGGCTGATCCAGAGCACGCTGCTTCAGGTTTCGCCCGAGCTTGAAGAGGCGGCCCGCACCAGCGGCGCGAGCGTGCGACGTACCTGGACCGAGATCGTGATCCCCATCGTCCGACCCGGCCTCTTCGGCGCTTGGGCGATGATCATGATCATCTTCCTGCGCGAATATGCGACGGGCGTTTATCTGATGACCAGCGGAACCGAAGTCATCGGATCGCTGATCGTCTCCCTTCTCGCCAGTGGCGACCTCGCCACGATCGCGGCCTTGTCCCTCATCAGCGTCGCCTTCACAGCCCTTGGACTGGCTGTTGCGTTTCGCTTCGGAGCCTATGCGAAATGACGGATCTGCGCGTCGAGAATATCGAACTGAGCCTCGGTGCAGTTCCCGTCCTCAAGGGCGCGACCTTCGAGGGGCGTCGTGGCGAGGTCGTCGCACTGCTCGGTGCGTCGGGCAGCGGCAAGACGACGCTGCTGCGATCGATCGCGGGGCTCGAGCATCCTTCGCAGGGCAAGATCGTCATCGGCGGAAAGACCGTGCTCGATGCCGAGCGGCGGTTCAGCCTTCCGCCCGAACAGCGTGACATCGGGCTTGTGTTTCAGTCCTATGCGCTGTGGCCTCATCGGACTGTGGCCGAGAATGTCGCCTTCGGCCTGAAGCTGCGAGGCGTCGCACCGGCTGAGATAGGTCGACGCGTCGCCGACATGCTCCAGCGGCTCGGGCTCGGCCATCTGGGCGAACGCTATCCGTTTCAGCTGTCCGGCGGGCAGCAGCAGCGCGTCGCGATTTGCCGCGCACTCGTCTACGAGCCTCGCGCCATTCTGCTTGACGAGCCACTCTCCAACCTCGATGCGAAACTGCGAGACGAAGCTCGGTATTTTATCCGCAAGCTCATCCTCGATCTCGAACTCTGTGCTGTCATCGTGACGCATGATCAAAGCGAGGCTTTGGCGATGTCCGACAGCGTGATTCTGCTCAAGGACGGCACCATTCTGCAGGAGGGGACTCCGATCGAGATCTACGAGAACCCGCGCGACCGGTACGTGGCAGAGTTCCTCGGTTCGAACAATGTGCTTCATGGAGAAGCCAGGACCGGGGTCAATGGCGCCATATCCATCCACGGCATCGATTGGCAACTGGCCGGCCGCGCTCAAGACGGCATGTCGGCTAAAGCCGCAGTCGCCGTCATTCGCGTTGACAAGGTGCAGATCGTTGATGGCCCTGGCCAGAACCGCATTCCGGTGACTGTCGAAGACAGCATTTATCTTGGACAGCACTGGGAATACCGGCTGGCCTTGGGCGGCGCGCAGCTGCGCGCGTTCGGCTCCCGATCAATCGCGCCCGGGCCGATCTGGTGCGAAGTCCCGGCCGACAGCGTCTGGATTTTCGCCGATCGCCACTCGGCCTGAGCGGCACGAGTGGCTGAGGGACAGGCAGGTTAGAGGAAAGCGTACAGTCCGCATGGGTCCGCTTCTGGGCGAGCTACCAATGTCCACAATTGGCGCAGCTCAGCCTTGCCGAGGCATCCCTGCTGCGGCCGGACTTCGAGCCCCGGATCGAGGGCCTCAGCCACGCCCTGACCGGCGGCATCGTCTCGCCGAACGAGGCCCGTGCGGAACTCAGCTTGCCGCGGGTGCCGAACGGCGACGAGCCGCGTGTGCAGCAGCAGATGGTCCCGCTCTCATGGGAGCCGCCGGCAGCGGCGCCGGCACCGGCCGCACCGGCGACAGGCTCGGAGCGGGAAGGCCAGGAAAAGGAGAGGCGACCGGCGCCGGCGGGTCTCAGCGGTCTGTGCGTGGGGAACCGCGCCAGTCTCGGTTAGCTCTGACTAGATTGTCAGCTTCCAGATTTTCACCGCGGCTCTGCCACAAGAAGTGAAGGCGTGTGTCGCCATGGTCATGACCATGATGACGTTGCCTCGCATCGCAATCCACCGCGCGAGCGTGCGGTGCTTGGCTTGAAGGGCTTCCGCATGCTCCTCGCGGAGATCGAGCACGAGCTGCATGAAGATGCGCTCATACGTCCGCTTCGAATAGATGAAGCGGGCCACGGAGTTTATCGCCGACGCAGGCGGCCGGTGAATGCGCTTGCGGCCGAAGCTGCCGAACAGCTTGTGGGCCACCAGAACGCCGGCCGAAACGATGACCGACTCGACGAGAATTTGCAGTCCCCAGAACACCGCCCTAATTGGCTCACCGTTCTGCCAGAGATCATCCGTCTCCTGTAGGCGAGTTGCCCGCGCCTTCAAACGCTCGGCCCGACTGAGGAGCCGTTTAATGCGGATATCGTACTCGCTTCTCGCTCGATCTTCGCTCATCGCTTAGGCCCCCGCCCACGACAAGTTGCCCTGAAGCACGTTCTGTCCGGCACGGTAGGCCGCCAACGCGCGCTGGCCATGGCCGGTTATCTTGTAGAAGCGTCGAGCCAACCCAGCCGCCCCCGGCTGAACCTCGCTCCGCGACGAAACGAGTTTCTGGTCCTCGAGCCTATCGAGCACGACATAGATCGTGCCGCGCTTGAGCGCGCCATTCGAAAGCTGGACCATCTGCAAGCCGTACATCTCGCCGCTGGCCAGCAACAGCGTGAGGATTTCAGCCTCTTTTGGGCTTGGCAGTCCGGTGAGAAAGTTCACGGGCACACCCTCTGAACGACTGTGCTACATGTTGTAAGACTCGCTGCGGATGTCAAGGGCCGAGCGCCGGGCTGGCGAGTGACCCCCACGATTCGGCGAGGGCCTACCCTCTCAGGGTGGGGGCGGCTGGGCCTGCGAAAGAATGACGTGGAAGCGCGCGGTCTCACCGGGCGTAAGAGCGAATCTTTCCGGTGGGAGAACGCATTGGCAAAAACTCCCACCAGCAACCCACGAGGCAAAAATCAACGTGCGGTACGATGATACCGTTTGCTAATTCGTTGATTTTTTAGGGTTTTATGGTCGGAGCGAGAGGATTTGAACCTCCGACCCCTTGTCCCCCAGACAAGTGCGCTAACCGGGCTGCGCTACGCTCCGACGGCTCGGCTTATAGTGGTGGGCCGGCCGAGATGCAATGCGCTTCGATGCGAAGATGAACAGCCTCCTTCGCCCTAGCGGACCGATCCCATCTTCCGCCGCTGTTGCCGCTATGTTAACCGCCGCCGCAGCCTTCGGTTGCCGTCCGGCCAGTCTGAGGTCACTGTCCCGGCCGAAACGGGAAGGATCGGAGCCGGAACCCGCCATGTCGCTGGCCAATCTTGCTGTGGCTCCGATGCAGAAGCTCTCCCCCGCGGCCGAGCCGGCTACCGAAACGCTTGCCGCCTTCTTTCGTGGGCTCGGGCCCGATTGGCATTCGCAATGGGCCTGGGACCACTATGAGCCGACCATCCTGGCGCTCGCCCGGCAATTCGGGCTGAAGAGGCTCTGTGAGATCGGCGGCGGGCGTGACCCGCTGTTCACGGCCGATGAGGCGGCTGCCAATGGTCTCAGCTTCACCGTCAACGACATCGATGCTGGCGAGCTCGCCCTGACGCCTGCGGGGCTGCAGACGGCCTGCTTCAATATCGCCGGCGATCTTTCGGAGCCGGATGTCGCGCGCGGCGGCTATGACATGATGGTCTCGCGCATGGTCTTTGAGCATATCGCCGGCGTCGAGCAGGCCTGGGCTAACATCCATGCACTGCTGGCGCCGGGCGGCGTCGCGCTCGCCTTCTTTCCGACGTTGTGGGCGCCCGTCTTCGCGTTGAATCATGTTCTGCCCGAGAAGGCGTCGCGCGCGATCGTTCACGCGCTCTTTCCGGCGCGGCGTGACGGCGGCGACGACCCGGTCTTTCCGGCGCTCTACGAATGGTGCCGCGGGAAGCCCACGCTGCTCACCCCGATGCTGAACCGCGCCGGCTTCCGCGAGGTGCATATCCAGCGCTTCTGGGGTCATGGCTATTTCGACCGCATGCCCGGGCTGAAGCAGCTCGACCACGCCTTCAACGCGACGGCGGCACGGATCGGCTGGAACCTGGTGACGACATACGCCTATGTCGTCGTCCGCAAGGACAAGGCCTGACTCGGCGTTCGTGCCGTGTTGACACGCGGGTCATCCCGGCCGGAGCGACGCGAAGAGCCGGGATCCATGCCTGAAACTCTGCCGGAAAGCGCTCCGGCATGGATCCCGGGTCAAGCCCGGGATGACGGCGCGAATTCGCGTAAAGTGAGCACGCCCAATCTGGCAGTGTCGCTCGCAGGCCTGACGGCGGCGAGCCCCCAGATCAGCCCCAGCATCAGGTAGAAGTGCCGCCAGTGGTCGGTGTCGATCTGCAGGCCCTGCAGGATCGTCACGAACAGCGCTGACCAGATCGCGATGGCGTGGAGCTGTGTCGGACCCCGCCGGAAGACGAGCCGCCAGCCGACGACGCAGGTTGCGGCCGTCAGCCCGAGCCATGACAGCCCGCCGAGCCAGCCATAGGAGGCGAAGGCGTTGACGTAGACGTTGTGCGGGTCGTCGACGAAGATCCAGCGGAAGCGCAGCGGACCGAAGCCGTTGGGTGCCTCTAGCAGCAGCGGGATGGCACGTAACTGGTTGCCGAAGCGGCCGGTGACACCCTGGTCGTAGCTCTGGTCGAGGCTGGCGCGCACCTCGAAGACGGCGCGGATGCTCTCGAAGGAGAGGGCGATCAGCAGAGCTACCAGAACGGCGATGAGCGCCGCCAGCGACATGGCGAGGATCCGCCGCCGGCCGGCGGCGCTGGGGGCGGCGAGGAAGGTCAGCACCGTCATCATCACGACGGCCAGGACGAGCACGCCCCAGGCGCCGCGGGAGAAGGTGAGGAACAGCGCCGCCAGCGGCACGCTGAGCAGGACGAGGCCCCGCACCAGGCCGGATTGCCCGGTCAAGATGCGCTGCAGCGCATAGACGACCGGCAGGGTGAGGAAGGTGCCGAGCACGTTCGGATCCTTGAAGGTGCCCGAGGCGCGGCCGTACAGCGTGAAGACGTCGCCGAGGCCGGCAATGTTGAAATAGCCGAGCAGTCCGGCCAAGCCGGCGGACCAGGCAGCGAAGAGATAGCCCTTCCGCAGCGTCTCCAGCCGCCCGGCCGCATCTTCCGCCATGATGCTGGCGATGAAGATCGCCGTGATCATCAGATAGACCGAGACGGCCGTGAAACGCACCGCGTCGGGGTCTTCCAACCAAGGGATCAGCGAGAAGGCGCCGCCGAGATTGTAGCCGAGCAGCAGCACTGCCAGCGGCAGGAGTTTCTGCGAGAAGCGGATGCCGGTGAGTGCGAAGACGAACACCGCCAGCAGGAAGACGAGCTCATAGGGCGAGGGCTCGATCAGGGCGAAGCCGCTCGATGCGGTGAGCAGCCACAGCGTCCCGCGCTTGAGCGCGGCATAGGAGATCGCCAGGCGGCGCCGCGGCGGATCCTGCGCGAGCGCGCTCAATAGGCGTTCTCTCTCTGCATCACCAGCGAGAGCGGTGTCTTCGCCAGGACGTAGAGGTCGAGCAGCACCGACCAGTTCTCGATGTAGTAGAGGTCGTGCTCGACACGCCGCTGGATCTTCTCGTCGGTGTCGGTCTCGCCGCGCCAGCCATGGATCTGGGCCCAGCCGGTGATGCCGGGCTTGACGCGGTGGCGGGCGAAGTAGCCGTCCACGACCTGCTCATAGGCGCGCGTCGAGGTCCGGGCGTGGATGGCGTGCGGCCGCGGCCCCACCAGCGAGAGATCGCCCTTGAGGACGACGTTGAGGAGCTGCGGGAGTTCGTCGATCGAGGTCTTGCGGATGAAACGGCCGACGCGCGTCACGCGCGGGTCGTCCTTCGTCACCTGCTTTGCCGCCGTGTGGTCGGTCATCTCGTGGTAGAGCGAGCGGAACTTCAGGACCTCGACCGTCTCGTTGTTGAATCCGTAGCGCTTCTGGCGGAAGAGCACCGGGCCGCGCGAGTCGAGCTTGATCGCGATCGCGGTGGCGATCATCAGTGGCGAGAGCACGATCAGCGCCAGCGTCCCGGCGACCTTGTCGAACACCCATTTGACCAGGATGTCCCAGTCGGCGATTGGCCGGTCGAAGATGTCCAGAACGGGCACGCTGCCGAAATAGGAATAGGAGCGCGGCCGGAGCTGCAGCTTCGACAGATGGGCTGAGAGACGGATGTCGATCGGCAGCACCCAGAGCTTGCGTAGCATCGCCAGCAGCCGCGCCTCGGCCGAGATCGGCAAGGTGAAGATCACGAGGTCGAGCCGCGTGCGCCGGGCGAACTCGACGAGGTCGTCGACCGTCCCGAGCTTCGGATAGCCGGCGACGTTCTCGGGCGAGCGTTCGTCATTGCGATCATCAAAGACGCCGCAGATGCGCAGGCCTGTATCCTTCTGCGCCTCCAGCGCGCGGATCAGAGTCTCGCCGGCCTCGCCGCCGCCGACGATCACGGTGCGCCGCTCCAGCCGGCCTTTGCGGGTCAGACGGAGGACGCCGGCCATCATGGCCGTCCGCCCGCAGAGGAGGGCGACGACGCCACCGACATAGTATCCGATCAGCCAGACCCGCGAAATCTGGTCGCCGACCTTGAGCAGGAAGAAGCAGGCCAGCGTCAGCAGGAAGAGCAGGGTCCAGCCGGCGACGATCTTGACCGCGCCACCGAGGACGTGGCGCAAAGCGCCGATCGGATAGAGCTGCAGGGACTGGAAGACGACGAGTGTGCCGACGGTCAGGCCTGCGATGGTCAGCTGATAGGGCAGGACGGAAAGCGCCCGGCCGGCGACATAGAACCAGTAGAGGAACGCGCCGGTTCCGAGCACGATGAGCGCGTCAAGCAGTCGGGCCGCACCCTCGACGAGGACTGGCGACAGCGTGGGCTTGGCCGGGATGGCGGCGATGCGCTCAGCCAGAGGGGAAAGACGATGCGCCTGGCCGGCTTCCTCCGATCCGCCAGGTGCCGACACGGCGTGCGTGTCGGCCTGCATCATGTCGCGGACATCGAATGTCCCCATCGCGCTTGACCCTCAACGCGGACCGCCACGTCGGCGTGCGCGATCCCGGTCGCGGTCTAGCCGAAAATTGCTCACGGAACCTTTAAGCCCCCGGCCCGGCGTTTTCCGGAAACGCAGGGTGCGACGCACATTATGCCCCTTCAGAAGGGTATGTCGAAAGCTCTCTTCGAGAAAAGCGATTTTATCCTGCCGAGCCAAGGTTTTGACAAGGGTTTTCGGGGGTCGGAAACGTAATGGATTCAAGCATATTTTCGCGCCGTAAAATCATAACAAGTTGACAGAAGGCAACGCAGTAGGCATATTCCTCTGCGATGAGTGTCTGAAAAGCACATATTGCTCCTGGTGAGCATTGCGTCGCGGTGTTGTTTCGCCAGCGGCGCCGATTGTCGGGGCGGCGCCCTTGCAATCATTTCTTTTCGGAATCGTCGATTTAAAACCCTAACGATTGCTTGGCTGTCCCTGCGCCCGTTCCGCGGTGTCCAGCGCCGGCTTCGCCCGTGTGCAACATGTCTTTTCATTGGTTGGTTTTGCTCGCGGCGATCGCCGTCGAGATCGTCGCGACGGCCGCGTTGAAGTCGGTCGTCTCGGCGCCATGGCTGGTCGGCGTGCTTCCGCTCGTCTTGATCGGCCTGTCCTTCTTCCTGCTCAGCCTCGCGCTGCGCGTCATTCCGATGGCGGTCGCCTATGCCGTCTGGGAAGGCCTCGGCATCGTCGGCATCGCCATGATCGGCCATCTCCTCTTCGGGGAGCATCTGACGGCCGGCCGTGCGCTCGGCCTCGCCGCGATCCTGGCCGGCATCCTCCTGATCGAGGTCGGTGTCGGGCACGGGGAGGCGGGGCAGGGCGATGAGGTTCGGGAGACACGGAGGCTTGGCGACGGGAGGCTCGTGTGAGTGCCTCCTTCGTTCAGCTCGTGCCTTTCCTTTGGCTCCTGCTCGCGGTCACGCTCGAGATCGCCGGTACCAGCCTGCTCAAACTCTCCGACGGCATGAGCCGTCGGATCACTGGTGCAGGCGGCGTCGTCCTCGTCATGGGCGCCTTCGCCGCGCTGGCGCAGGCGATCAAGGGCATGGACCTCGCGGTCGCCTATGCCGTCTGGGGCGGTGTCGGGCTGGTGGTCACGGCGGTCGTGGGCGCGCTCGCCTTCGGCCAGCATATCAAGCCGGCCGGCTGGCTCGGCATCCTGCTGGTCATCGCTGGCGTTGCGGCGCTGAAGCTGGTCTGAGCGGATCCTTTCGCTCGGAACTGCGCCCGGACCGGGCCCGGGATGACGGCGTGTTTCCGTGCAAGAGCAACTGGTGTCCGAGGATTGAGGCTCAGCCCAGCCCACGGGCGTGCAGGGCTGCGCGATAGGCCGCGATGACGCCGTCGACCATGCTGTCGAGGCGGAAATGCTCCCGGACATAGGCCGCGAGATCCGTGGCCTGCGCCAGGCGTTCGGATTCCGGCGTGGCCAGCATGGCGCCGATCGAGTCGGCGAGGATCGTCGGATCATCCGCCTTGATCAGTCGCTCGCGATGGCGCGGCCCAAGAATTTCGGCGATGCCGCCCACATCGGTAGAGACCAGGGGCTGCGCCGCCGCCGCGGCCTCGAGGATTACGTAGGGCAGGGACTCCGCCCGCGAGGGCGTGACCATGACATGCGCGCGGGCGAGCGCCTTGCGGATCGGCGCCGGCGGCTCAAAGACGCATTGGTCGGCGAGGCCGCGTTCCTGTGCCATCTGCCTGAGCTCGGCCTCGTCGGGGCCGGAGCCGACGATCAGGATGCGGGGCGTGACCGCATCGCGGCTGCGCAGCAAGGCCAGCGCGTCGATCAGCGTGTCGATGCCCTTCGCCGAGCGCAGCTCGCCGAGATAGAGCAGGTCGAACCGCGCTTCCGCATGGTCGATCGGCTCGAACTCGGCATCGGATATGCCGTTCAACACCACTCCGTGAGCCGTGCGTGGCGCGTGCCCGATATGGGCTTCGAAACGCCCGGCGATGAAGCGGCTCTCGAAGAGGAAGGTGTCGGTGGCGCCCTCGAGCAGCCGCTCGACGGTCATATAGACCTTATGCTCCAGCGTCCCCGGCTTGTAGTTGAAGCTGCCGCCATGGGGGGTATAGGCGGTAATGTACTTCCGGCGCGGGGAGAACAGCGCGGGAAGCCGGCCATAGAGCCCGCCCTTCGAGCCGTGGCAATGCACCACATCCGGTTTGAGGGGACGGCTCAGCGCGATCTCGGCCCATTGGGCAGCGGCGTCGGTGGCGCTGGGATAGCGCGACATGGGCACGCGCGTGATGCCGAGCTCCAACTTGCCGGACAGCCCGCGGAAGAACTCGTCGGCCCGCGGCCCTCCGGTATTCGAGTCGCAGAAGATGCCGACCGCATGCCCGCGTTCGGCCTGCCCCCGTGCCACGTCGAGGACATGGCGGAACAGCCCGCCGAGCGGCGCGCGGAAGACGTGCAGGATTCTGAGGCGGCGCGGGGGGGAGGGCTCCGTCATGGCAGCGTTCCGCGGCGCCTTAGAACCAGCGTTCCTTGATGGTGATCGTGTCGCCGGGCTGCACCGGATAGGTGATCGGCACGGTGGCGGTTGCGGCCTGGCCGTCGATCTGTCGCGTGATCTCGGCCGAGTTGCGCTGGCCGCGCGGCGAGAAGCCGCCGGCGATGGCGACGGCGGTCTGCACGGTCATGCCGTGAACGAAGGGGAACTGGCCGGAATTGGTGACCTCGCCCAGCACGAAGAAGGGGCGGTAGGTCTCGACCTCGACGGAAACCTTCGGCTCGCGTAGATAGCCCGTGCGCAGCTTGGCCTCGATCGCCTG
>UCLR01000029.1 GCA_900473415.1 Hyphomicrobiales bacterium
GCCCAGCGGCACGATCCGCAGCGTGCCCGCGAGCGAGGCCGTCCCCGTCACATTGACCCGGTCGGCGACCGCGCCCTGGACCTCGGCGAGGTAGAGCGAGCCGGCGCCGAGCGTCAGATTGCCGTTGATTGTCAAAGTGCCCGGCGAGTTGCCCGGCGCCAGCGTGCCGTTGATCGTCGTCGAGGGGAGCGTGCCCGAACCGCCGACCGTGGCGCCGGCCGCGACGGTCAGGCTGGCGGAGGACGCGATCGAGCTGTTCACCACCAGCATCCCGCCCGAAACCGTCGTCGTGCCGGTGTAGGCGTTCGCGCCGCTGAGGACCTGCGTGCCCGAGCCGGTCTTGGCCAGGCTGAGGGCTCCGCCGCCCGAGCCATCCTCGATCCCACCGCTGAAGGTCGCCGTCCCGCTCGCGGGGGCGATGGTCAGCGTCGCTGCGGTCGCATTGCTGTTCCGGATGAAGCCGGTACCGGACAGGGATGCGACGCCGTTGCTAGAGCCCGCAAGGAGCAAAATTCCGTCGATGCGATGATGGGACATCGCGGAGAAGGCCGTCGACGAAGATGCAGCGAGGATGGTATCGGCCGACACATGCGTCGCCGCAGAATAGGTGTTGTTGCCGGAGAATATAACAGCTCCCAGCCCGCCCGAACTGGCGATCGTCAGGGTTCCCGCTGCACCACCGGCCCCGTCCGTGATATTGCCGGAGACAACGAAGCTGCCTGACGCCGCGTCGACGGTGCCGCCGGCAGCGGTGATCTGCACGGCATTGCTGACAGTACCGCCTCCGCTCCGCAGCGTGCCGCCGTTCAGCGTCAGGGTGCCCGTCCCCAGGGCCGCGTTGTTGCCGCTCACCAGCGTGCCGCCGGTGAGCGTGGTACCGCCGGTATAGCTATTGGCACCCGACAGCGTCAGCGTGCCCGCGCCGGACTTGGACAAAGAGCCCGTGCCGGTGATCGCCCCGGCGAAGCTGGTGTTGCTCGCCTGGTCGACGGCCAGGGCGGCGCTACCCAGAGCGACCGTGCCGCCCGTGCCGGAAAGCGAGGAGGCGGTCAGCGCGAAGTTGTTCAGGTCGAGCGTGCCGCCATTCACCCTATAGGCGCCGTTGCCGACGAAGGCGCCCGCCACGCCTTGCCTCAACGTGCCATCGGAGACAGCCGTGAGACCCGAGTAGCTATTGGCACCCGACAGCGTCAGCGTGCCCGCACCGCCCTTCAACAGCGGGCCTGTACCGGTAATCGCTCCGGCGAAACTGGTGTTGGTCGCCTGGAGGACGTTCAGGACCGCACCGCCCAGCGCGACCGTGCCGCCCGTGCCGGAAAGGGAAGAGGCGACCACTGAGATGTTGTTCAGGTCGAGCGTGCCGCCATTGACCGTATAGGCGCTGAAGGAGAAGGCGCCCGCGGCGCCCTGCCGCAGGGTACCGGCATTGACCGTCGTGCCACCCGAATAGCTGTTGACGCCCGAAAGTTCGAGCGTCCCCGCGCCCGACTTGGTCAGCGACCCGCTGCCGGAAATCACATTCGAGACAGCCGTGCCGCCGACAGAGGGGACGACATCGAGTGTGCCGTTGATGACAATACCGCCTGTCAGCCCCGAGCTTGCCCCGCCGAAGGTCAGTGAATTGGTGCCACCGGTGAACTCAATGGCATTGGCCCGGACGCCGCTGCCTGACAGGCCGCCTTCGATAATCGCGCCGTTGTTCTGTGTGATGGAGAGGTTCGTGCCCGCGACGCCGATGCCGCCGGCCCCGCCGATCGACCCGGTGCCTCCGGCGCCCCCGGCAATCGTGCCGCTGTTGATGATCGTGAGATTCTGGCCGAGGATGCCGCCGCCGCCGCCGCCACCGACGCCGTTGTTCGCGCCACCGTTGCCGATGCCGCCTGCGCCGCCCGCGCCGCCTGCCAGCCGGGCTCCAGCAGCCAACGCCCCGTTGCCGACCGTGACGGTTGCGTTGGTCGCGAACGGCACGATGAGGCCAAAGCCGCCGGTGCCGCCATTGCCGCCTCGCCCGGCCGGACTGGCGCCGCCCGCCCCGCCAGCACCGGCGATGCGTTGGTTATTTGTGCTCACGGTGGACGTCGCGGTACCGGTGGTGACTAACTCAAGTTGGTGCGCGCCCGCGCCGCCGCCCCCGCCGCCACCTCTTCCAAGCCCCGCGCCACCCGCACCACCGGCAGCGGCCGTGAAGTCACCAGCCGAAGTAGTTCCTCCTGTGGAAAGGAGCACTGACAGTGCGCCGCCGCCACCGCCACCGCCTTCTCCGGCAATGACGGAGTCCTGGCCGCTCGCACCGGCGAGGCCAATATCGTTAGAACCTGCGCCACCGGCCGCGCCGCCACTGCCGGCCCCGCCGTCTCCACCGATCCCGCTGCCGGGAGCGCTGAGGAAGACCGAGCTGCCGGCCCCGCCGCCGCCCCCGCCGCTGCCCGCGCTGCCCGCGTTGCCGCCCGCGCCGGCGCCGCCGGAAGTGTCGTTATTGGCGCCGCCGGCGCCACCGGCCGGGCCGCCGCCCGTTCCGCCTTGCGCAAGCGCCGCGCCGGGCAGGACGAGCGAGCCGGAAACCAGCGCCGTCAACGTAATGCAGAGTGAGCCGACCAGCGCGGTCGTCGAGACCAGTCGCTTGCGACGCCATGCGGCGGCCAAACGAGCCATCGACTCGATCCCTGGGCCTGAGGGAGCGGAGGACGGCACGCAGTCGTTGTAGGCTGGCATGACTCTATCCCCCCGGAAGCGCCGGCAGACTCGGGTAGCGCGTGCCTTAACCGGTCTCCAGCAGCCTCAACACCGCTAGGCACGGCTTGGATCGAAGCACAGACGCGAGGAAAGCTAGCACGATCGGCGGAAAACCCTGCGTCGCCGCGTCCGCGATTCCGTAATGTTTCACGATTGCAGCTTGATGTTGCACTTTGGTAACAGTCGCGTACTGACAAGACGATCGATGTTGCCACCCACTACTGTCGGCATGCCCCAGAGGTACTCAGAGGCTGGGGAATCGACAGCGGCCGGCTAAAGTCATCGTCCGACACCGACGCAGAAGGCTGAGGCCGCCCATCGCCAGATTGAAATGCCGGGAAGCGCCCCCTGGCGCCCGCTTTGGGCCACACCTCGACCATCGGACGGTGCACCGCGAATGTCTGTGTTGGGTCGCAAGCAGATGTCGCCGAAAACTAATCCCCGCCCTTTC
>UCLR01000044.1 GCA_900473415.1 Hyphomicrobiales bacterium
CCTGGCTCAATGGAAGCGGCAGACTATCCCACCGCGCCTCGCGGCGCTCCGCTGCCCCTCATTCACCACCGAACGCGGCGACGCGGGCGGACGAAGACGCGCGCGCCAGAACCGCGACGCGCCCTTCTCCCACCCATCTCGGGCTTGCCCGAGATGGGCATCCAAAGTGTCAAAGTCGGCAACAGCCGACTTTGATGGGGAGAAGGTGGCTCGGCGAAGCCGAGACGGATGAGGGGTCTCGCGACCTTTCCGATGGAGGCATCGACGCGCACCAGCGCTTCCGCTTGGTGCGACCCTTCACTCCAACCCTCTTCCGCAGGGGGAGAGGGGGCGCGTCGCGGTTCCGGCGCCTCCTCGTCACGAGAGGCTCGGGACGAGCCCGACCATGACGCGGGGAGCGCGGCGAACGTGGCGTTGCGGGTCCTTGCCTCCACGGCGGCCCGACCATCAAAGGAAAAGGCCGGCGTCACCGCCGGCCTTCTCACAATCCGAAATCCGCTTCGCTCAGCGGGCGACGACGACGCGGGTGCCGACTCTGGCACGCTCGTAGAGATCGATCACGTCCTCGTTGAGCATGCGGATGCAGCCCGAAGAGACCGCCTGGCCGATCGTCTCCGGCTCGTTCGAGCCATGGATGCGATAGAGGGTCGAGCCGAGATACATGGCGCGGGCGCCGAGCGGGTTCTCCGGGCCGCCGGGCATGAAATGCGGCAGGTCGGGGCGGCGCTTCAGCATCTGTGACGGCGGGCGCCAGCTCGGCCACTCGGCCTTGCGGGTGATGGTCTGGCTGCCGGCCCAGTCGAAGCCGGGGCGGCCGACGCCGACGCCGTAGCGCACGGCCTTGCCGCCGGCGAGGATGAAATAGAGACGGCGGGCGGTCGAGTCGATCACGATCGTGCCCGGTGCCTGCCGCGTCGGATAGTCGACGACCTCGCGCGGAATGGCGGTGGCCTGAGCCTTGGCCGGGTCGGCATAGACGACGAGCGGCTGGCGGGTCAGGGGATCGATTTCAGCCCGGGCGGCGGAGCCCATGGCAAGCAGACCAAGGCCGGCGACAAGGGCCAGGCGAGCGGAGCGGATCATCGAAGAACCTCGGGCGGACGGGGGCGGGCACGGAACACGAAGTCGACACGGAAAAGTCAACGTCTGCCCATGTCCTGTCAGCTTCGCAGGCGCCTCGCAATCCAACTTCCATCACATCGCTGAGAGCGTCCGAGCTTTGCCGTTCCGCGTTGCGCATGCGCAACATGAATGAGCCGGCTAGCCCGCTTAGACTTGGCGGATTCTAAAGACGGTGCCGGTGTTCTCCGTCGATTCGCTAGCTCCGCAGCACCACGCAGGCGCCGTGATCCGCCTGGATCTTCCGGCACAACGCGGTCGCCTCGGCGCGCGTCGCCGCGGGCAGGCGCACCCGGTAGAAGGGGCGGGTGCCGCGGCTGCGCAGGCGCGTGCCGATCACCATCGGCTGAAGCTCGCCGATGATGGTGCGGTGTCGTGCTCCGGCCCGCTGGAAGGTTGCGAGCGCGCGCGCCTTCGAGAAGTTGCCGGCGAGCTGCACGCCCCAGGGCGCGAAGGGTGCTTCGGCGATGGCGGGCAGGGCCGGGCGGGACTGCCGGATGGCAATGAGCGTGGGCGCGCAGCTGGTCGGCGCCCCTTGCGTCGCGGGCCGCGGCGGCGGCGAGCGGCCGTCGCCATTGGCGAGGTTCTCGGCCTCCTCGGCCCAATCCTCGACCGAGACATCGGTGATGAGCAGGACGTAATTCTCGGTCTCGATCGGCAGGAAGCGCGCTTGCCCCGCCTTCCGCGCGGCGAGCCAGCCGGCAAGGCGGTTCGGCCCGCCGTTGTAGGCCGCGGCGGCAAGCCCCCAATTGCCGAAGCGGTCGCGCAGCTCGGCTAGGAAATGCGCGGCCTTGGGCACGGCCTGTTCCGGGTCGAAGGGGTCGAGGAGGCCGCGCTCGCGCGCAGTGCCCGGCATGAATTGCGCCACGCCCTGCGCGCCGGCCGGGCTGGTGACATGCGGGCGGAAGCTCGATTCCTGGAAGATCAGCCGGGTCAGGAAGGAGGCCGGCACGGAATGCTGCTGAGCGGCCCGGTCGATCAGATTGCAGAGCGCGTCCTGGATGCCGGAGGATGGCGGCAGCGGCTCCTCGGCGGCCGGCAGCGGGCCGGGCGAGAGGGAGAGCACTAGCCCGCAGGCGAGCAGCGTCGTGGCGAGCCGCTGCGCCAGTCGGGCTGGACGGCGAAAGTTGCGCCGGATCATGCGGCGTTTCTGGCATGGCCGCCTGCCTGCTGCCAATGGTCCCAGGCTTTCGCGTTGTGGCGCCCCCATCGCCTGTGCGAAGAGGGCGCCGCGCAGATGGTTTGCCGAATGGAGGCGCAAGGCCGGAATGGCAAAGGCCTGGACAACATGGTCGCGGTGGTTCCTGGCGGCGGCGGCGGGCATGGCGGGGCTTCTGCTTGCCTTCGTCGCGGTGCTTGATCCCTTCGGGATGCGGGTCGTCGCCGGGCGGCCGGCACGGCCGATCATGGATATCAACCAGCGCTACATGTATCCGCAGCTCGTCCGCTCCGGCCGCTTCGATGCGGCCGTGCTGGGCACCTCGACCATGCGGCTTCTCGACCCCGATACGCTGTCGCGCGGACTCGGCGCCCGCTTCGTCAACCTCGCCATGAACGCCGCCACGCCTTGGGAACAGGCCGGGATGGCGCGACTTGTGCGCACCCATGTCCGGGTGCCGAAGCGGATCGTCTGGGGCCTCGACGTGACCTGGTGCGAGCCGGACGCCACCGATCCCGCCAAGCGCCTGACGCCCCGGCCTGTGCCTGAGTGGTTCTGGCGCGAGGTGAATCCGCTCGACTGGCCGCGGGTCCTCAACCTGACCAATCTCGAGATCGCCGGCCGGCTCCTGGCCTATCGCCTCGGCTTGTCGCGCGAGCGCATCCGCGGCGATGGCTACGAGGTTTTCACGCCGCCGGAGGCGAGCTACGATCTCGCCCGGGCGCGCGGGCACATCTATGCCGAAAGCGGCGGCAAGCCGGTCGAGACGGCGCCGCTCGCGGTGCCGCAGCCGGTGTCTGAGGCGGAGCGGGGCCGCTGGCGCTTTCCGGCGCTCGGCTGGCTGGAGGAGGAGATCGCGGCCTTCCCGCAGGAGACGCAGGTCCTGCTCGTCCTGCCGCCGGCCCATCTCAGCGCCTATCCGCGCGAAGGCTCGGCGGAGGGGCAACGCTATGCGGCGTGCAAGGCCGAGATCGTAGCGCTCGCCCGCCGGCACGGCGCGATCGTGGCGGATTACGCCCACGCGTCGCCGATCACGGCTGAGGACGCGAACTACTGGGATCGCCTGCATTTCAGGCTGGCGGTGGCAGCTCGCTTCGCCGAGGAGCTGGTGGCGATCGCCAAGGGAGAGCCGCCGCTGGCCGATGGCGCGGCGCGGGTGATGCGCTGAGGGGCGTCAGGACGGCCGGGCGATAATCCCCGCGACGACCTGGGCGCTGCGGGTCATGTCGGCTCCTGCTGCAACCATTCCAGCAGGAGCACGTAACTGACGGCCAGCAGGACGGGCCCGACAAAGAGGCCGAGAAGCCCGTCGACGATCATGCCGCCGATGACGCCGATCAGAATGACCGGCATCGGGACTTCCGATCCCCTGCCGAGCATCAACGGCCTCAGAAGATTATCGCTCAGCCCGGCGACGACATTCCAGATCAGGAAGATGACCGCCGCCTGCGTCGCCTCGGTCATGAACACATAAACGACGACCGGGAGCGTCAGCAAAATCAGCGGCACCTGCATGATACCCAGGAGGAGCGCGACCAGCGTCAAGGGGCCGGCGAGCGGAAACCCGATGGCGAAGAAGCCGAGACCCAACAGCAGCGACTGGATCAGCGCCACGCCGACCACGCCGAGCCCGACACCGCGGATCGTGGTGGCGATCAACGTGACCAGCTGCGTCGCGCGCGGGCTGCTCTCTGTAATGCGCTCGAGCACGCGCCGGGCGAATGCGGTGGCCTCCTCACCATAGGCGATGAGGACGGCGGCGATTGCGAATGAGATCACGAATGATCCTCCACCGATGGCAAGGCCTCCGGCGAAGGATGCCAGCCATGCCGCAGGACCGCTGAGGAGATGCCCGTATTTTGCGAGTGCCGCCGGCAGGTTGGTGGCGACGAGAGCCCAGATCTCCGTGAGCTTCTTGCCCACCAGCGGCGTGCCGTCGAGCCACAAGGGTGGGTGCGGCAAGGCCAGGTCCTGGGCCTGCAAGGTCGGGATCAGCGCATAAAGGGAGGTCGCGAGCGACGTCACCATCATCACCATCGGCCCCAGCATCACCGCCACGCCGACCAGCCCGATCAGCAGCGCGGAGCCGCGATCCCCCAGCCACGACGCCAAGCGTGAGTGGAGCGGATGCAGCATCACCGCCAGGATCGTCGACCAGATCAACAGGAAAGCAAAGGGCAGGATGATCCGGACGCAGGCATAGACCAGCAAGGCGACCAGCCCGACCCGGATCGCAGTGTCGATCATGGTCGAGGACACGACCGTGGCGTCGTGGTCTGGCGCCTTCCTGTCCATTGACCTCGATGTCCCGCACACACCCGCACAGCGCGCGCTAGCCAGCCCGCTCTGTCCTGGACTGCGTGCCAATAGGTACGTGTGCGAAACTGATGCCTATTGACCTTTGGGACATGTCGCTTTGCCCCGGGTCATGATGGCCGGGACGGCGGCGTGTCAGGGGAACAGCTTCCCCCGTGTGTCCCCCGCAAGGCACGCATGTTCGCGCGCTACGGACCTTCGAAAACTGCGGGGAAAATGGTGGGCGGCACAGGGATCGAACCTGTGACCCCTCCCGTGTGAAGGGAGTGCTCTACCGCTGAGCTAGCCGCCCGGAATGCGCCTCTCCTAGTCGGCGCGCTTCATGCCGTCAAGGACGTACCGGCTCGAGGCCGAGCGCGCGTTCCACCGCTTCCGGCAGTTCGTCGAAGTGCTGGATGACGAAATCCGGCTCCAGCGTCTCGATCGGTGCGTCGGAATAGCCGAAGGGCACGCAGATCGAGGGAATGCCGGCGGAGCGGGCCGTCGCGATGTCTGTGCGCGAATCGCCGATCATCACCGCGCGCTTCGGATCCGCGTTCGCCGCCTCGATGGTCAGAGTGAGGTGGCGCGGATCGGGTTTGAAGAAGGGGAAGCTGTCGCGCCCCGCCACGGCGGCGAAGCGCTCGGCGATGCCGAAATGGGCGAGGATCAGCCGGGTGTGGAGGATCGGCTTGTTGGTGCAGACGGCCAGCGCATAGCCATCGGCGGCAAGCGTGTCGAGCGCGCCGAGGACGCCGTCGAAGAGATAGCTGTTCGAGGCCGTGTCCTCGGCATAGATGGCGAGGAAGTCCTGGAAAAGCCGGTCGAGCGTCGCTGCGTCGAGTGCCCGCCCCGAGACCTTGAAGCCGCGTTCGATCAGTGCGCGGGCGCCGGCGCCGACGAGCTCGCGCGCCCGTTCCAGCGGCAGAGCGGCAAGTCCCTCGCGAACGAGGATGACGTTCAGCACGCGCATGATGTCCGGCGCGGTCTCGGCCAGCGTTCCGTCGAGATCGAAGACGACGATCGGAGACGAGCTCATGGTTGGGGCTTCCGGCAAGGGCTGCGAGAGCCTCGCTTAAAGGCGTTCGCGCGCGGGCTGGCAAGCCATGTTGCCGCCGCCTCCCCAAAATCGCCGCGCATGATGATATCCTCTCCCCGACGATTCGCCGCGCCTCCGGCGCCAGGAAAGATGGTCATGTCGAAGATCATTTCAGGATGGGCCCGCATGGCGGGCGCGGGCGTGGTGCTGTGCGCGATGGCGGGCTCGCCCGCTCTCGCCGGCCCCTTCGAGTTCGCCCCGGCGCCGCAGACCGACCTCAATCGCGTCTACAAGGTTGATAAGTCGACCGGCGAGGTCGGTGCTTGCCAGTTCCAGCTCAAGGAGGGCGGCATCGGCCTCACCGTCTGCTTCCCGGCGGGCGAGGGGGCCGGGCCGCAGCCACCGAGCGACTATGGGCTGATGCCCTCGCGGCACGAGCGCGAGGGCGGCATCTTCCGCGTCAACCTGCGCACCGGCGAGATGAGCATCTGCTACGTCTACGAAGACAAGACGGTGTGCACGCCTCAGGCGAAATGACGCCTCGCAGCCTCGGCGCGCTGGACTTGGGCGCTCGATCGCGGCAGGACAGCGCCGTTATCTGTTTCGGATAGCACCGCTTCCCGCAACCCGACCTGGGACAGGACCATGGACGCCGACGCGCTGAAGAAGCAGGCTGCCGCCCGCGCTCTCGAACTGGTGCGGCCGGGGATGCGCCTGGGCCTCGGCACGGGCTCCACGGCCAAGCATTTCGTCGATCTGCTCGGCGCGAAGGTCGCGGCGGGTTTTTCGGTTCTCTGCGTCGCGACTTCGGAGGTGACGCAGGCCCAGGCCCTCTCGCTGGGCATCCCGATGTCTACCCTCGACGAGACGCCCGAGCTCGACCTGACGGTGGACGGCGCGGACGAAGTCGATCCGGAGCTGCGCCTTATCAAGGGCGGCGGCGCGGCGCTGCTGCGCGAGAAGATCGTCGCCGCCGCCTCGGCTCGCATGGTCGTGATCGCCGATGACGGCAAACTGGTACAGCGGCTCGGCCGCTTCCCGCTGCCGATCGAGGTCGTTCCCTTCGGCCTGGAGGCGACACGCCGCGCGGTCGTGGCCGCCATCGCGACCTCGGGATCGACCGGAGAACTGCGCCTGCGCGAGCGGCCCGACGGCTCCGTCCTCGTCACCGATGGCGGCCACTACATCCTGGATGCGCATCTCGGCACCATCGCCGAGCCGGAGAAGCTTGCGCTGGCGCTGAACGTTGTTCCCGGTGTCGTCGAGCATGGCCTGTTCATCGGGCTGGCCTCGGGCGCCATCCTCGCAGGGGCGAGCGGGCTCACCATCCTCGGCCGGATCGAGTGATTTCATTCCACGGCAATCTAGGCTAAGGGACGCGCCATCACGAGACCGGTCGGCGCAGCCGCTCCGTTCAACGATCAAGGGGTTTTGAACGCATGATCCGTCTTTCGCTCACCGGCGCCGCTCTCAGCCTGGCGCTCCTTTGCGCCGTTCCGGCCTTTGCCCAGAGCGCAGCGACGCCGAGCCATCTGCAGGTGGCCCGCGAAGTCGTGGAGCTGACCGGCGTCTCGCAGAACATCGACAACATCTTCCGCGAGTTCGAGAGCGCTGCCAGGGATCTGATCGTGACGCGCCCGGAGGCAGCCAAGGATATGACCGAGGTTATCGCCGGCCTGAAGCCCGAGGCTCAGAAGCGTGGTGAGGAGATGGTCAAGGCTGCGACCGAGATCTTTGCGGCCAAGATGTCGGAAGCCGATCTCAAGGATGTCGTGACCTTCCTCAAGTCGCCCGTCGGGCAGCGCTACACCACCCTGCGCCCGCAGGCGATGGAAGAGCTCTTCAAGCTGCTGCAGCCCTGGAGCGTGCAGACCAGCAACTACCTCTTCGACCGCTTCTCGCAGGAAATGCGCAAGCGCGGCCACACGCTCTGACGCCAGCCGCCGCGACGGCGGCGCCGGACGGATTTCGACGCCTCCCTCGACCCAACGTCGGGGAGGCGTTTCCTTTTTCGCGTTGGGCTTGCCGGCAGGTCTTGCCGATCGACACGCTTGTGCGCGCTGGCGCAGGAGCAGGCCTTTCCCTATCTGCGTGATGTCCAGCAGTGCGCCTCGGAGCCCGGATCGTGACCCGTGACCTTGTCCTCGTGACCGGCGGTTCCGGCTTTCTGGCCGGGCACTGTATCCTCGCCCTGCTGAACGCCGGTCACGACGTCCGAGCGACTTTGCGCTCTCCGGATCGCGAGGCCGGTTTGCGGGAGGCGCTGCGTTCGGCCGGGGTCGAGGCGAATGCGCGGCTGCAGGTCGCCATTGCCGACCTGATGGGCGACGAGGGCTGGGACGCGGCCGTGTCAGGCTGCACCTATGTGCTGCATGTCGCTTCGCCTCTGGCTGCTGCAGCACCGAAGAACGAGGACGAGCTGATCCGTCCGGCGCTGGAGGGCACGTTGCGGGTGCTGCGGGCCGCGCACCGCGCCGGGGTGAAGCGTGTGGTGCTGACCTCTTCCTTCGCATCGATCGGCTATGGCCGCATGCTGAAGCGCCCCTATGACGAGCGCGATTGGACCGATCCGGCCGCGCCCGGCCTCGCCGCCTATCCGAAGTCGAAGACGCTGGCCGAGAAGGCGGCCTGGGATTTCGTCGACAGGGAAGGGCAGGGGCTCGAACTCTCCGTCGTGAATCCGGTCGGCATCTTCGGCCCGCTGCTGGGACCGGACCTCTCGGCCTCGATCCTGCTGGTCAAGACCATGCTGGAAGGGCGGCTCTGGGCGCTGCCCCGGCTGATGTTCGGCGTGGTCGATGTCCGCGACGTCGCCGATCTGCAGCTGCGGGCGATGGTCGATCCCGCCGCCGCAGGCGAGCGCTTCCTGGCGGTGGCGGGCGATTTCCTGACGATGCAGGCGATCGCGCAGGCGCTGAAGGACGGGCTCGGCGAGAAGGCCGCCAGGGTCTCGACGCGTCTGTTGCCGGACTGGCTCGTCCGTTTGGCCGCACGCTTCAGCGCCACCGCCCGGCAGGCGGCGACGCCCGAGCTTGGCCGCGTCAAGAACGCCCGGAGCGCCAAGGCCCAGGCCATGCTCGGCTGGCAGCCGCGCCCACCCGAGGCAGCCCTCGTCGCGACGGGCGAGAGCCTGCTGCGCTTCGGCCTGGTGAAGCCGTAGAGCCTAGTCCTCCGAGGCCTTGAAGCGATTCAGTCCGCTCATCACGAAGGGCGCGACCAGAGCGACGAAGGCGATGCCGAGCAGCGTTGCCGAGCCCGGATTTTCCAGCAGGATCATCGGGTCGCCCAAGCTGATCTGGAGCGCCCGGCGCAACTGCTGCTCCGCCATCGGCCCGAGGATAAGCCCGACCACCATCGGCGCCACGGGGTAGTCGTAGCGGCGCATCAGATAGCCGAGAAAGCCGAAGGCGAAGAGCATGGCGAGCTCGACCGGCGAGCCGTTCACTGCCAGCGTGCCCATTGTCGAGAAGACGAGGATGCCGGCATAGAGCCAGGGCTGCGGAATGGCGAGGAGCCGCACCCAGAGGCCGATCAGCGGCAGGTTCAGAATCACCAGCATCACGTTCGCGATGAAGAGCGAGGCGATCAGGCCCCAGACCAGATCGGGCTTCTCGGCGAAGAGCAGCGGGCCGGGGTTGAGCCCGTATTGCTGGAAGCCGGCGAGCATGATTGCCGCCGTCGCCGAGGTCGGCAGTCCGAGCGTCAGCAATGGCACGAGCGTGCCGGCGGCGGAGGCGTTGTTGGCGGCCTCCGGTCCGGCGACGCCCTCGATCGCGCCCTTGCCGAACTCCTCCGGATATTTGCAGAGCCGCTTCTCGGTCGAATAGCTCAGGAAGGTCGGAACCTCGGCGCCGCCCGCCGGCAGCGCCCCGATCGGGAAGCCGAAGGCCGTGCCGCGCAACCAGGGCGCCCAGGAGCGCTTCCAGTCCTGCTTCGTCATCCACAGCGAGCCCTTGATCGGGATGATCTCCTCAGGGTCGCGGAAGCGCTTGGAGGCGACGTAGAACGCCTCGCCCACGGCGAAGAGGCCGACGGCGAGCGTCGTCACCTCGACGCCATTGAGCAGCTCCGGCACGCCGAAGGTCAGCCGCGCCTGGCCGGTCAGCTTGTCGATACCGACCAGCCCCAGCGTGATGCCGAGGAAGAGGCTGGTGAGGCCGCGCAGCGGCGAGTCGCCGAAGGTCGCCGAGACGGTGACGAAGGCGACGATCATCAGCGCGAAATAGTCCCAGGGGCCGAAATGCACCGCGACCTCGACCAGCCAGGGCGCCAGGAAGGCGAGCCCGATGGTGGCGATCAGGCCAGCCACGAAGGAGCCGATCGCCGAGGTTGCGAGCGCGGGGCCGCCGCGGCCGGCCTTCGCCATCTTCGAGCCTTCCAGCGCGGTGGCGAGCGAGGCGCTTTCGCCGGGTGCATTCAGCAGGATGGCAGTGGTCGAGCCGCCATACATGCCGCCGTAATAGATGCCGGCGAACATGATGAGCGAGCCGGCCGGGTCGAGCTTGAAGGTCACCGGCAGCAGGAGCGCGACCGTCAGCGCCGGGCCGATGCCGGGCAGCACGCCGACGGCGGTGCCGAGGAAGACGCCGATCAGGCAGAACAGCATCTTGGAGGGCGCAAGCGCGACGGTGAAGCCGTGGAGCAGGGAGAGCAAGGTATCCATGGTTGGGCTCTCCCTTAGAGGAACAGGCGCTCGAGCGGCCCCGACGGCAGGATCAGTGTCAGGAGCTTGGCGAAGACGAGAAAGATGACGAGGCCGAGCACGAAGCCGATCGCGGCGTCGATGAGCAGCGCCCGCCGCCCCATGCCGCGGGCGGTGCAGGCGAAGAGCGCCGCGATGGCGATGACAAAGCCGCCGCCTAGCGCGATGCAGGCGATCAGGAAGGCGAGGCCGCCTGCGATCCAGAGCAGGGCCTTGCTGTCGGCCTCCTCCGGCGCGGGCAGACCTTCGCGAAACGCGACGACGAAATGCGCAAGGCCCAGGATGACGAGTCCGGCAGCGACGACATAAGGCACGGCGGTGGGCCCGACGCCGTAGGTGGAGGTAATGGTCTGCTGCGAGGCGTCGTGGCCGACCAGCGCGGCGACGATCAGTAGCAGCACGCCCACGATCAGGGCCGGCTTGTTGGCGGCTGCCTTGCGTGTCTCGTTCGTCATGGCGTTCCCGCTGTGGAATCTGCGGAGAGAAAAGGGGCCGGTTTCCCGGCCCCTGACTGGGTTTGGCGTCGAGTCTGGCTTACTTCACCAGGCCGACTTCGGTCATGACCTTGGAAACGCGTTCGATCTCGGCCTTCAGGAAGGTGTCGAAGGCGGCGCCGGCGAGGAAGGAATCGTCCCAGCCGCGGGCCTTCAGGATCTCCTGCCACTCCTTCGACTTCACCATCTTCTCGACCGTGTCGATCAGGGCCTTGGTCTGATCGGCGGAGAGGCCGGGAGGAGCAACGACCGAGCGCCAGTTCAGGAGTTCGAGATCGATGCCCTGCTCCTTCAGCGTCGGCGCGTCCGGCGCGTTCTCGAGGCGCTTGGACGAGGACACGGCGAGCACGCGCAGCTTGCCGGCCTTGATCTGGCCTTCGAACTCGCCATAGCCGGAGACGCCGGCCGTGACGCGCCCGCCGAGCATGGCCGCGAGAGCCTCGCCGCCACCCGAGAACGGAATGTAGTTGATCTTCTTGGCGTCGGCGCCGACTGCCTGCGCGAACAGCGCGGCGAGGATGTGGTCCGTGCCGCCGGCCGAGCCGCCGGCCCAGGTCACCTTGGCCGGATCGGCCTTCAGGCGATCGGCCAGGTCCTTGGCGGTCTTGAGCGGCGAATCCGCCGGTACGACGATGACCTCGGCCTCGGCGGTCAGGCGCGCGATCGGAGTCACCTGCGTCAGGTTCACCGGCGACTTGTTGAGCAGGATGGCGCCGACCATGACGAAGCCGTTGACCATCAGCTGGTCGCCCTGGCCCTTGGCGCCGATCAGCTGCGCGAGACCGATGGTGCCGCCTGCGCCAGTCACGTTCGTCACCTGCACGCTCTTGACGATGCCGGCCGTGGTCAGCGCCTGCTGCATCGAGCGGGCCGTGCCGTCCCAGCCGCCGCCGGGTGCCGCGGGGGCCATGATCTTCAGTTCATTCAGCTGGGCAAAGGCCGCGGTGGAGAAGGCGGCGAGCGCCACAGCCGTCACGGCCGTGCGCTTCAGGATGGATGTCAGCATAGTGTCCTCCGCTAGCGGGCTTTCCCGCGGGTTTCTTTTAAGGCGCGGGTCGCCTCGGTGACTGCGCCTGTGGCACCGCGCCGCGCCGTTCGTCAATTCCTCTGGGCCGACAATCCAGAGTCAAGGTTTTTCGGCGATCGAAGGCTTTCGAGACGGTTGCTCAGTCTTTCATCCTACGACTGACGGGCGCCATCGCGAGAAGCCTCTGGCAGCCCCGGGCACGATCGCGTAAGCGCGAGGCCATGAGCCAACCTGCCTCCGCCATGCCGGTCTCTCCTCTGCTGCCGCTCCGTCTGGCGCGCGCCGGATACGTCCTGCTGGCCGCGCTGCCGCTGGCGATGTGGATCGCCAACCGCTCGTCACCGCTGGTCCTCGGGCTCGCGGCGCTCTGCTTCATCGCATCTGCCGTGGCGGAGGAGGGCTGGCCCGCCTTTCTGCGGCGCATCCTGGTCTTGCTGCGCAGTCCGGTCGGCATGAGCCTCTGCGCCTTCCTCGTCTGGTCGCTGGCGACGATCGCCTGGAGCCATCGGCCGGCTCAGAGCTTCGCGGCCTGGGGCGAGCTCGCGCTGCCGCTGGCGAGCGGTTTCGTCATTGCCGCGAGCGGCCGCTTCCGCCCCGGTCGGACCGAGAGCCGGGCGCTTGCGGTCGCGCTCATTGCCGCTGCCGCCTTCATGCTGGCGGAGCTGGCGAGCGATCTGTCGGTCCGGATCGCGCTCGGCATCGGCAGGCAGATGACCTACATCTTCAACCGCCCGGCGCTGACCTGCCTGATGCTTCTGCCGGCCGCCGCTGCCGGCCTGCTCGCCGTCCGGGATCGATCCCCGCTCGACTGGCTACTCTTTGGCGCCCTGATCTTCGTCGTCGGCGCGATCTCGCTCGACTCGGAGAGCGGTGCGGCGGCCTTCGGGCTGCTGATCCTCCTCACCTCATGGCTCGCGGCACGCCTGCTGCCGCGCCTGATGCTGGCACTCGTCACTCTCGGCTTCGTCGCGACGATAGTGCTGGCGCCGGTGATGGGGCGGCTCGGCGACGAGGCCATGCCGCCATCGCTGCACCAGCGGCTCGCCAATTCCCATTCCCGCGACCGGGTCGACATCTGGCTGAGCTTCGGCGAGGCGATCATGGCCCGCCCGCTGCTGGGCTCGGGCTTCGGCACCTCGCCGACGCTGGATCGGCACCCGGTGGCGCTTGAAGTTTCGCCCCCGCGCCGCCAATTGCTCGCGGTCGGGCATCCGCACAGCGCGCCGGTGCAGGCCTGGGTCGAGACCGGCGCCGTCGGAGCGGCTTTGCTCGCCTTCGCCGGCCTCGCCTTCCTCTGGCGCCTGCGACGGCTGCCGGCATCGGCGCTCGCGCCGCGGCTGGCGCTGGCGGCGGCGGCCTTCGGGGTGGCGACGGTGGCGCATGGAGCCTGGCAGGGCTGGTGGATCGCGGCGCTGGCGCTGGCGGCGGCGTGGCTCTATCGGGCCGTGCCGGAAGACGACGAGGCATGAGAGGATCACATGGCTGAATACGACGTCGATCTCTTCGTCATCGGTGCAGGCTCGGGCGGCACGCGTGCGGCTCGCATTGCCTCTGGTCACGGTGCCCGCGTCATGATCGCGGAAGCGGACCGCATCGGCGGCACCTGCGTCATCCGCGGCTGCGTGCCGAAGAAGCTCTTCGTCTATGCCAGCCGCTTCATGGACGATTTCGAGGACGCTGCCGGCTTTGGCTGGACGCTCCCGGAAAAGCCGGTCTTCGACTGGCCGACGCTGCGCGATGCCGTTGCGAACGAGGTCACCCGCCTCTCCGGCCTCTACCGCAAGGGTCTCGAGGGCGCGAAGGTCGAGATCCGCGAGGAGCGCGCCGTCATCGAGGGCGCCCATACCGTTCGGCTGACCAAGAGCGGGCAGGCTGTCAGCGCGCGCCATATCCTCGTCGCGACCGGCGGCTGGCCGTCCTTCGATCCGCCGATCCCGGGCGGCGAGCTCGGCATCTCCTCCAACGAGGTCTTCCATCTGCCGTCCCTGCCGAAGCGCATGCTGGTGGTCGGCGGCGGCTATATTGCGCTGGAGTTCGCCAGCGTCTTCGCCCGGCTCGGTGTGGCCGTGACCGTGCTCCATCGCGGCGACAACATCCTGCGCGGCTTTGACGAGGATGTCCGCAACCGCCTGCGCGATGCGCTGAAGGAGGCTGGCATCGCAATGCGCCTCGGCTGCACCATCGAGCGCATCGAGGAACTGGCGGATGGCACCCGCCGCGCCCATTGCGCGACCGGCGCGCCGATCGACGCCGACGTCGTCCTCGTTGCGACCGGCCGCCGGCCGAACACCCGAGGGCTGGGCTTGGAGAAGGCCGGCGTTGCGCTAGGTCCGTTGGGCGAGATCGAGGTCGATGCCGCCTCGACCAGCAGCGTGCCGTCGGTCCATGCAGTCGGCGACGTCACCAACCGGGTCAACTTGACGCCGGTCGCGATCCGCGAGGGGCATGCCTTCGCGGACTCGACCTTCGGCAGCAAACGCTGGACGGTTGATCACGGCACGGTCGCCTCCGCCGTCTTTACGACGCCGGAGATCGGCACCGTCGGCTTGTCGGAAACGCAGGCCGTCGCTGCCGGCCATGAGGTTCGCATCTTCGAGTCCGGCTTCCGCCCGATGAAGGCGACGATCTCCGGCCGGCACGAGCGGACCTACATGAAGATCGTCGTCGATGCGAAGACGGACCGCGTGCTCGGCGTCCATATGCTCGGCCACGACGCCGGCGAGATCGTCCAGTCCGTCGCCATCGCCGTGACGATGGGCGCGACCAAGGCCGATTTCGACCGCACCGTCGCGCTGCATCCCAGCGCCGCGGAAGAACTCGTGACGATGAGGACACCGCGGGCTGGGTAGGGCCGGCCGGGTTCAGCGCTCTCGCAGGCACTTGAATCAACCTGCGAAGAGATTGAATCAACGTGGCAAGCCGCTGAATCAAGTTGGCAGCACAAGCCGCCATCCCCTTGCGAAGAATCGCCTTTCCGGCGCCGGCTGTGGCGCGGCCGCAGCGGTGCCGAAGAAGGCTTTGGAGACGGTGGTCATTCCGCCGGCATGGGTGTATAGCCGCCCCTTCGCGCCATGAACGAGGTTAACACGCGCGATCTTCGAAAGATCAGGAGCAAGAATCCCATGTCCGAGCGGTGGACGCCCGATAGCTGGAGGGCAAGGCCCGTCCAGCAGATTCCGGAATATCCGGACCAGGCAGCCTTGAAGGCGGTTGAGCAGCAGCTCGCCGGCTTTCCGCCGCTCGTTTTTGCAGGCGAGGCGCGCAAGCTCAAACGGGCGTTGGGCAAGGTCGCGGCCGGCGAGGCCTTCCTCCTTCAGGGCGGCGACTGCGCGGAGAGCTTCGCCGAGCATTCCGCCGACAATATCCGCGACTTCTTCCGTCTCTTCCTGCAGATGGCGGTGGTGCTGACCTTCGCCGGCGGCTCGCCGGTGGTGAAGGTCGGCCGCATCGCGGGCCAGTTCGCCAAGCCGCGTTCGGCGCCGAGCGAGACGATCGGCGGTGTCGAGCTGCCGAGCTACAAGGGAGACATCGTCAACGACATCGCCTTCACCGAGGAAGCGCGCACCCCCGATCCGCGTCGTCAGCTCGAGGCCTATCGCCAGTCGGCGGCGACGCTCAACCTGATCCGCGCCTTCGCGACCGGCGGCTATGCCAACCTCGACAACGCGCATCGCTGGATGCTCGGCTTCGTCAAGGACAGCCCGCAGTCGCATCGCTATCAGGAAGTCGCCGAGCGTATCACCGAGGCGCTGGAATTCATGCGCGCCATCGGCATCGATCCGGAGACCCATCCGGAGATGCGCACGACCGACTTCTACACCAGCCACGAAGCGCTGCTGCTCGGCTTCGAGCAGGCGATGACGCGTACGGATTCGACGACCGGCGAGTGGTACGACACCTCCGGACACATGGTCTGGATCGGTGACCGCACGCGCCAGATCGACCACGCCCATGTCGAGTTCTTCCGCGGCATCAAGAACCCGATCGGTCTGAAGTGCGGACCCTCCACCACCGTGGACGGGCTGCTCAAGCTGATCGATGTGCTCGATCCGCAGAACCAGCCCGGCCGGCTGACGCTGATCGCTCGCTTCGGCGCCGACAAGGTCTTCGACAACCTGCCGGCTCTGGTGCGCGCGACGAAGCGCGAGGGCCGCAACGTCGTCTGGTCCTGCGATCCGATGCACGGCAACACGGTCAAGGCCGCCAGCGGCTACAAGACCCGGCCGTTCGACCTGATCCTCGGCGAGGTGAAGAACTTCTTCGCCGTCCATCAGGCGGAAGGCACCTTTGCCGGCGGCCTGCATCTGGAAATGACGGGCAAGAACGTCACCGAATGCACCGGCGGCGCCCGCGGCATGACAGACGCGGACCTCAACGACCGTTACCACACGGTCTGCGACCCCCGCCTCAATGCCGAGCAGGCTCTGGAGCTCGCCTTCATTGTCGCGGAACTGGTCAAGCGCGATCGTGCCGGCCGCACGAAGCCGCATGTCGAGGCGGCCGAGTAAGCGTCCTCGCATTCCTGCAGAGACGAGAAAGGCCGGGGCGACCCGGCCTTTTTGTTTCCGTCAGTTGCGGGCGGGCTGCGCCGATCGTGCCGAAGCATCCGCGCTCCGGCTGGCGTCGTACGAGCTGGGTCAACGTTGGTGCGAAGCCCAACGGATACGTAAAGCCGGGGTCGCCCCCGGTCCTCCTGGCTGTTCGATTTCCGCGGAAGCTCAGAACTTGACGCCGGCTCCGACGCGCACGTTGTGGATGTCGATCACCGAGCCTTCCAGATCGGCGAAGCGCGTGAAGACGTATTCGGCGCGCAGGATCAGGTTGTCGAGGACGGCGGCGTCGATGCCCAGGCCCCCGGTGATGCCGGAGGTGTACGTGTTCTTGGAGCGCACGGCGGTGGCCGGCAGGCCGGTCGCCGCCTCCGGCATGAACGCGACCATCGACGTGCCGCGGCCGACCGCGAAGCCGAGCGAGGCATAGGGCATGAGCCGCCCCATGGTGTAGCCGAAGCGCACCTTCAGGGAGCCGTAGTCCTCGAGAGTCTGGGTGCCGGTCAGTGTGGCGACGTAGGGGCCCGATAGTGTGATTGGTAGCGAGTTGTATTGATGGTCGTGCCGGTTGTAATCCGCCTCGAAGCCGATGACGACGTCACCGAAGGCCACGTTGTAGCCGGCGAAGCCGCCGAAGCTCACGCCGCTGTCGGCGCGATCCTCGAAGCGCACCGTGCCGAGGATATCGGCCTGCTGGGTCATCTGCAGCCGGCTGCGAAGCGCCTGGAACTGCGGCTGAAGCCCGTTCTCGAGGGGTTGGAACTGGGTGCGGGAGGTTCCGACCAATCCGCCGAAATAGAAGCCGGTCCAGCTGAAGCGGTCCATCAGCGTCGGCACCTCCTCGATCTGGGAGCCGCGCAGCACCGGATAGTCCGCCGCAAGGGCCGGACTGGCGGCAAGGTCAGCCGCAACGGCGGCGGCTGCGAGAGCCGGCGCGATGGAAAGGATCCGCATCCTATTGTCCCCCGGCAGCGGTCCGGTTCCTGCCGGTCTGCCCTGCCCAGCGACAATTCATGCTCAGGTAACCCTAATTCACGGTTAACGGTGCGGAAGTGGCGATGACGCGGCGATTGTCGCCCGGCGGCAAACACGGCATAAGCCCGCCATGACAGCCTCCGCCGCCACATCGCCGCTCGTCCGCTTCGCGCCGTCGCCGACCGGCTATCTCCATATCGGCAACGCCCGGCCAGCACTGTTCAACTGGCTTTTCGCCCGTCGGCATGGCGGCCGCTTCCTGCTGCGCTACGACGACACCGACCTCGCCCGCTCGAAGCCCGAATATGCCGGCGCCATCGCCGAGGATCTGGGCTGGCTCGGCATCCGGCCGGATCTGGTGATCAAGCAGTCCGAGCGGCTCGCGGTCTATGACGCTGCGGCCGATCGCCTGCGCGCGGCCGGGCGGCTCTATGCCTGCTACGAGACGGCCGACGAACTGGAGCGGCGGCGCAAGCGCGAGCTCGCCCGCGGCCTGCCACCGATCTACGACCGCGCCGCGCTGAAGCTCACCGCCGACGAGAAGGCGGCCTTCGAGGCCGAGGGGCGCAAGCCCCATTGGCGCTTCCTGCTGGAGGCGCGCGAAGTCGCCTGGGACGATCTCGTCCGCGGCCCCGCCCATGTCGACTGCGCCTCGCTGTCCGATCCCGTGCTGGTGCGCGAGGACGGCAGCTATCTCTACACGCTGCCCTCCGTCGTCGACGACATCGAGACTGGGGTGACCCATGTCATCCGTGGCGAGGACCACGTCACCAATACCGCCGTCCAGGCGCAGATTTTCGAGGCGCTGGGCGCTGCGCTGCCAGCCTTCGGCCACCACAACCTTCTGACGACAGCGAGCGGGGAGGGGCTGTCCAAGCGCCTCGGTCATCTCTCGCTGAGGGGCTTGCGCGAGAGCGGCGTAGAGGCCTTGGCGGTCGCGGCATTGGCCACGATGGTCGGCACCTCCGATGCGGTGCGCCCGGTCGCGAGCCTCGACGAGCTCGCCGGGCTGGTCGAGCTCGCCCATGTCTCGCGTGCCCCGGCCAAGTTCGACGAGCACGAGCTGGAGGCGCTGAGCGCCCGCACGCTGCATCAGCTTCCCTATGCCGTCGTGGCGGAAAGGCTCTCGGCGCTCGGCGTCGCCGGTGACGAGCCCTTCTGGCTGGCCGTGCGCGGCAACCTCGCCAAGCTCGGCGAGGCGAGGGAGTGGTGGCAGGTCGTCGCGGGGCCGATCGAGACGGTCATCGCCGATCCGGTCTTCATCGGCCAGGCGGCGGCGCTGCTGCCACCGGAGCCCTTCGACGCGACGAGCTGGAAGAGCTGGACACAGGCCGTATCAGCCGCCACGGGCGCCAAGGGCAAGGCGTTGTTCATGCCACTGCGGCAGGCCCTGACCGGGCTCGACCACGGTCCGGAACTGGCCGCGCTGCTGCCGCTGATCGGGCGGGAGAAGGCGCTGAAGCGGCTGGCCGGCGAGAGGGCCTGAACGTCGTCATCCCGGGGCAAGCGCGCCGCGCTTGAACCCGGAACGCGCGACTTGGCCAGCCCTCAATGACGGCGTCGTAAGACGTATCACCCAGCCCTGGTTTCCGGGTTCAGGCCTGACGGTCTGCCCCGGAATGACAAGGCTTCAGCGGCGAAGACTCACTCGTGCCGGTCCATCGCCGAGGCGTGCTTGGTGTCGCGCATGGTGGTGTAGACCAGTAGCGACACGAAGATCACCGCGGAGAGGTAGTAGTAGAACCACTGCTCGTGGCCCTGCTGCTTGAAGAACAGGGCGATGGCGGGCGCTGTGCCGCCGAAGATCGAAACCGTCAGCGCATAGGGCACGGCGACGCCGGTGGCGCGGATCGAGGTTGGGAATAGCTCCGCCTTCACCACCGCGTTGATCGAGGTGTAGCCCGCGACGAAAACCCAGGCACCCGAGATCAGCAGGAAGGCGATCCAGGGGGATTTGGTGCCGGCCAGTGTCGTCAGAATCGGCACGGTGAGCAGCGTGCCGGCCACACCGAAGAAGACCAGCATCGGCTTGCGGCCGATCCTGTCGGAGATCAGCCCGTAGATCGGCTGCAGGATCGAGGCGAAGATCAGCGAGCCGGCGATGACATAGGTCGTCACGATGTCCGAGAGGCCCACCGTCTGCTTCACGAAAGTCTGCATATAGGTGGTGAAGGTGTAGAAGGCGGCCGTGCCGCCGGCGGTGAGGCCGACGACGATCGCAACCTCGCGCGGATACTTCAGTAGCCCCTTCAGCGAGCTCTCGCGCTTCAGGCCGCTCTTCTTCGCCGCCTCGAAGGATTCCGTCTCGTGCATGTGCCGGCGCATGATCATGGCCGTGATGGCGAGGCCGGCGCCGATAACGAAGGGGATGCGCCAGCCCCAGGCGACAAGCTCCTCATGCGTCAGGAAGACGTTCTGGAGCAGCAGCAGCACGAGGATGGCGGTGAGCTGCCCGCCGATCAGCGTCACGTACTGGAAGCTGGAATAGAAGCCGCGATGCTCGGGATGGGCGACCTCGGTGAGATAGGTCGCGCTCGCCCCGTATTCGCCGCCGAGGCTGAGGCCCTCGATGATCCGCGCCAACGCCAGCAGGGCGGGCGCCGCGAAGCCGATCGTCGCATAGGTCGGCGTTACCGCGATGATCAGTGAGCCGAAACACATCATCACCACCGAGACGGTCAGCGACAGCCGCCTGCCATAGCGGTCGGCCAGATGGCCGAAGAGCCAACCACCGACCGGGCGCACGATGAAGCCGGCCGCGAACAGCGTTGCGGCATTGAGCTGCTGCACCACCGGGTCATTCGACGGGAAGAAATGTGGCGCGAAATAGAGCGCGAAGGCCGTGTAGGCGTAGAAATCGTACCATTCGACCAGATTGCCGACCGAGCCCATGAAAATCGCCTTGAGGCGGCGTTTGGCATCGGCCAGTTCGATCGGGTGGGGTGTGGCGGCGGTGCCGGAAGTCGTGTCGGTCATGGAGGCCTGCTGAGCTGGGGAGCGTCGGAGGCACACACGCGGCCGGGCCGCGGGCGAGATCTGCGGCCTCCCGATGGGCGGCTTGAAGCGCCTCTTATGCGCCGCTTTCCGTCATGCGTCTACCGGCGCTCGCTGTGTTCGTGCCGGCCCGTCCATGCGCAAGGCGCATGAGACTTTTATGACTCAGGGCCGGGCGAGCTGCGGGCTGAGGTTCGGCGCCAGGTTGGGCGCGACGATCCGGACGGCGCGGCGCTCGCCGGTGACGCTGCGCGACTCACTCTTCAGTCCGTCCTTCTTGTCGAGCACCTTCTCGCCGACAATGTCGGGACCCACGCCCGCGGACTCGGTGCCGGACGTCGGCGAATCCTCGGAAGGCATCGGCTTCTCGTCCGGAAGGGCCGGGGTGGCCGCCGGGGCCGCCGGAGCCGGCTGGGCGGCGGCGCCACGCCGCTTGGGATCGGCCTTGGGGTCGACGGCCTTGGGGCGCGAGAGCTCGGCGGCGCGCTGCTCGGTGACGATGACGTCGCCCTTGCGCTTGTCGAGCAGGTATTCGGCGTTCCTGAGAGCCTCTGACCAGCTCTGGCCCTGGCCGCGGCAGGTGCAGGCGGCGTCGAAGCTGCGCAAGTATTTCCCGGCATTCGGCAGGGAGGAATAGGGCTGTCCGCTCGAGCGCGAGGCGGCGTTCTGGATGTCGCCGCCGCTGCTCATGCCGAAAGCTGTCGTCTCCGCACCCGGGCAGAGCGCCTGGCACATCTCGTCGGCATTGCCGTTGTTGCTGGCCAGCGGGAAGAAGAAGCCGTCGCAGCTGCGCACGCAGACCGTCTGCGGGCCGCCGAGGCGGGGCTTTTCCGGCTCGATGATCGACTGCTCGGGGTCGAGTTCCGGCACGGTGCTGTCGATCTCGGCACCGCCGCGGCGCGGCCCGAGTCCGAAGATCGTCTCGAAGAAGCCGCGCTGCTGCGGCGCCCGGCAATTGCTGTTGATCGCGGCGGCAAGCTGGGCCCGGCGCTGCTCGATGCCGCCGCCCTGGGCCTGCCGCTGCAGTGCGCCGTACTGCGCCTGCAGCTGGCCGAGCTGGGAACGCAGGCCGCCGCATTGCGGCGGCGGCGAGTCGAACAGGCCCAAGCCGCGGTCGCAGCCCATGGAGCGGTACTGGTTGGTGAGCTGCGCGAGCTGCGCGCCGACGCGCTGCGCCATCTGGGCGGCGTTCGGATCGCCGCCGCTGCGGCCCTGCAGGCTGGCAAGCTCCGCGCGCCAGGCATCGCAGGCCGGCGACTGGGCAAAAGCGGCTCCGCTCAGGGCCGCCAGCGCCAGCAGGGCCATGCCGAAGCGTCTGGAAAGTCGCAGCATCATCGCGGGTCGGGTCACATCATCCATTTTGAAGGCCGGGCCGTTCGCCGGCTTCGTCCGGGGAACGCCGAGCACACCCGCCAAACGCGACGGAACTATGGAGCGGCCTGCGCCGCAAGGCGCGGATTCGCTCCCTAGCCTGGGCTCCGCATGCCATATTCGGGCCGTCGCAGCAATCCGGGGAAGTGCGCAGTGGACCTGTGGTGGAAAACCGCCTCTTTCGCTAGAAGGCTGTCTCATATGCCGGAAGAGTCGTCGGGCGCGGCCCTCCATCCGGCCCTCGCATCCCGCCAGAGAGGCAAGCGCTCCCCATGTCCGATTACCTGCCTCTTCACGAAGCCGTCATCGCTGAGCTGCCGAATTATTACCGCGGCAAGGTCCGCGAGAATTACGATCTGCCGGATGGCCGCCGCATCCTGATCTCGACCGACCGGCTCTCCGCCTTCGACCGTGCCATCGCCTCGATTCCGCTGAAAGGTCAGGTGCTGACCCAGACTGCCCGCTTCTGGTTCGAGCGGACGGCGGACATCTGCCCCAACCATGTGCTGGAATATCCCGATCCGAACGTCGTGGTCGGCAAGCGCCTCGAGATCCTCCCCGTGGAGATGGTGGTCCGCGGCTATCTCGCCGGCACCACCGGCACCTCGATCCTGACGCTCTACAAGCAGGGCCAGCGCGATATGTACGGCATCACCCTGCCGGACGGCCTGCGCGACAACGAGGAGCTGCCGCAGGCCATCATCACCCCGACCAGCAAGGCCTTCGATGGCGGCCATGACGAGCCGCTCTCGGAGCGCCAGATCGTCGAGAGTGGGCTGGTGACGCAGGCGCAGTGGGACACGATGGCGGGCTATACGCTGGCGCTCTTCGCCCGCGGCCAGAAGCTCGCCCGCGAGCGCGGCCTGATCCTGGCCGACACGAAATACGAGTTCGGCACCGATGCCGAGGGCCGGATCTATCTGGCCGACGAGATCCACACCCCGGATTCGAGCCGCTACTGGTTCGCGGAAAGCTATCCCGAGCGCTTCGCCACGGGCGGCAAGCCGGAATCCTTCGACAAGGACTTCGTGCGCAACTGGGTGGTGGCGCGCTGCGACCCCTACAAGGAAGAGCTGCCGCCGATCCCGCAGGAGCTAATCGACCAGACCTCGGCCGTCTATGTCCGCGCCTTCGAGACGATCACCGGGCAGCCCTTCGCCTATCCGCCGGTGGGGGAAGATCCGCTGCAGCGGATCCGGCGCAATCTGGCGCGGTATTTCTGAGCGCGTCGGTTTGCGCTGAACCACGCCGTCATTCCGGGGCATTGCGCAGCAATGAGCCCGGAACCCATGAACACGGGATTTGAAAGAGGGGCGGCAGCGATGTCGCCCTTCCTTGTGTCCGCGGTGTTCATGGAGTCCGGGCTCGGGCCTTTCAGGCTCGCCCCCGGAATGACGGCTCGGTTCCGGTGGGGGCTTCGCGCCCTCAGGCTCAGTCTTCCCCGCGGAAATCGCCCGCGAGGTGGCGGCCGCGCTCGGTCAGGATCGACAGCACCCGCTCGAACGCCCTGAGTTCATCGGGCGCGATGCCTTCGATCCAGCGCGCCTCGAAGCCGAGCGCCAGCGGCACGATCTGCTCATAGATCCGCCGGCCGGCCGGCGTCAGGGTCACGAAGGATTCGCGCCGGTCCTGCCGGTTCTCGGCGCGCGAGACGAGGCCGCGCTTCTCCAGCTCGGTCACGGCGCGCGAGACCTTGGTCTTGTGCATCTGCGCGAGCTCGCCGATGTCACGCGAGGTCAGCTTGGTGAACTCCCCGAGCTGCGCGACCACCCGCCATTCCGGAATGCCGATGCCGAAATGCTCGCCGTAGATCCGCCCAAGCGCGCGGCTGGCGAAGGAGCCGACAACGTTAAGCCGATAGGGCAGGAAGCGCTCGAGCTGGAGCACCTGCTTCTCGGGCTCGGGTGATGGCATCGACATGCGGTTACCTCGTCGGCGAAGGCGCTCAGCGCGCCTTCAGCCGGTTCATGAAGGAGTCGTACGAAAGCTCCGCGACCTGCCACCAGAGCAGGTTCTCGCCGCGGAAGGCGACCATGGAGTCGTAGCCCTTCTTGAAGTCCGGGTTCTTGGCGCCGGTCTCGGCGTAATATTCCTCCGCCGCCTTCAGCGCCGCCTCCATCACCGGCAGCGGGAAGCCGCGCAGCTGCGCGCCCTGCGCCACCAGACGGCGCAGGCCGCCCGGGTTCACGAAGTCGTATTTCGCCAGCATCCAGTTATTGGCCGCCTCGCAGGCGTTCTGGACGATCGCCTGGTAGTGCTTCGGCAGCTTGTTCCAGGCTTCCTTGCCGATGATCAGGTGCAGCATTGCGCCGCCCTCCCACCAGCCGGGGTAGTAGTAATATTTCGCGACGCGGATGAAGCCGAGCTTTTCGTCGTCATAGGGGCCGACGAACTCGGCCGCGTCGATCGTGCCGCGCTCCAGCGCCGGGTAGACGTCGCCGGGCGCGATCTGCGTCGGCACCACGCCGAGCTTGGCGAGCACCGCCCCGCCCATGCCGCCGATGCGGAACTTGAGGCCCTTCAGGTCGTCGACGCTCTTCAGCTCGTTGCGGAAGAAGCCGCCCATCTGGCAGCCGGAATTGCCGCAGGGGATCGAATAGGCGTTGAAGCGGTCGAGAACGCCGTTCACCACCTGCTCGCCGCCGCCGAAATACCACCAGCTATGCTGCTGGCGGGCGTTGAGGCCGAAGGGGATGCCGGTGCCGAGCCCCAGCGTCGGGTCCTTGCCGATGTAGAAATAGGTCGGCGAATGCGCGCATTCGACCGTGCCGGAGGAGACCGCGTCGAGCGCCTGCAGGCCGGGCACGATCTCGCCGGGCGCGAATACCTGGATGTCGAACTTGCCGTCCGTCGCCTCGGAGACGAGCTTGGAAAACTGCTGGGCCGTGCCGAAGATCGTGTCGAGCGACTTCGGGAAGCTCGAGGTCAGGCGCCACTTCACTTCCGGCTGCGACTGGGCGATGGCCGGCATCGCGACCGTGGTCGCGGCTGCGGCGAGCGCTCCCGTCTTCAAAAAGCTGCGGCGTTCCATATGGTTTCCTCCGAGGCGCTGTTGCATTCTTATTGGCGCGTCCCGGGAGGAATGAAAAGAGATGAAACTCGCGTCCCTCATGCATGGCCGGGATGGCCGTCTCGTCGTCGTCTCGCACGATCTCACGCGGGCGACGGATGCCTTTCCGGTCGTCGCGACGCTGCAGGCGGCGCTGGACGACTGGGAACGTGTCGCGCCGCGCCTCGCCGATCTCGCCGAAGGGTTGGAGCACGGCTCGGTTCCGTCCTTCCGTTTCCACGAGCATGATTGCGCCGCTCCCTTGCCGCGCGCCTATCAATGGCTCGATGCCTCGGCCTATCTGAGCCATGTCGAACTGGCCCGGAAGGCGCGGGGCGCCGCCATGCCGGAGAATTACCGGACCGATCCGCTGATCTATCAGGGCGGCGGTGACGCTTTCCTCGGTCCGCGCCAGCCGATCGAGGCCCGCAGCGAAGAGGACGGCATCGACTTCGAGGGCGAGGTCGCGGTCGTGACCGGCGACGTGCCGATGGGGGTCACGCCGGCGGAGGCGCTGGGCTGCATTCGCCTGGTCATGCTTGCCAACGACGTGACCTTGCGCAATCGCGTGGGCGGCGAGATCGCCAAGGGCTTCGGCTTCCTGCAGTCCAAGCCCTCCTCTGCCTTTTCTCCGGTCGCCGTCACACCTGACGAACTGGGTGGTGCCTGGCGCGACGGCAAGCTGCATCTGCCGCTGCTGGCTCGGGTCAACGACACGGCCTTCGGGCGCCCTGACGCCGGGGCCGACATGGCCTTTGGTTTCGGCGTGCTCATCGCGCATGCCGCGGCGACGCGTCGCCTCTGCGCCGGCACGATCATCGGCTCCGGAACGGTCTCGAACCTCGGGGCCGATGGCGGCCCGTCCCGGCCGGTCGCGGAGGGGGGCGCCGGCTATGCCTGCATCGCCGAGCAGCGCGCGGCCGAGATGATGCGGGACGGCGCGCCGAAGGCCGCCTTCCTGCGCTTCGGCGACCGGGTCCGCATCGAGATGAAGGACGCGAGCGGCCATTCGATCTTCGGCGCCATCGAGCAGGAGGTCTTGCCTCATGCCTAGAGGCCCCTTGACCGCTCATTTCCGCAAGATGGCGCATAACAACGCCTGGGCGAACTGGCGGCTGCTCTCGGCCTGCGCCCGGCTCAGCGACGAGGCGTTCAGGGCAACGCGCACGAGTTTCTTCCCCTCGCTGCACGAGACCCTGAACCACAATCTGATGGTCGATCTCTATTACATCGACGCGCTGGAGCGCAGTGGGCTCGGCCGGCAGATCTTCGCGCGCTTCGTGCCCCTGGCCGCCGCCGGGCTGATGGAGGCACAGGCCGTCGCCGATCGGCGGCTGATCGCCTTCTGCGATGGGCTGACGGATGCCAATCTCGGCGTGACCGTGACGACCGACCGCGGCGAGAATGGCACAATCGAGGAACGGATCGACGACATGCTGGCGCATCTCTTCCAGCATCAGATCCATCACCGTGGCCAGGCTCATGCGATGCTGGCGGGCACGGACGTTCCGCCGCCGCAGCTCGACGAGTATTTCCTGATCTACGATTCGCAGCGCACCCGCGACGAGTTGCGCCGGCTCGACCTCGCGCCGCCGGAGGCGCTGCTCTGACCATGCGTTTGCGCCCTGCTTGGCGGAAGCCCGACCGCCGGATAACCTGACGAGACGCCGATGCCCGCCATGAGAGCCGCGACGCCATGATCGAGACCGTGCCGTTCTATTCGAGCGTTGTCCCGCTCGGCTTCTTCATCTGGGCGCCCGTCGTGGTCGTGGTGCTGTTCTGGGCGGTTGGCCTCTGGTCGAACGGGCAGGGCATCCCGCGCATGCTGGAGGGCGATTGGGACGGTTATAGCGTCGCTGATGTCGAGAAGCTGTTCTCGCTCTATGGCGACGAGCGGCGCGCGCGCTATCGCAGTCGCGTCCTGCCGGCCGATGTCGCCTTCGCGTTCACCTACGCCATCGTCGGTGCGCTACTGTTCCTCGGCCTCTACACGCGCGGACAACCCTGGTGGGTGGCGGCGCTCTGCGGCGGCGGTTGGCTGCTCGGCGGGCTCTGCGACATCGCGGAGAACTTTGCCGTGGCGCGGCTGCTCGATCGCTACCCGCAGATCGACAGCGGCAATGTCGCCTTCGCCAGCCTCATGACGCGGCTGAAGCTTGTGCTCTTCGCGCTCGGCGTCGCCGGCGCGCTTGTCGCGGCCTATCTCGTCTTCAGGCCGCTGGCGGCCTGAGCCCCTTCCACGCCTCGCGGGTCAGCCGCAGCAGGGCCGCGGGGACGGCCGGCTCGCCGATGAGCACAGGCGGATCGTCCGGCGCGGCCGCGAAGCCGAGCCGTTGTGCAAGCTTCAGCGAGGCCGTGTTCTTCGGATGCGTCGCGATGCCGACGACGGCGAAGCCGAGGGTGTCGAAGCCGTGGTCAAGCAGGCAGGCCGTGGCCTCTCGCGCATAGCCCTTGCCCCAGTGACGCACCGCGAAGCGATAGCTGAGCTGCGGAACCTCCAGGCCGTCGCTATGTGGGATCAGGCCGACATAGCCGATGAACTCCGCTGGCGCCTCCTTCGGGAAGATCGACCAGTAGCCCAGACCCTGTGCGACATGGCTGAAGCTGCGCGCGGCGACGGCCTCCCGGCCCATCGCCGCGGCGCCGACCGCCGTGATGTGGCGCATCACCTGCGGATCGGCGTTGAGGTCGGCAATGGCATCGAGATCGCTCAATTGCCGCGGCCGCAGCCACAGCCGCTCGCTTTCCAGTTCCGGCAGCATCGCCGTGCCTCCTGCCTCGGCAATCGTCCTGCTTCATCTCTCGTACAAGTCGCCCTGCGCCGCAGGACTCTGGTGCGCCGGGATGCGGCTTCCCATATCGTGACGGGCGCCACGCTGGAATACGCCGGGAGAATGGAATGCTGCTTCGTCGTTGGGTCCTGGCCGCTCTGGCCCTCGCCCTGTCAGGTTCGATGCTGTCGCCGGCCATGGCGCAGGAGGACCTGATCTTCCGCAAATCGACCGTCTGGAAGATGCTCACGCCGAACGACAAGCTCGCCGTCTACGGTGTCGACGATCCCATCGTCGACGGCGTCGCCTGTCATTATACCGTCCCGGAAAAGGGCGGCGTCTCGGGCATGTTCGGCGTGGCCGAGGAAGTCTCGGAGGTCTCGCTCTCCTGCCGGCAAGTCGGCCCGATCAAGTTCAAGGAGAAGGCGGAGCAGGGCGACGTCGTCTTCCGCGAGCGCCGCTCGCTGATCTGGAAGAAGATGCAGATCGTGCGCGGCTGCGACGCCAAGCGCAACGTGCTGGTCTATCTGGTCTATACCGACAAGCTGATCGACGGCTCGCCGCAGAACTCGACCTCGTCGGTGCCGCTCATGCCCTGGGGGGCATCGGGCGAGCCGCCGAAATGCGCGGACTGGATCAGGTAAGGCGCGGGCCGGTCAATCGCCGCAGGTGATGCTGAGCGGCTGTTCCGGGGCCTCGGTTGCCAAGGCCGGCTTCGCCACCGAGCCGGTGAAATCTTCGCGCTCTGCGACGCCGAAGGCGACGGCCTTGCCGAAGCCTTGCGCCTCGCACCAGGCGTTGGCGACGACCGTGCCGCATTCGGCCTTGGACGAGATGCAGTCGGCGACGCCGTAGCCGTCGCTGCCGGGGATCAGGAAGGTGCGTTGCTCGCTGGCGGCCGAACGGGTGGTCGGCATGATCGCGAGCGAGACGCCGCCGGCGACGATCCCGAGCAGTCCGACGAAGGCCACGGCGCGGCGCATGTGATGAAATTCCCGATGATGATGACGACGGGCGAAGAACCCGTGAGTCGCAAGCTTGTTGCGGCGGCGGTTAAATTTGGGTGAATTGCGGCGGAAGTGTTGCGGTGCGGCAGACAAGGCGCCCTCTTGACGCCGGGCCTGTGGACAGGCAATCACTTCCGGTCATGACGCGAGCCGCCATCAACAGCCGGATTTGCATTATTTGCCGCTAGCTTTCGCTGGCCGGCTGCTCACGTCCTCGTCCTGAAAACGAACCGACAAAAGCGCCCCGGCCAGCGGCCAGGCCGTTTACCTGTTTGTCATATCGTTCGTTCCAGGATTTCGCTCCAATGCCGTCGACCCTGAGGCTCTACAACACGCTGACGCGGACGAAGCAGGACTTCGCGCCGATCGATCCGTCGAACGTGCGGATGTATGTCTGCGGGCCGACGGTCTACGACTATGCCCATATCGGCAACGCGCGCCCGGTCATCGTCTTCGACGTGCTCTTCCGGCTGCTCCGGCATCTCTACGGCGCGGACCACGTCACCTATGCCCGCAACCTCACGGACGTCGACGACAAGATCAACGCCCGCGCGGCGCGCGACTTTCCCGGCCTGCCGTTGAACGAGGCCATCGCCAAGGTCACTGAAGCGACGACGGCGCAGTTCCACGCCGATGTCGATGCGCTGAGCTGCCTGCGGCCGACGACCGAGCCGCGGGCGACCGATCATATCGAGGAGATGAAGGCGATCATCGAGCGGCTGATCGCCCGCGGCGTCGCCTATGTCGCCGAGGAGCACGTGCTCTTCCATGTCCCGGCTGTCGCGCATCTCACGAAGGCGCCGAAATACGGCACGCTTGCCCGCCGCTCGCTCGACGAAATGCTAGCCGGCGCACGCGTGGATGTCGCGCCGTACAAGCGCGACCCGATGGATTTTGTGCTCTGGAAGCCGAGCCGGGACGGCGTCGATCCGGGCTGGCCGTCGCCTGCCGGCATTACCACGCCCGGGCGCCCCGGCTGGCATATCGAATGCTCGGCCATGTCGATGGCGAAGCTGCTGACGCCCTTCGGCGGCGGGCTCGCCTGCGACGATCCGGGCAAGAATGTCTTCGACATCCATGGCGGCGGCATCGATCTCGTCTTCCCGCATCATGAAAACGAGATCGCGCAGTCCTGCTGCGCTTTCGGCTGCGGGGAAGGGGCGCGGCGCATGGCCAATATCTGGATGCACAACGGCTTCCTGCAGGTCGAAGGCGAGAAGATGTCGAAGTCGCTCGGCAACTTCGTCACGATCAACGAGTTGCTGGAGACCGAGAGCTTCGGCGGCCGGACATGGCCGGGCGAGGTGCTGCGGCTGGCGATGCTGAAGACGCATTATCGCCAGCCCATCGATTGGACGGTGAAGGCGTTGGAGGAAGCTGAGAAGACGCTGCAGGACTGGGCCGAGGCCACGGCGGGAGCCAAGCCATCCGAGCCGTCGGCCGAGTTGCTGGACGCGCTCGCCGATGACCTCAACACGGCGCGCGTCCTTGCTGAGCTGCACAGCCTGCGCAAGGCGGGTGACGGCGCGGCCATGCGCGCGGGCCTCGATCTGCTCGGTATCCGACTGCCGGAGCTGGCTGCGCCGACCTCGATCGCGCCGGAGGTCGAGCGCCTGATTACCGCCCGCCTCGACGCCCGCCGCGCCAAGAATTTCGCCGAGTCAGATCGCATTCGCGACGAGCTTGCGGCGATGGGCATCACATTGAAGGACGGCAAGGACCCGACGACCGGCGAGCCGACGACGACCTGGGAAGTCAAACGATGAACAACAAGATCCGCCCGGCGGGCTCGCTCTCCTTCGCCATCAAGCTCGTCATGCTGGCGATGGTGATGCCGCGGCTCATGCGCTTTCGCCTGGGGCGGAGGCTGTGACCGCCGCTCGCGTCCATCTCTTCGACACGACGCTACGCGACGGCGCCCAGACGACTGGCGTCGATTTCTCGCTTGACGATAAGCGCGCCGTCGCCACGCTGCTGGACAAGCTCGGCGTCGATTATGTCGAGGGCGGCTATCCGGGCGCGAATCCGCTCGACACCGCTTTCTTCGAGCAGAAGGCAACGAGGCAGGCGAAGTTCGCCGCCTTCGGCATGACCAAGCGGGCAGGGCGCTCCGCCGCCAACGATCCCGGCATCGCCGCGCTGCTGGACGCCAAGGCCGATGCCATCGTCTTCGTCGCCAAGAGCTGGGACTACCATGTCCATGTTGCGCTCGAGATCTCGCTGGAGGAGAACCTCGCCGGCATCAGCGAGAGCGTCGCTGCGGCGAAGGCTGCGGGTCGTGAGGTGATGCTCGACTGCGAGCACTTCTTCGATGGCTACAAGGCCAATCCCGATTATGCGCTCGCCTGCGCCCGCGCCGCCTATGAGTCTGGCGCGCGCTGGGTCGTGCTCTGCGACACCAACGGCGGGACGCTGCCGGACGAGATCGGCGCGATCGTGCGCGAGGTCGCCAAGGTCGTCCCGGGCGATCATCTCGGCATCCATGCCCATGACGATTGCGGCTGCGCCGTCGCCAATTCGCTGGCGGCGGTCGAGGCCGGCGCCCGCCAGATCCAGGGCACGCTGAACGGGCTGGGCGAGCGCTGCGGCAACGCCAATCTCGTCACGCTGATCGGCACGCTGAAGCTGAAGGAGCGTTATCGCGACCGTTTCAGCCTCGGCATCGACGACGCCCAGCTCGCCGAGCTCAGCCATGTTTCGCGCACGCTCGACGAGATGCTGAACCGCGCGCCGAACCGTCATGCGCCCTTCGTCGGGGCCTCCGCCTTCGCCACCAAGGCCGGCATCCATGCCTCCGCGGTGCTGAAGGACCCGCGCACCTATGAGCATGTCGCGCCCGAGGCGACGGGCAACACCCGCAAGGTCCTGATCTCGGACCAGGGCGGCAAGTCCAACCTCGTCGCCGAGCTCGAGCGTATCGGCGTGACGCTCGGCCGCGAAGATCCGCGCCTCAACCGGGTGCTGCAGGAGGTCAAGGACAAGGAGGCTCAGGGCTACGCCTTCGAGGGCGCCGACGCTTCGTTCTTCCTGCTGGTGAAGCGCATCCTCGGCGAGGTGCCGGAGTACTTCTCGGTCGAGCGTTTCGCGGTGAATGTCGAGCGCCGCTACAATGCGCTCGGCGAGCTCGTCACCTTCTCCGAGGCGATCGTGAAGGTGAAGGTCGGCGACGACCTGCTGATCTCGGCCGCGGAAGGCGATGCCGGCCCGGTCAACGCGCTCGACATCGCTTTGCGTAAGGACCTCGGCCGCTATCAGTCGCTGATCGAGGGCCTGCGCCTCGTCGACTATAAGGTCCGCATCTTCCAGGGCGGCACCGACGCCGTGACGCGGGTGCTGATCGAATCCGGCGACGAGACGGGCGAGCGCTGGACGACCGTCGGCGTCAGCGCGAACATCATCGACGCCTCGTTCCAGGCGCTGGTGGACTCGATCACCTACAAGCTGGTGAAGGCCGGCGCGACGGCGTGAGCTTCTCCTCCTCCCCTCGGGGGAGAAGGGAACGCTCTCACTCGGTCAGGCGGATCACCCGGTCCTTGCACAGATCCATGCTGTCGGAATCGCTCTCCACCTCGTCGGCGAACTTGGCGAGAATGAAATAGCTGCAGCCCTGTGGCTTGTTGAGCTTGAGCGCGACGCTCTTTCCCGGCGCCAGTGGCTTGGCGAGCTTGGCGACGAGGCGGGATTGCTCGCCCGAGGTTGCGATCTCGAGGCTGTTCAGCGGTGAAGTGCGCTGGTTGGTGATGGTGATCTGGGGATGCGGCTTGGCGCCCTGAGCGGCAGCAGGCAGGACGGCGAGGGCGAGCGAGGCGGCGGCGAGACCCATGGCGGCAAGAAGCTGATTTCTCATGGTCGTTTCTGTCCCCTGTCATGAGCGTCGGGCGCTCTGGCAAGGATCAGACATCGGGCTTTCGGCAAGAGCAAGGCCGTCTTTGGGCAGTGACCGTCGACCTGCCGCAGGATTCCCCATGCAACGCCGTGCGATTGCGCCTATATGGGCGCTCCAACTGGAATCATTCGAAAAATGACCGCGCCGTCAGCGCCGCCCCCGGCGTCGAGCTTCCAACGCTCTGCCGTCATCCAGCCCGGGTCCGGCTTCTTCACTACCTTCCGGGCGCTCTGGCCCTATCTCTGGCCGGCCGAACGCGCCGATCTGCGCAGCCGCGTCGTCGCCGCCTTCGCCCTGATGCTGGCCGGGCGGCTCGTGCTTATGGGTGTGCCCTTCACCTTCAAATGGGTGACGGATGCGCTCGCCGGCACCTATTCGAACCTGGAGAAATGGCTGCCGTGGCTGGTCGGCGCGCCGCTGGCGCTGACGGTGCTCTACGGCCTCGCCCGCGTCGGCGCAGCCGCTTTCGTCCAGATGCGCGATGCCATCTTCGCCCCGGTCTTCATGCATGCGGTGCGCACGCTGGCGCTGCAGACCTTCGGCCATCTCCACCACCTTTCGCTGCGCTTCCATCTGGAGCGCAAGACCGGCGGTCTCACCCGCGTTCTGGAGCGCGGCCGCAACGGCATCGAGGAAATGGTGCGCCTCGGCCTCAACCAGCTCGTGCCGGTGATCATCGAGGTCACGCTGATCATCGCCGTGCTGCTCTATCTGTTCGACTGGCGCTACGTCGTCGTGCTCGTCACGATGGTCACGGCCTACATGACCTATACCATCAAGGCGACGGAGTGGCGCATCGCCATCCGCTCGGCGATGAACGAGTCGGATACCGACGCCAATGCCAAGGCGATCGACTCGCTGCTCAACTACGAGACAGTGAAGTATTTCGGTGCCGAGGCCCGCGAGACCGCGCGCTACGATCAGTCCATGGCGCGCTACGAGCGCAACTCGATCAAGTCCTACACCTCACTCGCCTGGCTGAACTTCGGTCAGGCCGGGATCTTCGCCGCGGGGCTGACGCTCTCCATGGTGATGGCGGTGCGGGGCTTCCAGGCCGGGACCAACACGGTCGGCGACCTGGTGCTGATCAACTCCATGCTGATCCAGCTCTATCTGCCGCTGAACTTCATGGGCACGGTCTATCGCGAGATCAAGCAGGCGACGCTGGACATCGCCCAGATGTTCTCGCTGATCGGCCGCGACCCCGAGATCCAGGACAAGCCCGGCGCGCCGCCGCTGAATGTCGCCGCGGGCGAAGTGGCCTTCGAGGACGTGCATTTCGCCTATGTGCCGGAGCGCCCGATCCTGCGCGGCGTCTCCTTCAAGGTGCCGCCCGGCCGTACCGTTGCGATCGTCGGGCCTTCCGGCGCCGGCAAGTCGACGATCTCGCGGCTGCTCTTCCGCTTCTACGAGCCGCAGAAGGGCCGCATCCTGATCGACGGCCTGCCGATCGCCGACGTCCAGCAGGTCTCCCTGCGCGCCGCCATCGGCATGGTCCCGCAGGATACGGTGCTGTTCAACGACACCATCGAGTACAACATCCGCTACGGCCGCCCTGAAGCGACGAAGGAGGAGGTCGAAGATGCGGCGCGGCTTGCCCAGATCGACCGCTTCATCCGCTCGCTGCCGGAGGGCTACGCCACCTCGGTCGGCGAGCGGGGCCTGAAGCTTTCGGGCGGCGAGAAGCAGCGCGTCGCCATCGCCCGCACCATCCTGAAGGGCCCACCGGTGCTCGTCCTCGACGAGGCGACCTCGGCGCTCGATTCCTTCACCGAGAAGGAGATCCAGGATGCGCTGGATCGCGTGAGCGAGGGCCGCACCACGCTGGTCATCGCCCATCGGCTTTCCACCGTGGTCAATGCCGACGAGATCATCGTGCTCGACAAGGGCGTGATCGCGGAACGCGGCCATCACCGCGACCTGCTCGCGGCCGGCGGCGTCTATGCCGCGATGTGGAACCGCCAGCGCGAGGTCGACGAGGCCAAGGCTACGCTGCAGCGTGCCACCGCCGCGGAAGGCGAGAGCGTGCGGGTCAGCCTGTCATAGTTGCTGCTTAAAACAGCTCGCAACTTCGCGGCGTTTCCGGCACCCTCCGGCCGTTCGGCAAAGCCATCGGGGGGATTCGGCGATGTTTGATCCGACGACGTTCGTAGGTTTCCACACCTGGCTCAGCCTGATCGCCATCGTCGCCGGGTTTCCGGTCACGGCAGGCCTGCTGCACGGGCATACGCGGCCGGGCTGGACCGGCGTGTTCCTCTCGACGGCCTTCGCCACGAGCGCGACCGGCTTCGGCTTCCCCTTCAACGGCGTGCTGCCCTCGCACATCGTCGGCGCGATCCATATCGTGCTGGTCGCGATCGCGGCCTTCGCGCTGTATGGGCGCAGGTTGGAGGGCGGCTGGCGCCGCGCCTATGCAATCACCGTGGTGCTCGCCTTCTGGCTGCTGATCTTCGTGCTGGTCGCGCAGCTCTTCGGCAAGGTTCCGGCTCTGCGGGCGCTGGCGCCGACGCAGTCCGAGCCGCCCTTCGCCATCGCGCAAGGCGTCGTGCTGGTGATCTTCGGGGTGCTGACCTGGAAGGCGGCGCGGCGCTTCACGAGCTATCACGCCTTGGCCTGACGCGGTCCGCTGGCTGGCATGTCCTTACTGCCGCGCCGGGATCGCAGCGCCTTGTAAGGTGATGGAGCTGATGGGGAAAGGCCGGGGAATCGTTCGGGTGCTTGCCGGTGCCTATCTTGTCGTCGGTCTCGCGGGCGCGCCAGCGCAGGCTGAGGCCGAACCGGATTGGTCGCTATGGGTATCGCGGCCGAGCCGTCCGGGCCTCCTGACATCTTGCTCCATGCCGAGAGGGTTGGCCTGGCCGCCACCCGCTGTGCTGTCGTCGGCCTATGCGCCCCACCGGCTGGAGGAGGCTTTGACCGTTCGCTGGCAGGGTGGGCAGCTCGCGCGGCCGGCTCGGCAGGGAGCGGTCGACCCGTCGCAGGCGGAGGCATGGAACCCCTTCGATTCCTGCTTCGTGCTGAGTGTGCGCGGTATGGTGGTGGCCTCCGGCGGCGTCGTTCCGCGCGCTTCGGCGCGACTGCTCAGGACGGATACGCTGGTGATTCAAGAATCCAAGCCCGGCCGGCCGCTCGCCTTTACGCTGCTGCCGGCCTTTCCGGCCCAGATCGAGCTGCCGGTTCCCCCGGAATGGCGCGCCGCGTTGACGCCGCTGAGCCAACCGGCGGGAGAGCAGGTGCGATGACGCGTGGATCAGTCTGGTCTGGTCCGCGTTTGGGAGCATGGCTTTCAGGAGGCGTGTTGTCGCTGGCGGTGCTGGTTGCTCCGGGACATGCGACGGGGATTAGAAAGATCGGTCCCTGGGCGGTGATCACCTATGACAGGCCGGATGGCAGCCGGGACGCCGCGGTCGTCGTCTCGGCTCGGCGCATGCCCTTCGGGTTGGCACTCCGCTGCATCGATGGGAACCTGTCGGCGGCGCTGATTCCCCAAAGCGATGACCGGTTGTTCGGTCCATCGCGCCGGGCGGTGACCCTTTCGTTCCAGCCCGATGGGCAGGCGGAGACCGAACTTGAGGGGGCCGTCGGCGACGAGCACTCTATTCTGCTGAAGGCGCCGGCACCCGTGATGAAGCTCATCCTCGCCAGCAGGAAACTGGTCGTGTCGGTATCGGCAGTGAACGGAGGGTCCATTTCCAGCAGTCTCGACCTGGCCATGGGCAGGCGTGCGCTCGCGGATCTCGTGAAACACTGTCCCGTTCTTTAGCGGACAAGCTGTCGCACACCCCTTTCCCCCGCGCGCCGAACCCCCTAAACCACGCAACCAAAGCTTGCGGCCTCGACGCTGCCGCAGGTTGCCGCCTAATGTGCCGCTGTGTCGGCCAGACCAACGGAAGCCGCCTCATGTCGCTCGTCGATTCCGTCCGCAAGGTGATCGTGCCGATCCACAAGGAAGGCTATGTCTTCATAGCCATCGGGCTGGTGGCAACGATCGTGCTGGCCAATCTCTGGTCACCCTTCGGCTGGATCGGCGCGATCCTCACCATCTGGATCTGCTACTTCTTCCGCGACCCCGTCCGCGTCACGCCACAGCGCGAGGGGCTGGTGATCTCGCCGGCCGATGGCCGCATCAGCCAGGTCGCCTCGGCGCTGCCGCCGCCGGAGCTTGAGCTGCCGGCCGAGCCGATGACGCGCATCTCGATCTTCATGAACGTCTTCGACTGCCATGTGAACCGCGCGCCCGTGCCCGGCCGCATCGCCAAGATCGCCTATACGCCCGGCCTCTTCCTCAATGCCGAGCTCGACAAGGCGAGCGACGACAATGAGCGCAACGCGCTGGCGATCGAGACGACCTCCGGTATCGTCGGCGTGGTGCAGATCGCGGGGCTCATCGCGCGGCGCATCGTGCCCTTCGTCAAGGAAGGTGACACGCTCGCGACCGGCGAGCGCTTCGGCCTGATCCGCTTCGGCTCGCGCGTCGACGTCTACCTGCCGGCCCATGTCGTGCCGCTGGTCGGCGAGGGCCAGACCGCCATTGCCGGCGAGACGGTGCTGGCCGATATGGCGGGCAACGAGGCGATCAAGCGCAGCTTCCGCGGCATCTGAGGGCGGGAGGAAGGGTGCGCGCCGCTAGCGCGCGCCCGCGAAACCGCGTATTTCGGCAGGCCATGAGCGACCTGTTTCCCCCTTTCGAGCCCGAGCGCGTCGAATCGAAGCGCGCCCGTTTCACGCCGATCCCCTTCCGCCTGCTGGCGCCGAACGTCGTCACGTTGCTGGCGCTTTGCCTGGGGCTGACGGCGATGCGCCTCATCGTCGAGGGCAAGCTCGAGACGGCGACGATCTGCATCCTGATCGCGGCGGGCCTCGATGGCGTCGACGGGCGCCTGGCGCGGCTGCTCAAGGGCACGTCCCGCTTCGGAGCGGAGCTTGATTCGCTCTCGGACTTCGTCAATTTCGGCGTCGCCACCGGCTATGTGCTGTGGATCTTCGTCCTGCACGACCTGAAGTCCTTCGGCTGGATCATCGTGCTGACGCTGGCCTGCGCCATGGCGCTCAGGCTCGCGCGCTTCAACGTCATGATCGACGATCCCGACCGGCCTGACTGGCAGAAGAACTTCTTCGTCGGCATGCCGGCGCCTGCGGGTGCGATCACGGCGATGCTGCCGGTCTATCTCCAGATGATCGGCGTGCCGGTGCAGGAATATGGCGCGCCCTTCGTCGGCCTCTACATCCTGTTCATCGCCTTCCTGACGATCTCGCGCATCCCGTGCTACGCGGGCAAGACGCTCGGCACCCGTGTTCCGCGTGACAAGGTGCTGCCGATCTTCGTGGCGGTGGTGGTCGTGGCGGGTCTGCTCTTCGCCTATCCCTTCGAGGTGCTGACCTTCGTGGTCGTCGCCTATCTCGCGCTCATCCCGGTGAGTGTGGCGCGCTATCGCAAGCTGGAGCGCGAGCACGCCTCGCCCGCGACGCTTGCGGCCGAGGGGCCTTCCGACAATTCGGCCTGAAGACGGGTCCGCCGTACTTGGGTTGGACTAGCCCCGGCGCCGGCCGAGCCGGGCGGCATTGGCGCGCGTGCGCCGGGCGAAGGGCTCGATCGTGCTGTCGGCGGCGCGCACGACGGCTGCAGCCATGTCGAAGGGCCCCGACGGGTTGAACGCTAGCCCCCACCAGAAGGCGGAAGCTGCCTGGCCCGCCGCGAAGCTGCTCTCGACGACCGCCGAGACCTTCTCGACCACTGCTTTCGTCGCCTCGCGTTGGCCGCGGCAGTCGCCCATGGCGCCCTTGAGCAGGATCGGCATGCGCATGGCGATGGTGAGGCCGGCCTCGGCATGCATGGTCATGACGCGTGCTGCGAGAACCTGTGCGTCGGCTCCCGTCGCCACGACGGAGCGCTTCGATTTGCGCGGCATGGCGGCATACTCCGGAAAGCCGATCGAACTGGCGAAACGCCAGAAAGCGCGGGACTGTGCCCGCGTGGACCATGCTTGGCAATGCTTGGTATACTAGTACCCTGCGCATCTTTTATGCACTGGATGCAGGCCTCTCGGCCGCGCGATTGCAGCGGCCCTCCGGTCCGCAGTCTGAGCGGTTTGCGGATTTATCGAGCCGCGGAAATGCTTTAAAGGCTGATGCGGCGCCGATTTGTCCGGCGCGTGGATCAGTGTCGGGCAGCCTCCTTGAGCCTTTTCTCCTCTCCGAAACATGCCGGCTGGCGCCCGATGCTGGTGCTGGCTTCTGCCTCGCCGCGGCGGCTCGCCCTGCTGGAGCAGGCGGGTCTGAAGCCCGACGCGCTGCTGCCGTCCGATCTCGACGAGACGCCGCGAAAGGGGGAGCGCCCCCGCGACCTCGCCCGGCGCCTGGCGCGGGAGAAGGCGGAGGCTGCGCGCGAGGGCGCCAAGCCCCGGGCCGACCTCGAGGGTTGCTACATCGTCGCGGCCGACACGGTCGTCGCTGTGGGGCGGCGCGTCCTGCCCAAGGCTGAGATCGTCGACGAGGCCGCCGCTTGCCTGCGCCTGCTCTCGGGCCGGGCCCATCGCGTCTATACCGGGGTGGCGGTGGTGACGCCGTCGGGTGCGATCCGCGACCGCCTCGTCGAGTCGCGGCTGCGCTTCAAGCGCCTGTCCAACGAGGATATCGAGCATTATCTCGCTTCGGGCGAGTGGCGCGGCAAGGCGGGCGGCTACGCCATCCAGGGCATCGCCGGCTCCTTCGTGGTCAAGCTCGTCGGCTCCTATACCGGTGTCGTCGGCCTGCCGCTCTACGAGACGGTCAATCTGCTCGGCGGCGAAGGCTTTCCCATTCGCTTCGGCTGGATGAACGCCGCCTGACATCGGCTGGGATGGGTCGGATGCGGCCGGGCTGAAACAAGCCGGGCGCCGAATCCGTTTTTCAAGTTTGAGACGTAAGGCACGCAAGAGATGACCGACAGCGACAAGGCGGCCCCGGCCGCGAAGCCCTGTCCGATCTGTGGGAAGCCGGCAGTGGCGCGCTACAAGCCCTTCTGCTCGGCACGCTGCGCCGACATAGACCTCGGCCGCTGGCTCAAGGGCAGCTATGTGATCCCAGGCGAGCCCATCGACGAGGCGGAGGAAGCTCCGGCGCAGCGCGAGCGCGAAGACTGAGGCGGAGCCTCAGGAGGCACCTTTCTCCAGCTCCTCGCGCTGCTTCAGCAAGGCGTTCAGCACGTCCTGCTGCTCGGCGAGCCGGTTGGCGATCGCCTCTTCCGCGCCGGAGCCTGATGTGGCGGTCGCTTGCTCCATCAGCTCCGAGATGTTGGCGCGCGCACGGGCGATCCGGTTGTCGAGGTCCTGCAGCGTCGCATTGCCGGCCATCTGGTCCTCCATTCGACTTTAGCGGAAGCATTGTCGACCGGACGAGCCGTCTTGGCGAGCGCAAAATCGTCACGACCCACGCGCTACGCGGCGAGGTTCTACCCCTTTGGCGGCAGACGCCATTTCGTGGGGCCTGCCATGAGGTAAGATTATGCCTGCCCCCGAGCGCCAGGCTCGCAAAGTGCCTGCCGGCCTTCGGGTCGAGGGGGTGCCGAATTGGTCGCAGCGCCGCCGCCTCGCTCAAGGCCTGCAAGATGACGCGAGCGGGGCCATTTACATGTCAGGCGTCCCCTTTGGGCCCTTGCGAATTTGTATGTATACAAACAAATATCTTGCCTGAAGCGGGCGCCTCTGAAACAGAGGGGACGCCGGTCACGAACCTTTGCGCACCGGTGCCGCACAACTGGATTCAGAACGAAGGGTAGCTGCGATGAAGATCGACCGCCGGCGTTTCCTGGCCACAGCCTCCGCGGCTGCGGTCGCAGCGCCTTCGCTGGTTCGCGCGCAAGGCGCCGGATCGATCAAGATCGGCGAGATCAATAGCTACACCGCCCAGCCAGCCTTCCTGAAGCCTTATCGGCAGGGCTGGGAGCTGGCGCAGGAGCAGGCGAACGCCGCCGGCGGCGCGCTCGGCCGCAAGTTCGAGACCATTTTCCGCGACGATGGCGGCAAGCCCGAGGATGCCGTGCGCCATGCCGGCGACCTGATCAACGCCGAAAAGGTCGACCTGCTCTCCGGCGGCTATCTCTCGAATGTCGGCCTGGCGATCGGCGATTTCGCTCTCCAGAACAAGCGGCTCTACGCGGCTTCCGAGCCGCTGACCGACGCGCTCGTCTGGTCCAAGGGCAACCGCTACACCTTCCGCTTGCGCCCCTCGACCTACATGCAGGCGGCGATGCTGGTCGAGGAGGCCACCAAGCTTCCGGCCAAGCGCTGGGCGCTGGTCGCGCCGAACTATGAATACGGGCAGTCGGCGGTGAAGTGGTTCAAGGAGCTGCTCAAGAAGGCCAAGCCCGATGTCGAGTTCGTGGCGGAGCAGTTCCCGGCGCTCGGTCGCATCGACGCCGGCGCGACCGTGCAGGCGCTGGAAGCGGCGAAGCCCGATGCGATCTTCAACGTCACGTTCGGCGGCGACCTGACCAATTTCGTTCGCCAGGGCAATACGCGGGGCCTGTTCGAGGGGCGGCAGGTCGTCTCGATGCTGACGGGCGAGCCGGAATATCTCGATGCGCTGGGTGCCGAGGCGCCGGTTGGCTGGATCGTCACAGGCTACCCTTACGCCGACATCAAGACGCCGGAGCACGTCAAGTTCGTCGAGGCCTACAAGGCCAAGTACAACGACTATCCGCGGCTGGGCTCGGTCGTGGGCTACAGCACCATGCAGTCGATCGCGGCAGCGGTGGCGAGGGCCGGCTCCGTCGATAACGAGAAGCTGATCGAGGCCTTCCGCGGGCTGAAGTTCGATTCCGTCTTCGGGCCGGCGGAATATCGCGCGATCGACCACCAGTCGACCGTCGGCGCCTATGTCGGCAAGACCGCGCTCAAGGACGGCAAGGGCATCATGGTGGATTGGCGCTACGCCGACGGCGCCAAATACCTGCCGCCGGACGATGTCGTCAAAACGCTGCGGCCGGCCGGCTGACGGGCGATTTCAATCTGGCTCGCGGAGCTTCATCATCCCGGACATGCCGCAAGGCGGTCCGGGACCTGTCGAAGCCTCCTGCGCTCTGGGCGGCATGCTGCTCTGCTGTGGAACCACGCCGTCATCCCGGGCTTGACCCGGGATCCATCGTAAGGCGCCGCGCTCTGTGATGGATCCCGGATCAGCGCGGTTAAAGCCGCTTGTCCGGGATGACGGCGTGGTTCCGTGCAGAGCCACCAAGCTCTAATGATGGCTCCGGGGACGCCTCGCTGCGCCCCGGGACGGCGGCTGCTCTCGTTCAGGCATTGGCGGAATGTTCGATCTCATCCTGACGCAGAGCCTCAACGGACTGGCCTCCGCCTCGTCTTTGTTCCTGGTCGCCTCCGGGCTGTCGATCATCTTCGGCGTCACCCGGATCGTGAACTTCGCCCATGGCTCGCTCTACATGCTGGGCGCCTATCTCGCTGTCACGCTGGTGAATGCGTTGGGACCGGCGAGCGGGCTCGGCTTCTGGGGCGGTGTCCTGTTGGCCGCCCTGCTCGTCGGGCTGGTCGGGCTCGTCATCGAAGTCACGGTCCTGCGGCGCATCTATCAGGCGCCGGAGCTCTTCCAGCTACTGGCCACCTTCGGCATCGTGCTGATGATCCAGGACATCGCGCTGGCGAGCTGGGGGGCGGAGGACAGGCTCGGGCCGCGTGCGCCCGGCTTCAAGAGCTTCGTCATCCTGTTTGGCAACCGCTTCCCGACCTATGAGCTGCTGCTGATCGCGATCGGCCCGGTGGTGCTGGCGCTGCTCTGGTTGCTGTTCCAGAAGACGCGCTGGGGCGTCCTAGTCCGGGCCGCGACGCAGGACCGCGAGATGGTCGGCGCGCTCGGCGTCAACCAGCGCCTGCTCTTCACCTCGGTTTTCGCCTTCGGCGCCGGCCTCGCAGGCCTTGGCGGCGCGCTCCAGCTCCCGCGCGAGGCGGTGACGTTGCACATGGACCTCGCGATGATCTCCGAGGCCTTCGTGGTGGTCGTGGTCGGCGGGCTCGGCAGCGTCGGGGGCGCCTATCTCGCCGCGGTGCTGATCGGCATCCTGCACGCATTCGGCATCCTGATCTTCCCCAAGATCACGCTCGTACTCGTCTTCCTGGTCATGGCCGTGGTCCTCGTCATCAAGCCCTATGGTCTGCTGGGCCGGCGTCCCGTCGGCCAGACCCGCGGTCCCACCGCCGAGCCGCTGCTGACCCCTGCCGACCGCGCGACGAAGCTTGCCGGCCTCGTCGCCCTGCTGCTCCTCGTCATCGCGCCGCTGGTCACGCCCGATTATCTGCTGCTGACGCTGACCGAGCTCGTCATCTTCGCGCTCTTTGCCGCCTCGCTGCATTTCATGATGGGGCCGGGCGGCATGGCCTCCTTCGGCCACGCCGCCTATTTCGGGCTCGGCGCCTATGGCGCGGCGCTGGCGGTGAAATGGCTGGGTGCCCCGATGGAGCCGGCGCTCGTCTTCGCGCCTTTCCTGGCGGGCATCGCCGGCCTCGTCTTCGGCTGGTTCTGCGTCCGGCTGTCCGGCGTCTACCTCGCCATGCTGACGCTCGCCTTCGCGCAGATCGCCTGGGCGACGGCGTTCCAATGGGTCGATCTCACCGGCGGTGACAACGGCATCCTCGGCGTCTGGCCCTCGGGCTGGGCCGTGTCGAAGACGGCCTTCTACTATCTCGCGCTGATGGCCTGCGGGGTTGCCGTGCTCGCTCTGCGCTTCGCGATCTTCTCGCCGCTTGGCTATGCGCTGCGCGCCGCGCGCGACAACCCGCTGCGGGCCGAGGCGATCGGCATCGACGTCATGCGCGTGCAATGGGTGGCCTTCACCGTCGCGGCCTTCGCGGCCGGCATCGCGGGCGCGCTCTTCGCCTTCTTCAAGGGCTCGGTCTTCCCGACCTATATGGCGATCCCGCGCTCGGTCGACGCGCTGCTGATGGTGTTGCTCGGCGGCGTGCAGACGGTCTCCGGTCCCATCGTCGGGGCCTTCGCCTATGCGGGCCTGAGCGAGCAGCTGACCAAGCTGACCATGTACTGGCGCTTCGCGCTGGGGCTCGCGATCGTGCTGCTGGTGGTGCTCTTCCCGCGCGGCCTCGTCGGCGGCTTCCTGGCCCTGCGCGAGCGCCGGCTGGCGACGGAGGGCGCATGATGAGCGCCGTTCCTGCAAACGCCGCCGCCGAGCCCGTTCTCGTCGTCCGCGATCTCGCCAAGTCCTTTGGCGGCGTCCATGCCGTGCAGGGCGTCTCTTTCTCGGTCGAGGCAGGCCAGATGCTCGCCCTGATCGGCCCCAATGGCGCCGGCAAGACCACCTGCTTCAACATGTTGGGCGGCCAGCTCCAGCCAGACCGGGGCGCGGTCCTGCTCTCGGGGAAGCCGATCACGGGGCTTAAACCCCGCGTCGTCTGGCGGCTCGGTGTCGGCCGCACCTTCCAGATCACCGCGACCTTCACCTCGATGACGGTGCGCGAAAACGTGCAGATGGCGCTGATCTCGCATGAACGCGGCCTGTGGAATCCCTTCGCTCCCGCGCGAGCCCGCCATGTCGCCGAGGCCGATGCGCTGCTTGCCCAGGTCGGCATGTCCGAGCAGGCCGATCGCGCCTGCGGCGTGCTCGCCTATGGCGACCTGAAGCGGGTCGAGCTCGCGGTCGCGCTGGCCAACCGGCCGAAGCTCCTGCTGATGGACGAGCCGACCGCCGGCATGGCGCCGCGCGAGCGCATCGAGCTGATGGCGCTGGCGGCGCGGATCGCGGTGGAGCGCAACATCGCCGTGCTTTTCACCGAGCACGACATGGATGTCGTCTTCGCCCATGCCGACCGGGTGATCGTGCTGGATCGCGGCCGGCTGATCGCTGAGGGCACCGCCGAGGAGGTGCGGCAGGACGCGAATGTCCGGGCGGTCTATCTCGGCTCCGGCGCCGCCTCGGGAGGCCATTAATGGGCGCGCTGCTCGAAGTCTCCGGGTTGGAGGCCTATTACGGCCGCGCTCATATTCTGCAGGGTGTCGGCTTCGCCATGGCGCGCGGCGAGGTGCTGGCCCTGATGGGCCGCAATGGCGCCGGCAAATCTACCACCATGAAGGCCCTGATGGGGCTGGTGCCGCCGGCGCGCGGCAGCGTCAGCTTCGAGGGTCGGCGCATCGACGGGCGTGAGCCCTTCGAGATCGCCCGGCTCGGCATCGGCTATGTGCCGGAGGAGCGGCGCGTCTTCTCGGAACTCTCGGTGATGGAGAACCTCGCTGTGGGCCAGCGCCCGCTGCGTGAGGGCGTGCCGCACTGGACGCCGGACCGGCTCTTCGCGCTCTTCCCCAATCTCGGCCGCATGCGCGACCGGCCGGCCGGGGCGATGTCCGGCGGCGAGCAGCAGATGCTGACGATTGCCCGCACGCTGATGGGCAACCCCAGCCTCGTGCTGCTGGACGAGCCCTCGGAGGGACTGGCGCCGGTCATCGTCGAGGAGATGGCGCGGACCATCCTGGCGCTGAAGGGGGAGAGGCTCAGCATCCTCCTCTCCGAGCAGAACCTGCATTTCGCCGGCCAGGTCGCAGACCGCGTCGCGATCATCGAAAAGGGCGTCATCCGCTTCACCGGGGCGATGGACACGCTCAAGGCGGACGAGACGGTCCGCGCGCAATATCTCTCGGTCTGAAAGCTCGCTCAGACCATCTTGGTCAGCAGGGCGACCATCTGCTTCGCTTCCGCGGGCGAAAGCGGTTCCAGCGCCGCGAGGGTGATGGCCTTCGCTTTCTCGAACAGCTCCGGCATGGCGGCATGGCCGGCCTCGGTCAGCCGGATCAGCAGGCGGCGCTGGTCATTCGGATCGGGCAGGCGTTCGACGAGGCCGCGCTCGGCGAGGCGGGTGATCACGCCCTTGATCGTGGCCGGGTCCATCGCGGTCAGCCGGCCGAGATGGTTCTGCGAGATCTCGGCGCCGCCGGCGAGCCGGCACAAAGCGGCGAATTGCGGCGGCGTCGGCCCGTCGGGTCCGATCATCTCCTGGAAGAGCGGGAGATAGCGCTGCTGCGCCTTCCGGAGCAGGAAGCCGTATTGCTCCTCGAGCACGTAGCCAAAGTGTTCTGCGGCGTAGAAGCGCTCTGCGGGGGATGATCGTGCCGCTTCGGCCTTGGGTGCGCGCTTCGGCGGCGTCATGCGGCGGCTTTCCTTCCCCTTGGGGCGCCTGGCTTTCTTGGGAGGGTTCGAACGGCGATGAAGCTGTTTCGCATGAGGATCGCGCAATAGCGGGAGTGATTGTTATTGCACGTTCAATTGAGAGCTGTCTTGCCTCGATCGCGGGGGCGAACAACAGCTTTAGAGATTTAGCAGAGCGGACTGGAGCAGGTTTTTGGCGGCTCAACCGCTTAGCGGAATATTGGTGCCCAGGGTGGGTCGGGCATTCAGCGCAAAAAAGTCAATAAAAACAGTTAGTTTAGGTGCCTGCTTCGAGGCTTTCTGTAGCGTCGCCTTGGATCACTTGTCGACCCCAGCACGAGCGGCTGGAAGCTAGGCCTGCTGGGGGTGGACAGAAACGATAGATCACGGATGGAAGCCCGAGCATCAGCGCCTCGCGAGATCAGCGCGACGATTCCCGTCGCGGTTGTGCTCGTGGCGAGCACCTTGCGGGCACGGACCGGCAGCAACGGCTCCGCCACGACCGTGAGTGTCACCGGGTCCGTATCGTCGCGCGCGAGTACGGCGATCGTCCCGCCCGCGCCGATCAGCAGGCCATTGCTGACGAATTCAATCTCGTCTGTGTCGTGCCGCGTCACAGCCCGCAGTGAGACGGCCGGGTTGCTCGCCGATACGGAAAGGCAGCGTAGCGCTCCTTGGAAGCCATGGTCGGTTCCTTTCAGGCATGAAAAGCCGCCCGGAGGCGGCGCGGACATTGTGAGGTGATCCTGCGAGGATGAGACGCGGATAGACATGATCCGTGTCAGCGGTCATGATGAGAAAGTATACCCTGCGGGAGGTGAAGAGATGTCACTGATCGAAAGGATGTTGCTGGGATTGCCAGCTATCAAATCATTGATGGAAACAAACGAGAGACTGCGGGACGAACTGAAGGTTCTCAACGAAAAGCTTGAACAGCAGGCCAGCAACATTCATTCGACCAATGAAGCTATAAGTCACTGGTCAACTCTGTCGGCCGATGCGGCGCGGGAGGCCGATCGACGGCTTGCGCAAGTCGAGCGGATCGCAGATGCCGCCAATGAACTCCCGCGGCTCTACGAATCCCTAGCTTACCGAACAGCGCTTATAGAAGGGCGCACCGGCATGCCCGATCAGGTCACCGATCAGGACTGGAATGTGCCGGTCCGTCATCTGGATTGGGACAGAAGCTGAGCTGCGAAAGCAGCCAGGAGGCGTTGCATTCGAGAAGTTGAACTTTTGTGTCGGCTCGCGTTAATTGCGTAAAGCAACGATAAGGGCTGTGGGTAGCATGCAGGAACGTAGTCGCAATTTCGGGACTAATCCTCACAACGGTTATTGGTGGCACCGCCTGAAAGGGTCAGACTATGTTCCGCCAGTCTATGCCGGCCTGTCCGACTACGAGTGGCTGATTCTGCAGCAGTGGTTCGACGACACCGAGCAAAAATTCCCTAGCCCAGGAGAGGTTTCGATTCCCGGCATTTCGTTCTTGTCCGGCCTGATCGGGGGAAGCGCCATAAGCTCGATAGTCCAGTGCGGGCACTTTGTAGGTTACTCGTCGCTTATGCTCGGCTTCCTGTTCAGGAAGATGGGGAAGAAGAATGCGCTTTTCAGCATTGATATCGATCCCGTGCCGACAAGATATACCCAAGACTGGATCGAGCGGGCCGGGCTTCAGGAATACGTCAAGCTGAGTGTAGCCTCGTCATCCGACCCCGCCATGGTCGAGGAGGCGCGAGCGTTCCATGGATCATCTCCTCACCTCGTCTTTATCGACTCGTCGCACCGGTACGCCCATACTCTTGAGGAACTTGATCTCTGGTGGGAAGCGTTGAAGCCAGGAGGTCTAATCGTTCTCCACGACATCAGCGTTTTTGCTCAGCAGTTCGTTGGCCCCGATGACGGTGGCGTTCTTCGGGCCGTCCGCGAATGGTCGGAAAAGGCCGGCGTCCAGCCGTTTCTCATGAACCAATTTGTCGATGGCGGCACCCAGCCCGCAGACCTGACCTACAAGGACGGCTGCGGCTTAGGTCTGCTGCAAAAGCCGCTCACCGGCTAGCAGGCATTTCCTGTGCCGCCTCTTTGGCTTTCGCCTTCTCCTCGAGCTCCCGCTTGAGGCGCGCGATTTCGGTATCCCTTTGCCGGATAGCTTCCTCCATCTCAGTGCCGGATAGGGAAAGCTCGCCGATCTGGGCGGCGACGCGAGCGCGAGCCGGGCCCATTGTGCCTGCTATGCGATGGTGGTGAGCTTGCGGGTACAACCGCGGCGCCGTCGTCCAATCGAGCCGGGTTGCCGAGCTCAGAATCGCGAAGCGGAACGCCGCCAGAACAGGTGGCGGTAACAACGGCTCTTGAAGCCGTTGAGGCTCTAGCTGCTAAGTCATTGAAGAGATGAATGGTGCCCAGGGGCGGCGTGCATCAATTGTGCGATTTCAAGCACTTAGCGTGCGGTGGGGAAGGGGATTTTCCAGAGCGTTCTCGGGCTTTTCGGGGCGTTCGTTCCCACCAATTGGGCGGGGCGGCTCTATTCTGTGGCTGGGAATCGAGCCCCCGACATTCGTTGCCATACTGCCGCTGTGGTGATGATAGCGAGAGAGCGTCTCAGTCTGCGTCTCCCCAAGAGAACGAATTGTGTTCCGCTTTGCGAGCGCAGTTCGTGTAGGCTTGGTAGCTCAAACGACCGCAATGGGTCGATTTTGTTGAAGA
>UCLR01000045.1 GCA_900473415.1 Hyphomicrobiales bacterium
CAACTGTGACGCAGCCGGCGGCGACGCCCTCGGCGATGCCGGGCTCGGTGTCGTCGACCTTGATGACGGCCGAGGCCGGCCAGACCATCAGGTCGAGGAAGCATTTGTACATGCCGATCGGGGTCGGCCGGCCGAAAGGCAGGTCGTCGGCGCAGATCAGATTGTCCGGCTCGTAGCCCTGGGCCGCTGCGAGGGGCAGCACGCGCTGCATGATCGAGCGGGTATAGCCCGTGGTCGAACCGATCTTCATGCCGCGTTCGCGGCAGAAGCGCACCGCCTCCAGCGTGCCGGGCACGAGCGTGCAGTAATCGGCGACGACCTCCTCGTTGAGCGGCACGAAGAGGGCGTAGACCTTGTCGATCGCCGCCTCGTCGGGAAGCGCGCCTTGAGCCCGCCGCCAGCCCTCTGCGATATGAGGCTGCGCCAGCATCGCCGCTATGTGGGCGCGCTTGGGCAGGCCCATGGGCTTGCGCGCATCGGCGATGGTCGTCGCCACGCCGAACTTGGCGAAGGTCTCGACGAAAGCGCCCATCGGCGCGAAGGAGCCGAAGTCGATCACCGTGCCGGCCCAGTCGAAGACGACCGCCTTGAACTTCTTCATGTCGCTCACCCGTAGAGTTCGTCGATGGTTTCCTCGCCGATGCCGAAAGCGGTCGAGGCGCCGCAGCCCGCGGTGACGATGACGATGCGCACCGTCTCGGAGGGCTTGTCGGTGAAGCGCCAGCGGCCGTCGGCCGAGGCATAGGTGCCGATCCAGCGCTCGCTCACGGTGCGGCTGGGCAGGTCGAGAACGGCATCGAGCTCGCCGAGAATCAGATCGTCGACGCCTTGCGAGCCGAAGGGATCGGGCGTCGTCGCATAATGGTGGCTGTCGCCGACGACGAGGGAGCCGTCGGCCGATTGCGTGACGATCAGGTGGATGCCGTTCTCGCGCTCGGGGCCGAATTCGGCGTCGAGCCGGCGCTTCAGCGGTGCTGCCTCCGGCAACTCGGCGTAGCCGAGATAGCGGCCGAGCCCGAGATCGGACATCACGGCGCTCTGGAGCGCCACCGGCCGGGCCGGGACGACCCGTAGCATCTGCAGTTTGCAGCGGGTGACGCCATAGGCGGCGATGCGCTCCGGGAAGAGGGCGGTATATTCGTCGCCGGGGCAGACGACGGTCGCTTCCGCCTCGATCACCTCGCCATCGGCCGTGATCAGCCGCGGCGCCTCGACCGCGACGACGCTGGTCGAGCGGCGGAAGACGACGCCGTAGCGCTCGGCGAGGAAGCGGGCGACCAGCGGCACGGCGGTGCGCGACTCCACCCGGACCTCGTGCGGGGAATAGAGCGCGACGGGCGCGGCCTGCGGCCTGAGATTGGGCACGAAGCGCTGCGCCTGCGCCGCGGTCAGCTTCTCGCAGCCTTCGCCCATCGGCGTCTTCAGGAAGGCGTCGATCACGGCCTCCGATTCCGGCAGGCGCGCGGCCAGCACGAGCCCGCGCTGCAGGATGTCGATGCCGGCGGCATCGGCGACCTCCTGCCAGACGTCGCGCGCGCGGCGGGCGAGCTGCCAGCAATCGCCTGCGCCCTGGCCGGTGACCGTGACGAAGCCGAAATTGCGGACGGAGGCGCCGTTGGCCTGGGCGTCACGGTCGATGACGACGACGCGCTTGCCGCGCCGCGCCGCCGCGAGCGCATGGCCGAGACCGACGATGCCGGCGCCGACGACGGCGAGATCATAAGCCATCGTCACGCCTCGCGATGGACCTGGAAGCCGCCGAAGGACTGGCTCACCGGCATCAGCTCGAGGCTGTTGATGTTGACATGGGCGGGCTGCGTCGCGACCCAGAAGATCGTGTCGGCGATGTCCTTCGGCTGGAGCGCGTTCGCGCCCTTGTAGAGCGCGTCATAGGCGGCCTGGTCGCCGCCGGTGCGCACCAGCGTGAACTCGCTCTCGCACAGGCCGGGCTCGATCGAGGTCACGCGCACGCCCTTCCCGTGCAGGTCCGAGCGCAGGCCGAGCGAGAACTGCTGCACGAAGGCCTTGGTGGCGCCGTAGACGTTGCCGCCGGAATAGGGCCAGTTCGCTGCGACCGAGGCGATGTTGACGATGGCGCCCCGGCGCTCGATCAGCCCGGGCAGGAGGTGATGCGTCAGTGCCGCCAGCCCGGTGACGTTGGTCTCGATCATCGTGCGCCAGTCGGAGAGCTTCGTCTGCGGCGCTGGCCTGGTGCCGAGCGCGAGGCCCGCATTGTTGACGAGCAGGTCGACCGACCTGAACGGCGCCGGCAGGGCGTCGAGCGTCTCGATCATCGCGGCCTCGTCGGTGATGTCGAAGGCGGCCGGCTCGAAGAGGTCGCCAAGCTCCGTCTTGAGCTCTGCCAGCCGATCCGCGCGGCGACCCGTGCCGACGACGCGCCAGCCAGCCTCGGCGAAGCGGCGCGCTGTCGCGGCGCCGAAGCCCGCAGTGGCGCCTGAAATCAGGATTGTCCTCGTCATCCTCGTCGACCTCGCAGTGGCGCCGCTCCGACGCGGCGCGAACTGAGCTTTGCAGGAAGACGGCCCGCGATGACAAGCCGATGAATTCGGCGGTGCCGCGCTGGACCCAACGAATCTCTCGGCTGGCTCTAAGCCCCGCCCGGGGCCGGCGCGTAGAGCTTGCGCGGCACGGATCGGCTCGAGGAGGTCGCGATGGACCAGCAAGCCTTCACCATGGATCATCACTGGCTGCCCTTCACCAACAACAGGCTCTTCCGGGCCGAGCCGCAGATCTTCGCGAAGGCGCAGGGTGTGCGCTACTGGACGCCGGAAGGCCGCGAGATCCTCGACGGCGCCTCCGGCCTCTTCTGCTGCGCAGCCGGCCATGGCCGGCCCGAGATCGCCGAGGCCGTGCACAAGCAGCTGCTCGAACTCGACTACACCCCGCATTTCCAGCGCGCCGCGCCGATCTCCTTCGTGCTGGCGGAGAAGCTCGCCGGCATCCTGCCCAAGGGGCTCGACCGGGTCTTCTTCGCCTCGTCCGGCTCCGAGGCGGTCGACAGCGCCATGAAGATCTGCCTCGCCTATCACCGGGCGAAGGGCCAGCCGCAGCGCAGCCGCTTCGTCTCGCGGGCCTGGGGCTATCACGGGGTCAATCTCGGCGGCACCTCGCTCGCCGGCATGGTCGGCAACCGGCGCGAGTATAGTGCTGTGACCTGTGACGTGGTCCATATGCGCCACACCTGGGCCGACGAGCGCCGCTTCACCCGTGGTCAGGCGGATGAGGGCGCCGAGCTCGCCGACGATCTCGAGGCGCTGTGCCAGACCTACGGGCCGGAGACGATCGCGGCCGTCTTCGTCGAGCCGATTGCCGGCTCGGTCGGCACCATCGTTCCGCCGAAGGGCTATCTCCAGCGCCTGCGCGAGATCGCCGACCGGCATGGCATCCTGCTCGTCTTCGACGAGGTGATCACCGGCTTCGGTCGCACCGGCGAGGCCTTCGCCGCGCAGGAATTCGGCGTGACGCCGGACGTGATGACCATGGCCAAGGCGCTGACCAACGGCGCCATCCCGATGAGCGCGGTCGCGGTCAGGACCGAGATCCAGAAGGCCGTGATCGACTCGATCAAGGCCGACCGGCCCGAGCTGATGCACGGCTATACCTATTCCGCTCATCCGGTCGCCTGCGCGGCGGCTCTGGCGGCGATGGAGATCTATCGCAGCGAAGACCTGTTCGCTCGCGGCAAGGTGCTCTCGCAGCCTTTCCTCGACGCCGTCTTCGGCCTGCGCAACCTGCCGCAGGTCTACGACCTGCGAGGCTACGGGATGCTCGCCGGCATTCAGCTCACACCGGGCAGGGCGCCGGGTGAGAAGGGCTCGCTGGTCCAGCGCCTGCTGTTCGGGGAGGGCCTGCACGTCAAGGCGACGGGCGACGCGCTGCTGTTCGCGCCCGCGCTGGTCGCGAGCGAGGAGGAGATCGGGCGGATGACCGAGATCCTGCGCAAGGTGCTCGGCCGCTCCGACCTCGACGCCCTGCCGGCTGCGGCCTGAATTCAGCGCCCGGCGAGGGCCTGCGCCAGCTCGGCGAGGCCCGGCGTGATCCGTTCCAGCGCGATCGCACCGAAGCCGAGCCTGATGCGGTTCCGCGGGGGCTCGCCGCCCCAGTAATGCACGTCGCCCGGCTCGATCAGCACGCCGCGCGCGGCGGCGCGGCGCTGCAGCTCGCACGCCGCGACGCCATCCGGCAGTGTCAGCCACAGGCCGGAGCCGCCCGTCGTCATGGTGACGGCGCAGTCGGGCAGGAGCCGCTCGATGCCGCTCAGCATCGCGGTCCATTTCGCCGTCAGTTCCTTGCGCTGGCGGCGGATATGGGCGTCGTAATGCCCCTCCGCCAAAAAGAGCGCCATGGCACGCTGGTCGAGCGCGGAGGGATGGCGGTACATCAACCGCCGCAGCGCCCTGAGCTCGCGCACCAGCGGCTCGGCCGCGGCGATGAAGCCGAGCCTCAGACCCGGGAAGAGAGGCTTCGACAGGCTGCCGACATGCAGCACACGACCCGAGATGTCGAAGCTCTTCAACGAAGGGCGTGGCGGGCCGACGAAGTTGAGCTCGTGCTCGTAGTCGTCCTCGATGACGAGCAGGTCGTGCGCCTCGGCCGCGGCCATCAGCGCAAGGCGCCGCTCTGTGCTCATCGTGACATTGGTCGGCGATTGGTGGCCGGGCGTGACATAGACCAGCTGCGCCTCGGCAAGCGCTGGCGTCACGCGCATGCCGTTGGCGTCGACAGTCTGTGGTAGCAGGGTCGCTGCCATCGACAGGAACATGTTGCGGGCATCGACATAGCCGGGGTTCTCTATCGCGACCCGCGTGCCCGCCCGCGCCAGCAGAGCGGCGATCAGGTAGAGCGCGTTCTGAGCGCCGACCGTGACCAGCAGCTGGTCCGACCTGGCATCGAAGCCGCGCTGCGGCAGGAGCCGGCGCCTGATCTGCTCGATCAGCAGCTCATCGTCGCCGTCGATGCGGTCGCCCATCCACTCATGGCTGTGGCGAGCCGTGCCGGCGAGGCGCACGCAGTCCCGCCAGCGGGCGAGCGAGGTCTTATCCGGGAGGGTCTGGCCATAAACGAAGGGATAGGGGAAATCGCGCCAGTTCGCCGGCTTGACGATGTTGTCCTGTTCGGAAGGGCGGCTTGCCAGCCATTTCCCGAACGATAGGCCCGAGCCCGGGAAGAGGCGGAGCTCCCCGCCGCCAACGGCGACATTGAGCCGTTCGCGCAGCTGCGCCTCGTCGATGAAGAAACCGCGCCGGGCGACGGGCTTGAGATAATGGTCGGCCGCCAGGCGCTCGTAGACGAGGCTGACGGTGTTGCGCGAGACCTTCAGCGCACGGGCCAGCACTCGCGACGCCGGCAGGGGGTGCTGCGTCGACAGTCGCCCCGAAAGGATGCCCTCGACGATGCGCTCCTGAAGCTGTTGCTGCAGGCCGCGCTCGGGCTGGAGCGGAGCGGAGAGGATGGCAGGAGGAACCGGGTCGCGCATGGCAATTCTCGGGAAGCATGGCCTGTGCCACGTGTCTTTCGACACCCCCGGGATCGAATTCGCGTCCATTCCGCGTCTACGCCAAAGGCTGCCCCCGGTTTGCCCGGCCCGACCCACCATCTCCGATCAGAAGCTGACCCACCCGCAATGCGCCGTCGGATCCTGCAGAATGCGCCAACCTCGGCGCTGCCTGCGGGGGAGGGGCCCGTTCAGCGCTGATGACGCCTGCCGTTTCGTCGCGTTAAATCGATACGAATCCAGGTAAACTCGGGCGGGGTGCGCCGAGGCTGCCTGGCCGGGTGGAGGACAGGGCGATGATCGACGACCTCAAGGGCAAGCGCATCCTGGTGATCGGTTCGAGCACCGGCATCGGTGCGGCCGTCGCCAAGGCCTATGCCGAGCTCGGCGCCAGGGTGGCCGTGCACTACAACAGCAGCCGCGACGAGGCCGAGGCCCTCGCGAAGGAAATCAAGGCCGCGGGCGGCGACGTGATCCTCGTCGGTGGAGACGTCTCGCGATCGGCGGGAGCGGCCAAGGTGGTCGAGGAGGCCGTGGCGGGGCTGGGCGGGCTCGACGTGCTGGTCAACAACGCCGGCGCCCTGCTGAAGCGCGTGCCGCTCGGGCAGATCGACGACGCACTCTACGAGAAGGTGCTCGACCTCAACATCCGCGCCGTGATCATGGCCACGCAAGCCGCGCTGCCGCATCTGCGCAAGGCCGGCGGCGGCAGCATCATCCACACGACCTCGATTGCCGCGCGCAATGGCGGGGGGCCGGGCGCGCTGCTCTATGCCAGCTCCAAGGCTTTCGTCTCCAACACCGTGCGCAACATGGCCAAGGAACTCGCCGGCGAGCGCATCCGCGTCAACGGCGTGGCGCCGGGCGTGATCCTGACGCCGTTCCACGAGCGCTATTCGACGCCGGAGATGCTCGAGACCATGCGCAAGACGATCCCGATGGGCATGCTCGGCAAGCCGGAAGATTGCGTCGGCGCCTATCTCTTCCTCGCCTCGGAGAAGCTCTCCGGCTACGTCACCGGCCAGATCATCGAGGTCAACGGCGGCCAGCTGATGCCCTGAGGGGCAAGGGGAAAAGGGCGGGCCGCCAACCCCTTCATGCAGCGCCGGCATTGCTGGGCCGCCAGCTCACCAAATTGTGCCGGGGCTGGCAATCCTCTAGAGCCTTCGTCCGCATCGCGGCGGGAATCATCCGACTGCGACCAGATTCCGGGACTGCCGACATGACCGTCAGCGCGCCGACCGCCTCCACCACCGCCCACCGCGCCATGATGCCGGTGTTGATCGCGCTCAGCGTGACCCATCTGCTCAACGACATGATCCAGTCGCTGATCCCGGCGATCTATCCGATCATCAAGGAGGCCTATCGGCTGGATTTCGGCCAGATCGGCCTGATCACGCTGACCTTCCAGGTCTCGGCCTCCCTGCTACAGCCGGCAGTCGGGCTCTACACCGACAAGCATCCCATGCCCTATTCGATGGTCGCGGGCATGGGCTTCACGCTCGCCGGCCTGATCGGCCTCGCCTATGCCGGAAGCTACGGGCTGCTGCTGCTGTCGGCGGCCGGCGTCGGCATCGGCTCCTCGATCTTCCATCCCGAGGCGACCCGCATGGCGCGCAACGCCTCGGGCGGGCAGCATGGCCTGGCGCAGGGCATCTTCCAGGTCGGGGGGCAGACGGGCGGGGCGCTCGGGCCGCTGCTGGCGGCCTTCATCATCGTGCCGCGCGGGCAGGGCAGTCTCGCCTGGTTCTCCGTGGCGGCGCTCGTCGCGATGATGCTGATGGTCTGGACGGCGGCGAGCTACGCCAGGCTCGACCGGCAGCGTCCGCCGAAGCCAGCGGCCGCCGCCAACGCCGCCGCTCCGCGTCATAGCCGCGGCGCCGTCGCCTTCGCGATCACGATCCTGATCGTGCTGCTGTTCTCCAAGAACGCCTATACGGCGAGCTTCACCAATTTCTACACCTTTTACCTGATGGGCCGCTTCGGCATCTCGGTGCAGAATTCGCAGGTGATGCTGTTCCTCTTTCTCGCCTCCTCGGCGGCTGGCGCGCTTGGCGGCGGTCTGCTGGGCGACCGGATCGGCCGCAACAAGATCATCTGGTTCTCGATCCTGGGCGCGCTGCCCTTCACGCTGATCCTGCCCTACGCCGATCTCTTCTGGACCGGGGTGCTGACGATCCTGATCAACCTGATCATGTCGAGCGCTTTCGCCGCGATCCTGATCTACGCACTCGAGCTGCTGCCGGGCCGTGTCGGGCTGGTCGGCGGCTTCTTCTACGGGCTGACCTTCGGGCTCGGCGGACTCGCGGCGGCGCTGCTCGGCGAGGTCGCGGACGTGGTCGGCATCGAGGCGGTCTACAAGATCTGCTCGTTCATCCCGTTGGTCGGATTGCTCGCCTGGTTCCTGCCCCGCCTCAGCGAGGGCAGCGTGCGGGCGGGGCATTAGAGCGGGCGGTCGCCATGCTCGGGCTCGACCCGAGCATCTTCCGAAAGCGGTTCTCGGGTCGCCGCCGCGCGGCGCCCGAGAATGACGCGAGGGGCAGCCCTCAGATCGCCAGCGTGCCCGCCTTGGCGGCGGCATAGCGCGCGCCGATCTTCGACCAGTCGACCACGTTCCACCAGCTCTTGAGATAGTCGGCCCGGCGGTTCTGATACTTCAGGTAATAGGCGTGCTCCCAAACGTCGTTCCCGAAGAGGACCAGCTGCTTCTCCATCAGCGGGCTATCCTGGTTCGGCCTCGGCAGCACGGCCAGCCGGCCGCCCCGATCGACGGTGACGAAGACCCAGCCGGAACCGAAGACGCGCAGGCCGGCTGCCTCGAAATCAGCCTTGAACTTGTCGAAGCCGCCGAGGTCGCGCGTGATGGCCGCAGCGAGATCGCCGCCCGGAGCGCCGCCCGCGCCGGGACCCATCACCTCCCAGAACATACTGTGGTTGGCATGGCCGCCGCCATTGTTGCGGACCACGGTGCGCAGGTTGTCCGGAAGCTGGCCGAGATCGGCGAGAAGGTCGGCCAGCGATGCCTTGGCGATGACGCCGTTGTCCTTGGCGGCATTGTTGAGGGCAGCGACATAGGCCGCGTGGTGACGGTTGTAATGGATGTCCATGGTCTGCGCGTCGATATGCGGTTCGAGCGCGTTGGCCTCATAGCTGCGTTTCGGCAGGGAGAAAGGACCCGTCGGCGCAGCGGGCGCGGCGGCCTGGGCCCAGACCTTCGGCGCGGCGGCGATGGTGAGGACTGCTGCGCCAAGCCTCAGCGCACCGCGGCGGGAAAGGGCTGTAAATTCCGTCATGACGTTCTCCTGCGGGAAACGATTGGCCGGCAGCCCGTCCGGCTGCCGCCGGTTATTGTCGTTGGTCTACGTCGAAAGGTTCACGGTGGTTCCGGTCGCTACCCGCTTCGAAGCGAGGGCGGCGACGGGTCGAGCCGCCTGCAACGCCGGTTAACGCCCCGAAACGCCCTCTTAACGTGCGGTTTACCGCGTTTCTCTACGTTTCGGAAGAAGTCCCGGCCGACTGGGGGACACTGAGGAACGCCCTATATGAACGCGCTGGCTCTCAAGGTTGATCCGCCGGGCTATGATAGAGCGCAGTCGCATTCCGCCTCCGCCGCGGCCACGCTCCCGGAGACGGGGGCCGAGCGTGCCGTGCGTGAGATCTCCGATCGTTTCAGCAAGCTCAGCGCCGAAATCACCGATGTCTCCGGCCGGATCGGCGACGTGACGCAGCAATTCGGCGATCAGACGGACGGCCTGCACCGGGTCGTCGGCGTGGTCGAGCAGGTCTCGCGCGCCAACCATGCCATCCGCCAGGCAGCCGAGGGAGCACAGGAGGCGGCCACCGTGGTGCGCAGCGGGCTCGAGCGCGTGACGGGGTCGGTGAAGCTGGGCCTGAACGCGGCGCAGACGGACATCGAGATGCTTTCGCAGGAAGCCCAGTCGATGTCGCAGGCGCTGGCGCAGGCCGTCAGCGATGCGCACAAGGCGCGCGCCTCCAGCGATGCGATCCAGTCGATCACCCGCGAGATCCAGCTTCTGTCGATCAATGCCGGCGTCGAGGCCGCGCGCAGCGGCGAGGCCGGCAGGGGCTTCGCCGTCATCGCCGCGGCGGTGAAGGCGCTGGCTGAGCAGACGCGCGCGGCAACGGCGGCGAGCGCCGCGCAGCTCGACCAGTTGGTGAAGGCCGTCGATGCGCTCTCCCGTCGCAGCCAGGAGAACGCCCAGACAGCGCAACGCGCCCGCGAGGGCAGCCGGACGATCTCGCAGCAGGTGAGCGAATTCGACAGCTTCGGCCGCTCGGTGGTCGATCTGATCGGGGAAATCGAGGCAGTCTCGCGTCCGACGCGGGAGAATGCCGAGGCGTGTGCCAAGGCGGGCCATGATCTCGCCGGCCTGGTCGCTGGCGTCGATGCCTCGACCGACATCCTCGAACAGGCGGTAAGGCGCACGCAGAACCTCGTCTCGATCAGCGAGGGCGTGCTCGGATCGATCGCCGCCTCCGGCGTACGGACGGCGCAGTCGGAGCTGATCGCGGCCGCGATGGAGACAGCCGCGACGATCGGCAACCTCTTCGAGGCCGCGCTGGAGCGCCGCGAGATCACGCCGGAGGAGCTCTTCGACGATAACTACCGGCCGGTGCCGGGCTCCGATCCGCAACAGCACATGACGCGTTTCGTCGCGCTGACCGACCGGCTGCTGCCGCCGTTGCAGGAGAAGCTGCTCGGCGCCAATGGACGGATCGTGTTCTGCGCGGCGGTGGACCGCAACGGATTCCTGCCGACACATAACCAGAAATATTCGCAAGCCCAGGGGCCGGATCCCGTCTGGAACAACGCGAACTGCCGCAACCGTCGTCTCTTCAACGACCGGACGGGCCTCGCCGGTGCGCGCAACCGCAAGCCCTTTCTGCTGCAGAGCTACCGTCGCGACATGGGCGGCGGCGAGTTCCTGGTGATGGAAGACCTCTCGGCGCCGATCATGGTCAGGGGCCGGCACTGGGGCGGCTTCAGGATCGGCCTCAAGGTCTAGAGATTTCGCCTATGCCTGCCCGTCGCGTCGAGTGAGTAGTCCCGAGTCCGCTCCATGCATATCGCGCCATCCTTCCCGAACCTCTCGGTGCTGCTGATCGACCCCAGCGCGCACTATCGGCGCATTGTGCGGACCATGCTCTACCAGGCGCAGCTCAACCGCATCTTCGAGGCGCACGATCTCACCCAGGCGGCTTCGACCTTCATCCAGAAGCAGCCGAACATCGTGATCCTCGACTGGGACCTGCCCGATGGCGGCAGCATCAAGTGCTTGGCCGCGATCCGCTCCTTCAAGACCTCGCCCTTCACCAAAGCGCCGGTGCTGGTGATGATGGAGCGGCCGGATCGGCGCTCGGTGCTGCAGGCGGCGCGGCTCGGCGCGCATGAGATCGTCACCAAGCCGATCTCGCCGAACAATCTCTGGCTGCACCTCTCCGGCATCATCAACATGCCGCGCCGGTACAAGGAGGTGGACGGCAAGATCACGCTGGTGCCGCGCGCCATCAGCAACGCGATCTTCTGAGAGCGGCGACGGACTTCGCAGCCCTCCTCCTGAGGCGCCACGCCAGCGGCGTCTCGAAGGATGAGGGCATTCCATCAAACTGGTGCGGGGCTGCCCACAAAGCGCCCGAAGTCTTGATGGCGCTCCCGATGCTTAGAGGAATTTTTACCAATTTGCTGTGATGCTCCAAGGGCAACCTGGGTCGCCTGCATGGTCATCACCGTATCGCTCCCGCAATTTCTCGGCCGCGCCGAGGCCGCGACATTTCGTAATCAGCTCCTGGTCGCACTGGAGCAGAAGGAGAGCATCGCCGTCGAATGCGCCGATGCGGGGCCGCTTCCCAGCCTCTGGATCCAACTTCTTCATTCGGCTGCCACCAGCGCCAAGGCGCTGGGGCTTTCGGTGACGCTCAAGGCCGTCTCCGAAGAATGCCGCGAATCCCTGCGCGCCATCGGCTTCGATGCCGCCCAGAGCGCCCTCGTCCTGGAGTGACGCATGAAAATCCTCGCGATCGACGACACCAAGACTCTGCTCAGCCTGCTCAGCATGACGCTGCGGAATGCCGGCCATGAGGTGGCGGAGGCCGAGAACGGCGAGGACGGCCTGACCAAATTCGACGCCTTCAAGCCCGATCTGGTCATCACCGACCTCAACATGCCGATCATGGACGGAATCGAGTTCACGCGCGCCTGCCGCTCGCGGCCGACTGGTCAGAACACGCCGATCATCGTGCTGACCACCGAGAACGGAGCCGAGATCAAGGCCGAGGGGCGCCGCGCCGGCGCCAGCGCCTGGATGGTCAAGCCCTTCGAACCCAACACGCTGCTCGGCCTCGTCGCGCGCTACCAGAATTGAAGGCCGGCTGATGGATCCGTTGGCAGAACTCAAACAGACTTTCTTCCAGGAGTGCGAGGAGCTGCTCGGCGCCCTGGAGCAGACGCTCCAGGCGCTCGACGAGGGCTCGAACGATTCGGAAGACGTCAATGCAGCCTTCCGCGCCATCCACTCGATCAAGGGTGGCGCGGGGGCTTTCGGCTGTACGGAACTGGTCGGCTTCGCCCATGTCTTCGAGGCGGCGCTGGATCATCTGCGCTCCGGCCGCGTCGCCATCGACGATGCGCCCTTCGCGTTGTTCCTGCGCTGCTCCGACGCGGTTGCCGATCTGGTCTCGGCAGCACGCAACGGCGAGCCCGCCACGGAACGCCCCGATCTTCTGGCCGCGCTCGAGCAGGTCGGCAAGGGCCCGCAGGCCGACGTGCCTGCGCCGGCGGCCGCACCGGCTCCGGTTACAGTTGCGCCCGCTCCGGCTGCCCCGACTCCGGCTCCTGCCCCGGCCAGCGACGACGCTCCTCTCGGCATCGCCGCGCTTGGCGGCTTGATCGCCATGGTCGAGGCCAAGACCGGCGCTGCCGCCGCTTCGGCCGATGACGGCTGGGACGACGAGCCCGTTGCGGCGCCCGTTGCCGCCGCCAAGCCCGGCCGCGACGTGCGCCTGCGCATCATGCCCGAGACGGACCTCTTCCGCCGCGTCATCGAGCCTCGCGTCGTGCTGGGCTCGCTCCCGACCGAGGACATCGTCTCGATCCGCTGCGATCTGAGCCAGGTGCCGCCGCTCGAAAGCCTCGACGTCAGCGACTGCTTCATGCGCTTCGACGTGATGCTGCGCACCGAGCTGTCCATCGAGGACCTGCACGGGCGCTTCGACTTCAGCCTCGCGAGCGAGGAGTTCGAGGTCGCCTTCGTCGAGGAGGGCGAGGAAGCCGCCGCGGAAGCCCCGGCCGAGGCTGCCGGCGCGGCGCCCGAGGTTCCGAGCGCCGTCGCTGCCGATCTCTCGGCGATTCTGGCCAAGCTCGGTCCCGCTTCGGAACCCGTGGTCCAGCCCGATATCCGGCCGGCAGCACCGGTTGCAGCCGCCCCTGTGGCGGAGCCGCCAGCCGTCCGACAGGCGCAGCGCGCTCCGGCCAACGAAGCTGCCGGGCGTCAGCGCCAGGCGGTCAGCGTGCGCGTCGACCTCGACCGCATCGACAAGCTGATGAACCTGGTCGGCGAGATTGTCATCACCCAGTCCATGCTGGTCGAATGCGTCCGCTCGCTGCCCTACGACGTCTATGCCAAGACGGCCGAAGGCATCGCGACCCTGTCGCGCCAGACGCGCGAACTGCAGGACCATGTCATGGCCGTTCGCGCGCAGCCGGTGAAGGCGGTGTTCCAGCGCATGCCGCGTCTCGTGCGCGAGCTCGCCCAGGCGCTCGGCAAGGAAGTGCGCCTCGTGCTCGAAGGTGAGAACACCGAGGTCGACAAGACGATCATCGAGGAGCTCGCCGATCCGCTGACGCATATGATCCGCAACTCGATGGATCACGGCGTCGAGACCCCGGACGAACGCAGCGAGGCCGGCAAGCCGCGCGAGGGCACGATCAAGCTGATCGCCGAGCACCGCGCCGGCCGTATCGTCATCTCCGTTACCGATGACGGGCGCGGCATCAACCGCGACCGACTGCTCGCCAAGGCCCGTTCGCGCGGCCTCGTCGGCGCCGACGAGCGGCTCGCGCCGGAAGAGATCGACCAGCTGATCTTCGCCGCCGGCCTCTCGACGGCCGAGCAGGTCAGCGACATCTCCGGCCGCGGCGTCGGCATGGACGTGGTGCGCCGGAACGTGGAATCGCTCGGCGGTCGCATCAGCGTCGACTCCGAACCCGGCCGCGGCTGCAAGTTCACGCTGGCCCTGCCGCTGACCCTGGCCGTGCTCGAAGGCATGGTGATCCGCTGCGGCGACGACCGATACGTCATTCCGATCGCCTCGGTGATCGAGACCCAGCATCTCGCCTCGACCCCGATCGAGCGCCTGCCCTTCGGTCAGGAAGTGCTGCGCTGGCGCGGCGAAGTCACCCCGCTCTACCGCTTGGGCGACGTGATGGGCTCGACCGGCCAGACCCACGAGAACATCGTGATCATCGCGGAGACCGAGCGCGGCAACAATGTCGGCATCGCGGTCGACGAGATCGTCGGCCAGCAGCAGGTCGTCGTGAAGAGCCTCGAGGCCAATTTCGGCACGGTCAACGGCGCTTCGGCGGCGACGATCCTCGGCGACGGCCTCGTCGCGCTGATCCTGGACATCGACTCCATGCTTCGACTGGCCGCCTCGGGCGTCCGGCCCAACGTCTCAGATATCAAGAACACTCTTTCTGACCTCAAGCTGGCGGTATGACCATGAGCCTCGAATTCGGCGAAAAGCACTTTTCTTCTGCGCAGCCGGAATCGGCCGCGCGCCGCATCGTCACCTTCAAGGTCGGCGACCGCACCTTCGGCATCGACGTCGGCATGGTCCGCGAGATCAAGGGCTGGCAGGCGACGACCCCGCTGCCGCATGCGGCTCCGCATGTGCGCGGCGTGCTCAACCTGCGCGGCGTTATCCTCGCGGTCTATGATCTGCGCACCGCGATCGGCCTGGGCGTCACCGACGCCACCGCCACCCATGTCATCGTCGTCGTCGACGTCGAGGACAAGACGGCGGGCCTGCTGGTCGACTCGGTCTCGGACATCGTCGATGTTCCGGTCTCGGCTGTCCGCCCGGTCCCGGACATGGAGCGCGACGAGCACGGCCTGATCGAGGGCCTCGTCCTGCTCGACAGCGACATCGTGGCGCTGCTCGACCTGGCGGCGGTGGTCCGCGACGGTGGCGGCGACGTCGCCCTCAAGACCGCTCGCGCCGCCTGAGCCTTCCGAAGACCGCCCGAGCGTAGCGTCCAGATGCGGGCCTGACTAAGAAACGATTGCATTTTATGGGCACCGCGCTCGGCCCCCTCACGCATCTCTCCGTCAGCCAGCCTCTGACGGCCGCCGGTTCGGCGGTTCTGGCTGGCGGCCTCGCGCACTATGCGGCGACGACCGGCAACCCCCTCATGGGCGCGCTGGCCGTTTCCGCTGTTGCGCTGCTCGGCGGGACCGCCGCCTGGGTGGCGACGCGCCGGATCGCGCGGATTTCCAAGGCGGCTTCGCACCTCGCCAGCGGCGGGGCTGCCCTGGAACCGGCTGCTTTGCAGGGTTCGGGCGAAGGGGCGGAGCTCGCGCGCGCGCTCGCCGCTCTGCATGAGCAGGGCCGGGAAGCGGTTCGGCTCAAGGCCGCGCTCGACCATGGCCGCGCCAATGTCATGATCTGCGACGCGCAAGGCCAGGCAATCTATGTCAGCAAGGGTCTGCTGCGCTTCTTCGGCGAAGCGCAGGAGGATTTCCGCGCCGCCTTTCCGGGCTGCTCGGCCAAGGACATGATCGGCCGCGTCATGGAGCGCGTGCAGTTCCATCCAGCCGGCGGGCAGCCGGTGCGCCTGGCGCTCGGCCGCCGCACGGTCTGCCTGACGCTCGCACCGATTGCAGCCGCCGATGGCCGCAGCCTCGGCATCGCCGTCGAATGGCGGGAGCTGACCGACGAGCTTTCCGCCGGCGCCGAAGTCGCCGAGATGATCGGCGCCGCCGTGGAAGGTGATTTCTCCCGGCGCGTCTCGCCGGAGGGCAAGCCCGCGACGCTGGCGTCGATCGCCGAAGGCATGAATCGGATCAACGGGATCATCGACACGGCGTTTGCCGACCTCGCGGACGTCGCGGAGGGGCTGGTCCAGGGTGACCTGACGCGGCGCATGACCGGCAGCTACCGGGGGCGGCTCGTCACGTTCCAGCAGGATTTCAATGGCGCGCTCGACCGGGTGGCCGAGACCATCGAGGCGCTACGCGAAACGGCGGGCTGGGCTTCCCACGCTGCTGCCGATGTCAGTGGCGCGACGGAGGATCTCTCAGTGCGCTCAGGCCGGGCGGCGGCCGAGCTCGGCGCCGCATCGGGCGCAGCCGAGAAGATCGCGGCCTTGGTCCGGAACAGCACCGACCGCTCCCGCCAGGCGAGCGAGCTCACCGGCGAGACGATGAGCGTCGCGCAGGAAGGCCAGAGCGTGGTCGCCCGCGCGGTCGATGCCATCGAGCGGATCGAAGGCTCGTCGCAGCGCATTTCCGAGATCATCGGCGTCATCGACGAGATCGCCTTCCAGACCAATCTCCTCGCGCTCAATGCGGCGGTCGAAGCGGCGCGCGCGGGTGATGCCGGCAAGGGCTTCGCCGTGGTGGCGAGCGAGGTGCGCTCGCTCGCGCAACGCTCCGCGCAAGCTGCCAAGGATATCAAGGGCCTGATCGCTTCGTCGAACGGACAGGTGGCGGAAGGTGCGGGGCTCGTCAGGCAGACCGGCGCGACGCTGGACCGGATCATGGCGGCGGTGGGCAAGGTCTCCGCGACGGTCGCGGAAATTTCAGCCGTGGCGGCGGAACAGGCGCACGGCATCGGGGAGATGAGCAGAACCGTGACGCAGGTGGATGCAGGTATCCGGCAGAATGCCGAGCTGGCCGAGCGGAGCGCGCTTGCGGCAGGCGAACTCGCCGGCCAGATCGCCGCGATGAACGAGATCGCTGATGCCTTTCGGCCCGGCGTCGCGGCCGCCTGGGTCGAGCCGGCGCATCAGCGGCGGCTCGCGCCTGCCTCGATGGCCCCTGAGTCTCGCGCATCGTTCCAGCCGGCCGAGCGCCGGCTCGCCTCCGGAAGCCGGATGAGGGGCTAGCGCCATGTCGACGACTGCCGTGCATCAACCCACCTCGAGCTTTCAGCCGGCCTTTGCCGATGGCACGCTGACGCGCGAGGACATGAACTTCATCGCCAGGCTGGTCTACGAGCAGGCCGGCATCGTCATCCGCGAGCACAAGGAGGCGATGACGCGCGGGCGGCTGGCGCGGCGCGTCAAGGCGCTGGGGCTGAACTCCGTCGCGGAATATTGCGCCTTCCTGAAGACGCCGCATGCTGCCGGCGAGCTGCCGGAGCTGATCAACGCGGTGACGACGAACCACACCGCCTTCTTCCGCGAACGCCACCATTTCGACCATCTCGGCCGGGAGGTGATGCCGCGGCTGATGCAGGAGAGGGCAGGGCGGCGCGGACGTATCCGCATCTGGTCCTCGGCCTGCTCTTCGGGTGAGGAGGCCTATTCGATTGCGGCGACCTGCCGGGACGCGATGGGCTCGCGCAGCGATCTCGACTTCAGGATCCTGGCGACCGACATCGACACCGACATCCTGGCGAAGGCCGAGGCCGGCATCTATCCGGCCGACCAGTTCGAGCGCCTGCCGGCCGATGCCCGGACCATGCTGAAGCTCGAGGGCGGGGGCCGCGGCGAGACGCGCATCGCCGAGGACCTGCGCCGGCTGGTTTCCTTCAAGCGGCTCAACCTGATCGAGCGTTGGCCCATGAGCGGGCCGTTCGACGTCATCTTCTGCCGCAACGTCTTCATCTATTTCGACACGCAGACCAAGGCCTCGATCCTCGACCGTTTCGTCGCCCTGCTGTCGCCCGGTGGCTTCCTCTATCTCGGCCATTCGGAATCGCTGCCGTCGCCGCATCCGCAGCTGCGTCTGATCGGCCGGACCATCTACGAGAGGACTGCATGAGCGTATCACGATCCTCTCGCCGCTACTTCGACCCGCGCTTTGAGGCGACGATCATCACGGTCGCGCCGGGCGAGCACGAGATCACCTCGGCCAAGGACGAGATCGTCGCGACCGTGCTCGGTTCCTGCGTCTCCGTCTGCCTGCGCGATCCGCAGGTCGGCATCGGCGGCCTCAACCATTTCCTGCTGCCGCGCAGCAATGGCAGTGCCGACGCCGGCGCCGGCGAGCGCTATGGCGACACGGCGATGGAGGTCCTGATCAACGACCTGCTCAAGCGCGGCGCCAAGCGCAGCCATTTCGAGGCGAAGGTGTTCGGCGGGGCGCGCGTGCTCTCCGGTGCGACGATGCTCGCCATCGGCGACAACAATGTCTCCTTCGTCATGGAATTCCTGAACCGCGAGGGCATCCCGATCGTCTCAAAGGACGTCGGCGGCAATCGCTCGCGGCGCATCCACTACCAGCCCTCCACGGGCCGGGCCTGGGTCCAGCATGTCCAGCCGACTGCGCGCGACAGCGACCAGGAGCAGGAAATCGCCTACCTCAACCGCCTCAAGACCCAGCCTGTTGCGGGTGAAGTGGAGATCTTCTCATGACCTTCGGTTCCGCCTCCGCCGCGCCGGTCAAGGTGCTGGTCGTCGACGATTCCGTGCTGATGCAGAAGCTGATGACGCAGATCATCAACGGAGCCCCGGGCTTCGAGGTGATCGGTGTCGCCGGCAGCGCCGAGGAGGGCTGGGACGCCATCCAGGAGCTCCGGCCCGATGTCGTCACGCTCGACCTCGAGCTGCCGGGCCGGCATGGCCTCAAGCTGCTGGCGCGCGTGCTGAAGCAGGATCCCCTGCCGGTGCTGATCGTCTCGGCCTTCGGAGGGCCGGGCGCCGACAATACCATCCAGGCGCTGGAGCTCGGCGCGATCGACTTCATCGAGAAGCCGGACGGCGCGACCAACACGCTCGAAGTCTTCATGAAGCATCTCGTCGCGGCGCTGCAGCGCGCTGCGGCCAGCCGCAAGATGATCGCCGCCGCCAAGCAGATGGCCCAGATGGCGCAGCTCGCCCAGCCGCGCATGGCGGCGCCGCGCGAGCCGGCTCGCAGCGGCAAGGCCGCGCTCGTCGCCATCGGTGCCTCGACCGGCGGCGTGCCGGCGGTCCAGACCGTGATACGCGACCTGGCGCCGCTGCAGCTGCCGATCTCGGTCGTGCAGCACATGCCCCCGGGGTACACCCAGCGCTTCGCCGAGCGCCTCGCCACCGCTACGGGCCTGGATGTCCGGGAGGCGGCCGACGGCATGCGGCTCAAGCCCGGCATGGCCGTGATCGCCCCGGGCGGGCCGCGCCATCTCGAGATCGAGGACCGGCGCGGTGAGCTCACCTGCGTGCTGAAGGAGGGGCCGCTCGTCAGCGGGCATTCGCCCTCCGTCGACGTGATGTTCCATTCGGTGGCGCGCAGCCTGGGCGCCCAGGCCTTCGGCGTCCTGCTCACCGGCATGGGGCGCGACGGTGCTGACGGATTGTTAGCCATGCGCAAAGCCGGCGCCGAGACGTTAATCCAAAGTGGGGAAACCTGCGTTGTAAACGGTATGCCAAAGGCGGCGTTCGAGATCGGAGCTGCCGAGCGAGTTGTTCCGCTGGACCAGATCGGTGCGGCGGTTAGTCAGTTGCTGAGCGAGCGACCCAGCCAGCGCATCGCTTGAGGAGAATGGAATGTCAAAGGCGAGAAGCGACTACCGCATCCTTGTGGTCGACGACCAGAAGAGCATGCGCGGGCTTGCGACCTACTTTCTGAAGCAGATCGAATTCCAGGACATCGACGAGGCGGAGAACGCCCGCGAGGCCCTGATGAAGATGCAGCAGAAGCGCTACGACCTGCTGCTGCTCGACTGGAACATGGAAGGCATGAGCGGCATCGACCTGCTGCGCGCCATCCGCTCGGTACCGGAGCTCAACCAGATCAAGATCATCATGGCGACCTCCGAGCGCTCGGTCGACAAGATGGACGAGGCGACCAGCAACGGCGCCGATCATTACGTCGTGAAGCCCTACGAGCTGCGCGACCTCGAAGTGCGCGTGAAGAAGGTTCTTGCCTGCTGAAGGCGCAACTCGCCCCAGCGGACGGGCGATGAAAGGTCGAGCAGAGCTTCCACGGTCTCGCCATCGTGAAGCGGAGCCCCGCGCCGAAAGGCTGCGGGGCTTTTTGCTTTGCGGCATGATTGGTCTGTCCGCCGAAAGGGAAAAAGCGCCATGAAGCTGTCGCGCCGGGAGATCGTTGCAGGCGTTGCGAGTACCGTCGCGGCGGGCTCCATTTCCCGCTCGGCCGTGGCCGAAGGGGCCGGCGCGCATGCCTTCCGCTTCGACCGGCCGGGAGCTGCACCGTTGTCGCTGGCGGACTATCGCGGCCGACCGATCCTCGTCGTCAACACGGCGACACGCTGCGGCTATGCCGGACAGATGGCGACGCTGGAGCAGCTCTGGCAGCGCTACCAGGCGCGCGGATTGATGCTGGTCGCGGTGCCGAGCAATGACTTCGGCGGGCAGGAACCGCTCGACGGCGCGGCCATCGCCGAGGATGCGCGTCAGAACCATGGCGCGACCTATGCCTTCGTCGAGAAGACCGTGGTGCGCGGGCCGGAGGCGCACCCGTTCTATCGCTGGGCGGCGTCGGAGCGGCCGGCCGAGACGCCGCGCTGGAACTTCCATAAATATCTGGTCGGCCGCGACGGCGCGCTGCTCGGCGGCTTCCCCTCCGCGACCGACCCGCTCTCGCCCCAGCTCGTCCAGGCGATCGGGCGGGAGCTGCAGGCGGGGTAGAGTTTCAGCTCACCCTCATCGTGAGGCGCGGCCGGGTTGGCTCACTTCTTCGGCCGGAAGGCCGCGATCACCGCGGGATCGGTCTCCAGGCGCGGCCCCTCGATCAGGTCGATGCAGTAGGGGATCGCCGGCATCACGGCGTCCAGGCATTCGGCGATGGCGCGCGGGCGACCCGGCAGGTTCACGATCAGCGCCTTGCCCCGGATGCCGGCGGTCTGGCGCGAGAGGATCGCGGTCGGCACCTTGGCGAGGCTGACCTGGCGCATCAGTTCGCCGAAGCCGGGCATCGGCTTTTCGATCACATCCTCTGTCGCTTCCGGGGTGACGTCGCGCGGGGCGGGGCCGGTGCCCCCGGTGGTGACGATCAGGCAGCAACCCTCGCCGTCGGCGAGCTCGATCAGCGTCTCGGCGATCAGCTCGCGGTCGTCGGGGATGACGCGCGCCATCGCCTCCCAGGGGGAGATCAGCGCCTTGGCGAAATAGTCATGGATCGCCGGGCCGCCCTCGTCGGCATAGACGCCCGCCGAGGCGCGGTCCGAGACGGTGACGATGCCGATCCGGGCGGCGGCGGTCATGGGCGTGCTTCTTTCCTTGGGCGGCGGGGCGCGCGGCTGTTGATCAAGGTCCGCAGGCGACGCAGCCACATCCGGCCATAGGCTGCGGCCTCGGCCGCGCCAGTGCGGCCGGGGCCGGTGCGGATAATGGCATGCGCCATGGCGCGGCGCTCGCCCCAGACATAGGTGCCGGCATCGACGCCTTCGCCCGCGCCGCTATCGAGGACGGCGGGGGGCGTGCCGGCGAGATCGGCTTGCAGCATGGCGATGGTCAGGGTCCGGCCCGGGGAATGGCGTGCCTGGGATTCGTCATAGGTGATCTTGAGGAAATGCCGGCGATCGCCTGAATCCAGGAAGAGGCCCATGGCCAGCACCTGGCCGTCGAGCAGCAGCGTGTCGATCTGCAGGGCATCCGCGGTGGCGAAGAGCTCGGCCATCCGGCGGAAATAGGCAGCGTCCTCAGGAAGGCAGGCGATGGCCGTGCCGGCTTCACCCTTCCAGCCGGCGGCCTCCAGCGCGAGGAAGGTGTCGAGCGCCTCCAGCGCCGCCCGGCCGCGGCTGCGCCGGAAGGTCAGCGCGCCCTGCTTCGCCACGGCGCGGAACTGCTGCATGCGCTTCTTGTAGCCGGAGCCGAGCGAGCGCCGCAGATAATGGTCCGAGTCCTCGCCCGGTTGAGGGACCATGATGGGGCGCGTCCAGCGCTCATAGGGAAAGATACGACTGCCGGTGACGCGACAGGCCTCGCAGAGCGCGGCGAAGCCGGAACCCTCCATCGGCAGCACGGGCAGGATGAGCGCATGGGGCAGGTCGCTCGAGGCGGCGAGGTAGCGCATCAGGGCGCGCGCGCCAGTCTCGGCGTGGTCGCGGTCGATCACCGGCAGCGAGGAGACCTCGTAGAGCGGCACCAGCGGCGAGACCAGCGCCGCAGCGAAGCCCGAGCGCCAGCCGCGCTCGCGGCGCAGCGCCCAGACGCCGATGAGCTGCTCGAAATCGAGCGCCTCGCTGAACCAGGCGCAGAGGACGACGATATCCTCCTCCGGCACGAGCATGGTCGCGGCCGAGACGGCGGCCGGCGCCATATGCGGGTTGGGCTCGAGCGCATGGGCCGCAAGCTCGTCGAAGGCCGGCCCCAGTTCTGCATAGGCGGCGGCGTCGAGGCGGCGGACGGTGATGCCCGGCGTCAAGGCTGCTGCCTGTCGCGAGGAGGGCGGGGCAGCGCGCCGCGCAGCGACAGGACGAAAGCGATGACCTGGGCGGTGGCGCGATAGAGTTCCTCGGGGATCTGGTCGTCGAGTTCCACCGCCGAGAGCGCCTGGGCGAGGATCGGATTCTGCTCGACGGCGACGTCGTGCTCGCGGGCTGTCTCGACGATGCGCTGGGCGAGCTCGCCGCGGCCCTTGGCGGTGACGCGCGGTGCGTTCTGCCCGTCATATTCGAGCGCGACGGCGATGCGGGGCGGCTGGGGCGCGCTCATGAGAGACGGTCCAGGAACTGGCCGGCAGTGGCCTGCATCACACGCGGCTGGCCAGTATGGACGTCGACCGCGCCGCTGGCGAAATCGGCGGCCAGCAGAGCGGTTTCGAGGCCGGGCGCGGCGCCGCGCAGGAGCTTGCTGGTTTCCTCGCGCTCCGCCCAGAGCGTGACGCCGACGTCGCGGCCCTGCAAGGTGACGACGCCCTGCAGCGGCCCGATCGGCTCGACATCGAGCGCGAAGCGGATGCGCCAGAGCGGGGCGCTGATCCCCTGCACCGTGCGGCGTGGCGCATCCCTTTCGACTTGAAGCGGCAGCACCGCCGTGCCGTTCTGGAAGGCGATGGGAACCTCTGCGAGCCAGCGCTGCGTCGGCTGGGACGGGTCCTGCCGGCCGGGCTCGGGCGGCAGCGAGGCGTATTGCGTCAGCCTGATGCGGTCGAGTGCTGAGTCCGTCTGCTCGAGCAGGGTTTCGGCGATGGTGGCTTGTGTCTCGCCGCGCACCAGCGTCGGCTCGGCAGGAGACTGTGGCAGGAGCGGGCCGTCGCGGCGGGGTGGGGCCGGGCGGTCGGCCTGGTCGGGTCCCGCGCCGGTCTGCCTGTCTGGATCGGGCAGTGCAGGGTGCTCGTGAGAGGCCTTCTGGCCGGCCGCGAGCACGCCGACGATTGGCAGCAGAGCTTCGCGCAGGGACCGCAGGCTGGCCTTGAGGTCACCTTGCAATGGCGTCGCCTCGCCTGCGGCCCGGCGCGCCTCCAGGAAAAGACCCGAGGTCTGGAAGGCCTCCCGGAGCTGCCGTTCTGTGATGGGGCGGTCGCCCGGAACGGCCTGGGACAGCACCCGGTCTATGGCGGCCAGCAGGTTCTTCGGCAGGGTGGGGACGATCTCCCCGCGCGCTAGGCTGCGCAGATTGGCGAAGAGCGGTGCGAGACTGTCCTGCTGCTGGAGGGCGGACGCGAGGAGCGGGCCGGCGAGGGCGCGCGCGGCCGCCGGGGTTAGCTCTGCCGCTGATGCGGGCGCGCCATGGGGCGTAGCGGCGGTCGCTGTCGCCACCGGGCGGGCCTCGACCAGCGTCGCTCGAAGCTCGCCGCCGGGCTCCGCCGGCGGTTCGAGGCGCAGCATCAGCGTCGCGCCGGGGTCGAGCGTCGCGGCCTGCTTTGCCTGCGCGCCGGCGAGGAGGAGCGAGACCCGAGTGTCGCCGATCGTGGCGATGGCGGTGCCGTCCGCGCCCAGCGAGAGCAGCGTCGCCTGGACCGTGCGGCCAGCCGCCAGCTCGCCCGTCGTTTCGAGCGCCTGAAGCAGGGTGGCGAGGGTCTGGCTCTGGACGAGCTGGGTGATATTCATAGGTCGGCCATCTGGACCGCTCCAGCCTGTCAGCAAAGTTTAAGCATTTCCTTGCTTTGCGCTGCGCGGGCCTGGCGTTGCGCGGTTCATGCGCGGGGCAAGGCGCGTGCCTGCGTTGCCGTCTCTGGCGCGGCGAGCGCCGCTGCGGCAGGCTGCATCGCCCCATCCGAGGATGACCGCCATGGAATACCGCCGTCTCGGCCGCTCCGGCCTCGAAGTCTCGCCGCTCTGCCTCGGCACCATGATGTTCGGTGGTCAGACGGACGAGGCAACCTCGCGCCGCATCGTCGATAATGCGCGCGAAGCCGGCATCAACTTCATCGACACGGCGGACGCCTATAACGAAGGTCGCTCTGAGGAGATCACCGGGCGCGCCATCGCCGGGAACCGCTATCACTGGGTCCTGGCCACCAAGGTCGCCAACGTGATGGGGGCCGGGCCGATGAATGGCGGCTTGTCGCGGCGATGGATCATGCGCGCCTGCGAGGACAGCCTGCGCCGGCTCGGCACCGCGACGATCGACATCTACTACCTCCACAAGGAGGATCACGGGACGCCGCTGGAGGAGACGGTGAATGCCGTGGCTGACCTCGTCCGGCAGGGCAAGATCCGCCATTTCGGCGTCTCCAACTACCGGGCGTGGCGGCTCGCCGAGATCTGCCGGCTTTGCGACGAGCTCGGCATCGACCGGCCGGTGGTCAGCCAGCCCTACTACAACGCCATGAACCGCATGCCCGAGGTCGAGCATCTGCCCGCCTGTGGCCATTTCGGCCTCGGCGTCGCGACCTATTCGCCGCTGGCGCGTGGCGTTCTGACGGCGAAATATGCACCCGGCGAGACGCCGGCCGAGGGGACGCGGGCCGGCCGCAATGACAGGCGGATGATGCAGGCGGAATGGCGCGAGGAGAGCCTCGTCATCGCGCAGACGATCAAGGACCATGCCGCCAAGCGGGGCCTCACGCCGATCCAGTTCGCTGTGCGCTGGGTGCTGAACAACACCTTCGTCACGGCGGCAATCGCCGGTCCGCGCACCTTCGAGCAGTGGCAGGCCTATCTCGCCGCGCTCGACGTCGATTTCACCAAGGAAGACGAAGCGCTCGTCGACACGCTGGTGGCGCCCGGCCATCCCTCGACGCCGGGCTACAACGATCCGGCCTATCCGCTGGAAGGGCGCATCAGCCGGGTCTGAGCGGCCTCAGTTCATCATGCAGAAGCCGCCGACCACCGCGTTGGGGCGGCACCAGGGCTTCGATGCGCGGTCCTCGCTGGACGTCAGGCGAAGCTGTGGCTCTTCCGGCCGGATGCTCGAGGGCGGGAAGGGCACGCGCGCGGGCTTGTCGGCTTCCGCCGCCTGAGCCCGGCTTGCACCGCCGATGCCGGGTATGATGACCACGCTGCGGTTGGTCTTGATGGCGGGCGAGCGCCCGCCGAGGCGGAGCCTGGCGGCTTCGGCCTGAACGGGCAGGAGGGCGGCTGAGACGAGCAGGCAGGAGAGGGCGAGGCGGCTGCGCATGATGGCGGTCTCCGGGCTCTCCGAAGGATGCCGGATTCCGCTACAGCGGCAAGGAAAGCCCGCGATCAGCCTCAGCGGCGCGTTAACGCGACTTGGCGAATATAAGGACAGACTCTAGTGCCCGGGCAGGACGATCATCGTCGGCGTCGCCGGCAGCGTCGCCTTGCTCAGCGTGATCACCGGAGAGTCTCGACGCTCGACCGGCCAGAGGCCCTCGGTGCGGGAGAGGAAGCGGTTCAGCGTGCTGCCGCCGAAGAAGTGCATCGGGATCATGACGCGCGCCTGGATCGCCTTCAGCACTTCCAGCATGCCTTCCTGGTCGAGCGTGTAGCTGCCGTCGACCGGGAAGAGCACGACATCGACCCGGCCGAGCGCGCGCAGATGGCCGGGCTCCAGCGGGTGATGCAGGTGGCCGAGATGGGCGATGCAGAGATCACCGATCTCGAAGACGAACATCGAGTTGCCGTCATAGTCGGTGCCGCCGGAATAGCTGCGGATATTGGTCGGCACGTTGCGGACGCGGACATCGCCCAGCGTGACGTCATGCTTCGCAGCGCCCTTGCCGGTGGGGTCCCAACCTGGGAGCAACTGCTTGATCGCGGGGTCCGGCCGGCTCGAATTATGCGTCGAATGCGCCTTGTTCATCGTGGCGATGTCGGGCGTCACCGGCGGGCGGACATAGTCGTTGTAATCGGTCGCGACCTTCACGCCGCCGGGAGTCTCGATCAGGAAGGTCGCATGACCGACGAAGGTGAGCCTGGCCTCGCCCTTAGCGAGGTTGGCGCGGTGGATGGGAAGCCGCAGGCTCGCCATCTCCGGCCGGCAGCCAGGCTCCTCGGACTGGGCGCGGGACGGGGAGGGGCCGAGCGCCACCAGCCCGAGAAGGGGCAGGCAGAGTCGAAGGATTGCCGCCCAGATCGTCGGTCGTGCCATCCCGTCTCTCCCTGACATTTCGGCCCGACCAGTCTGATGCATGGGCTGGGCCGAAAGGAAGGAGGCGGGCGGGTCGATCCCGCGTTTGTGAAGCGGCGCGCTTCAGTCCTTGGCGAGGCCGAGGTCCTTGAGAACCGCGTTGCCGCGCTCGGTGAAGGTCTTCACATAGGCGGTGAACTCGGCTGGCTTGTCCCAGACGGGGGTGATGCCGCGATCGGCCATCGCCTTGCGGACCTCGGGGCGCTGCATCGTGCGCTCGGCCGCGTCGAAGAGGATCTTGCGGCGGTCGGCCGGGATGCCCTTGGGGCCCGCGAGCGCAAACCAGTTCGAATAGGTCCAGTCCAGCCCGGCTTCCTTGGCGCTGGGCACGTCCGGGAAGTTGGGGTGGCGCTCCTCGGTCATCAGCAGGATCGTCCGCACGCGACCGGCGTCGAGCATCGCCTTCGCCTCGATCGGCGAGCCGGTGAAGACGCTGAGGCCCCCCGCGACGAGGTCGTTGAGCGCCGGCGCGCCGCCATTGCTCGGCACCCATTTCACCGCATCCGGCGCGATGCCCGCCGCCTTGAGCAGGCCGCCCGAGGCGATGTGCCAGGAGCCGCCGACGCCGGTGCCGGAGCCGAGGAAGGTGCCCTTCGGGCTCTCCTTCACCGCCTTGAGATAGTCGGCGGCGGTCTTGAGCGGGCTGTCGGCCTTCACCGTCACGCCGGCCGGGATCAGCGAGAGGCGCGAGAAGGCATCGACGCTGTCGACCGTGAGATCGCCCATGCCGAGCGTCTTGAAGAAGGAGATTTCCGGGCTGATGCCGCCGACGGTGTAGCCGTCGGGCGTGGCGGTCGCGATGGCGGTGTGGCCGGTGATGCCGCCGCCGCCGGTGCGGTTGATGACGTTGACCGGCTGCTTCAGTTCGATCTCGAAACCGGCGGCGAAGATGCGCATCACGGAATCCATGCCGCCGCCGGCGGCCCAGGGCACGATGAGCTGGACCGGACGGTCCGGGAAGGCCGAGGCGGGCCCGGCAGCCAGCAGCACGGCGGCCGCGCCCAGCGCAGCCTTGACGATCATCTTCATGGTTTCCTCCGCGGGTGGCCGCTTCTTGGTCGGGCAGTCCGTCGGTGGAGGTTAGACCGCTTACCGGTCTCGCTGCAATATATTCTGCATACAGTGTTCAGCGCGCTATGGCCGCGCTCGGAGGGCGGGCACGTATGGCGACCTGCGCTTCCGACAGACGTTGGTAGAGCCGCTTGCGGCGCGCGATCGGCATCCAGTCGTAGAGGAAGATCTCGGCCGGACGCCAGATTACCACCCAGCCGATGATGATCAGGCTTTCCTGGAGGGTGCGCGGGAAGGCGCCCTCGAAGCGCTGACCGATGCTCCAGCTCAGGAACAGGCAAAAGGCCAGAGCGGCGAAGCCGAGCAGGAAGCCGATCCGCCCGTCGCGGAACAGCGCCCGCATTGCCTGCCGCTCCTCCCGCGCCCGGCCATCGAACCAGCCATTGACGGCGGCGGCGAGTTCCGGAGCCGATTCCGAGGCGGCCTGTTCCGGCGGCAGGTGGATCAGGATCTGGAGCGGGCGGTTCTCGGGCAGCTCGCGCGCCCATTCGACGATGTATTTTTCTGCCTCCGCCGAGAGGTCGCGCTCGCGGAACGGGAAGGGGTCGAGCGTATTGAAGAGCTGCGCGCTCTCGCGCAGGTTGATCTCGATGGTGGCGTAGCCGGACTGCTGGGGCACGTTGAACGGACCGAAGGGCGGTTGCCTGAACCCGGTATTATTCAGCGCCTTTCGTGCGGCGCAATCGCGCGGGGAGACCGGCTGGCGGTTGCGATGCCTCGCCGGCCTCGCTACATAGCAGCCAATCTCCCGACATCCATGTCGCAATGCCCCCGAAAGCGGAGCCCGCTCGCCCCATGTCCCGCCAGTTCATCTACCATATGCGCGGCCTGTCGAAGACCTATCCGGGCGGCAAGCAGGTCCTCAATAACATCCACCTCTCCTTCTATCCCGACGCCAAGATCGGCGTGCTCGGCGTCAACGGCGCCGGCAAGTCGACGCTGCTCAAGATCATGGCCGGCATGGACAAGGAATGGACCGGCGAGGCCTGGGTCGCGGACGGCGCGCGCGTCGGCTACCTGCCGCAGGAGCCGAAGCTCGACGAGAGCCTGAACGTGCGTGAAAACGTCATGCTCGGCGTCGCCCCGCAGAAGGCGATCCTCGACCGCTACAACGAGCTCGCCATGAACTATTCGGACGAGACCGCCGACGAGATGACCAATCTCCAGGACGAGATCGAGGCCAAGGGGCTCTGGGATCTCGATTCCAAGATCGACCAGGCGATGGACGCGCTGCGGTGCCCGCCGGACGATTGGGAAGTCTCCAAGCTCTCGGGCGGCGAGCGCCGCCGCGTCGCCATGTGCAAGCTCCTGCTGGAGGAGCCGGAGCTGCTGCTGCTCGACGAGCCGACCAACCATCTCGACGCCGAGACCACTGCCTGGCTCGAAGGCCATCTGCGGACCTATCCGGGCGCGATCCTGATCGTCACCCACGATCGCTACTTCCTCGACAACGTCACCAGCTGGATCCTCGAGCTCGATCGCGGCCAGGGCATCCCCTATGAGGGCAACTACTCGGCCTGGTCGGTGCAGAAGCAGAAGCGCCTCGCCCAGGAAGGCCGCGAGGATGTTTCGCGCCAGAAGACGCTGGAGCGCGAAGCCGAGTGGATGGCGGCTTCGCCCAAGGCGCGCCAGGCCAAGAGCAAGGCCCGCATCCAGCGCTATGACGAGCTGGTGCAGAAGGCCTCGAACAAGGGGCCGGATACCGCCCAGATCATCATTCCGATCGCCGAGCGGCTCGGCAACAACGTCGTCGATTTCGAAGGGTTGTCGAAGGGTTTCCAGGACAAGCTGCTGATCGACGATCTGTCGTTCAAGCTGCCGCCGGGCGGCATCGTCGGCGTGATCGGCCCCAACGGCGCCGGCAAGACGACGCTGTTCAAGATGATCACTGGGGTCGAGAAGCCGGATGCCGGCACGATCAAGATCGGCGAGAGCGTCCAGCTTGGTTATGTCGACCAGAGCCGCGACTCGCTCGACGACAAGAAGAACGTCTGGGAGGAGATCTCGGGCGGCAACGACATCATCTATCTCGGCAAGAAAGAGATCAATTCGCGCGCCTATTGCTCGGCCTTTAACTTCAAGGGCGGCGACCAGCAGAAGAAGGTCGGCTCGCTCTCGGGCGGTGAGCGCAACCGCGTCCACCTCGCCAAGATGCTGAAGAGCGGCGCCAACGTCCTGCTGCTCGACGAGCCGACCAACGACCTCGACGTCGATACGCTGCGGGCGCTGGAAGAGGCGCTCGAGGATTATGCCGGCTGCGCCGTCATCATCAGCCACGATCGCTGGTTCCTCGACCGCATCGCGACCCACATCCTCGCCTTCGAGGGCGACAGCCATGTCGAGTGGTTCGAGGGCAATTTCGAGGAGTACGAGGAGGACAAGAAGCGCCGCCTCGGCATCGACTCGACCATCCCGAAGCGGATTCAGTACAAGAAGTTCTCGCGCTGAGGCGCCGAGCACTGACAAAAAAAGCCCCGCGGCAACTCGCCGCGGGGCTTTTTTGTTGCGCGAGCGCACGCGCGGCATGCGTCGTGCGGGGTGGCTAAAGCGACGGCACTCTGGTCAAAGATGCGCCGCTTTGTCCGATCCCCTTAAGCGGGGTTTAAGGCGGAGCTTCTAGGGGTGTTCCGCGACTCCGGCGTAGTAATGCCGTAGTTTTGGCAAAATTTATGTATGTCTCGCCACTCTCTTGTGGGCGACGGCGACTGTTCTTCGAAGGTGTGTCATGAATAGCCGGCAAATCCAGGATATGGTTCAGGGCGTCAAGGACGGGCAGCTATCGCGCCGGTCCTTTATTCAGAGGATGGCGGCGGTCGGTATCGCCGCGCCGATCGCGAGCCAGATCCTGGCCTGGAACGATGTCGCGATGGCGAATGCCACGCTCGAATACAAGCCGACCAAGGCCGGCGGCGGTGGCCCGCTCAAGATGCTGCTCTGGCAGGCCCCGACGCTGCTCAACCCGCATTTCGCCTCCGGCACCAAGGACCAGATCGCCTCGCGCATCTTCTTCGAGCCGCTCGCCGGTTGGGACAAGGAAGGCAACCTGATCCCGCAGCTCGCCGCCGAGGTCCCCACCCGCGAGAACGGCGGCCTGTCCGAGGACGGCACCCAGGTGGTCTGGAAGCTGAAGCCCGGCGTGAAGTGGCATGACGGCAAGCCGTTCACGGCCGACGACGTCGTCTTCACCTGGGAATACGCCGCCGATCCGGCGACCGCCGCCTACACCACCGGCGCCTACAAGGACATCAAGGTCGAGAAGGTCGACGATCTGACCGTCAAGGTGATCTTCGCCAAGCCGACCCCGTTCTGGGCCGACCCCTTCGTCGGCGTCGCCGGCATGATCCTGCCGAAGCACCATTTCGGTGAGTACAAGGGCGCCAAGTCGCGCGAGGCTCCGGCGAACCTCAAGCCGGTCGGCACGGGTCCCTACAAGTTCGCCGACTTCAAGCCGGGCGACGTCCTCACCGGCGTTCGCAACGAGGACTATCACGTCAAGAACCAGCCGCATTTCGACACGCTCGAAGTCAAGGGCGGCGGTGACGCGGTTTCGGCGGCGCGCGCCGTGCTCCAGACCGGCGAATACGATTACGCCTGGGATACGCTGGTCGAGGACGAAGTCCTCAAGCGCATGGAGACCGGCGGTCGCGGTCGCATCAGTGCCGCTCCGGCGGGCGACATCGAGTTCATCACCCTGAACACGACCGATCCGTGGACCGAGGTCGATGGCGAGCGCTCGAGCGCCAAGACCAAGCACCCGACGCTGTCGGACCCGGCCGTGCGCCAGGCCATCAACCTGCTGATCGACCGCGACTCGATCCAGAAGTTCATCTACGGCCGCGCCGGCACGCCGACCGCGAGCTTCGTCAACGAGCCGAAGCGCTTCAAGTCGCCGAAGCTCAAGTACGAGTACAGCCTCGAGAAGGCCAACAAGATCCTCGACGAGGCTGGCTGGAAGCGTGGTTCCGACGGCATCCGCGAGAAGGACGGCAAGAAGCTCAAGTATGTCTTCCAGACGTCGATCAACTCGCCGCGCCAGAAGGTTCAGGCGATCATCAAGCAGGCCTGCCAGAAGGCCGGCATCGATATCGAGCTGAAGTCGGTCACCGCCTCGGTGTTCTTCTCGTCCGACGTCGCCAACCCGGACACCTACACCAAGCTGTACACCGACATCGAGATGTACACGACGACGCAGCCGCAGCCCGATCCGGAGCGCTTCCTCAACCAGTTCGTCTCCTGGGAAGTCGCCAGCAAGGAGAACAAGTGGCTGGGCCGCAACGTCTCGCGCTACACCGATCCGGCTGCCGACGAGGCCTACAAGGCCGCGCAGAAGGAGCTCGATCCGGCCAAGCGCGCCGAGCTGCTGATCAAGGTCAACGAGATCTTCTGCGAGGCCAACGTGATCCTGCCGATCCTGTCGCGCGCCAAGGTCGTCGCGGCGGCGCTTAGCCTGTCGATCGACCACTCCGGCTGGGACGTCGACACCTGGAACCTCGCGGCCTGGTACCGCAGCTAAGGCACAGGAAACTCCTCGCGGAGAGACGATCTCCGCGAGGGTCCCTGCAGCCAATATTCAGCCCGCGGCGCTTCGGCGCCGCGGGCTTTTTCTGTGCGGGATCGAGCCGTTCCGACGGGCGGGCTGACCCTGATCAGGCGCGGTGCGCGCCTGCTCGGATATGTGGTGCCGGGCCTGAAGGCCTCGTTCACGCCGCGGCGGGGGCGCTGCTCGCGGCGGGGGCCGGTGCCGTGGAGGTCGCCGGAGCCGGGGCGACCTCGGCGGCAGAGGCCGCGGCCACGGGCGCGTTGCTGCTCTCGGCGCTTGGTGCGGGCGCCGGCTGCGGGGGAGCAGCCTGGGGCTCGGCCTTCGTTCCGGCGGACGGCTCGGCCGTTTCGGCTGCGGGCGCCGGCTTGGCGGCCGTCTTCGCCTCGGTCGCTTCCGGCTCGGCCTTCCGTTCTTGGGCCTGCTCCGCGGCGCGCCTCGCCTCGGCGGCAGCCTTGGCGGCCTCGGCTGCCCGCTTCAGCGAAGCGTCGAAATTGTCGAGGCCGAGGTCCCGTGGCAGGCCCGCGATGATCTCTCGCGCCTCCGGGTTCATCGCGAGTTCGTCGAAGGCCGCCCGGATGGCCGCCCGGAAGGCAGCGTCCGAGCCGTAGTTCTCCTGATTGATGCCGAGTGCGCTGGCGACGCTTTCGATCAGGCGGAGCTTGACCGCCGGAAAGCCCTGGCTCTCGGCGCTGAACAAGGCTTCCGAGACTCTCGAGCGGGCCTTGGCCGTCACCGGATCATGCTTCGAGATCGGTTCGACCGCCCTCACGGCATCTGCCGTCTCAAGATCCGTTGTGATGGCGGCTGAGGAATTGGGGGCCGGCACAAGGATGGCCTGCTGCAGCAGCAGCGAAGAGGCCCCCTGAACAGGCGTAACCACAGACATGGCAGTCTCCGACGATACGGTCATGATCTGCGTCGATCACGATGACCTTTGGTCACATGCCATATTGTTACGGATCTATAGTGGCGTCGATGTTTTCCCGCCGATTGGATTAAGTGGATTTTGACGAGTATTGAACGATTTTAACCGTATTCAATCGATCGGCGCGGTTCATCGCCGCCGCGTCAGCCTCGGGCAAGATGGGAGCGGGGAGGGCTAGGGTCTGTACTCATTAAGGATGGTGTTCTGACGCTGGGCATTTTGATCGGCGGGCAGGAGCGTGGACGCAGCAAGCCGCCCGGTTTGCAAGGCCGCGCGACGCACCAGCCGCCCAAAAGGCCCGCGCCCCTCCGGGGTCGGGCGAAAACGACTGATAGCCGTGTCGGTCCCTTGCCCGATGCCTGGGGCATCGGGCGGCGGGCGCCTCGTTGCTCTCGGCCGCTTTGGCCCGATCAGAATACCATTCTTAATAAGTACAGACCCTAAGCCCTCAGCCGCCCGCCAGCCGCTTGATCGCTCCGGCGCGTCCGCCGACGAGGATGTGCTCGTCGACTTGCCTGAGGTCGCGCAGGCCGCAGAGCGCCATGGTGACGTCCATCTCCTTGCGGATGATGTCGAGCGCGGTCGTCACGCCCTGCTCGCCCATGGCACCCAGCCCGTAGAGGAAGGCGCGGCCGATGAAGGTGCCCTTGGCGCCGAGCGCGACCGCCTTCAGCACGTCCTGCCCCGAGCGGATGCCGCCGTCGAACAGCACCTCGATGCGGTTGCCGACCTGCTCGACGATGCCCGGCAGGGCCTCGATCGAGGAGAGGGCGCCGTCGAGCTGGCGGCCGCCATGGTTCGAGACGATCAGCGCGTCGGCGCCGCTCTTGGCGGCCATCTCGGCGTCTTCCGGATCAAGGATGCCCTTCAGGATCAGCTTGCCGCCCCACTGATCCTTGATCCACTGGACGTCGTCCCAGTTCAGCTTGGGATCGAACTGGCTCGCGGTCCAGGAGGAGAGCGAGGACATGTCGGCGACGCCGGTTACATGGCCGACGATGTTGCCGAACTGCCGGCGCGGCGTGTCCAGCATCTTCAGGCACCACCAGGGCTTGAAGGCGAGGTTGATCAGGTTGGCGAGCGTCGGCTTCGGCGGGGCCGAGAGGCCGTTGCGGATGTCCTTGTGGCGCTGGCCGAGGATCTGCAGGTCGAGCGTCAGCACGAGGGCGGAGCAGCCCGCCTTCTTGGCGCGCTGGATTAGCCGGGAGATGAAGTCGCGGTCCTTCATCACATACAGCTGGAACCAGAAGGGCGCCTGGGTGTGGCTCGCTACGTCCTCGATCGAGCAGATGCTCATGGTCGAGAGCGTGAAGGGCACGCCGGCCTTCGCGGCTGCGCGGGCGGCGAGGATCTCGCCATCGGCGTGCTGCATGCCAGTGAGGCCGGTCGGGGCGAGCGCGACCGGCATGGAAACCGGCTGGCCGATCATCTCGGAGGCCAGCGAGCGGTCGGTCATGTCGACGGCGACGCGCTGGCGCAGCTTCACCTTGGCGAAATCGGTCTCGTTGGAGCGGTAGGTGCCCTCGGTCCAGGCGCCGGAATCGGCGTAGTCGTAGAACATGCGCGGCACGCGGCGCTTCGCCAGGATGCGCAGGTCTTCGATGGTCAGGGGCTGGGCCATGTCTCGTCTCGCCACTCGTCGCGCGCCGTCGCGCGCCCGTCTTTTCCCTTGGGCTGACTGGCATGACGAGGGGCGCCGCGCAACTCTCCCTGTAACGGAAGCGTCATGCGCGGACCAGCGGGCTCAGGAGATCGCCGTGTAGCGGCCGGGCTTGTGGTTCATCGCCAGGATGGCATTGATCACGATCGTTCCCACCGCCGACATCGCCAGCTTGTCGAGCGGCAACACGAAGAGCGCGGCGGCGAAGATGGCGGCGTCGATGCCGAGCTGGACCCAGCCGGCGCGGATGCCGTGCCGCTCCTGCAGGTAAAGCGCGAGAATGTTGACGCCGCCGATGGCGGTGCGGTGGCGCGCGAGCGCCAGCAGGCCGAGCCCCATGGCGGCACCGCCGGCGCAGGCCGCATAGAGCGGCGCGATCGCCTCGATCCTGAGCCAGGCCGGCGTCGCCCAGACGAAGAGCGAGATCAGCGCGACCGCGGCCACGGTCCGCAAGGTGAAGGCCCAGCCCATGCGGCGCAGCGCCAGCCAGTAGAACGGCAGGTTGATGACGAAGAAGAGGATGCTGAAATCGGCGCCCGTGGCGAATTGCAGCAGGAGCGCCAAGCCCGCCACGCCGCCGGTCAGCACGGTCGCCTTCGCAAAGAGCACGATACCGATCGAGATCATCAGCGTGCCCAGCGGCAGGGCGAGCAGATCCTCATAGAGATGATGCTTGTGCGGCGTCGGGGCGCTGGCGATCTGCGACATGAGAGGCCTGTATCGGCTCGTGGCATTCTGCGCCAGAGGCATGCAACGGTTGAGCCAGTCAGGCGTTTCTGTTCGGCTGCGCGGTGCCTGCGTGGCGACAGGGAGATCGTCTCGCATGGCTCTGCGGCTCGTCGCTGCCTTCCTTCTGCTGTGCCTGGCCTCAGCCGCTCCGGCGCAGCAGGCCGTCTCCTGGAAGACGGGGCGGGAGGCGCAAGCCATCGAGCGGCGGATCGACGCGCTGCTCAGGCGGATGACGCTGAAGGAGAAGGTCGGCCAGCTCCATCTCTCGGGGCGCGGCGAAGGTTTCGATATCGATCAGGTCCGCAGCGGCGAGATGGGCGCTGTGATGAACTTCGTCGTGCCGACCGAGGTGCTCGCCGTGCAGAAGGCGGTGCGCGAGAGCCGGTTGAAGATCCCGTTGATCATTGGGCTCGACGCCGTCCATGGCTTCTCGACCTATTTTCCGTTCCCGCTCGGGCAGGCCACGAGCTGGAATCCCGAGCTGATCGAGCAGGCGGCCTATTGGAGCGGGCGGGAGGCCGCGGCCGCCGGCATCAACTGGACCTTCGCGCCGATGGTCGACATCACGCGCGATCCGCGCTGGGGCCGCACGCTGGAGGGGGCGGGGGAGGACGCCCATCTCGGCGCCGTCGTCGCCGCGGCGCGCACGCGGGGCTATCAGCGCGGCGGCGTCGCGACGACGGTGAAGCATTTCGTCGGTTACGGCGCTGTCGAGGCTGGCCGCGACTACAACACGGCCTGGATCCCCACGAGCCAGCTCTTCGACGTCCATTTGCCGCCGTTCAAGGCTTCCCTCGAGGCCGGCACGATGACGGTGATGGCGGCTTTCAACGCGTTGAACGGCGTGCCGGCTACGGCTCATCACGGCATGCTGACCGATCTCCTGCGCGGCCGGTGGGGCTTCCGCGGCTTCGTCACCTCCGATTTCGGATCGATCACCGAGCTGCGCCAGCACGGCATCGCCCGCGACGATGCAGAAGCCGCGCGCAAGGCGCTGCTCGCCGGCATCGACATGGACATGATGGGCGATGCCTATCACAAGCACCTGGCTGACGAGGTCCGCGTCGGGCGCGTGCCCATGAGGGCGCTCGACGAGGCGGTCAGGCGCGTCCTGCGCGTCAAGTTCCATCTCGGCCTGTTCGGCCGGCCCGATGTCGACCCGGCCGCCGCGCCCAGGCTGATGCAGACGGAGGCTGCCCGCGAGGTGGCGCTGCAGGCGGCGCGCGAGGGCGCGATCCTGCTCAGGAATGCCGACGACATCCTGCCGATCCGCGACAGCGTGAAATCCGTCGCCGTGATCGGCGCCATGGCGGTGCCGGAAGATGAGCGGGTCTGGACCGATCCGGCGGGGTTGGGGCGTCGCGTCATCACGCCCCTGCCGGATGCCCTGCGTGAAAGGCTGCCGCAGGATGTCCGCATCGTCTTCAAGCCCGCCTTCACCAAGAATTGCGGCACGGAGTTCGCCGAGAAGGAGGCGGCAGTCAGGGCCGCGGCTGAGACCGACCTGATCATCGCAATGATGGGCGAGGATTGCACCTTCATCGGCGAGGCGGCCTCGCGAACGAAGCTCGGCCTGCCCGGCGTGCAACAGGAATTGCTGGAAGCGCTGGTCGCGACGGGGAAGCCAGTGGTGCTGGTGCTGGCGACGGCGCGGCCGCTGGTGCTGACCTGGGCGAGCGAGCATGTCGCCGCCATCCTGCAGAGCTTCCATGGCGGCACGGAAGCGCGGACGGCCATCGCCGACATCCTGACGGGGCGCTACAACCCGTCCGGCCGCGTGCCGATGAGCTTTCCGCGCTCAGTCGGGCAGGTCCCGGTCTATTATAGCCAGCTGCCGACCGGACGACCGGAGAGGCCGCAGGAGCGCTACTCGTCGATCTACATGGACGAGCTGAACGAGCCGCTCTACCCCTTCGGCTACGGGCTTTCCTATAGCCGTTTCAGCTATGCCGATCCGCGCGTCTCCGCAGCCTCGATGCCGCTCGACGGAGCGGTGGAGGTCTCGGTCGACGTCACCAATGCCGGCCCGCGTGACGGGCAGGAGGTGGCTCAACTCTATATCCGGAAACCTGTCGCAAGCCTGTCGCGGCCGCTGCGGGAACTGAAGGGTTTTACAAAGGTGATGCTCAAGGCCGGCGAGAGGAAGACTGTCCGCTTCCGTCTGGAAGCGGCCCGCCTCGGCGCGCATGATGACAGCGGACGCTACGTCGTCGAGCCAGGGGAGGTAGAGATATATCTGGGTGGTTCTTCCCGGGCAGCAGTAAAGGCGCAGGTCAGATTGACAAAGTCTTGATCGGGGTGCTGCGTTGCCCATGCGACATTTGGTCTCGACAACGATCGCGTTTCGGTCAATTCTTCCCACTTGCGCGGCCTGTGCGCTCCGAAGGGCACCTCTCCGGAGCGGCTTCGAGGGATGTGGCGATGGCGACCGGAACCGTAAAGTGGTTCAACACTGAGAAGGGCTACGGCTTCATTCAACCGGCTGAAGGTGGAAAGGACGTATTCGTCCATATTACTGCCGTGAAGGAAGCCGGCATGATGACGCTAACGGAAGGGCAAAAGATTTCGTTCGAGCTGAAGACCGAGCGCGGCAAGACCGCGGCGGGGGACCTGAAGCTCATTTGAAGTCTTTTTCTGTGGCTGGGGAAATTGCCTGCCGCGCGGCAGGCCTAGGAGACTGTGCGCCGGCGACCTGAAATCGCCGGCGTTCTTATTTGTGGCTGGCTCGCACGCGAGGCTCGGTAGGAGCGCTCCTGGCGAGAGTAACCTTGCGTCATGTCGTTTCCGGACTGGCGCGAGACAGAGCATTGGCCCGATCTGGACCGCCCGCACCGAAAACCCCGTCCAGGCGGTTGCCTGCGGGGTTTCGGGCTTGGAGAGCATCCGAGGGGATGCGCGGAGCCTTGCGGCGTTCGCAGTCGACGGCTGCGTGCCGATGTCGAGTCGATGTCGAAGTGTCGAACAGCGACGACCTCGCGCCGTTCGGCTCCGCGCACGGGTGTCTGGGGGTCCGCTTCGTTCTCATGAGTCCGGCGAGGACGGGCCTGCCTGTTCAGCCCTGACGAAGTCGGCACCTCCGCGCCTGACGGACCCGCAACGGTCCGGGACGCGAAGCCCGCAATCCCCTCCGGCCGCACGATGCCTCGCGAAGCCCCTCGGTCGGATGGGACGACGAGAAGATAGGTGCGGGCCGGAAGGGTGGGGATAAGTTCGCGTAGGAACCGCACGATCCGCGCCCGCTCCGACGCGCTGTCCTCTTCTCCGCACGAAAATCCGCTTGCACGAACGGATCATTCGACATAAACATATCTTTATATCTTTTTCTTGCGCGGCGGAGGGAGAGCGCGTGCGGCAGCCGACGACATTGTCCTCCGATGTGCTTCTCGCGGGTCTGAGGGCTGCCGGCGAAGAGACGCGGCTGCGCATTCTCGCCTTGCTGTCCGAGGGCGAGCTTTCGGTCTCGGACCTCACCGACATCCTGGGCCAGTCGCAGCCCCGCATCTCGCGCCATCTCAAGCTGCTGGCCGAGGCTGGGCTGGTCAGGCGCTCGCGCGAGGGCGCCTGGGCTTTCTTCCGGCTTGACGAGACGGGGCCGGGTGGCGCCTTCGCCGCCTCGCTCGCTGCCTGGCTCGACCTGAAGGACCCGGTTCTGGCCGCCGATCGCGAGAGGCTGGCCGCCGTCCGTACGGCTCGCGCCGAGGCTGCGCAGAGCTATTTCGCCAGCGTCGCGCGCGACTGGGACCGGCTGCGCAACCTGCATGTGCCGGACCATGTCGTGGAATCCGCGGTCGAAGAGGCGGTGGGCGAGGGCACGAACGGGGCGATGCTCGATCTCGGCACCGGCACGGGCCGGATGCTGGAGCGGATCGCGCCCAAGTTCGGCCGAGCCGTCGGCGTCGATGCCAACCATGCGATGCTGGCGGTGGCGCGCGCCAATCTGGAGCGGGCCGGGCTTTCGCGCGTCGAGCTCCGGCAGGGCGACATCTATGCGCTGCCCTTCGCGCGCGGCTCCTTCGATCTCGTCATCGTCCATCAGGTGCTGCACTTCCTCGACGACCCCGGCCGGGCCGTGCGGGAGGCTGCCGCCATGCTGGCACCGGGCGGGCGGCTGATCGTCGTCGATTTCGCGCCGCACGACATGGAATTCCTGCGTAGCGAGCATGCGCATCGCCGGCTCGGCTTCTCGCGTCAGCAGATCGCCGGCTGGTTCGCCGAGGCCGGGCTCGCCTGCGACCTTTCGCAGGAGATCACTCTGGCCGATGGCGGCTCGGGCCAACTGCCGGTCGTGCTCTGGCGGGGCCGCGACCGCCGCGTCCAGGCCGACCCGCCGGCCCGCAATATCAACCTCGAGGTTGCGTGATGAATGCTTTCCGCCCCAGCCGGCACGGCTCGCGCCGCCCGCGCGTCTCCTTCGAGTTCTTCCCGCCCAAGACGGAGGAGATGGAGGTCGCGCTGTGGGAGTCGGTGCGTCGGCTCGAGCCGATCGGCCCCAGCTTCGTCTCGGTGACCTATGGCGCCGGCGGTTCGACCCGCGAGCGCACCCACGCCACGGTCAAGCGCATGGTCGAGGAGACCGGGCTGAAACCCGCTGCGCATCTCACCTGCGTCTCGGCCTCGAAGGCCGAGGTGGACGAGGTGATCCGCTCCTATTGGGATGCGGGCGTGCGCCATGTGGTGGCGCTGCGCGGCGATCCGGCCGGCGGTCTCGGCACGATCTACGAGCCGCATCCGGACGGCTATCACCAGACCTCCGACCTCGTCGCGGGGCTGAAGCGCATCGGCGATTTCGAGGTGACGGTCTCTGCCTATCCGGAGAAGCATCCGGAGGCCGCCTCGCTCGATGCCGATATCGACGCGCTGCAGAAGAAGGTCGATGCCGGCGCAACGCGGGCGATCACCCAGTTCTTCTTCGATAACGACGTCTATTTCCGATATCTCGACAAGGTCCGCGCGCGGGGCATCGAGATCCCGATCCTGCCCGGCATCGTGCCCGTCCAGAACTTCAAGCAGACGGCCAACTTCGCCCGCAAGACCGGTGCCAGCGTGCCGGAATGGCTGGCCGATCGCTTCGCGGGGCTGGAGGAGGATGCGGCGACGCGCCGGCTCGTCGCCGCCGCCGTCTGCGCCGAGCAGGTGCTGGACCTGATCGATCGCGGCGTCACTGACCTGCATTTCTACACGATGAACAAGGCCGACCTCGTCTATGCCATCTGCCATCTCGTCGGCGTCAAGCCGGAGAAGCAGGCGGCGCAGGCCGTGGCGGCGGAGTAGCCCGATGTCCGACTACAAGCCTGCCCCCGTCGATGGCGCCGAGATCGAGCGCTCCCTGCGCCAGGCGGCGCAGCAGCGAATCCTCGTGCTCGATGGCGCGATGGGTACGCAAATCCAGAACCTGAAGCTCACCGAAGCGGATTTCCGCGGCGAGCGCTTCAAGGGCTGGAACCACGACCTCAAGGGCAACAACGACATCATCGCGCTGACGTTGCCCGATGCCCTGCGCGACATCCATCTCGCCTATTACCGGGCGGGCGCGGACATCGTCGAGACCAACACCTTCTCCGGCACCTCGATCGCCCAGGCCGATTACGGCATGGAGGCGCTGGTCTACGAGTTGAATGTCGAGTGCTCGCGCATCGCTCGCGAAGCCGCGGCGATCGCGCAGAAGGAGGACGGACGCCGCCGCTATGTCGCCGGCGCCATCGGCCCGACCAACCGCACGCTCTCGATCTCGCCGGACGTCAACAATCCGGGCTTCCGGGCCGTCAGCTTCGACCAGGTGCGCGACGCCTATGCCGAGCAGGTGAGAGGGCTGATCGACGGCGGCTCGGAACTGCTGCTGATCGAGACGATCTTCGACACGCTCAACGCCAAGGCCGCGATCGTGGCGATCGAGGAGGTCTTCCGCGCCAAGGGCATCCGCCTGCCGGTCATGATCTCCGGCACGATCACCGATCTTTCGGGCCGCACGCTCTCGGGGCAGACGGTCGAGGCCTTCTGGAATGCCGTGCGCCATGCCGCGCCGCTGACCGTCGGCCTCAACTGCGCGCTCGGGGCGCGGGAGATGCGGGCGCATATCAAGGACATGTCGCGTGTCGCCGACACGCTGGTCTGCGCCTATCCGAACGCCGGCCTGCCGAACGAGTTCGGGCTCTATGATGAGCGCCCGGAGGCGACGGCCGCGATGCTGGCCGAGTTTGCCGATGCCGGCTTCGTCAATGTCGTCGGCGGCTGCTGCGGCACGACGCCGGACCATATCCGCGCGGTCGCCGAAGCCGTCGCCGGCAAGGCGCCGCGCAAGATGCCGGAGGTGAAGCCCTATCTCCGGCTCGCGGGGCTGGAGCCCTTCACGCTCGACGAGACCATCCCCTTCGTGAATGTCGGCGAGCGGACGAACGTCACCGGCTCGGCCAAGTTCCGGAAGCTGATCACCGCCGGTGACTATGCCGCCGCGCTGGACGTCGCGCGGGACCAGGTCGCCAACGGCGCGCAGGTCATCGACGTCAACATGGATGAGGGCCTGCTCGATTCCGAGAAGGCGATGACGGAATTCCTCAACCTGATCGCCTCGGAGCCCGATATCTCGCGCGTTCCGATCATGGTGGACTCGTCGAAGTTCCCGGTGATCGAGGCGGGCCTGAAGACGATCCAGGGCAAGCCGATCGTCAACTCGATCTCGATGAAGGAGGGCGAGGAAGCCTTCCTCGAACAGGCGCGCATCTGCCGGCAATACGGTGCGGCCGTGGTCGTCATGGCCTTTGACGAGGTCGGGCAGGCCGACACCTTCCAGCGCAAGATCGAGATCTGCATGCGGGCCTACAAGCTTCTCACCGAGAAGCTTGGTTTCCCGCCGCAGGACATCATCTTCGACCCGAACATCTTCGCGGTGGCGACGGGCATCGAGGAGCACGACAACTACGGCAACGACTTCATCGATGCGACGAAGGCGATCCGCGAGAGCCTGCCGCATGCCCACATTTCGGGCGGCGTCTCGAACCTCTCCTTCTCCTTCCGCGGCAACGAGAAGGTGCGCGAGGCGATGCACTCCGTGTTCCTCTACCACGCCATCAAGGCGGGGATGGACATGGGCATCGTCAATGCCGGCCAGCTCGGTTCCTATGACGACCTCGATCCCGAGCTGCGCGAGCTCTGCGAGGATGTCGTCCTCAACCGCCGCAAGGATTCGACCGAGCGGCTGCTGGAGGCTGCGCCGCGCTTCAAGGGCGACGGTTCGGTCGCAGCGTCCGGCAAGGATCTCGCCTGGCGGGAGCTGCCGGTCGAGAAGCGGCTGGAGCATGCGCTCGTCGCCGGCATCACCGAGTTCATCGAGGTCGATACCGAAGAGGCACGGCTGAACGCGGCGAAGCCGCTGCACGTCATCGAGGGCCCGCTGATGGCCGGCATGAACGTGGTCGGCGATCTGTTCGGCTCGGGCAAGATGTTCCTGCCGCAGGTGGTGAAGTCCGCCCGCGTGATGAAGCAGGCCGTGGCCTATCTCATGCCCTATATGGAGGAAGAGAAGCGCCTCAACGGCGGCTCCGCACGCGCGGCGGCCGGCAAGGTGCTGATGGCGACGGTGAAGGGCGATGTCCACGACATCGGCAAGAACATCGTCGGCGTCGTGCTCCAGTGCAACAACTACGAGGTGATCGACCTCGGCGTGATGGTGCCGACGCAGAAGATTCTCGATACGGCGCGCAAGGAAAACGTCGATATCATCGGCCTTTCCGGCCTGATCACGCCTTCTCTCGACGAGATGGTGACGGTCGCCTCCGAGATGGAGCGCGAGGGCTTCGACATCCCGCTCCTGATCGGTGGGGCGACGACGAGCCGCGTGCATACGGCGGTGAAGATCCACCCGGCCTATGAGAAAGGCCAGGCGGTGCATGTGAACGACGCTTCGCGCGCGGTCGGCGTGGTTTCCAGCCTGCTCTCGTCCGAGCAGAAGCCGGGTTACGTCGCGGGCGTGCAAGCGGAATACGCCAAGGTCGCCGAGGCGCATCGCCGCTCCGAGGCCGACAAGCAGCGCCTGCCGCTGGCCAAGGCCCGCGCCAATGCCTTCAAGCCGGATTGGGCGAGCTACGTGCCGCCGAAGCCGAGCTTCCTCGGCACGCGCGTCTTCCGGACCTACGACATCGCCGATCTGGTGCCCGTGATCGACTGGACGCCCTTCTTCCAGACATGGGAGCTGAAGGGCCGCTTCCCGGCGATCCTCGAGGACGAGAAGCAGGGCGAGGCGGCGCGTGCGCTCTGGGATGATGCGCAGGCGATGCTGAAGCGTGTCGTCGAGGAACGCTGGTTCAACCCGAAGGCGGTGGTGGGCTTCTGGCCGGCCAATACGGTGGGCGACGACATCCGCCTCTTCACCGGCGAGAGCCGTTCGGAGACGCTCGCGACCTTCCACGGCCTGCGCCAGCAGCTCACCAAGCGCGACGGCAAGCCGAATATGTGCATCTCCGACTTCGTCGCACCGGATGGCGTCGCGCCCGACTATATCGGCGCCTTCGTCGTCACGGCCGGCGCGGAGGAAGAGCGCATTTCCGAGAAATTCGCGCGCGACAATGACGATTACCGCTCGATCATGGTCAAGGCGCTGGCGGATCGGTTTGCCGAAGCCTTCGCCGAGCGGATGCACCAGCTCGTCCGCAAGGAGTTCTGGGGCTATGCGCCGGACGAGGCCTTCAGCAATGACGAGCTGATCCGCGAGGAGTATCGCGGCATCCGCCCGGCGCCGGGCTATCCGGCCCAGCCCGACCACACCGAGAAGGCGACGATCTTCAAGTTGCTGGAGGCGGAGCGGCGCGTCGGCGTGAAGCTGACCGAGAGCTATGCGATGTGGCCGGGCTCCTCGGTCTCGGGGCTCTATTTCTCGCACCCGGACGCGTACTACTTCGGCGTCGCCAAGGTCGAGCGCGACCAGGTCGAGGATTATGCGGCGCGCAAGAGCATGAGCATCGAGGAGGTCGAGCGCTGGCTCGCGCCGATCCTCAACTACGATACCGCTGCCTATCGGTTGCAGGCGGCGGAGTAGGGCGCGTCTTCCCGGGTGGCGCGCCTTCGCGTGCTGCCCGGAAGGCTGCTGTCGCATATTATACAAACTCGACTTGTTGAATTATCCGGCGGGCTCCTTTAACCCGGGCCCAGGCCGGATTGCCCGGCGACAACAGGACGAGCAGAGCGGTCATGGCCGACGACAACGACAATTACGTTTATGACGAAGCGACGGGCGAGTGGCGCCCGGCCTCCGAAGTGGTGGCCGCTGCTGCCGCTGCGCAGACCGTCGAGGTCCGGGACGCTTCCGGAAACCTGCTCGTCGATTGCGACTCCGTCGTCCTGATCAAGGATCTCAAGGTCAAGGGCGCGGGCCAGACCCTCAAGCAGGGCACGGTGATCCGCTCGATCCGCCTCACGGAGAACCCGGAGGAGATCGATTGCCGCCACGATGCGATCAAGGGACTGGTGCTGCGGACCGAGTTCGTCCGCAAGCGTTGAGGGGCAGAGCCGATGTCTGACCGGAGCCTGCAGGTCGGAACGGCAACCATCGTCCGCAAGGCGCGGGCGGAGGACCAGCCGCGCGTCACCGCGATCCGGATGGGCGTTCGCGAGAACCAGCTCGCGGACCCCTCGAAGGTGACGCAGGCCGAGGTCGACTGGTATCGCGAGCAGGCGATCTTCCTCGTCGCCGAGCAGGATGGCGAGATCGTCGGCTTCACCTGCGCCAATCACCAGACGGCGCTGATCTGGGCGCTGTTCGTCGATCCGGCGCATGAGGGGCACGGTTACGGCCGGGCTTTGCTGGATGCGGCGCTGGCCGGGCTCAAGGCGGCGGGCCATGCCCAGGCCTGGCTCACCACCGGCGGCGGCACGCGGGCGGAGCGCTTCTATCGCCGCCATGGCTGGCGCGACATGGGCCGCAGCCAGGACGGTTCGATCATCTTCATCAGGACGCTGAACGGGGCCGTGGACTAGCGGGCAACCGCGAAGCGCCGCTCCGCGACAGGGCCGTCGAAGATGCGCACGCAATTCCCGCCTGCCGTGCCGGCGACATGGAGTGCGGCGTCCGCCTCGGCGAAGAGCTCTTGCGGGGTGCGGCCGCGCTCCGGCGCTCCCAGCGCTCCCCCGATCGACAGGGTGAAGTTGAGCACCAGGGCTCCTTGCGGCAGCGGGCGGCAGAGAAGGGCGCGCATCGCGTCCAGCGCCGTCTGCAGGTATTGCCGGTCGCCCGGCATCCGCAGCAGCAGGGAATAGGCTCCCTCGCCGGTTTGCTCTATCGCCAGCGCATCGGAGAAGAGTCGCTTCAGCCGCTCGGCGACGCAGCGGTCGAGGGCGCTGCCTGCGGTTCGGCCGAAGCGCTCGCGGATCGCATCGAAGCCGTCTATCGCGAAGAGGACGAGAGCGATGCGCTCCCGGCTGTGCTCGGGGCGAAAGCGGTGCAGGGCGTCGGCCAGGGCGTGGCGGGGTGCAAGGCCCGAAAGGGTTTCGCTGCGCGCGAGGCTGGACAACCCTTCCCAGAGCCCCTTTTCGGCGGTGACATCCTGCTTGGAGCCGAAGATGCGATAGGGCCGTCCCTGCTGGTAGCCGACACCGACGACGAGGCGCATCCAGCGCTTCTCGCCGCCCGCCGTCACGATGCGGCAGTCGAGGGCGAAGCCCTGGCCGCCGCAGATGGCGCTGGTGCGCAGCCGGTCCATCTCGCGGCGCGAACGCTCTTCGTACAGGTCCAGGATCGAGCTGCGCTGAATCGCGCTGCCGCGGCGCAGGCCGAAGAGGTCATAAACCCCGTCGGTCCAGCTCAGCGTCTCCTTGGCAAGGTCGCATTCCCAGGCGCCGATCGCGCCGAGCTGGGCGGCGCGCTCGTAAAGGGGGCGGGTGGCTGGGGTCGGCTGCAGGCTGGTCAAGGCGTATCTCCCTGCTGCCACCCAGGCAATCTAGGTCGGTTTGGTTAAGCGATCCTTGTCCTGCGTCTCATCCATTGCCCAGCGTCTCATCAGGCGGTCCGGGCAGCCTGCGTTGCCGCCAGCAGGTCGCGCAACGTGGTGATCGTCGATGAGTCGGCGACGCCATCGACCTTCTCCGGGCGCCAATGCCGCTGGAAGGCGGCGACGACGGCTTCCAGCTTCTCGTCATAGATGCCGTCGACCGCAACGCCGTAGCCGAGCATCGCGAACATCGCCTGCAGCGCCTCGACCGGCTGGCCGGCATCGCCGCGGGCGAAATAGCGGCCCCCGCGGATCGGTGCGGGCTCCGTCCAGAGACCGACGCCGCCTTCGGCGAAGTGTCGCCAGGGGAATTTCTCGCCGGGGTCGATCTTGCGGCCGGGCGCGATGTCGGAATGCGCGAGCACACGCTCGGGCGGGATGGACCAGCGCTCGCAGATGTCGCGGCAGAGGTTCAGCGTCGCGGCGATCTGTTCCTGCGGGAAATCGGGCAGGCCGCCGGGATGGCCCGGATTGGCGATCTCGATGCCGATCGAGCAGGAGTTGATGTCGGTCTCGCCCGCCCAGTGCGAGGCGCCGGCATGCCAGGCGCGCCGGCCTTCCGGCACGAGTTGCAGCGTGTGGCCGTTCTCGAAGACGAAGTAATGCGAGGAGACCTGCGCGATCGGATTGCACAGCCACTGGAGGGCTTCGCCGGCGTCCGGCATGCCGGTGTAGTGCAGGATCAGCATGTCCGGCCGGCGGCCCGGCGCGCCGTCGCGCTCCTTGCGCCCGCCATGGTTGGGCGAAGGGAAGACTTTGGCCGCGAAGCGGCTGTCCGGCTTGGCTGCGTCGGTCATGGGCTCAAGCCGGCTCGGGTGCAAGGAGGCTCTGGCCCAGGCCGCGTTCCTTGCGGATCAGGTCCCAGGCCGCATTGATCGCCGAGAGCCGTTTCGTCGCGATGGCCACGGCTTCCTCGGGCAGGCCGCGGGCGATCTCGCGGTCGGGATGCGTGTCGGCCACCAGGCGGCGATAAAGCCGCTTCAGCTCGGCGTTGCCCATGTCGCGGCTGGCGCCGAGAACGAGATAGGGATCGTCCGGCCGGCGGGCGTGCCGGGCCTCGATGCGGGCGAAATCCTTGTCTGAGATGGCGAAGATCGCGGCGACGGAGCGCAGATAGGCGTGCTCGGCTTCATGGATCGCGCCATCCGCGGCGGCGATGAGGAAAAGCCCGTCGAGAACGTCTTCCAGCAGCGCCGGCTCTTCGCGAAAGGCGCCCGCGATCTGCTCGGCATAGGCCTCGAAGCCCGCGCTGGTCTGCTTTGCGAGGTCGAAGAGCATCTCGATGCGGTGCTGCTGGTCGGGCGGCACCTCGACGATGCGGCGAAAGGCGGAAACCTCGTCACAGGTCACGACCCCGTCCGAGCGCGCCATCTTGGCGGCGAGCGCGACCAGGCCCGTGGTGAAGACGAGCTGGCGCGGAGCCGGGCCGAAGGGCGCGCCCTCGCGGTCGACGAGCACGTGGCCGGCAAGTGCGCCGAGCAAGGCGCCGAGCGGACCGCCCAGCATGAGCCCGAGCCCGCCGCCGCCGAGCGCGCCCCAGAAGGTGGAAGCCATCAAGAGAGATATCCCTTAGAACCTCTAACAAAACCCGGAGGGGCCTCGACGCCGGCAATTCGTCCGCTCCGCCAGGAGCGGCGTGAAGCCGATACCCTTGGTATCGGCAAGCGGCGCGACGGCGCGGGCGGTCGAATTCCCGGCGCCGGAGGTGGGCTTTGGAGGGCCGCCTGCGGCGTCGGACCGACTTGCCGATATCCGAGGATATCGGCTGCGCGCTCCTCCTGGCATTCGGCTCTTCCAAAGCCCATCGAGACCCCTCCGGGTTTTGTTAGAGGTTCTTAGTCTGGCCGGATGATGAGAGGAGGGCGGGCTGCGACGCAAGGGCGCCTTCCGCGACTACCTGCCGCGCCGGCTTCCAACGCGAGGCCGGACCCTCCCAAAACGACAACGCATGGCCGGCGGTCTCGTTCACGCGCCGAAATACGGCGGAACTGCGGCGGCCCGGCGCCTTGCTTGATTCGTTCTTAGCTCCGAGGTGGCCTTTATTTTTGTCGTCAGCTTAATACATATGGATACTTAATAGTTAAATATAGCATAGAGTCCTGTTGATGTATTATTTTCTATGTTTTTGTGCACAATGTGCCAGATTATCGACACATTCACCTATCAATTAAACATCCCCACCGGCCAGTTATGGCGCTCACGGGGTTAAATTCAACATGAGATATATCTGTGGTGGTCTCGCTGCGGCGTGCCTGATTAGCCTCGCTTCAGGCGCTTTGGCTAATGAAATGGTTAACGCCGAAACGGACGCCCGGGCCTTCATTGTGCGCGAGGCTGAGATTGCGCGCACCGCTTCCGGAGAGACCGCGGGCAAGCGTGCTGCGACCCAGACCCGCGCCGCGGGCGAAACCACGGCCAATTGGTCGGTGGCCCGCGAAGAGCAGGCTGAGACCCGTGGCAGCAGCCGTGCGCTAGCCGCTCCGGCCGGTTCCGAGGGTATTAAGGCCATCGTGGCGCGCCATGCGGCTGCCAACGGCGTGCCGTTCTCCCTTGCGGACGCCGTGGTGCGGATCGAGAGTCGCTACAATCCGCGGGCGGCCCACGCCGGCAATTTCGGCCTGATGCAGATCCGCCACCAGACGGCGCGCGGCATGGGCTATTCGGGCGGCGCCGGCGGCCTGCTCGATGCCGAGACCAATGTACGCTACGGCATGAAGTACCTCGCGCTGGCCTACAAGATGGCCGGCGGCGACACCTGCCGCACCGTCATGAAATATCAGAGCGGCCACATGACGACGCATATGAGCGGTGCGAACCGCAGCTACTGCTCCAAGGTCCGCGTCATCACGGCGCGCAACTGAGGCCAGGTTGCGGCCGGCGCTTGACGCGGGCCGCGCCAACGCGCATCTCCCCATCGCCAGTCGGCCGGACGGCCGCTCCTGCAAGAACTCAGGTTCTCTCGGGGGAGGAAAGTCCGGGCTCCACGGAAACACGGTGCCGGATAACGTCCGGCGGGGGCGACCCCAGGGAAAGCGCCACAGAGATCGAACCGCCGCGCGCCGGAGAGCTTCGGCCTTCCTTCGCGTGGTAAGGGTGAAAAGGTGCGGTAAGAGCGCACCGCGGACCCGGCAACGGGGACGGCATGGCAAGCCCCACCGGGAGCAAAACCGAATAGGGACGACGCTTCCCGCGCGAGCGGGGAGGGGCCGGTTTCCAGGCCCTGTCGTCCGGGTTGGTTGCTCGAGGCGTGCAGTAATGCGCGTCCCAGAGGAATGGCCGTCACGTCGGGGGAGCGATCCTCCGGCCATCCAAAACCCGGCTTACAGGCCGGCTGGCGCTTGCCTGCTGCTTTAGATTCGCGTCATTCCGGGCGACCGAAGGTCGACCCGGGATCCATCGTAGGGTGCTGCGCCCTTCGATGGATCCCGGATCTCCGCTTCGCTGCGTCCGGGATGACGGTGGTTAGCTGGAAGCGGTCGCCTTACGCGACCACCGTCTCGGTCTCGATGTTGCCGCGCGTGGCATGCGAGTACGGGCAGACGACATGGGCCTTCTTCACGAGGTCCTCGACCACGGCCTTGTCCAGGCCGGGCACAGAGACCGTCAGCTTCGCGGTGATGCCGAAGCCCTGGCCGTCGTCGCGGGCGCCGATGCCGATGTCGGCGCTGACGCGCGCATCATCCGGAATCTTCACCTTCTCCTTGCCGGCGACGAACTTCAGCGCGCCGAGGAAGCAGGCCGAGTAGCCCATCGAGAAGAGCTGCTCGGGGTTGGTGCCGTCGCCGCCGCCGCCGCCGAGCTCCTTCGGCGTATTCAGCACGAGCTTGACGTTGCCGGTGTCGGTCGCGGCCTGGCCTTCGCGGCCGCCGGTGGCGGAACCATGCGCGGTGTAGAGAACTTTCATGAGTGGCTCCTGTCGTTGGGGTGAGCTGACGGTTGCTATTTAGATTGTGTGCAATTAGATTGTCAACAACTAAATTTGGAACGAGACGGTAGTTGATCGCGAGGCGGGTTTCGGCTTTGCGTGGAGTCTCGGCGCAGCAGCGAGGGTTTGATGGCGCAGAAGGACGGAGCCGATGACGGGACGCCGCGGCTGGGGCAGCAACTCTGCTTTGCGGTCTATCAGGCGAGCCATGCCTTCAACCGGGCCTATCGTCCGATCCTGGCCGCGCTCGGCCTGACCTATCCGCAATATCTCGTCATGCTCGCATTGTGGGAGGATGACGGCCCGACGGTGAAGGCGCTCGGCGAGAAGCTGATGCTCGATTCTGGCACGCTGACGCCGCTGCTGAAGCGGCTGGAGGGCGCCGGCCTGATCCGCCGGGAGCGCGATCCGCAGGACGAGCGGCAGGTCCGCATCCGCCTGACCGACAAGGGTGAGGCAATGCGCGCGCAAGGGCAGGGTGTGCAAGAGGCGATCGGCTGCGCGCTCGGCGCGACCGCGCCGGGTGCCGAGCCGTTGCGGGAGCAGCTCGAGCGGGTGCGCGACGCGCTGCTGGCGTCTTCGCGGGACGAGTAGGCTTCGCCGGGGCGTCATTCTCGGGCGGAGCAAAGCGCAGACCTGGGAATCTCATTCAGCGCAAGGCGCCCGAACCTCCGTCGCCATTTCGGGCGAGCCGCGTCAGCGGCGCCGCTCCGGAATCCATCATGCGGCGCCGCGCTCTGGAATGGATTCCGGGTCCAGCCCGGAATGACGTGGGGGAGGGGCGTTTCTTCTTGCTGAGATGCTCGGGGCAAGCCCGAGCATGACGCGGCGCCTCGGCCAGAATTTTTTCTTCAGCCGTTTTGCGGTTCTCCGCTGTCCCATCGGCAGCGCAACGGACCCGATTCCGCATGGTTTACGGATACTTAACCTTAACAGTCTGTGATGATCCGGAGTCCTTCCCGGCGTCGCTTCGCGCCTGTGATTCCATTGACGCCCACGATTGCCCATGCTATCCCAAATCATCCCGTCGAAGCCGGCAGGCCACCGTCAGGTCAAGCTCCGTGTGCCGCGCGGAATTTGGCCAAAGGCCGTGCCTTGCCGGCTTCGACGGAGAGTCTTTCCGCCGCTTGCCGGGTGGCGTGGCGATGATGTGAAGAGCAGGCCGGGAGGCGGCGTTGACGGACCGCTTCGTCTCGAACTTCACCAACCGGCTGGACGCGAAGGGCCGCGTCTCCATTCCTTCGAGCTTCCGGGCTGTCCTGGCGAAAGACGGGTACGAGGGGCTTTACGTCCATCAGGCGCTCGACTTGCCGGCGCTGGATGCCGGCGGCAATGCGCTTCGGGGCACGATCGACGACATCCTGGCGCGCTTCTCGCCGTTCTCGGACGAGTGGGAGCTGCTTTCGACGGCGCTCAACGGCACATCGGAGGTGCTGAAGGTCGACCCCGAGGGGCGAATCACGCTGAGCGAGGCGCTGAAGGCGCATGCCGGCATCGGCGACACGCTGACCTTCGTCGGGCACGGCCACAAATTCCAGATCTGGGAGCCGGAGCGTTTCCGCGCGCATCTCGATGCGGCGAAGACGCGGCTGCGCGACGTCAAGCGAGCCTTGGGAGGGCTTGGGACGCCGGGAATTGTTGGGACGCAGGCCGGAGGCGCGGGTACATGACGGGCAATGGCGACCGTGCAGGCGGAGTCATTGGGGGATCGGCTCGTCACGTGCCGGTGCTTCTGGCCGAGGTGCTGGAGGCGCTGGCGCCAAAGGCCGGCGGCCGCTATCTCGACGGCACCTTCGGCGCAGGCGGCTATTCGCGCGCGATCCTGGAGGCCGCACCCAGTGCCACGCTGCTCGGGCTCGATCGCGATCCCACGGCCATAGCCGGCGGGGCCGATCTCGTCGCGGCGATGGCGGGGCGGCTCACGCTGTCGCAAGCGGTCTTCGGCGAGCTCGCCGAGGAGGCCGAGCGCCTCGACTTCGCGCCGCTCGACGGCGTCGTGCTCGATATCGGCGTCTCGTCCATGCAGTTGGATCAGGCGGAACGCGGCTTTTCCTTCCGCTTCGACGGTCCTCTCGACATGCGGATGAGCGGGGCGGGGCAGAGCGCCGCCGACATCGTCAACGAGGCCGAGGAAGGGCTGCTCGCCAACATCTTCTACCATTATGGCGAGGAGCGCCGCTCGCGCGCCGTGGCGCGTGCCGTGATCGAGGCGCGGCGCAAGGCGCCGCTGACCACCACGAAGCAACTCGCCGATCTCGTCGCCACGATCGTGCGGGGTGAGCCGGGCGGAGCGCATCCGGCGACGCGGGTGTTCCAGGCGCTGCGCATCGCGGTCAATGACGAGCTCGGAGAGCTGGTCAGGGCGCTGCATGCGGCCGAGAGCGTGCTCAAGCCCGGCGGCCGGCTCGTGGTCGTGACCTTCCATTCGCTCGAGGACCGCATCGTCAAGCAATTCTTCGCCGAGCGCTCGGGGCGAGTGCCGACAGGCTCCCGTCATGCGCCGGCGGTCGCTGCCGCGCAGCCCACCTTCCGCCTGATCGCCAAGGGGGCAGTGGGGCCGTCCGAGACCGAGATGCGCGCCAATCCGCGGGCGCGCTCGGCCAAGCTGCGCGCCGCCGAGCGCAATGATGCGCCGGCCCGGCGGGCCGAGCCCGGGCTCGTCGCGCTCTCGACCGTGCCCGATCCGCAGCCGCGCCGGAGGCCCTGAAGCGTGATCAAGCTCCTGCATGTCATCGCCATCGGCGCGCTGGTCTCCTCGGCGGTCTATGCCTACTCGATCAAGTACGAGACGACGCTGGCCAACGAGCAGCTCCAGAAGATGAGGGCCAAGACCCAGCGCGAGCGCGACGCCATCGCCGTGCTCAAGGCCGAATGGCAGTTCCTCAATCGTCCGGATCGGGTCCAGACGCTGTCCGAGCGGCATCTCGACCTGCAGGCCTTCACCGCGATGCAGGTGGTGAAGGCCTCCGAGATCCCCAACCGCGGCCCCAAGGTCGACGCGATCGGCCGCAAGCTCGAGGATCTCGGCCTCAGCGTGCCCACCGAGACGCCGAAGAGCACCAAGCAGAGCGGAACCACGCCGGGGCCGATGCGATGAGCCACACGAGAGAGAACGAAGCGGCGATGGACGAGGCGAACGGGGCCACCGAGGCCGCGCCGCGGCGCGGTAGGCTGGCCTGGCTGCGCGACGTCTTCCGCATGAGCGGGGAGAAGAGCGAGCCGCGCGTCGGCCTGGTCATCCTTGGCTTCTCGGCGCTGTTCATCGCCATCACGGCGCGGCTCGTGCTGCTGGCAACATTACCGAACGAGCAGGTGGGCCTGCGTCGCGCCACTGCCACCGCCACCTCCTCGGCGCGGCCCGACATTGTCGACCGCAACGGCGAGGTACTCGCCACCGACATCCGCACCGTCTCGGTCTTCGCCGAGCCGCGCAAGATCCTCGACAAGGACGAGGCGACGGAGCTGCTCACCGCCGTTCTGCCCGATCTCGACGCCAAGGAGCTGCGCGAGAAGCTCGGCACCAAGAAGGGCTTCGTCTGGGTGCAGCGGGAGATCACGCCGCGCCAGCAGGCCGAGGTGCACCGGCTCGGCATCCCCGGCGTCGGCTTCGTGCCCGAGAACAAGCGCGTCTATCCGAACGGCACGGCAGCCGCCCATATCCTCGGCTTCGCCAATATCGACAATGTCGGGATCGCCGGCATGGAGAAATACATCGACTCGCAGGGCCTGCAGGATCTGAACGGCGCGGGTTTCGCGACGGAGTCGACCGATCTCAAGCCGGTGAAGCTCTCGATCGACCTGCGCGTGCAGCATCTGCTGCGCGATGAGCTGATGAAGGGCATGGAGCGCTTCAAGGCCATCGCTGCCGCCGGCGCGATCATGGACGTGACCACCGGCGAGGTGCTGGGCCTGGCCTCGCTGCCGGATTTCGATCCGAACAATCCGGTCGACGCGCTGGAGAAGGACCGGATCAACCGGATGAGTGTCGGCGTCTACGAGATGGGCTCGACCTTCAAGGCGCTGACCATCGCCATGGCGCTCGATTCCGGCAAGGCGAACATCAATTCGAGCTATTCGACCGCCGGCGGCATGATGCGTTTCGGCCGGCAGGTCATCAAGGAATACCATGGCACCGGCCGCACGCTCACCGTGCCCGAGGTCTTCCTGCATTCGTCGAACATGGGCTCGATCAAGATGGCGCTCGCCGTCGGCGTCGAGGGCCACAAGGCCTTCCTCAAGAAGATGATGCAGCTCGACCGGATGACGACCGAGCTGCCGGAGAGCGCGGCCCCGATCGTCCCGACGCGCTGGGGTGAGATCAACACTGCGACGATCGCCTTCGGCCATGGTCTCGCGGTCGCGCCGATCCAGGCTCTTGCCGCGGTGGCGGCGCTGGTCAATGGCGGCTACCTGATGAAGCCGACCTTCCTGAAGCGCAGCGAGGAAGACGCGAAGAAGACCGCGATCCGCGTCATCAAGCCCGAAACCTCGGAGGCGATGCGCTTCATCATGCGGCTCAACGGCGAGAAGGGCTCGGCTCGCAAGGCCGATATCCCCGGCTATTTCGTCGGCGGCAAGACCGGCACGGCGGAGAAGGTCATCAATGGCCGCTACGCCAAGAACAAGAACTTCACCACCTTCACGGCCATCGCGCCGTCCGACAAGCCGAAGTACCTCTTCCTCGCGATCTATGACGAGCCGAAGGGCTATGCCGAGAGCGGCGGTTACTCGACCGCGGCCTGGAACGCCGGCGTCACCACCGGCAAGCTGATCGAGCGTGCCGCGCCGATCCTCGGGCTGACGCCGCGCTTCGACCCGCCGCCTTCGCCCTTCCCGCTGATGGCGAAGCTCGGTGCCTGGGGTTCCCGCTGATTGCGGGCTATACAGGTGACATGACCATGTCCGGATACAGCCTCGGAGACCTCTTCCCCGAGACCTTCGACGCCGACGTCGCCAGCCAGCAGGTGCACGGCGTTGCCTTCGACAGCCGCAAGGTCACGGGGGACGACGTCTTCGTGGCGCTTGCCGGAGCGAAGGCGGATGGCGCGCGCTTCATCATGGATGCGGTGGGGCATGGCGCCGTCGCCGTGGTCTCGGGCGGGCCGCGCCCGGCGGATCTGCCAGCTGGCGTCGCTTTTGCGCAGGTCGCCGATCCGCGGCTGGCGCTGGCGCTCGCGGCAGCGCAGATCCACCCGCGCCAGCCGGAAACCATCGTCGCGGTGACGGGAACGAGCGGCAAGTCGTCGGTCGCGGATTTCACCCGCCAGATCTTCCAGGCGCTCGGTCATGAATCGGCGAGCCTTGGCACCATCGGCGTGGTGACGTCGAAAGGCGCCGACTATGGCTCGCTGACCACGCCGGACCCGCTCTCGCTTCATGCCTCGCTCGACCGGCTGGCGGGAGAGGGTGTCACGCATCTCGCCATGGAGGCCTCCTCGCACGGGCTCGACCAGCGCAGGCTCGACGGGGTGCGGCTGAAGGCCGGCGCCTTCCTCAATCTTGGTCGTGACCATCTTGATTATCACCCGACCGTCGAGGACTACCTCGCCGCGAAACTCAGGCTCTGGGCGCTACTACCCGACGGCGCGCCGGTCGTGGTCAACCGCGACGAGCCCTATGCCGTGGAAGCGGCCGAGGCTGCCGTCGCGGCTGGGCATCCGATGATCGGCATCGGTCGCAAGGGTGAGACGCTGACCTTGCTGGCCAATGCCCGCGACGGCTTCTCGCAGCGATTGACGATCGGCGTCGACGGGCAGGAACTCTCCGTCGCACTGCCGCTGGTCGGCGATTTCATGGCGGGCAATGCGCTCGTGGCGGCAGGCCTCGCCATCGCGACCGGCGAGGACAAGGCGGCTGCGATCCGAGCGATTGCCGGTCTCAAGGGCGTGGCCGGCCGGCTCGAGCGGGTCGGGGAGGTCAATGGCGGGCTCGTCGTGGTCGATTACGCCCATAAGCCCGATGCGCTGGCGGCGGTGCTGACGACCTTACGCCCCTATGCGACGGGCCGGCTGATCTGCGTCTTCGGCTGCGGCGGCGACCGTGACAAGGGCAAGCGGCCGCTGATGGGATCCATCGCCGCCGAGCGGGCCGACATCGCCATCGTCACCGACGACAATCCGCGTAGCGAGGACCCCGCGACCATCCGGGCCGAGATCATGGCCGCTTCGCCGAAGCTCCTGGAGATCGGCGACCGCGAGGAGGCGATCAGGAGCGCAGTGTGCATGCTGACACCCGGGGATTTGCTGGTCGTCGCCGGGAAAGGCCATGAAACCGGCCAGATCATAGGCGACCGCACCTTGCCCTTCTCCGATCACGACGTGGTCCGGAAAGCGTTATCGGAGATTGCAGGATGAGCGCCCCCCTCTGGAGCGGAGACAAGCTGATCGCCGCTCTCGGCGCGCGCCCTGAAGGCGCCGTGCCGCCAGCGGTCACGGGCGCGTCGATCGACACCCGCACACTGGAGCCGGGCGACACCTTCTTCGCCATCAAGGGCGAGGCGCGCGACGGGCACGACTTCGTCAAGGCCGCGCTCGACAAGGGCGCCGCGCTCGCCGTGGTCGACGAGGCGCATGCGGCCGAATTCGCCGGGATCGGCGCGCTCGCCGTGGTGCCGGACGTGCTCAAGGCGATGGAGCAGGCGGGCACGACGCGCAGGGCGCAACTCAAGGCCGGCGTCGTCGCCGTCACGGGCTCGGTCGGCAAGACGGGCACCAAGGAGGCGCTCCGCCTCGTGCTGTCCCGGCAGGGCAAGACCCACGCGCCGATTGCGTCCTACAACAACCATTGGGGCGTGCCGCTGACGCTGGTGCGGACTCCGGCCGATGTCGCCTATGGCGTCTACGAGATCGGCATGAACAGCCCCGGCGAGATCCTGCCGCTGGCGCGCATGGTGCGGCCCCAGGTCTCGATCATCACCACGATCCAGCCGGTGCACCTGGCCGCCTTCGCCTCGGTCGAAGGTATCGCCGAAGAGAAGGCCGGGGTCTTCTGGGAGTTGGAGCCGGGCGGCACCGCCATCGTCAACGCCGACATCCCGCAATCCGAGCTGTTGCGCGACATCGCGAAATCCGGCCCGGCGGGACAGATCATCACCTTCGGCGAGAGCCCGGATGCGGATGTGCGGCTGGTCTCCTGCGCCCTCAAGCCCGACATGTCGACGGTCGAGGCCCGCGTCTTCGGCGAGCCCGTCGCCTATCGGCTCGGCAGCCCGGGCAAGCATATCGTGCTGAACTCGCTCGGCGTGCTCGCCGTGGTGCATGCGCTTGGGGCCGATCTGGCGCTCGCGGCGCTGGCGCTCGGCGATCTCAAGCCGCCGGCGGGGCGCGGGGCGCGGCAGATCCTGCAGGCGCCGGGCGGGCCGATCACGCTGCTCGACGAAAGCTACAACGGCAACCCGGCCTCGATGCGCGCCGCGATCGAGAATCTCGGTCGGCTGCCGGTGGAGGGCCGCGGGCGGCGCATCGCCGTGCTCGGCGACATGCTGGAGCTCGGGCCGACCGGCGGCGAGCTGCACAAGGGCCTGGCCGCTCCACTTATCGCCAACGCCATCGACAAGGTCTTTGCCTGCGGGCCGCTGATGAAAGGGCTCTATGAGAGCTTGCCTTCGGCCATGCGGGGAGCTTATGCCCCCGGGGCGGGCGAACTGGAGCCGCTCGTGCTCGATGCGATCCGCGCCGGCGACGTCGTCACCATCAAGGGGTCGCTGGGCTCGCGCATGGGGCCGATCGTCAAGGCGATCCTCGCGCGCTTTCCAGCCGTGCCTGCCGAAGACTGACCCGCAAGAGACCGCGCAAAGAGACTGCCCAAGCAATGCTCGTCTGGCTCGCCGAATTTTCAGGCACCTTCCCGGTGCTGAACGTCTTCCGCTACATCACCTTCCGGGCTGGCGGCGCCACCGCCACCGCGCTGCTGTTCGTCTTCTTCTTCGGGCCGGCGGCGATCTCGTGGCTGCGCATCAAGCAGGGCAAGGGCCAGCCGATCCGCACCGACGGCCCCGAATCGCACCTCGCCAAGCGCGGCACGCCGACCATGGGCGGGCTGATGATCCTGTCCGGGCTGTTCGCCGCGGTGCTGCTCTGGGGCAATCTGCGCAATTCTTATGTCTGGATCGTGCTCGGCGTCACCGCCGCCTATGGAGCCATCGGCTTCTATGACGACTACCTCAAGGTCACGAAGCAGTCGCACAAGGGCTTCTCGGGCAAGGCGCGCATCTCGATCGAGGTCCTGGTCGCGCTGATTGCCTGCTATGCCGTGATGCAGACGCAGCCGCCGGCGATCGCGTCCGGCTTCGCGATGCCCTTCCTCAAGGAAGCGATCATTCCGCTCGGCATCCTGTTCCCGCTGGTCGCGGCTTTCGTCGTGGTCGGCGCCGGCAATTCGGTGAACCTGACGGACGGGCTCGACGGGCTCGCCATCGTGCCGGTGATGATCGCGGCCGGCACTTTCGGCTTCATCTCATACCTGGTCGGCAACGCGATCTTCGCCAACTACCTGCAGATCCACCACATCCCGGGCGCCGGCGAGCTCGCCGTGATCTGCGGGGCGGTGATCGGGGCCGGGCTCGGCTTCCTCTGGTTCAACGCTCCCCCGGCGCAGATCTTCATGGGCGACACCGGCTCGCTGGGCCTTGGCGGCCTGCTCGGCACCATCGCTGTCGCGACCAAGCATGAGATCGTGCTCGCCATCGTCGGAGGCCTCTTCGTGGTCGAGGCGCTTTCGGTGATCATCCAGGTCTTCGTGTTCAAGCGCACCGGCAAGCGCGTCTTCCTGATGGCGCCGATCCACCACCATTTCGAGAAGCTTGGCTGGACCGAGCCGCAGGTTGTGATCCGCTTCTGGATCATCTCCGTCGTGCTGGCGCTGGTCGGCCTCGCAACCCTGAAGCTTCGTTGAGATGACGCCCGTCACTGTCTTCGCCGGGCGCAGGGTCGCGCTTTTCGGCCTCGGTGGCTCGGGGCTGGCGACGGCGCGTGCGCTCAAGGCCGGCGGGGCCGATGTCGCCGCCTGGGACGACAAGGCGGAAAGCCGCGACAAGGCCGCGGCCGAAGGCATTCCGATCGTCGATCTCGCGGGCGCCGACTGGGCGGGCTTCGCCGCGCTGGTGCTTTCGCCCGGCGTGCCGCTGACGCATCCCGAGCCGCACTGGACGGTGGCGAAGGCCAAGGCCGCGGGCGTCGAGATTATCGGCGATGTCGAACTGTTCTTCCGCGAGCGGGCGAAGATCGCGCCCGGCGCGCCGGTGGTCTGCATCACCGGCACGAACGGGAAATCGACGACGACCGCGCTGATCGCGCATGTGCTCGGGCAGGCCGGACGCGACGTGCAGATGGGCGGCAATATCGGCACGGCGGTGCTGGCGCTGGAGCCGCCGGCGGCGGGGCGCATCCATGTCATCGAGTGCTCAAGCTACCAGATCGACCTGGCGCCTTCGATGGCCCCGAGCATCGGCATCCAGATGAACCTGACGCCGGACCATCTCGACCGGCACGGGACCTTCGAGGCGTATGGCGCGATCAAGGAACGGCTCGTCGCTGCCTCCGACATCGCCGTCATCGGCGTCGATGACGAGCCTTCCAAGCAGATGGCCCGTCGCCGCGCTGCTTCGGGCAAGAAGCTCGTGAAGATCAGCGGCGAGCAGCCGCTCGCCGAGGGCGTCTTCGCCGGCGTGACCGCCAATGAAGGCAGGCTCGATACACGCATCGTCGCGGTCGAGGGCGGTAAGCCGCGGGTCGTCGCCAACCTCGCCGGGATCGGTTCCCTGCGCGGCTCGCACAACGCGCAGAATGCGGCAGCTTCCTTCGCCGCCTGCGCCGCCCTGGGCGTCACCGATGCCGAGATCGCGGCGGGCTTCCGCAGTTATCCGGGCCTCAAGCATCGCATGGAAGAGCTCGGCCGCATCGGCCGTGTCGTCTTCATCAATGACTCCAAGGCGACCAACGCGGATTCGACCGAGAAGGCGCTGACCTCCTTCCGCGACATCTTCTGGATCCTCGGCGGCAAGGCGAAGGATGGCGGCATCGAGAGCTTGCGCCGCTACTTCCCGAACATCGCCAAGGCCTATCTGATCGGTGCGGCGAGCGACCTCTTCGCCGCGACCTTCGACGATGACGGACGCGTCACCTATGAGCGCAGCGAAACGCTCGATAGGGCCGTGACTGCTGCGACGCGCGATGCCCTGGCGAAGCCCGGCGAAGGCGAGATCGCGGTGCTGCTCTCGCCGGCCTGCGCCTCCTTCGACCAGTTCCCGAACTTCGAGGTTCGCGGCGACAGCTTCCGCGTACTGGTCCAGGCGCTGCCGGGTTTCGAGGCGTTCGGGGTGAAGGGGTAGGGCGCCCCGCCCTTCGACGGCGGAGCCAGAACAGGATCGCCTGCCTCGCGCCGCCCGTGTCAGCCTCAGCTCGCGGGCTGGGCCTGCGGGAATTTCCATTTGCCGCTGAGGATTTCCGGGCGCGGCCGATACATCCGCACGGTGTAGTTCCAGCCCTCCATGATCGGCAGGCAGTTGGGAATTTTGCCGTCGCAGCCGCCGAACTGGATCGTTACCGAGCCGTCGGAGTTCTTCTTCGCCGTGATGTCGTTCACGGAATAGGCATTGTAGGCGTTCTTCTCGAAATATCCCTTGGCGTCATAGAGGGTGACCGACCAGAACGCGTCGACCGGCACATTCTTGGGAACGTTGAGCTTGTAGACCGTCTTGCCGTCGTTTTTCGGCGGGGCGAAGTTGTCGTAGCTCGCATCCTTGTCCGGGTTACCGCCCCAGCCGGCGGCGGTGCCGATCAGGTGATGGATCGGATCGACCTTCCCGCGCGCCCCGAACGCGCCCGCGAACGACGGGTTGTATTTCGCGAGGACCAGCAGCGCGTCGCGGATTTCCGTCAGGCTCTTCTGGTCCCAGTTCGGAAGCTCCAGCTTGCCCGCGTCCTTCTGCGAGATCTTGGCCGCGTCCTGCAATCTGTGAACCTCGGCGACGTCCTTCGGATCGTTGGGATCGACGAGGGTGCGGATCGCCGCGACCGCATAACGCGTGCCGACATTCTTCTGGTTCAGCGTCAGCGGCTTCGTGCCGTAGACCACCATCGGCACGTAATGGTCCTGGTTGACGATCATCAGCGACATGAAGCGCTTGCCGGCGTCCGGCAGCGTGATCGTCGCCGGCCCGGCCGCCAGATCGAGCACGGCAAAGGAATACAGCGTGTCCCGGTTCAGGCGGATGACCGTCTGATTGTCGATCGAAGCCGGCTCGCGGGAGTGATGGAACTTGCCGAGGCCGCCGGCGTCCTTGGCGTTCGCGGCGAAGTAGCGGTCCGTTTCGGCGCGCGGGAACGTATCGACCGTGACGGGAACCGCATCCGTTCGAGGCTGGGCCGACACCAACCCGGATATCGAAGTCATCATGAGCCCGAAAGCCAACGCTGCAGACCTGATCATGCCCTCATCCTCCATGGAGTACCGTCAGCACGGCGCGATACTGAAATGCCGCGTTCCGGCCCGCAACGGCGAATCTGTGGCGAGATCACACGTGCCTGGATCAGATGATAGCTGCTGCGCGCAATTGCACGCGAAGGCCCGCATTGCGCGCGTGCACCGATCAAACCAGGACTCGTGCCGATAGCGACCGTCGCCGCAGCTTCCGCGTGCTGGTCCAGGCGCTGCCAGGTTTCGAGGCGTTCGGGCCGAAGGGGTAGCGGGCGGTGCGGTCGGTTCGCTTTGGGCGGCCACGCGCCGAGCAACCAAGCGCCCGAAGCTGCCCAAACAAGCAGGCGGCGGTCCCCGAGAAAGGTGAGGCCCCTTCCGGCATGCGGCTGTGCTAGTGTGTTTTTCAGCTCGGCCGCAGGATGCGGGCAGCGACTGGACGAGAACGCACTCGAACAACGCAGAACACGACGGGAGGACCAGACGATGCGCGCAAAATGTATCGAGCTTGTCGCCGCCGCCGGCCTGCTGGCGCTAGCCGCAGGGGCTGCTCAAGCCCAGACAGCCGAGATGAGCTTTTTCGTTACCAGCGCCGACTCCGGCAAGGGGGCGGATCTGGGAGGCCTCACAGGTGCGGATGCGATCTGCCAGCGCCTTGCCCAGGCAGCGGGCGCCGGCGGCAAGACCTGGCGGGCCTATCTGTCGACGCAGGCGGTGGGCGGGACGCCGGCGGTCAATGCGCGGGACCGCATCGGCGCGGGCCCCTGGCGCAATGCCAAGGGAGCGGTCGTGGCGACAAGCGTCGCCGACTTGCATGGCGCCGCCGCGAGCCTCACCAAGCAAACGGCGCTCAATGAAAAGGGCGACGTCGTCAACGGCGGCGGTGACACGCCCAATACGCACGACATGCTGACCGGCTCGCAAGCCGACGGCACGGCATTCGGCCCTGGCGAGGACCGCACTTGCGGCAACTACACGAAGAGCGGTGCGGAGGGGGCGGTGATGCTCGGCCACCATGACCGCCGGGGTCTCGACGACTCCGCGGCGGCGAAGTCCTGGAACATGTCGCATCTCTCGCGCGGCGGTTGCAGCCAGGATGCCCTGAAAAGCACTGGCAGCGGCGGCCTGTTCTATTGCTTCGCCAGCAATTGACGGGATTGTGTGGAGGTCGCCAGAGGTAGCCTCGACAAGCCGACCATGCTGAAGCTCGACCATCTCACCGTCATCGCACCGAGTTTGGCGGAGGGCGTTGCGCATGTTCGTGCGTGCCTCGATCTCGACGTGCCCTTCGGCCAGCGCCATCGCTACATGGGCACCCATAATCACCTGCTCCAGCTTGGCGCCATGACCTATCTGGAGATCGTCGCGCTTGATCCCGAGGGCGAAAAGCCCGGCCGCCGGCGCTGGTTCGGGCTCGACGACTACGCGAAGGTCCGGGCCGATTGGGATGAGGGCAGGCGGCTCAGGGCCTGGGTCGCGCGGACCGATGCGATCGCAGAGGTGATTGCGGGGCGCGAAGCGGTCTTCGGTGAGAAGGTGCCGCTTCCGGCGGTTAACTCGACCTTCGACTTTGCCATTCCGGTGGATGGAACGCTTCCGCTGGATGGCGTGGCGCCATCGCTGATCGACCGACGCGGCAAGCCGCGCTCGATGACGACGATCGCCGATCTCGGTGCGCGGCTCGTCTCCTTCTCGCTCGAGCATCCCGACCCGGACGCGGTCTCGGCGCTCTATGGGCAACTCGACATCGATCGCCCGCCCGAGATCCTTCGCGGTCCGACGTTGCGCTACCGCGCGCGGATCGGGACGCCTGCCGGGGTGAGGGAGCTCGCCTGAGCTGCGCGGCGTCCCGCCTCGCGTCGAAAGGCTAGCCGGCCTTCTTGGCGACGACGATCAACTCGCCTTCGTTATTCAATTGGGCGATGAGGACGTCGCGGGACGAGAAGCCCTTTGCCTCCACGGCAGACTTCACCATGGGAGCGCCTTCGATCGCCCGCTGAAGCCGCTGGTTGTCTTCGGCCGAGCGCTTGGCGACGAGTTCGTTGATCTGCGTCTTCGCGGCATCGGGAAGCTCGTTGAGCTCGACCACATTGACCGATTTGATCGCCGGGACGGCGGACGGGGCCTGCGGGGAGGCGGCCGGCGGCGAGGTTGGCTGGCCTGTCGAGGGAGCTTGGGCATTGGCCGTGCCGGCCAGAAGAGAGGCGGCGCCGACGGCGGCAAGCATCATCATACGCATGGCGTTTCCTTCCATCGTTGGGATGAGCGCCGGATTTGGCACTGCGAATGGGTTCTCAACCTGAAATCGATGCGGTGATTTCGTGATGATGTCGCGGCGGGATCGCGTCCGGCGGTGTTGGAAACGAACTGGGGGCAAAGCTGGCCGAGGCGCCTCGATCGGCCGCATCGGAATCAATCGGTTAACCATTCATTGACAGAGTGATTCGTCTCACCTGGCGCGGCTCGCCCGCGCAGAATCTCCGATGGGATGCCCGTCATGGTCTCGCGCGCGGAACCTTCTCTCAGCGGCCGCTGGTGGTGGTCGATCGACCGCCTGATCCTGACGGCCCTCGTCGCCCTGATGGTTTCGGGCGTCGTGCTGCTGATGGCGGGCGGGCCGCCGGTCGCCGAGCGGCTCGGCCTGTCGACCTTCCATTTCGTCAACCGCCAGGCCGCCTATCTCGCCGCCGCGTTGGTGATCTTCCTCGGCGTCTCGCTGATGAGCCCGCGCCATGTCCGGCGCGTCGCGCTGTTCATCTATGTCGTCTCGCTCGCCATGGTGGTGGCGACGCTCTATTTCGGCGTCGAGGTGAAGGGCGCCAAGCGCTGGCTGACGATGGGGCCGCTGGGCTCGGTCCAGCCGTCCGAGTTCCTGAAACCCGCCTTCGTCGTGCTCGCCGCCTGGGCCTTCGCCGAGGGCACGCGCCGGCCCGACCTGCCGGGCACGCTTTTCGCCATGCTGCTGCTGCCCGTCACCATCGTGCCGCTGGTCATGCAGCCCGACTTCGGCCAGACCATGCTGGTCAGCCTCGTCTGGTGCGGGCTGTTCTTCGTCGCGGGGCTGCACTGGTTCTGGGTGATCGGGCTCGGCGGCATCGGGGCCGTCGGCATCCTCGTAGCCTATGAGCTCGTGCCGCACGTGCGCGCCCGTATCGAGCGCTTCATGGACAAGGGTTCGGGCGACACCTTCCAGGTCGACACGGCGCTGGAGAGCTTCGCGCAGGGGGGCTGGCTTGGGAAAGGCCCCGGCGAAGGCACGGTGAAGCGGATCCTGCCGGACGCCCATACCGACTTCATCTTCGCGGTGACGGCCGAGGAATTCGGCATCGTCGTCTGCATCTTGCTGGTCGTGCTTTTCGCCATCATCGTGCTGCGCTCGCTGTTCGTGGCGCAGAAGGCCGAGGACCCGTTCATCCGGCTCGCGGTGACGGGGCTTGCGCTGCTCTTCGGCATCCAGGCGGCGATCAACATGATGGTGAACCTGCACATGATGCCGGCCAAGGGCATGACGCTGCCCTTCATCTCCTATGGCGGCTCCTCGCTCCTATCGCTCGCAATCGGCACCGGCTTCCTGCTGGCGCTGACACGGCGGCGCCCTCGTGCGGTCGATTTCGGCTCCTACAGGCGCTGAGCCATGGCAGAATCGAAGCTCATCATGCTGGCGGCCGGCGGCACCGGCGGTCATCTCTTCCCGGCCGAGGCGTTGAGTCACGCACTCCACGCCAAGGGCATGCGCGTCGTGCTGATGACCGACACCCGCGCCGCCGAATACGCCGGCAGCTTTCCGGCAGAGGCCGTTCATGCCGTGCCGGCGGCGACGCCGTCCGGCCGCTCGCCGCTAGAGAAGGCGAAGGCGCTGCTCCAGCTCGCCAGGGGCACCTTCGCGGCGCGGCGGATCATCGGACAGGTCAAGCCGGCTGTCGTCGTTGGCTTCGGCGGCTACCCCACCGTGCCGCCGGTGCTCGGCGCCTCGCTCGCGGGCGTGCGCACGCTGATCCATGAGCAGAACGCGGTCATCGGCCGTGCCAACCGCTTCCTCGCCGGCCGCGCCAACGTCATCGCGACGGGCTTCGCGCAGGTTGGCGGCTTGAGCGCGGCACAACAGGCGAAATGCCGCCATGTCGGCAATCCGGTCCGGCCGGCGGTGATCGCGGCTGCGGAGCAAGGCTTCGAGCCGCCGGGCGAGGGCAAGCTCCGGCTCCTCGTCTTCGGCGGCAGCCAGGGCGCGCGCATCATGGCCGACATCGTGCCGCCGGCAATCCAGCTCCTGACCGATGCAGAACGCGCACGACTTTCTATCGTCCAGCAGGCGCGGGCCGAGGATGACGACCGCGTGCGCGGCATCTACGAGAAGCTCGGCATCCGGGCGACGGTCGCGCCCTTCTTCAAGGACCTCCCGGCGCAGATGGCTGCTTCGCATCTCGTCGTCGCCCGTTCGGGCGCCTCGACGATCGCGGAGCTTACGGTGATCGGCCGGCCGGGCATCCTGGTGCCGCTGCCGGGCTCGCTCGATCAGGACCAGGCGGCCAACGCCGCGTTCCTGGTGAAGGCGGGCGGGGCGGTGCGCATCCTCCAGCCCGAGTTCACGCCGCGCCTGCTCGCAGGCGAGCTTTCGCGACTCATTGCGGAGCCGGAGCACTTGACGGCCATGGCCGCAAACGCGAAGAGCGCCGGCATTCCCGACGCTGCCGACCGCCTGGCCGATCTCGTGATCGCCACGGCCCATCTTTAGAACTGACAGGACAAGCAGACCATGAAGCTGCCGCCGAAGCTCGGCCCCATCCATTTCGTCGGCATCGGCGGCATCGGCATGTCCGGCATCGCCGAGGTTCTGCACAATCTCGGCTACAAGGTGCAGGGCTCGGACGCGTCGGATGGCGCCAACGTCAAGCGCCTCGCCGAGAAGGGCATCACCACCTTCGTCGGTCACAAGGCGGAGAATCTCGGCGAGGCCGAGGTCGTCGTGGTCTCGACCGCGATCAAGCGCGACAATCCCGAGCTGCTCGCCGCGCGCGAGAAGCGCCTGCCGGTTGTGCGCCGCGCCGAGATGCTGGCGGAGCTGATGCGGCTGAAGAGCTGCGTCGCCATCGCCGGCACGCACGGCAAGACGACGACCACCTCGCTCGTCGCGACGCTGCTGGAGAAAGGCGGGCTCGACCCGACCGTGATCAACGGCGGCATCATCAACGCCTACGGCACCAATGCCCGCATGGGCGAGAGCGACTGGATGGTGGTCGAGGCCGACGAATCGGACGGCACCTTCCTGAAGCTGCCCGCCGACGTCGCGATCGTCACCAATATCGACCCCGAGCATCTCGACCATTTCGGCACCTTCGACGCGATCAAGGCGGCGTTCCGTTCCTTCGTCGAAAGCCTGCCGTTCTATGGCTTCGCGGTGATGTGCATCGACCATCCGACCGTGCAGGGCCTTGTCGGGCAGATTACCGACCGGCGCGTCGTCACCTATGGCGAAAACCCGCAGGCCGATTTCCGCCTGCTCGACATCGATCTCTCGGGCGGGCAGTCGCGCTTCACCCTGCTGATCCGCGACCGCAAGAACGGCCGCGACGAGGTGGTCCGTGATCTCCTGATGCCGATGCCGGGCCATCACAACGCGCTCAACGCCACGGCCGCGATCGCGGTCGCCTATGATCTCGGCGTGCCGGTCGAGCGCATCCGCGAGGCGCTGGCCGGCTTCGGCGGCGTCAAGCGCCGCTTCACCAAGACCGGCGAGTGGAACGGCGCGCTGATCTTCGACGATTACGGGCATCATCCGGTCGAGATCGCGGCGGTGCTGAAGGCGGCGCGCGCCTCGACCAAGGGCAAGGTCATCGCGATCGTCCAGCCGCATCGCTATACGCGTCTCTCCAGCCTGTTCGACGATTTCGCGGCCTGTTTCAACGATGCCGACACGGTGATCGTGGCGGATACCTATGCGGCGGGCGAGGCACCGATCCCGGGCGCGGATCGCGATTCGCTGGTCGCCGGCATCAAGGCGCGCGGTCATCGCCATGCGCTGGCGCTGGAGGCGCCCGACAAGCTCGCCGGCATGGTGGCGGAGCTCGCGGGGTCGGGCGACTACGTCGTCTGCCTCGGCGCGGGGAACATCACGCAATGGGCCTACGCGCTGCCGGGAGAGCTCGCGGCGCTGGGTTGAGGTCTTTGCGCGGCGGTGCGGACCAGTTAAAGCGACGCCATGGCATTTCCCGACATCACCCCCGACCTCCGCGCTGCGGCGCCTGACCTGCGCGGGCGGCTTCTCGCGAATCAGGATCTCGCCGGCGTGACCTGGTTCCGCGTCGGCGGGCCGGCACAGGTGCTGTTCACGCCCGCCGACGAGGAAGACCTCGCCTATTTCCTGTCGAAGCTGCCTGCGGACATCCCCGTCACGGTGATCGGCCTCGGGTCCAATCTGATCGTGCGCGACGGCGGCATTCCCGGCGTCGTCATCAGACTCGGCGGCAAGGGCTTCGCCGAGATCGCGGTCGAGTCTGGCGACAGGCTGCGCGCCGGCACGGCCGTGCCGGACGTGAAGGTCGCGCGCGCGGCGGCGGATGCCTCGCTCGACGGGCTCGCCTTCTATCGCGGCATTCCAGGTTCGATCGGCGGGGCGCTGCGCATGAATGCCGGCGCCCATGGCGGCGAGACCACCAACGTGCTGGTCGAGGCACGCGGCGTCACCCGCGAGGGCGAGATCGTCACGCTGTCCCACGCCGATATGGGCTTCACCTATCGCAACAGCGCGGCGGCGACCCGCGACATCATTTTCACCTCGGCGCTGTTCCAGGGGCGGCCGGGCGATCGCGAGGCGATCCTGGCCGAGATGGACCGGGTGACGCAGGCGCGCGAGGCGGCGCAGCCGATCAAGGAGCGCACCGGCGGCTCGACCTTCAAGAACCCCGAAGGCGGCAAGGCCTGGCAGCTGATCGACGCGGCCGGCTGCCGTGGCCTGCGCATCGGCGGGGCTCAGGTCTCGGAGATGCACTGCAACTTCCTGATCAATACGGGCGGCGCCACCGCGGCCGATGTCGAAGGGCTGGGCGAGGAAGTGCGTCGCCGGGTCAAGGACAATTCCGGCTTCGAGCTGCAATGGGAGATCAAGCGGCTCGGGCTTCCAGCCTTGGCTGGTTAACCACTCGTTAACCATATTGCTCCGAGGTACGGCCATCGCATCGAACGAGGGCCGGCATGAGCAAACACGTCGCAGTGCTGATGGGCGGCTGGTCCGTCGAGCGGGAGGTCAGCCTCAACAGCGGCGCGGCCTGCGCACGGGCGCTCGAAGGCGTCGGCTATAGCGTCAGCCGAATCGACGTTCAGCGCGACATCTCCGAGGTGCTGGCGAAGCTCAAGCCCGACGTCGCCTTCAACGCGCTGCACGGGCGCTTCGGCGAGGACGGCACGATCCAGGGCGTGCTGGAGATCCTGCGCATTCCCTACACTCATTCGGGCGTGCTCGCCTCGGCGCTGGCGATTCGCAAGGATCGCGCGAAGACGGTGGTGGCGGCTGCCGGCGTGCCGGTCGCCCATGGCGTTAACGTTTCGCGATTCGAGGCGGCGAAGCGGCATGTCCTGCCGCCGCCCTATGTGTTGAAGCCGATCGACGAGGGCTCCTCCGTCGGCGTCGTCATCGTCAAGAAGGGCAGGGAGCATCCGCCCCAGGAAATTGCCCGTCCGGACTGGCCCTGCGGGGACCTGCTGCTGGCCGAAAGATTCGTCGCCGGGCGCGAGCTGACCTGCGCCGTGATGGGCGACCGCGCCCTGGGTGTGACCGAAATACAAGCCGCTACGGGCGAGTTCTACGACTACGACGCCAAGTATGCGAAAGGCGGCTCCATCCACATCTGCCCGGCTCAAATTTTACCAAAAATTTACCAGCAGATCGAAGAGTGTGCGTTAACGGCGCATCAAGCAATCGGGTGCCGGGGCGTCAGCAGATCTGACTTCCGCTATGACGACGAGACCGACACGCTCGTCTGGCTGGAGGTCAATACGCAGCCCGGGATGACCGAAACCAGCCTGGTGCCCGAACTGGCTGCCCACGCGGGCCTGAATTTCGGTGAGCTCGTCAAATGGATGGTGGAGGACGCCTCCCTCGATCGGTGAAAGCGGCGACGGTGAAAACCGCTTCGCGCGTCCCGGTCCCGCATGTCGGCCCGCAGCTTCTCGTCGGAGAGCGGCAGGGCCGCTGGCTGATGCGTCGCTCGCGGCGCAGCGCCATCGCCGTGCCGCTGGCCCAGCGCGTGCCGCAGGGCCTCGGCAGCTGGCTCACCCTCGGCTTTCTCGCGCTCAGCATCGGCACCGGCTTCGTGCTCGGCGGCCACTGGCAGGCGATGCAGGAGCAGCATGGCGAGCCGCGCCACATGCTGGCTCGGGTGCTCGGCTTCGGCATCGAGCGCGTCACCATCACAGGCCTGTCGGGGCTTTCCGAGCAGGAGGTGCTGGTTGCCGCCGGGCTCGATTCGAAGACCTCGCTCGTCTTCTTCGATGCCGACGAGGCGCGCCGGCAGCTCGAGGCGACGCCGCTGATTCGCGAGGCCGCGGTGCGCAAGCTCTATCCGGGCGAGGTCTCGATCTCGCTGACCGAGCGCGAGCCCTACGCGCTCTGGCAGGTGAAGGGCGAGCTCTTCGTGATCGCGGCCGACGGCACGGTGATCGACAAGATGGATGACGGGCGCTTCGCCTATCTGCCGCTGGTTGTCGGCAAGGACGCCAATATCCGCGCCGGCGAATATCTGAAGCTGCTCGGCCAGGCCGGCGATTTCGCCAAGCATATCCGTGCCGCGACGCTGGTCTCCGGCCGGCGCTGGAACCTCAAGCTCGATAACGGGATGGATGTGCGCTTGCCCGAAGCCAAGCCCGAGGTGGCGCTCCAGCGGCTCGTCTCGCTGGAGAGTGACGCCCGCATCCTCGACAAGGATGTGCTCGCCATCGACCTGCGCCAGCCCGATCGCGTGGTGATGCGCCTATCCGAGGAGGCGGCGGCCGCCCGCGCCGACATGCTCAAGAGCAAGACCGGCAAGAAGAAGGGAGGGGAGGCGTGAACCACCTGACCTCCCAGGGCCTGACGCCCCGCATGCGTCCCCTCTCGTCGCGCAAGAGCGCGACCTTGTCGATTCTCGACATCGGCACGAGCAAGGTCGTCTGCCTGATCGCGGAGCTCAGCCCGGCCGAGGCCAATGAGCGATTGCGCGGACGCACCCATGTCTGCCGCATCATCGGCATCGGCCATCAGCGCTCGCTCGGCCTCAAGGGCGGCGCGATCATCGATCTGGAAAGCGCCGAGCGCGCCATCCGCGCCGCGGTCGACGCCGCCGAGCGCATGGCCAAGGTCGAGGTGCAGTCGGTCATCGTGAACCTCACCGGCGGGCGCATCGGCTCGCAGCACTATGCGGCGAGCGTCGATCTGCGCTCCGGTTCGGTCGGTGACGGCGACATCAAGCGCGTGCTCGCCACTGCGGCGACCCACGCGATCCGCCCCGGCAAGGCCGTGCTCCATGCGCTGCCGACCGGCTACGCGCTGGACGGTGTGCCGGGCGTGCTCGATCCGCGCGGCCTGATCGGCGGGAAGCTTTCGGTCGACATGCATGTCGTCGCCAGCGAGGCGGCCGCGGCGCGCAACGTCATGCTCGCGGTCGAGCGCTGCCATCTCGAGGTCGAGGCCGTGGTCGCGAGCCCCTATGCTTCGGGCCTCTCGGTTCTGGTCGACGACGAGGCCGAGATGGGCGTCGTGGTGGTCGATCTCGGCGGCGGCAGCACCAGCCTCGGCGTCTTCTCGGGCGGGCATCTCGTCCATGCCGACGCGATCGCGGTCGGCGGCAACCACATCACCATGGACGTGGCGCGCGGCCTCTCCACCCGTGTCTCGGCGGCCGAGCGGCTGAAGACGCTGCATGGCTCCTGCATCTCCAGCGCTTCTGACGAGCGCGACATGATCGCCGTGCCGCAAGTCGACGACGACGAGCGCGACACGCCGAACCATCTGCCGAAGTCGCAGCTCGTGCGGATCATCAAGCCGCGCGTCGAGGAGATCCTCGAACTGGTGCGCGACCGGCTGGCGAACGCCGGCTTCTCGGCCCAGGCCGGGCGGCGCGTCGTGCTGACGGGCGGCGCCTGCCAGCTCACCGGCCTGCCCGAAGTGGCGCGGCGCGTCCTCGGCGGCCAGGTCCGCACGGGCCGCCCGCTCGGGATCAAGGGACTGCCGGAAGCGGGCAAGGGCCCGGCCTTCGCGGCGGCGGTCGGCCTGCTGGTCTATCCGCAGGTCGCCCATGCCGAGCATTTCGAACCGCGTGCGGCCGGTGCGAGCTACTTCGCGACCGGCACGGACGGCTACTTCTCGCGGGTCGGGCGGTGGCTGAAGGACAGTTTCTGAGCACGATGAGAATCATGCTCCAGTTTTGAGTGAGTACCGGCCCTCAGGGGCCACGGCGTCAAACGTAGCAATCGGGACGGCTCCCGCCAGGCGCCGGACAAAGGATCAAAAAGAGGCAATCATGGCGATGAATCTGCAAGCCCCGGACATCCGGGAACTCAAGCCCCGGATCACGGTTTTCGGCGTCGGTGGCGCGGGCGGCAATGCGGTCAACAACATGATCGAGGCCGGCCTCGACGGGGTCGATTTCGTCTGTGCCAACACCGATGCCCAGGCTCTGGCCCTGTCGCGGGCTCCGCGCATCATCCAGATGGGCCTGCAGGTCACGGAAGGACTCGGCGCCGGCTCGCAGCCCGAGGTTGGCCGCGCCGCGGCCGAAGAGGTCATCGACGAGATCCGTGACCATCTGGCGGGCGCGCACATGGTCTTCATCACCGCCGGCATGGGCGGTGGCACCGGCACGGGCGCTGCGCCCGCCATCGCTCGCGTCGCCCGCGACATGGGCATCCTGACCGTCGGCGTCGTCACCAAGCCCTTCCAGTTCGAGGGCCAGCGCCGCATGCGCATGGCGGAAGCCGGCATCGGCGAGCTCAACGAGGCGGTCGACACCCTGATCGTCATTCCGAACCAGAACCTGTTCCGCGTCGCCAACGAGACGACCGGCTTCGCTGACGCCTTCGGCATGGCCGACCAGGTGCTCTACTCCGGCGTCGCCTGCATCACCGACCTGATGGTGCGGCCGGGCCTGATCAACCTCGACTTCGCCGACGTGCGCGCCGTGATGCGCGGCATGGGCAAGGCGATGATGGGCACCGGCGAGGCGCAGGGCGAGAAGCGCGCGCTGACCGCGGCCCAGGCCGCGATCAACAACCCGCTCCTCGACGACGTCTCGATGAAGGGCGCGCGTGGCCTGCTGATCTCGATCACCGGCGGGCGCGACATGAAGCTCTACGAGGTCGACGAGGCCGCCACCCGCATCCGCGAGGAGGTCGATTCCGAAGCCAACATCATCGTCGGCGCGACCTTCGATGAATCGCTCGAGGGCACGGTGCGCGTCTCCGTCGTCGCGACCGGCATCGACAAGCCGATCTCCCAGGTGGGCGAGGCCGACGAGACGGAAGCCCGCATCGCCCAGGTCGCCGAGCGGCTGAAGCAGGAAGCGCGCCTGCGCAGCGCCGCCGCCCAGCGCCCGGCCGCTCCCGTCGCGCAGGCTCCGGTGCCCGTGCCGGTCGTCGAGACGGCCCGCTACGCGCCGCAGCCCGAGCCGATGCCGGCCGTGCAGGACATTCGCATCGAGCCCGTGCAGCCGCCGCGCCAGGTGATGGCCGCTGCCCCTGCTCAGGCCCCGGTCATGGCGCACGAGCCCAGCCTCGACCTCGATGACAGCTTCATCCCGCCGATGCCGGAGCGCGCTGTCCGCCCGACCCGCATGCCGCGCGTCGAGGACCTGCCGGCTCCGGGCCAGGCCCAGCTTGCCGCGCAGCGCGGCGTGCAGCCCGCCCCGCTGCCGCCGAACGCCGTCGAGCAGAAGCGCATGTCGCTGATGCAGCGGCTCGCCTCGGTCGGCTTCGGCCGCAAGGACGAGGATGAGGCCGAAGCGCATCACGCGCCGGCCCGCCAGGCTCCGCAGCCGCCGGCTATCCCGGTCGCGCCGCCGAGCGCGGCCCATGCCGAGTATATGCGCCGCCCCGCTCAGCCCGTCGCGCGTCCGGCCCAGGGCCAGCTCGATCCGCATGGCCGCGCCGCCCCGACTCGCAGCAGCGAGGAAGACCACCTGGAGATTCCCGCCTTCCTGCGTCGCCAGGCGAATTGAGCAAACCAGGTTAATGACGGTTCTGTAACAGGCCCCGCCGCGGTCATCCGCGGCGGGGTTTTCCGTCTTAAGAAATCGTTATATTTCAGCCCGTTATAAAGACGGGTCCGCTTGCCTTCCGTTGTAACACAGCGAAAGAAAGCGTGATTTTGAGTGATTGCCTCAAGGGCTTATGGTCCGTCCCGTCAAGCGGATAGCCTCGCCAAGGCTGCTCTGCTCAGCCTTGGACGAAATCGCAGGCCGGTCGCCGCCGCGAGAGCGGACCGGAAACAGCCTTCGATCAGGATTGGATAACTCATGAGCTTCGATCGGCAGACGACCCTGCGGGCGGCCGTAACCCTGACCGGGATCGGCGTCCACTCTGGAGCTCCCGCCAGCATCTGCCTCAAGCCTTCCAGCGCCAATTCCGGCGTGGTCTTCCTGCGCACCGGCATCGAAGGCATGCCGCCCCAGCTGATCCACGCCAAGCACACCAAGGTCAGCGCCACCGAGCTCTGCACCGTCATCGGTGATCGCAGCTCCGCCTCCGTCTCGACCATCGAGCATCTGATGTCGGCCTGCTCGGGGCTGGGCCTCGACAACGTGCTCGTCGAGATCGACGGGCCGGAGATGCCGATCATGGACGGCAGCGCCACCGAGTTCGTCGCCGCCATCGAGGCGACCGGCCTCGTCACCCTCGGCGCCGCCCGCCGCTACCTCAAGATTCTCCAGCCGGTCCGCATCGAGCAGGGCCGCGCCTTCGCCGAGCTGGTGCCGGCGGAGAAGGGCTTCCGCCTCGACGTCGAGATCGACTTCGACACCGCCGTGATCGGCCGCCAGCGCAAGGTCTTCGACCTCGAGGCCAAGGCCTATGCCAGCGAGATCTCGAAGGCGCGCACCTTCGGTTTCATGCGCGATGTCGAGCAGCTCTGGAAGGCCGGCTTCGCGCTCGGCGCCTCGCTCGAAAACACCGTCGCAATCGGCGAGGACAAGGTCATCAACCCCGAGGGCCTGCGCTACGGCGACGAGTTCGTGCGCCACAAGGTGCTCGACGCGATCGGCGATCTCGCGCTCGCCGGTTATCCGATCATCGGCGAGTTCCGCTCCTATTGCGGCGGCCACCGCATGAACGTCCGCATTCTGGAAGCGCTCTTCGCCGACCGCGCCAATTTCGCGATCGTCGAGACCCAGCCGGTCTTCGCCGCCTCGCGTGCGGTCCAGATGGCCCCGGCCGCCTACGCGCCGGACCTGCACTAGTCCCTGCTGCAACGCGGCGTCTTTTGGCTGGATAAGTTCCGGCCGAACGCCTTTTGCCTTCCAATCGCCGGGATTCTGTCCGAGATGCCGCAGTGGCGCGGAATCGGGGCGTAACCGGCTTTCGGCAGTGGCGCGGGGAAAGCGTCTGAGGTAAGGCATGCTTCCCGTAAGCCAGAGCATGAGGGACGGATTCACGGATCCGACTCCTGGGACGAGCGACAAGAGGACGGACGACGTGAGCGTGACGCGGCAGAGCCTTCCGGCAACCCATCGCGGCTTTTCCGCGCGCAAGGGCATCGCCCTGGCGCTTGGCGCCGCCATGCTGCTTGGCGGCTGCGATACGCTGTCCGCGCTCAACCCCTTCGACAAGCCGGAGGTCTACAAGCCGGACCTGACCCCGGCGGAGCCGGCCGACAAGCTCTACAATGAAGGTCTCGCGCGCCTGCAGAACGGCGACAGCGAAGGCGCGTCCAAGCGGTTCGAGGACATCGACAAGTCGGCGCCGTTCTCGCCCTACGCCCGCAAGGGCCTGCTGATGACGGCCTACACGAACTTCCAGGCAAGCAAGTGGGACGACGCGATCACCGCCTCCAAGCGCTTCATCGCGCAGAACCCGGCGAGCCCGGACGCGGCCTACGCGCAGTACATCATGGCGATGTCCTACTTCAATCAGATCCCGGACACGACCCGCGATCAGGAGCGCACGGGCCAGGCGATCCAGGCTTTCGAGGAACTGCTCGCCCGCTATCCGAAGTCGGAATACGCGCTCGACGCCAAGGAGAAGCTCCTGGTGGCGCGCGACCAGCTTGCCGGCAAGGAGATGAATGTCGGGCGCTTCTATCTCGAGAAGCGCAACTACACCGCCGCGGTGAACCGCTTCCGCGAAGTCATCATCAAGTACCAGACGACGCGCCACGTCGAGGAGGCGTTGATGCGCCTCTCCGAGGCCTATATGGCGCTCGGCATCACCAACGAGGCGCAGACCGCCGCCGCGGTGCTCGGGCACAACTTCCCGGACAGCCCTTGGTACAAGGATTCCTACAAGCTGCTGCAGAGCGGCGGCCTCGAGCCGCGTGAGGATCGCGGTTCCTATATCAGCCGCGCCTTCAATGGCTTTCAGCGTACAGTCGGCGGCCTCCTCGGGTTCAGCAACCCCTGACGAACGGCGAGGGTCTGGACTCATGACGGGCCCCGATCGACCCCGCCGGCTTCCGGAACCGACCTGAGCCATGCTGGCCCAGCTCTCCATCCGCGACATCGTCCTGATCGACCGGCTCGACCTGAGCTTCCGGGAAGGGCTCTCTGTGCTCACCGGCGAGACCGGCGCGGGCAAGTCGATCCTGCTCGACGGCTTCGCGCTCGCGCTCGGCGGGCGCGGCGACGGATCGCTCGTGCGCCATGGCGAGGCGCAGGGCCAGGTCAGCGCGGTCTTCGACCTGCCGCTCGACCATGCGGCGCGCCGACTGGCGCAGGCACAAGAGATCGACACCGACGGCGATCTCATCCTGCGCCGGGTGCAATATGCCGACGGCCGCACGCGCGCCTTCATCAACGACCAGCCGGTTTCGGTGCAGATCCTGCGGATGGTCGGCGCCGCGATCGTCGAGATCCACGGACAGCATGACGATCGCGCGCTCACGGACCCGGCGCAGCATCGCACTATCCTCGATGGTTTCGGCGGGCTGGAGCGGCAGGCCGAAGCGGTCGCGGCAGCCAGCGAGGTCCTGAAGAAGGCGCGGCAGGCCCTGCAGTCGCAGCGCATGCGCGTCGAGGCGGCGCGCAAGGAGGCCGATTTCCTGCGCCATGCAGTCGAGGAGCTGTCCAAGCTTGCACCTCAGCCGGGCGAGGAGGATGAGCTCGCCGCCACGCGCCAGGCGATGATGCAGGCGGAGAAGGTGGCGCGGGACTTGATCGACGCCCATGAGGCGGTCGGTGGCCAGGCCTCGCCGATATCGGCGCTCGCCGCCGTGCTGCGCCGGCTGGAACGCCGCGCGGCGCAGGCGCCAAACCTGGTCGATCCCTCGCTCGCCGCGCTCAACACCGCCATCGTCGCTCTGGAGGAGGCAGGCGAGACGCTCGCCGCCGCGGTGCGCGCCGCCGAATATGATCCACGCGAGCAGGAACGGATCGAGGAACGGCTCTTTGCGCTACGCGCTGCGGGCCGCAAGTACGACGTGCCGGTGGAGGGGTTGGTCGTACTGGCCGCCACCATGGCGGAGGATCTCGCCGCACTCGACGAAAGCGAATCCTCGCTCGCGAAGCTCGAAGCCGAGCTGAAGGAAGCGGAGGACGCCTATCTCCGGCAGGCGCAGGCGTTGTCCCAAGCGCGCAAGGAGGCTGCGGCGCGGCTCGACGCGGCCGTGAAGGCCGAACTGCCGCCGCTCAAGCTGGAACGCGCGCGCTTCATCACCCGCATCGAAGGCGACGAGAGCGCTCGCGGGCCCGAGGGCTTCGACCGCGTCGAGTTCTGGGTCGAGACCAATCCCGGTACGCGGCCGGGACCCATGATGAAGGTCGCTTCCGGCGGCGAGCTCTCGCGCTTCATGCTGGCGCTCAAGGTGGTGCTGGCCGAGCGCGGCTCGGCGCCCACGTTGGTCTTCGACGAGATCGACACCGGCGTCGGCGGTGCGGTGGCCGATGCGATCGGCGAACGGCTGGCGCGGTTGGCCGGACGGGTCCAGGTGATCTCGGTGACTCACGCGCCGCAGGTCGCGGCCAAGGCCGGGCAGCATTTCCTGATCGCCAAGTCTGCCGGCGAGGGCGAGGCCTCGCGCACCGTGACGCGCGTGACGCCGCTCATCGACCAGACACGGCGCGAGGAGATCGCGCGCATGCTCGCCGGCGCCTCGATCACGGAAGAAGCGCGCGCCGCTGCCGGTCGCCTGCTGCAAGCGGCCGGCTTGCGCGGCTGAGCGCGATCAGGCCGGGGCCAGCTCGTAGCCCGCGCCTTTTCTGAGGACGCGCCGGAAGCCCTCGATATGGCCTCCGCAGACGAGCCAGCCTTCGCGCTCGGCGCGCTCCAGCATGGCGCGGCGCGAAGCGAGGGCGGTCGCGGCGTCGAAATCGTAGACGAAGCCGATCTCGGGGACCGACGCCTGCAGATCGGACAGATGCACGGCGTCACCCCAGAGCAGCAGGCTCTCCCCATCGCCTTGGATCAGATAGCCGCTGTGGCCGAAGGTGTGGCCGGGCAGGGGGACGAGTGTGATTCCGGGATGCGCCTCTCCGGACAGGCTGCGGATGCGGCCGGCATAGTGTTTCTTCAGCGACGCGGCGATGGCGAAGCCGCCCTGCTTCCTCTCCGGCGTCGCCGCACGATTGGCCTCGTCGCCGAAAAAGCCGAAATCGGCCTCCGGCACGATGATCTCGGCATGGGGGAAACGAGCACAGTCGCCATCGAAGAGGCCGAGCGCGTGGTCGCCGTGCAGATGGGTGATCAGGACGCGTGCGACGTCTTCGGGTGCGATCCCGGCAGCCGCCATGGCGGCGGGCACGTGGCCCATCGCCGCGCCCCATGAGGGGCCGGTGCCGGCATCGACCAGCGTGATCCCGTCTGCCCCCTTCAAGACGAAACAGTTGACCACGATGCTGACCTTCGGCTTGCCCCAGCGCGCGATCGCCTCATCCCGCGCAGCTTCGCCCGAGGCATGGATCAGCACGTCGAGCGGCGCCTCGAAGACGCCGTCGTGCAGGATCGAGACCTCATAGGCACCAATGCGGCGGGGTTTCGCATCCATGAGTTGCTCTCCCTGTGGGGCCGGGCTTTGGCCAATGGTGCCGGAAGCTAGCGGTGTCGATACGCCGGCCACAAGGCGTGCCTGGCTTTCCGGCCTTGCGTGGCACGCGGGCGACACCACATTTCCTTTTGTCCCTCTTTGCTTTATGAGCCGGTTTCAATGATGGCTTGCAGGCGCGCTCGCGCGGCTTCGCCGTCCCCATATTGTCGCGACGTTTCGCGCCGTAGCCCCAGGCCTTGCAGATGTCCTTTTCCCTCACGAGCCCGCCGCTCGCGCGCGCGCTGGCCGACCGCAACTATTCCGAGCCGACCCCGGTGCAGAGCGCCGTGCTGGAAGAGCGCGCGCGCGGACGCGACCTGCTGGTCTCTTCGCAGACCGGCTCCGGCAAGACCATCGCCTACGGGCTCGCCATTGGCGAGACGTTGCTGGGCGAGGCAGAGCGGCTCGGCCCCGCCGCGGCGCCACTGGCGCTGATCATCGCGCCGACGCGCGAATTGGCGTTGCAAGTTCAGCGCGAACTCGCCTGGCTCTATGCGCAGACCGGCGCGCGCGTCATCTCCTGCGTCGGCGGCATGGACCCGCGTCGCGAGGCGATGCTGCTCGGTGAGGGCGCGCATATCGTCGTCGGCACGCCCGGCCGCCTGCGCGATCATATCGAGCGCCGCCGTCTCGATGTCTCGGAGCTGAAGGCCGTCGTCCTCGACGAGGCCGACGAGATGCTCGACCTCGGCTTCCGCGACGATCTCGAATTCATCCTGAAGACGACCCCCGAGGGGCGGCGCAGCCTGCTGTTCTCGGCCACTTTCCCGAAGGCCATCGTCCAGCTCGCGCAAAGCTATCAGCACGACGCGCTGCGCATCGAGGTGGAAGCGGCGCGGCGCGGCCATGCCGACATCGCCTACAAGGCCGTGCGCGTCTATCCCAAGGAAGCGGAGCTCGCGGTCGTGAACCTGCTGCGCTTCCATGACGCGCCGGTCTCGCTCGTCTTCTGCAACACGCGCAATGCGGTGCGCCATCTCGAGGCGATCCTGCTGGAGCGGGGCTTCGCCGCCGTCGCATTGTCGGGTGAGCTTGGCCAGAACGAGCGTAACGCCGCGCTGCAGGCGCTGCGCGACGGCCGGGCGCGGGTCTGCGTCGCCACCGACGTCGCCGCGCGCGGCATCGACCTGCCGGGACTCGACCTCGTCATTCACGCCGAGCTGCCGAACGATTCCGAGGTGATGCAGCATCGCTCGGGCCGGACCGGTCGCGCCGGCAAGAAGGGCACGAGTGTCTTGCTGGTGCCGCAGTCACGCCGACGCAAGGCTGAACGGCTCCTGATGGAAGGCAGGGTCGAGGCTGAATGGATCGGCCCCCCGACGGCGGAGGAGATTCGCGCACTCGATCAGGAGCGCCTGCTCTCCGACCCGATGTTGAGCGGGGAGATCGGTGAAGACGATGTCGGGATGATCGAAGCGCTGATGGCGGGCCGAGAGGCGCGCGAGATCGCCGCTGCTCTGGTGAGGCTCTACCGCGCCCGCTTGCCGGCGGGTGAGGAGGCCGGCGATCCGGGCTTTGGCCGCGACGAGCGCAAGCCCGTTCGCTCGACCGAGGATTATGCCGCGAAGCGCAGGCCGTTTGGCGCCGGTCGCGACGAGGGTGAGGAAGGCGACCGGCCGCGCAAGCCCGCTGGCCCGCGCGGCGAGACGGTCTGGTTCCGGCTCGATATCGGCCGCAAGCAGGGCGCCGATCCGCGCCAACTGCTGCCGATGCTCTGCCGCCGCGGCCGGATCACGCGCGACGAGGTCGGCGCGATCCGCATCTTCGACCGCGAGACCAAGGTCGAGATCGACGCCGATGTGGCCGATCGCTTCTATGAATCCGCCAAGGTTCCTGATCGCGACAGGATCACGATCGAGCCCACCTCCGAGGCGGAGCGTCGCCCGGCGAAGTCCTTTGGCGACAAATCCGAGCGCCCGGCTGCGCCGCGCAAGAACTGGGACGCCGCTGGCGCAGCAGGGGAAGCGGCACCGCGCAAGCGTTTCCCGCCGAAGGAAGGCGGAGAGCGGGAGCAGCGCGGCGACGACCGCAAGCCCTATCACGGGGCCGGCCGGCCCCAGCGCGACGATGATCGTCCGCGCCGCGACGACGGGAAGCCGGGTAGCGGTTACAAGAAGCCGTTTGCCGCGAAGGGCAAGCCCTTCGCCGGCAAGCCGGACCGACAGGATGGCGGGCGACCCGCCGGCGGCAAGCCTTTCGGAAAGGGCAAGCCACGGCGCGGCTGACGCGCTTCGGCGCCATCCACGTCCCTCAGCGCAGGCCGAGGAAGGAGAGGATGGCGAGCACGACGACGATGAGGCCGACCAAATAGATAATGCTGTTCATGAAAACCCCCTGGTCTGATGAGCCGGAAGGCTCGATTTTTCAGGGGGATGAACGGCAGGCGGGGGCCAAATGTTCCCGAGGCGCCGCCTGACGGCGCCCGGGAACGACCGTTGAAGCGCCTCAGTCGACGACCTTGCGGTAGAGGTGCCAGCTCGCGTGGCCGAGGACGGGCATCACCACGATGAGCCCGACCAGCACCGGCAGGCAGCCGAGCACCAGCAGCCCAGTCACCATCAGGCCCCAATACATCATCACGCGCGGATTGGCCTCGACGGCAGCGATAGAGGTGCGGATCGCGGTCGGCGCGTCGACATGCCGGTCGATGATCAGCGGGAAGGACACAACCGAGATCGAGAAGGCGAGGATCGCGCAGAGCAGCCCCACCGCGTTGCCGACGACGATCATCACCCAGCCGTCGAAGGTGGTGAATACGGCGCGCAGGAAATCGGGGGTCGAGACATCGGGGGGAAGGTCGAGCAGCGTGCGGTAGATGTACCAGGCTGAGAACAGCCAGAACAGGAACAGCCCCGTCAGCATGGCCCCGAGCATGAAGACCTCCCTGATCGAGCGCGAGCGCAGGACGTCGAGCGCGTGAACCCAGGAGGAATCCATGCCCCGCTCGCGCCGGCGGCTGATCTCGTAGAGGCCGATCGCGGCGAAGGGGCCAATGAGCGCGAAGCCGCTGAGCAGCGGGAAGAGCAGGGGGAAGATGTTGTAGCTCACCGTGAGCTGCGCCAGCAGGACACCGGCGATCGGGTAGATGAGTGCGGTGAAGACGAGGTGGCTCGGCTGCTCCTTGAAGTCCTGCCAGCCCAGCCAGAGCGCATCGATCAAATCCTGCGGCGTGATGCTGCGAATCCGCGGCGGCGCGATCGAGGTGACTTCGTGGAACGTGTTGTCGAGATTAGCCATGGCGTATCTCCCGGTGCCGGCCCGGTCCGCCTTGGGCTGTTGACCTGTTCCTGGCGTCAACGGCCCTATGGCGTCGAGCTTCCCATTCCCAGTCGTTTGATTATAGCCGCACGGTCGGGATTTGTCGCAGGCTTTCGGATCGACGCAATCCTGCCCGTTCTCGTCAGCGCCGCGATGTTCTAATGCTGTGCCATGAGCGACGCCGACGACACCGCCGTTTCCCAGACATCTGTTGCCGAGCTGACGCTGCGCAAGGCGAAGCTCGAGCACAAGCGCCTCGCTGCGGAGGTGCAGGCGGCGAACGACGCCTATTTCCAGGAAGACCAGCCGATCATGGACGATGCCGCCTATGACGCGAAGCGTCAGAGGCTGGTCGCGCTGGAGGAGGCGTTCCCGGAGCTGAAGGAGGCCGGTGGTGTCAGCGGCAAGGTCGGCGCCAGGCCAGCGGGCAAATTCGCCAAGATCAGGCATCGCGTGCCGATGCTCTCGCTGGACAATGCCTTCTCGGACGAGGCCGTGGCCGAGTTCGCCGCCCGCGTCTACCGCTTCCTCGGTCGCAAGGAGGAGGAGAGCGGCATCGCCTTCACCGCCGAGCCGAAGATCGACGGACTCTCGCTCTCGCTGCGCTACGAGAAGGGCGAGCTGGTCTCGGCCGCGACGCGCGGTGACGGCGAGGAGGGCGAAGACGTTACGGTCAACGCCCGCACCATCTCCGAGATTCCGCAGAGCCTTGCCGGCCCGAACGTGCCGGAGATCGCAGAGGTGCGCGGCGAGGTCTATCTCGGCCATGCCGATTTCGCCGCGATCAACGAGCGCCAGCGCGAGAAGGGGCTGACCGAGTTCGCCAATCCGCGCAACGCCGCGGCCGGGTCGCTACGCCAGCTCGATGCGTCCATCACCGCCGCGCGCCCCTTGCGCTTCTTCGCCTATGCCTGGGGCGAGATGCCCGTGTTGCCGGCCGCGACGCAGATGGGCGTTGTCGAGGTATTCCGGCGCTGGGGCTTCCGCACCAATCCGCTGATGAAGCGCTGCGAGAGCGTGGCGGAGCTGGTGGCGCAGTACCGGCTGATCGAGAGCCAGCGCGCCACGCTCGGCTACGACATCGACGGCGTGGTCTACAAGGTCGACGACCTCGCCCTGCAGGCGCGGCTCGGCTTCGTCTCGCGGGCGCCGCGCTGGGCGATCGCGCACAAGTTCCCGGCGGAGCTCGCCACCACCATCCTCGAGGCGATCGACATCCAGGTCGGGCGCACGGGAGCGCTCTCGCCGGTGGCGCGGCTCAAGCCCGTGACGGTCGGTGGCGTCGTGGTGACCAACGCGACGCTGCACAATGAGGACTATATCCGCGGCTTCGACTCGAAGGGCCAGCCGATCCGCGACGGCGCCGATATCCGCATCGGCGATACGGTGACGGTGAAGCGGGCGGGCGACGTGATCCCGCGCGTCGAGGCGGTGGATCTGTCGAAGCGGCCAGCGGATTCGAAGCCCTACGAGTTCCCGACGCGCTGCCCCGTCTGCGACAGCCACGCCACGCGTGAGCTCAACCCGCGCACGGGCAAGGGGGATGCGGTGCGCCGCTGCACCGGTGGGCTGATCTGCGCGGCGCAGTCGGTCGAGCGGCTGAAGCATTTCGTCTCGCGCGACGCGATGGACATCGACGGGCTCGGCGACAAGCAGATCGAGTTCTTCCATAGCGACCCCGACCTGCCTGTCAGGGAGCCGGCCGGCATCTTCACCCTGGCGCGGCGCGACGCCGAGAACCTGAAGAAGCTCAAGGACAAGGAGGGCTTCGGCACCGTCAGCGCGAAGAAGCTCTTCGACGCGATCGAGGAGCGGCGCCGGCCGCCGCTCAACCGCTTCATCTTCGGGCTCGGCATCCGCCATATCGGCGAGACCACCGCGCGGCTGTTGGCGCGTCACTACGGCTCGTTCGAGGCGTTGCGCGCCGCCGGTATCGCGGCCGCCGACGAGACCTCGCCCGAGCGGCAGGAGCTCGATGCGATCGACAGCGTCGGGCCGACCGTGGTCGAGGCGCTGATCGAGTTCTTCGGGGAACCGCATAACGAGCAATTGCTCGACCGGCTGCTCGGAGAGGTCCAGCCGCAGCCGCTGGAGGCGGTCGCCTCGGCGAGCCCGGTCGCCGGCAAGATCGTGGTCTTCACCGGGGCGCTCGAACGGATGACCCGCGACGAGGCCAAGGCGATGGCCGAGCGGCTCGGCGCCAAGGTGGCGGGCTCGGTATCGTCCAAGACCGACCTGCTGGTCGCCGGGCCGGGCGCGGGCTCCAAGCTCAAGGATGCGCAGAAGCACGGCGTCGAGGTGATAGACGAGGCGGGCTGGTTCGATCTGGTGGGCGGGTGAGGGCTACTCGGCCGCAGCTGCCGGTGGCGTGAACATGCCGACAGGCGGAGTCTCGCCTGCCGCCCGCACCTGGCTCGGGGCCTGGCCGGTGATGCGCTTGAAGGCGCGGCTGAAAGAGGCCTCCGATTCATAGCCCAGACGCTGGGCCACCACCGCGATCCGCAGCTTGTCGCGGGCGAGCCATTGCCTCGCCAGATGCATCCGGACCTGCGCCACATAGCGGGCGGGCGTCTCGCCGACGACCTCGGCGAAGCGCTCGGCAAAGCCTGAGCGCGAGGCGCCCATCAGTTCCGCGAGGCTTTCGACGGTCCACTCCTTCTCGGGATGGGCGTGGACGGCCGCGAGCACCTTGCCAATCTGCGGGCAGCGCGCCGCCGCGACCCAGCCCTTGGCGGCGCCGCAACCGCGCTCGACCCAGGCGCGGATGATGGCGGCGGCCAGCACATCGGCGAGCCGCGCCAGGATGCCGCCGGCGCCGACGCGGTCCATCGCGACTTCCTGGCCCATCGCCTCCAGCAGATGCGGGATGCCGGGCTCGTTGGCGATGAAATCGCTCATCCTCATCATGTCGGGCATCAGGCGCAGCAGCGGGTGGTCGAGATCGACGTTGAAGGTCATGCGGCCGGTGAAGACGAGCATGTGCTCGCCGCTGCCGCCGCCCTCGACATCGAAGACATTGCCGTAGGCCTCGCGCACCCGGCAGGTGCAGGGCGGGGAGGCGTCGGCCTCGGGCGAGCTCGCCAGCACATGGCCGCCGCCGCGCGGCAGCAGCACGGCGTCGCCGTCCTGCAACTCCAGCCATTCGCTGGCGGGCGTCTTCAGCCAGCAGCCGCCACGCGAGATGAAGTGGAAGCAGGCTTCCCGGCTCTGCGGATAGGCGACTCCCCAGGGCGAGGCCATCTGGCAGCGGCTGTAGTCGACGCCGTCGAGCCTCAAGCCCCGGAGCATCTCGGTCAGATGATCGGCGGGAGCGGTCATCGTAATCCTGGACGAACAGTCATGAGATGCGGATTATATAGCATGGAAACTCCACCGCGCCACGCCCATCTTCCGGCGACTTCGTGGAGACACCCATGTCAGATTCCCTTTCTGCAACGCTCGACCCTGTCGAGTCTCCGGCCGATTTTGCGGACGAGGTCCGCGACAAGCCGGCCTGGGCGGCGGTCGTTTCGCTGACGCTCGGCGTCTTCGGCCTCGTCACGGCCGAATTCCTGCCGGCCAGCCTTCTCACTCCCATGGCGGTGGATATCGGCGTCTCGGTCGGCGCTGCCGGCCAGGCCGTGACCGCAACCGCCGTCATCGCCGGCCTTGCCGGCCTCGCAGCCGCGATCGTGACGCGCGGCATCGACCGGCGGATCGTGATCTGGTCGCTGACGAGCCTGCTCGTCCTGTCCAGCGTGGTGGCGGCGCTCGCCACCGACCTGACGACACTGCTCTTTGCCCGCGTTCTGCTGGGCATCGGACTGGGCGCCTTCTGGTCGATGGTCGCGGCGATCGCGATGCGGCTCGTGCCGCCGGAGGCCTTGCCGAAGGCGATGTCGCTGATCTTCATGGGCGTCTCGGTCGCCACGGTGAGCGCGGCGCCGATCGGCGCCTATCTCGGCAATCTGCTGGGCTGGCGCGTTGTCTTCTGGATCGTGGCGCTGATCGGTGTTGCGGTGCTCGCCGTCCAGATGTCGGTGCTGCCGCGGTTGCCGGCGCGCGGCTCGCCTGATCTTCGCACGCTGTCCAGATTGCTCGGGCGGCCGAGCATCGCGCTCGCGCTGGCGGGCATCGTCGTGGTGATCTCCGGTCACTTCGCCGGATTCACCTATGTGCGGCCTTTCCTGGAGCAGATTCCGAGGCTTTCGGTCGAGACGATCTCGGTTGTCCTGCTCGCCTTCGGAGTCGGCGGGTTCTTCGGCAATCTCGTCGGCGGCGCGATTACCGCACGCAGTGCGAAGGCCTCGGTCATCTTCGGCGCGTTTCTCATCGCGGTGATGGCGCTCACCCTGCTCCTGGCCGGAGGGGCTCCTGTGGTTTCCGCGGTCGCAGTGGGATTCTGGGGCTTCGCCTTTGGCGCGCTGCCGGTCGGCTTCCAGACGTGGCTGGTCCGCGTGGCGCCGGCAGAGGAAGCGGAATCCGCCGGTGGCCTGCTGGTCGCGGCCTTCCAGATCGCGATCGCCAGCGGCGCCGTCTTCGGTGGGCTTCTGGTGGATGGCTTCGGAACGCTCGGCGTGATCGCCTACGCCATGGTCGCGGCGCTGGTTGGTGGGCTTGGCGTCCTCGTGCTCGGCTCGAAGAGCCCCGAGCGGGTTGGCGCGAGCGCCGCCGCCCACGCCCTCTGACACCGGGGGAAGCGGCCGAACCGATCGGGCGCGTGATGCGCCCGATCACTTTTCTTCAAGACAGCGATACGGCGAGAGGGTTTATGCTCCCGTCATGGAATCCGTCACACAGGGCGAAACATTGGGCTTGGAACCGCTCGTCGCCGGCGAGCGGGCGAAGCTGTTTCCGGCCGCGCGCTTCGACGGGCTCGATTGCCTCGCCGCGACTTTCCGCAGCCATGCCTATGCGCCCCATCGACACGAAAGCTATGTGATCGGCACGATCGAGGCGGGCTGCGAGACCTTCTGCGTCCGCGGCGCTCGCCACTATGCCAAGCCCGGTCTGCTCACTTTCGTCAATCCGCTCGAGACCCATGATGGCGAGCCCTATGGGGCGGGTTACAGCTACCGGATGACCTATCCCGAGGTTGCGCTGATGCAGGAGGTCGCCGCCTCGCTGAGCGGGCGGGAGGCGACCGGCACGCCGTTCTTCCGCGAGCCGCTGGTCGAGGATGCCGAAGGCGCCGCGCTCTTTGTCGCGACGCATCGGGCGATCGAGGAGGGCGGCGATCTCTTCGCCGGCGAGGAGATGCTGCTGCGCTTCTATGCGCGCTGCCTCGCCGAGCATGCTGATCTCGCCGTCCAGCCCATCGGGGCGGAGGTGGGGCCGGTCGCGCTGGCGCGGGAATTGTTCGAGGCACGCTATGAAGAGGATCTTTCGCTTGCTGATCTGGCCCGGCTGACCGGCCTGCCGCGCCACCATCTCATCCGCGCCTTCCGGCGGGAAACGGGACTGACACCCCATGCCTATCTGGTCGATGTGCGCGTCCGGCGAGCGCGGGAACGGCTGAGGCGTGGCGAGATGCCGGGCGATGTCGCGGCTGCGACCGGCTTCTGCGACCAACCGCATCTCACACGCGCCTTCAAGGCTCGCTTCGGCGTAACGCCCGGGGCCTTCCGCGCGGCGCATACCGGCTAAAACCGGCCACCACTCAAGAGAAACCGACATGTCCACGATCCGTGACGACATCAGGCGTGGCCTGAACGATATCTGGCCGGCGATGGTCGCGGCCGCTCCGATCGGGCTCCTCTTCGGGGCTCTCGCCGCCGGCAAGGGGCTCTCGCCGCTCGAGGTCTTCCTGATGAGCGCGATGGTCTTCGCCGGCGGGGCGCAGTTCGCGGCAGTCGAGCTCTGGACGACGCCGGCGCCGGTCGCCGCGCTCGTCTTCTCGACACTGCTGATCAATGCGCGGCATATCCTGATGGGGGCGTCGCTCGCGCCGAAGCTCGACGGCTTCAGCCGCTGGCAGAAGCTCCTGGGCCTCGCCTATATGGCCGACGAGAACTGGGCGCTGGCCGAGAAGCGCGCCCGCACGCATCGCCTGACGCCGGCCTATTGGTTCGCCATGGTGGTGCCGTTCGTCTCGGCCTGGCTCATGACCTCGACCCTGGGTGCGAGCATCGGTGCGGTGCTCGGCGACCCGAAGCGGCTGGGCGCCGATTTTGCCTTCACGGCGCTGTTCATCGCGCTCGTCGCCGCCTTCTGGAAGGGGCGGGTGACGTTCTGGACGGTCGCCGCGGCGGGCATCGCCTCGGCGGTGACCTATCGCCTCGCCGGGCCGCCCTGGCATGTCGGGGCCGGCGCGGTCTGCGGGCTTGCGGCGGCGTGGCTCGCGGCCGGGTCGGATGCGCGGCTGGTGACCGAGGAGGCAAAGGCGTGAGCGTCGATCCGATCAACTTCATCGCCTTCCTCGGCATGGCGATCGTGACCTATGGGACGCGCGTCGCGGGGTTGGCACTGGCCGGCCGGCTCAACCTGTCGCCGCGTGCGCAAGCCGCCTTCGACGCGATTCCGCCCGCGGTGCTGGTCGCCGTGATCGCGCCGAGCGCGCTGGCGACCGGCTGGGCCGAGACGGCGGCTGCGGCCATCACCGTTCTGGCTGCGACGCGGCTGCCGCTGCTGGGCGTGGTGGCAGTGGGTGTTTTGGCCGTGGTGGGATTCAGGGCGGTGATGTAAGGCGGCTTCCTTCTCCCCCGAGGGGAGAAGGTGGCAGCGCGAAGCGCTGACGGACGAGGGTCGTTCGGCATCGCGCTGCCCTCATCCGCCTGCCGGCACCTTCTCCCCCGAGGAGAGAAGGACGCCAGTCACAGCGGTCGGCAGGCCTTCTCCAGCCAGACCTTTTGCCTCGCCCTCGACCAGCGGGCCGATCTTCTCCCTCACCTTGGCGTGATAGGCGTCGATCCACGCGATCTTGCAGGCACAAGCGGTGCGATGTCAGGTCTTCGCCTTCTTGCGACATTCGCGAGCGTACTCGCCGCGCAACTCTTTCAGCCGTCCAGGAGGCATCTGGCCCCTGTTTCCGGAGATCGCACGCCGAGCTTCCTCTCGACAGGCGTTGCGAATGGCATCGCCGCCGCCGGCTTGTGCCCAAGCCTCTGCCGGAATCGAGAAAAACGACAGAGCCGCAAAGGTGAATGCAAGTTTCAGATGCATCGTGGCTTTCTCCTCATTCCGCGTCGACACAGCAGCAAGGCAAAACCTGTCGATACACTACAGAGTTGTACGCCCGCGTCCAGACCTTCCCGTACGTGCCTGCCGTAGCGTTCGCGCGCGGCCCTGAAGCGCGTCAGTCACAACGGCCGGCAGGTCTTCTCCAGCCAAACCTTTGCCTCGCCCTCGACCAGCGGGCCGATCTTCTCCCACACCTTGGCGTGATAGGCATCGATCCAGGCGATCTCGCCCGCATCGAGCATGGCCTTCTCGATCAGCGCCCGCTCATAGGGAGACCAGGTGATCGTCTCGAAGCCGTAGATCGTGCGCTCGGCGCCGGGGATTTGGCGCTCCTCGACGACGATCAGGTTCTCGATGCGGATGCCGTAATGGCCTTCCTTGTAGTAGCCGGGCTCGTTGGAGAGGATCATCCCCGGCTCCAGCGGCGTGGTGCCAAGCTTCGAGAGGCGCTGCGGCCCCTCATGCACCGAGAGGTAGCTGCCGACGCCATGGCCGGTGCCGTGGTCGAAGTCGAAGCCGCCTTGCCAGAGCGGCAGCCGCGCGAAGGCATCGAGGTGCGCGCCCGAGGTGCCCTTGGCGAAGACGAGCCGCGAGATCGCGACATGGCCCTTGAGCACGCGGGTGTAGCGGTCGCGCATCTCGGCCGTCGGCTCACCGATGACGATGGTGCGGGTGATGTCGGTGGTGCCGTCCTCATACTGCCCGCCGGAATCGACCAGGAAGATGCCGGGCTCGATACGTCGGTTGCTCGCCGCCGTGACGCGGTAATGCGGCAGCGCCGCATTAGGGCCGGCGCCGGCGATGGTGGTGAAGGAGACGTCCTTGAGCAGGCCGGTCTTCAACCGCTCGTTTTCCAGGGCTGCAACCGCATCGATCTCCGTCAACCCGCCCTTCGGGGCCTCGCGGGCGAGCCAGGAGAGATAGTTCGTCATCGCGGCGCCGTCGCGCAGATGGGCGCTGCGGGTGCCGGCGAGCTCCGCCGCGTTCTTGCGCGCCTTCATCAGCGCGATGGGATCGGCGCCGGCGTCCGGCGTGCCGCCGGCCTCGCGGATCAGCGTCGCCAGCGCCGAGGCTGCGGTCGTGCTGTCGAGGCGCACCTTGGCCTTGGCCGCGCCGAGTTTCTTCAGCTGACCTTCGAGCGCAGCGGGGGGCGCGATCTCGCCAACGGCACCGATGGCGTCGCCGGCCTCGTTGGTGATCTTCTCGGGCGCGAGGAAGACGGTCGGGCGGCCCTCGCGGGGCACGATGGCATAGCCCAGCGGCAGCGGCGTATGCTCGACATCGCCGCCGCGGACGTTGAAGGTCCAGGCCAGCGCATGCGGATCGGAGACGACGAGCGCATCGACCTTCGCGTCGGTGAGCGCCTTGCGGATGCGGTCGAGCTTGGAGGCGGTGTCCTCGCCGGCATAGTCACCAGGATGAGCCTTCACCGCTGCCGTGGGCGGGGCAGGGCGATCGGCCCAGAGCGCGTCGATGGGATTGGCCGGGACGGCGACGAGGCTGCCGCCTGCTGCGGCCGCCGCCTTCTCGAGCCGCGCCACGCCGTCGACCGTATGCAGCCAGGGATCATAGCCTAGCTTGCCGCCGGCCGGCAGATTTCGCTCGATCCAGCGTTCGAGCGGTGTCTCCTCCATCTTCACCGGCGTCACCACGGTGGTGTCGGTCTGCGCGGCAGACTGGAGCGTGTAGCGGCCGTCCACGATCAGTGCCGCCTTGTCCGCCAGCACGACCGCATTGCCAGCGGAGCCGGTGAAGCCGGTGAGCCAGGCCAGGCGGGCCATATGGGCCGGGACATATTCGCCCTGATGCTCGTCGGCGCGCGGGACGATGAACCCGTCCAGCCCTTGCGCGGCCAGCAGCTTGCGGAGCGCCGCAACGCGCCCGGCGACCTGCGCGGGGTCGCTTGGCTCGGAGAAGGACTGGAAGCGGCAATTGGGTAGGGATGATTCGGTCATGATGCGGTCCGGCATAGGGGGCGGCATCGTCGCGCCGCCGCGACGAAAGCGCCAGCCCTCAGGCGCTCGAACAGGGCTGCCCATCGCGCAGATGCCGCTTTGCGCGTCAGGCCGGCATTATGCCGATTGGTTATGCAATTCATGCAAATATTAATGGTTTCGACCGCAACTCATGCATGCAACGCATATCTCGCATATGCAAAATCATCTTCTCGCAAGTGCGAAATGACACCACCTTAGTCGCATAAGAGAACGAGGAAGCGACAGGGACTGTCCTTCGTTTTTCGGAGATGGACCCATGACTTATGTGTTGAACAACGCTGATGTTCTGCCAGTAGCCGTGACGGCGGGGGCCAAGACCCGTGCCGACAAGCCAGGCCTGTTGCAGCGCATTTACGACGCGCTGGTCGAGAGCCGTATGCGCTCCGCCGCCCGGGAACTGCGCGCCCGCCACCTCCTCACGAACGAGGCGGAGATCGTGCTGGGCGGCTACCCCTCCGCGACGCTGTCGGGCGATGTCGCCCTGCCGTTCAGCCGCTGATCCTCAGAACCCACGCAATTCAGGAATCGCCACCATGATCGCCTTCATCAAGCACATCATCGAAGAGACCATCGACTGGGTTAAGCTCATCGCCGGTGCCCTGCAGGACGCCCGCCGCATGCAGGAAGAGGCCGAGCGCAAGTACGGTCGCGCGACCGGCTTCTGATCGGTCCAGCGCTTCCGCCCTCAAGGGCGGAGATCAGATAGGGCGGCGTGGCCTCGGGGCTGCGCCGCCCTTTTTCATGACCAGCGTTGCCCAGCCTTCGCGCTGCGACTGGCCGGCCAGGTAAATGCCCTGGTGCCGGTAGGCGGAGACCACGCCGGCGACATCCATGGCGAGCAGGCCGGAGAGGATGAGCGTCCCGTCCGCCGAGAGCGCCCGCGCGATCGAGGGCGCGAGGCGCTTCAGCGGCCCGGCCAGGATATTGGCGAAGACGAGGTCGAAATGACCGGGGCGGTTCGCCTTGGCGTGGCGCAGGCCCGGCGCGACATAGAGATCGAGCGCCTGCGGCGCGTGGTTGAGGCGGGCGTTATGAGCCGAGACTTCGACGGCGATCGCGTCGATGTCGCCGGCGACGACTTTGCGCTTGATCTGCTTGGCGAGCGCCAGCGCGAGAATGCCCGTGCCGGTGCCGACATCGAGGCCGTGGCGCGGGCGGCGCTTCTTCATTTCCGCATCGAGGGCGAGCAGGCAGCCGGCGGTCGTGCCGTGATGGCCGGTGCCGAAGGCGAGCGCGGCTTCGATCTCGATGGCGATGTCGTTGACGCGCACCGCATCGCGATCATGGGCGCCGTGGACGAGCACCCGGCCGGCGCGCACCGGCTTTAGGCCCTCGAGGCTCGCCGCGACCCAGTCCTGCTGGTTCACCGTCGTGAAGGGCGTGTCGTCGATAACATCGCCGACGATCGGCCGGAGCAGATCCCGCACCGCCTCTTCGTCCGGGTGGCTGGCAAAGTAGATCTCGACCTTCCAGGGCGCGTTGAGCGAGAGCGTGGTGACGCCTTCCTCGATCTCGAAGGCGGAGATCGCCGTTTCGGTCGGGTCGAAGACCTCGCCGAGCAATTCGGTCAGGGCCCGGGCCTTCTCGCCCGAGGTGGAGAGTTCGAGGACGGTCGCGACCGTCGCTGGCAGGAGGCCTTCGCGCATGCGGGCGGCTTAGCAGGGAAGGGTCTTGCTGTCATCGCCGGGATCGGAAAAGCTCGCCGCGAAGGGGAGTTCGCATGTTCTCGCATGTCTACGTCGGAACGAACGACTTCGAGACGGCCTTTGCCTTTTACGGCCCACTGCTCGAACTGCTCGGCCAGAAGCTGCGCTTTCACGAGCCCTCGACGCCTTGGGCGGGCTGGCAGCCGGCGGACGCCAGCCGGCCGCTATTCCTTCTCGGTGCGCCCTACGACGGCGGCTCGGCCAGCCCGGGCAACGGCCAGATGACGGCGTTCCTGGCGCCGAGCCGGGCCATTGTCGATCGTTGCCATGCGTTGGCCATTGCATCCGGCGGCACCAGCGAGGGACCGCCGGGCCTGAGGCCGCAGTATCATTCCAACTACTACGGCGCGTATTTCCGCGACCCTGACGGCAACAAGCTCTGTGTCTGTTGCCATCACGAGGCGTAGGCCCGCCGTCAGAAATGCTGCGCGTTCAGCATCTCGAAGACGGCCGGAAGATTGCCGTTCTCGGCCGCGTAGCGCAGCGGCTTGCAGCGCTCCACCACGATCTCGCTGGCCTGCGGCTGAGTTTCGAGCAGTGTCATCACCTCGGCGATGAAGTCCGCCAGCGGCATGGCGCGCGGATCGGTCGCCTGCTGGGCGCCCTGCAGCTCGGTCTGCACATAGGGCGGCACGAGCTCGATCACTTGCGTCGTCGTATCCTTGAGCTGGTGGCGCAGCGCCATCGACCAGGCATGGATCGCGGCCTTGGTGGCGCTGTAGGTCGGCGTCGCGGCCAATGGCACATAGGCCAACCCGGACGAGACGGTCAGGATCGCCGCGCGCGGCCGCGCCAGCAGATGCGGCAGCAGCGCTGCCGTCAGCCGGATCGGGCCGAGCAGATTGGTCGCGACGGTCTCCTCGGCGATGGCGAGGAAGTCCGGGCCGGCTGTCAGATGTTCGTCCTTCATGATGCCGGCATTGTTGATGACGGTATCGAGTGTCGGAAAGCGCGCGGCGATCTGCCGGGCAAAGCTTTCGATGTCGGCTTTGTCCTGGATGTCGAGCAGCATGGATTCCATGCCGGGATTGGCTTCGGTCACCGCGTCGAGCACACGCTCGCGGCGGCCGGCGATGATGACCTTGTTGCCCTTGGCGTGGAGCGCCTCGGACAGGGCCCGGCCGATGCCGGAGCCGCCGCCGGTGATCAGGATGGTGTTGCCGGAGATGTTCATGGGAACCTCGCTTTCGGGTTGCGCGAGCCCTAACTAGGTTCGATACTCTCCATCAGAAAGTAGGCACCTGAAAGTTCGATACTTACCCTCTGGAGAGTGTCTTTGAAATCAATCGTTTCGAAGGTGATCCGGGAAGAGGCGCGCAAGGCCGCGGCCGTCGATCCGAAGATCGAGGCGCTGGTCAGGGACGTCATTGCGCAGGTCGCCGACAAATGGACCATGCTGATCCTTGAGGCGCTGGAGGAGCGCGGCACGCTGCGCTTCACCGAGATCGGTCGCGAGGTCGGCGGTATCAGCCAGAAGATGCTGACCAAGACGCTGCGGCAGATGGAATCCGACGGGCTGGTGGCGCGCACCGTTCATCCGGTGATCCCGCCGCATGTCGATTACCGCCTCACCGATCTCGGCCATACCCTCAGCGAGGCCTTCTGCGGTGTCTGGATCTGGGCTGAGAGCCATTACGGGCGCGTCGAGGCGGCGCGGAAGGCGTTTCGGGAGCGGGAAGGAAGGGCGTGAACGCGCCGCTTCCTCCCACTGGGGTGCCTTGGGTTCAAAGGGCGGCTGTCTTGCCCTTGCGCAGGTAAAGTATCTGCGCGGCCAATCCGATGACGAGCGCGGCGAGAATGCTGGCCTGCACCGAGAGAAGCAGTGGGGACTTCAGGTCGGTGACGAAGGGGTGGCCGTCCGGAACGCGCCTCAGGATTTCCGTGGCGGTCGGCAGCATGAGCAGGAACGCCGTTATGCTGAGCACGATCGTCTCGACATAGGCTGCAAGCCGCGCCGGGACCGGCGCCCGGCCGATAGTGTACCCGACGGCGAGCAGCAGGAGCGTCAGCGCGCCGATGATATGGCCTGCGGGCATATGCGAGACGAGGAAGACCGTGCCGGCGCCGATCAGCATCGAGACCAGATATATCGTGCCGGCCGTCGAACGCGGTATGATGCGGCCATGGGCGGCGAACATATAGGCCGCGGCGGGAATGGCCGGCAGGCTGCCGAGGGTGTGGATCCAGCCGAGCGGAGAAATGCCAAATATCGGAATGTCCTTTCGTCGAATGGTTGAGGGTGGTGGTCCGGCGGCGAGCGGCGGTGCCGGTTAGGCATTCTATCTACTAGTTGGTAGGGCGTTCGGACGCGGCTTTGCGCCTTTGTGGATGACTGGCGTCAGTGCGGAGGTGCGAGGCGTTCCAGCAGCGGCCGGGTGATGAGGCCGAAGACCTTCGGATCGCCATAGGCGCGGGCCGAGAGCATCGCACCATGGACGCAGGCCAGGATATTCTCCGCCTCGGCCCTGGCCTGGCCGGCGAAGCGCAGGTTGCCTTGTCTGGCGCCGCGTTCGAGAACCGAGGTCAGCCAGGCTGACAGTGCCCGGAAGTGCGCGCGCACTTCCAGCGCGACCTCCTCGGGAAGGGCCGGAATCTCACTCGCAAGTAACGCGCAGATGCAGAATGGCGCGCTGGCATCGGCGATGCAGGCTTCCCAATAGCCGACATAGGCTTTGAGCTGCGCGGCCGGATCGGAAATCTGGCGTTCGAGATGCGCGATCCCGGCTTCTGCTTCTTCGCGATAGCGGGCGACGAGGGTGCGGACCAACTCGGCCTTGCTCGGGAAATGATGGTGGATGCTGGCATTGCGGATGCCGACCACCTTGGCGATGTCGGCATAGCTGAACCCATTGTAGCTGCCCCGGATCAGCAGCGATCGGGCGCAGCGCAGGATTTCATCGGAGGTCGAGATCGAGCCACTCATCGCTCTTGTCTATCTACTAGTAAGTAGGCAGGCAAGCCGGATCACGGCTTTGTGCTGATGGCTCGGCCGGCCTTCTGCATGAAGCGAGCCAGTCCCAGGCAGGCGTTTCGCGGTGTCTGGGGCACTCTGGGGGAGGGACGACGTGCGTCAGCGCGCCGACAGCCCCTCGCAGCGCAATTGATCTCGGCCGCTTTCGCTGCGCCTGTGGTTGCCGTGCTGCATGTTCTTGAGATCGGCGCAGCAGCCATTGGCCTTATGCGGCTTGCAAAGCAGGCAGCCGGCGCGGGCACTTTTGGGTCGTTTGCGCTTGTGATGCATGCGAGCGTCGTGAAGTTGGAGCGTCATTCCGGAGCCGCGAAGCGGCGCCGATCCGGAATCCATCATAAGGTTCGGCGCTCTGTGATGGATTCCGGGTCAGGCCCGGAATGACGGTGGTTCGATCTCACGCGATAGCCTAGCGAGGACCGGGGCAGCCGCCCAGAGACGATCTATCCCGCCTTCTGCACAAAACTATCCAGAACCATCTTCCGCCCGGCCTTGTCGAAATCCACCGTGAGCTTGTTGCCGTCGACGCTGGCGACGGAGCCGGGGCCGAACTTGACGTGGAAGACGCGGGCGCCGGTGCCATAGGCGGATTCGCCGGTCGATTTCGCGGTGAGCTCGCCCTCGATCAGGAGCGGGCCGCGCTGGCGTGAGCTGCCGCCGAAACCACCTGAGCCGAAACCGCGGCCGCTTTCGGAGAAGCCGCCGCCGGCATTGTTCTTCGCCCGGTTCTCCTGCGCACGCTGCCAGCCCGGCGTGTTGTAGCTGGAGCCGAAGCTCTCCATCCGGTCGAAGCGCGAGGCGCCGTAGCCGCCCTGCGAATAGCTGGTCGGGGCCTGCTCGACCTCGACATGCTCCTCCGGCAGCTCGTCGATGAAGCGGCTCGGCAGGCTGGTCTGCCAGAGGCCGTGGATGCGCCGGTTCGAGGCGAAATAGAGCTTCAGCTTCTTGCGGGCTCGCGTCAGCCCGACATGGGCGAGGCGGCGCTCTTCCTCCAGCCCGGCGCGGCCGTTTTCGTCCAGCGCGCGCTGGTTGGGGAAGAGCCCTTCTTCCCAGCCAGGCAGGAAGACCGTGTCGAACTCCAGCCCCTTGGCGGCGTGCAGCGTCATGATCGAGACGCGGGCCTCGGCCTCGCCGTCCCCGACATCCATTACCAGCGAGACGTGCTCGAGGAAGGCTGGCAGGTCCGGGAACTCATCGAGCGAGCGGACGAGTTCCTTGAGGTTTTCCAGCCGCCCGGCGGCGTCGGCCGAGCGGTCCTTCTTCCACATCTCGGTGTAGCCGGATTCCTCCAGCACCAGCTCGGCGAGCTCGCCCTGCGGCATGTGCTCGGCGCGGGCCTGCCAGCGGCCGAAGGCCTCGACCAGTTCGCGCAAAGCCGTGCGGGCCTTGGGTTTCAGCTCGTCGCTCTCGACCGCGGCGCGGGCCGACTGCATCAGCGAGAAGCCGGTGGCGCGGGCATGTTCGTGCAGGAGCTGGATGGTGGCATCGCCGAGGCCGCGCTTCGGCACGTTGACGATGCGCTCGAAGGCGAGGTCGTCGGTGGGCGAGACGACGCAGCGCAGATAGGCCAGCGCGTCGCGTATTTCGGCGCGCTCATAGAAGCGCGGGCCGCCGATGACCCGATAGGGGATGCCGGTCTGGACGAAGCGCTCTTCGATTTCGCGCATTTGCGCGGAGATGCGGACGAGAACCGCGACCTCGGCGAGATTGTAGCTCTTGGCCTGCATCGCCTCGATCTCGTCCGAGATCAGGCGGGCTTCCTCCTGGCTGTCCCAGGCACCCGTGATGGTGACCTTCTCGCCCAGCGCATCCTCGGTGCGCAGGGTCTTGCCGAGGCGGCCCTCGTTGCGCGCGATCAGCTTGGAGGCGGTAGCGAGGATATGGCCGGTGGAGCGGTAGTTGCGCTCCAGCCGGATCACGGTCGCGCCCGGGAAGTCGTGCTCGAAGCGCAGGATGTTGTCGACCTCGGCTCCGCGCCAGCCATAGATCGACTGGTCGTCGTCGCCGACACAGCAGATGTTGCGGCGGCCCTGCGCCAGCAGACGCAGCCAGAGATACTGCGCCGTGTTGGTGTCCTGGTACTCGTCGACGAGGATGTAGCGGAAGCGGTCGTGATAGGTCTGGAGCACGTCCGGATAGTCGCGGAACAGCGTCAGGCAGTGCAGCAGGAGATCGCCGAAATCGACGGCGTTCAGCGCCTTGAGCCGCTCCTGATAGGCGGCGTAGAGCTTGCCGCCCTTGCCATGGGCGAAGACGGCGGCCTCGCCGGCGGGCACGTCCTTGGGCGCAAGACCGCGGTTCTTCCAGCTATCGATGAAGCCTGCCAGCATGCGGCCGGGCCAGCGCTTCTCGTCGATGCCCTCGGCCTGGATCACCTGCTTCATCAGGCGGATCTGATCGTCGGTATCGAGGATGGTGAAATCGCTACGCAGGTCGAGCAACTCGGCGTGGCGGCGCAGCAGCTTGGCCGAGATCGAGTGGAAAGTGCCGAGCCAGGGCATGCCCTCGGCGACGGGGCCGACGAGATGGGAGACGCGCTCCTTCATCTCGCGCGCCGCCTTGTTGGTGAAGGTGACGGCAAGGATCTGGGACGGGTAGGCGCGGCTGGTCGAGATCAGGTGCCCGATGCGGGTGGTCAACACGCGGGTCTTGCCGGTGCCGGCGCCGGCGAGCACTAGCACAGGACCTTCCGTCGCCTCGACCGCCTGTCGCTGCTCCGGGTTCAGCCCCGCGAGATAGCCGGCCGCTGGCTGGGCGGCCGCCCGCGCGGCGAGGCCACCGGGGCGGGGCAGGGGAGCGGAAAAGGCGTCGGTATCGGACAAGGGGTGAAGCTGCTCGTGCGTGATTCGTTCTCCGGCGAATATAGGGCGTCGATGTCAGGATTGCGCCCTGCCGGAGCGATCATTTTATATCCCGTTCCACAGGGAGGTGGCAGCAATGACCGAGCGGGGCGGGGAAGGGCGCTGGGAGGTCACCAACCAGGTGCCGGCGCTGACGGACTACGATGCTTTTGCTGCCGATCCGGTGCTGTCGGCCATCGTCTCCGCTTTCGGGGCCGACTGGGCGCGAGAGCGACTGCATGAGGCGGGGCGGACGGTCGGCTCGGCGCGGGTGCAGGAGCTGGCCTATCTCGCTAATCGCTACACGCCGGAACTGAAGGCCTTTGATCGTTTCGGCAACCGCATCGATGAGATCGCCTTCCATCCGGCCTGGCACGAGCTGATGGGGCTCGCCATCGGGCAGGAGACGCATGCGCTCGCCTGGAGCCGGCCGGAGCCCGGCGCGCAGGTGGCTCGCGCAGCGCTCCAATATCTCTGGTACGGCGGCGAGAGCGGCATCTGCTGCCCGATCAGCATGACCTATGCCGCCGTGCCGGTCTTGAAGCAGGACGCTGCGCTGTGGGAGCAGTGGGGTTCGCTCGTGATGTCGAGCCGCTACGACGCGCGGCAGGGGCCGGCCCATCTCAAGACGGGGGCGACGGTCGGCACGGCGATGACGGAGACGCAGGGCGGCTCGGACCTGCGTCAGACCCAGACGGTCGCGCAGGACAATGGCGACGGCACCTTTTCGCTGCATGGCCGGAAATGGTTCTTCTCGGTGCCGCATTCGGACCTGTTCCTGACACTGGCGCGCACGGAAGAAGGCGTTTCCTGCTTCGCCGCTCCCGGCTGGCTGCCGGATGGCGCCCGCAACGGCGTCGCGATCCAGCGGCTCAAGGACAAGGTCGGCAACCGCTCGAATGCCTCTTCCGAGGTCGAGTTCAGGGGCGCCATCGGGCATCTGATCGGGGAGCCGGGGCGGGGTATCCGCACGGGCTTGTCGATGAACCATAATTCGCGGCTCGACATCGCCGCCGCCTCTGCCGGGTTGATGCGAATGGCGGTGTCGCTCGCGGCGCATCATGCGCAGCACCGGCGTGCCTTCCAGAAAGCGCTGATCGACCAGCCGATCATGCAGAACGTGCTGGCCGATATCGCCGTCGAGGCCGAGGCGGCCGCCTGGCTCGCCTTCCGGCTTTTCGCGGCGCTCGACCGGCAGGAGGTGTCCGAAAGCGAGCGGCTGCTGGCGCGGGTCGGCGCGCCGATCGCGAAGTACTGGATCACGCGGCGAGCGCCAGCCGTCGTCACCGAGGCGCTGGAATGCCATGGCGGCAACGGCTTCATCGAGGAAAGCCCGATGGCCCGGCTCTATCGCGAGGCGCCGCTCAACGCGATCTGGGAGGGCTCGGGCAATGTCATCTGCCTCGACCTGCTGCGCTCGCTGGCGCGGGAGGAGGGGGCGGTCGATGTGCTACGGGCGGAGCTGATGGCGGCCGCCGGTACGGATCGGCGCTATGACGCCGCTCTGAAACGGCTGGAGGGCGAGCTGCCCGAGCTCATGCGCAATGAGGGACAGGCGCGGCGGCTGACGGAGCGGCTGGCGTTGATGCTGCAGGCCTCGCTGCTGCTGCGCCATGCGCCGACCGCGGTGGTGGACGCCTTCATCATGACGCGGCTCGGGGAAGGCTGGTCGGGGCAGTTCGGCGATCTGCCGCCGACCGTCGATGCGGGGGCACTGGCACGGCGGGCCGTGCCAGTGGTGAGCTAGGCTTCCGCCGGCTCGAAGGTCATCACCTCGCCGTTGATGCAGTACCGCAGGCCGGTCGGCGGCGGGCCGTCCGGGAAGACATGGCCGAGATGGCCGCCGCAATTCGCGCAGTGCACTTCGACGCGATGCATGCCGTGGCTGAAGTCTTCCGTGGCGCCGACGGCACCTTCCAGTGGCTGGTCGAAGCTCGGCCAGCCGGTGCCGCTCTCGAACTTCTTGTGGGAGGTGAATAGCTTCTGGCCGCAGCCGACGCAGGAAAAGGTGCCGGCGCGCTTCTCGTAGTTGAGGGCGCAGGAGCCCGCCCGCTCGGTGCCGTGGCCGCGCAGGATGCGATACTGCTCCGGCGTCAGCCGCTCGCGCCATTCCGTATCGGTGAGCTGGAAGGGAAAGGTCTCGGCCTGCTCCTTCGGCTGGCCGAACATGCTCATCAGACCCATGGCAATCTCCTTCTTGGCGGGCGGTCGGCGCCCAATATGGTGCTTCGCGCCCCGGATTTCAGCCCCGCTGAAGATGACGCCGATCTCACGATGGCGTGGCCCGCGTCGCCGCCCCGTCACCCAACCGTCATGCGACTCCTCTAGCAGCGCCGCCACCGAGAAGAAGAGCGAGGGTTTCCCGGTGACGCAGCAGGCGACGCAGACGGCGCGCGCGGTTCGGCGCATGACCACCTCGGGGCTCGGTTCCGCCGTCCGGCGCAGCAAGCCGCTCTCCCGGGCCGGAATGCTGGAATGGCTCTTCACCCGCGCCTTTTCCGGCCTGGTGTATCCGCAGATCTGGGAAGATCCGATCGTCGACATGCAGGCGCTGCAGCTCAAGGCCGGCGATCACATCGTGGCCATCGCCTCGGGCTCCTGCAATGTCCTGTCCTATCTGACCGCAGCGCCGGTTCGGGTCAGCGCGGTCGATCTCAACGGCGCGCATATCGCGCTCGGCCGGCTCAAGCTCGCGGCGCTGGAGCGCATGACGAGCCATGATGCGTTCCTGCGCTTCTTCGGGCGGGCGAACAGCCGCGACAATGTCGCCTTCTACGACAGCGAGATCGCGCCGCATCTCGACGCTGTTTCGCGCGGGTATTGGGAAGGGCGGGGGCTCGACGGGCGGCGCCGGATCAACCTCTTCGCGAACGGCGTCTATCGCTACGGCCTGCTCGGCCGGTTCATCGGCACCGGCCACGTGCTTGCGCGTCTGCTGGGGGGCAATCCGCGCGCGATGCTGGCGGCGCGGAATCTGGCTGAGCAGCGGGCGCTCTACGAGAAGCATCTCGCCCCGGTCTTCGAGCGCAAGCTGGTGCGCTGGCTGGTGCGCCAGCCGGCCTCGCTCTACGGCCTCGGCATCCCGCCGGCGCAGTACAAGGCGTTGGCCGCCGATGGCGAGGACGGCATTCTCGGCGCGCTGAAGCTGAGGCTCGAACGGCTCGCCTGCGACTTCGACCTCAGGGATAATTATTTCGCCCAGCAGGCTTTCGGCCGCGCCTATGCGCAGGGGGCTGACGCCTCGCTGCCGCCCTATCTCCAGCCGGCGCATTTCGAGGATGTCAGGACGCGCTCGGCGGCCGTCTCCTATCGTCAAGGCTCGGTCACGGTCATGCTCTCGGAGCAGCCGGCCGAGAGCTGTGACGCCTATGTGCTGCTCGACGCGCAGGACTGGATGAACGATGCTGATCTGACGGCGCTCTGGTCGCAGATCACGCGCACGGCTCGGCCGGGCGCGCGGGTGATCTTTCGCACGGCCGCCGACGAGCGGCTGCTGCCGGGGCGCGTTCCGGCCGAGATTCTCGACCAGTGGCACTACAGGGAAGAGCAGAGTCGCGAGCTCTGCCGGCGGGACCGCTCGGCGATCTATGGCGGGTTCCACCTCTATATCCGCAAGGGCGAGGCACGGTGAGCGCCGTGGGTGCCCCGGCCAGCTCCGCCGCCGGGCTGATGGACCGGATCTACAAGCACCAGCGCCACATCTACGACGCCAGCCGGAAATTCTACCTGCTCGGCCGCGACCAGCTTATCGAGGGGCTCAATCCTCCGGCTGGCGGGACGGTGCTGGAGATCGGCTGCGGCACCGGGCGCAACTTGATCAAGATCGCGCGGCGTTATCCGCGAGCAATGTGTTGCGGCCTCGACGTCTCGAGCGAGATGCTGGTGACGGCGCGGGCTTCGGTCGCGCGCGCCGGGCTTCAGGACCGGATCGGGCTGGCGCAGGCCGACGCCACGGATTTCGATCCGCAGGCGCTGTTCGGCCGGGCCGGCTTCGACCGTATCGTGATCTCCTATGCGCTCTCGATGATCCCGCCCTGGCAGGCGGTGGTGGAGGAGGCGCTGCGGCGGCTCGACAAGGGCGGCTCGGTCCATATCGTCGATTTCGGCGATCAGGCCGGTCTGCCATCAGGCTTCAAGGCGCTGCTGCTGCGCTGGCTCGGCCTGTTCCATGTGACGCCGCGCGAGAACCTGCCCGCGACGGTGCGGGGGCTGGCGGAAGCCGCCGGAGCGCAATGCCGGCTGGCCGCGCCCTTCCGCGGCTACGCCGTGCATGCGGTGCTGACGCGGGGCTGAGCCGCGCGTAGCGGTTTGCGGGGCGCGCGCCTATCATCGCAGCCATGGACACAGTCGATATCCCTGCTGTGAAGGAAAGCCGGTTCGAAGCGCTTCGCTACCGACTGCGGCAGCTCTATCACGGCCGTTCCCCGGCAGCTTTGCGCTTCCAGGCCGTCATCACGGTTGTCGACCTGCTGATCATCGCCTTCTTCATCCTCTCGCCGCTGCTGCGCGAGCGGGCCGCCTTTCTCTGGATCGACTACATGGTCGCAGCGATCGTGACGGCGGAGATCGTCGGGCGGCTGCTCGCATCGACGAGCATGCTGAGGCTGCTGCGCCGGCCCTCGATGCTGCTCGACCTCTTCATCCTGCTGACGCTGCTCGCGCCGCAATGGCTGGAGAATTTCGGCTTCCTGCGTATCCTGCGCCTGTGGTCGCTTTCGCAGAAGGGCGTGGTCTGGGAGCAGCTGCGAGCCACGCCGCTGGGCGGCTGGGAGAATGTCGGGCGCGCGCTCAGCAGCATCGTGACCTTTCTCTTCGTCGTGACCGGCTTCGTCTACACCTTCTTCTTCCAGCAGCGCGGCGGGCTGGAGGGATATGTCGAGGCGCTCTACTTCACCGTCGCGACCGTGACGACGACCGGCTTCGGCGACATCACCCTGCCGGGGGTCGCTGGCAAGCTGACCTCGATCGTGGTGATGATCGTCGGGATCACGCTGTTCGTGCGGCTCGCGCAAGCGTTGTTCCGTCCCAACAAGGTGACCTTCCCCTGCCCGGAATGCGCGCTGCAGCGGCATGAGCCCGACGCCGTCTACTGCAAGGCCTGCGGGCACAAGCTGAAGATTCCGGACGACGACGACGGCTGACGGGCCGCTTCAGTGCCGGGTTTCGATCTCGACCTGCCGCGGCTCGGTCTCGTCCCCGACTCGGATCGCCGTTTTCTTCGGCATGCCGATGATGCGCCCAATCGTGGCCGGCAGCGGCATCATGCTATGGGCCGCCTTCATCAGCGCGATGTTGGCCAGGATGTCTGGCGGGAAGGGCGTGACCTTGCGGCTGATCATGTCGACATGCAGCGACATGTTCTCGCTCGTAGCCGCGAGCCAGCCCTCATGGGCGTGGCGCATCTCAAGATAGTAATGCAGGCGCTTGTCGTCGAAGGCGATGAGCTGCGCGGTAATGCGGACAAGGTCGCCCTCGGTCAGCTCGCGCTTGTAGAGGATGTGGCATTCCGCCGCGAAGGTGGAGGCGTTGCGCGTCTCGGCATAGTCGCGGCTCAAGCCAACCAGCGAGAAGACCTCGTCGACCGCCCGGTCGAAGAGCACGTGGTAATAGGCCATGTTGAGATGGCCGTTGTAATCGACCCATTGCGGCTCGACCCTCATGGCCGAGGAAACGAAGGGGGCGAAGAACAGCGCCGGAGCGCGTGCATCGTCTTTCATGATCGCCCTCCTGTGTCAGGCGCTTTGCTCAAGGGCTTACCGCAATATTGCGACTGCCCATTTCGTCGTCGCATGTTCTACTATGAATGCGCCAGCACCGCGGCCGGCTGCGAAGCGACGACTCTGTCGGATCGTAACTAGTTGCGAAACCAGTCTGTTCCAACTCTAAGCTCCAAGTACGGACATTGACAATGAGCCTGCCCGCCGCCGCCCCTCATGACAGCCCTGTCTCAGCCGCAGCTCTGCCGCCCTCACCGGCTGCCGTCGAAGCCGTGACGCAGGCGCTCGCGGCGCGCTTCGGCAACCGGCTCGTCACCAGTCTGGCGGTGCGCCAGCAGCATGGCCATACGCTGACCTGGATCCCGAACATGCCGCCGGACGCGGTCGTCTTTCCGCAGAGCACGGAAGAGGTCTCGGAGATCGTGAAGCTCTGCGCGGCGAACGGCGTGCCGGTCATCGCCTTCGGCACCGGCACCTCGCTGGAAGGCCATGTCAACGCCGTCTATGGCGGCGTCTGTATCGACATGTCGCAGATGAAGCGGATCGTCGCTGTCCATGCCGAGGATCTCGACGTGGTCGTCGAGGCCGGTGTCACCCGCAAGGAACTGAACGAGCACCTGCGCGACCAGGGACTGATGTTCCCGATCGACCCGGGTGCCGACGCCTCGATCGGCGGCATGGCGGCGACGCGGGCGTCGGGCACCAATGCGGTGCGCTATGGCACGATGAAGGACAATGTGCTGGCGCTGACGGCGGTCATGGCCGATGGCTCGATCGTCAAGACCTCGACGCGCGCCCGCAAGACCTCCGCCGGCTATGACCTTACCCGCCTGCTGGTCGGTTCCGAAGGCACGCTCGGCATCATCACCGAGATCACGCTCAAGCTGCACGGCATCCCGGAGGCGATCGCCGCCGGCGTCTGCCCCTTCCCTTCGGTGAAGGCGGCCTGCGACGCGACGATCCTGACCATCCAGACGGGCCTGCCGGTCGCGCGCATCGAGCTCGTCGACGACATGATGATCCGCGGCGTCAACCTGCATTCCAAGCTCGGTCTGCCGGAGACGACGATGCTCTTCGTCGAGTTCCACGGCACCGAGGCCGGGGTGAAGGAGCAGTCCGAGCGCTTCGGCGAGATCGCAGCCGAGTTCGGCGGCGGTCCCTTCGAATGGGCGACCAAGGCGGAGGACCGGACCAAGCTCTGGCAGGCGCGCCATGACGCCTACTGGGCGGCGAAGGCGCTGCGGCCGGGCTTCGAGTCGGTTGCGACGGACGTTTGCGTGCCGATCTCGCGGCTCGCCGAATGCGTCGAGGAGACCAAGCGCGACATCGAGGCATCCGGGCTGATCGCCCCCATCGCCGGCCATGTCGGTGACGGCAATTTCCACACCCAGCCGATCGTCGATCTCGACGACAAGGACGAGGTGGAGCGGGCGCAGGCCTTCATCGACCGGCTGGTGAAGCGCGCGCTCGCCATGGGTGGCACCTGCACCGGCGAGCACGGCGTCGGCCAGAAGAAGATCAAGTATCTCGAGCAGGAGCATGGCGCCGAGGCGCTCGCCGTGATGCGGACGCTGAAGCGGGCGCTTGATCCGCGCAACATCCTGAATCCGGGGAAAATCATCGCCCTGTGACATCGCTACGGCTTGCGCGGCCCGATCCCTTCGCGAAAATGTCGTGATCCTGCCGCGACTTGCAGGCATGATCCGTGCGGCGCCCGGGCCTGACGGCGGGCGCTGCTCCACCACAGCGACAGGGACAGAAAGCGGACGTTGCGTGAAAGCCTGACAGTTCTGGCCGGTTTGCTGGTCCTGGCGCTGCTGGCGGCCTTGATCGGCCCCGGCTTCGTCGACTGGCGCGCCTATCGCCCGCAGATCGAGGCGCGGCTGAGCGAGGCGCTCGGCGTCGAGACGCAGGTCGGCGGCGGCATTGCCCTGCGCCTGCTGCCCTCGCCGCGCATCTCGCTGGAGGATGTGCGGATCGGCAATGGCGACGGCGCAGCCAGCTCCGCCACGGCCGAGCGCGCGACCGTCGAGCTCGCGCTGGCGGCGCTGGCGCGCGGCGAGTTCCGCTTCTCCGAGGCCGAGCTGGATGGTGCGGCGATCACGCTCTCACTGGATGACGCGGGGTTGATCCGCCTGCCCGAGCGGGTGGGCAAGGGCCTCCCGGTCGAGGCGCGGCTCGATCGCCTCCGGATCGGCCGTTCGGCCTTGATCTGGCGCGAGGCCGGCCGGCCGCCGCTGACGATCGCCCCGATTGCCGCCGAGGTCTCGGCGGTGAGCCTGGCCGGCCCCTGGCGTTTCGAGGGCGAGGTGGCGGGCGCCTCGCTGCGCGTAACCACCGGCGAGCTGGAGGAAGGCGGGCGACTGCGCGCCAAGGCCTTCCTGACCGGCCAGGAACTGCAGCTTTCCTTCGACGGGGCGTTCGTCCTGCCGCTGGGGCAGGGCGGTGTCGGGGCAGAACTGGACGGCACCTTCAATCTCTCGCCGGGCGGAGCGGTGGCGCTCTCGGGCCGGGTCAGGGGTGGCAGCCGGCAACTCGATCTCGCCGGGCTCGTGCTCGATCTGGCGGGCGGTGCGGCGCGGCTGGAAGGCGAGGGGCAATATCTCCCCGGAACGGGAACGGGCTCGCTGGCGCTGCGCGCGCGGCGGCTTGACGTCGACGCGTTGGCGACGGCGCTCGCCGAGCGGCCGGGCGCAGAGCAGGCGCTGCACGGGCTGCCGGGCAGTTTCGATGTCGGGCTCGATCTCGACCAGCTCATCTGGCGGGGGGAAGATTTTTCCGCGCTCGCCCTGCGGGGGAGGCTGCATGACGGCGGCTTGAGCGATGCCTCCGCTTCGCTGCGCGTCGCCGGCGCCTTGGTGGGGGCGAGTGGAAGCCTCGGGCTGGACGGTGCCTCGGGTCGGCTCAATCTCAAGGCCGAGGATGCGCGGCGGGTGGCGCTGGTTCTGGCGCGCGCCGGTCTCGATCCGGCCTTGGCCGATTTCATCGCGAGCCTGGGGCGGATCGACGCCGATGCGACGGGCAGCTGGAGCCCCGAGCGTACGGCCTTTCAGCGGCTGCTGGTCGCCGGTTCCTCGGGCCTGAGGCTGGACGCATCGGGCGAACTGGTGCCGTCGCGTCTTTCGGCCAAGGCGACGGTGAGCGGGCTTGCGCTCGACACGCTGCCGCCGGGAACCAGCTTCTCGGGGCTGATCCGTCAGCGCGACATTGCTCTCGATCTCACGCTCGCCGATGCCCGCTTTCGCAATGCGCCGCCCGGTTCGGCTCGGCTGGACCTCCGCCGCGAGGGCGATGCCTGGCGGCTGAGCCGGCTTGCGGTCGACGGCTTCGGCGGCGTCAGCGTCACCGGCCAGGGAGCGCTGCTGACGGAGGGCGGAGAGATTTCCGGCCGGGTGCGGGCGCCGCGTTTCGAGACGTTGACGGCGCTTGCCGGCCCGCTCCTGCCGGAGAGCGTCTCGCAGGCGCTCGCGCGGGCCGGCGACGGGCTGGCACGCTTCGATGCGGGCTTCCGGCTGACACGCGCGACCAGCGGCGAGACCGGCCTGACTGCCGAGGGCACGGCTGCGGCCGGCAAGCTCACCGTCGACGGCCTCGTCGATCGCGGCGGAAACTGGAGCCGTGCGACGCTCGGATTCGACCTCACGGACCGCCGGCAGGCCTTCACCGCGCTCGGTCTTCCGGTCCCGCTGCAGGGCGGGCCGGCACGGCTTGCGCTCGATTTCGGCAAGGGGCGCATGGTCGGCTCGCTGGCGGGGCCGGGGCTTTCCCTCGTCGTCGAAGATGGCACGGCTGGACCGCAGGTGTCGCTGCAGGCGGATGGGCCGGGGCAGATACTTCCGGAAGGGCCGGCGCGGCTTCTGCCGGATGGCGTCCTCGACGCACATGCCCGGCTCGAATTGGCCAATGACGCGGTCAAGCTCGATGCCATCGCGGCCCATCTCGGCGGCCTCACCGCGAGCGGCTCGCTCATCCTGCCGCGCGAGGGACGCTATACGGGCCGCCTCACCATCCCCTCCGCCGATCTGCGCGCGCTGCTGGCCGCCGCGCTCGGCAGCGCATCGCCGACGCCCGGCTCGACCTGGTCGACGGCCCGTTTCGGGCGGGTCGCCGAGCTGCCCGATTTCGAGATCGCGATGGAAGCGGGAACGCTCACCGCTTTCGATGGCGGTATCGTTCGCAACGCGCGCTTCTCGTTGAGATCGGACGACGATGGCTTCCGGGTCGAGGATATCTTTGGCGCCTATGTCGGCGGAAGGGTCGCGGGCCGGCTGGGCTTGCGGCGTGATGGCGGCCTCGCCCAGCTCAATGGGCGGCTCGACCTGACGGCGATCGATCTTGGAGAGCTGACGCGCGGCGCGGTGGGCGGCAAGGCTTCGGGCCGAGTCGAGTTCGGCGGATCGGGCGAGACGCCGGCGCGGCTCATCGCGGGCCTGAGCGGCGCCGGCAGCCTTTCGGTGACGGGCGCGCGCCTCGCGCGCCTCGATCCGGCCGCCTATGCGCGGATCATCGCCGGTACTGGCGAGGACGCCTCCGAAAGCGAGACGGCGCGGCTGCAGGATCGCGTGAACGCGGCGCTCGATCGCGACGCCTGGGCGCTGGGCGAGGTGACGCTGCCCTTCACGCTGGCGGGTGGCCTGATCCGGCTCCAGCCGTTCAGCTTCGACCGCAACGGCTTGCGGGCGGAGGCCAGCGGCATCGTCGATCTCAGGGCGCTCAATGCCGATCTGAGGCTGGGGCTGAAGCCGCTCGGGGCCTTGCCGAAGGGCTGGCCGGGGGACGCGCCGCAGATCGGCATCGCCTGGCGCGGGCCGCTCACCGGCCTGCGGCGGGAGAGCGATGTCAGCGCGCTTTCGAATACGGTCGCGGCGCGGGCCCTGGCGCGGGAGATCGAGCGGGTCGAGGCCTTCGAGGCCGATGCGCGCGAGCGGGCCGCGCATGCGCGCCGGCTCAGGGCCGAGCGCGAGATGCACGAGAACGAGCGCAAGCTGGGCGAGTTCCAGAAGGCCGAGGAGGAGCGTCGTATCGCGGAGCAGAAGCGGGCGGAAGAAGCTCGCCGGCTGGAAGAGGAGCGCCGGATCGCGGAGGAGAAGCGGGCGGAGGAAGCCCGGCGCGCCGAGCAGGTGCGGATGGAGCAGGAGATCCGCCGGCGGGTCGAGGCGGAGGTGCGGGCCCGCGCCGCTGCGGAACGCGCCGCGGCGCAGCAGCCGGCTCCGCCGCTCATTCTACCGGGTGCACCGCCCAGCTATTTCACGCCAGAGGCACCGCAGCAGGTTCCCGGGCCGCCGCGCAATCTCGCTCCGCCTCTGCCGCCGCCGGTCCATATCGATCCCGTGCCGCAGCCGCTCTCGCGCGGCACGCTGCCGAACTGATTCAAGCGGCTCGCGGGTTGATTCAGGCGTTTGGGAAATTGATTCAACTGCCTCGATCGTTGAATCAGGATCTGGTGTTAACCTTTTGGTTGCGCTGATTTTTAGCCTTTTGGCTCTGCGTCATTCTCGGCCTTGACCCGAGAAACGCATGCGAGGCTGGACGTCGGAGCCTCCATGTCCCGAGATGCTCGGGTCAAGCCCGAGCGTGACCGCTGAAAGCAGGTCGTTGCCGCCTCAAGCCACGCCCTTCGCCCGCTCGCGATAATGCGCCAGTGCGTGCAGGCGCAGCGCTGCCGACAGGTTGAGTTCGCCTCGGCCCAGGTCGATCTCGGCGATCAGCGCGGAAACCGAGCGGCCTTCACCCGCGGCGATCTCCTTAAGCGCCTCCCAGAAATCATCCTCGAGGGAGATGCTGGTGCGGTGGCCAGCGATGCTGAGCGAGCGCTTGCGCTCCGGCTTCATGCCGGCTCGGGCTCGTCGCGGTCGAGCCTGTGGCCGTCGACGTGGCGAGCGGCCTTGTCGCGTTCGGCCTGCGTCAGTTCGCGCTCGGCCTTGGTGCGACCGAAGCTGGCGCGGTTCTGTTCGGCCGTCTTCTCCGCCTCGGCGCGGGCCTTCTGCTTGCGGAACTGGCGAAGGTTCACGATCTCGGCCATGGGCGCGCCTCCCTTCAGCTGGGCCCGAGCATCCGCTCGGGCCGGACCGTCTCGTCGAAGAGCTCGGCGTTGACGCCGGCCTTCAGCGCTTCCTCGCGCAGCGTCGTGCCATGGTGATGAGCCGCCTTGGCGATGCTCGCCGCCTTGTCGTAGCCGATCGCCGGCGCCAGCGCTGTCACCAGCATCAGCGAGCGCGACAGCAGATCCTTGAGCTGGGTCTCGTTGGCCTCGATGCCTTCGACGCAGTTGGTGCGGAAGCTCTCGGCCGCGTCTGCCAGGAGCCGCACGGATTGAAGAAAAGCCGCAGCGATCACCGGCTTGAAGACGTTGAGCTCGAAATGGCCTTGGCTCGCGGCGAAGCCGATCGTCGCCTGATTGCCGTGGACCTGGGTCGCGACCATGGTCAGCGCTTCGGCCTGGGTCGGGTTGACCTTGCCGGGCATGATCGAGGAGCCGGGTTCGTTCTCCGGCAGGCTGATCTCGCCGAGGCCGGAGCGGGGGCCGGAACCCATCAGGCGGATGTCGTTGGCGATCTTGAACAGGTCGGAGGCAAGCGCGGCGAGCGCGCCATGGGCAGCCGCGAGCGCACCGTGGCTCGCCAGCGCCTCGAACTTGTTCTCGGCCGTGCGGAAGGGCAGGCCGGTCAGCGTGGCGACCTCCCTGGCGAAGAGGACGGCGAAATCGGGATGGGTGTTGAGGCCGGTGCCGACCGCAGTGCCGCCCTGCGCGAGCGCATGCAAGCCGCCCAGCGCGGCCTCGATGCGGGCGATGCCGAGATGGAGCTGCGTCACATAGCCGGAGAATTCCTGGCCGAGCGTGACGGGGGTCGCGTCCTGCAGATGGGTGCGGCCGATCTTGACCAGGCTCGCGAAGGCCTTCGCCTTGTCGTCGAGCGCCTTTTCAAGGTTGCGCAGCGCCGGCAGCAGCTTGCGGGCGATCTCCAGCACCGCGGCGATGTGCATCGCGGTCGGGAAGGAATCGTTCGAGGACTGGCCGCGATTGACGTGGTCGTTGGGGTGGACCGGCGTCTTGGCCCCGAGGGGAGCGCCGAGCAGTTCGTTGGCCCGGTTCGCCAGCACTTCGTTGGCGTTCATGTTCGACTGGGTGCCGGAGCCGGTCTGCCAGATCACCAGCGGGAAATGGCCGTCGAACTTGCCGGCGAGCGCCTCGTCGGCCGCCTGCGCGATCGCACCGGCGACGCGCTGATCGAGCAGGCCGAGGCGGGAATTGACGCGGGCAGCGGCCTTCTTGACCAGTACCAGAGCATGCACCAGTGGCAGCGGCATGCGCTCCCGTTCGCCGCCGATGCGGAAATTTTCCAGCGAGCGCTGCGTCTGCGCGCCCCAGTAGCGATCCGCCGGCACGCCGATCGGGCCGAAGGAATCGGTTTCGGTGCGCGTCTCGCTCATATGGGATGGCCTCTAGGGTCTGTTCTCGTTATGGATGCTATTCTGACGCAGGGCATTTTGTTCGGCGGGCAGGAGCGTGGACGCAGCAAACCGTCCGGTTTGCAAGGCCGCGCGACGCACCAGCCGCCCAAAAGGCCCGCGCCCCTTCGGGGTCAGGCGAAAATGCCCGACAGCTGCGTCGGTCCCTTGCCCGATACCAACGGTATCGGGCAGCGGGCGCCTCCTTGCTCTCGGGCGTTTTGGCCCGATCAGAACAGCATCCATAACGAGAACAGACCCTAGGTCTTCTTGCGGAAGGAATCGAGGCTGACCACTTCGGCGCCGCCCTTGGCAGCGGCGCCCTCCGGTTCAGGCGCCTGCGGCTCGCCCTCCTTGGCTGCGCTTTCGGCCGCGGGCGGACGAGTCTTCAGCGCCGGTACCCCAGCCGGCACGACCTTGGCCGGGACGGGCGAGGGCGTGGAAGCGGCTTCCGATTCGGGGGCCTCGATCAGGCCCTCGGGCTCGCCCTGCGTCTCGAACTTCAGGCCGAACTGGACCGAGGGGTCGAAGAAGGTCGTCACCGCGTCGAAGGGGACGAGCAGCCGCTCCGGCACGCCGGAGAAGGAGAGCCCGACCTCGAAGGAATGGTCGCTGACGCTCAAATCCCAGAACTGGTGCTGGAGGACGATCGTCATCTCGTCCGGGTGCTTCTCGCGCAGGCGCTGCGACAGGCGCACGCCCGGTGCACCGGTGCGGAAGGTGACGTAGAAATGGTGCTCGCCCGGCAGTCCGTCCCTTGCCGCCTCCGACAGGATCTTGCGGACGACGCCCTTCAGCGCCTCCTGCACCATCAGATCGTAACGCAGCACATCCTTGGACATCGGGTCGACGTTTTCCGCTTGTTGCTCCGGCGGGAACAGCCGGCAGACCAAAAGAAATGAGTGGAGGCTTCTGTTGCCAGGCGCCTCCGAGCCCCGCCTTACGCGGCTAAGCGCAAGGGCTTTGGTTTGGGAACCAGCACCGCTTACGCGGCGACAGCAACCCGAGCATTGTTGTCGTTGGCAACTATGCTTTGGCCCGATAACGGCGGAACCATGCCGAGCAAAAGGATAACCTTTACACCCTCGTCGATCCTATTTCGCCCCCGCCAAAACCCTGCTTGACCAGGGCTTTGGTGGAGGCGCCGGGTACCGCCCCCGGGTCCGAAAGGCTTATTTCGAGATCCGTTTATCGCCATAGCCGTTCTTGCGAGCGGCAAGCGCAATATAGGCGGTCGGGCCGGCAGGGGGAAGACGCCTGACGCAGTTTGGAACGCTTTTCGAGAGCCGGCTCTTCAGCACCACACGCCTCAGGATGGATCGCAGCGCTTGTCGGGAACGCAGCGTGCGTCGGCCGAAGCGGGGCGTTCGCGCTCGTTCTTGACGACGATGCCGTCGCTCGCGCGCAGCAGCATCTTGACGTCGGCGCCGGTGCTGTCCTGCCCCTGCATCTCCCAGTGGCCGTCCTTGAGATCAATCTCGATGACGCGGACCATGCCGTTGTCGGCGGCGATTCGCCGGGCCTGATCCACCGAGACCTGCGGAACGCGCGAAGGGCCGATCGTGTCCTGCGCGGCGGCCGGAAAGCCGCAGCCGAGCAGGGCTGCCAGGGCAAGGGCCGGGGCCAGCTTGCGTATCATCGGGAGCCTCCTGCGATTGGTCGCGATACTGGCGCAACCCATCCGCGGCGCCGCTTGTTCCTGCCGCCCGATGTCGCAGGCGCAGGTCAGGACGTGAGCTGCCCGACCCGGCGAGAAAACTTGGGATGAGGTGCGAGAGGGGGCGGCGGCGGAGCGCCGGAGCCGCTATGCTCGCCCGCTCTCCAGAGATTCGACATGCGCCAGTACCACGACCTGCTCCAACGCGTCCTGACCGAAGGCGTCCGCAAGGAAGACCGCACCGGGACCGGCACGCTCGCCGTCTTCGGCCACCAGATGCGATTCGATCTCGCGCAGGGCTTCCCGCTGGTGACGACCAAGAAGCTGCATCTGAAGTCGATCATCCATGAGCTGATCTGGTTCCTGCGGGGCGACACCAATGTCCGCTACCTGCGGGAGAACGGCGTCACGATCTGGGATGAGTGGGCCGATGCAAATGGCGACCTGGGGCCCGTCTACGGCCGGCAATGGCGCAGCTGGGCCGCGCCGGACGGGCAGGTGATCGACCAGATCGCCTGGGTGGTGAACGAGATCCGGCGCAACCCGGATTCGCGCCGGCTGATCGTCTCCGCCTGGAATCCGGCTGACATCCCGAAGATGGCGCTGGCGCCCTGCCACTGCCTGTTCCAGTTCTTCGTCGCCGACGGCAAGCTCTCCTGCCAGCTTTACCAGCGCTCGGCAGACGTCTTCCTCGGCGTGCCCTTCAATATCGCGAGCTATGCTCTGCTGACCCATATGGTGGCGCAGGTGACGGGCCTGGGCGTCGGCGAATTCGTGCATTCCTTCGGCGACACGCATCTCTACGTGAATCATCTTGAACAGACGCGGCTGCAGCTTTCGCGCGAGCCGCGCGCACTGCCGAAGCTCACGCTCAACCCGGCGGTGACGCGGCTGGAGGATTTCCAGTTCGAGGACGTGACGATCTCGGACTACGATCCGCATCCGACCATCAAGGCGCCGATCGCTGTATGACGCTGACCATTCGTTCCGCCCGCCCCGGCGAGGGCGGGCTCGTACTCGCCTTCATTAGCGAGCTCGCCGAATACGAGAAGCTTCTGCACGAGGTCGTCGCGACCGAGGCGGAGATCGAGGAGGCGCTGTTTTCGCCGAACCCGAAGGTGTTCTGCGACATCGCGGAATGGGACGGCGAGCCGGTCGGCTTCGCGGTCTGGTTCTACACCTATTCGACCTTCTCAGGCCGACACGGGATCTGGCTGGAGGACCTCTATGTCCGGCCGGCCCAGCGCGGGCGCGGCATCGGCAAGGCGCTGATCGCGGAGCTGGCGCGGCGTTGCGTCGCCGAGAATCTGCCGCGCCTCGCCTGGTGGGTGTTGAACTGGAACGAGCCCTCGCGCGTTTTCTACCGTTCGCTCGGCGCCACGGCGCAGGACGAATGGACGGTGAAGCGGCTGGAGGGCGACGCGCTCCGGCGATTGGGCGGGAGTTGAGCCGATGGAGAAGCGCCCGATCGTTCTGGTCGCAGCTGTCGCCGACAATGGTGTGATCGGCGACGACAACAAGCTGATCTGGCGGCTGAAGACCGATCTCAGGCGCTTCCGCAATCTCACCATCGGCCGGCCCGTGCTGATGGGCCGCAAGACCTTCCTCTCGATCGGCAAGCCGCTGCCCGGGCGGCAGACCATCGTGCTCACGCGCGATCCCCTCTTCAATGCCGAAGGGGTCTGGATCGCACACACGCTCGATCAGGCGCTGGAGCAGGGGCAGCGGATCGCGGCCCAGAACGGCGCGGATTCGGTGACGGTCGCGGGTGGGGCCGAGCTCTACCGCCAGACGCTGCCGCTGGCGGATCGGCTGGAGTTGACGCTGGTCCATGCCGAGCCGCGAGGCGATGCGCTGTTTCCAGACTGGGAGCGCTCTGCCTTCGAGCAGGCCGGGGCGAACGAGCATCACCCGGCCGACGCCGAAAACGAGCACCCTTTCACCTTCGTAACCTATCGCCGGCGCGGCTGATCGACGCTTATTGCCGCTTTCCGTTCATGATGAACGGCTTGCGCCGTTGACGAATCCATGGCCCATGACCAACTCAGCCCAGCGGCTTCTCCCGAAGGCGCTGACAAGCGGCCGCCTTTCGCCTATGGCTCGGCTGCGACTGAACGGAAGGGAACGGCTCGAGAATGCCTTGGAGCAACCAGAGCGGCGGTGGCGGGGGAGGTCCCTGGGGTCAGCGCGGAGGTGGCGGTGGTGGCGGCCCATGGGGCGGCGGCCCGGGCGGCAACGGCAATCCGCCCGATCTCGAGGAGATTTTGCGGCGCAGCCAGGACAAGCTGAAGAACCTTGTTCCTGGCGGCAATATCGGCGGGCGCGGCATCGCGCTCGGCATTCTGGCGCTGATCCTGGTCTGGCTCGGCTCCGGCATCTATTTCGTGCGGCCGAACGAGGTCGGCCTCAACGTCGTCTTCGGCCGCTTCGCCGGCAAGACCGGCGAGGGCGCCAACTGGAACTGGCCCTATCCGATCGGCAGCGTGGTCAAGCCGCAGGTGACCAACGTCATCACCACCGAGGTCGGCTTCCGCACCGTCGAATCGGTGCGCACCTCGCGCCAGACCGATGTCGGCGAGGAAAGCCTGATGCTCACCGGTGACGAGAACATCGTCGACATCGACTTCATCGTGCAGTGGCAGATCGATCCGGCCCAGCCCGAGAACTATGTCTTCAACATCCAGGACCCGCCGGGCACGGTGAAGGCCGTGGCCGAGAGCGCGATGCGCGAGATCATCGGCCGGCGCAACATCCAGCCGGTGCTCACCACGGATCGCGGCGCGATCGAGACCGAGGTGCGCCAGCTGATGCAGGAGACGCTCAACGGCTACAATGCCGGCGTCCAGATCCGCCTCGTCCAGCTGCAGAAGGTCGACCCGCCGCAGCAGGTCATCGACGCCTTCCGCGACGTGCAGGCGGCGCGTGCCGACCAGGAGCGCCTGCGCAACGAAGCGCAGACTTATGCCAACCGCATCGTGCCCGAGGCACGCGGCCGGGCGGCCCAGCTCATCCAGTCGGCGGAAGCCTTCAAGGAGCAGACCGTCGCCGAGGCGCGCGGTCAGGCGAGCCGCTTCAGCGCGGTTTACGAGCAGTACAAGAATGCCCCGGGCGTGACGCGCGAGCGTCTCTTCCTGGAGACGATGGAACGCGTGATGGGCGGGACCGACAAGATCATCCTCGACTCGACGGGCAACGCACAGGGGGTCGTGCCTTTCCTGCCGCTTGACCAGATCCAGCAGGGGCGCTCCACCCAGGGCCTGCGCCAGCAGCAGCAGGGAGGGCAGACGCGATGAACGGCTCCTTCCTTCGTGCGGTCCTCGTCGTTGCGCTCGTCGCCGTCGCGGCCGTGCTCTATGCCTGCACCTTCGTCGTCTCGCAGACGCAATCGGCGATCGTGCTCAGGCTCGGCGCCGTGCGCGCCGTCAAGACCGCGCCCGGCCTCTACTTCAAGTGGTTCGCGCCGATCGAGACGGTGACGCTGCTCGACAACCGCATCCTCGACCTCGACCTACCGGCGCAGGAAATCATCGCCTCGGACCAGAAACGGCTCGTGGTCGATGCCTTCACGCGCTACCGGATTTCCGATCCGCTGCGCTTCTACCAGGCGGTCAACAACATCCCGCGGGCGAATTCGCAGCTCGCCTCGATCGTGAACGGCAATGTCCGATCCGTGCTGGCGGAGGCGAGCTTCACCTCGATGGTGCGCACCGAGCGTTCGCGGCTGATGAACCGCATTCGCGACGACGTGAACCGCGAGGCGACGCGCTTCGGCATGACGGTGGTCGATGTTCGGCTCCGGCGCGTCGACCTGCCGGCGGCGAACTCGGCGGCGGTGTTCCAGCGCATGCAGACCGAGCGTCAACGCGAGGCGGCGGAAGCGCGCGCGCTGGGCGGCCAGCAGGCGCAGGAGATCAAGGCGCGCGCCGACAGGGACGCGACCGTGATCGTCGCCGAGGCGCAGCAGCGCTCCGACGTTGTTCGCGGTGAGGGCGAGGCCGAGCGGAACAAGGTCTTCGCCGAAGCCTTCGGCAAGGACCCGGAGTTCTTCTCGTTCTATCGCTCGATGCAGGCTTATGAGGCCAGCATCAAGCCGGGCGACACGCGCATGGTCTTGACGCCGGACTCGCCGTTCTTCCGTTACTTCAACGGTCCGAACGCGCAGCGCGAGCCCGGTCAGGCAGGAGCCCCGGCCGCGCCGGCGGCGCCTGCGCCCGCGCCCGCGCGGCCCTGATCGCGGCGGGCGACGTCGATGTGGGATTTCATCGCGGCGCTCGGCCTGGTCTTTGCTATCGAGGGCATCCTCTTCGCCGCGATGCCGCATATGGCGAAGGATGCCCTCAGGAGCGCGGCGGAGACGCCGCCCGACCGGATGAGGATCATCGGCCTCGGCTCGGCCATTCTGGGCGTGATCCTGGTTTGGCTGGCGCGCGGGCTCTGATAGGCTAGGGTCAGGAATGGCACGCGATCGTGTTCGATGACACGATCGTGCGTCGCCCTTCCGCCGCATTTCGGAGTTCAATTCCGGGCGCGCGCCTCTGGCTGCCCCGACAGGCCCGCATCTTTCCGTCATGAGGACCCTATGGCATTGAAAACCGTTTCCGCAGTCCGGCCTATCCGCATCGCTCTCGCCGCTGGCGTCGCCAGCCTGGCGCTGATGGCCTCGCCGGTGCTGCTGCCGGGGCAAGCGCAGGCCAACACGCCGCTGCTGACGGGACAGACATCGCTCGCCGACCTCGTCGAGAAGGTCATGCCGGCGGTCGTCAACATCTCGGCGGTCACCACCAACGACCAGAAGGGCCGCAACCTGCCGCAGCTGCCGCAGCTCGGCCCCGACACGCCCTTCGGCGATCTGTTCGAGGAATTCTTCAACCGCCGCAACCAGCAGGGTGAGCGCCAGGCGCCGCAGCAGCGCCGCTCGCAGTCTGCCGGCTCCGGCTTCGTGATCGACCCCTCGGGCATCGTGGTCACCAACAACCACGTCATCGGTGACGCCAACGAGATCACCGTGATCTTCAGCGACGGACTCAGGCTCAAGGCCGAGGTCATCGGCAAGGACACCAAGGTCGACCTCGCCGTTCTGCGCGTGAAGCACGACAAGCCGCTGCCGGCGGTCAAGTTCGGCGATTCCGACAAGATGCGGATCGGCGACCCCGTCATGGCGATCGGCAACCCGTTCGGGCTCGGCGGCTCGGTCTCCTCGGGCATCATTTCGGCCCGCAACCGCGACATCAGCCAGGGTCCCTACGACACCTATATCCAGACCGACGCCGCCATCAACAAGGGCAACTCGGGCGGTCCGCTGTTCAACATGGCCGGCGAGGTGATCGGCATCAACACGGCGATCCTGTCGCCGACGGGCGGCTCGGTCGGCATCGGCTTCGCCGTGCCCTCGACGCTCGCCACCAACATCGTCGGCCAGCTTCGCGAGTTCGGCGAGACGCGGCGCGGCTGGCTGGGCGTGCGCATCCAGAGCGTGGATGACGCTACCGCCGAGGCGCTGGGGCTCGGCACGGCGCGCGGTGCGCTGGTCGCCGGCGTCGACGAGAAGGGCCCGGCCAAGCCGGCCGGCGTCGAGACCGGTGACGTGATCATCAAGTTCGACGGCAAGGAAGTAAAGGATTCGCGCGACCTGCCGCGCATCGTGGCGGCGACACCCGTCGGCAAGGACGTGCCGGTCACGATCATCCGGAAGGGCAAGGAAGAGCAGAAGACGGTCACGCTCGGCCGGCTGGAAGACGGCGAGAAGGTGCAGACCGCCTCGGCGAGCAAGCCGACCCCGGAGGCGCCTAAGCCGGCGGTGACGAGCGCGCTCGGTCTCGAGCTCTCGGGACAGACCGACGAGCTGCGCAAGCGCTACTCGATCAAGGACGGCCTCAAGGGCGTGCTCATCACCAAGGTCGATGCCAACTCCAATGCCGCCGACAAGCGCATCCTCGTCGGCGAGCTGATCGTCGAGGTCGGCCAGGAGCCGGTCAACGCGCCGCAGGACGTGACCAAGCGGCTCGACGCGCTGAAGAAGGAAGGCAAGAAGTCGGCCCTGCTGCTCGTCTCGAACGGCCAGGGTGAGGTTCGCTTCGTCGCGGTGTCGATGAACTGAGCTCGGTCACGCCGGCCATCTCGGCCGGGTGGGGTGATCTGTTGGTTGAGAAGGAGCCCTCGTTTGGGCTCCTTTTTTATTGACGTGAGGCAAGCCGACAAGCTACTGGATTGCGTAATGCAATCATAGGTTGCAATTGCTGGTCTGGACGCGTCTCATGCCCGAAGAGCAACCGCCAGCTTCAACGCTTCGATCAGATGCGTCGGATGTGCAATCCGGCGGGGCCGGCGCGGCCGGATCAGACCGCCGATTTGCGATCTGGCCCTGGATCAAGAGTCTCGCCTCGGCTCCCGCGCTTCTTCCCGGGCTCGGAATTTTCGCGGCAGGTTTCGTGATTTGGCAGTACGTGACGTTCAGGGAGGAAGAGCCGGTCACCGCGGCCTCGATTGCCGCTTCGTGGAACAGCAGCATCGCCAAGCTTGGGATCACCCCGGTATTTCCCGCCGGAGGAGGATCTTCATGTCGGCGATGTCTGGGCCGTGATCGAAGATGCCGATGAGAACCAGGCGATCCTAGGCAAGGCGGTCAGAATCGCACATATCAGCCTCCGCGAAGATTTGAAGCGCGAGGCGAGCCTTAAGCGGCCGACATTCAGCGCGACGGCCGAGCTCGAGAACGGCAAAAAGATCAGGAACCAGAGCAACTACGAGGTCGAGGCCGCGGACGCAGGTGACAAGATAAGGCTGTCACTTGCCGTGTTTCCGGGCATAACGGTTAATAAATCTGTCAGGTCGTCGAGTATGGTCGAAAGATTGGGCCTGAATCTTGGTCTATCAGGCGGTCGAAGCGATCTTGAAGAAATCAATATACCGATATCGGAGACATACGGGATTTCAGCGGGTATCGCTGCAGCTCGCCTTGATATCTGGTGCAAGGACCCCACGACGCGGCTCTATTGCAGCGACGAGTTTGTTCGACGTGTCATGGCGTTCGGAGTAAACGAGCGCGTTCTCGCGACAAAGGACGGCGCCTATACGGCCAAGATTCAACTAAGACTGGTCAACCGCGTCTTCATGACCCGCGAGATCGAGCATCGGAGAACGCGTGACTTCGCGCTCAGCGCGGCCGCGCGCGCAGCGGTGCCGCCTGTCGAGGCCGACGCGGTGGGCGTCGGAGCAACGCCCTCGAGCGAGACGCGCATCAAGAATCTGGAAGAGCGGGTGTCGGCTTTGTTGAGCGGCGCCCCCGGGGCGACCTACAGCCGGGCTGACGGCAATCAACTGGCCCTAAAGCAGATCCTTGAGCGACCGGTGGTTTTCGGCTTCAGGGCCGTTTCGACATCGATCGCCCCGTCAACGCCGGGGGAGGGACGACAATGATGCGCATTCTGTTGATCGCACTTGCGTTCGCCGCCACTTCGGGAGCGATCGCGCAGGAAAAACCTCCTCCTCCGCCGCAACCTTGCCAGCCCTATCCGGAATGCGTGTTGGTATCGTCCAAGCTTGTCCCCGCGGCTCCCAACAACGGCATCCGCCCGCAAAAACCGCCACTCCCGGGCATCGCAACCGACAACGGACTTGTCATTCAGGGAATATCCCCGCTTGATCGGAGCACGTTCCGCGTCCCCTCGCTCGGCAAAGGGGGCGTTCAACAATAGAGCGGCGTGAAGCTGAACATTTGGGGCGCCTCCGCGAAGCGCCTTCGTCATGCGGTGATTGCAGACAGGCTGCGAGCGAAGTGCGCGAGCGCGGAATGCGGGAACTGGCTAAAGCTTCGTGAGGCTGTTCCGGGCGTTCGGATGCGCCGGGAGGGGCCGAATGAGAATCAGCGAGATCCCTTTCGTCACCACCGACTGGTCGACCGTGCCGGTCGAGCGCCATGCCGGCGATGCTGGCGAGGCGATCTGGCGCACACAATATTTCGGGCCAGAGGAGAACCGCATCCGGGTGAGGATGGTCGAGTATTCACCGGGCTATGTCGCCGATCACTGGTGCTCGAAGGGCCACATCATCCTGTGCCTGGAAGGCGAGATGGAGACGACGCTGGAGGACGGGCGCGTCATGCCGCTAAAGGCCGGCATGAGTTATCAGGTCGCCGATGGCGCCGAGGCGCACCGCTCCCAGACGAAGATGGGCGCCAAGCTCTTTATCGTCGACTGATCAGCCCCGTACGATCTCGCTGCCCGTATATCCCTGCGCGTAGAGCAGCGCGCTGAGGTCGGCATGGTCGAGGCGAGCATCGGCTGCGGCCGCAACCGCCGGCTTGGCGCGGAAGGCGGCGCCGAGTCCCGCTTCGCCCAGCATGGCGAGGTCGTTGGCGCCGTCGCCCACGGCCAGCGTCGCCTCGGGCGCGAGATTGAAGCGCGTGCGCAGCTCGATCAGGGCGTCGAGCTTGGCCTGCTTGCCGAGGATCGGCTCGGCCACCTCGCCGCGCAGGATGCCGCCATCGGCCAGCAGCACGTTAGAACGGTGCTCGTCGAAGCCGATCACGGCGCTGATCGGGCCGGTGAAGACGGTGAAGCCGCCCGAAACCAGCGCTGCATAGCCCCCATTGGCGCGCATGGTGCGGACGAGCTCCCGTCCGCCCGGCGTCAGAGTGATGCGGTGCTGGATGATCTCCTCGACGACGGCGAGCGGCACGCCCTTGAGCAGCGCGACACGCTCGCGCAGCGCCGGCTCGAAGGCGATCTCGCCGCGCATGGCGCGCTCGGTGATGGCCGCGACATGTTCCTTCAGCCCGACGACGTCGGCGAGCTCGTCGATGCATTCCTGGCCGATCATGGTCGAATCCATATCGGCGAGGAACAGAGCCTTGCGGCGGGTTGCCGCCGCCTGGACGATGACGTCGATCGCCTCGCCTTCGAGCCCGGTGCGGATCGCGGCTTCTAGCTTGCGCGCATCGTCGGCTTCCGCGAAGAGGTCGGCAGCGACGGCGCCGTCGAGCGCGACCGTGCGGGTGACGTCCGGGATGGCGCGGGCGAGGCGGCTGAGCAGGGCTTCGCTCACCAGCGCCTGGCCATGCGCGGATACGAGTGTGGCGACGAACATTGCGAGGACCGGTGGAGCAGGCGGAGGAACGGGTCAGGGCGGTGCTCATCGCAGGTCCCACCGCCAGCGGCAAGTCCGCCCTGGCGATCGAGATCGCGCGACGAACCGGCGGCGTGGTCGTCAATGCCGATTCCATGCAGGTCTATGCCGATCTGCGCATCCTCACCGCCCGGCCGAGCGAGGCCGAGGAAGCGAGCGTCCCGCACCGCCTCTACGGCCATGTGGACGGGGCGGTGAACTATTCGGCGATGCGCTATGCCGCCGATGTCGCGGTGCTGCTGGATGAATTGCGGTCGCAGGGCAGGCTGCCGATCCTGGTGGGTGGAACCGGCCTCTATTTCAAGGCGGTCACCGAGGGGTTCTCGGCCATGCCGGCGGTGCCCGAGGCCGTGCGTGCCGGCTTTCGCGCGTGGGCCGAAGGGATGGAGACGGCGGCGCTCCATGCCGAGCTCGGCGCGCGCGATCCGCTGATGGCGGAACGGCTCAGGCCCAGCGACCGGATGCGGGTGATGCGCGCGCTCGAGGTCTTCGAGGCGACGGGCCGGTCGCTCGCGAGCTTCCAGGGTGAGCGCGAGCCGGGACCGCTCGGCGAGGATCGGCTGCTGCGGCTCTTCATCCATCCGGAGCGCGAGACGGTGAGGCGGCAGATCGATCGGCGCTTCGAGACGATGATCGAGGCGGGCGCGCTCGATGAGGTGGCCCGGCTGAGGGAGCGCCGGCTGGATCCGCTACTGCCGATCATGCGAGCCCATGGCGTGCCGGGGCTGATCGCGCATCTCGACGGTGAGATCTCGCTCGACGAGGCGATCCGGCGCGGACAGGCGGATACGCGCGCCTATGCGAAGCGGCAGGTGACTTGGTTCCGCCACCAGATGGCGGGCTGGCAGGAGGTCGCGCCGGGCGATGCACTGGCGGCGGCGCTCGACAGGCTGGAGGCCTAGCTCAGGCCGCGGCTGCCGATCTCGGCGCCGCGATGGCCATGCGGTTGCGGCCTTCGTTCTTGGCCCGGTAGAGCGCCTGATCGGCGCGGGCCATCAGGGTGGAAAGTTCCTCGCCGGGCAGGCGCGTTGCGATGCCGAGGCTCGCGGTCACCTTGAGCGCGAGCGTCTCGGAAACGGGGAGGGCGCGGGCGGCCAGCGCCTCCTGGATATTCCGCGCGTCGGCGGTGGCGCCGGAGAGATCGCAATCCTGCAGCAGGATGGCGAACTCCTCGCCGCCGAAGCGGCCCACGAGATTGCACTCGTTGCGGAACAGGCCCAGCAGCAGATCGGCGAAGGCGCGGATGACCGCGTCGCCGGCGGCATGGCCATGGCTGTCGTTGACCAGCTTGAAGTGGTCGAGATCGACGATGACCAGCGCGATTTCGCTCGCCTCGGTGCCGGCAGCGGCAATGGCGGCGTTGGCCTTCTCCATGAACGAACGGCGGTTGAGCAGCGCGGTCAGCGGATCGGTCTCGGCCAGGCGCCTCAGCTCGCGCTCACGCTCCTCGCGCTGGCCGATTTCCTCGGAGAGCGCGCGCCTCGTGGCGCGCTCGCGGCCGATCTCCAGCGCCAAGGTCGCTGCCCTGAGCTGCAGCGTCTGGTTGGCGATGGTCAGGTCGGTGATGTCGGTCAGCGTCAACAGCAGCCCTTCGCCTAGCGGGGCGACGGCGATCCGGAGCCAGGTCGTGCTGCCTTCCCGGAGCAGGGAGGTCTCGATGGTGTCGCTGCGCCTCAGCTCGATGGCGTGGCGACAGCGGCGCCAGATTGCCGGATCGGCGAGGAAGGGAAGACTCGTGCGGCCGTCGGCGTCATGCAGGTCGACATCGGGCTGCCCGCACAGCTCGGCCGTGCGTCGGTTGACAGTGACGATCACGGCCTGCTCGACGCTGCCCTCCGCGTTTCGCAGCGCGCGCAGCACCACGATGCCGCAAGGGGAGGTGTCGAGCACGGCGTCGAGCAAGTCCTCGCGGAACTGCATAGGCCGGCTGAAGACGACGATACGGCGGCGGCCGTCGCGTGCCGTGGTCGGCAGGATCAGCCGCTCCCAGAGCCCGACGCGCGGGGTGTCGTCCGAGCGGCGGACTGTATACAGCGGCCGGTTTTCGGCCAGCGCCCGACCCAGGCAATCGGCGGTGAAGCGGGCCATGTCCGGAAGCATTTCCGAGACCTTCTGCCCCAGCCGGTCGACGCAGGCATAGCGCGCGATCTCGCGGCCGTAATGGGTCCAGAGGTAGTCGCCGTCCGCCGTGGGTTCGAGGACCATCAAATCCTCGCCGAAGGCCGACAGCACATCCGCGGTAAAGGTCTCATGCGAGACGAAGCCGTCCTCGCCCGCATGGCGCGCGAAGCGGGCAAGCAGCTCCGCGACCAGCGGCGCATGCCCCCGAGCGGCAATATTCTCGCTGTGAACCTCGTAATACATGCAGATCCCGGTCCGAGCGCGCGAATGGTAAGAGGTGGTCGGTTGAGAAACCTTTCCGCCAGGTCAGGAGATTCCGGAAGCGCCCGTACAGGAAACGGAAACCATGTTTAAGCGCTTGACCGGCTCGACGGGCTCCGTTAGCGTCTCGCAACTTCCGCCAAGGATCGATCGCGCGATGCGCAAGCTTATTATCGTAGAGGTGCGCTGGTAGGGGCCGGTTTTAACGAACCGGGCGTCCCCGACGCCAGCGCACGCCCAGGCCCCTCCGAGGGCCTTTTTTATTGCCCGCAGTCCAGACCACCAGATAGAGCCGCGAGGAGAGCGTTATGAGCGAGATGATGACCGGAGCCGAGATGGTCGTCCGCGCGCTTCAGGACCAGGGAGTCGAACACCTGTTCGGCTATCCGGGCGGCGCCGTACTCCCGATTTACGACGCCATCTTCCAGCAGGACAAGGTGAAGCACGTGCTCGTCCGCCACGAGCAGGGCGCGGTGCATGCGGCCGAGGGCTATGCCCGTTCCGGCCCCGGCAAGGTCGGCTGCGTGCTCGTCACCTCCGGCCCCGGCGCAACCAATGCCGTGACCGGCCTGACCGATGCGCTGCTGGACTCGATCCCGCTCGTCGTCATCACCGGCCAGGTCCCGACGCATCTGATTGGCTCGGACGCCTTCCAGGAATGCGATACGGTCGGCATCACCCGCTCCTGCACCAAGCACAACTACCTGGTGAAGAGCATCCACGACCTGCCGCGCGTCCTGCACGAGGCGTTCTACGTCGCGGCGAACGGCCGGCCGGGCCCGGTCGTCATCGACATCCCGAAGGACATCCAGTTCGCGACCGGCGCCTATAGCCGCCCACGCGACAACCAGCACAAGACCTACCGTCCGGTGGTCAAGGGCGACATCGGGAAGATCAAGGCCGCAGTTGATCTGATCGCCGGCGCCAAGAAGCCCGTCTTCTATACCGGCGGCGGCGTCATCAATGCCGGCCCGCATGCGGCGGCGCTGCTGCGCGAACTCGCGCGGCTGACCGGCTACCCCGTCACCTCGACGCTGATGGGGCTCGGCGCCTTCCCGGCCGATGACAAGCAGTGGCTCGGCATGCTCGGCATGCACGGCACCTACGAGGCCAATCTCGCCATGCATGATTGCGACGTGATGGTCGCGATCGGCGCGCGCTTCGACGACCGCATCACCGGCCGCATCGACGCCTTCTCGCCGCGCTCGAAGAAGATCCACATCGACATCGACCCGTCCTCGATCAACAAGAACGTCAAGGTCGACATCGGCATCGTCGGCGACTGCGCCCATGTGCTTGAGGACATGGTCCGGCTCTGGCGCGAGACCGGCGCGCAGGTCGACAAGACCGCGCTCGCGACCTGGTGGACGCAGATCGAAGGCTGGCGCGGCCGCAAGAGCCTCGCCTACAAGCGCTCGGACACGGTGATCAAGCCGCAATATGCCGTCGAGCGGCTCTACCAGCTCACCAAGGATCGCGACCCCTTCATCACGACCGAGGTCGGCCAGCACCAGATGTGGGCGGCCCAGCACTTCCATTTCCAGGAGCCGAACCGCTGGATGACCTCGGGTGGGCTCGGGACCATGGGCTATGGCCTGCCGGCGGCGATCGGCGTGCAGATGAAGCATCCGAAATCGCTGGTCATCGACATCGCGGGCGAAGCCTCGATCCTGATGAACATGCAGGAGATGTCGACGGCGGTGCAGTACCGGCTGCCGGTGAAGATCTTCATCCTCAACAACGAGTACATGGGCATGGTGCGCCAGTGGCAGGAATTGCTGCACGGCGGGCGCTATTCGGAGAGCTATTCGCAGTCCCTGCCGGACTTCGTGAAGCTCGCCGAGGCCTATGGCGGTCACGGCATCCGCTGCGAGGACCCGGCGAAGCTCGACGACGCGATCATGGAGATGATCGACACGCCGAAGCCGGTGATCTTCGACTGCATCGTCGCCAAGGAGGAGAACTGCTTCCCGATGATCCCGTCGGGCAAGGCACATAACGAGATGATCCTGCCCGATTTCGAAGGTGATACCGGCCAGATCATTGACGCCAAGGGCAAGCAGCTCGTCTGAGGAAGCGCCGTCATGCTCGGGCGTGACCCGAGCATCTCAGGAAGGCGAGGCGCCATCCGGCGTCTTGTCGTCGGGAGAAACTCGGGTTGGGCTTCACGCGAACCCGAGAATGACGGCCAGAGGGAAGTGGGGGAACCACATGGCCACGATCGGCCTGATCGGCGGAATGAGCTGGGAATCGACCGCGGTCTATTACCGGCTGCTCAACGAGGGCGTGCGGGAGAGGGCGGGAGGGCTGCGTTCGGCCGATCTGCTGCTGCACTCGCTCGACTTCGCGCCCATCGCCGAGATGCAGGCACAGGGCGACTGGGCGGCTGCAGGGGCCGCGCTCGCGGAGAGCGGGCGTCGGCTCGAGCGCGCCGGCGCCTCCTGCCTCGTGCTCTGCACCAACACGATGCACAAGGTGGCGGACCGGATCATCGGGGCGACGAAGCTGCCCTTCCTGCATCTGGCCGATGTGACGGCGCGCGCCATCCTGGCTTCAGCCTCGCGCCGGCCGCTGCTGCTGGCGACGCGCTTCACCATGGAACAGGATTTCTATCGCGACCGGCTTAAGGCTTTCGGCGTCGAGGCGCTGGTGCCTCCGGCGGAAGATCGCAACGAGGTCCATCGCATCATCTACGAGGAACTCTGCCGCGGCCGCGTCGAATCCGCCTCGCGTGCGCAGTACCGGGCGATCGTCGAGCGGGCCGTGCGCGAGCAGGGCGCCGACGGTGTCATCCTCGGCTGCACGGAGATCACGCTCCTGGTGTCGCAGGCGGAGTTTTCGGTTCCCGTCTTCGATACCACGGCCTTGCATGTCACTGCTGCGCTTGATTACGCCGGTGAAGTGGAGAGCGTCGCCGCATGAAACTTCTGATCGGCAACAAATGCTATTCGTCCTGGTCGCTGCGGGCGTGGCTGCTCATGCGCGCGACCGGCATCGCCTTCGAAGAGACGCTCGTCCTGCTCGACGAGCCGGGATTCAAGGAGACGGTTTTCACCGAGGCGCCGGGCAGCGGCGGCACCGTGCCGACGCTGGTCGATGGCGACATCGCCATCTGGGAGACGCTGGCGATCGCCGAGTATCTGCATGAGAAGCATCCCGAAGCCGGCATCTGGCCGCGCGAGCGGGCGGCCCGCGCCCATGCCCGCGCGGTCTCCAGCGAGATGCATGCGGGGTTCACGGCGCTGCGCAGCGCCTGCCCGATGAATCTCGGCAAGCGCTACGCCCTGCGCGATCGCGGCCCGGCGGTAGCGCGCGATGTCGAGCGGATCACCGCGATCTGGCGCGAGGCGCGCGAGCGCTTCGGCCGGCCGGGCTCCGGGCCGTTCCTCTATGGCACGTTCACGGCGGCGGATGCGATGTTCGCGCCGGTGGTCGCCCGCTTCGACACCTATGGCATCGCCGTCGACGCCGTCTCGCAGAGCTATATGCGGGCGATCCTGTCGCTGCCGGCCTATCGGCAATGGCTGGCGGCGGCGCTCTCCGAACCCTGGATCGTCGCTCAGGACGAGGTCGATGAACCCGTCCTCGTCGATCTGCGCCAGAGCTGACCCTTCCCTCATTCCAACCCGCCTACAGGTCCGTCATGTCCCAGCCTGCGACCCACTACCCGAAAGCTCCGAAGTCCCAGCCGAGCGCGCGTCACACGCTGGCGGTGATCGTCGACAACGAACCCGGCGTTCTCGCCCGCATCGCCGGGCTATTCTCCGGGCGCGGCTACAACATCGAGAGCCTCACCGTTTCCGAGACGGAGCATGAGAAGCATCTCTCGCGCATCACCGTGGTGACTTCCGGCACCGCCAGCGTCATCGACCAGATCAAGGCGCATCTCGACCGGCTGGTGCCGGTCCACCGCGTCGTCGACCTGACGGAGCAGGGCGAGGCGCTCGAACGCGAGCTCGCGCTGGTCAAGGTCGTCGGCAAGGGCGAGTACCGCGTCGAGGCGATGCGGCTCGCCTCTGCCTTCGGCGCGCGCACGCTCGACGCCTCGCTCACCTCCTTCGTCTTCGAGCTCACCGGTTCGACCGAGGAGATCGAGCGCTTCATCAAGCTGATGACGGCGGTTGGCCTGACCGAAGTCTCGCGCACCGGCATCGCGGCGATGAGCCGTGGGCCGGAGGCGATGTGATCATGCAGCTCTCGCCCGAGGCGCTCAACCTGATCTCGCTCGGGCTCGGGGTCGTCGGTTTCGCCTGCCTCGCCGGGCCGGTCGCTCTGCGGCTCAGCGGGCGCATGCAGGCCGAGGCTCCAGGCAGCGGCAAGAGCCTGCGCTCGCCGCTCTGGTGGGCCGGTTTCGTGATGACCGTCGCCGCGATCCTGCTGCAGCGGGTGGCGAGCCAGCAGGGCGGGGGCGGCTGAGCCGGTCCCCAACCCCCCGAGCGTCAGCCCGCGAAGCCGCCTTTTTCCAGAAACGCCTGTTCCTCAGCCGTCGTCTTGCGGCCGAGGACCGGATTGCGATGCGGGAACCGGCCGAAATCGCGGATGATGTCGCGATGGATCTCGGCGTGGGTCACGCCCTCGGCGTCATTTGCGGCGGCGCAGAGCGAGACGCAGCGCTCCTGATCGGCCAGCGCCTCGGAATGCATGAACGGCATGTAGAAAAAGCGCTGCTCGGGCGGCTCGTAGGATTTGTCGAAGCTCCGCGCGATCGCGCGCTCCGCGATAGCGAGTGCCTGGGCATCGGTCGCGAAGGCGCGTTCGCTTCCGCGGAACAGGTTGCGGGGGAACTGGTCGAGCAGGATGAGAAGCGCATAGGCGCCCTCTGGCGTTTGCTCCCAGTCTGCCAGTTCTCCGGTGGCGGCCGCTTCATGGGCCGGCAGAAATCGCTGCCTGATCTCGGCGTCGAAGGCGTCGTCCTTGGCGAACCATTTCTCCGGGCCGGCAGCGCGCCAGAAGGCAACGATGTCGGCGGCATTCGGCAAGGTCATTCACGTCTCCATTCGCCCGCAGCGGGGTTCCGTGCAGATAGAGGCTCGCTGCGGCCACGTCAGCCCTGAATAGGGCTTGCTGCCCATCCGCGGCTGCGCTAGATGACTGAACCGTAACGTACGGTACTGGAAACCGCCGACCTCATGACCCAGGCTGCCGCAGAGACGCAAGGCGAGACGCTGACCGCCCGGCAGCAGGCCGTGCTCGACGCCGTGCTGAGCCTGATGGTCGAGAAGGGCAGCGGGCTGACCATGACCGCAGTGGCGCGACGGGCGAGCTGCTCCAAGGAAACGCTCTACAAGTGGTTCGGGGACCGGGACGGCCTGCTCACCGCGACGGTGCAGTGGCAGGCCTCGAAGGTGAGGGCGGGCAATTACGACCGGCAGAAGCTCGACGCGGGCGCCCTACGCGAAAGCCTGAAGCGCTTCGCCGCGAACTGGCTGGAAGTGATCTCGTCGCCGACCTCGATCGCACTCAACCGCATCGGCGTCAGCCAGGCGGCGTCACGCGACGGCAATCTCGGCTCGATCATGCTGGCCAATGGCCGCTTCGCCATCGGCGAGCGACTGAAGCCGGTGCTCGAGGCCGGGCGCGACGCCGGGCTCATCGCCTTCGACGATACCGAGACCGCCTTCCGCACGCTGTTCGGCCTCGTGGGCCGCGACGTTCAGATCCGCCTGCTGCTGGGCGACCCGCTGACGCTCAGCAAGGCCGAGATCGCCAGCGACGCGGAGCGCGCGACCGAGCAGTTCTTCACCCTCTACGGAACGGCATCAGACGAGCCGGGCCGCAGCAAGATCAACGCGTAACCCAAGGAGATTCCCATGCGCGTTTATTATGATCGTGATGCCGACATCAATCTGATCAAGGGCAAGAAGGTCCTGATCGTCGGCTATGGCTCGCAGGGCCACGCGCATGCGCAGAACCTGCGCGATTCCGGCGTCAAGGACGTCGCCATCGCCCTGAAGGAGGGCTCGGCCACCCGCAAGAAGGCGGAAGGCGCGGGCTTCAAGGTCTTCACCCCGGCTGAGGGCGCCAAGTGGGCTGACCTCGTCATGATGCTGACGCCGGACGAGTTGCAGGGCGACATCTATCGCGACGAGCTCGCCGCCAACATGAAGCAGGGCGCCGCGCTGCTGTTCGCCCACGGCCTCAACGTTCATTTCAACCTGATCGAGCCGCGCAAGGACCTCGACGTGCTGATGGTCGCCCCCAAGGGCCCCGGCCACACCGTCCGCTCCGAGTATCAGCGCGGCGGCGGCGTGCCGACCCTGATCGCGATCCATCAGGACGCGACCGGCAACGCCCATGACCTCGGCCTCTCCTACGCCTCGGCCAATGGCGGCGGCCGCGCCGGCATCATCGAGACGACCTTCAAGGAAGAGTGTGAGACGGACCTCTTCGGCGAGCAGGTCGTGCTCTGCGGTGGTCTGGTCGAGCTGATCAAGGCCGGCTACGAGACGCTGACCGAGGCCGGCTACGCCCCCGAGATGGCCTATTTCGAGTGCCTCCACGAGGTGAAGCTGATCGTGGACCTGATCTACGAAGGCGGCATCGCCAACATGAACTACTCGATCTCGAACACGGCCGAGTATGGCGAGTACGTCACCGGTCCGCGCATCATCACCGCCGAGACCAAGGCCGAGATGAAGCGCGTGCTCAGCGACATCCAGTCGGGCAAGTTCACCCGCGACTGGATGCTGGAGAACAAGGTCAATCAGACCTCGTTCAAGGCGACCCGCGCGCGCTACGCCGCCCATCCGATCGAGGAAGTCGGCGCCAAGCTGCGTGACATGATGCCGTGGATCAAGGCGAAGGCCCTGGTCGACAAGTCGAAGAACTGAGCCTTCGCAGGTTGATTCAACGTCTTGCCGCGATGATTCAAGTCGCCGCTGCAAGACATTGAGACAGTTTGAATAAAATCAGACGGAGGGCGGCGCTGCGAGGCGCCGCCTTTTCTCTTGAAGGGGCGGACAGCGTTTCGGAACCCACCCTTCGTCCGGGCGTTTCGTTGGTGGAGGATGGCGGCGAAGGCCAGCCTGACGCCAGGGAGACAATCATGGCGGTCGATACCAGACCCAGAGCGCCCGGTCCGACAGCGAGCCGAGTGGATCTGGAGCAACTGCGCGGCGGCGATCCGTTGCCGCACCTGCAGGCAGACGATCACACGGATGAGGATCCGGCCGTCGAGACGGCGGTGGAGGCGCGGCAGGGCTTTCTCGGACGCCCGGTTCTGATGGTTCTCATCGGAGGCCTCGTCCTGGCGATGATCGCCTGGCTCGCGGTCGACCTCCTGGCTTACTGAGCTTCTTGCGTAAGACGGATCGTGTTTGCCCACAGGGGAGGCTGCGATGCACCTCTTGCGAATTCTCGAGACGCCCGTCGTCATCCGGACGGCGCTGGCGCTCTCCTTTGCGTTGATGCTCGCGATCGTGTTCGGCCTGGCCTGACACGTCGCGAGGCGCAAGCGAGGCGATGTTAGAGGAGGCCTCCGGCGCTCAGCGCCGGAGGCCTCCTTGCCGTCAGAAGGTGACCTTGTCCTTGATGTCGGCCTCGACGTTCGAGGGCAGGGTGCCGCGTTTCACCAGATCGGCGAAGTCCTTGAACTTGGCCTTGCCGCGCTCCTCGATGATCTTCTTGGCGCGGGCCTCGCCGATGCCCTTGAGCGTGTCGAGCTCGGCGGCGGTGGCCGTGTTGATGTTGATCTTCTTGGTCTGGGCCGCAGCGGGCTGGGCGGCGGCGGGTGTTGCCGGCTTGGTCGCGGGCGCTGCCTGTGCCACCGGGGCGGCAGGCGCCGTGACGGGTGCGGTTGGCTTCGCTGCAGGGGCTGGCTGGGTCGCGGTCTGTGCGAAAGCCTGGCCGCCCATGGCGGCAATCGCGACGAGAGGAAGCAGGAAACGAGACATCGTCATGGCAGGGACCTCGCTTGAGTCGGCCCGGATCGTCGCATCCGAAGCGGGCCGGGTCCCGCTGCCGGACGACGCTGGCGGCATGGGGCCGTTCAGCGTGCCGCGCCGGGCTCGCCGAGATGTTGGCGTGCCGCGATGCGACGACGCGAATAGACGCCTGTCGAATTGAACCGATGCGGAATGCCGCGTTCACCCGGCAGTCAGGTTCCGGACGGCCGGAGCATCGGACCGAAAAGTGGAGCCCAGTTTTCGGACGAATCCGATGCTGAAACAAAGAGCTAGATCGCCACTTCGCGTCCGTAAGGACGCCTGGTGATCTAGCGCGCCAGCAACTCGCCGACGCGCCCGACGCCATAAAGCAGCCCAAAGCCCCAGGCGAAGGAGGCGAGCCAGTTCGCGAGCTGGAAAGGCCAGAACGGCATGTTGACGATGCCGGCCACCGTCGCGATTACCGCCCGCAGCGGACCGATGAAATGGCCGATGATGATGCTGAGCACGCCCCATTTTTCGAAGAAGGCATGGCCGCGCGCGAGCATCTGCGGGTTGTTGCGGAAGGGCCAGTAATCATCGATGCGCGGACCGAGAAAAAGCCCCAGCCAATAGGACACCCAGAAGCCGCAGCCTGCGCCGAGCGAGGCGGCGAAGGCGAGCGGCACGAGGTTCAAACCCGACGCACCGGCGACCGCTCCGAAGGTGGTGAAGAACACCGTCGCCGGCACCAGCCAGGACAGGAGCGCGACGCATTCGGCGAAGGCGATCGCGAAGACGATGGGGATCGCCCATTCCTGATTCGTCCGCATGAACTCCACGAGCGCCCTCATGGCTTGTTCGAGTTCGGCCATGGCGTTCGCTCGGGCTCCTGCTGGCGGGCTCTGGCATATGGCCGTGCCGGCGCGGCGATGCAAGCGAAGGCCATTCTGCGCCGTTCGGCGGCGTTGCCTTCCCGGGCTGATCGCCTATTAATTCCGGCAACGCTCAACAATCCGGCCGCAACCTTCGGGGACAGGTGGCCGACGAGGAAACGGATTTCATGGAGCTGCAGGATCGCCCGCAGGTCGATGCGGGGGCAGGGACGCATGCGCCGGCCGAGCCGGCGGTGGCGCTCAGCGGGATCGACATCACCTTCCACCTCGCCGATGGCGGCCGCTACCAGGCGGTGAAGGGGGTCGACCTCAAGGTCTATCCTGGCGAGTTCGTCTCCATCGTCGGGCCGACAGGTTGCGGCAAGTCGACCCTGCTCAACGCGGCGGCGGGACTGCTCTCGCCGTCCTCCGGCCAGGTCGGCATCTTCGGCAAGCCGCTCGCGGGCTTGAATCGTCGCGCGGGCTACCTCTTCCAGCAGGACGCGCTGATGCCGTGGAAGACGGCGCTCGACAACGTCAAGGTGGCGCTGGAGCCGATGGGCGTCCCCGCCAAGGAAGCGGACGAGCGGGCGCGGGAATGGTTGGCGCGTGTCGGCTTGCGGACTTTCGTCGACCGCTATCCGCACATGCTCTCGGGCGGGCAGCGCAAGCGCGTCAGCCTCGCCCAGATGTTGATCCGCAATCCCGAGATCCTGCTGATGGACGAGCCCTTCGGGCCGCTCGACGCGCAGACGCGGCAGATCATGGGCAACCTCCTGCTCGACCTCTGGTCGCGCGACCGGAAGGCGCTGATGTTTGTCACCCACGACCTCGAGGAAGCGATCGCCCTGTCGGATCGCGTGGTGGTGATGTCGGCGGGGCCGGCGGCCGGGATCGTCGCCGACTACAAGGTCTCGTTGCCGCGGCCGCGCGACATCGCCGACATCCGGCTGGAGAAGGCCTTCCACGAGATCCATCGCGACATCTGGTCGTCGCTGCGCGTCGAGGTGCAGAAGGCTTATGCGATGGGCGAGGGGCGCGAACTGGTCGCAGGAGAGACGCCATGAAACGGCTGAAGCTGCTCTTCCTGCAGATCGTGGTGATGGTCGTCTCGCTGCTGATCTGGCATGTCGTGAGCACGACGAGCCTGTTCGGCGACGTCAAGACGACGCAGTTCTTCTTCTCGACGCCGCTCGCTGTGCTGGAGCGGACCTTCAAGCAGCTCACCAGCGGCGAGATCTACTGGCATCTCGGCATTACACTGACCGAGACGGTGCTCGCTTTTGTCATCGGCTCGCTCGCGGGCATCCTGTTCGGCTTCGCGTTCGCGCGGCACGAGCTGCTCTCGGCGGTGTTCGATCCCTACATCAAGGCCGCGAACGCCCTGCCGCGCGTGGTGCTGGCGCCGATCTTCGCCCTCTGGTTCGGGCTCGGCATCTGGTCGAAGGTGGCGCTCGGCTTCACGCTGGTCTTCTTCATCGTCTTCTTCAACGTCTACCAGGGCGTCCGCGAGGTCTCGCCGACGATCCTGGCCAATGCGCGCATGCTCGGCATGAACGAGCGCCAGCTCTTCAAGCATGTGTACTGGCCCTCGGCGCTGACCTGGATGTTCTCCTCGCTGCACACCTCGGTCGGCTTCGCGCTGGTCGGCGCGGTGGTGGGCGAATATCTCGGCTCCTCTGCCGGGCTCGGCTACAAGATCCACGAGGCCGAGAGCGTCTTCGACGTCACCGGCGTGTTCTCCGGCATGTTGATCCTGGCGATCTTCGTCATTGCCATCGACGCGCTGGTGACCATGGTCGAGAAGCGGCTTCTCGTTTGGCGGCCGGCGCAGAGCGCCACGACGACCTGACCTCTCGAAGCCCCGACGGGCTGTGTCGGTGATCTAGCGGCGCATTTCGGCCAGCGCCCTCTGCAGGGGCGCCGACGAGATCTGGATCGGCCCTTGGAAGGGCGAGTCCATGTCCACGATCAGGTAGATTGCCCCGCCGATCAGCGCCGCCGCGGCGATGAAGCCCGTCACGACCACCGCGTTCCGCGGAGCCCTGAAGCCGAAGGTCGCGAAGACCAGCACGAGCCAGGCGACGAGCATCAGCACGAGCGGCCTTGGAATCGAGCTTTCCGCCTGCTCCACAAGGCTCCAGCGCAGTTCCAGCACCTTGCGATACTGCTCGCGGGCGTCGTTCCAGATCGAGAGCTGGGGTGCGTCATCGGGCGTCAGGGCACGCAGGCTGATGCCGATCTCCTCGAGCAGCCGTTCGGATGTCCGGTCGGACTCTCCCTCCTTGGCGACCCAGCGGCCATCCGCGGCGCGCTCCGCATAGGCGAGGAGGCGTTTGCGGGTCTCGCTCGCCTGGGGGCCGTAGAGAGAGAGCATCCTGTCGAGCAGGATGAGCTGGGTCGCGTAGCTATGGGCATCGCGATTGACCGCGTCGAACTTGCCTTTCGCCGAGGTGATCATCAGGCCCAGCACCAGCGACGTCATCACCACGAAGATATTGGCGATCAGCCGCAGCACATTGTGCGTGTCGTCCTGTCGTTTGGCCGGCGGAAGCCGCTCGTAGAAGAGCAGCGCGCCCAGCGAAGCGCCCGCCAAGCAGAGAAATACGAAGATCGCGATGCGGACTTCGCTCATGGTTGGCTCTTGGCGCGCTGCTGCAGCCGGTAGGCAAAAGGCGGGGCGTGACTTCCTTGTAGGCGAGCCGCCGGGCCGGCGCGAGCGCCGACCCGGCGGGTTACGTCATGTCCTGGTGACGACGATCTCGAGATAGGCGCCGTCCACGACCATGGTGCCATCCTTGGCGCGGTTGAAGCGGCCGACCAGGGTCAGGAGGTCGGTTTCCAGCGCGCCTTGTCGATCCTCTGGCAGGGCCAGGAAGGCCTTGTGGACCGGGCCGTACCAGGTGCGGAACACGTCGAGCCAGTGCTTCGGCGAACGGTAGCGGAAGGTGAACATCCGGTCGCTCGCCTCGACCTGCCCCTTCGAGGCGAAGAGTTCTTCGAGGCGCGCGCGCGTTCCCCAAAGCGCCGGCGACTTCACGCCCGCCGGCGGCGGCAGATGCTGGCCGAGCGTCTTGAAGAGCTGGCCGATGAAGCCCTCCGGCGTCCAGTTGGCGAGGGCGATCTTGCCGCCACGCTTGCAGACCCGCGCCATCTCGTGGGCGGCGCGTTCCTGATCGGGCGTAAACATCACGCCGAAGGTCGAGAGGACGGCATCGAAGCTCGCATCCGGGAAGGGCAGGTTCTCGGCGTCCGCCGGCATGAACGCGACATCGAGCCCTTCGGCGTCGGCCCGGGCCTTGCCGCGTTCCAGCAACGCGGGAACGTAATCGGTCGAGGTCACGGCGCACCAGCGCCGGGCGGCCGCCAGCGTGGCATTGCCGTTGCCGGCGGCCACGTCGAGCACCTGCTGCCCAGAGCGCAGATCGGCGGCCTCGCAGAGGTTCTCTCCGACGATCTGCAAGGTGGTGCCGACGATGGCGTAGTCGCCGGAAGCCCAGGCCGCCTGCTGGCGTGCCTTCAGCGCGGCGAGATCGGTCTGGGTCTGGGTCGGCGCAGCGGTGGCGGTGGCTGTCGTTTGCATGGCTCTTCTCCACAGCGAGGCCTCCCAGCCGGGAGGCGGCGATCTCGGCCGCTCCGTTGATGGCGGCGGCCGTTCGGCGACGAGGGCGTCCCTTGAAGGTTCGCTCCTCGGTGGCAGGAAGGATGCGGTAGTTCGGGCGAAGCCAGGCAGTGTAGTTTCTGTACCGGGCCGATACAGAAAATGGAGCGGGCGTCAGGCGGCGGCGGTACAGGTCGGTGCGAAAGAGCTCCGGACCATCCAGCCTTCGATGGTCGCGGCAAGTTGCCGGTGTCCGATCAGGGAAATCCTCTCGGCCGCGATCTCGCTTCGCAGGCTGGACAGACCCATCCAGGCCGAGGTGAGGGCCTTGAGCTCGGCGGTGACATAGAGATCGACGTTGTAGCCGGGATCGGTCGAACAGAGATCGACCGGGGCGCCGGGCTTCACGATCAGCCAGTAGTTCTGTTCGTCCCTGGGCAGTTCAGGATAGATGAACTGGATCACCGTCCTGCGGGCCGGCGGAATGGCGGAGACGTCGATCTTGCGCCGCATGTTCCACATCAGAAGCCGGGCATCGAGATGTTCCAGCGTGACATCCGCATCGATGTTGCGATGCGCCCATTCACCCAGGGCGTGGACGATGGGTTCGAGTTCGGCGGCGATCCGCGTCGTCTGGTAATGGATCTCGCCGGTGGCATGGTCCGTGTGGCGCGTGAGGAGGCCGCGTGCCTCCATCTCGCGGAGCCGCTTCGACATCAGCGTCGGCGACATCCCCGGCACGCCGCGGCGGATCTCGTTGAAGCGGGTCGAGCCCGACCACATCTCGGAGAGGAGCAGCATGGTCCAGCGCGGCTCCAGCACCTCGCAGGCCTTGGCGACCGGGCAGAACTGGTTGTAGCCGGCCCTCGACATGGCTGCGTCCTCCCTCACCGGACAGCAATGTGAAACCGCCGGCCGCGCCGGTCCAGTACAGTTTCTGTACCTAGGGCTGTCCTCATTACAGGCACTGTTCTGATCGGGCCAAAACGACCGAGAGCAAGGAGGCGCCCGCCGCCCGATGCCCCTCGGCATCGGGCAAGGGACCGACGCAGCCATCGGTCGTTTTGGCCCGACCCCTCCGGGGCGCGGGCCCTTTGATCGGCTGGTGCGTCGCGCGGTCTTGCAAACCGGACGGTTTGCTGCGGCCGCGCTCCCGCCCGCCGATCAAAATGCCCTGCGTCAGAACGGCGCCCGCAATGAGGACAGACCCTAGCTATCCTTGCCGAGCCGCACCGATCTCGCCTATCGTCCCGGCCGAAGCGCCCTGCAGAAGCGCCCAAACCGACCTATCGGAGGAAGAATGACTTTCACCCGCCGCGCGGCGCTGGCCGCGCTCGCCCTTTCCAGCTCGCTCGGGCTCACCTCTTACGGTGCGCTCGCCCAGAATGCCGAGAAGCCAAACCTGACGCTCGGCGTCGGCGGCAAGCAGCTCCTCTACTATCTCCCGCTGACGATCGCGGAGAAGAAGGGCTTCTTCAAGGAGCAGGGGCTCGACGTCACGATCAACGATTTCGGCGGCGGCGCGAAGTCGCTGCAGGCGCTCGTCGGTGGCTCGGTCGACGTCGTGACCGGCGCCTATGAGCACACCATCCGCATGCAGGCGAAGGGGCAGGACATCCGGGCCGTGATCGAGCTCGGCCGCTTCCCGGCGATCACCATCGCCGTGCGCAAGGACCTCGCCGACAAGGTGAAGTCCGCCGCTGACTTCAAGGGGCTCAAGGTCGGCGTCACGGCGCCCGGCTCCTCGACCTCGCTGACGGCGCAGTACGCCATGGTCAAGGCGGGCCTCAAGGCGACCGACGCCGCGATGATCGGCGTCGGCGCCGGCGCGAGCGCTGTCGCCGCGATCAAGCAGAAGCAGGTCGACGTGATCTCGCATCTCGACCCCGTCACCTCGAAGCTGGAAGCCGACGGCGACATCGTCTCGCTGATCGACACCCGCACCGAGGCCGGCACCAAGGCGCTGTTCGGCGGCTCGAATCCGGCGGCCGTGCTCTATCTCAAGAACGAGTTCGCCGAGAAGAACCCGGTCACGACCCAGAAGCTGGTCAACGCCTTCATGAAGTCGCTGAAGTGGCTTGAGACCGCGAAGCCGGAGGATGTCGCGGCGCTGGTTCCGGAGGAATATCTGCTCGGTGACAAGCCGCTCTATCTCAGCGCCGTGAAGAACTCGCAGGAGAGTTATTCGCGCACCGGCATCTCCACGCCGGATGCGATGAAGAGCATGTACGACTCGCTGAAGCTGCTCGATCCGGAGCTCACCAACTCCAATGTCGACCTGTCGAAGACCTTCATCGACAGCTTCGCCAAGAAGGCGGCTTCGGGCTCCTGACGCCATGCGTTTTTGTTAAGTCGTCGCTTTCATCTCGCGCATGATCCGCGTTCGGTGCAAGTTCTGCGGATTCGTGCCGGAGTGATTGTGTGAGCGGCGATACAGCCTTCCTGGATGGCGGCGGCGAAATGGCCGCTGCCATCCGGGGCTATGAATGGGGGGCAACTCCGCTCGGGCCGATCGGTGCGTGGCCTGTCGCCCTGAAGACGGCCGTCGGCATGATGGTCAACTCCCGGTTCCCCAAATGCATCGTCTGGGGCCCGGAGCTCATCACCATCCACAACGACGCCTTCCGCTCCATCCTCGGCGACAAGCCACCCGCGCTCGGGCGGCCGTTCAACGAGGTCTGGTCGGAGGTCTGGGACGAGATCGCTCCGATCGCCGCGAAGGCACTCGCCGGCGAAGCGACCTTCATCGAGAACTTCCCGCTCACCATCAATCGCTACGGCCATCCCGAGGAGGCCTGGTTCACCTTCTGCTACAGCCCGATTCGCGACGAATCCGGCCGGGTCCTCGGCATGATCGACACGGTGATGGAAACGACCGGCCAGATGCAGGCCGAGCGCAACAGCCGCCTGCTCAACACCGAACTCGCCCACCGCATGAAGAACACGATGGCTATGATCGCAGCGATCGCCAGCCAGACCTTCCGCTCGGCGGAGACGCTGCAGCAGGCGCAGTCGGTCCTCAGTGAGCGCATCGCCACGCTTGGCGAGGCGCATTCGCTCCTGACGCAGTCGAGCTGGAGCAGCGCGCCAATCCAGGCCGTTGTGGAAGGGGCGCTGAACCCGCATCGCTCGGGTCTCGGCACGTTGCGTGTCGCGGGGCCCCCGCTGCAATTGCCGGCCGATCAGGCGATGACGCTGGCGCTCGCGGTCAACGAGCTCGCGACCAATGCCGTCAAATACGGCTCGCTTTCGGTCGAGGCCGGGGAGGTTGCGATCGGCTGGACGACCGGCCGGCCGAACAGCGACGACACCTTTCGATTCCATTGGGTGGAGAGCGGCGGGCCGCGGGTGACCAAGCCGGATCGCCAGGGCTTCGGCTCGCGGCTGGTCGAGCGCGTGATGGCGCAGACGTTCCACGGCGAGGTCGAACTAGACTACCGGCCGGAAGGGCTTCGCTACGTGCTCGCCACGACGATGGCACATATTGCGCCGCGCGAGTGATCGGTCCGCCTTGGCGATTGATCGCCGGCCATGACGACCAGGACCCAGGCTTTCGCTTGGGTCTTTTTTCTTTCTGCCGCCCTTCACCTGCTCGCTGGACTTGCAGCGGCGCCGGCGCAAAACTGAGGCGCTGACGCAAGGAGAGGCGACATGACCGACCGCGTTGCGATCCAGACCTTGATCCAGAGCGCCTATCAGGCGCGCATGCAAGGCGACCTCGACAAGGTGATGTCCTATTTTCATCCCGAGTGCCGTTTTCATCTGATGGGCGCGCCCGAGGAGGCGGAGGCCTGCCGGCCGCAATCCGGCCGCGAGGCGGTCCGCGAGCACATGGCGGGCCTGATCAAGACCTTCGCCTTCTCAAAATTCGAGATGCTCGACCTCATCGTCGAAGGAGATCGCGTGGCACACCGCTGGCGCGCCGACGTTACGTTCATCCCGACCGGGCGGACGCAGAATTTCGAGGCGCTGGACATCGTCGTCCTGGAGGACGGCAAGGTGCGTGACATCACCCAGTTCACCGATACGGCGAGCGTGATGCGGCTGGGCGCACCCTGACCCCGCACCCTCATCGTTTGCATCACCGCTTTCGATTTGCGTGCGGCGCGGCAACCGTTAGGTTCGCCGCGTCGTTTCGTTGAGAGCTTACCCTGCCCGTCATGAACATCCTGTCGATCCAGTCGCATGTCGCCTATGGCCATGTCGGCAACGCCTCCGCCGTCTTCCCGATGCAGCGCCTCGGCGTCGAGGTCTGGCCGATCCATACGGTCCAGTTCTCGAACCACACCGGCTACGGCGCCTGGAAGGGCAGGGTCTTCGACGGCGGCATGATTGACGAGGTGATGGAGGGAATCGCCGAGCGCGGCGTGCTGACGTCCTGCGACGGCGTGCTCTCAGGCTATATGGGCTCCGCCGATATCGGCCATGCCATCCTCTCCGCGGTGGAGCGGGTGCGGGCGGCCAATCCGAAGGCGCTCTATTGCTGCGATCCCGTGATCGGCGATGTCGGGCGCGGTGTCTTCGTGCGGCCGGGCATCCCCGAATTCATGCGCGAGCAGGCGGTGCCGGCCGCCGACATCGTGACGCCGAACCAGTTCGAGCTGGAGCTGCTCACCGATATCGAGATCAAGACCATCGCCGATGCCCACCGGGCCGTCGAGGCGCTGCGCGATGCGGGTCCGAAGGTCGTGATGGTGACTTCGCTGGCAACCGAGGAGACCCCAGCGGATTCCATCGACCTGATGGCGGTGGACGCCAAGGGTAGTTGGCGGGTGCGCACGCCGAAGCTCGACGTCAGCGTCAATGGCGCGGGCGATGCGATCGCGGCACTGTTCTTCACCCATTTTCTGCGCGACGAGTCCGCCGCCTCGGCGCTCTCGAAGGCCTCGTCCTCGATCTATGGCCTCCTCAAGCGCACCAAGGAGGCAGGCTCCCGCGAGATCCTGACCGTGGCGGCGCAGGACGAGTTTGTCACACCGAGCCACGTCTTCGTGCCGGAAGCGATCTGAGCTTCGCGATGAAGCTGCGCGTCGGGACCTTCAACGTCGAGAACCTGCTGACGCGGCATCGCTTCGAGCCGGGCGGGCGCACGGAGACGGCGGCGGCGATGTCGCTGTTCCATTTCCCGCGCGCCGATGAGCGCGATGCCGTGGAGCGTTCGCTCGCGGTCGCGCTGGAGGATGACAAGCGCCAGATGACGGCGCTCGCCATCGCCGAGGCACAGGCCGATCTGTGGATGCTGCAGGAGGTCGACTCGCTGGCGAGCCTGCAGGCCTTCTTTGCCAATTACGTCCACCGCATCGCCGATCACCGCTACGGCCATTTCACGCTGATCGACGGCAATGACCGGCGCGATATCGACATCGGCTTCGCCGCAAGGCGGGATCTGTTCGGGGAGGGGCAGGTCAATGTCCGTTCGCACAAAGACCTGACCTTCGCCGAGGCCGGCGTGCATGACCGGGAACTCGCGATGCTCGGCATCGGGCCGCATGGCAAGATCTTCGCCCGCGACTGCCTGGAGATCGAGCTCTCCTTCGGCGGCCGGCGGCTTTCGCTGTTCGGCTGCCATTTCAAGTCCATGAACAACGGGCGCGACGACGGGCGGGGGATGACGCTGCCGGTGCGGCGGGCCGAGGCGCGGGCGGTGAAATGGCTGATTAAGCAGCGTTTCGGTGGCGGCTGGCGCGACGCAAACTGGATCGTGCTCGGCGATCTCAACGGTTATCGCCATAGCCTCGGGCCATTGGCAGAACCGGTCGACGAGGGCGCGAGTGGCATTGAGCCGCTGCTCGACGATTTTGCCGTCGATCCGATGCAGACCCTACCGGAGCATGAGCGCTGGACGCATTTCCGGCGCTACTGGTCGGACGAGCAGCAGAGGCTGGTCGACAGCCATATGCCGCTCGACCACATCCTGCTCTCGCCCTCGCTCGCGGGCGCGAACCCGGAGCCCGCGATGCGGCTGATCCGGCGCGGCCTGCCTTACCGCGTGCCACTCGACCCACGCGCTCCCGACCGCTCGATGGCGAAGCTCGCGACCTGCGCCGATCGCTATCCGCGCGTCGGCTGGGACAGGCCGAAGGCTTCCGACCATTGCCCGGTCACGATCGATCTCGACATTCCGGCAGGATAGATCCGATGAAACGCCGCTTCATTACGCTCGACGTCTTCACCACCCGGCGCCATGCCGGCAATCCGCTGGCTGTGGTGGTGCAGTCGGAGGGGCTCGACACCGAGGCCATGCAGGCCATCGCGAAGGAATTCAACCTATCCGAGACGGTCTTCGTCGCGCCGCCGGAGAAGCCGGAACACCGCGCGTCCATCCGCATCTTCACGCCGGGCGGCGAATTGCCTTTCGCTGGTCATCCGACCGTCGGCACGGCGGTTTGGCTCGCGCTCAGCGACGAGGCCGGCGGAGAGCCGGCCGACATGCTTGTGCTGGAGGAGAAGGTCGGCCCGGTCTCCTGTGCGGTCTCGATAAAGGGCAGCCATGCGGGGCATGCGACCTTCACCCTTCCGCGGCTGCCCGAGCAGATCGAGCAGCCCGTCGCGGATGCGTCGTTGGCTGAAGCGCTCGGGCTCGATCCGGCCGATCTCGGCTTCGACGCGCACCGGCCGAGCCTTTTCTCCGCCGGCGTCGCGTATACGACCGTGCCCGTCACCAGCCGCGAGGCGGTGGCCCGCGCAAAGGTGGCGGGTGCCTTCGAGCGCATCATGGCGGCGACACCGAACGGCAACGCCTTCGTCTATTGCCGAGAGACCGCCGAAGTGGGGCACCACTATCATGCGCGCATGTTCTGGCCGGGGTCGGGGATCGTCGAGGACCCTGCGACGGGTAGCGCGGTTGCGGCCTTCGCCGGCGCGATCGTGGCCTATGACAAGCCGGAGGATGGCGACCATCGCCTCGTCATCGAGCAGGGTTACGAGATGGGCCGGCCTTCGCAGATCACGCTGGAGCTGAGTGTCCGCGGCGGCATGCTCGCCTCGGCGCGGATCGGCGGTTCGGCGATCGTGGTCAGCGAGGGTATTCTGCTGTGAGCGGAGATGTCGCGGACGGCACGATCGTCCGGATTTCCCGCGTCGATGCGCGGGTCGAGGCCTATGACTGGGCTTTCGCGCGCGAGGATGCGGAGGGCATCGTGGCCCATTGGGCGAAGATCAGCGCGGGCAAGCCCGCCATGTTCAACGGCCGCATCATGCTGCAGCACCGCGCCGCGATCCGCGACGGCGTGTTCGAGGCCGGCTATTTCGAGACCGACTATGCCGCCTTCATGACCTGGCGCGATGCCGGCCATCCCGGCCCGGTCATCCGCAACGGCTTCGCCATGGCGGCGCTGCGGGCGAGCGACGGCGCGTTCCTGTGCGGAAAGATGGGCGGGCACACCGCCAATGCCGGCAAGGTCTATTTCGCCGCGGGGACGCCGGATCGCGAGGATGTCCGCCCCGACGGCACGCTCGATCTGGCGGGCAGCGTTACGCGCGAACTCGGCGAGGAGACCGGGCTGCGGCTCGACGAACTGAGCGTGGGCGAGGGCTGGACTGCCGTCATCGAGCAAGGCCGCATCGCCTTCATGCGTGAGGTGGGCATCGACCTGCCGGCGGAGGAGGCACGCGCGCTGATGCTGGGGCGGATGAAGGAGCTCGAAGAAGAGGAGCTCTCCGACATTGTCGTCATCCGCAGCCTGGTCGATACGCAGGCGCATGACATGCCGGTCTTCATGCGGCGCTATCTCGCACATATCTTTGACGGCAACTGACCCTGTCCGTCCTCCCGAAAGCGAAGCGATGACCTCTCCTGAGACGATCCATCCCGAGGCTCTTCCCCTGCCGGCCGAGAACCCCTTCGCGGCCCGCTGGGAGACGCCCTTTCGCCTTCCGCCCTTCGCGGATATCCGCCCCGAGCATGTCCGGCCCGCTTTCGATGCCGCGCTCGCCAAGCACAAGGACGAGATCGCGGCGATCGTCGCGGACAAGGCGGTGGCCGACTTCGCCAACACCATCGAGGCGCTGGAGCGGGCGGGGAGGGCGCTCTCCCGCGTCGGCGGCGTGTTCTACAACCTGACCGGCGCCGACACGAACGAGGCGCTGCAGGCGATCGAGCGCGAGATGTCGCCGATCACCTCCCGGCACTGGTCGGCGATCATGATGGATGAAGGGCTCTTCGCCCGCGTCGATGCGGTCAACGCGAAGCGCGACACGCTCGGGCTCAATGCCGAGCAGGCGCGGCTGCTGGAGCGCAGTTACAAGGGCTTCATCCGCTCGGGCGCCAAGCTGAACTCAGAGGACAAGAAGCGGCTCGCCGCGATCAACGAGCGGCTGGCGGCGCTCGGCACCCAGTTCAGCCAGAACGTCCTGAAGGACGAATCGTCCTATGCGCTGTTCATCGCGGACGAGGCTGGGCTGTCAGGCCTTCCCGAGTTCCTGAAGGCAGCGATGGCGCGGGCGGCCGCCGACCGCGGCAAGTCGGGCCAGCATGCGGTGACGCTGTCGCGCTCGATCATCGAGCCGTTCCTGACCTTCTCGACGCGCCGCGACCTGCGCGAGGAAGCCTTCATCGCCTGGAGCAAGCGCGGCGAGAACGGCGGCGAAAGCGACAACCGCGCCATCGTCGCCGAGATGGTGAAGCTCCGGGCCGAGAAGGCGAAGCTGCTCGGCTATGCGACCTTCGCCCATTTCAAGCTCGACGACGCCATGGCGAAGACCCCCGAGCATGTGCGCGACCTGCTGGAGCTGGTCTGGAAGCCCGCCAAGGCGCGCGCGACCCGCGAGGCTGCCGATCTCGCGGCGCTGGCGCAGGACGAGGGCGAGAATGGACCGATCCGCCCCTGGGATTGGCGGCACTATGCCGAGAAGGTGCGGCAGAAGACCTATGCGCTCGATGAGGCGGTGCTGAAGCCCTATCTCCAGCTCGATCGGGTTCGTCAGGCCGCCTTCGATGTCGCGGGCAAGCTCTTCGGGCTGGCCTTCGCCGAGCGGCCCGAGCTTGCGGGCTACCACCCCGATGTCCGCATCTTCGAGGTGACGGAGGCTGCGAGCGGGCGCCATATCGGCCTCTTCCTCGGCGATTATTTCGCCCGGCCATCGAAGCGTTCCGGCGCCTGGATGAGCGCCTTCCGCGGCCAGCGCAAGCTCGACGGGGAAACCCGGCCGCTCATCGTCAATGTCTGCAACTTCGCCAAGCCGGCGGAAGGCAAGCAGGCGCTGCTCTCGCTCGACGAGGCGCGCACGCTCTTCCACGAGTTCGGCCATGCGTTGCACGGGCTGCTCTCGGACGTGACCTATGGCTCGCTCGCGGGCACAGCGGTGGCGCGCGATTTCGTGGAGCTGCCTTCGCAGCTCTACGAGCACTGGTTCCTGACGCGCGAGGTGATGCGCGACTATTGCCGCCATGCCGAGACGGGCGAGCCCATCCCCGAGGCGTTGATCGAGAAGATCGAGAAGGCGCAGACCTTCAACCAGGGCTTCGCCACGGTAGAGTACACCTCCTCGGCGTTGGTCGATCTTGCCTTCCATTCGCTGGAGGAGCCGGCCGAGATCGATCCACTCGTCTTCGAGGCGGCGGAGCTCGCACGCATCGGCATGCCGGCCGAGATCATCATGCGCCACCGCACGCCGCATTTCACCCATGTCTTCTCGGGCGACGGCTATTCGGCGGGCTATTACAGCTATCTCTGGTCGGAGGTGATGGACGCCGACGCCTTCAACGCCTTCACCGAGACGGGCGACGTCTTTTCGCCCGCCCTGGCGGAGAAGCTTAAGCAATACATCTATTCCGCCGGCGACACCCGCGAGGCCGCTGAAGCCTATACGCTCTTCCGTGGTCGGCTGCCGACGCCGGATGCGCTGCTGGAGAAGCGGGGGCTGGCGGCCTGATTTCACACATCATGGACGTTCTTTCTGTTGCCCGGTATTTTTCGGGCAGCGGGGGGACGTCATGGCGGCTACGAGCATCAAGCCCGGCTTTGTCGAGCTCTACACTCCCAAGCTTCTGACCGTCCTGCGGGAGGGCTATGGCCTTGACCATCTCAAGGCCGATGCGATTTCCGGGCTGACGGTCGCCATCGTCGCCCTGCCGCTCTCCATGGCGATCGCGATCGCCTCGGGCGTCACGCCAGATCGGGGGCTCTACACCTCGATCATCGGCGGCTTCATTGTCTCGGCGCTGGGCGGAAGCCGCTTCCAGATCGGCGGGCCGGCCGGCGCCTTCATCGTGCTCGTCGCGGCCTGCGTGGCGCAGCATGGGCTCGATGGGCTGCTGCTCGCCACCTTCCTCTCGGGCCTGATGCTGGCGGCGGTCGGACTGCTCGGCCTCGGCACCTTCATCAAATACATTCCCTATCCGGTCACTGTCGGGTTCACGGCCGGCATCGCGGTCATCATCTTCGCCAGTCAGATCAAGGACCTCCTCGGGCTGACCCTGGCCCATGAGCCGGGGCCGCTCTTGCCGAAGTTGGAAGCGCTCGCCGGGGCGCTGCCAACCACGAGCACGGCCGCGATCATCGTCACCGCCGTCACCATCGGCCACATCCTGCTGCTGCGCCATCTGCGCCCGCACTGGCCGGCCTTCATCATCGCGGTCACGGTTGCGGCCGCGGCGGTCGCCGTGACGGGGGCGCCGGTCGAGACGATCGGAACGCGCTTCGGCGGCATCCCGCAGACGCTGCCGCTGCCGCAGCTGCCGGCGATTTCCTGGGCGACGGTCGTGGCAGTGCTGCCGAACGCACTCTCCTTCACGCTGCTCGGCTGCATCGAGAGCCTGCTGTCAGCGGTGGTGGCGGATTCGATGACCGGCCGGCGGCACCGTTCCAATTGCGAGCTGGTGGCGCAGGGCCTTGCCAACATCGCCTCGCCGCTGTTCGGCGGCTTCTGCGTCACCGGCAATATCGCGCGGACCGCCACCAATGTGCGCGCGGGCGCCCGCGGGCCGGTCTCGGGCATGCTGCACTCGGTCTTCCTGCTGCTGTTCATGCTCGTGGCGGCGCCGCTCGCCTCCTACATTCCGTTGGCGGCGCTTGCCGGCGTTCTCGCGATCGTGGCCTGGAACATGGCCGAGAAGCATGAGTTCGCGACGCTGATCCGCGCCTCCCGCGGCGATGCCGTCGTGCTGCTGATCACGTTCCTGCTGGTGATCTTCGTCGACCTGAGCACGGGCATCGTCGCCGGCTTCGTCGTCAGCGCGCTGCTCTTCCTGCACCGCATGGCGCAGTCGGTCGCCGTCGAGAACGGCCTGCCGATGATGGACGAGGACAGGCCGGACACGGTCAACGGCAACGGGCGCACGCCTTACAACGCGGTGCCGGCGACCGATCCCGACGTCGTGGTGGTGCGGATTTCGGGCGCCTTCTTCTTCGGCGCGGCGGCGGCGGTCGGTGCGGCGCTCGACCGGATCGGCGAGGCGCCCAAGACCTACGTCGTCGATCTCTCGGCGGTCTCCCTGCTCGATTCGACCGGCGCGGCGACGCTCGAGAGCTTCGTGCGCAAGGCCAATCGGCGGGGCGTGATCGTCCAGATCGCCGGGGCGACGCGGGCCGTGCGCCGTACGCTGCTCGTTCACGGTATCAGGCGGCCGCGAGTGCGCTTCATCTCGTCGGTGGCCGAGGCTGTCGCTGCCGGCCACGCACGGGCGGGGCGAGACGATCCGGCGGGTGAGGCGAAACCTCAGCCCGGATAGCCGAACCGTGCCTTGGTCGCGTGGAGCTGGCTGGTCGCGCCGGCCTCGTTGCCGGCCGTGCAGCTGGTGCGGGCGCGTGCGATCTCGGCGCTGACGCGGTCGTGGACGCTCTTCGTCGTGTGGCCGGTGGCGAGGTCGTTGTCGATCACCGCCTGGAAGCGGTCGACTTCGCCGGCACAACCCGTGCCGCTCGGCATGTGGAAGGTGCTGGGCGTCACGCCGGGAGCGGCCTGTTCAGGCGCCGGGGCGGGAGGGGCGCTGGCCGTCGGGGTCTGGCAGGCCGAAAGCAGTACGGCGGCGAGTGCGAGGACGGGCAGGTGACGCATCGGAATGCTCCGCGGATGCAAGACGATGCGACGATGTCTGATTCTCGCGGCCGGCGAAATCGCGCGCTACGCGGCCGCCGGCTATTGCGGCATGACCACGGATAGATAAGGCGCCGTCGCCTTCTCGTTGGGGCCGACGATGGCCGGGACGCGGTTCGCGATCGGCTTGAGGCTCTTGAGATAGGCGGCCAGGGCGGACGCGTCGGCGTCAGTCAGCCGGCTGTAGTTGTGGTAGGGCATGACGGGCGCGAGCGTACGTCCGTCGGGCCTCACCCCCTGGCGGACCGCCTTGACGATGTCGGCCTCCGACCAGGAGCCGAGCCCGGTCTCCTTGTCCGGCGTGAGATTGGGCGGGAAGAAGACGCCGAGGCCCGGAATCTGGAAGCCGACCTCGGAGCCCGCCAGGCGGCGTTGCATGTCCGGCTTTCCGAGAAAGACGCCCGGCGTATGGCAGCCGCTGCAGTCCATGATCGTCGCGAGATATTCGCCGCGGCGCAGCTTTTCCGAAGCTGGTCCCGTCTGCGCGATGACCGTCGTCGATGTCGCAATGCCGATCAGGATGAGCGCGCCCAACATCGCCTGTCGCATGATGGTCCCCCAGCGTATCGTGCAGTCCATTTCGCCTGCACCGTTCTGTTCGGGCAGTCGGTCATCGCAACCAGGATGATGACGTTAGGGAAATTTAGCATTGCTCCAATCTTAGGGAAAGGGCGCCGGACCGCCGCTCAACCGTCGCGCAGGAAGAGGGTGGCGGCGAGTGTCATCGCGGCCGCGGCCGCGGCTGCGAGCCAGATCGCCGTCAAGCCGATCAGATGGTGCACGGCCGCGCCGATGAAGGCACCGCCCATCAGGCCGAGCCAGAGCAGGAAATGGCGCAGGAAGGCGCGCTTCGGCCCGCCGAGCATGGCGGCGGCGATGCGCTGGCCCATCTTCACCAGCGTGCCGGTCATGTAGGTCAGGCCGATCGTGACCTCGCCGTCGCGCTGGAAGACGGCGTTCTCGGTGCCCATCGCGACCGCGAGCAGGCCGACCGCCGCAAGCGTCTCACCGCTCGTCTCCAGCAGCGCGGCGAGCGCGAGCAGCACCGTCACCACGCCGAGCACGGTCGGGGCGCGCTGCCGACCGGCGGCGTGGCCGACAAGCGAGCCCAGCACGACCCCGCAGACGAAGAGGGCGATGATGCCGCCCGCCAGCCCGGCCCCGCGCAACTGACCGCTGGCGAGCTCGATGCCGAGCCGCGTCGTGTTGCCCGTCATGAAGGAGACGAAGAAGCCGCCCAGCGTAATGAAGCCGAGCGCGTCGACATAACCGGCAAGCGCGGAGAAACAGGCGGCGAGCGCGATCTCGCGCCTCTGATAGCGCATCATGACGAATACAGATCCCGAGCCTGCGATCCGGCGCAGCCTCCGGCCGAATCAACGTTGCTTATCATAGGTCGCGCCCGCGCCTCGTCATGATCCGGCAAGAGCATGCGACATATGCTTGCGCTGGACCCCCGGCTTCGGTTACATCCTGTCCCGGTGATTTGAGGAGCGCCCGTGGTTTCGACCGCCCGCCATGACCTGACGAAGGACTGCGCCGCTGCGCAGCTCGTCGGCGTGCGCGCTCTCGCTCCGCTTGCTCTCGGCCTTCTTCTCCTTAGCTGCCCCTGAGGGCCGGCCGGGCTGCTGCCTGGGCGCTCAGGGGATCGACGAGAACCGCCGACTTCAAACCCAGCGCCCGCCTTTCCCGTTTCTGCGGGGCGCCGACACCGGACTAAGACCATGAGCAATCCGAACGCCATCAGCTCCTCCAAAGAGCGCGTGCTGATTTTCGACACCACCCTGCGCGACGGCGAGCAGTGCCCCGGCGCCACCATGACCTTCGAGGAGAAGCTGGAGGTCGCCGAGGCGCTCGACGCGATGGGCGTCGACATCATCGAGGCCGGCTTCCCGATCGCCTCGGAAGGTGATTTCGAGGCCGTTTCCGAGATCGCGCGCCGGCTGAAGCGCGCCACCGTCGCCGGCCTCGCCCGCGCCATCAGCGCCGACATCGCCCGCGCCGGCGAAGCCGTGCGCCATGCGGTGAAGCCGCGCATCCACACCTTCGTCTCGACCTCGCCGATCCATCTGGAGCACCAGATGCGCAAGAGCCAGGACGACGTGCTGCAGATCATCACGGCGACGGTGGCGCAGGCCCGCAACCTCGTCGAGGATATCGAGTGGTCCGCGATGGACGCGACGCGCACGCCGATCGACTATCTCTGCCGCGCGGTCGAGACCGCGATCAAGGCGGGCGCGACGACGATCAACCTGCCGGATACCGTTGGCTACGCCACGCCGGACGAGTATCGCGCCATGTTCAAGGCGGTGCGCGAGCGCGTGCCGAATGCCGACAAGGCGATCTTCTCGGCCCATTGCCACAATGATCTGGGTCTCGCCGTCGCCAATTCGCTGGCCGCGATCGAGGGCGGCGTCCGCCAGATCGAGTGCACGATCAACGGCATCGGCGAGCGCGCCGGCAATGCGGCGCTGGAAGAGATCGTGATGGCGCTGCGGGTACGCGGCGACGTGCTGCCCTACGACACCGGCATCGACGCGACGCAGCTGATGCGGGTCTCGAAGGCGGTATCGAGCGCCTGCTCCTTCCCGGTGCAGTACAACAAGGCGATCGTTGGCCGGAATGCCTTCGCCCATGAGAGCGGCATCCACCAGGACGGCATGCTGAAGAACAACACCACCTACGAGATCATGACGCCGGCCTCGGTCGGCGTGACCAAGACCTCGCTGGTGATGGGCAAGCATTCGGGCCGCGCCGCCTTCCGCTCGAAGCTGAAGGAGATGGGCTACGAGCTGGGCGACAACCAGCTGGAAGACGCCTTCACCCGCTTCAAGGCGCTGGCCGACCGCAAGAAGCACGTCTACGACGAGGATATCGAGGCGCTGGTCGACGAGAACATCGCCACCGCCCATGACCGCATCAAGCTGGAATCGCTGACGGTGATCGCCGGCACGCGCGGCCCGCAGCGCGCGACGATGAAGCTCGATGTCGAAGGCCGTTTCGTCACCGAGGAGGTCGAGGGCAACGGGCCGATCGACGCCATCTTCAACGCGATCAAGACGATCGTGCCGCATGAGGTGACGCTGGAGCTCTACGACGTCCATGCCGTGACCGAGGGCACAGACGCTCAGGCCGAGGTGACGGTGCGTCTCTCGCGCGACGGCTCCTCCGTCACCGGCCGCGGCGCCGATCCGGACACGCTGGTCGCTTCCGCCAAGGCCTATCTGGTGGCGCTCAACAAGCTGATCGCCCGCGGCGGGCGCCTGCACGCGCAGGCGGCGGAGTAGGTGCTCCGGAACCTCCTCCGTCATCCCGGACAAGCCGGGTAGCGGCGCAGATCCGGGATCCATCTTAGGGCCCAGTGCTCTACGATGGATCCCGGCGCTCCGCTTCGCTACGGCCGGGATGACGCGGCGCTTTTTCCCGCGATTCCGGTGGATGACGCCGCGGCGATCTGGCGCGGGTCCGCTTCTTGCCTTCATCTGCTCTTCCGGTGCGGTCGCTCCTCCGGCGGCCCTTGGGGAGCGATGCGATGGGCTATTTTCCAAACTGGACGCTGAAGACCTCCGGCGCGGTCATGCCGGATGAGCGCCTGCCGACCGGGCAGACGATCATCGCCGGCCTTCAGCATGTCGTCGCCATGTTCGGCGCCACGGTGCTGGCGCCGGTGCTGATGGGCTTCGACCCCAATGTCGCGATCTTCTTCTCGGGCGTGGCGACGCTACTGTTCTTCGTCATCACGCGCGGCCAGCTGCCGAGCTATCTCGGCTCTTCCTTCGCCTTCATCGGCGTGGTCATCGCCGCGACGGGCTATGCCGGCTCGGGCCCGAACCCCAACATCGCGATCGCGCTCGGCGGCATCATCGCCTGCGGCGTGGTCTATGCGCTCATCGGCTTCATCGTTCAGGCGGTCGGCACGGGCTGGATCGAGAAGCTGCTGCCGCCGGTGGTGACCGGCGCCGTGGTGGCCGCGATCGGCCTCAACCTCACCGCGGTCGCGATCGGCATGATTTCGGCCAGCGCCTACACCAAATGGATCGCGCTCTTCACAGTGGTCGCGGTAGCGCTCGTCGCGGTCTACGGGCGCGGGCTGGCGCAGCGCCTGCCGGTGCTGATCGGCGGGCTTGCGGCCTATGTCGTCTATGCGCTCACGGCGTCGGGCTTCGGCGCACCGACGATCGATTTCGGCAAGATCGCCGCCGCCTCCTGGTTCGGCATGCCGCACTTCGTGGCGCCGGTCTTCGACACGCGGGCGATGACGCTCATCGTGCCAGTCGCGATCATCCTGGTCGCGGAGAATCTCGGGCACATCAAGGGCATCTCGGTGATGACCGGGCGCAATTTCGATCACCTGATCGGCCGCGGCTTCATCGCCGACGGCTTGAGCACCATGATTGCGGGCTCCGGCGGCGGCACGGGCGTCACCACCTATGCCGAGAACATGGGCGTGATGGCGGTGACGCGGGTCTATTCGACGCTGGTCTTCGTCGCGGCCGGTATCATCGCGCTCATCCTCGGCTTCTCGCCGAAGTTCGGCGCGGTCATCGGCACGATCCCCGTCGCGGTGCTGGGCGGCCTCGCGGTTGTCGTCTTCGGCCTCATCGCCGCGACGGCCGGCCGGATCTGGGTGGAGAACAAGGTCGACTTCTCCGAGCCGAAGAACCTGATCACCGTTGCGACGGCGCTGATTCTCGGCGCCGGTGACCTCAAGCTGCCGATCTTCGGCTATGAGCTCGGCGGCATCGGCACCGCGACCTTCGGCGCGATCCTCCTCTATCACCTGCTGAATCGCCGCGCGGCGTGACGATCCACAGCTCGGCCGGGCCGTTTCGGCCGAGTTTGAAAAATCTGTCACAGATGGGTGGACAGGGGGCGGGGCCTTTGCTACACGCCCCCTGCCTGACGCGGCCGACGCCGCTGACCGGCGGCGCTTCGTGGCGTATGGGTGATTAGCTCAGTTGGTAGAGCAGCTGACTCTTAATCAGCGGGTCGTAGGTTCGAGCCCTACATCACCCACCACGGATTTCCCTAAAATCGCTGTTCCGGAACATTTTTCTCGAGCGTCTGCGCATTTGGACGCGGCTCGGAAAATTCAGTGTGGGTGACGAAAAGGCCTCGATAGCGCCCGGACCAACCTTGCGCGCCAGGATTGATCGTCGGCATGCTTTTCGATGCGGTGCGCGATCATGTCCCAGTTTTCGGAGGTCAGGCGCAGCTCGTGGTCCGTATCGAGCGCGTCGATCCGGATTGCCGGCGCAAGCGGGTATCGCGCGAGCGCCATCGCCCTCGTCCCATAAACATCGGCCTCGCCCTGGAATATCAGCGTCGGGGTTCTGATCTCCGCGAGATGGCGGGTTCGGCTCGGGTCGTCTGCGGCGTCGGGGGCTCGAAAAGGGTAGCCCAGGGCGACGATGGTCGTCAGGCCGGCTCCTTCGACCGCAGCCTGGGTGGCGATGCGGCCTCCTGAGGACCGGCCGATGGCGACGACCGTACTTCGCGCAAAGTGGCCGCAGGCGCGCTGCAATGCCGATTTCCGCGCTTCGAAGCCGAAGTCCCCGTCGCAGAATTCACGCTGCCCATAGAACCGGGCGCCGGGCCGCCGGTCGAGCCGCTCTCGAAGAGCCTCTTCGACATGGAGATCGTGCGGATACGAATCCCCGCCCAGATACAGAAACACGCGATTCTTCATGCGCGGGAGCTTCAGCATCCGTGGTCCGCTTGCGCAATCCGGCTATCGAGACTTTTCGCTACGCGACGCCCCCGCCCGCAGCTTGCTGACATCGCCGACTAAAGTTCGGCCCGACCTGCTGCTATCCTGAGCGTGAAGCGGCATGGGAGCGCGGACATCGTGACGGAACTCGAACTGCTCCTTCGGCTGGTGGCCGGCCTGGTCACCGGTGTCGCGATCGGCTGGCAGCGGACGCTCCGGCACAAGAGTGCCGGCATCCGCACCTTCGGGCTCGTCGGTCTCGGGACCGCGGCTGCCGCGACCCTGTTCGACGAGACGATGCACCCCGATGCCGCGAGCCGCGTCGTGCAGGGTGTGCTGACCGGGATTGGCTTTCTCGGGGCCGGGCTGATCGTACGGCGCCAGGACGAGACGATGCCGCACGGGCTGACCACCGCCGCAGCGGTCTGGGTCACGGCCGCGCTTGGCTGCGCCGCCGGCCTCGGCCACTGGCTCATCACCACGGCCGCGACGGTTCTCGCGCTCCTCCTGCTGGTGCTCGACCATTCGATCGAGCATTGGGCGCGGGACCACGCCAAGCCGCCGCCGGAAAGTGGTGGCGAGGTCTAGCCTGCGTCCGGCCAAGAACTTTCGCGGCGAAGGGGCGTTGCCTCCTGATGACGGAGGCTTTCATGACCATCCAGAGTTCCGCGGCGGCCGGCCCCGGCAATACGCCGGCGATCCCGAATCCGCCGCCGGAAGCGCCGCCTTTGACCCCGGGTGAGGTGCCGCCGGCGCCACCGGTCGAATCACCGCCTGACGAAGAGCCGGTCGGCGTGCCGCCCGATCCGCCGCCGGAGCTGCCGCCGAACGCCCCGCCCGAGGCGCCGCCGGCAACACCGATCGACCTGCCGCCGGGACGCGATCCGCGCCAGCCGCAGGAGTGAGGTATTCCGACTGGCGCGAATTCTTGTCGCCCGGCTGTCTCCAGCCGGGCGGAAAGCGTGCTAGACCGCCGGGCGGCCCGGCTCGCCGATATCCCAATAGAGTCCGGCCATGGCGGTCAGCGCCTCGCGGGCGATGAAGGCGGGCAGGTGCTCGTCCGGCGCGTGCTGGGAGCAGCCCGGATAGGAATGCGGCACCCAGATCGTGCGCAGGCCCAGGATGTCGGCGAAGATGTCGTTGGGCAGCGAGCCGCCGAGATTGGGCAGCAGCGCCGGCTTCTTGCCGGTGCTCTTCTCGATCGAGGCGAGGGTGAACTTCACCCATGCATCCTCGGGATCGAGCCGCGTCGCGCCGAAGCGCTCGCTGCCATTGGTCGAGACCTCGATCATTGGGAAGCCGTGGCGGATCAGGTGGCGCTTCAGGGCCGGGATGACGTCCTGGGCATCGATGCCGACGACGAAGCGCAGCTGGCAGCGCGCCCAGGCGCTCGGCGGCACGGCGTTGACCGGGGTCTCCGGCACGCCCGACTTCATCGCCAGCACGTCGAAGGAGCACCAGCCGAAGACCTGCTCGGCCGGCGACAGGCCGGGCTCGCCCCAGTTCGGGTCGATCACCGGGCCGTCCGGGCCGCCGTCGATGATGCAGTCGGCCACGGCCTCGCGCACGGCGCGCGGCAGCTCCTTCGGCACCCATTCATGGATGCGGATCTGGCCGGTGGGCGAAGCGATCGAGGCGATGGCGTGGGCGAGCTGGATCGCCGGATCGGAGAGGATGCCGCCCCAGTTGCCGGAGTGATGGCCGCCCTCTCGCGCGACGATGGAAAGGTCGAAGGTGATGACGCCGCGAGCGCCCAAGAAGACGGTCGGCCGCTCGGCATTGAGGCGCGGGCCGTCCGAGGCGATCAGGACATCGGCCTTGAACAGCTCCTTCTGCTCTTCGCAGAGCTCGCGCAGACCGGGCGAACCGGACTCCTCGCCCATCTCGATCAGGTACTTCACATTGAAGCCGAGCTTGCCGCGCGTTTCGAGCACGGCCTTCAGCGCGTTGATGTTGATGACGTGCTGGCCCTTGTTGTCGACCACGCCGCGCCCGTACCAGCGCCCGTCGCGCTCGGTGAGCTTCCAGGGGGAGAGCCCCTCGCTCCACTGCGCATCGAGGCCGCGGATGACGTCGCCATGGCCGTAGCCGAAGATAGTCGGCAGGGACGGGTCCTCGATGCGCTGGGCCAGCAGGAACGGGCCCTTGGCGATCGGATGGTTCAGCGTCTTGCACTCGAAGCCGAGCGACTCCAGCAGCGGGCGCATCTCCTTATCGAGATACTCGGAGAGGACGGGCGCGCGCTCCGGGTTCTGGCTCTCGGTCGGCATGGCGACGAGGCGGGACAGGTCGCTCTTGAGGCGGCCGGAATCGTAATAGTCTTGGGCGTGCGCGATCGCCTGGGCGCGGGTCATATGTGGTGGTCTCCCGGAATCGAAGGCCGCACAGTGCCGATGGACGCGGCTTACCGCCAGTGCCAAGAGAGCATGGCAACCTCTCCCCCGGATCGCGATGACGTTTGTTCCCCACCCCCATCAGCTCGTGGCGCGCGACGCGATCCTGTCGGCGCGGGGCAAGGGCGCGGCCGGCTTCCTGCTCGGTGACCTGACGGGTCTCGGCAAGACGCTCTCGGCCTGGCTCGCGCTTTCGGCGATGCCGGAGCAGGAGGTGCTGGTGATCTGCCCGAAGGGCGCAATCCCGCAATGGCGGCGCACCATGGCGCTCTCCGGCCTGCCGGCGAAGCGCGTCACGCTGATGAATTTCGAGCGGACGAAATCGCTGCTCGCGCCACCGGCCGAGAGCAAGAAGCGTTCGACGCGGGCGAAGAACAACGAGCTCGCGAAGCACGGCATGCCGAAGCGCCTCTGGCCGCTCGTCGTGATCGACGAGGCGCATCGCATCCGCAACCCCAACTCACAGCAGGGGCTGGTCTGCCGGCAGATGGCGGCGGCGGCCGATTTCACGATCTATATGAGCGCCACCGCCGGCCAGTCGCCGCATGAGCTGTCCTACCTTGCGCCGCTATTGGCGAAGGCGGCCGGCATGCCGAGCGCCGATCTCGACGGCTTCCGCATGCTGATGAAGCGGCTGAAGATCGGCCGGGCCAAGGGCCGCTGGAAGAACTGGAGCTGGGAGCCGAATGAGGCCGACCGCAAGGTGATGGCCGATCTGCTCTATCGCGGGGCGAACGCCATCGGCCTGCGCCGCCGGCCGGAGGAGATCGCCGGCTGGCCGGAGGTGCAGCGCGAGCTCGCGCCGGTCGCGCTCGATGCCGCTTCGCGAAAGCTCTACGAGGCGACATGGCGGGAGTTCCGCAAGGAGCTGGGCCTTGCCGGCGGCTCGACGCGCAAGCCTCAGGGCTGGGCGGCTGATCTACGCTTCCGCCAGAAGGGAAGCCTGCTGCGCATCCCGGGCACCGCCGATTTCTGCGAGGACCTGCTCGGCAATGACGAGCAGGTCGCCATCTCGGTCGCCTTCCTCGAGACCAGTGCGATGCTGGCCGAGACCCTGCGCGGGCGCGGCTGGCGGGTCGGCGAGATCAATGGCGAGCGTTCCGGCGCGCAGAACGAGGAGACGCGCATCGCCTTCCAGACCGGCGGGCTCGATGCGGTGATATTTACCGTCACCGAGTCGATCTCGCTGCATCGTGGCGAAATGGCGGGCGGCGAGCGCGAGCGGGCGCTCGTCATCCACGACATGCGCCATAGTGCGATCCAGCTCCAGCAGATCGAGGGCCGCTGCCATCGTGACGGGCAGCACGCGACGATCTTCTACGCTTATGCCGAGGATACAGTGGAGGAGGCGATCGCCGGGACGGTGATCCAGCGCATGGCGGCGATGGAAGGCCTCGCGGGCGACGATACGCGGATGCTGGAGGCGATCGCCGGGATCGTCGAGGCGCGGGCGGCGGCCTAGGCGCCGCTGCCCGCATTGCTGCGGTTGCCGAGCCCCTTTGCTCCTTCGACGGCGGAACTGGTGAGCTGGGCGATGCCGTCCCAGGCTTGGCGAGTGTAGGCGCCCTGATGCACCACGGCGTCATAGCCGATGATCAGGACGAGGATGACCAGCAACAGGCGGAACACGGGCGGTTTCTCCCTTGGCTTCCGCTGTTCAACGTGGCGGAAGGAGGGGAGGTTCCGGCAGGGCGCGCCATTCTCGGGCGAAGCGAGGCTTCGACCCGAGAATCTCAGGACCAGAGGGAGCTGGTTTCCGAGATGCTCGGGTCAAGCGCGAGCACGACGGGGGTGCAATCCTAAGCCAGCAGGTCCTTCATCCTCAGCAGCGTGATCCGCTCCACCTGCGCCAGCGCGGTGGCGAATTCTTGCTCGGGCGTGTTCTTCAGCCGCTCCTCGAAGGCCGCGAGGATCTGCGCCTTGCTTGCTCCCTTCACCGCCATGATGAAGGGAATGCCAAAGCGCATGCGGTAGCTCTCGTTCAGTGCGGTGAAGCGGACGCGCTCGTCGCTGCTCAGCCGGTCGAGCCCGGCGGAGGCCTGCTCATGCGTCGATTCCTCGGTCATCTCGCCGGCGGCAGCGAGCTTGCCCGCGAGGTCAGGGTGGCCGAGCAGGAAGGCCTTCTGCTTCTCCGGTCCGGCGCCGCGCACCACCGCGAACATCGCCGCATGCAGTCCTTCGGCCGTGTCCTGAGCCGCGCCGATGCCGACATCGTACGCGGCTTCCGCGATCCAGGCAGCGTGCTCGAAAACGCGGCCATAGACCTCGACGAACAGCGCCTTGGGCAGCTTCGAGGGCACATAGCCTCCGGCCGGCGGGTGAGCCTTGACCCAATGGCGGGCAATGTCGAGCCGCGTCGCGACCCAGACCTTCTCATGGCTCTTCACATAGTCGAGGAAGCGGGCGAGCGCGGCGGCGCGGCCGGGCCGTCCGACGAGGCGGCAGTGCAGCCCGATCGACATCATCTTCGGCGCTGTCTTACCCTCGGCATAGAGCGTGTCGAAGCTGTCCTTCAGATAGGCGAAGAACTGGTCGCCGCTGTTGAAGCCCTGCGGCGTGGCGAAGCGCATGTCGTTGGCGTCGAGCGTATAGGGCACGGCGAGCTGCGGCCCCCTCGGCCCGGAGAGCCAGTAGGGCAGTTCGTCGGCATAGACGTCCGCCGTGTAGAGGAAGCCGCCTTCCTCCATCGTCAGCGGAATCGTGTTCTCCGACGTGCGGCCCTGGTAGCAGCCGAGAGGGCGCTCGCCGGCAAGCTCGGTCTGGATGCGGATCGCCTCCAGAATGTCGGCGCGCTCGCGCTCCTTCGGTGCGTCGCGATAGTCGATCCACTTCAGTCCGTGGGTGGCGATCTCCCAACCCGCCTCCTGCATCGAGCCGACGATCTCGGGATAGCGCGCCAGTGCGCTCGCCACGGCGAAGACCGTCACCGGCAGATTGCGCTCGGTGAACATCCTCCAGAGCCGCCAGTAACCGGAGCGGGAGCCGTATTCGTAGATCGACTCCATGTTCATGTGGCGCTGGCCGGGCCAGGGCGCCGCGCCGACGATCTCCGAGAGGAAGGCCTCGGAAGCCGCATCGCCATGCAGGATGTTGTTCTCGCCGCCTTCCTCGTAATTGACCACGAACTGCACGGCGATGCGGGCCTCGCCCGGCCAGTGCGGATGCGGCGGGGTGCGGCCGTAGCCCTTGAGGTCGCGTGGGTAGGCGGTGTCGGTCATGGAAAAGGTGCTCGCGAAGTGATTCAGCGGTGATGCTAGCTGGCTTCGATGCCGGATGTCTCGGCCGGCTCAGCTGCCGCGGTAGGTCGTGTAGCCATAGGGCGAGGCGAGGAGGGGGACGTGGTAGTGCCGCGTCACTTCCGAGATGCCGAAGCGCACGGTGACGACGTCGAGGAAGGCCGGCTCCGGCAGCGCGACGCCGCGCTCGCGGAAATAAGGGCCGATCGCGAAGTCGATTTCGTAGATGCCCGGTCGAGTCGCTTCGGGCGTGAGCAGCGGCGCATCAGTCCGGCCGTCGGCATTCGTGACCGTCTGGACCAACGTCTCGGCTCCCTCCGGCCCGATGCGGCGCAGCGAGACCGCGACGCCGGCGGCGGGCCGCCCGCCATGGGTGTCGAGGATATGCGTGGTCAGCCCTGCCATATGCGATCGTCCCGTCCCGTTGCGTTTACGGACCAGCAACTTGCGTGCCGGTGCGCGGCAACCGTAATTTGCCGCAGGGCGAAATCCAACGGCGCGCCGCGCCGCCGACGCCCGTCCGAGGACGGTGAACCGCGATGCTCGAAGCCTATCTGATGGAATGGGGCAGCATGATGCTGCGTTGGCTCCATGTCATCACGGCGATCGCATGGATCGGCTCCTCGTTCTTCTTCATCCATCTCGACGCCTCGCTGAGGCCGGCCGAAGACATCCCGCCCGGCACCGGCGGGCGGGCCTGGCAGGTGCATGGCGGCGGCTTTTACGAGATGCGCAAATACATGGTCGCGCCGGCCGTGATGCCGGCCGAGCTGACCTGGCACAAATGGCAAAGCTACTGGACCTGGATCTCCGGTTTCTTCCTGCTGGTCTGGGTCTATTACGCGCAGTCGGAGCTCTATCTGATCGACCCGGCGGTGATGCAGCTTTCGCCGTTCGCTGCGGGCGCCATCGGGATCGCGGCGCTGGTCGTCGGCTGGCTGATCTATGACGGGCTATGCAGGTCGCCGCTCGGCAAGAACGATGTGCTGCTCGGCCTCGTTGGCTTTGGCTATGTCGTCGCGGCCAGCTGGGCTTTCGCCAATGTCTTCTCGGGCCGCGGTGCGCTGATCCATACCGGCGCGCTGATGGCGACGATCATGACCGCCAATGTCTTCTTCAACATCATGCCGGGCCAGCGGAAGGTGATCGCGGCGCTCGTCGCGGGCGAGACGCCCGATCCGAAATACGGCAAGGCCGCCAAGCAGCGCTCGACGCACAACAACTACATCACCCTGCCGGTGCTGTTCCTGATGCTGTCGAACCACTACCCCGTCACCTATGCCAATGCGGCGGTGATCCCGCTGCTGGTGGCGCTGGTGATCGTGGCGGGCGCGCTGATCCGGCACTTCTACAACATCCGCCACGCCGACCATGCGAAATCGCCCTGGTGGTGCTGGGCGGTGGCGATCCTGGCGCTGTGGCTCGCGTTCTGGGTGGCGATGTCGTCCTCGCCGGGTGGGCGGGAGGTGCTCGGGCTCAAGCCGCTCGAGACGCCGAAGCGCTTGCTCATGGCCGGTATCGGGCTGCCACCGCAGGAGGTGTCGGACATCGTGATGGGGCGCTGCGCCATGTGCCATGCGCCCGAGCCCGCCTGGCCGGGCATCCAGATCGCGCCGAAGGGCGTGCTGCTGCACGAGCCGGAGGAGATCGCGGCGCATGCGCGCGCCATCCGGGCGCAGGCGGTGATGACCCACGCCATGCCGCCGAACAACCTGTCGGGCATGACGGTCGAAGAGCGCCGCACGCTCGCGGGGTGGTTGGCGGCTTTGCGCTGAGCGATCGGAATCTCTCGGAACCACGCGTCATCCCGGGTCGGCGCCGCTGACGAAGCTTGCCCGGGATGACGGCGCTGCTTCTGGAAGCCGGTTTCTCCGTTCCCTTTTCACTTTCGTTCAGCCTGTTCACCACCCGATCACGCAAGCCTCACGGATGCGTGATTGCGTTCAGATTCGGTTCAGGTGAGCGCCGCCATTGTCCACCTACTGACGGGCGCGGAAACAGGTCTCAATCACGAGGCCGCCCGGGCCGAGGGACCGTGGGGGTCCATTTGAAGCGCGTGGATGCAAGGGGCGCCGGCTACCTGCTGGCGGCCGCAGGTTTCGTTGTGGCATGGGTCGTCCTGTGCTGGCCCTGGCTGTCGGGGTCGGTGACGATTCCGTTCGACGCGAAGGCGCATTTCCAGGCGCAGGTGCAGTTCCTCGCGAGCGCCCTTCATTCCGGGCAGTCCCCGTTCTGGAACCACAATATTTTCGGCGGCTCGCCGCAAATCGCCGACCCGCAGTCGCTGATCTTCTCCCCCGCCATCCTGCTCGCGCTGTTCAACCCTGCGCCGAGCTTCCGTGCCGTCGACGCCTATGTGCTGGCGCATCTGCTGGCCGGCGGGCTGGCTTTCCTGATGTACTTCCGCGAGCGCGGCTGGCATCCGGCCGGCGGCATGATGGCGGCGCTGGTCTTCGCCTTCGGCGCCTCCTCGGCCTGGCGCGTCCAGCATGTCGGGCAGATCGCGAGCCTCGCCTTCTTCGCCATCGCCTTCTGGCTGACGGCGCGGATGCTGCAGCGCAACTCGATCCTCTCGGGGGTCTTCGCCGGGCTTGCCGGCGGGTTGATGGTGCTCGAGCCGGACCAGGTTGCGCTGCTCGGTGGATATGTGCTGGTCGCCGTCGTCGTGACGCATTGGATCGAGGGCGGTTGGCCGGCCTTCCGCGCGAGCCTCCTGCCGATCGGCGCTGCGAGCGCAGTAGGTCTCGCCGTCATCGCCATGCCGCTGATCTGGACCTTCCTCTTCGCGGAGGCGACGACGCGGCCGGAGATCGACCTCACCGAAGCCGGCCGCGGCTCGCTGCATCCGGTCTCGCTGCTGACCGCCTTCATCGGCGACCTGTTCGGCGCCAAGGACCCGGTCGTCGATTTCTGGGGCCCCTACAACACCCCGCAGCGCGCCATGGAGCTCGCGCTCTCGGAGAACATGGCGCAGGTCTATGTCGGCGCGCTGCCGCTGCTGCTCATGCTGACGCCCGGTCTGACGCGCGGCTGGCTCTGGGACAAGGCCGTCCGCCCGCTGACGCTGAGCTTCGCCTTCATGGTGCTCTATGCACTGGGCCGCTACACCCCGCTCTTTCATCTGGTCTACGAGTATCTTCCGGGCGTGAAGCAGTTCCGCCGCCCGGCCGATGCGACCTTCCTGATCGGCGCGCTGGCAGCCCTGCTTTCGGGCTACGTGCTGCATCGCGTGCTGACCGCGGCGGAGGGCACCTCCTTCCGGCGCGACCTTGTCATCGGCGCCGGGCTGGTGTCTGCCAGCGTCCTGGCCGGTTTCGTGGTCGCTTATGATGACGGGCATTTCCGCGACGCGCTGAAGCCCGTCGCCTTTGCGATCGGCTGGTTTGCGGTTGCGGCCGGTGCCGTGCTCCTGCTGCAGCGCTGGCGCGGAGCGGCCAGCACCGCCGCCGCGCTCCTGCTCGTCACCGGCGTCGTGGCGGCGGATCTCGGCGTCAACAACGGCCCCAACGATTCCACCGCGCTGCCGCCGTCGATGTACGACGTGCTTCAGCCGCAGACGAAGAACGAGACCGTCGCCCTGCTCAAGCACCTGACGGTGCCGGTTGCCGGTTCGCCACGTCGCGACCGCGTGGAACTGCTCGGTCTCGGCTTCGAATGGCCGAACGCCGGCATGGTCCATGGCTTTGATCACACGCTCGGCTACAACCCCTTGCGCCTCGCGGAGTTTTCGGAGGCCGTCGGCACGCGGGACGGCATCGCCAGGCCTGTGGATCGCAAGTTCACGCCGCTCTTCCCGTCCTATCACAGCAGGCTCTCGAACCTGCTGGGGCTGCGCTACATCGCCTCGCCGGTGCCGGTCGAGCAGGTCGACCACGCCCTGCATGAGGGCGATCTCAAGCTGATTGCCCGGACGAAGCAGGGCTATATCTACGAGAATCCGGAGGCGCTGCCGCGCGTGATGTTCGTCGGCGGCTGGCAGATGGCCGATTTCGAGAGCATGCGGCTCTCGGGCCACTGGCCGGAGACCGATCCGCAGCAGGCGGTTCTGCTCGATGTCGAGCCCCCGGTCGCGACGCAGGAAGGGCCGGTCGCGGTGCAGGCCGACGTCAAGCTGGTGGACTATCGCAACGCGCTCGTCGAGATCGAGGTGACGACGCCGGCCGCCGGCTTCGTGGTGCTCAACGACATCTGGCATCCCTGGTGGAAGGCCGAGGTCGACGGTGCGGAAACCGAGATCCTGAAGGCGAATGTGCTGTTCCGCGCCGTGCAGGTGCCGGCCGGTACGCATAAGGTCCGCTTCACCTTCCAGCCGCTCGACGGAGCCATTGCCGAGCTCAGGGCCCGGATCGACCAGCACGAGCCGGAAGACAAGCTGCCGCCGCCGCCGATGCGCGAGCGCGACGAGCCGCAGATCGTCGCCGCTCCGGGCGAGGGACCCCGGCTTTCGGGGCCGTCCGAAAACGTGCGCAATTCGCTCGGCCTGAGCATGGGCCATGGCCAGCCGCCGGCGCGCAACGGCACGGCCGCGGCCCAGCTTCCCGGCGACGCTGCGGCGCGGTGACGTGACGGGATTCCCTTCTCGCCTTGCGGGAGAAGGTGGCTCGGCGAAGCCGAGACCGATGAGGGGTCTCGCGGCGTTTCGGGAAAGGTTGGGTTGCAGCGGCGCTAACGATTCAGCGCGGCGCGACCCCTCGCCCCAGCCCTCTTCCGCAAGGGGAGAGGGGGCGGGTCGCGGCTGTCAGGCGACGCCGAGCTTCTTCTGCAGACTCGTCGAGGAGGTGGTGTACTGGAAGGTCAGCCGCCTATCCGGATAGACGTAGCGGTGGACCTTCTGGGCGCAGAGCGCGGCTTCGTGGAAGCCGGAGAGGATGAGCTTCAGCTTGCCCGGGTAGCTGTTGATGTCGCCGATGGCGAAGATGCCGGGCGTGCTGGTCTCGAACTTCTCGGTATCGACCGGGATCAGGTTCTCGTTGAGGTTCAGGCCCCAGTCGGCGATCGGGCCGAGCTTCATCGTCAGCCCGAAGAAGGGCAGCATCGTATCGCAGGCGACCTCGAAGACCTCGTTGTCGCTGCCGCGGCAGATCGCGGCCTGGAGCTTGCCGTTCTCGCCCCTGAGACCGGTCACCTGGCCGAGCCTCATGTCCATCTGGCCGCTCGCGACCAGCGCGCGCATCTGCTCGACCGAGTGTGGCGCGGCACGAAAATCATCGCGGCGGTGCATCAGCGTAACGCGCCTGGCGATCGGCTGCAGGTTCAGCGTCCAATCGAGGGCTGAATCGCCGCCGCCGATGATCAGGATCTCGCGGCCGCGGAACTGCTCCATCCTGCGCACGGCATAAAAGACCGAGCCGTGCTCATACTCCTCGATGCCGGGAATCGGCGGCTTCTTCGGCTGGAACGAGCCGCCACCGGCCGCGATGACCACCGCCTTGGTGTCGAAGACCGTGCCGGCGTCGGTGACGACGCGGAAGCGCGGGGCCTCGGCGCTGCCGATGGCCTCAACGGCCTCGATCATCTGGCCGAGATGGAAGGTCGGGGAGAAGGGTTTGATCTGCTCGATCAAATTGTCGACCAGTCCTTGGCCGGTCACGATCGGGAAGCCGGGAATGTCGTAGATCGGCTTCTCCGGATAGAGCTCCGCGCACTGCCCGCCGACCTTCGGCAGGATGTCGACGAGATGCGCGCGGATATCGAGCAGGCCGAGCTCGAAGACGGCGAAGAGGCCGCAGGGCCCGGCGCCGACGATGACGACGTCGGTGGTGATGACTTCGTTGTCGTCGGCCGGCCTTGCGTCGCTCATGATCCCACCTTCGATCCGGTCAAAACTGTCCGGTTTGCCGAATTTGGCAGATGACCCCTCGCCCTGCGGATGGCAAGGGGAAAGCGCCGCCTAGCAGCGGACCGAAAAGTGGAAACCACTTTTCGGACGAATCCGATGCTCCAACAAATAGAGAGATCACCTTTATCGCGTCCGATAGGACGCGCGGTGATCTAGGCGCCCGTCTCGCCGGTCAGACCGGCCTTGGCAATGCCGGCGAGCGCGGCGAACTCGTCATTGTCGGAGGTGTCGCCGGAGATGCCGATGGCGCCGAGGACCTCGCCCTCGGGCGAGCGGATCAGCACACCGCCGACGACGGGAACCAGCGAGCCGCCGGTCGCATGCGTCGCGCCCTGGATGAAATAGGGCCGCTCGATCGCGAATTTCTGCAGGGCCCGGCCGCCGATGCCCAGCGCGATGACGCCGTTCGCCTTGCCGGTCGCGATATCGCCGCGCTTCAGCGAGGTGCCGTCCTGGGCCGCGAACAGCTTCGGCGCGCCGCGGGCGTCGACGATGGCGATGGCGAGCGGCTTGAAGTTGTTCGCCTTGGCATGGGCGAGCACGCCGGAGAGGATGGTTTCGGCCTGGGCAAGGGTGAGCATGCGGAACTCCGTTGTCGATGAGGCGTTCTTGCCAGCCCTCCCGCCGCGAGGGAAGGGGCTAAGGTCTGTCCTCATCGTGAGCACAAACCCAAGGCGCAGCATGTCATGATGCGGTTGTGATCCGGGGCAACACAACCTTTCGTCGCGGCCGGCTTGCGCCTGGCCGGCCGACAGGGCTTGATAGCGTGGCGACAGAAGGAGGCATCCCCATGGGTCTGTTCAGTTTCATCAAGGACGCCGGCGCGAAGATCTTCGGATCGAGCCCCGCCAAGGCTGCAACCGCCGATGAGTTGAAGAAGGAGTTGGCCGGCCATGGCCTGCCTTCCGACGTCAATGTCCAGATCGAGGGCGACAAGGTGAAGGTCTCCGGCCAGGCCGTTTCGACGGAGCAGGCGGAGAAGATCATCCTGGCGCTCGGCAACACCACGGGCGTGGCGCAGGTCGAATCCGAGCTCGCCGTGACCAAGGAGGCACCGGCGGCCGTCTTCTACACGGTGAAGAAGGGCGACACGCTCTGGAAGATCGCCGAGGAGCATTACGGCAAGGGCCAGGGCGCCAAATACAGCGAGATCGTCAAGGCCAACACGCCGCCGGTCAAGAATCCGGACCTGATCATGCCGGGCTGGGTGCTGCGCATTCCGCCGCTGAGCTGAGACATCTTGCAGATCATGCAGCCGCGGGCCCTGCTCGCGGCTGTTCCCATTCAGAAGGTATCCATGATCGTCAACGACCTCGATATCGACGCGGTGAAGGCCGGGCTGAGTGACGGCTCCATCCTGATCGTCGATGTGCGCGAACCGCATGAATTTGCCGCCGGGCACATCCCCGGCTCCGTGTCACGGCCGCTCTCGCAATTCGACCCGGTCGACCTGCCAAATGAGCCGGGCAAGCGGGTGGTGTTTTCCTGCGCCGCCGGCGTGCGCTCGCAAAGGGCGCTCGCCTTCGCGCAATCGGCCGGGCTCGACATCGACAGCCACTATGCCGGCGGCTTCAAGGACTGGCTGATGCATGGCGAGCCGGTCGCGCAGGATTGACGGGTTCGCTTTGACGAATGCGCTCAACGCATCCCGCGGCGACATGCGCCGGGGCTGACGCGACGCCGTTTCTGTTTCAGTCTCGCTCGTTAGAACCAACTGAGGACATGCCTCATGCGTCCCATGAAATTCGGTTTCGGCCAGCCGGTGCGGCGGGTCGAGGATCAGCGCCTGACGACCGGCACCGGCCGCTACACCGACGACATTGCGGCTGAGGGCGCGCTGCATGCCTTCGTGCTGCGATCGCCCCACGGCCATGCGCGCTTCACCGTCACCGACACGGAAGCCGCGCGGAAGGTCAAGGGCGTGAAGCTGATCCTGACCGGCAAGGACGTCGCCCATTATGGCGACCTGCCCTGCAAGGGGCACATCGAGACCGTCACGGGCAAGATGTCGGAGTCGCTGCCGGTCCCGGTACTGCCGCTCGACACGGTTCGCCATGTCGGCGAGGCGGTGGCCTTCATCGTCGCCGAGACGCTGGCGCAGGCGCGCGATGCCGCCGAGGCGATCGCGATCGACTGGGAGCCGCTGCCGTCCGTCAACGGCATCGAGGCCGCGCTCGAGGATGGCGCGCCGCTGGTCTGGGCCAACCGGCCGGGCAATGTCGCCTTCGAGGCCGAGCAGGGCGACCGCGAGAAGACCGAGAAGGCCTTCGCCAAGGCGGCGCGCACCGTCTCGCTCACCATCGTCAACAACCGTCTCGCCTCCAACTACATGGAGACGCGCGCCTGCATCGCCGAATACGACAAGCCGGACAAGCGCTGGACGCTGACGCTGGGCAGCCAGGGCAGCCATGGCATGCGCGACCTGATCGCGACTTATGTGCTCAAGGTTGATCCCAAGCGCATCCGGGTGGTGACGCCGGATGTCGGCGGTGGCTTCGGCACCAAGATCTTCCTTTATCGCGAATATCCGCTGACGATGATCGCGGCCGAGAAGCTGAAGCGCCCGGTGCGCTGGGTGGCCGACCGCACCGAGCATTTCCTGGCCGACACCCATGGCCGCGCCAATCTCTCGACGGCGACGATGGCGCTCGACGCCAAGGGCAAGTTCATCGGCCTCAAGGTCGATCTCGCTGCCGAGATGGGCGCCTATCTCTCGCAGTATGGGCCCTTCATCCCCTGGGTCGGCACGACGATGACACCAGGCTGCTACAGCATCCCGGCCGTGCATGTGCGCTTCCGCGGCATCCTGACCAACACCACACCGGTCGACGCCTATCGCGGCGCGGGGCGCCCGGAAGCGGCCTATCTGATCGAGCGGCTGGTCGACGCCATCGCGCGCGAGACCGGCAAGGCGCCGGACGCGGTGCGCGCGCTCAACTTCGTCAAGCCTTCCGAGATGCCGCACAGGACGCAGACCGGGCCTGTCTACGATTCGGGCGAGTTCGAAGGCCATATGCGCCGCGCCATGGAGGTGGCGGACTGGACGGGCTTCAAGGCCCGGCACAAGGTCTCGGCCAAGGCCGGCAAGATCCGCGGCATCGGCATGGCGAGCTATATCGAGGCATGCGGCGGAGGCGACGCGGAGAGCTCGACCGTCGTCCTCGAAAAGGATGGCATGGTGACCGTGCTGATCGGCACCCAGTCGAACGGGCAGGGGCATGAGACCGCCTATTCGCAGCTCGTCTCTCAGCATCTCGACATTCCGATGGATCGCATACGCGTCGTCCAGGGCGATACCGATCTCGTCGAGACGGGCACCGGCACCGGCGGCTCGCGCTCGATCCCCGTGGGCGGGGCCGCGCTGAACAAGGCGACAGAGATTCTCTCCGACAACCTCAAGCAACTCGCGTCCGAGAAGCTCGAAGCCGCCGTCGGCGACCTCGAGATCGTGGGTGGCGCGGTTCGCATCGTCGGCACCGACAAGGCGATGGACCTGAAGGCCATCGCCGCGCTGCCGGGCGCGACGCCGACCTTGCTCAAGGTGCACCAGAGCTGGGCGCCGCCCGCGGCGACCTTTCCGAACGGCACCCATGTTTGCGAGTTGGAGATCGACCCCGGCACCGGCGGCACCGAGATCTTGAACTATGTCGTGGTCGACGATTTCGGCGTGACGTTGAACCCGCTGATGCTTCAGGGCCAGGTCCATGGCGGCTCGGCCCAGGGCATTGGCCAGGCGCTGATGGAGGAGATCCGCTTCGACCCGGGCGGCCAGATGCTGACCGCAACCCTCATGGACTACGCGCTGCCGCGCGCGGTCGACGTCCCGAACTTCCATTTCGAAACGCGCAATGTCCGCTGCCTCACCAACGCCATCGGCGTGAAGGGCGCGGGCGAGGCGGGAGCGATCGGCGCCTGCCCGGCGGTGATGAACGCGATGGTCGACGCGCTCGACCGCGCCGCGGGCATCCGAAAGATCGACATGCCGGCGACGCCGGTGAAGGTCTTCAATGCGCTGAAGGAGGCCGGCTACCGGCTCTGACGCAAGAGCGGGCTTGCGCCGTCGCAAGCCCGCTCACGAAAAAGCGAGTTGGCGCGGCCATGATCATCCGTTGATTTGGACAAGTTCCAAATGGTGCTCTGCCTCAAAGGGGATTCGGATGATCCGCAGCGTTATCGTTCTTGCCGGCCTCGGGCTCGGCCTTTGCGCCGCGATGGCGCAGTCCAACCCGATCGGAGAGCGTCAGCAGACGATGAAGGGTGTCGGCGCGGCGGCGCGTGAAGGGGCGGCCATCGCCAAGGGCGAGGCCGCTTTCGAAGCCGCCAAGGCGCAGGCCATCTTCAGGACCTTTGCCGAGGCCGCCCACAAGATGCCGACGCTGTTCCCCGAGAGCTCGAAGACGGGTGGCGAAACCACGGCCGCGCCGAAGATCTGGGAGGATCAGGCCGGCTTCAAGGCCGCCTTCGCCAGGTTGGAGGCCGACGCCACGGCCGGCGGTGCGGCCGCGATCGATCTCGCAAGCTTCCGCACGGCCTTCGGCACCGTGACGAAGAATTGCGGCGCCTGTCACGAGGTCTATCGCATCAAGAAGTGAGGCGCAGTCGTTATTCTCGGGCTCGACCCGAGATCTGACGACCGGAAGGCGCTGGTTTCCGAGATGCCCGGGTCAAACCCGGGCATGAGGGCGTGGTTGGGGTCTGCCTAGACCGGAATTTCTCCAGCTTCAGGGTTGCCGAGCGCCCGTCATCGCGTCCAATCTGCTGGCCGCGCCTTCCGGAGAAGCCGATGCTACTGCAGTTGCGCCGCCTGCTGGTTACGCTGGTCTTCCTGGCGGTGCTGGCCCTTGCGGGCTTCTACGTCCTGACCGATCCGCGGCTGGTCTCGCCGTCGCCGGAGGTCGGAGCTCTGCCGGCGGCGGACATCGAGAATGGCAGGCTGCTCTTCGCGGCCGGCGGCTGCGCCTCCTGCCACGCCACGCCGGGGCAGGACGACAGGACGCGGCTCGGCGGCGGGCTTGCGCTCGCCTCTCCCTTCGGCACTTTCCGCGCGCCCAACATCTCGCCGCACACGCGCGACGGTATCGGCAACTGGGGCGTCCAGGATTTCGTCGATGCCATGGCGGCCGGCGTCGGCCCGCAGGGGCAGCACCTCTACCCGGCCTTCCCCTACACCTCCTATCGCCTGATCCCGCCCAGGGCGCTGGCCGATCTCTTCGCCTATATCCGCACGCTGCAGCCGGTCGAGGGCCGCGCGCCGCCGCATGAGCTGAGCTTCCCCTTCAACATCCGGCGCCTGGTCGGCGGCTGGAAGCTTCTGTTCTTCGAGGGCGGCTCCTTCCGTCCCGATCCGACGAAGAGCGAGGCCTGGAACCGCGGCGCCTATCTCGTCAACGGTCCGGGACACTGCGCCGAATGCCACTCGGCCCGCAACGCCTTCGGTGCGGTCGTGCCGGCCACGCGCTTTGCTGGTGGGCCGGACCCGGAGGGCAAGGGCTGGGTGCCGAACATCACCCAATCCGAGAACGGTCTCGCGAAATGGTCGGTGGGGGAGATCGCCGAGCTGCTCAAGACCGGCTTCACGCCGAGCTTCGACAGTGTCGGCGGCAGGATGACCGAGGTGGTGCGCAACATGGCGCAGCTCCCCGACGCCGACCGGGCCGCGATGGCGGAATACCTGAAGTCACTGCCGGCCGTGGAGGGACCGCCGCGGCCGCAGAAGGGCGGGTGAGGCCGCGGACCGAGCTAGGTACTGACAGACGCTCACCCGTTTAGGGTGGGATGCAGATGTCTGGGGGTGACTTTCAGCCTCTGCAAACGCGCGCCAGCCTCCGAATCGGCGCGGCCTCCCGCACTCGACATCTGCGGCGTGGCCGGAGATGCCCTGCGCCCGCAGTGAGCGGAATGTTCGACGCTGGGCGCGCCAGGTGGTATTGAGAGGCCGAGGCCTGTCCAATCCTCTCGTGGTGGTTGTGATGCGCGAAGAGTTTTCAACTCATCCGCACCCTCATCGTAGGCTCGCGGCTATTCTGGCTGCGGACATCGCTGGCTATAGCCAGTTGATGGGCCGCGACGAGGAAGGAACACTTCGCCGGCTGAAGCACGTGCGCCGCGAGATCGTCGATCCCACGCTTGAAGAGCACTACGGCAGGCTCGTGAAGAACACGGGCGACGGCTTCCTTGCCATGTTCGATAGCCCGCTCGAAGCCGTGAGATGCGCGATCGTCATTCAGCAGTCAGTGGCGGCAAGAAACACCGGCCTGCCACGGGATTACTGGCTGCAATACCGTATTGGCGTAAACTTGGGGGACGTCATCGTCGAGCCGGACGATGTCTTCGGCGACGGAGTCAACATCGCCGCCCGCCTGGAGGCTTTGGCGACACCCGGCGGCGTCTATATCTCGGGCGGCGTTTACGAACAGATAAAGAACAAGCTTGTCTGCGGATATCAACCGCTCGGCGACGAGAAGCTGAAGAACATCACCGATCCTGTCCGCATCTATCGGGTGCTGCCAGACCCCGCTTCGCTCACGGGCGCAGTGAAAAGGCGACAGTCGCATTGGATACCTGCCGGACTCGCAGCAGGGTTGGCGCTGATTGTCGCCGGACTCTACTCCACCGGCTACTGGTCGGCCGGCGGAAGCACAAACCCGGTCTCGGCCGAACGTTTGCCGGAACGCGTGCCCGTCCCGCTGACCTCCGCGATGAACCAAACTGCACGGCCGCTGCAGGGTGAGATAGCGGGGGGTAATAATACAAATGCGGCCAAGACAGCGGCGCCGTTGGCCGATCCTGCACAGGGCGTCCCCGCGTCAAATTCGCAGGTCGCGGTCTTGTCCCCGAACCCTCCTGCTGCGCGGATGATTCAAACGGCTTCCGGCTTCCGCGACTGCGAAACCTGCCCCGAAATGATCCGCATAGCCGGCGGGTCCTTTCGGATGGGCAGCGACGAAGACCCCTCGGAACAGCCGGTCCGGACCGTGACCGTCGCGCCGTTCGCAATCGGCCTGTCACCCATCTCCGTCGCCGAATGGAACCGGTGCGCGGCGGCAAAGGGCTGTCAGTTTCCGATCGACGGAAGCGACACCACACCGGCCCGCAACCTCAGTTGGCTCGATGCCAGGCAGTATACGGACTGGCTCGCCCAAGCGACCGGCAAACCTTACCGGTTGCCGAGCGAAGCGGAGTGGGAATACGCCGCGAGGGCGGGGACCTCGACCCGCTTCTGGTGGGGACGCGAGCTGGAATCCGGCAAGGCCAATTGCAGGGACTGCGGCGCGAACCAGGACCCGAAGGCCCCGATGCCGGTCGGCAGTTTCGCGCGCAATGCGTTCGGTGGTGCCGATTTCGGAGGTGGGGTCGCGCAGTGGGTGGCCGATTGCTGGCTGGCCAACTACCGCGATGCGCCCTCGGACGGCTCCCCTCGAACGGCTGAGAATTGCCGCGAGAACGTCTTGAGAGGCGGCTCCTGGCGAAGCAACGCGGCCTCCGTGAGGCCGGCGAGCCGAACCCATTACGATACCGGAGTCCGCTACCCCGCACACGGATTCAGGATCGCTCGTTCGCTCTGACAGGAGGGTTCCATGGGCCGATCGGCCGGCAGCATCCTGCTTGCATTTGCCATCGTGAGCCTTGTCCCCGCGGGAGCTCCGGCGCAGACAGCGCCAGCCTCAAAGCCTTCTGCACCGCAACGCGCGCCCGCTCCGGACGCGCGCCTGTACATCATCTACCCTTGGGACGGCGCGCAGATCCGAGGCGAATTCTGGGTGCGGTTCGGCCTTCGAAACATGGGCGTGACCCAGGCCGGCAGCTCGGCTCCGAATGCCGGCCATCACCACCTCCTGGTCGATGTCACCGACGAGATCGATCCGGAAGAGCCGATTCCGACGGACAACAATCATCTTCACTTCGGTGCCGGCCAGACGGAGGCTAGGCTTGAGCTGCCGCCGGGAAAACATTCCCTCCAACTGGTCCTCGGCGACCCTGAACACAGGCCGTTCAAACCGATGCTCATCTCCAAGAAGGTGACCATAACCGTGTTGCCAGCGGCACCGGCGAGAACGTCAAAGAAAGTCAGCGGGAAGGATTCCTAGGCCGAGGAAGAGCGGCCCCCAAAGGGCATCTACGGGTCGAGAAGAGACGTTTGGCTCTCTCCATCTCGAGCGCGGCGAGGCCAGTTCGAAATGCGAGCGGTCCTGGTGCTTGTAGCCACAAAAATGGCCGCCCGAGCGGCTACGGACACCGACATCGGACGCGGCCTTCTTCATTGCGCCCGCAATCCGGCCCTGAAGCCCGGGATCGAAGACGACCTGGCCGACGCCGTCGAGCGGCCATAGGTCGATGGCGCGCCAGGGGTGAGGTGTAGGCCCTTCGACCAGCGAGGCGCCGCACCAACGGCAGCACCGGGAAAGGCAGTACGAAGTCGTTTTCCGCCCTGTCCTCACCGCTGTCGCTCGCACTGATCGCGGGCTTGCCCGAGATCAGTGCGTTGAGTGTCGAAGTCGGCAACAGCACTTCGACGCGGGAGAGGGGAGCCGCGGCTTCTGCGCTTCCGGGGCGCGAGATACTTGGGTCGAGCCCGAGCATGACGGCGGGCGGCGCCGCGCCGCTAGGCCGCGTCGGCGACCAGCGCCGATTTGGCGACCTCGATGCGATTGCGGCCGGCCATTTTGGCCTGGTACAAGGCGCGATCGGCGGCGGCGAGCAGCGCGACGAGGTCGGCCTCCTGGCCGCTGGCCGCGGCGATGCCGATGCTGACTGTGGCCGGAATCGCCAGCCCGTCGCCCTGCGCCGCCGCCTCGGCAAAATGCCCGGCGACGTCTTCCGCGACCGTTCGGGCTTCTGCGACCGTCCTGTTCGGCAACAGGATCGCGAACTCCTCGCCGCCGAGGCGTGCGCTCATGGCCTCGGGGCCTGCGATATCCCTGGCGACGCCGGCAAAGAGCTTCAGGACGCTGTCTCCGGCCTCATGACCGTATCGGTCGTTGATCGCCTTGAAGTGATCCAGGTCGATGGCGAGCAGCGAATGCGACGCAGTCTCTCCCGCTTGGCTCAGACGTTTCGGCGCCAGCTCGAAGAAGCCCTGGCGGTTGTGGAGCTCGGTGAGGAAGTCGGTGCGGGTCGTCGCCAGCAGCCGGGCGCGGTCCTCTTCCCGGACGAGCGCCAGCAGGGACATGGCCATCGCCACGCTGAACAGCACCGCCTCGTACATGGTGATCTCGGCGACGACTGGCAGCACCGCGTCGCCATGGATCGCGGTGACGATCGGCACGATGAAGGTCCGGGCGGCGTAGAAGAGGCTGTGGCAGACGAAGACGGCGACGGCGACCGGGCGCGAGCGCAGCTTCCTGACGGTTCGGCTCCGCCACAGCGTCATTGCGGTCAGCGCGCAGATCACTGCGATCGGGAACGCACTCACATGGTTCCAGAACAGGCTCACCGCTCCGGTTCCGGCAGCGAACCAGGCCGCACCGATGGCTGCCAGCAAGCCCGCGATCGGGGCGGGGCGCATTTCCCGGCCATCCAGCGCCAGGGCGCCCTGGAGCACCAGCAGGTATCCGAGGATCATCACGACATTGCTGATGGCCGGGCCGGAGACGCCGGGAAAATGCGCCCGATTCATCGACAGGACGCAGCCGACGACGAAAACGCCGTAGGCGGCGGCCCAGAGGCCGAGCTCCCGCGACCGCTGCGCCTGCGCCTTCCGTTCCCAAAGGGTCATCGCGGCTGCGACGAGCAGCGTTCCAGTCGTCAGATACCAGAGGGTTGCAAGGTCCATCGGATCTTCAGCAGTGCGTGTATCCGGCAGTGGACATGGTCGCGCGCTCCCAGCTTGCCCAGCAGGCAATAACCTGAACGGGTTAATTTCAGCTTGTGGAGACGCGCTGCGTATCATCTTTGCTCGATTGGGGCAAAGATTGTTCTGATTTATGAACGTAATACGTTTTTGATCCTAGCGTAAGACCCGATATATCTGGTCGTCGTTGAGAAAATAGAATTCGTTTATGAATTTTCTTAAGATGTCGCCGCTGCTCTTTGCGGGCTGTTGCGTTGTTGTGAACTGTAAATTTGTGACTTTCAACCTGATGAAAAGCTTGCCTGCCTCGAAGGCTCGTCGATGAGGGGCGAGGCACGACGCTATCTCAGCGACACGAACCCTCACGTTGCAGTCCGACTCCTTGCAGGTGCAGCAAGTTGCGAAGCAACAGAACCGAACATGGGAGCCGCCCGGCGGCCTCTATCCGCGCAGTCCCGCATATTGTTCGTCGGTGACGTGCTCGAGCCAGTCGACCGGCGAGCCGTTCAGCTTTTCCTGAAGCGCGACATGGGTCATGGCCGTGGTCGCCGTGGCGCCGTGCCAGTGCTTCTCGCCGGGCGGAAACCAGACCACGTCGCCCGGATGGATCTCCTCGATCGGCCCGCCTTCCCGCTGCACCCAGCCGCAGCCAGAGGTCACGATCAGCGTCTGCCCGAGCGGATGCGTGTGCCAGGCGGTGCGGGCGCCGGGCTCGAAGGTGACGAGGGCCGTCGCGATCCGTGCGGGCTCAGGCGGGTTGAACAGCGGGTCGATGCGGACCGCGCCGGTGAAATATTCGGCCGGACCCTTGCCTGAAGGTCGCGAGCCGCTGCGCAGGATGTCCATCGTTCGTCTCCGCCCGGATGCGGGCTATTCCATCACCGCGGCCTTGAGGATGCAGACCATCAGCGCGTGGCCGGGCTCGTTGCCGACGCAGCGGACGATGTGCCGGCGGTCGCAACGGTAGCGCAGCGTCTCGCCCGCCTTGGCGCGCTGGACGATGTCGCCGACCTCGACCTCGAACTCACCCGCCGTGACCGAGAGCGATTCGATCGAGCCGCGCTGGTGCCCTTCCGAATCGAGCTCGCCGCCGGGCTCGGAGCTGACATCGTACCATTGCAGCCACTCGACGGTCTTGATCCAGCCGATGATGGCGAGCTTGAGTTTGCCGTCCTCCGAGACGAGGATCGGGGTGTCGGCGCGGGTGGTCTTATCGATGAAGGGCTCTTCCTCTCCGCTGGAGAGCACGCGCTCGATTGAGATGTCGAGCGCCTGCGAGAGCCGCCAGATCGTCGCGAGCGTCGGGTTCGTCTCGTTGCGCTCGATCTGGCTGATGATCGACTTGGCGACGCCGGACTGCTCGGCGAGGTCGGAGAGCGAGAAGTTGTAGGCCTTGCGCAGCCGCTGGATCGTCTTGCCGAGCTGGCCCGAGATGACCTGAGCTCCGGACTCAAGCTCACGCCCGCCGCGCTCTTTCGTCTCGATTCCCATCAGGCAGGTCCCATTTCCCAAGCGGATCGTTTGCAGCGGCGAACGATCGTTTGCACAAGCGAACAATGCCTGCTCCGCCGCCAGCGGGCAAGTTTCCTCTTCGCCGATGGTGCCGGAGGAGCGGCGTCAGGTGATGCGGGTGGGGCCGCCCACCTCGCGCTGCTCGCGCCGGGCGAGACCGAGCTGGTGCTCGCGCAGAATCACGTAGATCCCGGAGGTGATGACGATGAAGGCGCCGACGAAGATCGTCACCGCCGGCCATTCGCCGAACCAGAACCAGCCGATCGCCACGGCCCAGAGCATGGTCGAATATTCGAAGGGCGCGATCAGCGAGGCGTCGCCATAGCGATAGGCCTGCACGATCAGAATCTGGCCGAGCCCACCGAGGATGCCGATGAGGAGCATCGTCAGGGCGTCGCGGGCATCCGGCATGTTCCAGCCGAGGACGATGGTCGAGAGGCCGAGCAGGCTGGTCAGCAGCATGAAGTAGAAGACGATCGCGCCGGTACGTTCTGTCGAGGTCAGGAGCCGGACCTCGACAGAGGCGAAGGCCGAGCAGAGCGCTCCGCCGAGGCCCAGCGCCGCGCCGATGGCGGCATTGCTTCCGACCGGATGGGCGCCGGTGCCCAGATGCGGCGACAGCATGATGAGCACGCCGATGAAGCCGATCGTCACCGCGCTCCAGCGATAGATGCGGACCCGTTCCTTGAGGATGAGCGCGGCGAGCACCACCACGGCGAGCGGGCCGGCATAGCCGATGGCGACCGCTTCCGAGAGGGGCAGGAACTGCAGCGCCGCGAAGCCGCAGAACATGCCGGTCGAGCCCATGATGCCGCGCTTGACATGCCCGCGCAGGTTTTCCGTCTTCAGCGCGGCCGGCAGCTCGGCACGCCAGGCCAGCCAGATCAGCAGCGGGATCATCGCGAAGAAGGAGCGGATGAAGACGATCTCGCCGGTCGGATAGCGCGTCGAAATCGACTTGATGCCGGCCGACATCAGCGTGAACGCGAAGGCCGAGATCAGCTTCAGGGAAATGCCGAGGAGAGGGGACAACGGAGCGGATTCGCGGGAAATGGGAGTGGTTTCGAGCGAAACCATGGTCCCTTAGACCACGCGACCGAGGCGCGGCAAAGCGTGAACTCTGCAACCCGGCCAGACGGCAGGCGGGGTGGTTATGATTCGATGAAGGGGCGGCGATCCTGAGCCGTCATTCTCGGGCACCGCAGAGCGGCGACCCGCGAAGCCCAGGACCAGAAGGTCCTGGTTTCCAAGATGCTCGGGTCAAGTCCGAGCATGACGCGCCCTGTACCGCTCAGAACGTGCCGCGGAAGGAGCCGCCGTCGATCAGGAAGTTCTGGCCGGTGATGTAGCCGGCATGGGCGCTGGAGAGGAAGGCGCAAAGCTTGCCGAACTCGTCCGGCGTGCCGAGGCGCCCGGCCGGTACAGCGGCCAGCCGCCGCTTGGTGGCTTCCTCGATGCTGATGCCCTGCATCTCGGCGACCTTGTTGGTCGCGGTCTTGATCCGGTCGGTGTCGAACACGCCCGGCAGGATGTTGTTGATCGTGACGTTGGCATGCGCGACTTCGCGAGCCACGCCGGAGAGAAAGGCCGTGAGGCCGGCTCGCGCCGCGGAGGAAACGTCGAGGCCGGTCAGGGGCGTCACGACGCTCGCCGAGGTGATGTTGACGATCCGGCCGAAGCCGCGCTCGATCATGCCGTCGATGACACGCTGCACCAGCTCGAGCGGCGTCGCCATGTTCTGCACGACGCCTTCGAGCAAGCCGTCGCGCGTCACCTGGCGGAAGGGCTTCGGCGGCGGGCCGCCATTGTTGTTGACGAGGATGTCCGGGTTGGGGGCCGCAGCCAGCAGAGCATCCTGGCCGGCCTTGGTCGAGACATCGGCGACCACAGCAACGATGTTCGCACCGGTGGCCGCGCGGATGGCACTTGCGGTGGCTTCGAGGGTCTTGGCGTCGCGCCCGTTGATCACCACGGTGCAGCCGGCCTGGGCCAGCGCTTCGGCGCAGCCGCGGCCCAGCCCCTTGCTGGAGGCGCAGACGATGGCCGTGCGGCCTGCAATTCCCAGATCCATGACGTTCTCCCGTTAGGCATAAAGATTTGAGGCGCGCACTCAGAGCATGGATTGGCCGCACCGTCATCAAAGCGCAACGCAAATCAGACAAACGCCCGGAACATCGCAACAATATCGGGCCCTGCGGCATGAGCGAGGACAGCGACGCGAAGCAGGTTCGCAGTATCTTTATCTCGGACCTGCATCTCGGCACACGCGGAGCACAGGCCGACCTCGTCCTGGAATTCCTGCGCGCCTATGACGCCCCGCAGATTTATCTGGTCGGCGACATCATCGACGGCTGGCGGCTGAAGAACGGCTGGTATTTCCCGCAGTCGCATAACGACGTGGTGCAGAAGCTGCTGCGCAAGGTGCGCAAGGGCTCCACGCTGACCTACGTCACCGGCAACCACGACGATTTCCTGCGGGATTTCACCGGCCTGCAGTTCGGCGGCATCACGCTGGTCGACGAGGTCGTGCACGAGACTGCGGACGGCAAGCGCTTCCTCGTCATCCATGGCGATCTGTTCGACCTGGTGGTGCGCAACGCCAAATGGCTCGCGCTGCTGGGTGACTGGGCCTACACGGTCGCGCTCGCGCTCAACATGGCGCTGAACAAGGTGCGCCGCTGGCTGCAACTGCCGCACTGGTCGCTCTCGGCCTGGGCCAAGCAGAAGGTCAAGAACGCGGTCAACTATATCGGCGAGTTCGAGACCTGCCTCGCCGCCGAGGCCCGCCGCCACGAGGCGGATGGCGTGATCTGCGGCCATATCCACCACGCGGCCTTCCGCGAGATCGATGGGCTGACCTACATCAACACGGGCGACTGGGTCGAAAGCTGCACGGCCTTCGTCGAGCATCTTGACGGGCGCTTCGAGCTGATCCGCTGGCCGCAGGGGCGGCTGAAGGGGCAGGCTCCGGTGTCGGTCGCCGCGCCGGCGCATCCGGTGCCGGTCCCGGGGCTCGTCGAAGCGGCGCGCAGCCTGCTCGGCAAGGGCGGGAAGCCTATCGAGTTGGCGAGAATTCTTGGCGCGCAGCCGGAAACGGCAGAACGGAAAGCGCGTTGATGCGCGTCCTCGTCGCCACCGACGCCTGGCGCCCGCAGATCAACGGCGTCGTCCGCTCGCTGGAGCGGATGATCCAGGCAGCGCCGGATTTCGGTGTGACGGCGCAGGCGCTGACGCCGGAGGGCTTCCACCAGATCGGCCTGCCGAGCTACCCGGATATCCGGCTGGCGCTAGCCACGCGCCGGGCGCTGACGGCGCGCATCGAGGCCTTCGCGCCGGACCATATCCATATCGCGACCGAGGGGCCGATCGGCTGGCTGACGCGCGCCGTCTGCCTCGCGCAGAAGCGCCCTTTCACGACGAGCTATCACACGCGCTTCCCGCAATATATCGCTGCGCGCTGGCCGATTCCGGAACGCTGGAGCTATGGGCTGCTGCGTCGCTTCCACGGTCCCGCTGCTGCGGTGATGGTCTCGACTGCGACGGTGGAGGAGGAGCTGCGCGAGCACGGCTTCCAGAAGCTGGTGCGCTGGGGCCGCGGCGTCGATCTCAACCTCTTCCATCCGCGCCCGCAAAGCCAGGTCGAGACCCTGCTCGGAAGTATGCTCGACCTGCCGCGGCCGATCTTCCTCAGCGTCGGGCGCGTGGCTGTCGAGAAGAACCTCGATGCCTTCCTCTCGCTCAGGCTGCCGGGTAGCAAGGTGGTGGTCGGCGACGGGCCGGCGCGGACCGATCTGCAGCGCGCCTACCCCGATGCGCACTTCCTCGGCGTCAAGGAGGGCGAGGCGCTGGCGGCGGTCTACGCCGCTTCCGATGTCTTCGTCTTCCCGAGCCTGACCGACACTTTCGGCATCGTGCTGCTGGAGGCGGCCGCGAGCGGGCTGCCTGTCGCTGCCTTTCCGGTGCAGGGGCCGCGCGATGTCTTCGCCGGCAGTGGTGCGGCCGTTCTGAATGAGGACCTGCGCAGCGCCGCGCTGCAGGCGCTGAGAGTGCCGCGCGAGGCCTGCCTGGAACTCGCCCAGCGCCATAGCTGGACGAGCAGCGCCGCCCAGTTCTACGGCCATATCAAGCGCGTGGCGCAGCAGGCCGGCTACCTGCCGGCCGAGCCCGGTCCGGTCAAGAACGCGAGCTTCACAGCCTTCGCGAGCGGGCGTGGCGGGGAAGGGCGCGTTCGGCCCCCGCGGCGCCTGCCGGCTTGAGCTGGGCGCGGAAGCCGTCGCGCCGTTCGTGAACCGAGGCGATGACGAGGCCCATCGGCACGCCGAGACCGACCAGGGCCGCTTCCGACAGTTGCAGGCTCGCCTCGATCGTTTCCGGCACCGCGTCGTTGACCCCGATCTCGTAGAGATGGCGGGCATGGGTCGCGTCGCGGGCGCGGGCGACGATGACGAGGTCCGGCCTCAGCGCGCGGGCGGCCCGCACGGTCTCGTCCACGGCGCGCGGATTGTCGATCGTCACGATCAGCGCGGTCGCGTCCTTGAGACCGCATAGCTGCAGGAAATGCGGCTGCGTCGCATCGCCGTAGAAGGCCGGGCGGCCGGCGCGACGCTGGCCGGTGATCAGCGTCGCATCCGAATCGATGATGATGTGGGACTTCCCGTGCTCATCGAGCATCGAACTGACGAGGCGGCCGACACGTCCGCCGCCAACCACGATCGCGCGCGGCGCATGATCGCCCGGCGGCAGGACCTGCGCCTCGTCCGGAAGGACGACCGGCGGCGCGAGCTTCTGCGCCAGATGGCGCGCAAACCGGGCCAGAAGCGGCAGCGCGACCATGGTGAGCGAGACGGCGGCTAGCACGATGCTGCTCGCTTCATGGCCGATGAGGCCGACGCCGCCCGCAGCGTTCAACAGCACGAAAGCGAACTCGCCGCCCGGCGCGACCATGATCGCGGTTTCGAGCGCGCTCGACGAGGACAGCCTGAACCGGCGCGCCAGCAGGAAGATGATCAGCCCCTTGATGGTCAGGAGGCCTGCTGCCACGGCCAGGATCGCGACCGGATGGGCAGCGATCTCTGCCGGATTCACGCTCATGCCGACGGTGAGGAAGAAGATGCCGATCAGCAGCGACTTGAACGGGTCGATGGTGGCTTCGACGGCGCGGCGGAACTCGGTCTCGGCGAGCAGGAGCCCGGCGATGAAGGCGCCCAGTCCCATGGAGAGGCCTGCCGCGGCCGCGATCAGGCCGGTGCCGAGGGCGGTGAGCAGCGTTGCCGCCATGAAGCTTTCGGTGGAGTGGGTCGAGGCGACGAGGCGGAACAGCGGGCGCAGCGCGAAGCGGCCGATGACGGTGATCACCAGGATCGCCGCGAAAGCCTGGATGAAGGCCTGAATGAGGCCGATCAGAAGTGAGCCGCTACCGTTTTGCGCATCGAGCACGCTGATCAGGAAGAGGAGCGGGATGACGGCGAGGTCCTGGGCGAGCAGGATCGCGAAGCTCGTGCGGCCGGCCGTGGTGGTCGTGCGACGCTGGCCGGCGAACAGCTCGACGACCATCGCGGTCGAAGACAGCGCCAGGCCGAAGCCGATGATGAGCGCTGGAGTCGCCGGTTGGCCGAGTGCATAGGCGATGAGGCCGATGATGCCGGCGCAGAGGCCGACCTGGCCGAGGCCGAGCCCGAAGACGAGCCGGCGCATCGTCCAGAGACGTTCGAGGGAAAGCTCGAGGCCGATGACGAAGAGAAGGAAGGCGACGCCGAGCTCCGCGGGCCCGGCCAGGGCCTCGGCGTTCGAGATGGTGAAGGTGCTGAGGAAAGGCAGCTTCCCGGCGAGCCCGCCGAGCCCGAAGGGCCCAAGCAGAGCGCCGCAGGCGATGAAGGCAATGATCGAATTGATCTTGAAGCTCTTGGCGAAAGGCACGACGACGCCCGCCGTCGCGAGCACGACGACGGCATCCCTGTAGGCGGAAGGATCGACTGTTCCGGCCAAGGCCTGACCTTACCTTACGAATCGCAGCGGAGAGGGTGTGCTGCAATTCTGATGGTTAGGGGCGGTGCAGCACAACCTTTGAATTGTCGCAGCGGGCAGAAATTCGCCTTGCCCGACGAGAGCTTAGTCGCAGGCGCCGGAGTCGCCGCGGAAAAAGCCGGCTTCCGCCGATGAGGGCGATGCGCTCGATCGCCGCGCGTCCGGCAGGACGCGATACCGGCGATCTATCTATTTGTTTTCGCATCGGATTGATCCGAGAAGTGGATTCCACTTTTCGGTCCGATGCGATAGCGTCCGCCCGTACGCCAGAAGGATCGTCCATGCGTTTTGCCGGCACCGAGAACTATGTCGCGACCGAGGATCTCACCGTCGCCGTCAATGCCGCGATCCGGCTGGAGCGTCCGCTGCTGGTCAAGGGTGAGCCCGGAACCGGCAAGACCGTGCTGGCCGAGGAGGTGGCGGCCGCACTCGGCGCTCCGCTGATCACCTGGCATATCAAGTCGACGACCAAGGCGCAGCAGGGCCTTTATGAATACGATGCCGTCAGCCGCCTGCGCGACAGCCAGCTTGGCGACAGCAGGGTCTCGGATATCGCCAACTACATCAAGCGCGGCAAGCTCTGGGAGGCTTTCGTCGCCCCGGCCAGGCCGGTCCTGCTGATCGACGAGATCGACAAGGCGGATATCGAGTTCCCCAACGACCTGCTGCTCGAGCTCGACCGCATGGAGTTCCATGTCTACGAGACCGGCGAGACGATCAAGGCGGCGCAGCGGCCGGTGATGATCATCACCTCCAATAACGAGAAGGAGCTGCCGGACGCCTTCCTGCGCCGCTGCTTCTTCCACTACATCCGCTTCCCGGACGTGGAGACGATGCAGGCCATCGTCGAGGTGCATTTCCCTGGCATCAAGAAGCGGCTGATGGAGGAGGCGCTCAGGCTCTTCTTCGAGGTGCGCGAGGTGCCCGGCATCAAGAAGAAGCCTTCCACGTCGGAGCTTCTCGACTGGCTGAAGCTGCTCCTCGCCGAGGATATCGGCCCCGAGGTGCTGCGCGAGCGCGATCCGCGCAAGCTCATCCCGCCTTTGCACGGCGCCCTGCTCAAGAACGAGCAGGACGTCTCGCTGTTCGAGAAGCTTGCCTTCATGGCACGGCGCGAGAGCCGGTGACGGCCGGGAAGCTGCCTCTCGCAAATCGGTCCGCGCATCGATAGGTTCTTGCCATGCGACGCCTCATGCTCCTGCGCCACGCCAAGTCGAATTGGCCCACCGGTGTGGCCGATCGCGACCGGCCACTCGCGGCGCGCGGGCGCGAGGCGGCTCCCACCATGGGGCGCTATCTCGCCGACGAGATGCTGCTGCCCGATCTGGTGCTGATCTCGCCGGCCAAGCGCACGGTCGAGACCTGGGAGCTGGTCGCGCCAATGCTACCGGAGAAGCCGGCGACGCAATATGAGCCGCGCATCTACGAGGCCAAGGTCGGGCGCCTGCTCGATGTCGTGCAGGAGATGGAGGGCGATGTCCGCACCCTGCTGATGATTGGTCACAACCCCGGCTTCGAGGAGCTGGCCCATCTGCTGACCGGCCATGGCGATCGCTATGCGGCCGCGCGGATGAATCAGAAATACCCGACCTGCGGGCTGGCCGTGCTCGATTTCGCCGTCGATGACTGGCGCGACGTGACCGAGCGCGGCGGTCGCCTGGATAGGTTCGTCACGCCGGCCTCGCTGGGCGAAGGCCCGGACGAGTGAGCGACGCCTCGTATCTCGACAATGCCCGCAACGCAGCGCTTGCCTTCGGCGACAGCCTGCTCGGGCTGGCGCGGCCCCGGCTGCGCATCGGGATCACGGGGCTTTCGCGCTCGGGCAAGACGGTCTTCACCACCGCGCTGATCCAGAACCTGATGGAAGGGGCGAAGCTGCCCGTACTGAAGGCGGCTTCGGAAGGGCGCATCGCGCGCGTTCGCCTTGTTCCGCAGCCTGACGCGGACGTGCCGCGCTTTCCCTATGAGGCGCATCGCGCCGCGATGAGCGGGCCGGATCGGCGCTGGCCGGATTCGACGAAGCGCATCTCGGAGCTTCGAGTCGAAATCGACTATGAGCGCGCTGCCGGCTGGTTCAAGGGGCCAGCGACGCTGACGCTCGACATCGTCGACTATCCCGGCGAATGGCTGCTCGACCTCGCCCTGATCGGACAGGACTACAAGGCCTGGTCGGTGCAGGCCGTGGCGGATGCGCGCAAGGCCCATCGGCGCGAGGCTGCCGCCGAATGGCTCGCCGATCTCGCCGGGCGCGATCCGGAAGGGCCGCCGGACGAGCTGGCGGCGGAGGCGGCGAGTGACCTGTTCAAGGGCTATCTCGCCAGGCTGCGCGCCGATCCCGAGGCGGTGGCGGTGACGCCGCCCGGCCGCTTCCTGATGCCAGGCGATCTCGAAGGCTCGCCGGCGCTGACCTTCGCGCCGCTCGATCTCGGCCCTGACCGCGAGCCGAGGCCCGGCACGCTCGCCGCGCTGATGGCGGAGCGTTTCGAGGCCTATAAGCGCGTCGTGGTGGCGCCCTTCTTCCGCGACCATTTCGCCCGGCTCGACCGGCAGATCGTGCTGGTCGATGTGCTCGCGGCCCTCGATGCCGGCGCTCCGGCCCTGGCCGATCTCGAAACCGCGCTGGGCCAGGCGCTCGCCGCCTTCTCGGTGGGGCGCAACAGCTGGATCTCGAGCCTGTTCGCGCCCCGCATCGAGCGCGTTCTCTTTGCTGCGACCAAGGCCGATCACATTCATCATAGCAGCCATGATCGGCTATCGGCGGTGATGTCGCATCTCGTCGGGCGGGCACTCGCCCGGGCGCAAGGGGCGGGCGCGCAGGTCGAGGCGATGGCGCTGGCGGCGGTGCGGGCGACGCATGAAGTCCGGATCAAGCAGGGGCGTGAGGAATTGCCGGCCATCGCCGGCGTGCCGGAGGCCGGCGAGGAGATCGACGGGCAGGTCTTCGACGGCGTCGCGGAGGCAGCGGTGTTTCCCGGCGACCTGCCGGAGCGGCCCGAGGCCATCTTCGATCCCAAGGCGCATTGGCAGGTGAGGGCGCCACGCTTCCGCCCGCCGCTCGTCGCGGCCGATGCAGGCGGGCGCGTGAAGCCGCCGCCGCAGATCCGCCTCGACCGCGCGCTGGAATTCCTGATCGGCGACAGGCTCGCATGAAGGCGCTTGTCGTGAGGGGAACCGGGTCATGACCAAGGCACCGCGCGCGATCCGCCTCGACAACCCGACGCAGGACGGTGTGCTCGACGAGGGTATCGTCCGGCGCGGCGATGTCGCGATCCTGCCGGAGAGCGAGCCGATCGAGGCTGGCGAGCCTGCAGCCGTTCGGGTGGCGAAGCGGCGTGGTTTTTCCTGGGGCTCGCTCTTCGTCGCGGGGCTCTCAGGCTTTCTCGCGCTGGCGGCCGGGGTTTGGGTCGAGAATACGATTGCCGCGCTGATGAGCCAGAATCCGGCGCTCGGCTATGCAGCGCTGGCCTGCGCCGCCGTGGCGGTGCTGGCGCTGCTTGTCATGCTGGGGCGCGTGCTGCGCGACATCCTGCGCGAGCGCAAGGTCGAGGCTCTGCGCGAGCGCGCCACGGCGGCGCTCGCGGGTGGCTCGCCGGATGAGGGCCGGGCGATCGCGCAGGATCTCCTCGGCCTCTACAAAGGCCGGCCGCAGACGGCGCAGGGCCGCGCGGCGCTGGAGGCCGCTCTACCGCAGCTCTTCGCGGCGCGCGACATGCTGACGGTGGCGGAGCGCAGCCTGCTTGCGCCGCTGGATGCGCAGGCGCAGGCTCAGATCGCGCAAGCTGCGCGGCGCGTCTCGCTGGTGACGGCGGTGAGCCCGCGGGCGCTGGTCGACGTGCTCTTCGTGCTGGTCGCCTGCGCCCGGCTGCTGCGCTCCATCGCCGGCGTCTATGCTGGCAGGCCCGGCACGCTCGGCCTGCTCAGGCTGGCGCGGCAGGTGTTGAACCATCTTGTCCTGACCGGCGGCATCGCGGCGGGCGACGCCGTGATCCAGCAGGTGGTCGGGCAGGGGCTCGCAGCAAGGCTCTCCGCCAAGCTCGGCGAGGGCGTGATCAACGGCATGCTGACCGCGCGGATCGGGCTCGCTGCGCTTACGGTCTGCCGGCCGCTGCCCTTCGTCGAGGAAAAGCCGCCGACGCTTTCGGACGTCGCGGGCGATCTGACGTCGTGGCGAGGGGAAGCGGGCGACCAGGGTCGGTCCTCGAACTCGTAGTGCACGGCGATGCGTCTTCTGAGGCGATCACAGGAGCGGCGCAGAGGAAAGCTGCGCCGTTCCCGCTTTCCCGTCATCGTGACCAAGAGAACCACGAGCGGAATCGGCAGGGTCCGGGACGAGGATCACGAGAGCTGATACGCTCGCCATCGCTGCTCGCGCTCAGTCTTGGAGCTCTGCCGGAGTGCCCCGATGTCGCTTGTCTACCGACCAGCACGAGCGGATGACTTCGTTACAGCTGATGCTCTGGTGGTCGGCAGCATCAACGATCTGACTGTTCGGCATGGCTTCGGCCCGATGGCGACGGCGAGCCCGCCCAACTTCCAGCTGTTTTCGCTCAAGGACGATCCCGACGGCCTGTGGGTCGCCGAGGATGGCGGGGAGATTCTCGGGTTTGCCTGGAGCTGGGTTTGCGGGGATGTCTGGTTCCTCGCCCAGCTGTTCGTCGATCCCACCCGACAGGGCGAAGGTATCGGAAACGAACTCCTGGGACGCACGATGGGGCACGCCCGGAAATCCGGAGCGGCTCACAAGGCTCTCATCACTTTCACCTTCAATCGCGTCTCGCAGGGCCTTTACATGCGGCACGGCCTCTTTCCAAAGACGCCGATCTATCTTTTCAATGCCGAGCGCGAACGGGCGATGCAGGCGTTGCCTGAATCGCCATTGCGCCCCGTCGCGATGGACGACAGCGTCGCAACCTCCGGAAAACTTGCGGCGATTGATTTCCACGCGATCGGCGTCTCGCGGGAGAAGCATCATCGCTACTTGCTCAGCGACCCGGCGACCACGGGGTTTTTGTTCTATGCCGGCGACGACTGCGCCGGTTACGCCTATATCGGCTCCAACGGTCATATAGGCCCCCTCGCGGCAGCGCGGCCTGAGCTCCTTCGCGATGCCTTCGCGACGGCTCTGAAGCTGGCGGCGGATGGCCCGGCCGGGAAGGTATCGGCGTTCCTGCCGGGTTCATGCGACAGCGCCCTGGGCCTTGCAGTCGATCAAGGCATGCGGATCAGCTTTCCGATGCTGTTGATGGCGTCGCCCGGCTATGGCGGCTGGACGCAATATCTGCCGCGAAGTCCGGGTTTCATGTGACTGGATCGCCCGCCGGCAGCGAGGCCGGAAGCCTGTGATGCGCGTCGTCGTTGACTGCATGGCGGCCGGCAACCCGGCAGAATCTGCCGGCCCAGTCGATTCTGCCCGGTCGGGACTGCCGCGATACGCTTCGTAAAGCATCCAAGCCCTTGAAATCTCACCTATGGCTGCGTGGCATGCGCCGTGCAGACCGAGCCTCGAAGAGTTGCGGGCAGCCCTTGGGGGGCGGCCGGTTGAGGCGAGGGTTCCATGGGTGTTTTCAGCGCGCTGACGACAGCGGTTACGGGCATGGCGGCGCAGTCCTATGCGCTCGAGAACATCTCCGGCAACATCGCGAATTCGCGGACGACCGGCTACAAGCGCATCGACACGACCTTCTCGGACCTTGTGCCAGACACGGCGCTGAACCGTCAGGTCGGCGGTTCCGTCGCCTCCTACAGCCTGGCGACCAACACGATCCAAGGCGACCTTCAGGCGACCAAGATCGACACCAACGTCGCGATCAACGGCGACGGCTATTTCGTGGTCGACCAGCGTTCCACCGGCATCGGCGTGAACATGCAGTTCGACAACAAGAACCTCTATACGCGCCGCGGCGATTTCGACTTCGACGCCAACGGTTATCTGGTCAACGGCGCTGGCTACTATCTCAAGGGCTTCCAGATCGACCAGACGACGGGCCAGTTGATCGGCACCCAGCCGGAGGTGATCCGCGTCACCAAGGAGCAGTTCCCGGCCAAGGCGACGACCGCGATCGAGTATCGCGCCAATCTTCCCGCCTATCCGAAGACCAACAATGCCGACAGCACCGTGGCGGATTCCGAGCTGCTCTTCGACAGCACGACCACATTCGCGGCCGCCTTCCCGGACAGCGCCGCACTCTCGGCGAGCCAGCCCACCTCGGTGATCGCGGGCACGGAGAAGACGAGCTTCCTCAGCCGCTCGATTCCCGGCGGCTCGGTGACGGTCTACGACCCGCTTGGCCAGGCGGTCAGCGTCGAGCTGCGCTGGGCGAAGGTCGACAGCGTCTCAAGCGGCGGCACCGACACCTGGAATCTGTTCGTCGCCGAGGATACCGGCGCGACCGGCGCCGGCCAGGTCGCCTATCGCAACGCGAATGTGAGCGTCACCTTCGGGCCGACCGGCCAGATGGTGACACCAGCCGGCGGCAACATCGCGCTCCCCGCGGGCCTGACGATCGGCGGCATCGCCGTCTCCGGCATCAACCTGACGGTCGGCAACACCGGCCTGACGCAGAACGGTGACGTCAGCGGCCAGATCGACGCGCGCAGCATCCGGCAGGACGGCTATACCGCGGGCACGCTGGACCGCGTCTCGGTTTCCGCCGAGGGGCAGGTGATCGGCACCTTCAGCAACGGCCAGATGGTGGCGCTCGCCCAGATCGCGACCGCGCGCTTCAACGGCGACAATGCGCTGAAGCGCCTCGACGGCGGCGCCTTCGAGGAGACGGTCGAATCCGGCCCGCCGATCATGGGGCTTGGCACCTCGCAGCTGGTCGGCGGCAATGTCGAGCAGTCCAACACCGACATCGCCGACGAGTTCTCGAAGATGATCGTCACCCAGCAGGCCTACGCCGCCAACACCAAGGTGATCAGCACTGCGCAGGACATGCTGACCTCGGTGTTCAACATCATCCGCTGAGCCGCGGGAGCAAGCGCGCGCCGCCCAGGAGGGCGGCCTCTAGCGACAGGAGTTGAGGATGGGTCTGAGTACATCCCTGAATACAGCGGTCGGCGGGCTCAACGCCACGCAGGTCGGCATCGGCATCGTCTCGCAGAACGTCGCCAATGCCGGCACGACGGGCTATGTCCGGCGGGCGGTCTCGACCGTCGAGGATTACTCGGGCTTCAATTCCAGCGTCCAGAGCACACAGGTCCAGCGGCTGCTCGACAAGATCGTCCAGCACCAGCTCTGGCAGGAAGCCTCGGGCGCCGGATACACCTCGACGCGGGCGAACGCGCTGTCGAACCTCGACCAGCTCTACGGTGCACCGGGCAGCTCGACGGCTCTGGACACGATCTTCAACAAGTTCACGGCCTCGCTGCAGGCGCTGCAGAACGACCCGTCCAATTACAGCCTGCGCTCGGACGTGCTCGATGCCGCGACAGGGCTCGCGCGCCAGCTCAATACGCTCTCGACCGGCGTGCAGGCGCTGCGCAGTCAGGCCGAAAGCGGCATCGCCAATGGCGTGACCAAGGTCAACGAGCTGCTCGGGGCGCTGACGGACGTCAATGCCCGCATCGTCGCGCGGCCCAACGACAACAGCACGGCGGATCTGCGCGACCAGCGCGACCGGATCCTTTCCGAGCTGTCGCAATATGTCGACATCAAGACGACTGAAGACGCGCGCGGCTCGATCACTGTGATCACCAGCTCGGGCACGCAGCTCTTCGACGGCCAGCCGACGGTGCGCTTCAGCTTCGACGAGCATGTCGGCCTGGGCGCGGACGACCAGTGGAGCACGGACCCCGCCACGCGCAGCGTCGGCACGATCCGGATGACGGATTCGTCCGGCAACAACTCGGACGCCATCGCCAACAAGGTTTTCCGCTCCGGCGAGATCGCCGCCAATATCGAGCTGCGCGACAAGACGCTGGTGCAGGCGCAGGCCCAGCTCGACGAAATCGCCGCGCAGATGGCCAAGGCGCTCTCCGACCAGGAGATCGCCGGCACCCCGGTGACTTCGGGCGCCGCGACCGGCTTCGAGGTCGATCTCGCAGCGCTGCAGTCGGGCAATACGGTCACGCTCGACTACAAGGTCACGCCCGGCGGCCAGACGCAGCGCTTCACCTTCGTCAGGGTCGAGTCCGGCGCGTCGCTGCCGCTGCCGGCTTCCTCAGGCGGCGATGCCAACAATCGCGTGGTCGGCATCGACTTCTCGGGCGGCCCCGCGTCGGTCGCGGCCCAGATCCAGGCGGCCGTCGGCACGGGCTTCACCGTCACCAACACCGGCACGACGCTCAGCATCGTCGATGACGGCGCGGCCGGCACGCGCGACGTGGTGGGCCTGACGGCGCGTCCGACCACCACGACGCTGTCCTCGGCCGGCGGTCCGGCGGAGCTGCCCTTCTTCGTCGACGGGCTCGCCGGCACGCCGTTCACGGGTTCCTATGAAGGCGGCTCGCAGACGGTCGGCTTCGCGGCCCGGATCACGGTCAACCAGGCTCTGATCGCCGATCGCTCGCTGCTCGTCGTCCATGACAGCGCCACGCCGACGCCGCAGGGCGATGAAACGCGGCCGAGCCTGCTGCTGGACAGGCTCACCAAGAGCCAGCAGGCCTTCACCAATGCGGTGGGGCTCGACGGCAACAGCGCCAGCCAGAACATGACCGTCGCGAACTTCGTGCAGCGCGTCGTCTCCTCGCAGGGACAGGCGGTCGAGGCCGCCAAGCGCCTCGACGAGGGACAGCAGGTCGCGCTCGCCTCGATCCAGAGCCGCTTCCAGGAAACCTCGCAGGTCAATGTCGACCAGGAAATGTCGATGCTGATCGAGTTGCAGACGGCCTACGCCGCCAATGCCCGCATCATCTCCACGGTGAAGGAGATGATGGACGTGCTGATGAGAGTGTGAGCCCATGACCATCACCGCCTACGGAACCGGTGCCTACCGCGCGGCCAAGCCGAACAGCTTCGTCTCCTCCCGCGCCGAGCTCGACAACCTCCAGCGCCAGCTCGATACGCAGCAGCGCGCCACCAGCTATGGCGACCTCGGCAGCGACCGGCGCGTCAGCCTCGATATCAACGGCAAGATGTCGTCGATCGATGCCTGGCTCGGCGGCATTCAGCTTGCCGACGTCAACCTGAAGCTCCTGTCCACATCGGTCGAGAACTTCGCCAAGCTGACGAGCGAGACCCGCGACGATGCGAGCGCCGACAGCTATCTGCCGAGCGCCAGCGGACAGTCGCCGCCGCAGATCATGGCCCAGGAGAAGCTCAAGCAGACGCTCGATCTGCTCGATGGCTCGGTGAACGGGCGCTATCTCTTTTCCGGCAAGACCTCCGACGTCCAGCCGACGGCGACCTACAGCGAGATCATCAATGGCGACGCCGCTGGCAAGGCGGGGGTGAAGCAGCTCATCGACGAGCGCCAACAGGCCGATCTCGGCACCGGTCTCGGTCGCCTCCAGACGCCCACGGTTGCCGGCACCACCGTGACTGTGGCCGAGGAGCCGACGGTCCATCCCTATGGTTTCAAGATCTCGGGCGCCAGCTCCAGCTCGGCCGCGATCACGACGACCCTCACCGCCGGGCCGCCGGCCAGCCTCGCCGTCGATGTTCCCACACAGCCGGCCGCTGGCGATGTGGTCCGGATCCGCCTCGATCTGCCGGACGGCACACAGACGGAGATCGCGCTGAAGGCGCGGGCCAACGGTACGGAACCTCTCGAGACGGACACTTTCGAGATCGGCGCCACCCCCGCGGACACCGCGGCCAATCTGAGCGCCGCGATCACCGACGCGCTCGGCAAAAAGGCACGCTCGGACCTTTCAGCCGCCTCCGCCCAGGTGGCGGCGCAGGACTTCTTCGCGGGCAGCGTCAATAATCCGCCGAAGCGCGTGCCGGGCCCGCCTTTCGCCTCAGCGACGCTGCCGCCGGACAACACCGGCGCCTATGCCACGTCGACGGTGATCTGGTATCGCGGCGACGACGGCTCCGATCCGGCGCGCGGCACAGCGAGCGTCCAGGTCGACCAGGGCCAGACCGTCCAGACGGGTGCGCGGGCCAATGAAGAGGTCTTCCGCATCGGGCTTGCCCAGTTCGCGATCATGGCCACCCAGACCTTCCCGGCCGACGACACGGAATCGCAGGCGCGCTACGAGGCGATGACCGACCGGGTGAGCGAGAAGCTCGGCTATGGCGGCACGGTGCAGAAGCCGACCGAGATCATCACCGATTTCGCCTCGGCGCAGCTCGCGATGACGAGCGCCAAGGACCGGCATACCACCACCAAGAGTTACCTGACGACGGCGCTGGAAGGGGTCGAGAACGTCACGCCGGAAGAGGTTGCGATGCAGATCCTGTCGCTGCAGACGCGGCTACAGGCGAGCTATGAGGTGACATCTTCGCTCTCGAAGCTGTCGCTGACCAACTATCTCTGAGCGCGCCAGCCAGCACATAACGCAAAACGCCGCCCGGATGGGCGGCGTTTTTGCTTGTCTGGAAACTGTTGCGCGCCAGCTCAGCGCCCACGCAAGCCGGCGGCGATGTCGCGGTTGATGTTGACGAGGACGCGCAGGCTCTGCGGCTTCGGCTCCGCCGCGATCTTGAAGGTGTGGTTGAAGATGAAGTTCGCGAGCCCGAGGATGTTCTGCTTGATGCCTACGGGCAGCGGATTGTCTTCCGCGATCACCGCCGAGACCAGCAAGGTCCAGAGCCGGCGGTTGTAGGTGAGCGCTTCTTCGAGCTCGTCTGCGCGCTGATCCCAGTCATCGGCGACGATCTGGAGGCGCGTAGCGGCCTTGACCAGCAGGGCAGCTTCGAGTTCGCGGGGGGATACAACGGCTTGGGCTGTCTTGGCAGCGGCGGCGTAGGCGTTAAACCCGTTTTGCATTCTCGATCAGATCCGCTTCGTAAGCGATCAGCTTTCTGGCCGCCTTGAGCGCTTTGTAGAGGTCGCCGCTTAAAATGCGGTTATTGATCTCGTGAACATGCTCGAGAGCGCTGGGCGCAGCCGCGAGAAAGTCGCGGACGAGTTGGAAGAAGACGTCGTGCTGATAGGTCGGGTCGCCGGCCAGATACATCAGCTGGATGGCGAGATAGATCTTCTTGGCCGGACTGTCGGCGCTGGCCGCAGTGAGGATGTCCTTCTCGCGCAGGATCGGCGCGTCGCCCTCGATGAAAAAGCGCGTGCGCTGCTCGTCGTTGCGGATGACCACCTGCCCGATGATGATCCGCTCGCGCGGCTTGAGCTCGACCTTGAGGGCCATATAGGTCCTGCCTTCTGGCTGGAGGGGAGGGGCGTCGTCGCCGGATGACTTGCGCCGGGCGATCAGCCGAACAGGCGCAGCACGCCCTGGTCCGCCTGGTTGGCGAGGGAGAGTGCCGTCTGCGAGAGCTGCTGGCGGGTGTTGAGGGCGAGCAGGCTGGCGCCTTCCTCGTTCGGATCGGCGAGGACGAGGTTGTCCGCGCCGGTCTTCAGCACGTTGACCATTTCCTTGGTGAAGTCCTGACGGGTCTGCGCGACCGAAAGGTTGGAGCCGAGCGTCGAGGCCAGCGAGCGCAGCGAGCTCAGAGCATTCGTCAGCGATGTCGAGGCCTTCTCGAGATCCAGGTCGTTCTGGAAGTTGATGAAGCCGTCGAGCTGAGTGTTGGTGGCCTCGTTGATGCCGAGCGTCGCGGAGCTCAGGATCGAGCCCTGCACGTCGAGCCTGGTCTGGTTGGCGCCGGTCTTCTCGTTGAAGATGATCGAGAGGCGGTCGCCCTGCAGCAGGTTGATGCCGTTGAAGCCGGTGTCCTTGGCGAGCTTGTCGATCTGCGCGCGCAGGTCGTTGAACTGCTGGATCAGGTTCGAACGGGTGGATGAGGTCAGGTTCTGGCCCTTAAGGCCCGTGCCGGCGACGGCGTCGGTCGCGACGAAGCCGAGCGCCGTGTTGTTCGCGCCGGCGGCGGCTGCGGTGAGGGCGGCGGGCCCGGCCGCGGCGGTGCCGAAGCCGAACAGCAACTCCTCGGAGCCGACGCCCTTGACGTTCAGCTGGCCTTTCTCGTCCACGAAGGCGGTGGCGATGCCGGACTTGTTGATCTCGTTGACGACATCACGAAGGCTCGCGTTGGTGCCGTCGAAGGTCGCGGTATAGGTCGTGTCGTTAGGCGCCGTACCGGTCTTCAGCGAGATCGCGAAGGTGGTATTGGCGACGGCGACGCCGAGGTCGCCCGAGCTGGTCGCCGTTGCGGCATCCGCCGTGGCGACGGTGCCGCCGGCAATGTCGAGAACATGCTTGTCGAGGGCGATGTCCTTCAGGCTCTTCGAGGTGTTGACGGCCTCGGCTGCCGTCGCCATCGAGGTGCCGGACTTCATGGGGCGGTTCTGGGCCGCGTCGGACTGGGCCTGCTTGATCACCGATTGCAGCGTCTGGACCATGGTCGTGGCGCTGTCGATGCCCTTCGAGGCGGCCTGGATGGTCTGGATGCCGTTCGAGATGCCGTCGAGCAGGCCGGTGAGCTGGCTCGACCGATCGTTCAGCGTCAGCGAAGTGAAGTAGTTGACCGGATTGTCGATCGCTGAATTGACCCGCTTGCCGGTGGCGAGGCGGTTCTGGATCACGGTCTGCTGGGCCGTCGTCTGCTGCAAGGTCAGCAGATTGGAGCGCACGCCGCTGGAAAGGATAGTTCCGGCCATCTTCGGTCCCCTGAAAACGCGAATCCGCGCCTGTTCAGTCTGATCTGGACCGATAATTCCTTGTTAAGGATAAAAAAGGGTTAACGCGGCCGAAGCCGGGTAAACACCGGCCAAAAAGCAAGAGGCGGCGGAGCTTGTGCTCCGCCGCCTTTTGTCTTCGCCCACCTTCTGTGGGGTATCCGCTTCTGCGGACGAAGGATCAGAACAGGCGCAGGACGCCCTGGTCGGCCTGGTTCGACAGCGACAGAGCCGTCTGCGACAGCTGCTGGCGGGTCTGCAAGGCGAGCAGGTTGGCTGCTTCCTCGTTGGCGTCGGCGTTGACGAGGTTGTCGGCGCCGATGGACAGGACGTTCGACATGTCCTTGGTGAAGTCCTGACGGGTCTGCGCGACCGAGAGGTTCGCACCGAAGGTCGAGGACAGGGACTTCAGCGAGGTCAGCGCGCCGGAGAGCTTGTCGGCGGCCTTCGCCAGGTCGGCGTCGTTCTGGAAGTTGGTGAAGCCAGTGACCGTCGTGTTGTTCGCCGCGACGATACCAAGATTGTCGGCAGTCAGGTTCGTGCCCTGAATGTCCATCTTGGACTGGTTCTTGCCGCCCTTCTCGTTGAAGGTCACCGTCAGACGGTCACCCTGCAGGAGGTTCAGGCCGTTGAAGCCGGAGTCCTTGGCCAGTTCATCGATCTGCGTGCGCAGGTCGTTGTACTGCTGGATCAGGTTCGAACGGACGGCCGAGGTGATGTTCTGGCCCTTGATGGCGGTCGCGGCAACCGAGTCGGCGGCGAGGAAGCCGACAGCCGTGTTGGCGCCACCGGCCGCAGCGTCGGTCACGGCGAGCGCAGCGGTGGTATCGGAGCCGATACCGAACTGCAGATCATCCGAACCGTTGCCCTTGACGTTGAGCTGGCCCTTCTCGTCGACGAAGGCGGTCGCGATGCCCGACTTGTTGATCTCGTTGACGACGTCACGAACTGTGGCAGTGGCCGAGCTGAAGGAGGCCGTATAGGAGTTGCTGCCGGAGGTGATCGAGATCGCAAGGAAGGTGTCGGCGGCCGCGATGCCAAGGTCACCCGAGGTGGTCGCGGTCGCAGCATCAGCCGTCGTGGCGGTACCGCCGGTGACGTCGGTGATATGCTTGTCGAGCGCGATGTCCTTCAGGCTCTTGGAGGTAACGGCCGCTTCAGCAGCGGTCGCGAGAGCCGTGCCGGCCTTGGTCGGGCGGTTCTGAGCCGCGTCGGCCTGAGCCTGCTTGATGGTGGACTGGAGGGAGCCGACGAGCTTGGTGATGCCGTCGATGCCCTTCGAGGCCGCCTGGACGGTCTGGATGCCGTTCGAGATGCCGTCGAGCAGGCCGGTGAGCTGGCTCGACCGATCGTTCAGCGAAGCAGCGGTGAAGTAGTTGACGGGATTGTCGACCGCCGAGTTGACCTTCTTACCGGTCGAGAGGCGGCCCTGGATCGCAGTCGCCTGGGAGGTGACGGACTGCAGAGAGGTGAGGGCATTACGAATGCCCGCGGAAAGCGCAACAGCCATGATCGTTTACCTTCTGGTAGGTTGCCATTCTGGCGCCCGGCCATCCTGGCCGGGTCGGGGCGACATTCGGCGGCCGCCTCGTAACAAGTGGTAAATTTCGGCGGTCGGATTGCCTCCAACTTGGGCAAAGCCGCGGCTTGGTTAAGCGGGCCTTAAGCGGTGCCGCACGGACCTTCCAAACACAAAACCGCCCGCGCGAGGCGGGCGGTTTGGCGTCTGCTGGTTTCGGCGGAGGAAGGAACCTCAGGCCGAGCGCTCGATAGCGTGGCGGCTTTCCTGCGCCTGGCGGGTGCGCTCGTCGAGCTGGCGCGTATAGAGGCGCATCTTGATTAGCGTCTCGTCCGGCAGCTGGGAGACCGTCTCGCCCGTGTCCTTGTTCTTCTTCTGCATGATGACGGAGCGCGTCCGCGGATCGACCACCAGCTTGCGCTCGACGGTCTCATCCAGAAGCTGATCGGAGGCGCGGCCGTTGCGATCGGCGTCATTGGCGCGCCTTTCGCCGTTTGCGCGGCTCTGCGCGTCGCGGGCCTGCGCGCCCAGCTCGATATGGACGGCGTCGCCGGCCGAGGCGGATTGCACGGTCTGTTCGGGGGGGAGGTCCACTGCGACGCTGCCCGGTTGGGCGACGACGTCCGAACGGTTGACGGCCAGGACGCCCGGCGGGGGCGCGAGCCTGGGAGCATTGCCAAAATCCATGACACCCACTCCTTCTGGAGTCATCCACGGCGCCTTCGCGCCGCCTCCTGCTGAACGCCGGGGGCTGCTTATGTCGCCCGACAGAGTGGAGTGTGTCAGAAAAGGCTAAAGCTAACGTAAGGGAATTAGGTAAATATTGAGGGGTTCCGACGCAGCCGCCTGCGCCTCCCGGAACGGGGCTTGGAGGCGCGCCCGGGCGGCAGCGTCAGGAGTACAGACCCTACAGCCTGCGCGACAGCACGAGCGGGCCGGAATTCGGCCGGGCGAAGGCGCCGGCCCCGACCGAGGCTGCCGGGCCGTAGCCGGCGGCGCGCATCGGCCTGTTGGCATCGGCGGCGAGGTCGCGGATGACGGCCTCGGATACGGCGCGGGCGGTTGCCAGCACGATCTGGTTGGTCTCGATCAACACCTGGAAGTCGAGATGCGCCTCCTTGAGCCTCCGGACCTGTTCCGGGACGAAGCGGGCGAGCGCGACCGCGTTCAGCTTCACCTGCTCGACGCCGCGCATATAGACGCCGCCGAGCTCGGTCTTGCGCTCCTCGCGGCTCAGCGCCTCGGGCAAGCGGCCGGCGCGGACCAGCTCGGTTTCCTCGCCGACGAGGTGGGAGAGCGCTCCCAGCGCCTCCAGGACGGCCTCGACCAATGCGCGGGCGCCGAGCGCGTCGGTGACGCGCGGCCGTTCATCAACGATCTGCCTAGCTGCCAGCATTCTGCACTCCACCGGCGCTCTGCGCCTGCAGGTTGATCAGATCGCGCATGATCTGGTCGGAGAGGCCGATGCCGCCGGCCTTCTGGATCTGCTTGGCGTATTGCTGGCTGAGCTCAGAACGCCAGATGCCGCCGCCCTGGCCGTTCTCGCCGAGCGGGCCCTCGGTGCCTTCGCTGCTAGCGAAGAGGCGCTCGGTGAACTGCTCGAGGAACATGGTCTCGAAGTCGTCGGCTTGCTTCTTGATCTTGGCCTTCTCGGGGTCGAGCGCGTCGGTGACGCCCTTCACGACCTTGCCGGCGACGCCGAGCGCGAGATTGCCGGCGGAGAGAGCGAGAGCCGCAGTCATCACATCACCTCGATTTCGGCCTGGAGGGCGCCGGCGGATTTGATGGCCTGAAGGATGGAGATCAGGTCGCGCGGGCCGATGCCAAGCGCGTTCAGCCCGTCGACGAGCTCGGCCAGCGTCACGCTTTCCTTGACGAGGGCGAGCTTGTTGCCGCCTTCGGTGTCGACCTTGACGTTGGTGCGCGGCGTGACGACCGTGCGACCGCGCGCGAAGGGCTCGGGCTGGGAGACCTCCGGCTGCTCGCTGATCGTGACGGTGAGGTTGCCCTGCGCCACGGCGACGGTCGAGACGCGCACGTCCTTGCCCATGACGATGATGCCGGAGCGCTCGTCGATGACGATGCGCGCAAGCTGGTCGGGTTCGACGCGCAGCTGCTCGATGTCGGTGAGCAGCTTGATCATGTTGCCCTTGTAGCGCGGCGGGATCTGCAGCACCACGGTCGAGGGGTCGGTCGGCTCGGCGGAGTCGCCGCCGATGAAGTCGTTGATGGAGGAGGCCACGCGGCGCGCGGTGGTCAGGTCCGGGTTGCGCAGCGACAGACGCAGCGTCGAGAGCTTGTTCAGCGCGAAGTCGATTTCGCGCTCAACGACGCCGCCATTGGCGATGCGGCCGACCGTCGGCACGCCGCGGGTGATCTTGCTGGCGTCGCCCTCGGCCGAGAAGCCGGAGATCGCGACCGGACCCTGCGAGACGGCATAGACCTCGCCATCGGCGCCGAGCAGCGGCGTGACCAGCAGCGTGCCGCCCTGCAGCGACTTGGAGTCGCCCATGGCGGAGACGGTGACGTCGACGCGGGTGCCCTGCGTCGAGAAGGGCGGCAGGTTCGCCGTCACCATCACGGCGGCGACGTTGGCGGTGCGCATATTGGCGCCGCGCGTGTTGACGCCGAGGCGCTCCAGCATCGCCTGCAGCGACTGCTTGGTGAAGGGCGTGTTGTTGAGCGTGTCGCCCGTGCCGTTGAGGCCGACGACGATGCCGTAGCCGAGGAGCTGGTTCGAACGCACGCCCTCGACCGAGGCGAGATCCTTGATCCGCGACAGCGCGAAGACCGGCTGCGCCGTGAGCGCGACCGCAACGGCGAGCGCGGCGGCCAGCGGCTTCAGCAGCTTGGTCAGGACGGGGTTGCGGAACATGCTTCAAGCACCGATGCGACAGGAATGGTCGCTCTCGCCTTGCGAGCCGCGTGCCAGCCTTCGCAAAAGCGAAAACCGTTCTTTATCAATTATTTGGAGTTTTCCCGCTTTCTCGGGGAGGGCCCGCGCGGACGGCGCTTCCTGCCGGGGCGGCAGTTTCTGCCGGGTGATTTACCGGTTGTTAACCATGCCGGAGGGAGGCTTGGAGCCACTCTCCTACGAGGCCGCCATGATCAAGATCGACCAGCGCGCGCCCGTCTCGAATGCCGGCCCGGCCAGTTCCGCGAGGCGCTCGAGCGGCGCGGCCTTCACGCTTCCGACGCAGGATTCCGCGACGGCTACGCGCAGTGCCGGCGTGGCCGCAGCAGGGCCGCTCGACATGCTGCTCGCCGTGCAGGAGCAGGGGGACCAGCAGGAGCGCAAGCGCCGGCAGGCGCGGCGCGGGCATGACCTCCTCGACGGGCTCGACCGGCTCAAGGCCGCGCTGCTCACGGGCCGTGTTCTGCCTTCGGAGCTCGAGCGGCTGCGCGCGACGCTGACGCAGCAGCGCGAGGCCACCGACGATCCGCGCCTCGACGAGGTGCTCGCTCATATCGAGCTGCGCGCGGCTGTGGAACTGGCGAAGCTGGGGCGTTAGATCGCCCTCCATCCGACAAAATGACGGACCTGTCTCGCCGTCGCCCAGCGTCATGCATTCGCATGCCGACGTGGGGTACTGCCCGGACGCATGATGTCCCGGTCATGACCGCAGGCTGTTGTTTGGCGCGGTCGCCCCGGAGGGATGACGGATGGGCACTTCCCAGCAAGCCAAGGACGCCTACGCGAAATACAAGAAATTCAAGAAGGCGAAGAGCTACTACGACGCGGTGAAGAAGCTTATCGACGAGGACACCCGCTCGGAGGGAATCTTCAAGCTCGGCCTCAAGGGGCTGACGCAGCTCGGCGAGAAGGTTGTCGGCAAAGGCTTGACCAAGCACCCATATTTTACCTTCCACAAAGTCCATCTCGAAGTGCTGGCCAGCGTGCTGACAGCTTCCGATACGCACAACAATGCGATGAGGGCGTTGGAGCAGGCGATCCAGGCCGCCGATTCGGCCGCTGCACTGTCTTCCCAGGTCAAGCTGCTGACCGACCGCAAGCAGAGCCTGAAGCTGGCCTATGTGATCAGTATCGCGCCGACGCAGCAGTTCCTGCGTGACGCCAGCCGCGATCGCGGCCAGGCGGATCAGGATATCGCCGGCTCCGGACAGACCGTCGAGTCGATCGCCGCAAGGAGTGAGATCGTACTCGACGACTGGCGGGCCGAAGTCTGCCTGCTGTTTTCGGATTCGGTCGATCTGCTCGCCATGGTCGACATCGAGTACCGCGCGGCGTCCGCCGCCTATGCCCGTTTCGTCGAGAAGACGAAGAAGCTGCAGCAGAGCAACAAGTCGATCGACCGCATCGCAGGGCTGGCCGCGGAGAAGAAGCGCCAGGAGGAATGGGCGATGCGCGAACTCGACCGGGCCTTCAACCGGTCGAACAACACGCCGGCGCCGGAAGCGGTGATCGACCCTTCACGCTACGCGCAGCGGCAGCGCGACGGTGTCGAGGCCGTCGTCGATGTCCTGGGCAAGGTCTGTGACGTGGCGATGAGCAGCGATCCACGCTATCCCAACAAGATCGCGGTCTCGATGGGGTCGTTGTAGCGCTGCCCGCCGGAGCGACCTGTCCCTCAGCGGATGAACTGGTCGACGTACTCCGCGCCGAGGCCGTTCTTGGCGTAGTGCGCGCGGCATTTGTCGATGCGGGTGAAGACGTCGTCATAGCCCATGCAATTGCCGTCCGGGTCGACGTAGATCATCGCTCCGTTGACCTGGAACATGGTGATCATCTCCTCGACATCGGGGTCGACGACCAGCGTGTGTGTTTCGCCCGGCGCCTCGTAGACATAGGCGCCTTCGGTCGCGACCCAGTCATGCTCGAGGTAGCGCCACTTGCCCTTAAGCACATAGCCGTGGACCGGTAGCGGATGGCGGTGGCGCGAGAGCACGCCGGCGCGACGGACCTTGAGCAGGTTCATCCAATAGCCGCGCGAGACGCAGAAGAGCAGGGGGCGGAACCAGACGTTCTCGTCGACCGGAACCCAGACCCGTTCGTCGGTCGGGATCACGTTCGGGACGACGAGCTCCGGCGGGGATTCCTTCGGCTGGGGATGGCGGTAGGGGGTCCAGCGCTCCTCGCTCGTGGCGGCGACGGGCATCGGGCTCGTCGTGTTCATGGCTTCTCTCCCATGCTGATATTTTGATTCAAACACTGCGCAGATTGATTCAGCATCCGCGCATAGGCTATTGATTTACATCAGTTTCCTAGACGGCGAGGTAGCCGCCGTCGACGGGCAGGATGGCGCCGGTGACGAACTGCGCCGCATCCGAAAGCAGGAAGGCGATGGCGCCGCCGACATCTCCGGGCTTGCCCCAGCGACCCATCGGCGTGCGGGCCAGGATCGGCGCCGAACGCTCGGCGTCCTCGACCAGCGGGCGGGTCAACTCCGTCTCGATCCAGCCCGGCGCGACCGCGTTGACGCGGATCCCGTCCTGCGCCCAGGCGGCGGCGAGCGACTTGGTGAGCTGGCCGATGGCGCCCTTCGAGGCGGAATAACCGGGCGCGAAGGGCGAGCCATGGAAGGTCAGCATCGAGGCGATGTTGACGATCGCGCCGCCTTCCTTGCCCGGCAGCTTCGCCGCGAGCTTGTCCTTGGCGGCAAGGCACATCCGCATCGTGCCGTTGAGGTTGACCTCGATGGTCAGCCGGAAGGCGTCGATCTCGAATTCCTTGCCGCCGCGTTGGATGATGCCGGCGCAGTTCACCAGCGCATCGATGCGCGGGCAGGCGGCGACGATCGCCGCGACCTGCTCGTCGCGCGTGACGTCGAGCCGGGCATGGCGGATGGCGGGATGCGGCGGCATGGCCGCGACCTCCTCTTCCGTGAGGCCGGTGGCGAGGACCTCGTAGCCGGCCTGGGCGAGGGTGAGGGCCGCGCCGGCGCCGATGCCGCGAGCGCCGCCAGTGACGAGAGCGAAGGGGGGGGAAGCTGGCTGTGTCATGCCTGTGACGCTAGAGCGGCCGACCGGGATGGGGAAGCCCGCCCGCTGCAAGTAGCCATGCTGTAGCGGCCGGGCCTGTTACTGCAGCTGGTATTTGAACGAGATCAGCGCGGTGCCGCGGGTCTCGAAATCGCTGGCGACGAGCGGCAGCTTGCGCGCGAGCGAAAGGTCCAGCGAAGTCTGCCAGGGCAGATCGGCGGGCTTGGCGAGATCGACCGAGAGCCTCACCTCGGGCGCCAGGGCCGAATGGAAGCCTCCATCCTGCGCGAAGATGTAGCTGCCCGCCATGCCGAGCTGCGAGGTCAGCGTCAGGTGCTCGAAGATGCGCTCGCGATAGCCGACCACGGCATCGCCAGTCTGCTCCGGCCGGCCGGTCAGGTTGGTGTTGCCGCCGGTGGAGGCGCCCCAGACGAAGCCGGTGCTCGCGGCGACGGGTTGGGCCAGTTTCCAGCTCAGCCGCGCATCCTGCGAGGCGCCGGGGCTCGCCGGCTGGGAGAGAGTGGTCTGGACCGAGAGCACATCCTTGCCGAGCTTGAAGCCAACCGAGCGATCGCGGTTCGGGCCCGTGGTGTCGGCGCGCGCTGCGAAGCCCTCGCGGATGATGTCGACCGGGATCGGGGCGCGGGCGCGCAGATGCGCGCCGGAGGAAGCCGCAGCCCGGCCGGCCGCGGCGAGGCCGGGCTCGAACAGCAGCACCTCGACACTGTCCGGAGCTGTCGGTACGTCGGAAAGCTCCTCTGCCACGGGGTCCAGCAGAGCGGCGCGCGGTATCGGCAGCAGCGGCTGCTGCGGCGCCTCGATCGGTTCGGCCCAGGCCGGGGACAGGGCGACCGCAGCGACGGGCGCAGCCGGAAAGAAACCGGCGGTTCTTCTGGCGATCATGCGGAGCACGACGGTGGTCCTTGCTGTACCGAGCGTGAGCGCGGAGCCTGGATCGGGAAGATGCCGATTTTGCGGCAGTGCAACATCGCGGGCTGAGATTGCCCGAAAGCTGCGCTTCCCCCGCCGCTGCTAACCGGCTAGGAAGCGTCCCAACCTGAGCCGTGGTCAGTGCTGCGGCAGCGGATCGTTCTATCTGGAGAGAACAGGGGTCATCGCATGAGCAAGATCAAGGTCGCCAACCCGGTCGTCGACATGGACGGCGACGAGATGACCCGGATCATCTGGCAGAAGATCAAGGACACGCTGATCTTCCCCTATCTCGACCTGCCGCTCGAATATTACGACCTCTCGGTCGAGAACCGCGACGCGACCAACGACCAGGTCACGATCGACGCCGCCAACGCCACCAAGAAGCATGGCGTGGCCGTGAAGTGCGCCACCATCACGCCGGACGAAGCCCGCGTGAAGGAGTTCAACCTCAAGGAAATGTGGAAGAGCCCGAACGGCACGATCCGCAACATCCTCGGCGGTGTGATCTTCCGCGAGCCGATCATCTGCAAGAACGTGCCGCGCCTGGTGCCGGGCTGGACGCAGCCGATCGTCATCGGCCGCCACGCCTTCGGCGACCAGTATCGCGCGACCGATTTCAAGTTCCCCGGCAAGGGCACGCTCTCGATCAAGTTCGTCGGCGAGGACGGCAAGGTCATCGAGAAGGAGGTCTTCAAGGCCCCCGAGGCCGGCGTCGCCATGGCGATGTACAATCTCGACGACTCGATCCGTGACTTCGCCCGCGCCTCGCTGAACTACGGCCTGATGCGCAAGTACCCGGTCTATCTCTCGACCAAGAACACCATTCTCAAGACCTATGACGGCCGCTTCAAGGACATCTTCCAGGAGATCTACGAGGCCGAGTTCAAGGCCGAGTTCGACAAGCTCGGCATCACCTACGAGCACCGCCTGATCGACGACATGGTCGCCTCGGCGATGAAGTGGTCTGGCGGCTATGTCTGGGCCTGCAAGAACTACGATGGCGACGTGCAGTCCGACACTGTGGCGCAGGGCTTCGGCTCGCTCGGCCTGATGACCTCCGTGCTGATGACGCCGGACGGCAAGACCGTCGAGGCGGAGGCCGCGCACGGCACGGTGACCCGTCACTATCGCGAGCACCAGAAGGGCCGCGAGACCTCGACCAACTCGATCGCCTCGATCTTCGCCTGGACGCGTGGCCTTGCTCACCGCGCCAAGCTCGATGGCAACACCGAGCTCGCCAAATTCGCCTCGCTGCTCGAGAAGGTCACGGTCGACACGGTCGAGGCCGGCGACATGACCAAGGACCTCGCCCTGCTGGTCGGCGCCGAGCAGAAATGGCTCTCGACCACCGGCTTCCTCGAGAAGGTCAGCGACAACATGCGCAAGGCGATGGCCGCCTGATCTCAGGGCTCATCCCTGCGAGAAACGAAAGCCCGGCCGAATTCGGCCGGGCTTTTTTTTTGGGAACCATCGTTGCGTGAGCTGGGGCAGCTCGGCGTCAGCGCTTGATTTCGATCTCGATGAAGGTGAGATGGGTGTCGCCGGCGTTCTTGACGTCGTGCTTCACGCCGGCCGGGCGGATGTAGCTCTGGCCCGTCTTCACCTCCGCCTGTGTCACCACGCCGTCGACCTCATAGGCCATCGTCGCATCGGTCATGATGACGACCGCATAGTCCATGCCGTGCTCGTGCCAGCCGGTGGTCGCGCCCGGCTCGAAGTCCCAGCGCGTGATCTTGGCCTTGTCGTCCTCGGTGAGCAGCGTGGCGACGGCGGGGACCGTGCATTCGAAAGGCATGGGCAGTCTTCTCCTCGGTCAGGCGTGCTGCGTGGCAGGATGGCAGCTGGGCCCGAACCCATGCAAGCGCGTGGCCGTCGGTGGGGGGCTGCGCCTCACTCCACCCGCACCGGCCGGCGCGCGAGGATGCGCAGGCCGCTGACCGGCGCGTTGAGCAGATAGCGCAACTCGTAGAGGCCGGGCTCGTCCGGCGCTTCCAGCGTCGCCTCGACATTTTCCGCGGGGAAGAAGCGCGGGCCTTCCGCCTCGATGGGGGCATCCGGCGTGACCAGCACGACACGGTCGAGCTCGCCATTCGGGCCGATGCCGCGCACGGGCAGATGCTGGCCGCGGCCGAGCTTCTCCGGCGCGGCAAGAGTCGCCTCGGGCTCGGTCGTCACCAGCGGTTGGCGCAGCAGGACGGTCGGCGCGCCTTCTCTTTCCGCCGTCAGGCGCAATTCGTAGGTGCCGGCAATGCCGGGTGTCGGCAGGGCGGGGACGGTGTTCTTCGGCTCGACGACGACGATGGCCGTCTGCGCCGGGTCATCGGGCCGCGCGATGGCGAGCCTGGCGCCCTGCGGGGCGCGGCTAACGAAAACGCTGAGCGGTGCGCCGGCCATGATGGTCTTCGCGGCCGAGAGCGCTGGCCCCTCGGCCACGCGCTTGCCCGATTTTGTCTGCGCGCCCGACACTGTCGGCAGGGAGCACGCCGCCAGCAGCAGCATCCGGCGGGAGAGGGCGCCAGTGAGGCGGCGCCCACCGGTCGTCATCAGCCCATCGCGGCCGCGACGGCGTCGAGCGCTTCTTGCGCCTTGCTGCCGTCCGGCCCGCCGGCCTGGGCCATGTCGCGGCGGCCGCCGCCGCCCTTGCCGCCGAGCTGCTCGGAGGCTGCGCGCACCAGAGCGACCGCATCGAAACGCTCGGTCAGGTCGGGCGTGACGCCCACGACGACGCCGGCCTTGCCGTCATCGGCGACGCCGACAATGGCGACGACGCCGGAGCCAACGCGCGCCTTGGCCTCGTCGGCGAGGCTCTTCAGGTCTTTCATTTCGATGCCGGTGACCGCCCGCGCCAGAAGCTTGGCGCCGGCGACTTCGCGCACCGGATCCGCGGCCGCGCCCCCGCCGCCCATGGCGAGCTTCTTGCGGGCCTCGGTCAGCTCGCGTTCGAGCTTGCGGCGCTCCTCGATCAGGGCGGCCAGCCGGTTTCCGGCCTCGGAGGCGGGGACCTTGAGCAGGCTCGCCAGCCCGTCGAGCAGGCGCGAATCCTGGTTGAGACGCAGGCGGGCGCCGTTGCCGGTCATCGCCTCGAGGCGGCGTACGCCGGCCGCGACCGCGCTCTCGCCGACGACGCTGACGAGACCGATGTCGCCGGTGCGCGTGGCATGAGTGCCGCCGCAGAGCTCGACCGAGAAGTTTCTGCCGGCCGGGTTGGTGCCCATCGAGACGACGCGGACCTCGTCGCCGTATTTCTCACCGAAGAGCGCGCGGGCGCCGGAGGCGATCGCCTCGTCGACGCTCAGCAACCGGGTCGTGACCGGCTCGTTTCTGAGCACGATCGCGTTGGCGATTTCCTCGACCTCGCGCAGCTCTTCGTCGCTGATCGGCTTGGGATGCGAGAAGTCGAAGCGCAAGCGATCGGGCGAGACCAGCGAGCCTTTCTGCGCGACATGGTCGCCAAGGACGAGGCGCNNGCGCCTCGTGCAGCAGGTGCGTCGCCGAGTGATTGGCGCGGATCGCTGAGCGGCGGTCATGGTCGACGATGAGCTCGACGGCGGCGCCACGCTTCAGCTCGCCTTCCTTGACCGTGACGCTGTGGGCGAAGACATCGCCGAGCTTCTTCTGGACGTCGGAAACCTCGACGACGACTCCAGGCGCCTTGATCAGACCGGCATCGCCGACCTGGCCGCCGGACTCGCCGTAGAACGGCGTCTGGTTGACCAGCATGAAGCCACTCTCGCCGGCCTTCAGCGCATCGACTTCCGTGTTGTCGCGGACCAGCGCGGTGACGACGCCTTCCGCCGTCTCGGTGTCGTAGCCGAGGAACTCGGTGGCGCCGAGCTTGTCGCGCAGCGGGAACCAGAGGGTCTCGGTCGCGGCCTCGCCGGAGCCGGCCCAGGCGGCGCGCGCCTTGGCCTTCTGCTGCTGCATGGCGGCATCGAAGCCCTCGACATCGACCGCGATGTCGCGCGAGCGGAGTGCGTCCTGCGTCAGGTCGAGCGGGAAGCCGTAGGTGTCATAGAGGGTGAAGGCGACGTCGCCCTTCAGGCTCTGGCCGGCGGTCAGGTCCTTCGAGGCATCGTCCAGCAGCGAGAGGCCGCGCGCCAGGGTGGTCCGGAAGCGGGTCTCCTCCAGCTTCAGCGTCTCGGTGATCAGCGCCTCGGCACGCAGCAGTTCGGGATAGGCACGACCCATCTCGCGGGTCAGCGCCGGCACCAGCTTGTAGAGCAGCGGCTCCTTGGCGCCGAGCAGCTGCGCATGGCGCATGCCGCGGCGCATGATCCGGCGGAGCACATAGCCGCGACCTTCGTTCGAGGGCAGCACGCCGTCGGCGATCAGGAAGGACGCACAGCGCAGATGGTCGGCGATGACGCGGTGGCTCGCCTTCATCGGGCCGTCCGGGTCGACCGAAGTCAGGTCGGCGATTGCGGTGATCAGCGCGCGGAACAGGTCGATATTGTAGTTATCATGCGTGCCCTGAAGCACGGCGGCGATGCGCTCCAGCCCCATGCCGGTGTCGATCGAAGGGCGGGGCAGGTTGGTGCGGATGCCGCCCGCGGCCTCCTCATACTGCATGAAGACGAGGTTCCAGATCTCGATGAACCGGTCACCGTCCTGCTCTGCGGAGCCCGGCGGGCCGCCCCAGATATGGTCGCCATGATCGTAGAAGATCTCGGAGCAGGGGCCGCAGGGGCCGGTGTCGCCCATCCGCCAGAAATTATCCGAGGTGGGGATGCGGATGATCTTGTCGTCGGTCAGGCCGGCGATCTTCTTCCAGAGAGCATGCGCCTCGTCGTCCTCGGAATAGACGGTGACGGTCAGCTTGTCCTTGGGCAGGCCGAATTCGCGCGTGACCAGCGTCCAGGCGTGGGTGATCGCCTGCTCCTTGAAATAGTCGCCGAAGGAGAAGTTCCCCAGCATCTCGAAGAAGGTGTGATGGCGGGCGGTGTAGCCGACATTGTCGAGGTCGTTGTGCTTGCCGCCGGCGCGCACGCATTTCTGCGCGGTGGTGGCACGCGAATAGGGGCGCTTCTCCTGGCCGGTGAAGACGTTCTTGAACTGCACCATGCCCGAGTTGGCGAACATCAGCGTCGGGTCGTTGCGCGGCACGAGCGGGCTCGAAGCCACGACTTCGTGGCCCTGGGACTTGAAGTAGTCGAGGAAGGTCGACCGGATTTCGTTGACGCCGCTCATCGCTGTTCGAACTCTTGCTGTCTTGAGGCTCCGGCCAGGCGCGGGCCGGCGGTTGCAAGCGTTCTAGTCACGCCGCTGACGCCTGTCGAGAGACCGCGGACGCTCAAAGCCTTGGCCGCAAATGAAAACGGGCGGCCCCGAGAGGCCGCCCGCTATCCATGCCGTTTGGCGGCGCCGCCGCTCAGGCCTCGCCTTCGTCGAGATCGTCCTCGCTCGGCGTCGCCTGGTCGAGGATGCGGTCGGCGACGAGGCCGGAATTCTGGCGGATCGTGGCCTCGATCTTCGCGGCGAGATCGGGGTTGTTCTTGAGGAAGGCCTTGGCGTTCTCGCGGCCCTGGCCGAGGCGCTGGCTGTCGAAGGAGAACCAGGCGCCCGATTTCTCGACCATGCCGGCCTTGACGCCGAGATCGATCAATTCGCCGACCTTGGAGATGCCCTCGCCGAACATGATGTCGAACTCGACCTGCTTGAAGGGCGGTGCGACCTTGTTCTTGACGACCTTGACGCGGACCTGGTTGCCGGTCGCCTCGTCGCGCTCCTTCAGCGTCGAGACGCGGCGGATGTCGAGGCGCACCGAGGCGTAGAACTTGAGCGCGTTGCCGCCGGTGGTCGTCTCAGGGCTGCCGTACATGACGCCGATCTTCATGCGGATCTGGTTGATGAAGATCACCATGCAGTTCGAGCGCGAGATCGAGGCGGTGAGCTTGCGCAGCGCCTGGCTCATCAGGCGGGCCTGCAGGCCGGGCTGGACCTCGCCCATCTCGCCCTCGATCTCGGCGCGAGGCGTGAGCGCCGCAACCGAGTCGATCACCAGCACATCGATGGCGCCGGAGCGGACGAGGGTGTCGGTGATTTCAAGCGCCTGCTCGCCGGTATCGGGCTGGGAGATCAAGAGGTCGTCGAGATTGACGCCGAGCTTGCGGGCATAGACCGGGTCGAGCGCGTGCTCGGCATCGACGAAGGCGCAGGTGCCGCCCTTCTTCTGCGCCTCGGCGATGGTGTGCAGGGCGAGCGTGGTCTTGCCCGAGGATTCCGGCCCGTAGATCTCGATGATGCGGCCCTTGGGCAGGCCCCCGACGCCGAGCGCGACGTCGAGCCCAAGCGAGCCGGTCGAGATGGTCTCGATTTCGATCGATTGCGGGTTCTTGCCGAGCCGCATGATCGAGCCCTTGCCGAAGGCCCGTTCGATCTGAGAGAGCGCCGCGTCCAGCGCCTTGGCTTTGTCCATCGAGGAGCCTTCCACGAGTCTGAGATTCGCCTGATTCACGTTTCGGGCTCCTTATGGCAGGGCGGCGGGGACATCTCAATGCGTCTTGACAGGAGAGTGGTCACGCTTTGTTCCCGTCCGCAAGTTCTTTTTTTGTTCCCGGTGTCAGCCTTTGTCAGGAGGGCGTGAAAGGCGGTGATCCGGCCGCTCGGTCATGCGTTCAGTTCGGCAATCACGTTTATCTGTCGATTGGATATGCGGTATATGCATATCAAAGGCGCTGCGTTTCACGTGCCACGGCCGGAGCTTTCCTGATATTGCGCGCCCCTTCTTCGCAGTTACCGAAAGTTGCCAACGTGTCGCCCGCACCGTCCGAATCCGCCGCATTGAACTCGCCGGCCCGCATCCTGCTCGCCAGCCTGATCGGCACCACGATCGAGTTCTTCGACTTCTACATCTATGCGACGGCCGCGGTGATCATATTCCCGAAGCTGTTCTTCCCCGGCAGCGACGCGACCTCGGCGATGCTGCAGTCCTTCGCCACCTTCGCGATCGCGTTCTTCGCGCGTCCTATCGGCGCGGCGATCTTCGGCCATTTCGGAGACCGCATCGGCCGCAAGGCCACGCTCGTCGCGGCGCTGATGACGATGGGCCTGTCGACGGTCGCGATCGGCCTGCTGCCAACCTATGCCGCGGTCGGCGTGGTCGCGCCGCTGCTGCTGGCGCTGTGCCGGCTGGGGCAGGGGCTCGGCCTCGGCGGCGAATGGGGCGGGGCGGTTCTGCTCGCCACAGAAAACGCGCCTCCAGGCAAGTCCGCCTGGTACGGCATGTTCCCGCAGCTCGGCGCGCCGATCGGCTTCATCTGCGCCACGGGCTCGTTCCTCGCGCTCGATGCGGCCCTGACCGACGAGCAGTTCTTCAGCTTCGGCTGGCGCATTCCGTTCATCGCCAGCGCGCTGCTCGTCTTCATGGGGCTCTATATCCGCCTGCGCATCAGCGAGACGCCGGCTTTCCGCAAGGCGCTGGAGAAGCATGAGCGCGTCAACGTGCCCTTCGTCAGCATCTTCGCCGAGCACAAGCTCGCGCTGCTGTTCGGCACCTTCGCTGCGCTCGCGACCTTCGTGCTGTTCTACATCATGACCGTGTTCTCGCTGAGCTGGGGCACGACGAAGCTGGGCTATGGCCGCGACCAGTTCCTGCCGCTGCAGATGATCGGCGTGGTGTTCTTCGGGCTCGCGATTCCCGTCTCGGCCATACTGGCGGATCGTTTCGGCCGCCGGCAGACGCTGCTGGCGACGACGCTCGGCATCGCGATCTTCGGCTTCCTGCTGGCGCCGCTCTTCGGCTCGGGCAGCTGGATCGGCGTGCTCGGCTTCTTCGTGGTCGGGCTGTCGCTGATGGGCTTCACCTATGGTCCCCTCGGCACGGCGTTGGCGGAGATGTTCCCGACGGCGGTGCGCTACACCGGCGCCTCGCTCACCTTCAATCTCGGCGGCATCGTCGGGGCGTCGCTCGCGCCCTATATCGCGACCTGGCTCGCAACCGAGAAGGGGCTGCCTTTCGTCGGCTATTACCTCAGCGTCTCGGCCGTGGTGACGATCCTGGCGCTGCTGGGTGTCGGGCGGCTTAAACTTTCATAACGGAGTTCCCGGTAAAGCTCGAGCGACTGCTATTCGTGGCAGGTGTCCGGGGGAAGATGCCGGAATGCAGCCGCTTGCAGCGACCGGTTCCCGAAGTTTCGGGGGATGGGGCGTCGTCATCGGCGCCCTTCTTCTGTTCGTGCTGATGGCGTTCTCGCCGGCGCAGCTGAACGACGGCGACACCTGGTGGCATATCCGGGCCGGCGAATGGATACTGCAGCACCGGGCCGTGCCGCAGGTCGATCCCTTCGCGGGAGAGGGCCTGCCACGCGCCTGGGTCGCGCATGAATGGCTGGCCGAAGTGCTCTTCGCCCTGGCGCATCGCTGGGGAGGCGTCGCGGGGGTGATGCTCCTGACGGCTTTGGCCTGTGCGCTCGCCATGGCGCTGCTGGGCCGGCGGCTGGAGCGGGATCTCGACGAACTCACCGTCCTCTGTGGTATGACCATCGCCTTTGTGCTGATGGCGCCGGGTTTTCTGGCCCGGCCGCATGTGCTCGCCCTGCCGGTGCTGGTCGCATGGACGGTCGCGCTGCTCGAGGCGCGCGACCGCGATGTCGTTCCCTCCTTCTGGCTGGTGCCGCTGATGGCGCTCTGGGCCAATCTCCATGGCGGTTTCGCCTTCGGCATCGCGCTTGCGGGCTTCTTCGGGCTGGAGGCTTTGCTGGGCGCGCCGGCGGAGCGCCGCGCCGCGACATTCCGCGGTTGGCTTCTGTTCGGAGGCGCGATCGTGCTGGCAGCGCTGGCGACGCCCCACGGCGTCGGCGGCCTGCTGTTTCCGTTCCAGCTACTCCGGATGAAGAGCCTGTCCCTGATCGACGAATGGCGGCCCGTCGCCTTCGAGGGGATCGTGCCGCTGGAGCTGCTTCTGCTAGGGCTGCTGTTCCTGCTGATGCGGGTTCCGGTCAAGCTTTCGCCGATGCGCATCCTGTTGTTGCTGCTGCTGGTTCATATGGCGCTGCACCAGAGGAGGCATGCGGTTCTGCTCGCGGTGGTGGGGCTGCTCGTGCTGGCGGAGGCCGTCGGCCGGGCGCTCAACAGAACTCCCCTGCCAGGCGAGGTGGGGAGCGGGCCCCCGAGGCCGGTGCTCGCCGTGGCATTCGCTGCCGGGCTTTTCGTGGCGGGGATGGCGCGGATGGCGCTGCCGGTCACGCTCGGTGATGCCCGCAACGTGCCGGCGACGGCGCTGGCGGCAGTGCCGACGGAGCTGCGTGGCAAGCCGGTCCTGAACGGCTATGATTTCGGCGGCTATCTGATCTGGAACGGCATCTCGCCATGGATCGACGGCCGAACGGACATGTATGGCGACGAGCGGATGTTCGCCTATGACCGCCTGACCGCGCCGGATGCGGGTTTCCTGGCGGAGGTCCTGAACCGCGACCGGATCGCCTGGACGGTCTTCCCGCCGGGCGGGCGGATCGTCGGCGCGCTCGACGCACTGCCCGGCTGGAAGCGGCTCGTCGCGGGCCCGTTCGCCGTCGTCCATGTCCGTGAATCCGGCGCTGCGCTCCCCTGAGGGGCTGCCGGCGAGGTTCAGCCCATCGCCGCCTTCACGGTCTCCACGAGCTGCTTCATCGTGAAGGGCTTGGGCAGGAAGTGGAAGCCCTCGCCCTCGGGCAGGTTCTTGCGGAAAGCCTCCTCCGCATAGCCCGAGACGAAGACGACCTTGGTGTTGGGGTTGCGCTGGCGCAGCTCGCCCAGCAGGGTCGGGCCGTCCATCTCCGGCATCACCACGTCCGAGACGACGAGGTCGATCTGACCGTCGTTCTTCTGGAAGATGTCGAGCGCCTCGACGCCGGAGGCAGCCTCGTGGACGGTATAGCCACGCGAGACCAGCATGCGGGCATTCAGGGCGCGAACCGCGTCCTCGTCCTCGACGAGCAGGATGACGCCGGCGCCGGTATGGTCGGCGGCGAGCTTCTTCGGCGCCTCGTTGGCTGCGGCCTCGGCTGCGATTTCCTCCTGGCTCGGAACATGGCGCGGCAGGAAGATGTGGAAGGCCGTGCCCTTTCCGACGGTCGAGTCGACGAAGACGTAGCCGCCGGTCTGCTTGACGATGCCGTAGACCATGGAGAGGCCGAGGCCGGTGCCCTTGCCGACTTCCTTGGTGGTGAAGAAGGGCTCGAAGATCTTGTCGAGATGTTCCTGCGGGATGCCGGTGCCGCTGTCCTCGACCTCGAGCAGGACATAGTCGTCAGGAGCCAGCGCGGCATGGCCGAAGGAGGCGCATTCGTCACGGGTGACGTTGCGGGTGCGGACGGTCAGCTTGCCGCCGTCCGGCATGGCGTCGCGGGCATTGACCGCGAGGTTCACGATCACCTGCTCGAGCTGGCCGAGATCGGCCCTGACCGGCCAGAGGTCGCGGCCCTGGCGGACATCGAGCGTCACCTTGTCGGCAACGACGCGCTTCAGCATCAGCGAGAGATCGGAGAGCACCTCGCCAAGTTCCAGGACCTGCGGTCGCAGCGTCTGGCGGCGCGAGAAGGCGAGGAGCTGCCGCACCAGCGCCGCGGCGCGGTAGGCGTTCTGCTTGATCTGCATGATGTCCGGGAAGGACGGATCGGTCGGCCGGTGGCTCGCCAGCAGGAACTCCGAGGCGTTGATGATGACCTGCAGCACGTTGTTGAAGTCGTGCGCAATGCCGCCGGCGAGCTGGCCGACAGCCTGCATCTTGCCGGCCTGGTCCATGTTGTCGCGCAGCTTGCGCTCGGCGGTCGTTTCGAGCGCGTAGACGATGGCGCGCTCGCCGTCGGCGTCCTCGGTGGCAGAGACAGGCGTGAGATAGAGCTTGGCCGAACGGCCTTCCTCGCCTGCGAGAGCGAGATCGAGCGGGGCGGGGACCGAGGTGCCCTCGACCAGCTCGGCCAGCGCGCGTTCGAGGCCTGAAGCCGGCGCGGCCAGATCGAAGATGGTGCGCGGCTGCACGTCCGCGGGCGTCAGCCGAGCGAAGGCGGCGTTGGAACGCAGGATCGCGCCCGCCTTGTCGACGGTGGCGATCGCCATTGGTGTGGAGTGGAAGAAGCGGGCGAAGCGGACCTCCGCGTCGCTGCCGCCATCGGCGCCGGCCTCGCCAGGCGCGCGGTTGAGGACGAGCGTGCGCGAGGGGCCGGCGCGGCCATCCGCCCCGAAGGCGACCTGATGGTGCAGGCGGACCGGCAGCGGTGAGCCGTTGCGGCGCTTGAGGTCGACGTCCAGCACCTCGACGCGGACATCGCCGGGCTGGCCGCGGATCGCCTGGATCAGTGCGGCGGCCGCGGGCGTGCAGACATCGTCCAGATGTAGCCCGCCGGAGCCGAAGCGGGCGAGATCGAAATCGAGCCAGCCCGAGAGCGTGGCGTTGAGATAGGACACCTCGCCGTCGGCATCGATCGAGATGAAGCCGGCGGGCGCGTGGTCGAGATAGTCGATCGCGTGCTGCAGCTCCTGGAAGGCGTTCTCCTGCCGCTCGCGCTCGGGGGTAACGTCGGAGACGGACCAGAGAGTCGCCGTGCCGGTGTCGCGGCGCACGGGCGAGACGCGTACGCGGTACCAGCCGACCTCGCCGCGCCCGTTCAGCGCGGGCTCCAGCCGCACCTCTTCGACCAGCCGGCGGTTCTCCCGGGCGGCGGCGGCGAGCCGGTAGATCGCCTCGGAGACGTCGGCGCGGCCGGTCAGCAGGCGGCCGACGGGCCTCAGGTCGTTGGCGCCAGTGGCGCCGGCAAGCGAGAGATAGGCCTCGTTGGCGTAGACGATGTCGTTCTCACCCTCGGTGACGACGACGCCGTCATCGGCCCGGTCGACGATGATCTTGGTCAGGTCGTTGCGGGCGGCGCGTCCGGAGAATTGCACGAGCCCGATGGCGAAGGCGAAGAGGCCGAAGACGCCGACGACCGAAAGAATGGCGAGCAGGCCCAGGATCAGCGGCTGCGCCCATTCCTGGGCGAGGAAGCCGAGCGCGATGGCTGCCGCGACGAGCAGGCCGGCGACCAGCAGGATCACGCCGATATGGCCTGGCTTCTCGGAGCGATCGATCGTCGTGGTGCCGCTCATGCGGTGGAGTCCATCCTTCGCGTTCCGCGCCGAGTTAGGCGCGCCGGCCCTTCAGGCGCAAGACGTAACCGATGACTTCGGCCACTGCGGCATAGTGTTCGACAGGAATTTCTTCGTCGATGTCGACCGTTGCATAAAGGGCGCGGGCCAGCGGCGGATTTTCGACGATGGGCACGCGATGCTCGCCGGCGACCTCGCGGATCTTGAGTGCCATGGAGTCGACGCCCTTGGCGAGGCAGAGCGGCGCCGCCATGCCGGCCTCGTATTGCAGGGCCACCGCGAAGTGGGTCGGGTTGGTGATGATCACGGTCGCCTTCGGCACCGCCGCCATCATGCGCTTGCGCACGCGCTGAGCGCGGATCTGGCGCAGCTTGGCCTTGATCTCGGGGTTGCCTTCGGAGTTCTTGAACTCTTCCTTGATCTCCTGCTTCGTCATTTTCTGGCGCTGGTACCAGGAGAAGCGCTGCCAGGCGAAATCGCCGATCGCGATCACGGCGAAAAGCGCGAGCACCGTGCCGAGCAGCTTGATCGCGAGCGAGAGCGTCGCCGGCATCAGCGCGGCGACGTTCATTTCCACCAGGGCCTCGAGCCGGTCGTGCTCGCCCCACAGCGTGAACCAGATCACGGTGCCGATCAGCGCCGTCTTGGCGAGGCCCTTGGCGAAGTTGACCCAGGCCTCCTTGCCGAACATGCGCTTCATGCCGGCCATGGGCGAAAGGCGGCCGAACTTCGGCATCAGCGGCTCGAAGGTCCAGAGCGGCTTGTGCTGGAGCAGGGCGCCGGCGAGTCCGGCGCAGAGGATGAAGGCGAAGGGCAGGCCCAGCGCCATGAACCCGGTCAGCACGCCCTGCTGCGTGACCCGCATGAAGGCCGCGCCGTCCGAGGGAACCTGATGGGCGTTCATCAGGAAGGAGCGCAGCGAGAGCATAGCGTCGCGCGCCGACCAGCCGGCGGTGACGACGAGGGCGAGCATCAGGCCGCTCAGAACGAAGAAGGTGCCGATCTCCTGTGATCGGGGTACGTCGCCTTTCTCGGTGGCGTCGTCCAGTTTTCGCTGGGTCGGGTCTTCTGTTCTGTCTTCGCTTTCAGCTTCCTCGGCCATGGCGCCCTCAGTTCACGAATTGGCGCAGGAAGGTGCCGAGGCTGTCCATGAAGACGCTCATCATCACGCCGATCACGACGAGCAGCACGAGCATGCCGCCCATGATCGACGCCGGCACGGCGAGGAAGAACACTTGTAGCTGCGGCATCATCCGCGCCAGCACGCCGAGCCCGAGATTGAAGAGCAGGCCGAAGACGAGGAAGGGCGCCGAGATCTGGACCGCAAGCGCAAAGCCGCGCGCCGCGGCGCGCACGACGAGCGACATGGTGTCAGTGAGGTCAGGGATGCCGCCCGGCGGCAGCAGGCGATAGCTCTCATGGATCGCCGCGATGGCGAGGTGGTGCAGGTCCGTGGTTAGGATCAGCGTGATACCGAGCATCGTCAGGAAGTTGCCGATGGAGGGGTTCTGCGTGCCGCCCGTCGGATCGACCGTCATGGCGAAGCCGAGGCCCATGGCCTGCGCGACGAGCGTGCCGGCGGTCTGCAGCGCCGCCATGACCAGCCGGGCGCTGAGGCCGATGACGAGGCCGATGAGCAACTCGCTGATCAGCAGGGTCGAGACGCCGGTCATGTCGGCGGGCACGCGCAGCGTCGGGCGCGCGACCGGCAGCAGCATCAGGGCGATGAAGAAGGCGAGCGAGAGCCGCGCGCGCGAGAAGATGAAGCGCTCGCCGATGCCCGGCATCAGCATGACGAGCGTCCCGACGCGCGCGAAGACGAGCACGAAAATGGCGCTGATCTCGGGCAGGACAGCGATCTGCATCGTGCCGCGGGCACCCACGCGCCAGGGGAGGTGCCGCGGAGCCGCTCCGGCGAAGGCCGGCCGCAGCTGCGGCGGGGTCATCCGCCCGTGGCGATTCGGGCGGCGACTCGCCCCATATAACCCGCCATGGCGTCACCCATGAACGGCAGAAACAGCAGCAGTGCCGCAAAGACGGCGACGATCTTCGGCACGAAGACCAGAGTCTGCTCCTGGATCTGGGTCAGCGCCTGGAAGAGCGAGACGACGAAGCCCACGATCAGCGCGATGATCATCAGCGGCGCGCCGACCTTGAGGAAGACGATGATGCCGTCGCGGGCGACGTCGAGGATGGCTCCGGAGGTCATCTTGTTGTCCCGTTCCTGCTGCCGTCAGACCGGCATCCGCATGATTTCTTCATAGGCCGCGATGACGCGGTCGCGGACCGCGACCAGCGTTTCGATCGCCGCTTCGCTCTCGGCCACCGCCGTGACGACATTGACGATGTCCGCCCGGCCGCCGGCGACGCTCGCCGTCTGGGCATCGGCCTTGCGGCCGGCGTCTGCGGTCGCGTCGAGCGCCTTGCCGATCAGGGCCTGGAAATCCGGGCCGCCCGCTCCGGCGCCCTCGGAGGCGAGTGGCTTGCGCATCAGATTGCCGGCGCCCATGCCCTTGATGGACGCGTAGGCGTTCGCGGCGAAACCCGGAGTGGCCATGGCTCAGGTCCTTCTGGAGCGGTGCGCTCAGGCGCGCAGGATGTCGATGGTGCGCTGGATCATCCGGCGCGTCGAAGAGATCAGGTTGAGATTGGCCTCGTAGCTGCGCTGGGCCTCGCGCATGTCGACCATCTCGACCAGCGGATTGACGTTCGGCATCTGGACGTCGCCATTGGCATTGGCCGCCGGGTTGCCGGGCTCGTGCTTGGTCTTGAAGGGGCTCGGGTCGCGCTGGACCTTGCCGAGCGCCACGAGCTGGGCGTCGAGATCGCGATCCATATGGCGCTGGAAGCTCGGGACTTTGCGGCGATAGGGCTCGGCGCCGGCGCGCTCCGGGCCGGAGTCGGCGTTGGCGATATTTTCCGAGATGACTCGCATGCGGCCGGACTGGCTGCGCAGGCCTGACGCCGCGACGGCGATGCTCTTCATCAGGTCCATGGTCCGGCTCCTTCGCAATCAGCGCTCAGCGGCCCGGCCTTCAACGACCCTTGCCGATCGCGATCTTCATCAGGCCGAGGCCCTTGCTGTAGAGCGAGGCGGCGAGCTGATAGTCGGACTGGTTCTGCGCGACCTTCATCATCTCGTCCTCGAGATTCACCGCGTTGCCGTCCGGCGTCGTCTCGAAGCGTGGCGCGCCGGTGCCGTCGAAGCCGCCGTTGGCGGTGTCGAGCTGCATATGGCCGGGGCGGGTGAGGGAGATATGCACGCCAGCGCGGTTCGGATCGACGCTCGGCGGCTTCAGGTCGGTCGGACGGAAGCCGGGGCTGTCGGCATTGGCGACGTTCTCGGCCAGCACCTTCTGGCGGGACTGCTGGTAGTACATGCGCGTCTTGAGCGCCTGCATCAGCCCGCCGCCGATGCTCAAGCCGTCATTCGCCATGGCCTCAGGCTCCCGCAGATGCCGCCGGAGGAATCCGGCTACTGGGCAAATCCTGCCGGGTGCATGGTTAACGCCGCGTTAATTCCGGGGGATTTAGCTGGTCGAATTAACCAAGCATTCACCATGTTTCCCGCTGACCAAAGCGTTGTGCTATAGCCACGGTGTTGAACCTCGGGCGGGATAGGCCGAAACTTGGCTTATCGGATCGCCGTGGCAGAAGAGGCGTACCTTGCAGAGCTTGTTCGGATTGGAACTGTCCACCGCGCAGAAGGTCATCGTTGCCTCTGTCGTCATTCTCGTTCTTCTCGCTCTGCTCGGGCTTTTCGTGCGACAGATCCAGGGCGGGCGTCTGCGTCTGCGCGGCCAGGTTGCTGGTCGCCAGCGCCAGCCCCGCCTCGGCGTCGTCGACACCTACGATCTCGATCGCCAGCGCCAGCTCGTGCTGATCCGGCGCGACAACATCGAGCACCTCGTCATGATCGGGGGCGCCTCCGACGTGGTGGTCGAGACCAACATCATGCGCAGCGGCAGCCGGTCCGTCGTTCCGAGCTATGCCGATACCGCCATGCCGGACCGGCCGCTTCCGCCCTTCGAGACTTTGGTTCCGCCGAGCGAGCCGGCCCTGCGGGCCGGCGACGAGATGCGCCGCAATGGCGCTGCCGAGGTGCCCGACCTGCTGCCGCCGCTGCCGAGCCGGGCGGCACCACAGGCTGATTTCACAGCCACGGGCGCCAGCGTCGCTGCGGCGCTGGGCGTCTCCGCGCCGCCGCCGGCTCCTGCGCCCGCCAAGCCGGCTGCGCCGCCGCCGCCCGTGCCGCCCGTCACCACCGGGCCTGCTCCGAGCTTCGCGCGTGAGCATGCGCCGCCTCCTCCCGTCAGCCCCGGCGAGCTCGACGACATGACGCGCCAGCTCGAGGAAGCGCTGAAGCGGCCGTTCTCCGCCGTGCGCCCGGCCAATCTGCCGGACGAGGCACCAGCGGAAACCGCCGCGCCCGCGGTCAAGCCGCCGGCTCCCGCTTCTGCCCCTGCGCCGGTCGCGCCGCCGCCTGTCGCGGCACCGAGATTCGAGCCCAGGCCTGCCCCGAAGGTCGTGCCGGCCGCGCCGCATATCCCGGTCATCCCGCCATCCACGCCGTCGCGCCAGGACCCGTTCCCGTCCAATGTCGAGGCCGAGCTCGCCGCGGCCCTCGGGTTGCCGCCGGAACCTGCAGCACCGAAGGCCCCGGAACCCAGGGTCGCCGAATCCAAGGCTGTCGAGCAGCCGAAGGTTGCCGAGCCCAAACCGGTCCTGCCTAAGACACCCGAACCCAGGGCCCCCGAATTCCGGCCGGCCGAGCCCAAGGTCCCGGAACCTCGGCCCGTGGAGCCGCGGTTTGCGGAACCCAGGTTCGTCGAGCCCAAGCCCGCAGAGCCGAAGCCTGTCGAGCCCAAGCCCGTGCCGGTGAAGGCAGAGCCGCAGCCGGCTCCTCCGCCACAGCCCTTGGTCGAGCCCAGGCCGGAACCGGCGCTGGCAGCGCCCGAGCCGCAGCCGCCGGCGGTTGAGGCCAAGCCGGAGCCGAAGCCCGAGCCAAAACCTCAGCCGAAGCCCGAGCCGGAAAAGCCCGCCGCGCCGCCGGAACCGAAGGAGATCGATCCCTTCTCCGTCGATGCCATCGAGGCCGAATTCGCCCGGTTGCTCGGCCGTGGCCCCAAGGACAAGCCCTGAGCGCGATCTCGCCGCCGGCCTTGAGCGCCGGCGGCCATCAACAGGAATGTCGCGCTTCCGGTCCGCAGCCGCTGCGCGGCTGTTGCGCGGTGCTGCTCGGCGGCTAGCTTCGTCTCGCCCGATCGGTTGAGTCGGGCGGCAGCGGCGGCGCTTGCGTGAATTCCAGTTCGAGACCAGCAAGACGGCATCGCTGCGGGCGCATCCTGATCGCGGCCGCGCTGCTGGTCGCCTTCACGACGCCGGCCCTGCCGCAGACGCTCTCGCTCGATCTCGGGCAGGGTGGAGGTGTCGCCGAGCGCGCGCTGCAGCTCATCGCCGTCATCACGGTGCTGTCGCTGGCGCCGTCGATCATCATCATGGTGACGTCGTTCACGCGAATCGTGGTGGTGCTCTCGCTGCTGCGCTCCGCGCTGGGCACGCAGACGGCGCCGCCCAACGCCGTCATCATCGCGCTGGCGATGTTCCTCACCGGCTTCGTCATGGCGCCGACTTTGCGCGAGGCCTACGCCACGGCGGCGGCACCGCTGATTGCGGGGCAGATCCAGCCGCAGCAGGCTTATGAGCGCGGCATCGTGCCCTTCAAGACCTTCATGCTGCGGCATGTCCGCGAGAAGGACCTGATGCTGTTCCTCGACATGTCGCAGGGGCCGCGGCCGCAGCAGCCGCAAGACATCGGCATCGAGGTTCTGGTACCGGCCTTCATGATCTCGGAGTTGAGAAGGGCCTTCGAGATCGGCTTTCTGCTCTTCGTGCCCTTCCTGATCATCGACCTCGTGGTGGCCTCGATCCTGATGTCGGTAGGCATGATGATGCTGCCGCCGGTGACGGTGGCGCTACCGTTCAAGCTGATCTTCTTCGTGCTGGTCGACGGCTGGGGCCTCGTCACCGGATCGCTGGTGAAGAGCTATACGGGCGGGTGACTAACGACAGCGTCACGCTCGGGCTTGACCCGAGCATCTCTTAAAGGAAAGGGCGCCTTTTCCGGCGGGAGATTCCCGCGTCTACGCTTCGCTTCGCCCGGGAATGACGGCGTGGATCAGCTCACCACGACCTTGCCGCGCTGGATGCGCATGCTGAGCTGGCCGTTCTTCAGCGCGAGCGCCTTCTCACCGAAGACGCCGCGGCGCCAGCCCTGCAGGGCCGGAACGTCGTCGAGTTCGTCGGAGGCGATGGCTTCGAGGTCGTCGCTGGAAGCGATGATCTTGGGCGCGACGCGCTCGGCATCGGCCACCGCCTTGAGCAGCACCTTGAGCAGGTCGAGCACCGCGCCATTGGTCGGGCGGCCGCGCTCGCGCTCCAGCCGGGGGAGCGTCTTGGGATCGATCGCGGCGGCGCGCTCGATCGCGGCCAAGACCTCGCCGCCCGAGCGCGAACGCTCGAAGCCGTTGGGGACGGAGCGCAACTCGGCCAGCGCCTCGACCGAGCGCGGCCCGCGCTGGACGATGTCCATCAGTGCGTCGTCCTTGAGCACGCGCTGGCGCGGCACGTCGCGCGTCTGCGCCTCGCGCTCGCGCCAAGCGGCGATCTCCATCAGCAGCGGGAATTCGCGGGGCTTGCGGACGCGGCCCTTCAGGCGCTGCCATGCGTTCTCCGGCCGGACCTCGTAGGTGCCTGGCGAAGACAGGACCGCCATTTCCTCCGCGACCCAGCTCTCGCGGCCGCTCTCGTCGAGATCGGCCTTCAGGGCGAGGTAGATCTGGCGCAGATGGGTGACGTCCGATTCCGCATAGGCGAGCTGGGCCTCGGTAAGGGGCCGGCGCGACCAGTCGGTGAAGCGCGAGGACTTGTCGATACGCGCCTTGGCGAGGTCGTTGGCGAGCTGCTCATAGCCGACCGAGTCGCCATAGCCGCAGACCATGGCGGCGACCTGCGTGTCGAAGAGCGGCACGGGGAGAACCCGCCCGAGCAGCCAGACGATCTCGAGATCCTGCCGCGCGGCGTGGAAGACCTTGACCACGGCCGGATTGGTCATCAGCCCGAAGAAGGGGGCGAGGTCGAGCTCCGGCGCCAGCGGGTCGACCAGGACGGCCTCCTCGGGCGAGGCGAGCTGGATCAGGCACAGCTTCGGATAGTAGGTCGTCTCGCGCAGGAACTCGGTGTCGACCGTCACGAAGGGATGGGTCGCGAGGCGGTCGCAGGCTGCGGAGAGCTCGGCGGTATCGGTGATCAAGTTCATGAACTCGGATTAGCGGACGAACGGGCTAGCCGTCGAGTCCGCGCTGCATCGGATCATCGGCTGATGCGGCACTCGTTCCAGACGGCGGTCGAGAAGCGCGGACCATCCGAGATGGCCCAGAAGTTCTTGGCCTTCTGATGGTTGATCAGATGGGCATGCACCGCGAAGACGCGAGCATAGCATTCGGGGCGCTCGTAATGGCGACTCTTGGCGACCTTCAGCCCTGCGCGGTACGCAGGCGAAGGGGCCGCCGCTGCCGCCGAGACAACCGCGCACAGCGCTATGCCCGCGCCGAGCGCCACTCTCCAAAGCATGTCTTCGTCCCCCGGAGCCGCATGTTGGCGCTGTGGCCATCGTTCTTACGGCGAGGATGCGATGGCTCCGCTGTTCTTGACAAGTCGGCCCTACGCGTGTGGTTACGCCCGAAGCTACGTTTCGGCCCCGTGCCCTGCACCCGTGCCCGCGAAAGACGATCCCGTGACCATGCACCGTTACCGTTCCCACACCTGCGGCGCGCTCCGCGAGAGCGACATCGGCCAGACCGTGCGCCTGTCCGGCTGGTGCCACCGCATCCGCGACCATGGCGGCGTGCTGTTCATCGACCTGCGCGACCACTACGGTATGACCCAGGTGGTAGTGGATCCGGATTCGCCGGCTTTCGCCGATGCGGAAGCCGCGCGTTCCGAATGGGTCATCCGCATCGACGGCAAGGTCAAGGCGCGCCTCGAAGGCACCGAGAACCCGAATCTCGCCACCGGCAAGGTCGAGGTCTTCGCGACCGCGCTCGAGGTACTCGGGCCGGCGGCCGAGCTGCCGCTGCCCGTCTTCGGCGATCTCGAATACCCCGAGGACACGCGGCTGAAGTATCGCTTCCTCGACCTGCGCCGCGATAAGCTCCACAACAACATCATGCTGCGTGCGAAGGTCATCGACTCGCTGCGCACCCGCATGAAGAACAGCGGCTTCAACGAATTCCAGACGCCGATCCTGACGGCCTCCTCGCCCGAAGGCGCGCGCGACTTCCTGGTGCCGAGCCGCCTGCATCCGGGCAAGTTCTACGCGCTGCCGCAGGCGCCGCAGCAGTACAAGCAGCTCCTGATGATGGCGGGCTTCGACCGCTACTTCCAGATCGCACCTTGCTTCCGCGACGAGGACCCGCGCGCCGACCGTCTGCCGGGCGAGTTCTACCAGCTCGACGTCGAGATGAGCTTCGTCGAGCAGGAGGACGTCTTCGCGACGATGGAGCCGGTGATCACCGGCGTGTTCGAGGAGTTCGCCGAGGGCCGCACCGTCGCGAAGAACTGGCCGCGCATCCCTTACGCCGAAGCCATCGCGAAGTACGGCTCCGACAAACCGGACCTGCGCAACCCGCTGGTGATGCAGGATGTCTCCGAGCCCTTCCGTGGTTCGGGCTTCAAGGTCTTCGCGCGCATCCTCGAAGGCGAGAAGAACCGCGTTTGGGCGATTCCCGCTCCGGGTGGCGGCTCCCGCGCCTTCTGCGACCGCATGAATTCCTGGGCGCAGGGCGAAGGCCAGCCGGGCCTCGGCTACCTGATGGTCAAGGAGGATGGCGAGGGCCAGGGGCCGATCGCCAACAACATCGGGCCGGAGCGCGTCGCGCAGATCATCGAGCAGATGGGGCTGAAGGGCGGCGACGCCTGCTTCTTCGTCGCGGGTGATCCGGAGAAGTTCTACAAATTCGCCGGCAGCGCCCGTAACAAGGTCGGCACCGAGCTGAAGCTGATCGACGAGAACGCCTTCGCCTTCGCCTGGATCGTCGACTTCCCGATGTTCGAGTACAACGAGGACGAGAAGAAGGTCGATTTCTCGCACAATCCCTTCTCCATGCCGCAGGGCGGCCTGAAGGCTCTGACCGAGGAAGACCCGCTCTCGCTCAAGGCCTTCCAGTACGACATCGCCTGCAACGGCTACGAGCTCGCCTCCGGCGGCATCCGCAACCACAAGCCAGAAGCGATGGTGAAGGCCTTCGAGATCGCCGGCTATGGCGAGGAGACGGTGATCGAGCGCTTCGGCGGCATGTATCGCGCCTTCCAGTACGGCGCGCCGCCACATGGCGGCATGGCGGCTGGCGTCGACCGCATCATCATGCTGCTGGCCCGCGCCACGAATCTGCGTGAGGTCGCGCTGTTCCCGATGAACCAGCAGGCGGTCGACCTGCTGATGGGTGCACCTGCCGAAGCGACGCCCAAGCAGCTGCGCGAGGCGCATCTGCGGGTCAACATGCCCGAGAAGAACGGCTGACGACCATGCCTGCGCTGCCTGCCGGGCGAGCGACGACGCTCGCCTGCCTTCTCCTGCTGCCGCTCGGCGCCTGCGTCTCCCAGCACGCCGACAGCAGCGCCGGGCGCGCGTCGGCGCTGGCGACGACGGTCTCGCGCGCCGCGGCCTGCAAGGCGGGCTCGCCCCAGCGCGGCACGTTTGACAACTTCCTCGCGGCCGAGAAGGCGCATGGCGCCAGTGATGACCAGCTCGCCGCCGCCCGCTCGGCCTATGTTTCCATCTCGGAGGCCGAGACGGTCAACCAGAGCGTCCGCCCGCAGCGCTGCACCGCCGAGGAGCGGGCGGAGCTGAAGGCGCGCATGGCCGCCATCCGGGCCGGGACCTTCGATACGCCCTGAGCCACCCATGCCGAGCCTGCCTCTCCTGAAGCCCGGCTGCGCCGGGGCGCTCTTCGCCACGCTCGCGGCCTGCACGGTGGCGGGCCCGGCTCCGGGCACGGTCGAGTATGCCGCGGCCACCGTCTCGCGGGCCTATGATTGCGGGCTGCGGGTCGAACGCAGCCGCATCATCGCCCGGCTTGACCGGCAGGAGCGCCAGCGCTTCATCGAGGCCAATGCTCATCATGCCGTGGCGTCCTATCGGGCGCCGCATGCCTGCGGTTCGGCCGAGCGGGAGCGTGTCCAGGGCGAGGTCGTCGCGCTGGCGCGACGCTGAATTCACTTGCGTCCTGTGAGCCGGCATGGCCAGAAGCCCGCAATGCCCGCCGCCGCCATCACAGCCATCGTCGTCTCCTATGACAGTGCAGAGGTCCTGCCCGCCTGCCTCGACGCGCTGGCGGGGGAGGGCGTGCCGGCCATCGTCGTCGATAATGCGAGCAGTGATGGCAGCCGGACTGTCGCGGTGCGACACGGGGCGCGCGTCATCGCCAATGCCCGCAACGAGGGCTATGGGCGCGCCAACAATATCGGCGTGGCGGCGGCCGAGACGCCCTATGTGCTGATCGTCAATCCGGATCTGGAATTGCGGCCGGGCGCTGCGGCGGCGCTGCTGGCCGCGGCCGAGCGCTATCCCGATGCCGGCTTGCTGGCGCCGCGCATTATCGAGCCCTCGGGGCGCGTCTTCCTGCAGCCGCGCTCGCTGCTCTCGCCGCCGCATCTCAACCGCAGCGGCGCGATGGTGGTGCCCGAGGGCGACGCCTGTTTGCCCTTCCTCTCCGGCGCTTGCCTGCTGATCCGGCGGGAGCTCCATCTCGCGCTCGGCGGCTTCGACCCGGCGATCTTCCTCTTTTACGAGGACGACGACCTGTGCCGGCGCATGCGCGATGCCGGCCATGCGCTGATCCATGTCCATGAGGCTGAGGCCCGGCATGGACGCGGCCGTTCGAGCGCGCCTTCTGTTCAGCGGCGCTTCAAGGCGCGCTGGCATCTCGCCTGGTCGCAGCGCTACATCGCGCAGAAATACGGGCTGCCTCAGCCCGGCCCGATCGGCACGCTCGAAAATCTCGGCAAGGCCGCCGGCTATGCCCTGCTGCTCAACCGCGAGAAGGCCTATGCCCATGCTGGCTCGGTCGCCGGCGCGCGGGCCTGGGCGAGAGGCGAGACGGCGCTGGCGCGTGAGGAGCTGGAGGCGTCGCCATGATCCGCAACGCGCCCAAGGTCGCGGACGCGCTGGCCAATCCGCACAATAATTTCGGCCTGCTGCGCGTCGTCATGGCGGTTGCGGTCGTGGTCTCGCATGCGTTCAGCGTCACCGACGGGCGGGTCGAGCAGGAGCCGTGGTTCCAGACCACCGGCTTCACGCTCGGCGAGCATGCGGTCAACGGCTTCTTCGCCATTTCCGGCTTCCTCGTGACGATGAGCTTCGTCAAGCGAGGCTGGCGCGACTATGCGCTGGCGCGGCTGCTCAGGATCGCGCCCGGTCTGATCGCCGCGACGCTCGTCGTCGCGCTGTTGATCGGCGGAGCGATGACGACGCTGGACAAGGGGGCCTACTACAGCGACTTCAGGCTGTGGCGCTTCATCAGCGGCACGCTGACAAGCTTCAAGAGCGCCGCCGCGCTGCCGGGCGTCTTCGAGGGCAACCCGCTGCAGTTCCCGATGGGGACGGTCTGGACGCTGAAATACGAGGCGCTCTGCTATCTCGGCGTTCTCTTGGCCGGACTAGCCGGCCTGCTGGCGAAGCCGCGGCTGGCGCTGGCTGCTCTCGCGGCGCTCACGCTTGCCGTCGTGGTGCGGGAGGTGGCGATGCCGGATGGGCCGAAGGGCTCGGAGACGGCGCTGCGCCTGCCGCTGATCTTCCTCACTGGGGGCGTGATCTATCTTTACCGGGACCGGGTGCGGCTCTCGTTGCCGCTGCTTGCGCTCGTCATCATCGCGCTGGTGCCGCTCTCCTACACGCCGCTCTACAAGGCTGCGCTCTACCTGGCCACGGCCTGGGGCGTCCTTGTGCTGGCGCTTTCGCCCGCGCTGACGCGCCGGTCCGTCGAGCCGCCCGCCGATCTCTCCTATGGCGTCTATCTCTATGGCTGGCCGGTGCAGCAGGCGCTGCACGCGCTGTTCCCCGCGCTGACCGCGGTCGCGCTGCTCTGGCCGTCGCTGGCGGTCACCGTCGCGGTCGCGGCGCTGTCCTGGTACCTGATCGAGAAGCCGGCGCTCGGCCTCAAGCGCCGCTGGATGCGCGGTTCCTGAGCGCCGCGACGAAGTCCTCGATGCGCTCGCTCATCAGGAGCGGCAGGAGCGGGCCCAGTGCCTCGCGCGGCAGGTCCCACCAGCGGCTTTCGAGAAGCGCCTCGACTGTCGCCTCATCGAAGCGCGACCGCACGACGCGGGCCGGATTGCCGGCGACGATCGCATAGGGCGGCACGTCGCGCGTCACCACGGCGCGGGCCGCCACCACGGCACCATGGCCGATGCGGATGCCGGACATGATCATGCATTGCGAGCCGAGCCAGACATCGTGGCCGATGATGACGTCGCCGCGGGAGGCATGGTGGTCGCTTCGACCCGCCGCCTCCGGCCAGAGGCCGGGCAGGGCGGGGAAGGGGTAGGTCGTCGCCCAGTCGAGCCGGTGGTTGCCGCCGAGCAGAATCTCGACCCCATCCGCGATCGAGCCGTACCGGCCGATGACGAGCTTTGCCCCGCTCTCGCGGAACCGTACCTTCGGCCGGCCATAGGTGTAGGGGGCGGCGATGATCTGGCCCGGCCGCCGGGCGATGAGATGCGCCAGATGCAGCCGGGTCTGGTTATCGGGGTTCAGGCGCTTGCGCAGCCAGCCGCGCGGGACCGGCGCCAAGCCGGCCCACCACGCCTGCAGAGCGGAGGGGCGCCAGTCGCGGTCCTCGGGCGCTAGCGCGCCCGTCGTCTCACTGGGCATCGGCCTTCAGGTCGATCTTGTCCAGGAGCTCAGTCGGCTCCGACATGGTGATGACGTCGGCGAGGCCGAGCCCCGTCGCCGATTTCGCGCTGGCCGCGATGGTGAGCGTGCCGGGCCTGGCTACAAAGCGGGAGATGGCGGCTGTCAGGTGCTTGGCGGCGTCGGACGGGCCGAGCATCGCGGCCAGCCCGAGATTCGCGATCATCGCGTATTGCTGTCGGATCTCCTCGACCTTGCGCTTCGACTTGCGGGCCTCGTTCTCGACCAGCTTCTCGACCAAGCCGAAATTCTGCAGCTTCACCTGCAGGTTGCGGGCGGTGGCGCCGAGCGCCGCGACCTGGGCCAGAGCGAGATCGCTGGAGAACAGGTCCTTCGAGACGTTGCCGAGCGTGCCCGAGGCATCGAGCTGCGCGAGACCCGCGCCACCGAGCGAGATCGAACGGATGGCGAGCTCGTTCTTCGCCGCCTCCCAGGCCAGGTCGAGCCGGGCCGAGAGATCGAGCGAGCGGATGCCCATCGCGATCAGGTCCTTGGCGGCGGGGTTGCCGGCGGTATCGACGATCGGTGCGACGAGTCGGTCGATGGTCAGGGCGAGGCTGGTCGGGATGCCGTTGAGTTGGTCGCCGGCCTTCACCTCGAAGGTGCCGAGAGCGACCTTGATCGGCTCCTTGGAGGGCGGCATCGGCGGCGCATCGACGCTGAGTCCGGTCATGCGCACGGTGCCCAGCGTCGGGATGAGGCGACGAACGTCGATCTGGTCGAGCGGCTTGTCGGGCTCGCTCAGCATGGCCTTGAGCTCGCGCAATGCCGGGCCGAAGGAGAAGCCCGAATAGCCGATGAAGTCGACGCCGCCCCTGGCCGGGCCCGAGGAGAAGCGCAGGCCCTCCATGGCGAAGCCGGACTTGGCAGGCGTCGCCTCGCCGAAGGCCATGCGGGCGATCTTCATGTCCACCGTTTCCGGCTTGGCGCCGGCCGTCGGCGGAGCCTGGACGGTCATGGCGAAGTCGCGCGCCTCGCCGCTGCCGTATTCGAACATGTCGAACACGGCGATCATGGAGAGGGCGAGCGGCTTCACCGCATCGTTCTCCGCCGCCTTGTCGCCGGCTGCATCCTTCTTCTCGACCTCGGCGGAGGCCGCGGCGATCTTGGCGACGATGTCGAGCAGCGGCTCGGGGCCGACGCGGCCGGTGAAGCCGCGCCCCGTCGTCTTGCCGAGCGACATCCGGCCGGCCTTGCCCATGTCGAGGCTGTAGCCGTCCTGCTCGAAATTCTCGACCAGCGGCCGCAACGGCTCCTCGGCACCGGCAGCGGCCTTCTCGGTCAGGATACGGGTCGTCAGGCGCAGGTCGAAGCCGTCGAAGGCGGTGCGCTTCATCTCGCCCGTCACCGGGCCGGAAGGACCGCCGTCAGCGGTGATCGCGGCGCTCGCCGATTCGCCGTGCCCGATCCGCCCCTCGCGGATGTCGGCGAGACGGACGTTGCGGTAGATCGTCCGCTGCTTCTGGTCACCGATGGTCTGCAGCAGCGTGAGCTCGGGCGCGCTGATCTCGGCTGCGGTGAGGCGGGCGGCGCGGGCGGCGGCGGAATCTGTGGCGGAGGCGCTGAACAGTGCCAGGAACGCGTCTTTCTCCAGCGTCGAGCCCTTGATCGTGATCCGCGGCGCGCTGATCGTGAGATGGCCGAGATCGATGCGGATGTCGTCGAGCTGGAAATCGGCCGCCCAGGACGGCGAGGCGAAGGCCAGGAGGAGGGCCGTCAGTGCCGTCCCTGCAAAATGCGTCGGCCGACGAAGGCGCGCCACGGTCATAAGAAGCTCCTGCTGAAAAGGCCGGCTCAAACTGCCGCAAGCGGATGGCGAAAGAAAGCAGCCGGACCACGAGAATATCGTCATTTCTTCATAGGATGGCGAAAGGCTTGACCGGAGTGCGGCGGAGGCTGCCTTCTGCCGAAGATTCGCCACCGGCCTTTCCTAGGGCTTGCGCTGGCCGCCACGGAGCCCCGACGCCATGCTCGCCCTCAGAACTGCCTTCACGGCCTTCGCCTTCATCCTGATCGCGCTCATGCCGGCCGTATCGCCAGCGCAGAGCCAGCCGGCCGCGACCGGCGCCGGGCTGGAGGCGCTGACCATCGTCAGTGGCGGCAAGCGCCACGCCTTCCAGGTCGAGGTGATGCGTACGCCGGACCAGCGGGCGCGTGGCCTGATGCATCGCAACTACCTGCCAGCCGATCGCGGCATGCTGTTCGACTTTGGAAGCAGCGAACCGGTGGCGATGTGGATGCAGAACACCTATATCCCGCTCGACATGCTGTTCATCCGCGCCGACGGCACGATCGCACGCATCGCGGAGCAGACCGAGCCGCTCTCGACCCGCACGATTCCCTCGGGCGAACCGGTGCTGTCCGTGCTGGAGATCAATGGCGGAATCAGCCGGCAGCTCGGCATCAAGCCGGGCGACAAGGTCGAGTACGCGCTGTTCAAGCGCTGAAGATCCGGTTGGCGGATCGCTTTCTCTTGCGGGTGCGGCCCGCGGCGTGATAGCCAACCGCAACGTTTTGAATGCCGTCGGGGTATAGCGCAGCCCGGTAGCGCATCTGCTTTGGGAGCAGAGGGTCCCAGGTTCGAATCCTGGTGCCCCGACCATTCAAGACCCGAGACAACTGATCTGGTGACGGCCGAGCGCTATCCATGACCGCACGCATCTATCGCCCCGCCCGCACGGCCATGCAGTCCGGCACTGCGAAGACCGAGCGTTGGCTGCTCGAATACGAGCCGGAGCGCCCGCGCGAGATCGAGCCGCTGATGGGCTGGACCTCGTCCTCGGACATGAACAGCCAGGTCAAGCTCTGGTTCGAGAGTGAGGCGGATGCGGTGGCCTACGCCACGCGCAACGGCATCCCGTTCCGCGTCGAAAAGCCGCATGACCCGAAGCGCCGCTCGATTTCCTATTCGGACAACTTCAAGTTCTCCCGCGTCGGCCAGTGGACGCATTGACGCCGACCGGCGGGGGTAGCTCCGCTTTCGGGCCCGTAGCTCAGTTGGATAGAGCAGCAGCCTTCTAAGCTGCTGGTCGCAGGTTCGAATCCTGCCGGGCTCGCCATTCGCCTAAGACTCCTTTCCTTCTAAGGAGTTATGATCGTCGTTTTGACTGGCGGGTTTGCAGCTGGTCAAATCCTGGTCGAATGCTGCAGCAGATTTTCCATTCCGGCGACCACTAGCAGCTTGCGCCGAGCCTCGCGGCAATACCGTCTGACGCCTTTGAGCGTCGGTGTGTCCGGTGAGAGCGGCATCCGCCGGCCCGATGTGGCTCTAAAGTTACGCAAGGATCTCTGCTGCGCTGGGTATGGAATATTGCATGGCGTAAGAAATCGATGTGCCGCTTAATAGATGCCGGCCAGGGGAACAGCCAGGGCTAACTGCGGCTGAAGCAAAAGCAAAAAAAAATTCTAGGGGCTGTCTATGATCACTCGAGAAAATAAGCAACGCCTTTCGGCGTTGGCGAAGCGCGCGCAAAAGAAACGTCAGCGCGCGAAAAGAGAAGCGGCAATTCGAGACTATGGAGTCAAAATCGTATACTTGGCAGACAACGATAACGATCGGATTTTGTCCCGCGTTAGGCTCTAGGCGCCACGCGCCAGGCGCGTGCGGAACTCAATCTGTCGTCCGGCGTTTAGGGTCGCTGTGGCGGCGACCATAATCCTGAGCGACGGATTCCTGGGAGTCCTACTGAGGGCTGCGATCGTCATTGCGGTCGGGCTCGGGGTCGGCCTTCGGCTTGTGCTTAACAGCTGAACCCTCGCGCCGCTATTCCCTGCGCAGCGCCTCGATGGGATCGAGCCGCGCGGCGCGTCGCGCCGGATAGAAGCCGAAGAAGACGCCGATCAGTCCCGACACGCCGACCGCGATCAGGATCGTCTCGATCGAGATCACCGAGGGCCAGCCGGCGATGCGGGCGATGGTCAGCGCCGCGGCGATGCCGAGCGCGACGCCCGCCGCGCCGCCGATCGTCGCAAGCGTCGTCGCCTCGATCAGGAATTGGGTCAGCACCGCGCTCTGGCGGGCGCCGACTGCGAGCCTGAGCCCGATCTCGCGGGTGCGCTCCGTCACCGAGACCAGCATGATGTTCATGATGCCGATGCCGCCGACCAGCAGCGAGACGGCCGCCACGGCCGCCAGCAGCCAGGAGAGGGTGGTCGCCGCGGCGGTCGCGGTGTTGGCGATCTCCGTCAGGTTGCGGACGGTGAAATCGTCCTCCTGATCCTCAGGCAGGCGGTGGCGTTGGCGCAGCAGGGCCGACACCTCGGCGATGCCGGGGTTGATCGCCGCCTCGTTGGCGAACTTCACCATGATGCTCTGCACCGAGCGGTCGCGCGCATAGTTGCGGCCGACGATGCGGCGCCGGCCAGTATCGAGCGGCACGAAGATGACGTCGTCCTGGTCTTGTCCCAGCGCCGACTGGCCCTTGGGCGCCATCACGCCAATGACCTTGAACGGCACGTTGCGAATGCGGAACTGCTGGTCGAGCGGGTTTTCCTCGCCGAAGAGGTTGCGTGCGACGCTCTGGCCGATCACGGCGACGATCTCGCCCTTGCGCAACTCCTCCGGCTCGAACAGCCGACCCTCGGCGATCTCCCATTCGCGGGCGGCGAAGAAGTCGAGATCGGTGGCGGTGATCTGCGTTGACCAGTTTGTGCCGGCATAAACGGCTTGAGCGCGGGTGACGATGATAGGCGCGGCTGCGGTGACGTCCTCGACCTCCTTGAGGATAGCGGCGGCGTCCTCGTCGGTGAGGGTGGAGGAGGCGCCGGCGCCGAGGCGCACGCCGCCCTGCGTGACGTTGCCGGACTGGATGATGGCGAGATTGGCTCCGAGCGACTTGATCTGGCTGGTGACGCGTTCGCGGGCTCCGGAGCCGATCGCGACCATGGCGATGACGGCGGCGACGCCGATGATGATGCCGAGCATGGTCAGCGCCGAGCGCAGCGCGTTGGCACCGATGGCGGAGAGCGCCGAGCGCAGCGCTTCGAGCAGGCTCATGCCGCAGCCTCCGGCAAGACGGGCTCAGGCAATCCGGCGACGGCGTCGAGCGCGGCCAGGGCCGCGCGGGCGTCCGCGGGCCCCTGCCGCGTATCGGCGAGAAGGTGCCCGTCGCGGAAGCGGATCAGCCGGCGTGCATGGCGAGCGACCTCGGCGTCATGGGTGACGAGCACGACGGTGACGCCCTCGCGGTTGAGGTCCTGGAAGAGGGCGAGGATTTCCAGTGCGGTGCGGCTGTCGAGCGCGCCGGTCGGCTCGTCGGCTAGCAGCAGGCGTGGCTCATTGACAAGGGCACGCGCAATGGCGACGCGCTGCTGCTGGCCGCCGGAAAGCTGCATCGGTCGGTGATGGGCACGCTCGGCCAAGCCGACGCGCGAGAGCGCCGCAAGGGCGCGTCTTCTCCGCTCGGCCCGCGAGACGCCGGCATAGACCATCGGCAATTCGACGTTGGCGCAGGCATCGATGCGTGGCAGCAGGTTGAACTGCTGGAAGACGAAGCCGAGCTTGCGGTTGCGCAGGCTGGCCAGCCCGTCGCCCGAGAGGGTCTCGACCGCGACGCCGTCGAGCACGTAGTGGCCGCCGCTCGGCCGGTCGAGGCAGCCGATCAGGTTCATGAAGGTCGATTTGCCGGAACCGGAAGGGCCCATCACCGCGACGAGATCACCAGCTTCGATGGCGAGCGAGACGCGGTCCAGCGCCGTGACCCGGCCGGAGTCGAGGTCGTAGACGCGGGAGAGGTCGCGGGTTTCGATGAGCGCCATTGCGGCGCCCTCAGAACAGCCGCGGCGCGCCGCCGCGCGGGCGCGGGGCCGGCTGCTCGGGCGCGGTGGTGATACGCGGGCCGCCGCCGATCACGACCTGTGTGCCGTCCTTGACCTCGCCGCCGAGCAACTCGGTGAAGGCGCCGTCGGTCGGGCCGAGCATGACGGGAATCGCCTTCGGCTGGCCGGCCTCGTCGAGGACGTAGACCCGGCCTGGAATACCTTGGCGCGGGGGCGCGCCGCCCTCCTGCATGATCGCCTCGAACTTGGCGCGCCGCTCGGCATCGAGGACGGCACCGATCTTCGCGATGATCTCGGTGCGCGCGGTACGGAAGGCTGCACGCCGCTCCTCCTGGGAGAGGCCCGCCACGGCTTCGCGATTGCCGCGGCGCTCCTTCAGGATCTCGGCGATCGCCTGCTTCTGCTCGGCCGTCGGCTGCAACTCGGTTTCGATCCGCTCGCGCAGCGCCGCGCCGGCGCGCGGGCTGCGCTCTCCTTCGGAGGGGGCGCCGGCGGCGGGGATGGCTGCGATGGTCGCAGTCCCGGCGGGGCGGAAGCGCAGGGCGGCGTTCGGCGCGCGTAGCGCATCCGGCCGGTCCTCGGTGATGACCTGCAGGTTCGCGGTCATGCCGGGCAGCAGCGCCATGTCGCGGTTCTGGACGCGGATGACGCCGGTATAGGTCACGACATTCTGGATGGTCTGCGCGCCGAGACGGACCATCTCGACGCGGCCCTGGAAGCTACGGTTGGGATAGGCGTTGACGGTGAAAGAGACTGGCTGGCCCGGCTTCAGTCGGCCGACATCGGCCTCGTCGATATTGGCGTAGATGTCGATGGTGCGCAGGTCCTGCGCGATCTGGAACAGGGTGGGGGCGGCGAGGGAAGCGGCGACCGTCTGGCCGAGATCGACCTGGCGCTGGACGACGACGCCGTCGACCGGCGAGCGGATATCGGTGCGCTCGAGGTCGATCATGATGTCACGGAGCTTGGCCTCGCGGCTGCCGATCAGGGCCTGACCGGACTGGACCTGGCCTTCGGCGAGCTGGATGTCGGCGTCGAGGCCCTTGAGCTCGGCGCGGGCCGAGGCGAGCTGTGCCTCGTTCGAGGCCAGCGTCGCGGTCTGGATCTCGACCTGCGTCCGGGCGGTGTCGAGGTTCTGCTGCGAGCCGGTGCTGCGGCTGAAGAGCTCGTTCTGGCGCTCGAAGGTGCGCTTCGCATCGGTGAGCTGCGCGGTGGTGCGGTCCCGCTGGGCTTCGATGTCGCGGATGATGGAATCGGCCTTGATGCGGGCGGTGCGTGCGCGCTCCAGCTGGGCGCGCTTGACGACGAGGTCCGCCTTGGCCTGCTCCAGATCGGCCTGGGCGGCGTCGCGGCGTGTCCTGATCTGGTCGCTGTTGAGCCGGGCGACGACCTGGCCGGCCTTCACCTGCGAATTGTAGTCGACCAGGATCTCGACGATCTGCCCGGAGAGCTGCGAGCCGACCAAAACGGTGGTGACCGGGGTCAGCGTGCCGGTGGCGCGTACCGCCGCCGTGATCCGGCCGCGGTCGAGTGAAGCGGTGCGGTAGGCGGGCTCATTGGCGGCGCCGCCGGCCGGGCGCAGCGCCCAATAGCCTCCGGCCGCCGCCAGCACGAGCACCCCCGATGCGATCAGCCATTTACGCAAGGTCCGCCCCTCTCCCGATGCGCGTGGGCGCAGCGGCGGGAACCATGCCAGAAACCGGGTCGGTCCGCGAGTTAACTTCCCGCAATCTTTGGGCGAACCGTCGTGCAGATGGTATGGGGGGCGCTGCCCGGCGCCCCCTCAGAAGGGCGAGATGCACTGCCGGCGCGGGCCGCTATAGGGCTGCCAGGTATTGTCGGAGACCCGGAACGACCGGAAGCGCTGCGAACACCAGGCCACATGGTTGGCCCACGCGTTCTGATTCTGATTCTGCTGGGCGATGGCCGAGGCCGCGATGCCGCCGATCAGCATCCCGCCAATGATGCCCGCCGCGACGGCGCCGCTATTGCTTCTCGAGCTCCGGTAATAGCGACGGTAGTGACGCGGATGACCGCGGAAATGCCCGCGGGGAGGGCCACGGAAATGCCTATGGGAAACCCCTCGGGACGGTCCGCGTCCGCGAGCATGGGAACCTCGCGATTGGACAGTCGTAATGAATTCGGGGGCTGACAGCGGCGATGGCCCGATCGGCATTGCCGATGCGGGCGCCGCCATGATGGCTATGAGAACGGCGATGACGATTCTCTTCACAAGCGCCTCCATAAGCCCGCCCTGGGGCTTATTCTGTAGCGGAGCGAAGATCGGGATCAACCCGCCCGCGACGCGCTGCGGCCCGACAAGTTCGGAAGCGGCCTTCGGGCCGCTTACTCGGCTGCGATGATCTTGAGAGGCGTCGCGTAGGGCTCGACGCGCAGGCTGTCATGGCCGAGCACGCTCACTTTCCTGAGCGGGGCCTGCTCCAGGCTGCCATCCTTGCCCTTGCGGACGGCGTATTGCCAGAGCGTCAGCGAGCCCTTCTTCGCGAGAGCTTCGGCGATGGCGGCGGTGCCGCCCGGCGCAGCGATGCCGCTTTCCGGGGCAATGGCGACGACGATCTCGTCCTTGACGGTGACGATCTTGAACAGCTGCGGGGCCTGCTCGGCGGCGGCCGACGCAACGGACAGTGCTGCACCGAGAAGGAACCCTGAAGCGAGGCCGACACCGATCTTGAGCATGAGGAAAGTCCTTTTCGTCCGATCGGCGGGACCGTAGCCTGACCTAGCGTCAGTTGCAAAGCCCGCTGCCGTGCCTGCAGGCCTTCTCCGAGGTTCGTTCATGCTGTCCGACAATGCCCTGCTGGGCACGCGCATCGCCGCGGCCTTCTGCCTCTTCGTCGTCGCCAACCTGGTCTACGCGCTGGTGAAGGCGCGCAATCAGGCCGCGGGCGCCAGGAACTGGGCCCGTACCACCGGTCGCATCGTGAGCTCGGCCGTGTCGCGGCCGGCGCTGGTCGGGAAGGGGGACGAGACGCATGCGACGGTCGAGGTTCGCTATCAGTATCGCGTCGGGGAAAAGGACTATGAGGGCGGCCGCATCCGATTCGGGGGGCGTAGCGGCGCCTCGGCCGTGATCGCCGACCGGATTGTCGCGAAATACCCGGCCGGGGCGGTCGTCGATGTCTATTACAACCCAGTATCGCCGTCGCGTGCGGTGCTGGAGCGGAGTGACCGAAGCAATGTCACGGCGCTGATCGCCTTCCTGGTCGTGTTCGTGGTGATCAGCGCCGTCCTGGTCGCGCATTCCGTTGCGGGCAAGGTGCTCTATACGAGCGACGGCACGCCGCTCGTCGCCTTCGTGCTCCCGCTTTTTGCGATCCTGGTCGGGCTCGCCTCACTCGTCGAATATGGGCTGATGCGCCGACGTCAATCGGCCAGCCTGCGCTGGCCGGCGGCGCCGGGCACGATCACGCAGGCTGGGGTCGTCGCCGAAGAGCGCGAGGAAACGGGTGGCGACCGATCCGACACCCTGACACAGACCGTCATGCGCTATCGCGCCGATGTGCGGTTCTCCTACACCGTGAAGGGGCGGACCTTTCACGCTGATAGCTGGAAATGGGGCCTCACCGCCTATTATCCGGACGAGGCGGCGGCCGCGGCGGTGATCGCCCGTTACAGTGCCGGCGCCTCTGTGCGGGTGTTCTACAACCCGGCGAATCCACAGGAGGCTGTCCTCGAGCCCGGCAACAGCGGCGGCAGCTTCGCGCAGCTCGTCTTCGCGGCGCTGTTCGCAGGCGCCGGTGCACTGATGTGGTGGGCCTTTTCGATGGGCGTCCTGCGATCGGGCTGATCGGGAGGCGGCTAGCCTGCTCATGCTTGCCGCGGCTCGCCCGGCAGCGTAAACCCCCGGCGGTTTCGCCTTGCTCATGCCCGAAAGGGCCGGCATCGGGGCGGCGTTCCAACCGTGATACGGTTTTCAAAGACAGGCGCGGCCGGCAACCGCGGGGATGGATGATGGTTTCGCTGAGCCCCGCGATCGAGCGGCTTCGGGACTGGGCCTGCGCCAGCCATGCGCGGGCCAGCGCCCTGCTGCTCGTGCTCTCGCTCGCCTGCTTCCTGCCGGGTTTCGTCACGCTCCAGCCGCTCGACCGCGACGAGCCGCGCTTCGCCCAGGCCAGCAAGCAGATGCTGGAGACCGGCGATTTCGTCGATATCCGCTTCCAGGACGAGGCCCGGCACAAGAAGCCGGTCGGCATCTACTGGCTGCAATCCGCCGCAGTGAAGGCCGGCGAGGCGCTCGGCGTGCCGCAGGCGCGCACACAGATCTGGCTCTACCGCATCCCCTCGCTCATCGGCGCGATCGCTACCGTGCTGCTGACCTATTGGGCGCTTCTCGCCTTCCTGGCGCGACGCTATGCGCTGCTCGGCGCCTGCCTGATGGCGGCGGCGGTGCTCCTCGGTGTCGAGGCGCGCATCGCCAAGACCGACGCCGTGCTCGCCGCCTGCGCGGTCGCAACCATGGGCGCGCTGGCGCGGGCCTGGCTCGACTGGACCCGCTCGCTCGCCTTCGTGCCGAACCGCCACAACTGGCTGGTGTTCTGGGGCGCTACCGCGCTCGGCCTGCTGATCAAGGGGCCGATCGTGCCGATGGTCTGGGGCCTCGCCGTGGTGATGCTGAGCATCAGCCAGCGTTCCGTCCGTTGGCTGAAGCCGCTGCGCTTCGGGCCGGGGCTTCTGCTCTGCCTCCTCGTCGCGCTGCCCTGGTTCGTCGCGATCATGCTCAAGACCGGCGGCAGCTTCTTCACCGCGAGCGTCGGCCAAGACATGCTCGGCAAGGTTTCCGAGGGACAGGAGAAGCATTGGGGGCCTCCGGGGCTCTACCTCCTGATCTTCTTCGGCACCTATTGGCCGGCGGCGGCCTTCGCGGCGATGGCCGTGCCCTTTGCCTGGGTGCGGCGCAAGGAGCCACAGATCCTGTTCCTGATCGCCTGGATCGTGCCGTCCTGGCTGGTCTTCGAGGCGGTGCCGACCAAACTGCCGCATTACGTGCTGCCGCTCTATCCGGCGATCACGGCGCTCCTGCTCCTGGCCGCGATCAATGGCGGCATCGACCGGCATCGGCGCGGAGCGGTGGCGACGGCGCTGCTCGTCCTGATCGTGCCGCTGGCGCTGATGGGCGTGATCCTCTTCGGCAACTGGACGCTCGACCAGGCCGTGCCGTGGCTGGCGCTGCCGCTTTTCGCGCTGGTGCTGCTCGCCACGGCGAGCGTCGTCGCGGCCTTCCGGCGGGAGGATATCGAGGGCGCTCTCTGGCGCTGCGTGCTGGCGAGCCTGCTGCTGACGGCGGCGGTCTATCCCTTCGCCATCGAGAGCCTGCGCTCGCTGAAGCTCTCGCCACGGCTCGCTGAGGCGGCGCGGGCAGCCTGCCCCGATCCGACCGTGATCACGCTCGGCTATCGCGAGCCGAGCCTCGTCTTCCTGACCGGCACGGAGCTCGCCATGGCGGCGAGCGGCCAGCAGGTGGCCGCGTTCCTCGACAAGCCCGGCTGCCGCGTCGCCTTCGTCGAGAGGCGCTACGCCGGCGAGTTCGAGGCAGCGCTCGCCAACCTGCCGGTCAAGCCGCGCCTGCTCACCACGATCCGCGGCTTCAACCTCAATGGCGGCCGCAGGCTCGAAATCGCCGTCTTCGTCAGGGAGCCGGCTTGAGAAAGGGTTGCCCTTGCGGCTGCGCTGACGCAGTTTGCGGGCCATTTTTCCGGATGAATTCGCTTTGACCGAACCCACCTCCCATCCGCTGCTGAGTGTCGTCGTGCCGGTGCGCAACGAAGTCGGCAACATCGCGCCGCTCGTCGCGGACATCGAGAAGGCCTGCGACGGCATCGGCGTCTTCGAGGTCGTCTATGTCGACGACGGCTCGACCGATGGCACTGCGGCCAAGCTGGCGGAGCTCGCCGCGACAAGGCCATGGCTGCGTATCGTCACCCATGCGGCATCCTGCGGCCAGAGCGCGGCGGTGCGCAGCGGTGTGCGCCACGCCCGTGCGCCCATCGTCGCGACGCTGGACGGAGACGGCCAGAACGACCCGTCCTTCCTGCCGCAGATGGTCGAGACGCTGCAGAAAGGTGGGCTCCGGGCGGGCCTCGTGCAGGGCCAGCGCGTCGGGCGCAAGGACACCGGCTTCAAGCGCTGGCAGTCGAAGATCGCCAATGGCGTGCGGGCGCGCGTCCTGAATGACGACACCCGCGACACCGGCTGCGGGCTGAAATGCTTCCGGCGCGAAGCCTATCTGTCGTTGCCCTATTTCGACGCGCTCCACCGCTTCATGCCGGCGCTGATGGCGCGCGAGGGCTATCAGGTGCTGCATGTCGACGTGCGCGACCGGCCACGGCTCTCGGGCGTCTCGAACTACGGCTTCTTCGACAGGCTCTGGGTCGGCATCCTCGACCTGGCCGGGGTCTGGTGGCTGATCCGAAGGCGCCGGCGCGTGCCGCAGATCGTCTCGGAGACGCCGTGATGCTGATCCATATCCAGCAAGCCGTCGGCAACTACTTCCACGACGTCTTCGTCAACAATATCGACTGGTGGGTGCTGCTCGGCATCGTCGCGCAGGGGCTCTTCACCATGCGCTTCGTCGTGCAGTGGTGGGCCAGCGAGAAGGCCAAGCGCTCGGTCGTGCCGATGACGTTCTGGTGGTTCTCGATCGGTGGCGGCGCGCTGCTCCTGATGTATGCGCTCTACCGGCGCGACCCGGTCTTCATCCTCGGGCAGGGCTTCGGCGTCTTCGTCTATGTCCGCAACCTGCAATTCGTGCTGCGTGCCAGGGCGCGCGGCGAGGATACGAATTCCTCGCCGGGCTGAGGCCGAAATCGCTCAGCCGCGCTGCGGCGTGGCCGGCTCGGCGGTCGCGCCATCGGTCGGGGAGGGCAGGGCCTCTCCCTCCGGCTTCGGGTTGCGCATGGCGGGTGCCAGTGCCGGATAGCGCTCGCGATAGGCCTTCAGGAATTCCGAGACCGTGTTGGCGCCGGCCGTGGCGCGGGCCATCTCGCGCAGGTCGGCGGGCCGGCCGCGATTGGCGGCGGTGACGAAAGCGAAGGTGCGCGCGTCGATGCTGCGCGCCATCTTCGGGGCGAACTTGCTGCGCAGCCGATCGAGCGACAGCGTTTCGTTCGCCATCACATAGGAGACCGCGGCGCGCATCGCATCGGCGCGCTCGCCATCGCTCAGGGGCGTGTCGTCGCGCCAGCTCTCGCCCAGCAGGCGTTCATAGGATTCGCCCGCCTCGCGCCAGCGCCGGCCGGTCCAGTTGACGTCGGCGCGCAGCCGGTCGACCTCGTTGCCACTCTCGCCGTCCAGCATCTCCAGCGCCTGATCGGTGCGGGACAGGTCCGAGAGCGCCTTGGCCTCGAGCAGCAGGCGCGCACGCTTCACATCGGCCGGAAGCTCGACGAGCCGGGTGCCGTTGAGGGCGCGGATGGCCTCGGCCGGCTTGCCGTTCATCAGCTCGACCATGGCGAGGCGGGCTGCGACGGTGGAGCGCGCCGCGCCGGTCAGGCGGCGCTCCATCTGATACTTCAGGATCTCGCCGGCCTGGTCGAGCAGGTCGAGCTCCGCCAGCCGGTCGGCGAGCAGGCGCGTGATCTCGTCGCCGCGTCGGCCGATCGGCAGGAATTCCTTGAAATCGTAAAACAAGGCCAGCGCGTCGATGCGCGGGAGGTTGCTGCGGCCCTCGCCGCTGAACAGCTCGGCGAAGCGCTGGGCCGTCTCGTCATGCAGCCGGCGGGTCAGCGGATCGTTCGGGAAGGTCTCGTTGGCGCGGCGGGCGACGGTGAAGGCGTCGCGCCAACGCTGCTGGTCGGCATAGAGCCGGCCGAGCTCCGCTAGCGTCTCCATCTCGATCCGACCGCCGCGCCAGATCACGGAGACCGTCTCCAGCCGGGCGATCGCCTCCTCGGGGGAGAGTTCGCCTTGCTGCTTGGCGTTGGCCAGCTTGACGGCAAGGAGCTGCGCTTCCGCCGCCACCGGGCGGCTCTTCGCTTCGAAGAGCTCCTTGTAGCCGTTCATCGCAGCCTGCGGGCGGCCGCTGGCGTCGTTGAGGTGGGCCTCCATCAGGTCGAGGCGCTCGCGGTCGTAGTTGCCCTTGGGGAGCGCGCCGAGAAGCTGCACCTGCTGGTCGGCGACGCCGATCTCCTGCATGGCGAAGGCGGCGCGCGCCATCGCCTCGCGGAACTCGGCCTGAAGCTCGGGCGGATAGCGGTCGAGCACGGCCTCGGCCCGGCGGAAAGCGGCCAATGCCGGCGCATTCCGGTCGAGCCGCTGCTCGATCAGCGCGCGCCACAGCCCGGCTTCGATATCGTCCTTGATCGGGGCGGCGTCGAAGGCGGCAAGTGCCTCCTGGTCGCGATGCATGCCCGCGGCGACGACGCCCTTGAGGAAGGCCGCCTCGCGGTTGCCACGCATCGCGGGGTCTTCGGCCAGCAGCGCATCGAGCGGTCCGGCCGCCTCCGGCATCAGTCCGTTGGCGGCGTAGAAGCGGGCAAGCGCGAGGCGCGCCTGCGATTTGCGGCTGCGCGTCACGTCGGTGGCGTCGAGCATCAGGGCGCGGGCGCTGTCGCGCAGGTTGCCGCGGCGCAGATTCGTCCATTGCTCGGTGTCGAGCAAAGGCGGATCGTCCTTGTTCCGGGCGGCAGGCGAAACCTCGCTCCGGCCGACCGGCCCGGGAATGTCGAGCGAGACGGTCAGGCCTCCGGCCCGGCCGATGCGGACCTGACCGGCGCCGGCGCGCACGGCAATGTCGTCGGCGCGCGGCTGGACGACGACGCCCTGCGCGGTTTGCAGAAGGCCGAACTCGACGAACTGATAGGGCTTCGGCGTGAGCTGGACAGGGCCGGTCGCGGTGGCGATGGCGGCGGGCAGTCCGGCGGGGCCGGATTCAAGCCAATGCACGCCGGTGAGCCCCGGCAGCGGCACGGCCAGCATGTTCAGGTCGCGCTCATCCGTGCTGCGCAGCGGCTCGACCGGAACGGCGGCGGATTTGCCGTTCGCCTCGCCAAGGTCGAGCGACCAGCCCATGCCGTCGTCGAAGAAGCGGGCGAGGGGCTGGCCGACGAGACGCAGGCGCACCAGCGTCGCGCGGCCCTCGCGGGTCACGCTGCTTTCGGCGATCAGCTTTGGTAGCAGGCCGTTGAGGCGGGCGGGGTCGATGGTGTCGCGGGTGTCGAAGACCAGCGTCATCACCCCCGCATCGAGGAAGGCGGCGGCGCCGGTCGGGCGCGGAAAGCGGAAATCGAGGCGCTTTTCGGCCGCGGAGATCGCGACCGGACCGGGAGGCGGTTCGGGCGCAGCCGCCACGGCCTGCGGGGAAGAGGCGGGCTGCGCAGCCGGTTGGGGCTGCGTGGGCTTGACCTCCGCAGGCTTCATCTCGGCGGGCTTGGCCTCGACCGATTTGGCGTCAGCGGGCTTGGTGTCAGCAGGCTTGGCGGCCGGCGCCGGAGTGGCAGCGGGCTGCTGCTTGTCGAGCTCGGTGAGCGATAGCGCGTTCGCGGCCGCCGGGCGCAGCAGGTCGACGACGAGGCCCGTCTCGTCGCTGAAGCTGCGCGCCTGCCAATCCTTCGGGATGGTGAGGGTCAGCCCCACGCTCTCCTTGCCGGCATCGAGCGCGGCGAGCTTCACATGGTCGGGCAGGGCGCTGCGGATGGCATGCGCCTCGACATTCATCGGCCGGTTGAAGCCGAGCTTGAGCGTGCCCTCGGAAAGGGCGCTGGTCAGCTTCGTCTCGGGCGGAGCCTGGAAGATCAACCGCTCCAGCGTCGGCAGGCTCGCGGAGCGCAGCGTCAGCACGGCGGGCGGCGCATTGCGGGCCGTGTCCCTCGCCTTCGCCTCGGCAAGGCGCAGCCGTTCGGTCAGGGCGGCGAGTGCCTCGGCCGGCGGACCGGGCATGACGCCCGTCCAGCTCTGCGGCAGGATGTCGATAAAGGCCTTGTCGCCGGCCTCGATCAGGTTGGCCTTGTAGCCCTGCGTCAGCGCGAAGCGCATGCCGCGACCGTCGGGATCGAGGCGGGCGATCGAGATGTAGTTGGGCAACTCGCGGGCGACCTTCGCGAGATCGACCTGGACGGGGCTGCCGAAGGAGACGATCAGCACGCCGTTGGAGACGTTGATGCGGGTCTTTACCGGTTCTTCGAAGGCGAGCGAGAGGCGCCCGAAGCCGGCGGGCATGGCCTCGCCGCGCAGGGTCGCGCTGCCTGCGAGCGCAGGCGTGTCAAGGCCGGCGGCGAGCGCAAGCGCCGCCAGTCCGATACCGAAAGCGAAGGAACGCGACAGACGCAAACCGGAACACTCGACCCAACGCGACACCGGGCCGCGCCGCATCCGGGAGAGTTGGAGCGGCCCTCGGGCACGCTAGCGCGTCAACCATAATATGGTCTTAACGGCGCCATGTCGGCTGTCTTGCGGATTGCAGGGCCTTTCGCGGACCGTTTGGGCGCTCGGCCTGACACCTTGGAAGAACGCGACCGTGAGTTCGTCGCCGCGGCGGCAAGGAGCCCGGCCTTGGCAGGTCGGGCTTTCTCTTGTCGGGAGTCTGGATCGCTACTTCTTCTTGCCTCCGGCCTTCACGAGCCGCGCCTGCTTCTTTTCAGTCATGACGCGCTGGCGTTCGGCCTCTCGCTTGGTGATGAACTGACCATCCTTAGAGTTGCGGTATACCGTCTTTTTCTCAGGTGGCTTTGCCACAGCGTTCCCCCCAGTTTTGGCGGCTAATCGTCAGCCGGCTTTGACTGGAGAGCAAGAGACATTCGTAGTCTCGCGAGGCTCCAAACGCGCTTATTCTGCTCGCGCCGAGGCGCGGTGTCCTCAACGCTGCGGAACGGGAGCGATCGCGGGCAGCTCGTTGCTCGGCAGGGGCATCTCCGCGGCGAGCTTTTCCGGCTGCTGGCTGCGGCTCGATGTCGCCAGCGCGACGGTCAGCTTCTCGGCGCGCTCGGGCGACATCGCCGCCAGAACCTCGGACATCTTGCGCGGGTTCATCTGCTGCACGACCGGGACGAGCACGTCGAGGCCGAGCCGGTCGAAGACGCGGGCGGCATCCTTGGGCTTCATCGCCTCGTACATGATGACGAGGTTGCGGATCGCCTTGGCTTCCTCGACCGCCGGCTTGGTGTTGGCGACGCTGGTCTTCTCCTCGATCGCCTTGAGATCGCCGGCGCGGCCGTCGAGCCGCTTCTCGGCGGTGTCGAGCAGGCGCTCGCGGATCTCCAACTCGCGCGCGCGGTTCTCAATCTCCTCGCGCCGCTCGCCGAGGCGTTCGAGGATGGCCTTCTCGGCCGGGGAGACGGCGCGGGCGGTGCCGTTCAGGATGCCGGCCTTATTGTTCGGGTTGGCCGCGCGGGCGGCTTCGGCCTTCGCCTCGGCTTCCTTCTTCTCCTGCTCCTTCTTCGGATCGGGAGCAGGGGTCGAGCCGGTCGTCTCCGGATCGAAGAAATCCGGGGCATGGGCGCGCGCGATGATCTTGGCGAGGCCCCAGACCTCCGGCTCGGCCTTGGCCGTGCTGATCGAGGCTTTGCCGGATGCGGACTTGCCCGCGGGCGACCTGTTCGTAGCGATGCTCGCCGTGGTCTGAGGTTCGGGCGAATTGACCTCGGAACCGCTCTCTCCCGTCCAGGCGAGCAGCTTCAGCGCCAGGAGACCCATGGCGCCGAGGATGACCGCTGGCAGGAGGCGGGGCCGCTCGATCACGCCGCGTGTTCCTCCAGGCGTCGGACGGCGCGGGCGCGGATCGCGGCGGCCGACCTGGCGGCGTCGTCGAGGCGCGAGGCGGAGGAGGATTCAGCCGGGGCAGGCTCGGCGGCAACCGGCCGGCCGATGCGGTTGGCCGCGGCGACGATCTGGGCGATGCGGTCCATCACGGCATGGCCGGCCTCGACCTGGGCGGCGAGATCGGCAGCGTAGCGCTCGGCAGTGCGCAGGCGCTCGTCCAGCGTGCGGTCGCAATCGCCCAGGGTGTGCTTCAGGCTGCCGATGGCGCGCTCGGCGTTGTCGGTGGCGGTGATCAGCGCGCCGACCGTCTGGCGCATGCCCGCTTCGTCGGCCTTCAGGCGCTCGATCCGGCGGGACAGCACGAAGCAGGTGATGATGGTGGCGACGAGGAGGCAGGCCACCAGCGCTTCGGCGATGAGGTTGATCGTCATGTCATCCCGTCTCAGGTCGGAGCGCCGAATTGGCTGGCCAGGCTGTCGAAGGCCGCAAGCGTGGTCTTGGAGCGCCGCAGCGGCCCCGTGACTTGGACGGCGATCTTGCCGTCGACGCGCCCGATCCGGCCGTCGGTGACGACGAAGTCGCCGCAGCGCAGCGAGACGGACGTGTCGGGACGGGCATCGAACATCAGCGTGTCGCCGATCTCCAGCCGCATCACGCGCTTCAGGGGCATCTGAGTCTCGTGCAGCACGCAGGTGACGTCGACATCGGCCTGCCAGACTTCCGTGGCCAGATGGCTTTCCCAGGTCGGATCGCGACCCAGCTTCTCGCCCATGAAGCTTTCGAGCAGGAGCTCGCGGATCGGCTCGATGGTGGCATAGGGCAGCAGGATGTGCAGCGCGCCGCCACGGCCTTCCATGTCGAAGCGCAGCTCGACGCGGATCGCGGCGTTGGCCGGGCGCGAGATCGAGACGAAGCGCGGATTCGACTCGACGCGGTCGATGCTGAACGTCACCGGCGAGAGGGGCTTGAACGCGGCTTCCGCATCCGAGAGTACCAGCGCGATGACGCGGCGGATCAGGCGGATCTCGATCGAGGTGAAGGGGCGCCCGTCGATGCGCGGGGCGGGCTGGCCGCGCTTGCCGCCGAAGAGCGTGTCCAGCACCGAATAGATCAGGGCGGACTCGATGGTGACGAGGCCGAAATTGTCCCACTCCTCGGCCTTGAACACCGAGAGCAGCGCCGGCTGTGAGATCGAGTTGATGTAGTCGCCGAAGCGCACCGAGCGGATGCTCTCGAGCGTGACTTCGACGTTGTCGGTGAAGAAGTTGCGCAGGCTGGTCGAAAGCAGGCGCACCAGACGCTCGAAGATGATCTCGAGCATCGGCAGCCGCTCATAGGCGACCGAGCCCGAATCGACGATCGCCTGGATGCCGTTGCGGTCATCCTTGTCGTCGCCGGTGGCGAAACCGAGCATCGTGTCGATTTCGTCCTGCGACATCAGGCGGTCGGTACCGCCTTCCTGTTCGCTGTCGACCTCGACGACTTCGGGCATGGCCACCCAGCCGGCGGCCATGTTCTCCGGGGTCAGCGGCTCGTCGGCAGCGAGCGTGTTGTCGCGATCGGTGCTCATCGTTCCGTCGTCATCTCTGTGCGGGGGTCAAGAAGGCTCTCGCTCACTGCACCAGCAGTTCCTTGAACAGCACCGCATCCACCTTGGCCGGATAGACTGTCAGGTTGACGCGCCGCAGCAGCTCTTCCTTCAGCCGGTACATGCCGGCTGAGCCTTCGAGATCCGAAGGGCGCAACTCCCGCATGAAGACCTGGAAGGCGTCCTCGACGCGGGGCAGCAACGGCTTCACCTCGTCCGAGACCTTCGGGTCGGCGACTTCGAGCACGACCTTGATCTTCATCAGCGGCGGGCGTTCCCCTTGGGTGCTGGCGGCGGCCATGCCGATCGTCATGTCCTTCATCTCGAGGAAGGTGGCGGGCTTCTTGGCCTTGGCGGCCGCTTCGACGGCGGCGATCTGCTCGGCGCTGGGCTTCTTAAGGAAGAACCAGCCGCCGGCCCCAGCGGCCACCAGCGCGACGGCGCCGACGATGATGAAGAGCTTCTTGCGACCGCCGCTCTTCGGCGCCTCGTCGCCAGAGGCTTCCACCTCTTCCTTCTTCGGCTTCTTCGCCATCTCGATCTCAACGCCCCGGCGCCCGGCGGCTTCTGCCGCCCTTCCTGCAGAGCTTCTCCAATCACGGTTAACGCGTCGTTAAGGGCGGCAGAATTTGCCGGGCCATTCTTGCCGCTCCAACAGCTCGTGCCGGGTGGACAGTTTGGCATGATTTCCGATAATATTAAGAGATATCAATCATTTAATTGATTTTGCGCGGCTGGCACGGCGATTGCGGATGTCTGGGAGTGGCGGCTTGCGCTGGGGAGCGTCGGAGACGCCACGGGACATGATCGGGAGCCAAAGCCGTGGAGAACGCGCTTCTCATCGGCCTGTCGCGTCAGGTGGCCCTGGCGCGCGAGCTGGACGTCATCGCCAACAACATGGCGAACGTCGGAACCAACGGATTCAAGGCGCGCAGTGCGCGCTTCAATGAATTCATCTCGCCGCGCGCCAAGGCGGAAGCGTTCCAGCCGCTGGACCGGCCGCTCTCCTATGTCATCGACAAGGGCACGCCGCTCGACCTGTCGCAGGGCGTGGTCGAGCGCACGGGTAACCCGCTCGACGTCGCGCTGAAGGACGACAACTACCTCGTGGTGCAGACGCCGAACGGCGAACGCTACACCCGCGCAGGCTCCCTCACCATCGACCGGCAGGGCCGGCTCGTCACCCAGTCCGGGCAGCCGGTGATGGGCGAGGCGGGGCCGATCGCCTTCGGCCAAGCCGAATACGACATGCGGATCGCGCCGGACGGCACCGTGACCAGCGACCAGGGCGTGCGCGGCCGGCTGCGGCAGGTTCGCTTCGCCGATTCGAGGGCGCTCGCGAATGACGGCGCCAACCTGTTCTCCTCGGCCACGCCCGCCCAGCCGGCCGGGCCGCTGGCGCGGCTGGAGCCGGGCGCCGTCGAGCGCTCGAACGTGAAGGCCGTGATTGAGCTGACCCGCCTGATGGAGGTGCAGCGCAACTACCAGAGCGTCGCGAACATGATCACCAAGGCCGATGAGCTGCGCAGCAAGGCGATCTCTCGCCTGGCCGACCAGCAGGCCTGATAAGGAACAAGCACCATGCGCGCCATGCAGACTGCCGCGACCGGCATGATGGCCCAGGAGATGAACGTCCAGGTCATCTCCAACAACATCGCCAACGTCCGGACCACCGGCTACAAGCGCCAGCAGGTTCATTTCCAGGACCTGCTCTACGAGAACTTCCGGCGCGCGGGCTCGGCGACCTCCGACCAGAACACCCAGGCTCCGGCGGGGACCTTCATCGGCTCCGGCGTCAAGACGGTCTCGACCGGCCGGGTTATGACACAGGGCAACATCACGCCGACCGAGAAGCCCTACGACCTCGCCATCCGCGGCGAGGGCTTTTTCCGCATCCTCATGCCGGATGGGCGGACCGCCTATAGCCGCGACGGCTCCTTCGACCTCGACTCGCAGGGGCAGATCGTCACGCGCGACGGCTACCAGCTTCAGCCCGGCATCACCGTGCCGAACAACGCCACCAGCGTCAGCATCAACGCGCAGGGCATCGTCGAGGCGCAGATGCCAGGGCAGACGGCGCCGCAGCAGCTCGGCCAGATCCAGCTCGCGCGCTTCGTCAACAAGGTCGGCCTCGAATCGATCGGCGACAACCTCTTCATCGAGACGGCGGCTTCGGGCCAGGCGATCGACGGCTTCGGCGGCGGTGAGGGCTTCGGCACGCTGCAGCAGAACTACCTCGAAGAAGGCAACGTCCAGGCCGTGACCGAGCTCACCTCGCTGATCGCCGCGCAGCGCGCCTACGAGATGAACTCGAAGGTCATCACCGCCGCCGACCAGATGATGTCGGCGACCACCCAGATGTTCCGTGGCTAGCAGGGGAGCGCGCATCATGATCCGACTTTCCCTCATCGCTCTGGTGCTCTCGGGCACCGCCGCGCTCGCAGCCCCGCCGCAGAAGCAGGCTGCCCCGGTCGCTGTCGCTTCGGTCGCCCCCGTTCCGACCGCTGCCGCTGCTCCCGCGCTGCCGCAGCGGCTCAGGCTCCGGGCCGAGCTCAACCTGGCGCGCGATCTCGTCACCTTCGGCGATCTCATCCCCGGCCTCGCCGGCGATGCGGCGACGACCGCCGCCTTCCGCGCGCCGGGGCTCGGCGAGACCGGAACGATCCAGGTCGCGCGCGTCGTCGAGGCCGCGCGTGGCGCCGGCGTCATCCGGGACGCGTCTGAACTGGAGAGCCAGGGCTTCGCCCAGATCGTGGTGACGCGCGCCGCGCGGCGCATCACTGCCGCCGATCTCGAGGGCGCGGTGAGGGCCGGGCTGCAGGAGCGCTTCGGCGTCGATGCGCGGCTCTTCGCGCTGGCGATCGACGGTGGAGCTCCCGCCGTCGCTGTCGAACCGGAGCTCACCGGCGATGTTGCGGTGCTCGACCTATCCTTCGATGCCCGCTCGCGGCGGGTGCAGGCCCGGCTTGCGGTGCCCGGCAGCATGGCGATGCGGCTGAAGCCGCTGCGCATCTCCGGCCAGCTCGTCGAGACGGTCGAGGTCGTGGTGCCGAAGCGCGCCATCGCCCGGGGCGAGACGCTGACCGTGGCCGATGTCGTCGTCGAGCGCCGTCCGCGCGACGGGCAGGGCACCGAGATCCTCTCCGACGCCCGCGCGGCCATCGACAAGGTGGCGCGCCGCGCACTCATCGCCGGGGCGCCGCTGCGCAGCAGCGATGTGCAGCGCGAGGAGATCGTCGCCAAGGGCGACCTCGTCACCATCGTCTACGAATCTCCGGGGCTGATGATCACCCTGCGCGGCCGGGCCAACGAGGCCGGCGCCATGGGCGACGTCATCTCCATCACCAATCCCCAGTCGAAGCGCGTGCTGCAGGGCAAGGTCAGCGGGCCGGGCAAGGTTTCCGTCCAGCCCTCCGCCGCCGGCCGCATCGCCAGCGCCAAGTGATCGCCATGGAAAACGCCATGTCCCTTTCCCGTCTCGCCAAGCTCTCGGGGCTCCTCCTCGTCACCGCCTCGCTCGGGGCCTGCGGCATGGCCGACCGCCTCGCCAATGTCGGGCAGGCGCCGAACCTCTCGCCGATCGAGGATCCCACCGCCACCAAGGGCTACAAGCCGGTGCAGATGCCGATGCCGGCGATGGAGCACGCCTCCTACGCGCCGAACTCGCTGTGGCGGACCGGCTCGCGCGCCTTCTTCAAGGACCAGCGCGCCCGCCTCGTCGGCGATCTCGTCACGGTCAAGGTCAAGATCACGGATCGCGCCCAGCTCAACAACTCGACCAAGCGCAGCCGCAAGAACGGCGAGGATTTCGGCGCCGAGAACACCTTCGGCATGGAGAACAAGCTCGACAATTTCCTGCCGAACGGCGCCAAGGCCTCCTCGCTGCTGAAGCTCGACTCCGAGGGGTCGAGCGAGGGCACGGGGACGATCAGCCGGGCCGAGCAGCTCACCACCAATGTCGCCGCCGTCGTGACCCAGACGCTTCCCAACGGCAACCTCGTGATCGAGGGCAAGCAGGAGATCCGCGTCAATTTCGAGGTGCGGGAATTGATCGTCGCAGGTGTGATCCGGCCGGAGGACATCGAGTCCGACAACACCATCGATTCGACCAAGATCGCCCAGGCGCGCATCGCCTATGGCGGCCGCGGCCAGATCACCGACGTCCAGCAGCCGCGCTACGGTCAGCAGGTGATGGATATCCTCCTGCCGTTCTGAGGCTCGCCCCCCCAATCCGGACGGCGCGGAACGCTCCCCCTTGTCTCCGCGCCGCCTCGGCCGGCGGTCTCTCCCGAGCCGCCGACAGCCCCGGCCGCCCGTCACGCTCCCCAAGCCAAAAAGGCAGGTGGCCCGAAAGCCCCGCGTTCTCCCGACGCGGGGCTTCTTGCTGGCTTGAACGCTCGAGAAGCGGAGATAGGGCGGTTGACCGAATGCCGATTCGCGATTCGGTGAGCGAGCGGTGTTGTGATTCGGCGCAGCTCAATATTATAAAGATTGAAGATCGGGTTTGAGACCGTTCGTGTCCTCGGGCGCCTGAGCGATACCGGGGGGGCAAGGATGGATTGTCGGCTTTGTTGAATCGCTACAGTTCTTGTCGAGCAGAGTGAGCTAAATGTATAAGGCTCTGTCGTTTTTTCTGACGATCTTACTGATCGGACCTCTTGCTGCTTCCGCTGTCAGCGCGCGAGAAGTTGTTTCTTATACCGGCAAGGAAGAGCCAGGCTCGATCGTCATCCGGACGAAAGATCGGCGACTGTATCTCGTTCTGGAGGATGGCGTTGCCATTCAATACCGCGTGGCCGTCGGTCGCTCAGCCAAGCAATGGGTCGGTACAGTTGAAATCGAGGGAAAATACGTGGAGCCGGCTTGGTCTCCGCCCGACGAAGTCAAACGAGACAACCCAAACCTTCCCGATGTCATCGCTGGAGGCTCGCCGCGCAATCCGATGGGCGCCAGGGCAATGACCCTTTCCGGAGGCGGGCAATATGCGATCCACGGAACCAACAGGCCCGACTCGGTCGGTACTTTTGCATCCTATGGATGCTTTCGAATGCTCAATGAGGATATCATCGATCTGTTCCAGCGTGTTCCTGTCGGAACGCCGGTGATCGTGCGTCGATAAAGGACCGCGAGGCGCGTTCGGGTTCATGGCAGCACGCGAGCGTGCTTCCGCTCGGCTGGATGGCTTCGCTTCCAGCCGCGGCGCTGGTGCAGCGCCAGAGTGAGTTCTTGCTGCGAGCCACGTCGTCATCCCGGACAAACGGCGAAGCCGCGCCGATCCGGGATCAATCATCGAGCGCGGAGCGCTACGATGGATCCCTGGTCAAGCTCGGGATGATGGTGTGTTTCCGGATGATGGTGTGTTTCCGCAGGAAATTCACATGCGCTGGATGTGGCCACCATCACGCCGGGGCGCCGGTCCGCGCGGGACTCATGCCCCTCTAGCCCGGAAAACGGTCACTCACGACAGGCGATCCGAAACCAAGCAGTCTACGGATTGCTGTGCGATGAAAATTGAGGCTCGATACTTCTGCGAGAATTCGCCTCTCGAAGCGCCGAGATGTATTCTGCCGGGTAGAGCAGCGTATTATCGGGTGCTTTCAGCCCCATGTACGTGGCGACTTCTCCAACCCACCGGTTGCAGTTGTTCATGACCGCGTGCCACATCGTCGAGGTTCGTTGCTTGCGCTTGATATAGGCAGAAACCCTACGATATTGGGCTTCGTCCAGCAGCACCCGAAAGCGATTGGAGATGTACTGGTCTTCCATATCGCCGTCGCTGGGCCCCGTTTCCGCAGGAACGGGCACGACATGGCCCATTGACCAGAGTTGCGGTCCCTCTCCCGCGGGGTGGAGTCCGGCGACCTGGTCTGCCGTCACCTGTCCCACTTCGCCTCTCGCATTGAGGCGCCCGTGAACCAGGAAGGTATGTCCATAGCTCAGCGCGTAGCGCGAGCGAAACTCGACGAAATACTGCCCTCTTTGTGACAGGTGCGGCCGCGTCGGGGATGCCGAGGGGATGTCCGGGCTGCTCTCCGCAAAGCCAAGGCGGTCCTGCGCGCTCGCCATGTCCGGCCCGAAGGCAACCAGGAGAAAGCTCGTCAAGCCGCAAGCCAGGATCCAAGAGCGTGCCGAAGGGTTTGCCGCAAACCGCATCATAGGCCTCCCGATCATGTCAAATTATGCGGACCGCCCTTTCCAGCAATCCGAGCGCCGCATTCGCGATTCCCGAGGAGAAAGCGGCCGATCGCTCGGCCGCTTTCCGTCTTGAGAGAATTAGCCCTTGGTGACGATGGGCGCCGCAACGGGAGGGGGAGCCTTGCCCTTCCCCTTACCGATGGAGGCGCACCCGCCGACGCTGATGAGTGCAACAGATACGGCCAACACTACGATCTTTTTCATCGGTTCGCCCTCGTTTGAAAAAGCCCAGTTTTAGCTCAGCGCAATCCAATGCTATTGAAACTGCGCAACGTCGTGCCGAACAATTTCGGATACAAATCGTCGGATGGCACACGGTCGAGCATCTCAGATGCCATCAGCAATTTCAACTGACAAAAAATCTTTCACCCAGCCCATAATGAGTTATGGTTGCCAGACGAGATGTACAAGGCAAATAGGCGCCAAGCTTCCGGTGCCCAGACTGCTCGCTAGCGCGGCTGATGAGGGTTGCTCAGGCGAGGGATAATGCGGCCGGTTTGACTCATGTAGTCTCGGTATTCGCTTCCGAACGCTTCGCACATGAGCTTTTCTTCCTCGCTGACGCGAAAGAAGTAGAGCGTGCCAAAGCCGATGAGGCCGGCCGGCCCGGCAATCCAGTTCGGTAAAAGAAGCGCCTGGGCGATCGCCCAAAGCCAAAAAGCCGAGTACATCGGGTGGCGGACGTAAGTATAAATCCCGCTCGTTATCAATTTGTGGTTCTCGCGCAGATCCAGCGAGACGGACCAGTTCCGTCCCAGGGCGCGATGCGTCAGATAGAACAGCAGCAATGCTGCGGCTGCGGCGACGGCTCCCGCCCAGGCGAGCGAGGGCTGGAACGGGTATTTCGCAAAACGGGGAAAGCCGGTGGCGACATAGATAAAAGGCAATATACCCAGGCCGGAGAGGGAAATACTGAGCAGAACGATTTCCTTGGTTCCTCGCGCCGAGCGCGAAACGGGCGTGCGGCGAGAGCGCCGTTCGTGGGGAATGCGGATGATGTACCAGCCGATCGCGAGAATCAGGTAGATCGCCTTCGCGACAGACAGGGTCATGGTTTGACCGCCGCGTTGAGCTCCCGCGGGAAGTCGGCCGATTCGATCAATCGACCATCTACGTCGAACATATCCATTACGCCTCGCTCTGCTCGCGCGATCCCCTCCGCCGAAATGGGCCCGCATGTCGCCATGAAGTAATCATACGGGGCTCGACGGTCATTGCCTCGGACAAATTGGCAATGCATCCTGTACCAGTTCCTTCGAATTCGCGGATAGCGCGCCGGCTTGATCATCCGCCGGATACTCACGTTGCGAACGACGGGAGAGCCGGTTGGCGGCAGTTTCAGAGATGCCAGCAACTCCGCGCCGAAAAAGTTCATGACGTCCGAGCGAGCCCGGTAATCCGCCCAGAATACCTGGGCATTGGTGCTCACGCGTCCGATCGCGGCGCGAAATTCACCCGCCGCGCGGTGCAGCCCAATCTTGAGAATGGAGGCGCCGACCGAAAGGAAGGCGATCTTCCGGCCTTCGCTCGATGATTCGCTTTGAATTTTCATCGCACGATCAATGAGGTCGATCGCAAGCACGGCGCCCAGGCTGTGCCCAACGACGAGCGTCTCGTCGGCGGCTTCACTGCTGGGGGAGCGATTTATCTCGGCAGCGACACGCTGCAGGCGGTCAGCCAAGATATCATTGCCGTTCCGGATATAATCGCGTGCGAAAATCCAATCATCGATCAGCAATCCGAGATACAGCCAGCGATCGGCTGCATACAACAAGAGCCAGCCCGCGCCGAGAAAGGTCAGCGCCGAAACAAAATAACTTCCCTTGATTGCGAACGAAAACCAGGCCGCGCCAATGCATGTCGCGGCGATCATGAACAATATAAACAGCGGATAAATAAAGAACATGGCGTAGCGCCAGCTCGTCCGCAGGTATGCGCTCAGCGCTCCTGAAGCCAGGAAATCGCCAAAGGCCACGGCTCCGGGCGCCAGGCAGCTCCATGCGGGTCGTTCACCGGCGCTGGCTATGACATCGTCCCATCGGATGAGGTTCATCTCGGTCTCGGTGTGCCAGTTCGGGCCCGAGGCCGAGACCTGCCAAGTGGCGAGATCTGCGCCAACGATGAGTTCGGACACCGTCGTGCGCGCATCCCAGGTCTGCTCGAAGCGCCGCAGTTCCTTGGCAAAACGGTTGAACACCGCCGCTGGCGGCGCAGGATCGTAGCCACCGACATAGTACACTCGACGCCTGAGAACCCGCGTTTCGGTCATTCTTATTGTCTCGCGCAGCGCGTGATGATGCAGGTTCGTCCTATCGGAGAACAGGTGTCATTCCTCGAAATCAAAAGTCGGAACCCGTCTCACGTTAAGCGAGCCAGTCGCCGCGAAGGCGAGGGCACTTCTAATCATGTCGCCCCGCATTCACCTGGCTCAGTTGACGTGAAATTTTGTCGGCCGCCGCCAGGACATGTTCCGCGAGCGCCGGAATGGCGTCCAGGGTCAATTGACTGGACGGCCCCGCTATGCCGATCGCCGCTTCGACCGTTTCGCCGGCGAATCTGACGGGCACCGCTATCGCGCATTCCACCCCGCGCTTCTCGTCGAGATGGATGGCGTATCCCCGCGAACGGATAAGCTCGAGTTCGGTCCGAAGCGCCTCGCTGCCGCGATCTGCCGCAGCCACCGTAGAAATGCTCCTTTCCACTTCGTCGATCACCTGAACGGGCTGGAATGCGAGAACGGCTTTTCCCAAGGCGCAGTCCTGAACGGGCACTTTCGTGCCAATTTCGAATTCGGTCAGAGCGGATTCGGGCGCGTTTATTCCCGCAACCAAGACAATGTCCTTATCTGCGATCACGCCTGCGCAGACCGACTCGCGTGTCTCCATCGCAAGCTTCGAGAGATGGCGATCTGCCACCCGCTTAAAGTCTGTCGGGTTTTTCAGGCAAAATCCCAAACTCCATAGCTTTGGCGAAAGGGATATGCGTGAAGAGTTGGAGGAAGAGGAGATATATCGATTTGCTTCGAGGATCTTCAGCGTCTCTTGAATTGTTGATTCGTCGAAGCGCGTCTGAGAGCTTATCTGGTGTATCGTGCTGTGACGGCTGTTTCGAGCTAAGGCTTCAAGAACCGCCAATCCTTCTTCGAAAGATATGTTCATGGCCAAGCTCTCGCTCTTGCGACAGTTGAGGATTTAGGCCGCGCTTCGTCAGGGCGGCTCGCTCCATCCGATGTTCTCCACCTCGTTCGGCTAGATCCGCGATCTACGTATCGTTGAGCGCGACAGGCAGGCAGTCGGATTGTGGTCCGGTCGGTTGCGCAGGGCCAGTGCAAATATTGCGGTTCCCCAACTTTGACCGCCCGTCGAAACCTGTGCGAAAGCGCGGGCGGGCGAAGGCGCGCGTACGCGAACCGCCTCGTTGTTCCAATCAACGCTGACTGCGCGGCCCTAGATCATCGGGTGCGACGCGGCCGAGGAGATGCGCCGCCGAGCGCCAGCAATGGCGCGCTATCCGGTCGAGCCGCCGGGCGGTCTCGATCCGGGCGATGGCATCGGCTGCGGTGAGCTTCCCCGGCGCGACGGAGGCAAGGGTCGCGGCCCGATGATCCCGCTGCAGCGCGTCGAGTTCCTTCGATGCGCTTTCGATCTCGGCCAGCGCCGCCTCGATCTCGGGCGATACGCTCCAGCCGATCGCGGGGGCCTGGGCGCTGAAGGCGGCCTCGGACGTGATCGAGTCGCCGACGACCTGAGCCGCGCGCATCGCCTGCGTGCACAGCTCGACGGCGCGAAGATCATAGGCGGTTTCGGTTCCGTGTCGCGGGAACCCGCCATCCGCCACGACTTCGTTGAGACGGAGCGCGTGATCGAGCGCATGCACCGTGCTGGTCATGCGCAGCCGTTCGGCCTCCGTCTCGGGCGGCTCCTTCAGCTCGGAGAGGAAGTCCCGGACCTCCTCGAGCGCGGCGGCCGCCGGAGGGTTCTGCTCGGGCACGGCCGCGCCCATCAGCATGGCGGAAATCGAGGAGGCAGTGGTCGTGAGGGCGCCCGCCACGACGCGGCGGGCAGTCTCCACTGCGACCACGGGATTGGCGAGTGCGCTCGGATCCAGCGCAAGCTGAAGCGGCGTCTGCCGGGAGGGCAGGAGGCGCTCGACGACGCGGGTGAACCATTGGGTCGCCGGCAGCAGGACCGCGACGCCGACGACGTTATAGGCGGTGTGATAGGCGGCAAGCAGGGTCATGCCGTCGATAGAGGCCGTCAGGCTCTTCATGAACGCGGCCGTGAGCGGAAAGGTGACGATCGCGATCAGGGCCGCGATGACCTTGAACAACACATAGGCGAGGGCGAGGCGCTTGGCCGTCGTGCTGGCGCCGATGGCCGCGAGCGCAGAACTCGTGGCCGTCCCGATATTCTGGCCGATGATGAGCGCCGCGCCCTGCTCCAGGTTCACCGCCCCGGCATAGAAGGCGGAAATGGTGACGGCGATGGCGGCCGTAGAGGATTGCATCACCGCCGTCATTGCGAGGCCAACGACGATCAGCGTCATCAGGCCGACCGAGCCTGCAAGCCAGCTGACGCCCGGCGAGCCGAGCACGGCGGGCAGGTCGGAAGGGTGCAGGCTCTCGGCGAGGCCGCCCATGCCCTGCTGGAGCGTTGTCAGCCCGTAGAGAACCAGCGCGAAGCCTGCCAACGCGCTCCCGGCTGCCGCGATCCGCCCGGTGCCCAGCAGCTTGGCCAGCGCGCCGATGAAGATCATCGGCAGCGCATAGGCCGAGAGCGAGACGCGCACCCCGATCAGCGCCACGAGCCAGCCTGTGCCGGTGGTGCCGACATTGGCGCCGAAGACGAGGCCGAGCCCCTGTGGGAAGGTGAGCAGCCCGGCGCTGACGAGGCCGATCGTCGTCATGGTCACCGCGCTCGACGATTGCACCAGCAGCGTGACGATCGCGCCCCAGAGGGCGCCGGAAACCGGCGTGGCCGCCGCCTTGCCGAGGACGGTGCGCAAGGCGGATCCGGCCATCGCCTTCAGCCCGTCGGTCATGATGGTCATGCCGAGCAGGAACAGCCCGACGCCGCCGAGAGTAGCAATCGCTGTCGACATGCACGCCTCGTCCGCCTGCTCCCGGGCGTCCGAGTCATAGCGTCAGCCGCGGCAAGCCGAAAGCCCGCCTGCTCGGTGCCGGCGGCAGCGCGGACAGGCTGCTTCCCGGACGCGGACCTCAAAGCATGAAGGCCCCGCACCAGGTGCGAGGCCTTCGGAAGAACGGCGAAGCTGGTTCCGTCTCTTAGTCGTCCCGGAACACGCGCTCGTTGCGCTCATGACGCTCTTGGGCTTCGAGCGAAAGCGTAGCAATCGGGCGGGCTTCAAGGCGCTTCAGAGAGATCGGTTCGCCGGTTTCCTCGCAGTAGCCGTAGGAACCGTCGTCGATCCGGGAGACGGCGGCGTCGATCTTGGCGATCAGCTTGCGCTGCCGGTCGCGGGCCCGGAGTTCGATGGCGCGGTCGGTCTCGGAGGAAGCCCGGTCGGCGATGTCAGGGTGATTCTCGCTCTCGCTCTGGAGGGTGGCGAGGGTTTCCTTCGCCTCCTTCAGGATCTCGTCCTTCCAGGCGAGGAGCTTGCTGCGGAAATATTCGCGCTGACGGTCGTTCATGAACGGCTCGTCATCGGTCGGCTTGTAGTCGGCGTCGAGGATGATCTGCTTCGACATGGGCGCTCTCTACGTTGTCCGCTCACGCGCCCACCGGCTGTGCCGCGGGAGGGTGAGCCGATTTGGCGCCCTTATAGCGATCCGCATCAAGCGGAACAATCGCTTCCGACAGGGCTTCAACCGCTTCTTGCAAAAGACGGTCCCGAGGGCGGCTTTTGGCCGCTTTTGGGTTGATTCCGCCTCACTCGGCGCTCCGGATGGCCTTGGCAATGTCCGCCTCGAGCAGGCGGGCAATGGGCTGACGATAATGTGTATGGTCGAAGAACAGCTCCGAATCGCGCAACTCGGCCCTGTCGAGGCGCCAGTTCAGCAGGGCTGTATGAGGTCTGCGGGCCGCGAGATCCGCGTAGGCGCTCAGGCACGCGGCTTCGGCCGCGGCCGCTGGCGTACCGGGCTTCGGCATGGCGGAGACGTACATCGGCGGGCGGACGAGGACGAGCTTGGTCTGCGCCGGGGCGGATTTCATCAGCGCCTCGAGCGCGGTCGCGGCCGGGAAGGGGCCGTCGACATTGCCGCCGCCTGATTCGATTGGCTTCTCCAACTTCTCGCGCAGATCCGGGCGGGTGGCATAGCCCTGGTCGCGATAGCCTGCCTCGTAGTCCCAGTAGCCGTCAGGCCGGGCGCGCTCGGCCCTGGACGAGGCGAGATAGGTGATCCGGCGGGGGATCTCCTCCAGCAGGTCGTAGCGCATCAGCTTGCCGAGATATTCCGGCAGGCTGCGGCTGAGCAGCCAGAAGGGGAAGGGCTTGTCGTTGGGCAGGGACGGGTCCGGCGTGCACCAGAAATCATCGACGCCGACGACGATCGCCTGCGGGGGCACCGCGCGGTGGTGGCGCAGGAACCAGTCGATCGTCAGCAGCGTCTCCTTCGGCCGCGTCGCGGGCGCGATCAGCGAGACGAAGGGGACGCCGGTTCTCGCCTTCAGCTCCTCGGGCGAGATGAGCTGGATATGCGAGTTGCCGAAGATCGCGCCGGTGAATTGCGGGTCGCGCCCGCGGCTCGCCAGCGCGGTGCGGGGCCCTTGCGGACGCACACCTTCCCGGAGCTTCAGTGGAGAGCGGCCGGAATCATAGGGGTCGAGCAGATAGGCCGCGGTGATGAAGGCGGCCGAGAACAGCGCCGCCGCCGCCAGCAGCGTCGTCGTGAAGCCCTTCCAGCCCGCGCTGTCGGCGGGCTTGCCGGCCGGCTCAGAACTGGAAGTAGATGAACTCATAGTTCGCGTCTTCGCCGATCTTGAGCAGGATGATGACGAACAGCAGGCCGGCCAACACGGCGATCCAGCGCGCCGGCGGCAGCTTGTGTACGAGGTTCCAGGCGGTCGGGCCGATGGTGGCGAAGGCGACCGCCGGCAGGAGCGCTCGCCATTTGAAGCCGCCGCCGATCGGTCCGAGGCCGAAAAGGCCCTTGTAGACCGCGAGCGCGGCCTCGAAATTCGTGGCGCGGAACAGCACCCAGCAGAGCATCACGAAGAGGAAGGTCAGGAGCCAGCCGAGCGGGGCGGGCATCGGCCAGCCGGCGCGGCGCCAGAACAGGGCAACGATCAGCGCCAGCCCATGGGCGACGCCCCAGGCGACGAAGGTCAGGCCCGCGCCGTGCCAGAGCCCGCCGAGCGCCATGGTGGCGAACAGCGCCCAGACCTGGGTGGGCAGACCGCTGCGCGAGCCGCCGAGCGGGATGTAGAGATAGTCGCGCAGGAAGCGCGACAGCGTCATGTGCCAGCGCCGCCAGAAATCCTGGATCGAGAGCGAGCGATAGGGCACCTCGAAGTTCTGCGGCAGCACGATGCCGAACAGCAGCGCAAGGCCCAGCGCCATGTCGGTGTAGCCGGAGAAGTCGAAATAGATCTGGAAGGTGAAGGCGAGCGTTCCCTGCCAGGCCTCGGCCATGCTGATGACCTTGCCGGCCGCCGCTGCGGCGAAGACCGGATTGGCGTATTCCGCCAGCGGATCGCCGATCAGCACCTTCTTGGCGAGGCCGGCTGTCAGCAGCAGCAGGCCGCGCGCGAAGCGCTCGGCCGCGTCGGGGCGCTGATAGGGCCGCTCCTCGAGCTGGTGCATGATTTCGCGCCAGCGCACGAGCGGGCCGGCGAGCACCTGCGGGAAGAAGGCGATGTAGAGCGCGTAACGGACGAGATCGTAGCGCGGCGCCTGCCCGCGCCGCAGATCCGTCAGGTACATGATGTGGTGGAAGGTGAAGAACGAGATGCCGAGTGGCAGCGCAATGTCGAATTTCGGCGCCGGGAGGCCCGGGATCATCCCGGCGAGATCGGCGAAGAAGTTGAAGTACTTGAACACCGCCAGCACGGCGAGGTTCATGACGATCGCCAGTGAGATCAGCCCGCTGGCCTTGGTCTTCTGGAAGGCCTCCGCGATCAGCCAGTTCAGCCCGATGGACAGCGCGAGCAGCGGCAGGAAGCGCCAGTCCCACCAGCCATAGAAGGCGAAGGACAGCGCGACCAGCACCGGCAGCCGCAGGTTCGGCGCGAAGCGTTCAGCCAGCCAGTGCAGGCCGAGCGCCAGCGGCAGGAAGGCGAGCAGGAAGACGAAGGAGTTGAAGAGCATCTGAGGCGGGCAACTTTCGGGATGGCTGCCGCCTTAGCGGATTATGCCGCCCGAGTCATGCCGATGCGGATCCTATTGTGGCTTGCAAAATGATAGTGACTGGCTTACCGGTGCGCCATGCAATTGAAACCCGGTGCGCTGCCCGAATGTCCCTGTGCCGCCACGGTCGAAACCGTCGGCGAGTGGTGGAGCATTCTGATCCTGCGCGATGCCATGCTGGGCTTCACGCGCTTCGACCAGTTCCAGCGCAGCCTCGGAATCGCGCCGAACATGCTGGCGCGGCGGCTCAAGCATCTCAGTGCCACTGGGATCTTTGAGCGGCGCCTCTACAGCACGCGCCCGGCCCGCTACGAATATCTGCTGACCGAGAAGGGGCGCGACTTCTTCCCCGTCATCGCTGCGATGGTGGCTTGGGGGAATCGGTACCTCGCCGCCGACGGTCCCGCGCTGCTGCTGGCGGATCGGGCGTCGGGGCGGGCGCTCGATCCACTTCTGGTCGATTCGGCGAGCCTGCAGCCCATCGATGCCGACACGGCGATGGCCGTGGCCGGCCCGCGGGCAAGTTCACAGATGCGTCAGAGGCTGGCGACGGTCGCCGCCCTGCGCTCGAAGTCCTCTCCAGTCGAATAGGTAGGCACCATGCGTCGTATCGTTGTTACAGGCCTCGGCGTGGTCTCGCCGCTGGGCTGCGGAACCGAAACGGCCTGGGCCCGGCTTTTGGCTGGCCGGTCGGGTCTGAGCCGGCTGCCGGATACCATCGCCGAAAACTTGCCTGCCAAGATCGCCGGCAGAGTGCTCGCGAAAGCCGAGGACGATGAAGCTGGCTTCGATCCCGACCGCGTCATCACGCCGAAGGATCAGCGCAAGATGGATCGCTTCATCCAGTTCGCGCTGGTCGCTGCTCAGGAGGCGCTGGAGCAGGCGAACTGGCACCCGCAGAGCGAAGACGAGCAAGCGCGGACGGCGACGGTGATCGCCTCCGGCATCGGCGGCTTTCCAGCCATTGCGGAAGCGGTGCGGACAAGCGATGAGCGTGGCGTCCGTCGTCTCTCCCCCTTCACGATCCCGTCCTTCCTCGTCAACCTGGCGGCGGGCCATATCTCGATCGAGCATGGCTTCAAGGGGCCGATCGGTGCGCCGGTCACGGCCTGCGCGGCCGGCGTGCAGGCGATCGGCGATGCGGCGCGGCTGATCCGGGCCGGCGAGGCCGATATCGCGCTCTGCGGCGGCGCCGAGGCCTGCATCGATCTCGTCGCGCTCGGTGGATTCGCTGCGGCGCGTGCCCTGTCCACGAGCTTCAACGAGACGCCTGAGCAGGCCTCGCGTCCCTTCGACCGGGATCGCGACGGCTTCGTGATGGGCGAGGGGGCGGGACTGCTCGTGATCGAGACGCTAGAGCATGCGCAGGCGCGCGGGGCGAAACCGATCGCGGAACTCGTCGGCTATGGCACGAGCGCCGATGCCTATCACATCACAGCCGGGCCGGAGGATGGCTCGGGCGCGCGGCGCGCGATGGAGGCAGCGCTGAAGCAGGCCGGACTTTCGCCCACGGATATCGGTCACCTCAACGCCCATTCGACGTCGACGCCGGTTGGGGACCGTGGGGAGCTCGCCGCGATCAAGGCCCTGTTCGGAGTGGAGGGCGGGATCGCGATCAGCGCGACCAAGGCCTCGACCGGCCATCTGCTCGGCGCTGCGGGTGGGCTCGAGGCGATCTTCACCGTGCTGGCCTTGCGCGACCAGATCGCGCCGCCGACGCTCAACTTGACCAATCCCGACGAGGCGGCCACCGGTCTCAACCTTGTCGGCCCCGAGAAGCGAGCGCTGGCGACCGACTATGCCATCTCTAATGGCTTCGGATTCGGTGGCGTGAATGCCAGCGCGGTGTTTAGGCGCTGGGGCTAACCCTCGGCGTGCTCGCGGCGTCTTGCCCGCGGCGCGGCCGTCAATTTCAGTGGCCTAGCCTGCGAAATAGGTGTCCCACATCAGATTTCGGAACAGCAATCCCGGGTCGTAGTGCGCCTTGCGCTGCAGAAAGCGATTGAGATTGGGATACTGGCTTTCGAGCTGGTCGCGGCGCGCATGCAGGCGATAGGGCAGGTAGAAGCTACCGCCCAGTGAGCCGACGAGGTCGATCAGCGCTTCGCTGAGGCGCAGCATGTCGGCTTCGCCCTCGGCGGAGATCTCCTGCGAGAAGGACATCACTGCGGCGATGCGGTTGGCCGGGGCGTAGCTCAGTACGCTGGTCTCGTCCTTTAGGACATAGCGCAGCGTGACATTCAGGAAATCGGCCTGCGCTTTCGGTATCAGCGCACGACAGCCCGCGATGAACTCGCCGAAGCGCTCGGGCGCGACGAAATATTCGTGCAGGATATCGGTCCGGTAGCGGTCGTTACCGGCGAGGTTGGCCACCGGCTCGTTCATCAGCATGTTGCGCGTCGCCGGCTCCAACGACAGGCTGGGAGCGAGGACGGTCTCGGCGAACCAACGGGCCCGCTTGGCCGTCTCCGAGCCGATCTGGGCGCGATAGACCTGACGGGTCAGACCCGAGAGCGGGCCGCTGCGAATAGCGGCCGGCAACCCGGCAGCGGGTGTCGGCTGGGCGTGGTACGTAACCAGCAGAGCCTCGCTCAGGAAATCGCGCTTCTCGACGTTCAGCCGCCCGTAGATCATGCGCAGCGACGGATCGTTTTCGACTGCCGCTACAAAGCGGCCGGCAAATGCCGCCGTGGGCAGGACGTCGAAGCGTGGCGCGAGCAGCAGGTTCTCCACCATGTCGAGCTCGAGATCGAGGACGATGCCGAAAAGCCCGTAACCACCCATGGCGAGAGCGAAGAGCTCGGGGTTTTCGACGCGCGAGCAGGTCAGGATCGAGCCGTCTGCCAACATGAGGCGCAGCGAGCGTACCGTCGCGCCACATGGACCATAGGGCGCCGGCCAACCATGGGCATTGACGCTGAACGTCGCGCCGATGCCGAAATCGCTGTTCGACTGCATGACGACAGGCGAGAAGCCCTGCTTGTCGAGATGGGCGATCGCCTGAAACCAGCGCGTGCCGGCGTGAACGCGATAGGTTCTGGCGGATCGATCCAACTCACAGCGGTTGATTTCGAAGGTCATGGCGGTGCCGTTGCGCGGCAGGCTCTGACCACCCATCGAATGCCGTGCCGCTCCCACGCAGACCGGCCGCTTTGCCTCCGACGCGTCCTTCAGTTCGCGGCGAAGGCGCGCGATGAACTCTGCCTCGGGCTCGGCCTTCGTCACCCAATGGCTGAAGACCGGAACGGTGTTCAGGCGGCTGGCATCGTTGAGCACCTGCCGCGCCCGCGCCTTCGACGACCTCGGCAGCACAGCTGAGGCGATCCCGGCCGCTCCGCCGGACAGGAAGGCTCTGCGGGTCGGACGCGACATCGGGAGCTCCGGCGCGCGCTCCGGATCAGAGCGGAATGTTGTCGTGCTTGCGCCAGGGCCGCTCGACCGACTTCGTGCGCAGCATCGCCAGTGCCCGAGCGATGCGGCGGCGGGTCGAGTGGGGCATGATCACCTCGTCGATATAGCCGCGCTCGGCCGCGACGAAGGGGCTCATGAAGCGGTCTTCATATTCCTTGGTCTGGCGGGCGATGGTCTCGGCATCGCCGCCGCGGAAGATGATCTCGACCGCGCCCTTGGCGCCCATCACCGCGATCTGCGCGGAGGGCCAGGCATAGTTCACGTCGGCGCCGACATGCTTCGAGGCCATGACGTCATAGGCGCCGCCGAAGGCCTTGCGCGTGATGATGGTGACCAGCGGCACGGTGCATTCCGAATAGGCGAAGAGCAGCTTGGCGCCGTGCTTGATCAAGCCGCCATATTCCTGCGCCGTGCCCGGCAGGAAGCCCGGCACGTCGACGAAGGTCACAATCGGAATCTCGAAGGCGTCGCAGTAGCGCACGAAGCGGGCGGCCTTGCGGGAGGCGTCCGAGTCGAGCACGCCGGCCAGCACCATCGGCTGGTTGGCGACGATGCCGACGGTGCGGCCCTCTATGCGGCCGAAGCCGGTGACGATATTGCCGGCGTAAGCGGCCTGGATCTCGAAGAAGTCGCCCTCGTCGACCGTCTTCAGGATCAATTCCTTGATGTCGTAGGGCTTGTTCGGATTGTCGGGGACGAGCGTGTCGAGGCTCATGTCGACCCGGTCCGGCACGTCGAATGACGGCCATTCCGGCACGCCGACCGTGTTGTTGGCCGGCAGGAAGTCGAGCAGACGGCGCACCTGCAACAGCGCCTCGACATCGTTCTCGAAGGAGCCGTCCGCCACCGAGGACTTGGTCGTGTGGACCTTGGCGCCGCCGAGCTCTTCGGAGGTGACGGTCTCGTTGGTGACGGTCTTCACCACCTCCGGGCCGGTGACGAACATGTAGCTCGTGTCGCGGACCATGAAGATGAAATCGGTCATCGCCGGGGAGTAGACGTCGCCGCCGGCGCAGGGGCCCATGATCACCGAGATCTGCGGGATGACGCCGGAGGCTGCGACGTTGCGCTTGAAGACCTCGCCATAACCGCCCAGCGCCGCGACGCCCTCCTGGATGCGAGCGCCGCCGGCATCGAACAGGCCGACGATCGGCGCGCGCATCTTCAGCGCCATGTCCTGGATCTTGATGATCTTCTGCGCGTGGGTCTCGGAGAGCGAGCCGCCGAAAACGGTGAAGTCCTTGGAGAAGACGAAGACGGTGCGGCCATTGACCGTGCCCCAGCCGGTGACGACGCCGTCGCCGGGGATCTTCTCGGCCTTTTCCATGCCGAAATCGACGCAGCGATGCTGCACGAACATGTCGAACTCTTCGAAGGAGTCCTTGTCGAGCAGGAGCTCGATGCGCTCGCGGGCCGTCAGCTTGCCGCGCTTGTGCTGCGCCTCGATGCGCCGCTCGCCGCCGCCCTTCCGGGCGCCGTCGCGGCGGGTTTCGAGCTGTTCGAGAATGTCCTTCATGGCGGCAGGCTCCGGACCGGAAAACGTCTCAGAGCCGGCTTAAGCGGCGGGGCGCTTCAAGTCCATTACGACGTTTGCGGAAGCCGGAACCGCAATCATGCGGATGGTGCGGCCGGGTTACCCAGTTCGGCATTCAGGCGAACGGCCTGCTGCACCAGCGCCGTCACGATTTGCGGGTCGATGACATCGCCTTCACGCAACTCGCAGGTCGCCAGCTCATATTTGCCGCCGGGCTTCAGGCGAGGCGCGATTTCACGCAGCCGCTTGCCACGCCAGAAGCCGAAGAGCACGCGCTTTTCCTCGGCACGGATCAGCAGCACCGGCCCGTTCGAGAAGTAGACGAGATGGGTCCATTTGATTCGCTCGTCCAGCGGGGCCGCGGCCTGTACGGCCCGTCGCAGCTGCTCGACGAGCTTGCGCTGCCAGCCCGTCAGGGCCTCGACGTAGGCATCGGGAGATGTCGCCGCCGGCCCCATAGCCATCGGATCTATCCGTTCATCAGCAACAGCACGGCGGCGTCGAATTCCCGCCTGCGAATGGCACGGCGCTCGGCCGCTTCCTCGTCCTGGCCCCAGACCTCGATCTGGTAGTCCTCGTCGAGATGGGCGGCCTGCCAGGCGGTTTCGGCGTCGATAGCGCGATCGGTCAGCGCCAGCATGATGATGGTCGAGCCGGTGAGCGTCATGACGTTGTGGGCGCCGGCGAGCGCAAGCGGGGCGGGGATGGCCTCGACCCTACGGGCGACGGCGGCGAGAAGGTCGTCCGACTGTTGGGCGAAGACGACGCCTTCCGCCAGCACGAAGCGGGCGCCGATGCGCGCCTCGACACCGTTCAGGATCGGCTGCCAGACATCATTCTGGCGCGCGACCAGGGCCTCGGGCTCGCCGGCGCGATAGCAGAGCGCGTCGGAGCCGGCATAACGGACGATCTCGGCGCGCACGGCCTCCTGCTGGTCCGCGACGCCGTCCAGCGCCGAATTGACGAGCCGGGTGATCGGCATGCGGGCCGGGTCGATGCGCTCGACCTGGGCGTCCCATTCGGCGGCGAGAGCATCTGCGACCCGGCGCGAGCCGATGGCGAGGGGCTTGCGCGCGGGGGTGCGGGCCGTCCTGCCGTCGAGCGCGACATGGAAGAGACCGTCGCGTTCCAGCACGCCTGCTTCCTTGTAGAAGCGGGCCGGTAGGGGATTGCGCATCGCCTGCTGGGCAGCGGCGACGGGATCGGGCTGGCGCTGGCCCTCGGCGCCGAAGCGGGCCAGGAAATCATCGGTGGACATGGGCCTGCGATAACGCATCCGGCCGAGCGAGGAAATGCCGAAGCGTGGGCTGCTCAGCCCCCGAAACGGTCCCGCCAGGCCGGCAGCGCGTTCGGGAATGGCAGGGCCTTCGCTGCATGGACGCCGCGTGCCACGGCTCGCGCCAGCACGTCGGCCGCCGTGGCGCAGAGCTCGGTCAGGGCGTAGGCGTCGGAAGGAGCGCCGCTATAGCCCGTCGCCGCGGCGAAGACGATGTCGCCGTCGAGCGGGGCATGTGCCGGGCGCAAAGCGCGGGCGAGGCCGTCATGGGCGGCGAGCGCGAGCCGGCGGGCTTGCGGCTTGGTCAGCGCCGCATCGGTGGCGACGAGCGCGATGGTGGTGTTCTGGCCAGTGCCGCCCTTGAAGCGCAGGGCGGTGTCCTCGGGCGTGATGGCTGCCGGCCAACCGAGGCCGCCGAACTCGCCCTCATGCTCATAGGGGGCCGCCCAGAAATGCGGGCCGGTGCCGATGGTCGCGCTCCCGACCGCGTTGACCGCGACGAGGGCGCCGACGACCTGTCCCGTTGCAGCCCTGGCGCTCGCGGAGCCGATGCCGCCCTTGAGCCGTGCCGTGGTCGCGCCGTAGCCGGCGCCAGCCGTGCCGAGCGCGAAGCTTGTGGAGGCTGCGGCTGCAGCCTGTGCGCCCAGCTCGCGATAGGGCGTCTCGCCCTCGCCGCGCGCCCAGGGCTTCTCGCCGCCATTGCCGAGATCGAACAGGATGGCCTGCGGCACGATCGGCACGCGGAAGGGGCCGACCGGGAAGCCTCGGCCCTGGCTCGCGAGCCAGCGCATCACACCATCGGCCGCGCCTAAGCCCCAGGCGGAGCCGCCGGAGAGCACGATCGCGTCGACATGCTCGACGGTCATCTCGGGCAGGAGAAGGGCGGTCTCGCGGCTGCCCGGCGCGCCGCCGAGCACGGCGGCGGAGGCGATGGTCGGGCGCTCGAAGATTGCAGCGGTCACGCCGGTCGCTGCCGTTGCGTCATCTGCGTGGCCGACGCGAACGCCGCGGACATCGGTGATGAGGTTGAGCATGGAGGGGCATCCGATGGCGAACCGAATCGCTAGGGTTCGCGTTGTCGCAACATTACGATCTTTTCATTTTGGGGCCATTGCCGGTTCAGGCACGCAAACCCAGACTGACCTCATCGCCTATCGGTTTCGAGACCCGCTGAGCGACTGACTGACCGGATTGCCCAAGGGAGATCCACATGAAACCCGTTACCGTTATTGCCGCTTCCGCGATCGCCATGCTGGCGGGCGGCTTCGCCCTGGCGCAGCCGCAGCCGATTCCGCCGGCAGGGGGCGCGCAGCAGACCCAGGAACAGACCCGCGACCAGCGCCGCGAGGAATTTCGCCAGCGCCGGGCCGAGCGCGTGAAGGCGCGGATCGACGAGCGGCTTACCAAGCTACGTGCCGACCTGAAGCTGAAGCCCGAACAGACAGCCGCCTTCGACAAGGTCGAGGCCCTGATCCGTCAGCGCAGCGAGCAGCGTGGCGCCCGCGTTGCGGCAATGCGCGAACAGCGCGAGAGCCTGCGCCATGCCGACATGATGGAGCGGCTCGATGCCATGGCCAAATGGCAGGGCGAGCGGGCGGCCCAGGCGAAGGAGCTGGCCGATACGGTGCGTCCGCTCTGGTCGACGTTGGCCGACGAGCAGAAGACGGTGCTGCGCCGCGCGGTGCGCGAGGCGATGGCGGAAGGGCGCGAGCGCTTCCGCGAGATGCGCGCCTGGCGCGGCGGCTGGCAGCATGACGACGAGGACGGAGACCGCCGTGGCCGCCGTTGGCGGGACCGGAACGACGATCGCGACGAGTGATCCCACCCCACTCGGGCGCTGACGAAGACGATCCGCATCGACGAACTCGCCCGGCATTTGCCGGGCTCTTTTTTTGGGAAGACGCCGCTCTTCGCGGGCGAATCGGGAGCCGGTCCGCATCAGGAAATTGCGGCGTGTGGCGCCGAGTCGAGCCGGGGGCGGGCTAGGGGTGGGCTCTTGCCTTGCTTTTGCCGGAATTGCTAACGCCCGGAAGATAAAAGGGATTTCGGCGTTCACCATATCCGTTCAGTTGCGATTTACGGCTGGCCGTTTACGCTTTGTCAGTAACTGCGATGCGAGAGGTCAGCCATGAAGCAGACGTGGTTAACATGGGTCATGCGGGCCTTCATCGGCTCCGTTTTCGTCCTGTGCCTCTTCGGGCCTTATGCGCTGTCGATCCTGATCGGCTGTCTCGGGCTCGGCTGCTACTACTTCCGCCATGAGGTCGGCTCGCATCTGTGAGCCTGACGTCCAGCCATACGGATACGAAAAGGGCGGCTCGCGAAGGCCGCCCTTTTCGTATCAGCGGAAGGCCTGGTCAACGGCGCATGACGATCCAGCTGAAGAGCAGCATGGCGCAGAAGACGATGATCGAGCCGATGGCGGCGAGGGGTTCGCCGCTGGCCGGCGAGCCTGTGTGAATGAGCGCGACCCCGATCGTCATGATCACAGTCCCGATGATCCAGACGAAGACCTGGGCCCGGGCGAGGCGCGCTTTGTCGATGACCGGATGGGCCTCGTAGAACAGTCCGAAGAGGAAGAGCGAGACCCAGCCGAGCAGATTCAGATGGGCATGGGCCGGCATCGCCGCGTGGTCATGCGTGGCGGCCATCATGATGCCCCAGGCCATGCCGACGAGCACTGCCAGGATGGCGACCGGATAGCTGATCGACGACGCGCGCATAACCCCCCTCCCCAATTTTGAACATGCCTAGCATGCCCGTGTTGTGCTGACGATAGGGAAGGGGGCGCGTGTGGCGGGGCGTCCGGTGATGGCGGGCCCGATGGTCCAATGGTCGGCAGGAGGCGGCACTTCTTCGTCTAAATATCCGCGGAGATGAAATCAAACAAATATGAGTTGACTTTTAGATGTTCTTGCGAACTGAAGCTCTTTTTTCGTTACCTGCCGATGGTGTCACTGGCGCGTCATAATAGCATTGTTATACGTATATGAAGGCGTTGTTCGTCTTCGGCTTGCATTCTTTAAAGAACAGAATCGTTTCGCGTGGAAATTTCGTCGCGTTCGCAAGGAGTGCGGCATGATCGACCGGCGTGGCATTCCCGAAGAGAGCACGAATGCAGCGTGGTCGACCGGCCGCGCCCGTGTCGTTTCGCCCCCTTGCGATCGGGTCTCCGTGACCTGTTCCTATGCGCTCAGCACCGACAAGAAACACTATGTCGGCTTCATAACGGGCAGGTTCGGCCCGTTCATCAGGTTCCATGCTCCGCTGGCGATCCATTGGCCCGGCGGGGTCGTCTGCACCGTCACGGTCACCAGCTTCAGCGAGCGGCTGGTTTCCTTCCGGGTTCCGCGAGAGGACTGGCTCGTCGAGGAGCCGATGCTGATCGCGTGGAGCGCCTGAAGCGCGTTCGGACAAAGAAAAGGGGACGGCACGAGGTGCCGTCCCCTTTGAACTGTAACAGACGGATCGTGCGATCCGGCCTGCTCCGGTCAGCGCGAGTAGAACTCGATGACGAGGTTCGGCTCCATCTGCACCGCGTAGGGCACGTCCGTCAGCGTGGGCGTGCGGGTGAAGGTGGCGGTGGACTTGCCGTGGTCGGCGTCGATGTAGTCCGGCACATCACGCTCGGCCAGCGTGGCCGACTCGATGACGATGGCGAGCTGGCGCGAGCTCTCCTTGACCGCGATCACGTCGCCCGGCTTGACCTGGTAGGACGCGATGTTGACGCGCTTGCCGTTCACGGTGATGTGGCCGTGGTTGACGAACTGGCGGGCGGCGAAGACGGTCGGCACAAACTTGGCGCGGTAGATCACGGCGTCGAGACGGCGCTCGAGCAGGCCGACCAGGTTCTCGCCCGAGTCACCCTTGAGGCGGATCGCCTCGGCGTAGTAGCGGCGGAACTGCTTCTCGGAGATCGAGCCGTAGTAGCCCTTCAGCTTCTGCTTGGCGCGCAGCTGCGTGCCGAAGTCGGACGGCTTGCCCTTGCGGCGCTGGCCGTGCTGGCCGGGGCCGTATTCACGACGGTTGACCGGGGACTTCGGGCGGCCCCAGATGTTCTGACCGAGACGGCGGTCAATCTTGTATTTCGCCTCGTGGCGCTTCGACATGTCGCGTGTCCTCTATGGTTCGCGATTCTGAGGACCGCGCCCTCCTGGCCCCTCGCGGGGTGACAGATCCAGCTTCCGAAGAAGAGCGGATCGCGGGTGCGGAAAAAGCCACGCGGCCCCGTGAGGAGCCGCGCGACGAAGGGGCATATGACCGAAAGCCGGCTTCGAGTCAATTCCGCCGAGGCGAAAAGCCGGATTCAGTACCAGTGGCGGTAGCGGTGATAGCCATAATAGTGATGGCGTGGGCGGTGCTTGTACCACCCGTAATGGTGCCCGCGATTCCAGCCATAGTGGCGACGCGGACCGTGGCGGTACATGCCGTGATGCCCGTGCCCTCCGTGCCAGCCATGTGGCTTTGCCTGGGCCTCGGAGCTTGATCCGAACCCCGAGAAGGCGAAGCCGGCGGCTAGCACCGCGAGCAGCAGCAGTTTCTTCATGACGTCTCGCTCCATCCTGCGTCGTCGTAGGGGAGGAAGGAACGTTTGGAATCCATCGCGGTTCCGTCAGTTCGCCAGCGGCATCGGCTCGATGGCGATGCGCGCGAGGCCGTAGCCCGCGAGCGCGATGCGCAATGGTCCGCTCAGCCCCCGGCCTGCGGTGAAGACGGCGGTGGCGTCGGGGCAGGGGATGCCGGCGGTCGGTCCGAGCAGCTCCGCGACGCGGCGCGCGATGGCCGGGGCCGGGTCGATCCATTCGACCGGCCAGGGTGCGAGGCGCCGCATCCGCTCGAGCAGCAGGGGATAATGGGTGCAGGAGAGCGTCACCACATCGGTGCGGCGGCCGGCTTTCTCGACGAAGCAGGGCGCGATCTCGGCGATCAGCGCATCATCATCGACCGGCTCGCCTTTCAGGGCCCGTTCGGCGAGGCCGGCCAGCTTCGTCGAGCCGACCAGCGTGACCTCGCATTCGGCGGCATAACGCTCGACCAGCTCGCGGGTATAGACGCGGGCGACGGTGCCCGGCGTCGCCAGCACCGAGATCATTCCGCTGCGCGTGGCGCCGGCGGCCGGCTTAATGGCAGGTACGGTGCCGACGAAAGGGATGGCGAAGCGCGCCCGCAGCGCCGGCAGCACCAGCGTCGAGGCGGTATTGCAGGCGATCACCACCAGGTCGGGGTGAAAGCGAGCGACCAGCCGCTCCATCACGGCGAGCACGCGGGCGACGAGAGCATCCTCGCCGAGCCGGCCATAGGGGAAGCCGGCATCGTCGGCCGCATAGACGATATGGGTGCCCGCGCAGATTTCCGTGGTGCGGGAAAGCACCGTCAGTCCGCCGAGGCCGGAATCGAAGACGAGGATGGTGGGTTGGAGCCGGGGGATCGCGAGGGGGCGGTAGCCCGTTCCGGCTAGGAGATCGACCTGCATGGCGTTGCCGCGGGGTGTTAAAGCCCGATTGCGCCAGAGACCCGTTAAAGGAAGGTCAACGCGGCGTTTCGGCGCTGTCTCGAATTTAGTTGACTCAGTCCACTAAATCGGCTGGCTTTGGTGCGGAGGTGCGCCATGGACGCCATCGAAATTGCAGCCGTCGCGGCGATCCGCCGCTTCAACCGCTTTCACACACGCTGGGTCGGGGCACTCGGCGGCAACCTTCACGGCTCGGGCTTCGCGCTGACCGAGGCGCGGGTGCTCTACGAGCTGGCGCAGCGCGACGACTGGCAGGCCGCCGAGATGGCGAAGGCGCTCGGGCTCGACCCGGCCTATCTCTCGCGCATCCTGCAACGCTTTGCCGAGCGCGGCTGGCTGGAGCGCAGCCGCTCGCCCGCCGATGGCCGCGCCTGGCGGCTCAAGCTGACGGAAGCGGGCAGGGCCGCCTTCCGGCCGCTCGACGAGGCTTCGAGCGGGCAGGCGCAGGCGATCCTCTCGCGTCTGGCGCCGCCGCAGCAGGGCCGGCTGCTCGATGCCCTCACCGATGCCGAGCGGCTGCTCTCGGACGAGGGGATGGTGCGGCCGGTGCCGATCATCCGCGAGCATCGCGCCGGCGACATGGGCTGGGTGATCAGCGCCCATGGGCGGCTTTACTCGGAGGAATATGGCTGGGATCTCACCTTCGAGGCGCTCGTCGCCGAGATTGCCGCGAAGTTCCTGCGCGAGTTCAAGCCGGGCCGCGAGCGCTGCTTTATCGCGGAGCTCGACGGCGCGCCTGCCGGCTCCGCCTTCGTCGTGCAGGATGACGAGGCGACCGCCAAGCTGCGGCTCGTGCTGGTGGAGAAGCGCGCGCAAGGATACGGCCTCGGCAAGAGGCTGGTGCAAGAGGCGGTCGGCTTCGCACGCGCTGCCGGCTATGCGCGCATGGTGCTCTGGACGAACGACATCCTGCACGCGGCCCGCGCGATCTACATCGCCGAGGGCTTCAAGCTGGTGGCCGAGGAGCGGCACCATTCCTTCGGGCAGGATCTGGTCGGGCAGAACTGGGAGCTGGTGTTCTAGGCTCAGACCCTAAGCCTTCAGCCGGGCCAGCGCTGCGGCCGCCTCCCTGCCGGCCAGCGTCGCGCCACCGACCGTCATCGCGCCGCCGCCGGCCGTCGCCTCGCCGGCAATGACGATGCGTCCGCCGATCGGTTGGGCCAGCGCTGCGCGTGCGCCGTCATGGCCGGGATCGCAGACCGAATAGGAGCCGCGCGCGAAGGGATCGGTCCACCAGGCCGGGAATGAGACGGCCTTTATCGCCTTGCGGAAATCCCCGCCGACCATCTGCGCCAGCAAGTCGACGACATGGGTGCGCGCCTCCTCGGTCCCGGCCTCGGAGAGCTTGCGCGCGTAGTCGCCGCCGCAATAGCCGATGACGAGGTCCTTGCCTTCCGGGAACATGTCGAAATTCATCAGCCGCTCGGGCGCCGCGGCTTCGAGGAAGCTCGTGCCGGGCGCGATGCCGAAGCGATCGCCCTCGACGCGGAAGGCGATCTTGGTCAGCGCGCCCATATGGATGCCGGCGAGCGCATCGCGCGTTGCGGCTGGCAGCTCGGGCGTGAAGCGGATGCTGCCCGATTTCAGCACGCCGACAGGCACGGTCAGGATGCAACCCCGCGCCCTGATCTCGCCGGAGCGGGCGGTGATCGTGACGAGAGGCCCGTCCCAACGGATAGCGCTGACCGGCTCGTTCAGCCGGATATCGAGGCCGGCGCCGGAACGGGCGACCAGATTGCCGTAGCCGGTCGGCACGATGAGGTCGTCGCCGGACCACAGGCGCTGGTAGTCCCGCGCCGAGATGCGGCTCGATTCCTCGCCGATCGAAAGCAGCAGGCCTGATGCCGCGATGGGCGCGCTGTCAGGCCCGAGATCGCCGAGCAGTTCGGCGATCGACATGTCGCGCTGGCCGAGATCTATCGTCTCGAGCCGTCGGTCGATCTGGCGGAAGGCCTCGCGCCGACGGCGGCGATCCTCGTCCGCCATCGGCTTGCCCTCGGCGAAGAGCCGGAAGCCGCCACCCCAGGATTCTGCGGCCGTCTTGATGTCGAGCTCGCGCGCGATCTGGACCCAGGGATTGCGCTCGGCCCAGTGTATGAACATCGCCCCGGCATCGTAGCTCGGGCCGAGAGAGGCGTCGGTGAAGGCGCGCCCGCCGATGCGATCCCGCGCTTCCAGCACGATTGGCTTGCGCCCGGCCTCGCGCAAAGCGCGCGCTGCGGCAAGGCCGGCTGCCCCCGCCCCAATGACGACGATGTCGGCGTCGGTGGCGGCGGCGACGCGGCCGGTGACGGCGAAAGCAGCGGCCATGGCTCCGCCCCCCGAGAGCAGCCTGCGACGGTCGACCCTGGTCTGGCGCGGTTTCATGACAGGAGAATGCGCGCCGTCGCGCACGTTGCAATGACGCATGCCGCCGCAAGCGGAACGCGGCCGTTCACGACATCGGGAGCGGTGTTTCGGGCCTTCGCCCGCTCTTGGGTCAATCTACATTAGAATAATTATGTATTGGAACGGCTCTATTGTTTCGCTTTGGTGGTGTCTTGAATTGACAGCTCATATTCGAGTCAATATCCGTCACGCTGTCTTGTGCGACAGTATAAGATCTTCTTTTTACTCATTTTAATCTGCTGCGCCTGCCCCGGAGGGGTCGCGCGGCGAGGGGATTGGGGCTATGGGCTATCTATCCGGCCAGCTTCGCGGGGGCGTGGCGCTCGGCAGCTTGATGTTGGTGCTTCTGGGTTCTTCCGCAGAAGCGCAGCAGCGTAACCGCACCGCGGCTCAGCCCGCCCCGGCCGCCGAGGCGCCGGTGGTGCTGGACCAGATCAACGTGCAGGGCGAGGGGGTGCCGGGCGGCGCGCTACTCAGCGGGCCGACGACGACGCGCACGACACGCCAGGAACTTGACCGCGAGCAGATCCAGAGCCTCACGGACCTTTCCAAGCGGGTCGAGGCGGGCATCACCTTCAACCGCCAGACCAACTCGCTCAATATCCGCGGTCTTGACGGCGCGCGGGTGCTGACCACCATCGACGGCATCCGCCAGCCCTTCCTGACCGATACGCGCGTCAACGGTCGCGGAATTGGGCCTGCCTTCGATTTCGACTCGCTCTCGACGCTCGACCTGCTGCGCGGCGGCAGCGGCGCCAGCACGCTGGGCGGTGGCGCGCTCGGCGGCGCGCTGGCGGTCCGCACGCTCGATCCCGAGGACCTGATCCGCAACGGCCGGTCCTATGGCGCGCTGGCCAAGACCGGCTATGACAGCACGGACCGCGCGTGGTTCGGCAGCGCGGCCGCTGCCGCCAAGTGGGGCAACACCTCCGCGTTGCTCCAAGGCGGCTTCCGTGACGGGCACGAGGTCGACAACAAGGGCAACAACAAGTCGATCGGCGCGGCCCGTACGGCTCCGAACCCGAGCGATTTCAACCAGTACAACTTCCTCGGCAAGCTCTATCACGAGGTCGACGGCGTTCATCGCTTCGGCCTGCAGGGCGAGTTCTTCAAGCGCGCCGACCGCACTCAAGTTCGCACCAGCACCGTTTCGACGACCGGCAATTTCCGTCCGGGTTCCTATGAGACGGGCGAGGATGTCGAGCGTAATCGCGTCTCGCTGAGCTATGACTACAAGATGCCGGGCTCGTTCTTCGACGAGGCCCACGCGATCGCCTACTGGCAGAAGATCAGGCGCAACGACCTCGTCAATGCCTGGCGCTACACCAGCATCGTCGGCCCCTATGCGCGCGACAACGAGAACGAGGAAAACGCGTATGGCCTCAACGGCCATGTGATCAAGAACTTCCAGACCGGCGCGCTGTCGCACCGCCTGCTGATCGGCACGGAGCTGCGCATGTCGTCGCTCGAGCAGTTCTCCTCGGGCGTCGACAACTGCCCGGCGAAGCCCGCCTCGGGCCTCTTCACCGGCTCTTTCGCAACCTGCAACAACCTGCATACCAACCAGGCCGACCAGCCCAAGGTCGACGGCAAGATGGTGGGCGTCTACCTGCATGACGAGATCGGCATGCTCGACAACCGGCTGCGCATCACGTCCGGCGCCCGGTTCGACTGGTACGAGGAAGTGCCGCAGAACACGCCGGCCTATTTCTCGGGCGGATCGCGCCCGACGAGCCTGCCGCCGTCCTCCAGTGATACCGGCTGGTCGCCGCGCCTGCGCCTCGAATACGATATCCTGAAGAACGCGCCCTGGGTGAAGGACGTCACCTTCTTCGCGCAGTGGGCCAAGACCTTCCGGGCGCCGACGGCGAACGAACTCTACGGCCGCTTTGGTGGGCCGGGCACCTATCTGCGTATCGGCAATCCGGATCTGCGTCCGGAAGAAGGCAACGGCATCGATGTCGGCCTGCGCTTCGGCGACAAGCAGCTCGGCGGCTCGGTCACCTATTTCTACACGAAGTACCACAACTTCATCGAGCAGCAGCAGATCGAGGCGCCGAGCGCCCTCTATCCGCAGGGCGGCATCACCAGCTTCCGGAACATCCCCCGCGCCGAGATCCAGGGCGTCGAGATCAACGGCCAGTACGCCTTTGCGCAGAACTGGCTGGTGCGCGGCTCCTTCGCCTACACCCGCGGCGTGAACAAGACCGACGACACCTTCCTGAATTCGATCCCGCCGGTGCAGGGCATCGTCGCCATCGCCTATGGCACTGACAGCTGGGGAGCGGAGGTCTCGACCAAGCTCGCCGGCAAGCGCGACGACGTCGCGGCGACCACCGGCTCCAACCAGGGCTTCCGGGCGCCGGGCTACGCGATCTTCAACGCCTCGGCCTGGTGGCGGCCGATGCCGCAGATCGCGGACCTTGAATTGCAGGTCGGCGTCTACAATATCTTTGATCGTAAGTATTTCGATGCGGTCGCAGTGCCGACCGGCGTGCTGGCGCAGGCCCGCGACTACTACAGCGAGCCGGGCCGCACCGTGAAGGCGACGCTGAAGTACCAGTTCTGAACCGGGCGTTTCGAGACCCCCGATTTTGACAGGCCGGCCCTTCGGGGTCGGCCTTTCTTATTCGTCGGTCTGTTCGGGCGCTTGCGCCTGCCGCGCGAGCAGGCGGGCCTTCTTCGGCCCTTCCGCCAGCGATTTGAAGACGCCGCGCAGGGTGCGCGCCTCCTGCTCGGTCATGTCGAGCCGATGCAGGATGTCGCGCAGGTTCGCGGTCATGATCGGCTTCTTGCCGGCCGGGAAGAAGCCACAGAGATCAAGCTCGGCTTCGAGATAGTCGAACATCGACAGGATCATCTCGCGCTTCGCCGGCGGTGAGGGGTTGTTCTCGCGGAAGGGGGGCTCGCCGCCTGTCGCCTTGAACCATTCATAGCCGGTCAGCAGTACGGCCTGGGCGAGGTTGAGAGACGCGAAGGCGGGGTTGACCGGGAAGGTCAGGATCGCGTCGGCGAAGCTGATCTCCTCGTTGGTGAGGCCGATCCGCTCGCGCCCGAACAGGATGCCGGTGCGCTCGCCGCCACCGACGCGTTCGGCTACTACTGGCATCGCCTCAGCGGGAGTCAGCACGCGCTTCATCTGGCCTCGCTCGCGGGCGGTGGTGGCCAGCACATGGTTGAGGTCGGCGATGGCCTCGGCCGCAGTGGGATAGAGGCGGGCATTCTCCAGGATATGCGTCGCGCCGGAGGCTGCGGCGGTCGCGCCCTTCTTGAGCCCGCCGCCGCTCGGCCAGCCGTCGCGTGGGGCGACGAGGCGCATCTCGGAGAGGCCGAAATTCGCCATGGCGCGGGCGCACATGCCGATGTTCTCGGCGAGTTGAGGCTCGACCAGGATGACGATGGGGGCGGCGGCCTGGACGGCCGGGCGGGTGCGGTCGGTGCCGGAGCCGGTCATGGGAGAATGAGATCTTGTCTTCGCGATGATGCCTGGTCAGGCCCGGAACGACCGGCCCGAAGCGCAAGCTCATACGTCATGCTCGCCCCCGTGGCGAGCATCCACGTTTGGGACGCGATCTTCGACGAAAGAAGCCGTGGATGGTCGGGACGAGCCCGACCATGACGGGCGGTACGGCTCAGCCCGCAGCCGCTTCCACGCCACGCAGGACGCGCAGCATATTGCCACCGGCGAGCTTGGCGAGGTTGTCCTCGGACCAGCCGCGACGGATGAGCTCGGCGATCATGGCCGCGAAGGTGGTCTGATCCTCCAGCCCCTCGGGGTTGATCCAGCCGAAGAAGTCCGAGCCGACGCCGATATGGTCGTGGCCGATGCGCTTGGCCAGGTATTCGACATGATCGCAATACTGCGGCAGCGTCGCCTTCGGGCGCGGGCCGGATTTCGCGACGATCTCGGCCTCGACCTTGGCGCTGTCCATGCCCTCGGGCGTCTTGCCGTACTGGTCCTTGGCCGGGCGGTGCCAGTCGCGCGAGGCCTGGTTGATGAAGTCCGGCACGAAGGTCGCCATGACGATGCCGCCATTGCCGGGGACGCGATCGAGCACGTCGTCGGGCACATTGCGTGGATGGTCGCAGAGCGTGAAGGCGTTGGAATGCGACCAGACCAGCGGCGCCTTCGAGACGTCGAGCGCATCGTGCATGACGCGGGGCGCGACATGGGCGAGGTCGATCGCCATGCCGAGACGGTTCATCCGGCGCAGCACGTCCTTGCCGAAGGCGGTCAGGCCATTGTGGCGCGGGGCGTCGGTGGCGGAGTCGCACCAGTCGGTGGTGTCGTTGTGGCAGAGCGTCATTAAGCGCACGCCGAGATCGTAATAGGCGTCGAGCGCATCGAGTTCATTGTCGAGCGCCGTGCCGTTCTCGATGGTCATGAACAGCGCGATGCGGCCTTCCGCCTTGGCAGCCTCGACATCGGCGGCGGAGAGGCCGGGGCGGAAGACATCCGCATGGCGCTTGAGGATGTCGCGCATCAGGGCGATCTGCGCGAGAGCGAAGCCCGCGGGCTTCGCCTGCTTCGGCGGGACATAGGCCGCGAAGAACTGGGCGGCGAGCTTGCCGGCCTGCATGCGCGGGATGTCGGTGTCGCCCTCGGCATGGACCTTGGTCAGGTCATAGGCGGCGACGTCGCCCTTCGCCTTGGCATCCTTGCGGATGACATAGGGCAGGTCGTTATGGCCGTCGATCAGCGGTACGCGGTCGAGCAGCGCCTGTGCGGCGGCGTAGGCGTTGTCCTGAATGGGCGGTGTGGCGAGGGCCATGGCGGTGTCTCGGTCAGAATCGGGAGCGGGATCGTGGCAGCAGGCGCGGCCCGAGGCGAGGGGGGATGGCGCAGGGCCGCTACCGCAGGGCGTCATGCTCGGGCCTGACCCGAGCATCCCGTGCCGCAGAGGGCGCCTCTTTCGGGAAGAGATTCTCGGGCCCGCGCAGGCGTGGCCCGAGAATGACGAGCGTCAGACGAACCGAGCAGGCGCAAACGGCGCCGGATCGACGAAGACCTTCTGGCCGGTCACCATCTCGGCGATCATGCGGCCGGTGACGGCCGCCAGCGTCAGCCCGTGATGGGCGTGGCCGAAGGAGAACCAAAGCCCCTTGTGCTTGGGCGCCGGGCCGATGATCGGCATCATGTCCGGGGTGCAAGGGCGGCGGCCGAGCCAGGGCTCGGGGTCGACACGCTCGCCGAGCGGGAAGAGTGCCTTGGCGATCGGCTCGGCTCGGGCGAGCTGCACGGGGGTCTTCGGCGCGTCGCGGTCGGCGAACTCGGCGCCGGTGGTGAGCCGGATGCCCTGCAGCATCGGCGCGAGGAAATAGCCGCGCTCGGTGTCGAGCACCGGATGGTTGAGCACGGCGTTGCCGGCCGGCTTGTAATGCATGTGGTAGCCGCGCTTGACCGCGAGCGGCAGGTGGTAGCCGAGCTGCCTGGTCAGCACATCGGCCCAGGGGCCGAGCGCCACGACGACATCCTTCGCCTGGGCGGTCGTGCCGTCGGCGAGGGTGACGCTCCATTCGGCGCCCTCCTGCCGGAGCGTCGCGGCGTCGCCCAGTGCCAGCTTGCCGCCGAGCTTCTCGAAGAGCGCGACATAGGCCTTCGACAGGCCAAGCGGATCGACGACCGTCGTCGGGTCGGTCCAGTGCAGGCCGCCGACCAGGCTGGCATGATCGAGATGCGGCTCCTCGGCCTTCAGTGCCGCCATATCGAGGGCGCGGTAGTTCAGCCCGAACTCGCGGTTCCAGCGCGCTGCCTCGGCAAGGCGCGTCTCGCGCTCCTTCTCGGTGCGGAACACCTTCATCCAGCCCTTGCGGCGCAACAGCTCGGTGGCGCCGGCTTCCTGCGCCAGAGCGTCGTGCTCGGTGACGCAATGCTCGATCAGCGTCGCGTATTTATGGGCGATCGCCTCATGATGCGAGGCGCGCGAATGCATCCAGTAGGAGAAGAGGAAGGGTGCCAGCTTCGGGAGCGCGCTCCAATGGTAAGACGCGTCGATGGTGTTGTTCATCGCGTAGCGGAACAGCGCGCCGAAATCGTGCGGGAAGCCATAAGGATAGACGCCTTCGCGCTGGATCAGCCCGGCATTGCCGTAGCTGGTTTCCTCGCCGGGCCCGCGGCGGTCGACGAGAAGGGTGGAACGGCCCGCCTTCTGCAGATGCAGCGCCACCGAAATACCGACGACGCCTGCGCCGAGAACGATCGTATCCACCCGCATTGAACCTTGCTCCTGCCAGTCCCCGCCGCGAAAGATACCGCTTTGGGCCGGCTTGTCAGCGCCGTGGCGGGTTTTTGCGTCGTTTCCGGTAATTTTTCGCAAGTTATGTGCCAGTTGAAGCCAGTGCTGAATTTGTGACATGCATTTGGCTATAGTTGCGCAATTTTATGCCGGCGCAGGACGGCCCCGCTCGTACGGGAGGTGACGCCCCTTGCGGCTTGGGTCAGTGTGCGAGCCCTTCCATCGAGCGATTCCAGAGCGACTTCAGAAGCCGTGCCGATGTCTCCAGCCGCCTTTCTCGCCAACGGACTTGCATGGCTGGGGCGCTATGGCACGCAAGGTTTCGCGCTTTCCATCTTCCTCGGGCTCGCTTTGCCGCAGTTCTCGGCGGCGGCGCGGCCGGTGCTGCCGATCACGATCTTCTGCTTCACGACCGTCGTGTTCATGCGGGTCGATCTCGGCGTCACGGCGCGACTGCTGCGCCGCCCCGCCAAGCTGGCGGCGGCCTGCCTTTGGCTCATCGCCGCGCCGGTTGTGCTGATCGGCGGGGCTTTCCTCCTCGTCGGGCGCGAGAGCCTCGATCCCGGCCTCGTGCTGGGCTTGGCGATCATGGGGGCGGCGCCGCCGATCATGTCCTCGCCAGCGGTCGCGATCCTCTACGGCTTCGAGCCCTCGCTGATCATCGCGAGCGTCATCGTGACGACGACGATCAGCCCGATCGTCGCGCCGTTCATCGTCGAGGCGCTGGCCGGGGCGGCGGTGCCGCTCGATCGGTCGGTACTGGCGCTCAGGCTGCTGATCTTCATCGGCGGCGGCATGGCGGTCGCCGCAGTGATCCGCCTCTGGCTCGGCATCGACCGGATCCGGGCGATGAAGGCCAAGCTCGATGGCTTCGGCGTGCTGATGTACTTCATCTTCGCGATTGCGGCGATGGATGGCGTGACGCGGGCGGCGCTCGACAATCCCAGGCTCGTGCTCTTCATGCTGGCCTGTGCCTTCGCCGTTTCGGCGGCGGGACTTCTGTCGACATGGCTGGTGTTGCGCCGGTTGCCGGCGTCCGAGCGCTTCATGATCGGCTACGGCACCGGGCAGCGGAACATGGGGCTCCTGGTCGCTGCGCTGGGAGCAGGCGTCTCGCCGACGACCTTCCTCTATTTCGCGCTGGCGCAGTTCCCGATCTACCTGCTCCCCTGGATGTTGCGCCGGCTCGCAGCCCGCGTCCGGCGGCGGGAGGCTGCTGACGGGCTCTGACGCGTCGCCTTGCGAGGCTTTTCGTCGCCGCAGGAGTTTCGCGCCATGATCACCCTCTATTCCGGGCCACTCAGCCTGTTCGCTCGCAAGGTCGAGATCGCGCTCAGGGAGAAGGGCCTCGCCTTCGAGCGCATCATGGTGCCGTTCAACCAGACGACCGGCTACGACCCCAAGCACCCCGAGGTGATCGCGCTCAATCCCAAGCGACAGGTGCCCGTGCTGAGCGATTGCGGGTTCGTGCTCTATGACTCCACTGTCATCAACGAATATCTCGATGAGGCCTATCCCGAGCCGCCGCTGATGCCGCAAAGCCCGGTCGAGCGGGCGCTCTGCCGGCTCGACGAACTCTATGCCGACGAGATCATGCATCAGGCGCTGAAGCCGCTGATGCATCGCACCGGGCCGCCTTCGCCCGACCGCGACCGGCGCATCGCGCAGGAGGCCGACGCGCTGATCGCCGAGGAGGCGCTGGCGCAGCACTACGAGGTGCTGGAACAGAAGCTGGCGGGGCGGGCGTTCTTCGGTGGCATCCTTTCGATCGCGGATATCGCGCTGTTCATGAGCGTGCTTTTTGCCCGCCGGCTCGGCGGCCCTTCCCTCGACGGGCATCCGGCGTTGGCGGCCTGGTTCGCGCAGCTGAAGCAGCGACCGGCCTTCGCGCAGGTCGTCGCTGAGGTCGCGGAAGCGGATCGACGCCTCTCCGTGCCTGTGGCGTTGCGGGGCTAGCGGGCGCGGTTCCCGCGCCTCATTCTTCACGAGATCCTCGGGTCGAGCCCGAGATGACGGAGCATAGGCTTCGGTTTGGCGATTGCGGCAGGCGTTCCAGGACGCTAAACCGCCAGCCATGACCCGCCCCATCCGCATCGCTCCCTCCATCCTCTCGGCCGATTTCTCAAAGCTGGGTGAAGAGGTGCGCGCGATCGACGAGGCTGGCGCGGACTGGATCCATTGCGACGTGATGGACGGGCATTTCGTGCCGAACATCACCTTCGGCCCCGACATCCTGAAGTCGATCCGTCCCTACACCAAGAAGCTGTTCGACGTGCATCTGATGATCGCGCCGGTCGACCCCTATATCGAGGCCTTCGCCAAGGCCGGCGCCGATCTGATCTCCTTCCATGTCGAGGCCGGGCCGCATGCGCACCGGACGCTGCAGGCGATCAAGGCGCAGGGCAAGCAGGCTGGCATCGTGCTCAATCCCGGCACTCCGGCGAGTGCCGCCGAGGCGCTGATCGAGGATGTCGACCTGATCCTGCTGATGACGGTCAACCCCGGCTTTGGTGGCCAGAGCTTCATCCGTTCGGTGGTCGAGAAGGTCGCGCAGGTGAAGGCGCTGATCGGCGACCGGCCGATCGCGCTCGAGATCGACGGGGGCGTGACGCCGGAGACCGCGCCGCTGGTCGCCGAGGCAGGAGCCGATACGCTGGTCGCAGGCTCGGCGGTGTTCAAGGGCGGGCCTTCGGCCTATGCCGGCAATATCGCCGCGATCCGTAAGGCGGCGGAAGCCGCCCGCGGCGACTGGGTTTGAGATTTTTGGACTAGAGATAGCGGCCGTCATCCCGGCCGTAGCGAAGCGGAGTGCCGGGATCCATCATAGGGCGCCAGAGCCCTATGATGGATCCCGGAGCGACCTGCGGTCGTCCGGGATGACGGCGCGCATTGTGTGAAAGGCTTGCGATGATCCCGCGCTATTCCCGCCCCGAGATGGTCGCCATCTGGGAGCCGCAGACCCGCTTCCGCATCTGGTTCGAGATCGAGGCCCATGCCACCGACCGGCTGGCCGAGCTCGGCGTGGTACCGAAGGAGGCCGCGGCCACCATCTGGGCCAAGGCGAAGGATGCTGTCTTCGATGTCGCGCGCATCGACGAGATCGAGCGCGTCACCAAGCACGACGTTATCGCCTTCCTGACGCATCTGGCCGAGATCGTTGGCCCCGAGGCGCGCTTCGTCCACCAGGGCATGACCTCGTCCGACATCCTCGACACGACGCTCTCGGTCCAGCTCGCGCGAGCCACCGACATCCTGATCGCCGATGTCGACGCGCTGCTCGCCGCCATCAAGCGTCGCGCCTTCGAGCACAAGATGACGCCGACCATCGGCCGCTCGCACGGCATCCATGCCGAGCCGGTGACCTTCGGTCTGAAGCTGGCGCAGGCCTATGCCGAATTCGACCGCTGCCGCGCCCGCCTCGTTGCCGCGAGGGCCGAGATCGCGACCTGCGCGATCTCCGGGGCCGTCGGCACCTTCGCTAACATCGACCCCAGCGTCGAGGAATACGTCGCAGCGAAGATGGGGCTCAGCGTCGAGCCGGTCTCGACGCAGGTGATCCCGCGCGATCGCCATGCGATGTACTTCGCCACCCTCGGCGTCGTCGCCTCCAGCATCGAGCGGCTGGCGACCGAGATCCGCCATCTGCAGCGCACCGAGGTCTATGAGGCGGAGGAGTTCTTCTCGCCCGGCCAGAAGGGCTCGTCGGCGATGCCGCACAAGCGCAACCCCGTGTTGACCGAGAATCTCACGGGCCTCGCCCGCCTCGTGCGCGGCATGGTGACCCCGGCGCTGGAGAACGTGGCGCTCTGGCACGAGCGCGACATCTCGCATTCCTCGGTCGAGCGCATGATCGGGCCGGATGCGACGGTTACGCTGGACTTCGCGCTGGCGCGGCTCACCGGCGTCGTGGACAAGCTGCTGGTCTATCCGCAGAACATGCGCAAGAATCTCGACAGGCTCGGCGGCCTGCACAATTCCCAGCGCGTGCTCCTGGCTCTGACGCAGGCGGGGGCCAGCCGCGAGGACGCTTATTCCATGGTCCAGCGCAACGCGATGCGCACCTGGGAGCATGGCGAGGACTTCCTCACCAACCTGCTCGCCGACAAGGACGTGGCGGAGAAGCTTTCAGCCTCCGAACTGCAGGCGATGTTCGACGAGGGCTATCACTTCAAGCATGTCGAAACGATCTTCCGCCGGGTGTTCGGGAAAGCTTGACCGGCTGGACTTCGGTCGCGGCAGAGTTATCTACGGCTGATGAAATCCTCCGATGTCGACATTCTCATCATTCCCGGCTGGTCGGGCTCTGGCCCGGACCATTGGCAGAGTCGCTGGGAAAGCCGGCTCAAGACTGCGCGGCGGGTCGAGCAGGCGGACTGGTACGCACCGTCGCGCCATGCTTGGGCCGAGCGGATCGTCGCTGCCGTGCGTGCGTCGACGCGGCCGGTCGTGCTCGTCGCTCATTCGGCGGGCGTGAGCGCTGTCGCGCATGCCGCCGAGCATCTGCACCCGGGGGAAGTGGCGGGGGCCTTCCTGGTCGCGCCGGCTTCGGAGCGGGCCAAGCGCGCCATTCCCGGCATGGGGCACGATTTCATCGAGCACCGCCGCGAGAAGCTGCCCTTTCCGTCGGTTCTGATCGCCAGCGCCACCGACCCCTACTGCACGCAGGATGAGGCGCGGGAATTGGCCGAGGCCTGGGGGGCGGAGTTCGTCGATGCCGGTGACGGCGGCCATCTCAACAGCGAATCCGGCCATGGCCCCTGGCCGGACGGGCTGCTGCGCTTCGCCGGGTTCCTCAAGAGCCTGAGCATTGTCTCGCGGACCTAGGACATCAGGAAGGTGCGCAGCCGCACGCCCGTGATCGTCGGGACCGGCTTGATTCCGCCGACGACACACTGGAAGCCGCGTCCGCTGCCCGGTTTGGGCGGCAATTCGAAGACCAACACCGAATAATAGCCGCCGGCCCGGGTCACGAGCGCGTAAATCTGGAAGCTCATGGGGCGCTTGCCCATGGCGGCGGCGACCTCACCCGGATTCCAGACCGCTGCGGGGTTGAAGGCAACGAGGTCCCCGGCCGCGCCCGCTTCCGCAGCGAAGCTGCGCTTCACCTTGGTGCTGGCCGGGGGATTGTTGTCGATGGTCCCGACATGCGCGATCTTCGTCCCGCCGTCCGTCCAGAGCGCGATCAGGCAGCCGCTCATAGGCCCGGTAAGGACGTCGCCTCCAGCGAGCGGCGTGGTGGCGGTGCGGCCCGCGAGATAGGCAAGCCAGCGATAGGGGATCTGCTGGCCCATCGTCAGGCCGAGCGAACTGGCGTGAAAATTCGCCATGATCTGGTCGTCCATGCCGTCATAGATCAAGGGATTGAGCGGTATGAGCGGCGACGGAACCACGGCGCCGTCATTGGCGGTGGTCTGTGAGCGCGGCGGCATCCATTTGAGCCGCACGCCACGACGCAGATAATTCTCCAACATCGGCTTCCCCCCGGAACGCCAAGGACAATCGCATCACCGCACGTGACGCGGCGTAAAAGTAACTTCCTCAGTTGGCGGCAGAGAAACAAGGCCTTTCGTCATGTATTCTGAGAGGAGTCGGCTTCCGCGAGGCCGCCTTAACGGTTTCCTCGTGCCTCATTCTCCAGGATGGGGTGATCGTCCTGCGGAGCCAATGCCATGCTGACTCGTCGCTTGTTCTGCGGGTGCCTGCCGCTCGCGGCCGGTTTCATCTCGTCCGAATGCGTCGCGCAGGCCCAGCCGGAAGCCTGCGAGGTCTTCACCCGCGGTCGCCAGCAGGCGGCGACGCCTGAAACGGCGCTGATGCGGCTGCGTGAGGGCAATGCCCGCTTCCTCTCGGGCAAGACGGTCAATTGCGATCTGCGGGCGCAGGTCAAGGCGACCGCGCATGGTCAGGCGCCCTTCGCGGCGGTGGTGAGCTGCATCGACTCGCGCGTGCCGGTCGAGATCGTGCTCGACCAGCGCATCGGGGATGTCTTCGTCGCTCGCGTTGCCGGCAATTTCGTCAATACCGACATCATCGGCAGCCTCGAATATGCGACCAAGGTTGCCGGCGCCAAGCTGGTCGTGGTGCTGGGCCATAGCGAGTGCGGTGCCATCAAGGGCGCGGTCGATGACGTCAAGCTCGGCAACCTCACTGCGCTGCTGGCCAATATCAAGCCGGCGGTCGAGGCCGTAACCTCGGTCGAGGGCCCCCGCTCGTCCAAGCATGCCGCCTTTGTCCAGGCTGTCGCGGAAGAGAACGCCCGGTTTGCGGCCCGTCAGCTCGTCGAGCGCAGCGCCGTGCTCAAGGAGATGGTCGAGAAGAAGGAGATCGGCATCGTTGCGGCGATGCACGACATTGCGACCGGTCAGATCAGCTTCACGGTTCACGGCTAGATCGTTCGCCGCGCGTCCCGTCGAAGCCGATCTCGCCGGCTGCGGTCTTGACCTGCCGGCCAGCCTCTCGAATGCTGGCTGGCAACCCGAGAGGGCAAGCATGAGTGGGCCGAAGGAAGTCGAGCTGAAGCTGACCTGCGACGCGGCTGACCAGGCCATGCTCCACGCGTGGCCGCGCTTCGGCAAGGCTAAGCGCCACGACAAGGATCAGCTGGAATCGGTCTATTTCGACACGCCTGACGGGCTGCTCCAGAAAGCCGGCTATGTTCTGCGGGTGCGGCGAACGCGGAAGGGCTATGTTCAGACTGTGAAGGGGGAGGGTGGCGGTCTGCTCGAGCGGTCCGAATGGGAGCAGGACGTATCAGGTGCCGAACCGGATCGCGCCTCGCTCGACGGCACGCCGGTAGCAGCGCTGCTTGAGGAAGACCCTCAGTTCGCAGCTCTGTTCAGTGTCTCGGTCGAACGCTCGACCTATCTGATCAAGCAGGGCAAATCGCTGATCGAAGTCGCCCTCGATCACGGCCGCGTCAGGAAGCCCGACGCTGTCCGCAGTTCGGACACGATGTTCATCAGCGAGATCGAGCTCGAGCTGAAGGATGGCTTGGTTGCAGATCTTTTCGCGCTCGGCAGCGAGATCGGTGCGCTCGTCCCGGTCCGTCTCGGTGTGAAGAGCAAGGCGGAACGCGGCTTCGACCTGATCGGGACACAGGCCGATCTCCAGGCCCGCAAGGCCGAGCCGATCGTGCTCTCCGAGGACATGACGGCCGCTGACGCCTTCCGGACCATCAGCCATGGCTGCCTGCGGCACCTGCGGATCAACGAGGATGTCCTGCTCGATCACCGCGACATCGACGCCGTCCACCAGTCGCGCGTCGCAATCCGGCGGCTGCGTTCGGCCATGTCGATGTTCAAGGACCTGCTGGAAGACGGACGTTTCGAAGGGATCACCAGCAAGCTGAAGCAGCTTTCGGAGCCTTTGGGACGGGCCCGGAACCTCGACATCTTCCTCACGGAGACCCTGCCGGCCGAAAGATCGCGCAATCCCGACGACGTCCAGCTTCTGAACCTCGAGAAATACCTCGAGGAGGAGCGCAGCGAGGCCTATGCCGCCGTGCTCCTGCGGCTGCGGTCGGATGAGTGGCGGCAATTCTTCCTCGAGCTGGTCGCCTGGATCGATGCCGGACCCTGGCTATCCGGCAGTGAAGAGGCCGGCCTCAAGCAGCTCGCGTCGGACTTTGCGGCGAGCGTGCTCGACAAATGGCTGCGGAGGGTGAGGAAGCGTGGTCGTGATCTGACGGTCTTGAGCCCAGAGGACCGTCACAAGGTCCGGATCGCGGCGAAGAAGCTGCGTTACGGCGCCGAGTTCTTCGCGAGCCTCTATCCCGGGAAGAAGGCGACGAAGCACCGCAAGGCGTTCCTGTCGGCGCTTTCGGACCTGCAGGACAGTCTCGGCGTGCTCAACGACGCGGAGACGGGACAGGAGATTCTCGGCGATCTGGCGCATGCCGAAGCCGACGAGATCCGGTCGATCGCCCATGGCTTCAGCGCGATCGGAACTCAGGACGGGAACAAGAAGCTGCTGAAGTCGGCCGAGAAGGCTCACCAAGCGCTGACGGAATGCGAGCCGTTCTGGCGATAGCTGCCTGACGAGCGCCAAGAAAAACCCGCCCCGGAATGTCCGGAGCGGGCTCTTGTCTGCGAAGGCCGTGATCAGCCGCCGAGATCAGTTCTCGACATAGGTGATCTTGCCGTCGGCACCCTTCTTCCAGGTGTAGACGGTGTAGTCCGGGCGGGTGATGTCGCCCTTCTTGTCGAAGCCGATGTCGCCGATCACGGTCTTGACCGGCTGGCCACCCTGCAGCGCAGCGGCGATCTTCTTCGGATCGGTCGAGTTGGCGCGCTTGGCGCCCTCGGCCATGATCTGAACCGCAGCGTAGCTGTAGAGGGTGTAGGCTTCGGGCTTGAAGTTCTTGGACTCGAACTTCTTGATGACCGCGGCCGCCTCCGGACGCTTCTGCGGGTCCGGCGGGAAGGTCATCAGCGTGCCTTCGACGCCGGGGCCGCCGATCGTGGCGAACTCGTCGGTGGTGATGCCGTCACCCGAGATCAGCACGGTCTTGAGGCCCTGGTCGCGCATCTGGCGCACGATCAGGCCGCCTTCGGTGTGCAGGCCACCCCAGTAGAGGTAGTCGGCACCAGCCGCCTTGATCTTGGAGACGAGCGCCGAGAAGTCCTTCTCGCCGGCGTTCACGCCTTCATAGATCACGTCCTTGATGCCAGCCTTGGTCAGGCCCTTGCGGGTCTCGTCGGCGAGGCCCTGGCCGTAGGTGGTCTTGTCGTGGACGATCGCGATCTTCTTGCCCGCGAGGTTCTTGGCGATGTAGGACGCCGCGACCTCACCCTGCTGGTCGTCGCGGCCGCAGGTGCGGAACACGTTCCAGAGGCCACGCTCGGTGATCTTCGGGTTGGTGGCCGAAGGCGAGATCATCAGGATGCCGTTCTCGGCATAGACTTCCGACGCCGGCATGGTGACGCCGGAGTTGAAGTGACCGACCACCCACTTGACGCCGTCGCCGACGAACTTGTTGGCGACCGAGACGCCCTGCTTCGGATCGGAGACGTCATCGCCGACCGTGACAGTGATCTTCTGGCCGAGCACGCCGCCAGCGGCGTTGATGTCCTCCACCGCTTGCTCGGTGCCGTTCTTGAGCTGCGCGCCAAAGGCGGCGTTCGGACCCGTGATGGGGCCGCCGACGCCGAGCTTGATCTGGGCATTGGCCGCGCCCGACAGGGCGATGACCGCGCCCAGCGCAATGCCGCCCAACAGCAGTTTCTTCATGAGATGCAACTCCCCTCTTAGGATTGAACGGGCTGGACGGTCCGCCCGTCTCGGCGCGTTTTCGCCACCGTGAACCGCAGCATTGCGCTTTTTCGGTGGTCTGTCACGCGGCAAGCTCGTGAGCCTTTAGATGAGTTCCGGCCTCGTTTCGGCGCCTTCGCGGGGCTTCCAGCCGAAGGGTCCGGAGCGCTCGAAAAGCCAGTGATACTGCCGCACCATCTGCTTGGCGCGGTTGTAGCGCCAGCCTGCGAAGCCGAAGGCCAGGAGGACGATGGTGTCGACGAGATAGTAGTGCAGCGTCAGCAGCGTCGCCTCGAACAGGGCGAAGTGGATGAAGCGCACGAACAGGCCGAGCGCCAGCATGTAGAGGACGAGCTGCCATTTCGGCCGCCAGGTGATGGCGATGGCGCGCCCCGCCATCCAGGCGAGCCAGCCGCCCATCACGACGGTGACCAGCAGGAAGAGCCAGATGGTCGGTTCTTCGTGAAGAATGCCCTGCATGGCTCGCTCCTAATGCCTCCCGCCTTCGAGATAGGCCGACTGCACCTGCGGATTGGCGAGGAGCTCCTTGCCGGAGCCGCTCATGGTGATGACGCCATTGACCATGACGTAGCCGCGATGGGCGAGCTTGAGCGCGTGGAAGGCGTTCTGCTCGACCAGGAAGACGGTGAGCCCCTGCGTCTTGTTGAGCTCGCGGATAGCCTCGAAGATCTGCTTCACGATCAGGGGCGCGAGCCCGAGCGAAGGTTCGTCGAGCAGCAGGAGCTTGGGACGCGCCATCAGGGCGCGTGCGATCGCGACCATCTGCTGCTCGCCGCCGGAGAGCGTGCCGCCGCGCTGCTGCAGGCGCTCCTTGATGCGCGGGAAGAGCACGCAGATCTGCTCGAGGTCCTCCTCGAAATGGGCGAAGTCGCGCACGGCCGCGCCCATCTGCAGGTTCTCGTAGACCGTCATGCGCGGGAAGATGCGTCTTCCCTCTGGGGACTGAGCTATACCCAGCCTGGCGATCTCGTGGCTCGGCATCCGGGTGATGTCGCGCCCGTCATAGGTGATCGAGCCTTCGCGCGCCTGCGGATTGCCGAAGATCGTCATCATCAGGGTCGATTTGCCGGCGCCATTGGCGCCGATCATGGTGACGATCTCGCCGGCGTTGACGTCGAGGTCGACGCCCTTCAGCGCGATGATCTTGCCGTAATAGGTCTTGACGCCGCGTACGGTGAGGAGAGGCTGGGCTGCAGTCACGAGATGCCGACCTCCGCTTCGACCTCTTCGACCTCTTCATCGTCGACACCGAGATAGGCGGCGACGACCTTCGGATCGGCCTGCACTTCGGCCGGCGTGCCGTCGGCGATCTTGGTGCCGTAATCGAGCACGACGACATGATCGGAGATCTGCATCACCACCGACATGTCGTGCTCGATCAGGAGCAGCGCCGTGCCGATGTCCTTGCGGATCGAGAGCAGCAGCGTGTTGAGGTCATGGCTTTCGCGCGGGTTGAGGCCCGCGGCCGGCTCGTCGAGGCAGAGCAGGACGGGGTCCGTGCACATCGCCCGCGCGATCTCCAGCCGGCGCTGGTCGCCATAGGGCAGGTCGGCGGCCGGGTCGTCGGCGCGGTGGGTGAGGTTGATCTTGTCGAGCCAGAACTTGGCCTTCTCGATCGCCTCCTTCTCGCGGGCCTTGTAGCCGCCGATGCCGAGGATGCCGAGCACGGTGAAGCCCGACGCCAGCATCAGCGGGTTGTGCTGCGCGATCAGCAGGTTCTCCAGCACCGTCATGCCGCCAAAGAGGCGGATGTTCTGGAAGGTGCGGGCGACCTTGGCCTTCCACGAGATCTGGAAGTCGGTCATGCGCTCGAGCAGGAAGATCGAGGGCAGGTCGATCCAGGGCAGACCGTTCGCCGTGGTGCGCGCGATCATCTCCGAGGTCTCCGGGAAGGGGTGGATCAGCCCGATGCGCCCCTGGGTCGGCTTGTAGAAGCCGGTGATGCAGTTGAAGACCGTCGTCTTGCCGGCGCCGTTGGGGCCGATCAGCGCCGTGATGTCGCCCGTGCGGGCTTCGAAGGAGAGGTCGTTGACGGCGGTGAGGCCGCCGAAACGCATCGTCAGATGCTCGACCTGGAGGAGAGGAGCGCCGCTCATCAGCCGTGCCCCTCCTGCACCATATCGGCAGAGATCGCCTTCTTCTCCTTGAGGAAGGCCGTCGGCTCACGCGTCGAGATCAGGCCGCGCGGCTTCCAGATCATGATCACCACCATGGCGAAGCCGAAGATCAGCATGCGGTATTTCGTCGGGTCGAAGTCATTGCCGAAGATCTGCTTCATCCATTCGAGCTCGCGCAGGAGCTCGGTGCCGCCGATCATCGCGATCGCGGCGATGGCGACGCCCCAGAGCGAGCCCATGCCGCCGAGCACCACGATGGCGAGGATGACCGCCGATTCCATGAACACGAAGGATTCGGGCGAGATGAAGCCCTGGCGTGCCGAGAAGAAGGCCCCGGCAAAGCCGCCGAACATGGCGCCCATGGAGAAGGCGGTGAGCTTGGTGTTGGTGGTGTTGATGCCGAGCGAACGGCAGGCGATCTCGTCCTCGCGCAGCGCCTCCCAGGCGCGTCCGACCGGCAGGCGCCGCAACCGCAGCGTGACGAAGGCCGTCAGCAGGGCAAGGCACAGGATCAGGTAGTAGAGGAAGATCGTTCGGTATATGGGCGAGAATTCCAGCCCGAACACCGCCGCGAAGCCGTTATCCGCCGCTGTGAATGGTATGCCGAAGAAGCTCGGGCGCGGGATGCCGGAGATGCCGGCATAGCCGCCGGAGAACTCGGTCCAGTTCACCAGGACGAGGCGGATGATCTCGCCGAAGGCGAGCGTCACGATCGCGAGGTAGTCGCCGCGCAAGCGCAGCACGGGGAAGCCGAGCAGCATGCCCCAGAAGGCGGCGAGGATGCCGGCCATCGGCAGCAGGATCCAGAAGGACAGGCCGAAATTCTTGGCCAGCAGCGCGTAGGAATAGGCGCCGACCGCGTAGAAGGCGACGTAGCCGAGATCAAGCAGTCCGGCGAGGCCGACAACGATGTTCAGCCCCCAGCCGAGCATGACGTAGATCAGAATCTGAACGCCGAAATTGTCGATCCATTTCAGCGCGCCGCCCCAGCCGGCGAGCCCGACCGCGATGGCAGGAAAGGCGATCAGGAAGCCGAGGCCGAACAGCGAGAAGAGGCCGGCATGGCGCTGGAAGAAGGCGATCGTGCCGTGCGGCAGGATGCGGACCAGCGGCTTCTTCTCGTCGCGGGTCTGCTTGCGCAGCACGACGAGGAGGCGGCCGACGAAGACGATCGCCACCGCCCAGGCCACCGCATCCCAGCGCGGATCGAGCACCAGGACATTGTCCATGTTCTGGCGCGTGCCCCAGGCGATGATCGGGATGCACAGGCCCAGCGTGACGAGGGCGGCGAAGCCGGCCTCCTTCAGTGCCGCCTTGAAGTCGCGTCTGGAAGCGGCTGCGGCCGGAGCCTTCGCCGTGGTCGTGGTCGGGATGCTCGCCATCGCTTCAGACCTTCTCGACCTCAGGCCGGCCGAGGATGCCCGACGGCATGAAGACCAACACGATCGCCAGAATGCTGAATGCGGCGACGTCCTTGTAGTCGATGGTGAAGTAGGCCGACCACATGACCTCGATCAGACCGATCAGCAGCCCGCCGATCACGGCGCCCGGCAGCGAGCCGATGCCGCCCAGCACAGCCGCGGTGAAGGCCTTGACGCCAGGCGTGAAGCCGTCGGCGAAGTTCACGACGCCATAGAGGACGAGGTACATCACGCCAGCCACCGCCGCGAGCGCCGCGCCCATCACGAAGGTGATCGAGATGGTGCGGTCGACGTCGATGCCGAGCAGGGAGGCCATCTTGCGGTCCTGCTCGCAGGCGCGCTGCGCCCGGCCGAGCGGGGTCCGCTGGACGATGTACCAGAAGGCGGCGAGCAGGATCGCCGTCGTGAAGATGATGACGATCTGCTTGTAGGAGATCTGCACCGAATAGGTGGCGCTCTCGATCAGCGTAATCGACTGGTTCAGCAGCGGCGGGATGGACTTGTTGCGCGGGCCCTGCACGACCTGCACGAAGTTCACCAGGAAGATCGACATGCCGATCGCCGAGATCAGCGGCGCGAGGCGAAAGGAGCCGCGCAACGGCCGGTAGGCGACGCGCTCGATCGTCCAGTTCCAGAGCGAGGTGAAGAACATCGCCAGCGCCAGCACCAGGACGAGAGCCAGCAGGATCATGCCGGCGCTGGTGCCGAGCACCGCCGTAATCAGCATGAAGAAGATCAGCGCGATGAAGGCGGACAGCATGAAGATGTCGCCGTGGGCGAAGTTCACCATGCCGATGATGCCGAAAACCATCGTGTATCCGATGGCGATGAGACCGTAGATCGATCCCAGTGTCAGCCCGTTGATGAGCTGCTGCAGGAATACTTCCATTGACGACGCCGACCCCTCGAACCAGCTCCCGTTCTCGTCAACGGCATGACGCCGATGCATGCGGGATGCGATTGCCTTGCAGAGCTACCAACGGCTTGCGGCGACGACAATCACCTCATGGCAAGTTCCTGTCAAAAGCAATCTCGTCCTATTTGCACTCGAAATGGGCAGAAGACTTTGCGGCGCCGCGGTGTTTTGGCGCAAGATGGTTGTGGACTGGGCATGCGCAAACGGGCGATGATCGTTGTCCGGACGGGGGATCGGTCGATGCGTCGTTTTCTCTTGGGTGCGCTCGGCGCACTGATGATCGCGCTGCCCGCCGCCGCGCAGGTGCATCCGTTTCCGGCGAACTTCCAGACCCGGACCGTCCAGGCTGGCGAGGCGGAGCTGCATGTCCGGGTCGGCGGGCAGGGGCCGGCGGTCGTCCTGATCCATGGCTTTGGCGACACGGGCGATATGTGGGCTCCGCTTGCCGCCGATCTGGCGCGCGACCACCGTGTCGTCGTTCCCGACCTGCGCGGCATGGGCCTGTCCTCGCTTCCGGCCGGCGGCTACGACAAGCGCACACAGGCTGGCGACATCCGTGCCGTGCTAGCCGCGCTGGACATCGACCGGGCGGCCATCATCGGCCATGACATCGGCACCATGGTCGCCTACGCCTATGCTGTCCGTTATCCGGACAAGACGGAGACGCTCACGGTGATGGACGCGCCGGTGCCCGGCGTGCCGCCCTGGGACGCGATCGTGCGCAATCCGCTTCTCTGGCATTTCGATTTCGGCGGCCCGGATGCGGAGCGGCTCGTCGCCGGTCGCGAACGCATCTATCTGGACCGCTTCTGGAACGAATTCGCCGCCGATCCCTCCAAGATCGACGAAGCCACGCGCCAGCACTATGCCGCACTCTATGCGCGGCCGGGCGGAATGCGCGCGGCCTTCGCGCAGTTCAGGTCGATCCGGCAGGACGCCGAAGACAATGCCAGGACGTTGACGCCGAAGCTGGCGATGCCGGTGCTCGCGATCGGAGGGGAGAAATCCTTCGGCGCGGGCGAGGCGGCCGTGATGCGCAACGCGGCGAACGACGTCACCGAGGTCGTGATCGCCAATTCCGGGCACTGGCTCATGGAGGAACAGCCGGCCGCGACCATCGCCGCGGTCCGTGCCTTCCTCAATCGCAGCCACTGAAGCGCCCAGCGCGGGGCGGGCGCTCGCGGCGATCGCCGCGGATCCTGGCGTTATGTCCTGTCTGCCACCAGGAAGCCGTGCGCCAGCGGGTCGCGGTCGTCGATGAAGATCGTGTTGTAGCCCGTCATGCGCGCCCAGCCCTCGATCGAGGGGATGATCGCCTCGTGGTTGCCGACCTTGGCGGCAGCTTCGACGCGACCGCGGAAGAGCGTGCCGATGATGCTCTCATGGACAAAGTCGTCGCCGACCTTGAGCTTTCCCTTCGCTGCCCATTGCGCCATCCGCGAGGAGGTGCCGGTGCCGCAGGGCGAACGGTCGAGCGCCTTGTCGCCGTAGAACACGGCGTTGCGGGCATGGGCGTCGGGCTTGGTCGGCTTGCCGGTCCAGAGGATGTGGGAGAGGCCCTTGATCGCCTCGTTCTCCGGGTGGACGAATTCGTACTTGGCGTTGAGCGCGGCGCGCAGTTTCGGGCTCCAGCGCAGCAGGTCGGACGGGTTGACGTCGGCGATGTCGTTGATCGCGGTTTGCGGATCGACGATCGCATAGAAATTGCCGCCATAGGCGACATCGACCGTGATCGTGCCCAGCCCCTCGACCTCGGCGGTCAGGTCCGTGGCGTGGAGATAGGAGGCGATGTTGGTGATGCGGACGCTGTCGACATAGGGGCCGTTGCGCGTATAGCGCGCCGTCACCAGCCCGGCGGGGGTGTCGATCTTCAGTACGCCTTCCTCGCGCGGCGTCACGAGCCCGCGTTCCAGCGCCATGGTCACCGTGCCGATGGTGCCGTGGCCGCACATCGGCAGGCAGCCTGAGGTTTCGATGAAGAGGAAGGCGATGTCGGCGTCCGGCCGGGTCGGCGGATAGAGGATCGCGCCCGACATCATGTCGTGCCCGCGCGGCTCGAACATCAGGCCGGTGCGGACCCAGTCGTATTCGGCGAGGAAATGGGCGCGCTTCTCGACCATGTTGGCGCCCTCCAGCCTTGGGCCGCCGCCGGCGACGAGACGCACCGGATTGCCGCAGGTATGGCCGTCGACGCAGAAGAAAGTGTGTGTGCTCATGGCGTTGGGCTCGGGGGCTTAGGATCTGATTCAAGCGCTTCGGCGATGCGCTGGCTGAGGATGCCGGCGGCCTCTGCTGGGGCAAGCTCGGAGACGTCTAGCTCGACCAGTGGCAGCTCTGCGGCGCGCAGGAGCCGGTGATTGGCGCGCAGCGCGGCGAGGATCTTGGGGTTGGTCAACTTGTGCCGCTCGGCCCGGCCGGCTGCCGTGAGACGCTCGAGATTGCGCTCGGCATCAATGTCCAGAACGACCGCGACGAAGGGCGCGGCGCGCTCGGCAGCCAACTGGCGATACTCGTCGAAGACGGCGCTGTCGTGGACGTCGTCGGAGAGCGCGTCGGTGAAGATCAGGGCCGTCTGCAGCTCCATGCGCCGCAGATGATCGAAGATTGCCGAACGCAGAGCGCGCCGCAGGGAGTGATGCAGCGGGTCGCGCCGGTCGAAGAGCGCATGGGCTGGATCGAGGACGCTGTGATTGTCGAGCAGCCGCGCGCCGATCAGGCGGCTCAGCTCACGCGCGATGGTCAGCTTTCCGGTTCCCGGCCAGCCGTTGATATGGATGATGGGCCCCGACATGGCCGTATCAGAACCGCGTCGGGCTGAAGGGCGCAAGGTCGATGGCCGGCGTCCTGCCGGCGACGAGGGCGGCGACGAGATCGGCCGTCACATGCGACTGGGTCATGCCGTAATGACCGTGGCCGAAGGCGTAGAAGACGTGGCGGTTGCGACTCGCCGTGCCGATCACCGGCAGGGAATCGGGCAGCGAGGGGCGGAAACCCATCCAGAGCCGGCCGCTCTCGAAGGCCGGCAGCCCGTCGATCAGGGTCGAGGCCTTGTCGTAGAGCCGGCGGGTGCGGGCGTGGTTGGGCGGTGCCTCGAGCCCGGCGAACTCGACCGCCCCGCCGATGCGGAAACCCGAATCGAGCGGCGTCGCGACGAAGCCGTGCCCCTCGAAGGAGACCGGGCGGGAGAGGGGACCGGCTGCATCCGGGAAGCTGACATTGTAGCCGCGCTCGGTGTCGAGCGGCACGGCATCGCCCATGGCGGCGGCGAGCGGCTTCGCCCAGGCGCCGGCCGCGATCACGACGCGATCGACGACGCGCTGCCAGCCCTCGCTGCCGACCAGCGAGGGGCGCTCCCCGAGCGAGATATTGGTGACCTCAGCCTTCTCGAAGACGGCGCCGCGTTCCAGAGCCGCCTCGAACAGCGCCATGGTGAGCTGATGCGGGTCGCTGATATGGGCCGTGTCGGGGTGCCAGGCCGCGCCGGCGAAACGCGGCTTCAGCCCGGGTTCCAGATCACGCAAATCGGTGGGGCCGATCATCTCGACCTTGATGCCGAAGCCGGCCTGCCGTTTCGCGACCGCGCGGGCCGCTTCGAGTGCGCCGGCGTCGCCGAAGACGTAGAGGCCACCTTTGCGGTGGATGTGGCGCGTGAGGCCGGTCTTCTCCGCCCGCGCCAGCCAGGCCGGCAGGGCACGCGTCTGCAGGGCGGCGAGCCCGGTGATGGAGCGCTCATAGGCCTGCGGGCGCGAGGCCAGGACAAAGCGCGCGAGCCAGGGCAGCAGCCTCGGCAGATAGGCCGGGCGGATGCTGAGCGGCCCCAGCGGGTCGGCCAGGAACCTGGGGACCTGACCCAGGACCTTGGGGCTCGCGATCGGCAGAATGTCGGTATGAGCAATCCAGCCGGCGTTGCCGCGGGAGGGGCCGAAAGCTGGCTCCCGGCTCTCGACCAGCAGCACCTCGTGCCCCTCGTCGAGGAGTGCATGAGCGATGGCGACGCCGACGATGCCCGCCCCGACGATCGCGACCTTCATGACCGGGATCTTCCTCAGTTGCCGCCCTTCTTGGGCAACTTGATATATCTCTATTGATATATCAAGCTGAGGCAGAGCGAGGATCCTCGACATAGCGGGGAGGGAGCATGAACCGGAAGGGGGCGGCCGATCCGGGGCAGCCGGACGACGGCGACGACGCTGCCGGCCACAGCCTAGCCGAGCTCGCCTATCGGCGGCTGGAGGAGGCGATCGTGACGCTCTCTCTCGAGCCGGGCGGGACGCTGACCGAAGCGCAGTTGATCGAGCGCGTCGGCCTGGGCCGCACGCCGGTGCGCGAGGCGCTGATCCGGCTGGCGCAGCATGGCATGGTCGAGGTGCTGCCGCGCAAGGGCATCCTTGTCGCCGACATCAACGCCATCGACATCATGGCCGCGCTCGACGCGCGCGAGGTGCTGGAGCGGCTGGTCGCCTGCGAGGCGACGAAGCGGGCGAGCCCGGCCGAGCGCATCGGCATCATCGAGACGGCGCGCGCAATGCGGGAAGCGGCCGAGGCCGGCGACGCGGCCGGCTTCATGCGCGTCGACAAGGAGCTGGACGCTGCCGTCGCGGCGGCGGCTCGCAGCCCCTATGCGACAAGGGCCGTGGAGCCGCTGCAGGTGCTGATCCGCCGCGCCTGGTATCACTTCGAGCGGCGTGAGGACCTGGTCCCCTCCGCGCTGCATCACGGTGTGTTGGCACAGGCGATCGCCGCCGCCGATCCGGCCGCGGCGGCGTCCGCGAGCGACGCTCTGATGCTGCATCTGCGCAAGGGCATGCTCGCCACGCTGGGAGCGTGACCGTGCTTTTCGATTTATCTGATATATCTGCAGATTGCGGCTTTGTCCGGCCTCTTGCCGGCCGCGTCTGGCGTTCGTCAGGTCTTGCCTCTACATGAACGAGGATCGCGCCGAGCCCGGGCGCACCCGATCGACGAGCTGATGACCAAGACCGTTCATCCCCTGCCGCCGGTGCCCGAGCGCCCGGAGCCGCCGGCTTTTCGCGACGCGATGGCGCAGGTCGTCAGCGCTGTCCATGTCGTCACGACATTGGGGCCGCATGGCCGGACGGGCCTGACGGCGACGGCGATCGCCTCGGTCTCGGATACGCCGCCGACGGTGCTGGCCTGCATCGCCCGGACCAGCCGGACGCTGGCCGCCATCGAGGCGAGCGGCATCTTCTGCATCAACACCCTTCCGGGGAACGACGCCGAGCTCGCGGAGATCTTCGCGAGCCGGCGCGGCATCAATGGCGAGGCACGCTTCCAGACGACGCGCTGGGGCGAACTCACGACCGGCGCGCCTGTGCTGCTCGACGCGGTGGCCGCCTTCGACTGCCGGCTCGTGTCGACGCAAGACATCGCTAGCCATCGCCTCCTCATCGGAGAGGTCGTCGGCCTTGGCGGGACCGGGCAGGGCGGCGGGCTGATCTATCGCAGGCGCCATTTCGGGGCGGTCTAGCTGAGTCGGATCACCCCCCCGGCGGAGATCGTGAGCCTGCGGCCGGCGAGCGGTTTCTGCTCGGAACCGGGCAGGCGGAAGGCCGGCGGTGTCGGCCAACCCATCTCGCGGGCGACGACGAGGCCGAGCAGCAGGATCGCATCCGGTGCGTCCATCAACAGTGCGGCCGGTGCCCGGCCGGCATGGATCACCTCAAGCAGTACGGCGGAGGCCGATGACGAGCCGATCGTTCCCGGCAGCGCCAGGATCGTTCCGGCGATGTCGCGGCCGCGCTCGGGGTGGCGAGCATCGATGATCCGCCCGGTCTTCGGATCGACGCCGCCCCAGAAGCTGATCGGAGCGCTCAGCGCCAGGCATTGGCCTTCCGTCGCGCCGCCGGGCAGGAGGATCTCGACGCTCAGCTCGAGCCTTGTCTTCAGATCCATGCCTGTGCCTCCCTGACGAGGCGGCCAGCCACCGCGCTCTCGACGCATTCACCGAGCGAGCCATAGGTCACCGCGTAGCCGGTATTGCCGGGCGCGTAATGGGCGAATTTGCCGGAATTGGTCATCAGCACCGCGCCATCCAGTTCCGGAAGGATCGGCGTGACGACGACGCAGGTGTCGACCACGAAGACCACGCCGGCATCCTCCAGCGCGCGCCGTCGGCTCGCGGCCTCGAGGGGCGCGAGGACATGGCGGCCGGTGTTGGCATAGAGCGGGATCGCGAGCCGGCGCCCGGCCATCCTTCGTTCAACCTCGTCGATCTCGGCCAGCGAGAGATGCGGCGAGCCGATGGCGACCGCGTCGACGCGGTCGGTCTCGCCGGCGGTCGAAAGCCCGGCGAGCGCGGCTTTCACATCGGCAGGCGTCAGCACGATGCGTTCGCGCGGCGGGGCACCGCCCAGAGCCGTTGCCGCGTTCGGCGCCTCCGGCGTGACACCCGCGACATGGAAGAGGCCGACGCCGCCGGCGGAGGCCGCGGCCGCACCCAGCGCCTTGAGCTTGTCTTCGCTGGTGCAGCCCTGGAGGCCTTCGATCACGGCGACGGCGCTGCCGGCCGCGCGGCCGAGGATGGTGCCGAGAACGGGATAGAAGACATCGCTGCGCCGCAACTCCACCGAAAGGCCGGTGATGTCGATCAGCAGCGTCGCAAGGCGGTTCTCCGGACGGTGCAGGCCGTAATCGGGCGCGCGGCCGGCGATCGCGCAGGCGATGTCGAGGAAGTCGCCATAGCGGTTCGTGCGGGCGCCGAGCACCGAATTGCAGAAGACGACCGCGTTGGATTCGCCCCAGGCGACGTCGGTTCCCCGCGTTGGGCGGTGGCCGGCTTGGTATGGCGCGCAGGTCCAGCTTGGCTCGCAGCCCATCGCCTCATAGGCGCGCATCATCCGCTCGGCCATGTCCCACTCATGCGGCGGCAGACGGATCGCGGCGCAGCCGGCCGGTGCGAGCGAGCCGACATTGAGGCTGGCGCGCACCGCGACGCGCGCGCCACCGGCGACCAGCTTCTCGGCGAAGAGCGTTCCCGAATCGCCATGGTAGAGCGCGCCGTCGATATGGGCGGATGCGACCTGGATCAGGCGCGGCGCGCCCATCAGCCGGGCGGCCTCCGCGACGATCCGCATCGCCATGGCCGCTCCGTCTCCGTTCTCCCCCGTAGCGGCGGCGCGTTCCTCGGCGGTGAGCTCGAGCATCGGTTCTCCTTCGCTGGCCGCATGGCACGGGGGGCCGCTTCCCCCTTGTGCCGACAGGGGCTTTGCGATCATGGATAGGGAACTGGATAGCCTTCGAGCCGCGCCGACCGCAACCGGGGTCGCGCGGTCCCACCGTGCGGGAGATGCCCATGGCGATGACGATGAATGGCGAGGCGACGCTGCCTGCCTCGAAGGACGTGGTCTGGGCCAAGCTCAACGATGCCGAGGTGCTCAAGGCCTGCATCCCCGGCTGCGAGCAACTGACCAAGGACGACGACACGCATCTTTCGGCGGTGGTGAAGGTCAAGCTCGGCCCGGTGAAGGCGACCTTCAAGGGCAAGGTCGAACTCAGCGAGCTGGACCCGCCGAACGGCTATCGCATCGCCGGCGAGGGCGAGGGTGGCATCGCCGGTTTCGCCAAGGGCGGAGCCCGGGTGCATCTGAGCGATGCCGAAGGGGGCCAGACCCTGCTGCGCTACGAGGTCGAGGCGCAGGTCGGTGGCAAGCTCATCCAGCTCGGCGCGCGGTTGATCGATTCGGTGTCGAAGAAGCTCGCCGACGAGTTCTTCACCAATTTCGCCAAGGCGGTCAGCGAGGGCTGAAAGCTCTCTGCGCGGGTAGAGCGGGCGCCCGTCATCCGGGACGGGCTGCGAAGCGGCGCAGATCCGGAATCCATCGTAGAGCGTCGGAGCCTCACGATGGATCCCGGGTCGAGCCCGGGATGACGGCGTGGTTCCGCCGCCTCATCGGTTATCTTCGAGTGTTCAGGAGGCCTTGCGCAGGGCGTCGAGCGCCTGGCCGACCGCGGCTTCGGCCGCGCCGACCTGAAGCGCGATGTCGGCTGCCGCCGCATTCGCCCGCTCCAGCGCCGTCTGGGTCATGGCGAGGCTCTCATTGACGGCGTTGGCGCTCTCGATCGCGGCGTCAGAGCTGTCGGCGACGAGGGACGCGTCATGGGCGATGGTTTCGGTCACGCGGCTCTGCTGCGTGACCGCTTCCGAAATCGCATCGGAATCGAGCCGGATCGCTTCGACCGTGGCGGCGATGGCAGCGGCATGGGTGCCGCAGGCCTCGGCGCTGGCAGTGAGCTCGGCGATCTGGCCGGCGATGTCCTGCGTGGCGTTGGCGGTCTGCGTCGCGAGCGACTTGACCTCGGAGGCGACCACGGCGAAGCCGCGACCGGACTCGCCGGCACGGGCGGCCTCGATGGTGGCGTTGAGCGCGAGCAGGTTCGTCTGTGCGGCGATGTCGGCGATCATGCCGACGACCCTGCCGATGCTGCCGGTGACGTCGCGCAGCCGGGCGATGGCCTCGTTCATCTGGCCAGCGTCCAGCACCGCCTGATGGGTAATCGTCAGGCTCTGCCGCGCGCGCTGGCCGATATCGGCGATGTTGGCGGACATCTCCTCAGTCGCCTGCGCGGTCTGGGCCGATTTCTCGCGCACGATTACCGAGGCATTCGCGACCTTGCCGACAGTGTCCTTGATGAAGCGCGTGGCGCGGCCGGTCTCCTCGGCGGTCGAGACGAATTGCTCGACGGCGCCGCTAATCGTGCGGTCGAGGCTGCCGATCTTGGTCTTCAGCGTCGCGGCGGCTTGATCCAGGGCTTCGGCGCGACGGCGGGCCTCCGTCGCCTCGATTTCCCGGTTCAGCGTCATCGTCGTGTTGACGTCATAGGTCAGCACGCGCTCGATGATGAACACCTCTTCGGTGAAGCGGGTAGGGTGGAGCAGCGCGCGCCGGCGGTTCGCCAGGCAGAGTTCGCGCAGCAGCGAGAAGGCGATTGAGGTCCGCGCCCGCGTGCGGACATTGGCCAGCCGCTCCAGGTGGCAAAGCCGCTCGATCGAGGCGGTATAGGCATCGTCGAAGGTGCCTGTGAACAGCAGGCGGAAATGGTCGGCCTCGGCGCGATAGAGTTCCACGGCCACCGGCGCGACGGTCTCGCGCAGCTCGGGAAGGATGGCGAAGGCGCGCTCGAAATCATCCGCGACCAGCCCGTCGATCACCTTGTCGACGAGCGGCCGGTACAGGAGCAGCCGCGCGCGCTGCTCTTCACCATAGCCGATCGCCTTCAGGCGACGCTGAATCTGATCCATTATCAGAGGCACGAACTGCTCACGCGGCCGGTAGTCACGCGCTGCAGACTGGCCGATGGTTCGTTAAGAATTCGAGAATGCTGCCGCAAGGTGAGGGCGGAGTCGCAACGAACCGCGCGAAACCCGGAATTTCCGCAAGAAAATGGCGCTTTTCAAAAATGTGATGCCGCTTGACCCCGCAAAACTGCGGGTCCACATTCGATTTTGAGCTGTTCCAAGGAGAGCCTGCCCGATGGGGCGGTGCGCTCCGGAGCGCTCGACCCGGCCGAAACCCAGGGAGGGCGGACGGGGGGATGGAGACGGGTCACAGGAGATGTGCTCATGACCACTGTTTCGCTGACGGTGAACGGCAAAGCCGTCTCCGCCAATATCGATCCGCGCACCCTTCTGGTGCAGTTCCTGCGAGAAAATCTCCGACTGACCGGCACCCATGTCGGCTGCGACACCAGCCAGTGCGGCGCCTGCCTCGTCCATATCGACGGCAAGGCGGTGAAGGCCTGCACGACGCTCGCCGTCTCGGTGGACGGCGCCGCCATCACCACCATCGAAGGGCTGGCCCAGGACGGCAAGCTGCATCCGATGCAGGAAGCCTTCCGCGAGCATCACGGCCTGCAATGCGGTTTCTGCACGCCCGGAATGATCATGTCGGCCGTCGATATGGTGAACCGGCGCGGGCACGAGCTCGACGAGAAGACGATCCGCGAGGACCTGGACGGCAACATCTGCCGCTGCACGGGCTACCACAACATCGTCAAGGCGATCGCCGCCGGCGCGGAGGCGATGGGCAAGGCCGGCGTGACGACGCGCCAGGCCGCCGAGTGAGGCCACGCGCATCGCGCGTGCCCGAACAGCCGTTCGAGCCAAGTTCCATGCAGTGAGTTCCATGCAGTGAGGCGTCCGCCAGAGGCGCCGTGCGAGGAGGGAACACCATGTCCGCCACCGGAATCGGCGCCGCAGTCCGCCGCAAGGAAGATCATCGTTTCATAACCGGCCAGGGTCGCTACACCGACGACGTGAACCGTCCGGGGCAGGCCCAGGCCTATTTCCTGCGCTCTCCCCATGCGCACGCCAAGATCAAGTCGATCGACACCAAGGCCGCTGCCGCCATGCCCGGCGTGCTCGGCATCTTCACCGGGGCCGATCTCGCCGCCGACAAGATCGGCGGGCTGATCTGCGGATGGATGATCCACAACAAGGACGGCTCGCCAATGCGCGCCGGGGCGCATCCGGCGCTGGCGCAGGGCAGGGTGCGCTATGTCGGCGACCATGTCGCGGTCGTGGTGGCCGAGACGCTGGCGCAGGCGAAGGACGCCGCCGAGGCGATCGTCGTCGACTATCAGGAACTGTCGGCCGTGGTCGAAACGGCGAAGGCCGCGGGCGCCAAGACCGTCATCCATGACGAGGCGCCGGACAACACGGTGTTCAACTGGCATCTCGGCGACAAGGATGCGACGGACAAGGCCTTCAAGGCGGCCAAGCACGTCACCAAGCTCGACCTCGTCAACAACCGTCTCGTGCCCAACGCGATGGAGCCGCGCGCGGCGGTCGGCGACTACGATGCGGGCGAGGGCATCTTCACCCTCTACACCACGAGCCAGAACCCGCATGTGGCGCGGCTCGTGCTCTCGGCCTTCATCGGCATCGCGCCCGAGAACAAGCTGCGCGTGATCGCGCCGGATGTCGGCGGCGGCTTCGGCTCCAAGATCTTCATCTACGCCGAGGAGACGGTCTGCGTCTGGGCGGCGAAGAAGGTCGGGCGGCCGGTGAAGTGGACCGCGGACCGAACGGAAGCCTTCCTCTCCGACGCGCATGGGCGCGACCACGTCACCCATGCCGAACTCGCCACCGACGCCGACGGCAAGATCCTGGCATTGAAGGTCCACACCACCGCCAATCTCGGCGCCTATCTCTCGACCTTCTCCTCCTCGGTGCCGACCTATCTCTACGCGCCGCTGCTCTCAGGCCAGTACGACATCCCGGCGATCTATTGCGAGGTCGACGCGGTCTACACCAACACCGCGCCGGTCGACGCCTATCGCGGCGCGGGTCGTCCGGAGGCGACCTTCGTGGTCGAGCGGCTGATCGAGGTGACCGCACGCCAACTCGGCAAGGACCCGGCGAAGTTCCGGCTGCAGAACTACATCCGGAAGTTCCCGCACCAGACGCCGGTGATCATGGCCTATGACACCGGCAACTATGCCGCCTCGCTGAAGAAGGCGCTGGAAATCATCGACTACAAGGGCATCGGCAAGCGCAAGCGCGACTCCGCGCGTGCCGGCAAGCTGCGCGGCATCGGCTTCTCCTCCTATATCGAGGCCTGCGGCATCGCCCCTTCGGCGGCGGTGGGTTCGCTCGGCGCGGGCGTCGGCCTGTGGGAGTCGGCCGAGGTCCGGGTGAACCCGATCGGCACGGTCGAGGTGCTGACGGGCTCGCACAGCCATGGCCAGGGCCATGAGACGACCTTCGCCCAGCTCGTCTCGGACCGGCTCGGCATCCCGATCGACAATGTCTCGATCATCCATGGCGACACCGACAAGGTGCAGATGGGCATGGGCACCTATGGCTCGCGCTCCGGCGCGGTCGGCATGTCGGCGATCTACAAGGCGATCGACAAGGTGATCGCCAAGGGCAAGAAGGTCGCGGCCTATGTGCTCGAAGCCGACGAGGCGGATATCGACTTCGCGGACGGCAACTTCACGGTGAAGGGCACCGACCGGAAGCTCGATTTCGGCTCCTGCGCGCTGCAGGCCTATGTCGCCCACAAGTTCAACGGGCAGGAACTGGAGCCGGGGCTGAAGGAGGGGGCGTTCTACGACCCGACCAACTTCACCTTCCCGGCCGGCGTCCATATCTGCGAGCTCGAGATCGACCCGCAGACCGGCGTCACCAAGATCGACCGCTGGGCGGCGGTGGATGATTTTGGCGTCGTCATCAACCCGATGATCGTCGAGGGCCAGGTCCATGGCGGCATCGCCCAGGGCGTCGGCCAGGCGCTGCTGGAAGGCGCGCGCTACAATAGCGACGGCCAGCTCGTGACCGCGAGCTTCATGGACTACACCATGCCGCGCGCCGACGATCTGCCCTCCTTCGATGTCGGCATGACGGTGACGCCGTGCCCCTCGAACCCGCTCGGCATCAAGGGCTGCGGGGAGGCCGGCGCTATCGCCTCGCCGCCGGCCGTCATCAACGCCATCACCGACGCGCTCGGCCATGAGGACATCGCGATGCCGGCCACACCGCAGGCGGTGTGGCGCGCGGCGCAGAAGTCGATCAGCCGCCTGGCGGCAGAGTGAGCTGAAAGGAAGAGCCCATGTACGCCTTCACCTATCACAAGCCCACCAGCGCCCGGCAGGCAGCGACGCTGCTCGCCAAGAAGGAGGACGCCAAGCTCCTTGCCGGCGGTCACACCCTGCTGCCGACGATGAAGCAGCGGCTGGCTTCGCCGGCCGCGATCGTCGATCTCGGCGCCTGCGCCGACCTCAAGGGCATCACGCTCAAGGGTCGCAATATCGTCATCGGCGCGATGACGACCCATGCCGAGGTCGCCGCTTCCGCCGAGGTCCAGGCGGCAATCCCTGCGCTGGCCTATCTCGCCAGCCATATCGGGGATCCCCATGTGCGCCATCGCGGCACGATCGGCGGTTCGGTCGCCAACAACGACCCGGCGGCGGACTATCCCGCGGCGCTGCTGGCGCTGGGCGCCACCGTCATCACCAACAAGCGCAAGCTCACCGCGGAAGAGTTCTTCACCGGGCTCTATGAGACGGCGCTGGAAGAAGGCGAGATCATCACCAAGGTCTCCTTCCCGCTTGTTTCGAAGGCAGGCTACGCCAAGTTCCGCAACCCGGCCTCGCGCTATGCGATGGTCGGCGTTTTCGTCGCCAAGCGCGGCTCGGATGTGCGCGTCGCGGTGACGGGCGCGGGCGAGGGTGGCGTCTTCCGCTGGCCGGAAGCCGAGACCGCTCTCAAGGTGCGCTTCTCGCCGAAGTCGCTCGACGGCTTCAAGCATGGCTCGAAGGGCATCAACGGCGACATCCATGCCGATCCGGAATACCGCGCCCATCTGATTGGCGTGATGACCAGGCAGGCGGTCGCTCAGGCCACCGGCAAGTAAGGCCGGCTCGGCTTTCGCCCGGTCCGGTTTCGGGAGTTCGTGCTGACGGTGATCGCGGCAGAAATCACGCCGGGACCGAATATGGGCTATCTCATTGCGCTCAGCCTCGCGAGGGGCTGGCGCAGCGGCATGGCGGCGGTGGCGGGCGTCGCGCTCGGCCTCGCCCTGCTCGGGCTCGCCGCGGCCTTCGGCTTTGCGCTGGTGAGCGAGCGGTTTCCCGCGGTTGCGTCGCTTTTGCGCTGGGATGGCGTGGCCTATCTGTTCTGGCTCGCCTGGGATGCCTGGCAGGATCCGGACCCCGAGACGAAGGGCGACGTCGCCCTGTCGTTCCGCCGCGGGCTGATCACCAATCTGCTCAACCCCAAGGCGGCCGTCTTCTATGTCGCGGTCATTCCGCTGTTCCTGCCGACGCCGGCGCCGCGCGATGAGGCGCTCGTCCTGACGGCGGTTTTCGTCGTCATCGCGACGACGATCCATGCCGCGCTGGTTCTGGGTGCGGATGCGGCGCGGGCCTTGCTATTCCACCCCACACGCGAGCGGGCGATCCGCCGCAGCGCGGCGGTGGGCATGGCGCTGGTCGCGACGTGGTTTGCCTGGTCGACGCGGCGAGGGGCGGGCGCTCTGCAACGCCGGCAGCATGGCCTTGTGTTCCCCGCCTTCCTTCGGCCGGACAGGAGCGATAGAGAACGGATATGCTGAATTCATCCCGTATCCCGGCTTCCATCGATGCCACGCTCGCGCTGCTGCAGGCGCAGGGCTACGTCTCCGACCGGGCGCTGGCGACGGTGCTCTTCCTGGCGCTCAGGATGAAGCGGCCGCTGCTGCTGGAAGGGGAGGCCGGCACCGGCAAGACCGAGATCGCCAAGGTGCTGGCGGCTGGCCTCGGCCGCAGGCTGATCCGTCTGCAATGCTATGAAGGGCTCGACCTCTCCTCCGCCGTCTACGAGTGGAATTATGCCGGGCAGATGATGGCGATCCGCCTCGCCGAGGCGGGCGGCGTCGCCCAGGATCGCGAGCGGCTGGAAGCCGGCATCTTCTCCGAGAAGTATCTGGTGAAGCGTCCACTGCTGCAGGCGCTGGAGCCGCAGGAGGGTGGGGCGCCCATCCTGCTGATCGACGAACTCGACCGCACCGACGAGGCCTTCGAGGCTTTCCTGCTCGAGGTGCTGGCCGATGCGCAGGTGACGATCCCCGAGCTCGGCACGGTCAAGGCGGCCGAGCCGCCGATCGTGATCCTGACCTCGAACCGCACCCGCGAGATCCATGACGCGCTGAAGCGGCGCTGCCTCTATCACTGGGTCGACTATCCCGATGCACCGCGCGAGCTCGCCATCCTGAAGGCCAAGGTGCCGGACGCGCCGGCCAAGCTCTCCAAGCAGGTCGTCGGTTTCGTCCAGGCGATCCGCAAGGAGGAGCTGTTCAAGGCGCCGGGCGTCGCCGAGACGCTGGATTGGGCGACCGCGTTGGTCGAGCTCGATGCGGTGGCGCTCGACCCCGCCATCGTCTCCGACACGCTGGGCGCGCTGCTCAAATACCAGGACGACATCCAGGCGATGCAGGGCTCCAAGGTGCGGGAGCTGCTCGACCAGGTGAAGCACGAGGCGCGGGCGTGAAATCTAGAGCTGCGATGGCTGGCTGAGAAGCCCGTAAATTGGGGGTAAGATGCCATGAATGCAGACATCAAGGCCGTGGAAGCGACGGTGCGGACCTATCTCGACGGGCTCTATGAGGGGGATGTCGAGAAGCTCGCTCATGTCTTCCATCCGACGAGCGCGCTGACCACGACCCGCGACGACGGCACGATCCAGGTCGTTCCGCGCGAGCAATGGCTCGATCTCGTCCGCAATCGGCCGTCGCCGCAGAAGGCTGGGCTGCAGCGGGGCGACCATATCCTGACCATCGATCTCGTCGGGCCGACTTTGGCGTTGGTCAAGGTCAAGTGCCAGATGCCGCCGCGCTATTTCACCGACCTGCTCTCGCTGCTCAAAGTCGAGAGCCGCTGGCAGGTGGTCCAGAAGGTGTTCATGACGGAGACGGCCGGCCAGTGACCGGCAAGCTCGCCGAGAACGTCGCTTATTTCGCGCGCGCCCTGCGCGCGGCGGGGATGCCGGTCGGATCGGGCGCGGTGGTCGAGGCGGTTGAGGCGCTGGCCGATGGCGCGCTCGGCGGGCGCGACGACATGTACTGGGCGCTGCACGCGATCTTCGTGAAGAAGCATGAGGATAGCGCGGTCTACGACCAGGCGTTCCGGCTGTTCTGGCGCCGGCGCAACCTGATCGAGAAGATCATGGCGCAGATGTCGCCGGTTTCGCCCGGGGCCGACAGCCAGCCAGAGAAGACGGAGGCCGGGGCTCTCAGGGTGGCCGAAGCCTTCCAGCCGCCGCCGCGCGAGGACGAGCCGCCGGTGGAGCTGACGGAACTCTCGGCAAGGCTCACCGTCTCGGATCGCGAGACGCTGCAATCGCGCGACTTCGCCCAGATGACGGCCGCCGAGATCGCCCGCGCCAAGCAGCTCATCGCGGAACTCAGGCTGCCGAACGACAATGTGGTCACCCGCCGTTTCATCGCGGCTGAGCGTGGCTTGCGCATCGATCCGCGCCGGACCTTTCGCCAATCGCTCAGGGGCGGGGGCGGCTCGATCGACCTTGCCTTCCGCGAGCGGCGCGAGGTGCATCCGCCGATCGTGGCCCTCGTCGATATCTCCGGCTCGATGGCGGAATATTCGCGGATCTTCCTGCATTTCCTGCATGCGTTGACCGAGAAGCGCCGGCGCGTGCATTCCTTCGTCTTCGGCACACGGCTGACCAATGTGACGCGCATGCTGAAGGCGCGCGATCCCGACGAGGCGCTGGCGCTCGCCGGCAGGGCCGCGCCCGACTGGGAGGGCGGCACGCGCATCGCGACGGCGCTGCACGATTTCAACCGGGTCTGGTCGCGCCGCGTGCTGGCAGGCGGAGCCGTGGTGCTACTCTTCACCGACGGGCTGGAACGGCATCTCGACGACAGCCTCGCCTTCGAGATGGACCGCTTGCACCGCTCCTGCCGGCAGCTCGTCTGGCTCAATCCCCTGCTGCGCTACGAGGCCTTCGCGGCGCGCGCCAGCGGCATCAAGGCGATGCTGCCGCATGTCGATTCCTTCCGGCCGATCCACAACCTCGCGGCGATGGCCGATCTCTGCTCCGCTCTTTCGCGGGACGCAGGGCGGGAGAGTGATCCGCGTCTATGGTTGAAGAAGGCCGGTTGAGGCATGATGTGTTGTGGGCGCGCGACTTATGGTCATGCCGCGCCCTCATTCCGGACAGGCCGCGCGAGCGGCGCCGATCCGGAGGCCATCGTCGAGCGGGGCACCCTCCGATGGATTCCGGCTCTTTCTCCGGTTGCCCAGAGTGACGCTGTCGGTTTGGGCGGGCCGAGCCGATCGGCGTCCAAAGCCAGGGAGATGATGCCATGATCAGCACGGACACCGACATCTTGCGCGCTGCCGAGGAGTGGAGCCGGTCCGGCCGGCAAGTCGCCGTCGCCACGGTGGTCGAGACCTGGGGCTCGGCGCCGCGCCCGGTCGGCTCGCATCTCGTCATCGACGCCGAGGGCAATTTCGTCGGCTCGGTCTCGGGCGGCTGCGTCGAGGGCGCGGTGGTGGCGGAAGCCGCCGACGTGATCGCCGACGGCAAGGCGCGCATGCTGGAATTCGGCGTCGCCGACGAGACGGCCTGGAAGGTCGGGCTTTCCTGCGGCGGGCGGATCAAGGTCTATGTCGAGCCGGTCCGCGCGGAGGCGGCGCTCTGATGCCCGCCTGGGAGACGCTTCTCGCCTTTGCGACGGTGACGCTCCTCGTCGCGTATTTTCCGGGGCCGGCGCTGCTCTATACCGCCGCCCAGACGATCAGCCATGGCCGCAAGGCCGGGCTGATGGCGATGCTCGGCATCCATATCGGCTGCTACCTCCATGTCTTTGCTGCGGCCTTCGGGCTTTCGGCCGTGTTCAAGCATGTGCCGGAACTCTACATGGCGGTGAAGATTGCGGGCTCGCTCTACCTGATCTGGATCGGCATCGGCATGATCCGCTCGCGCCTCGTGACGGCCGAGCAGCCGCTCGCGCCGGCGAAGACGGTGAAGCGGGCGCTGATCGATTCCTTCATCGTCGAGGTGCTGAACCCCAAGGTCGCGCTGTTCTTCATCGCGCTGCTGCCGCAGTTCGTCGATCCGGCGGCGTCGCTGCCGGTCTGGGCGCAGTTCCTGATCCTCGGCACGATCGTCAACTTCGTCTTCTCCTCTGCCGACCTGGTCACGGTGCTGGGCGCCTCCGCCATCATCGGTGCGATGAAACGGACCAGGACCGGCTTCGCTTTCGGCCGTTGGCTCGGTGGCTCGCTGATGATCGGGTTGGGCTTGAAGCTCGCGACGGACAAGGGCTGACTGCTATGGATCTTTCCGTTCTCGCGACGCTCAATGCCGAGCGCGAGGCCCGGCGGGCGACCGTGCTGGTGACCGACATCACTGCGGGCACGCAACGCCTCGTGAAGCAAGATGACATCGCCGCCGACCCGCTGGCGGAGCCGCTCGAAAAGCAGCTGCGCATGGCCAAGAGCGGCATGGTCGAGGCTGAGGGCAAGGCGTATTTTCTCACCGTGCAGGCACCGCATCCGCGCGTCGTAGTGACCGGGGCGGTGCATATCTCGCAGGCCATGGCGCCGATGGCGAAGACGCTCGATCTCGACCTCGTCATCATCGATCCGCGCACGGCCTTCGCCACGCCGGAGCGCTTTCCCGACGTCACGCTGCTGCCGGAATGGCCCGAGGAGGCGATTCCGCGGATCGGGCTCGACGGCTACACGGCGTTCGTAGCGCTGACGCATGATCCGAAGATCGACGACCCGGGGCTGGATGCGGCGCTGCGCTCGAACTGCTTCTATATCGGTGCGCTCGGCAGCCGGAAGACGCATGGCAAGCGCGTCGAGCGGCTGACCGCGGCGGGCTTCGACCAGGAGGCGATCGGGCGCATCCATGCCCCGATCGGTCTCGACATCGGCGCTGTCTCGCCGGCCGAGATCGCGCTGTCGATCCTTGCCGAGATCGTCAACACGCTGCGCGGCCCGCGCCGCAAGCCGATCTGAGGGCGCGATGAAGTTCGGTTCGGTCGCGATCACCGAGGCGGTGGGCTGCATCGCGGCGCATAGCATCCGCGCGGGCGCCACCGTGGTGAAGAAGGGCGCGACCGTCACTGCCGAGCTCGCCGCCGGGCTGAAGGAAGCCGGCATCGCCGAGATCGTGGCGGTCCGGCTCGAGGCCGGGGATGTCGGCGAGAACGAGGCCGCTCGACGCCTGGCCGAGCGGATGATGGGCGGGGGCATCAGGGCCGATGCGCCCTTCACCGGTCGGGTCAATCTCTTCGCCACGGCGGCAGGCGTGCTCAAGGTCGACATTGCGGCCATCGACGCCTTCAACACCATCGACGAGGCGATCACCGTCGCGACGCTGCCGGCGCTCAAGGCGGTGGTGGCGGGGGAACTCGTCGCCACGGTGAAGATCATTCCCTATGCCGTGCCAGAGGTGCAGGTTGCCGAGGCGCTGGCGGCACTGGGCGCGAACTCGCCGGTGGTGGTTGCGCCCTACCAGCCGTCGCGCGTTGCGGTGATCTCGACGCTGCTGCCGGGGCTGAAGCCCAGCGTGGTCGACAAGACACTCCGGATCATGGAGGAGCGGCTGGCGCCGGCCGAGGCCATTCTCTCGGCCGACAAGCGCGTGCCACACGAGCCCGGTCCGCTTGCTGCCGCTATCGCCGCCGAGGCCGAGGGCAAGGCCGACATCATCGTCGTCTTCGGCGCCTCAGCCATCACCGACCGGCGCGACGTCATTCCGCAGGCGCTGGTGGATGCCGGCGGGGCCGTCGAGCATCTCGGCATGCCGGTCGATCCCGGCAACCTGCTGATGCTCGGACGGCTGGGCGGCAAACCCGTGATCGGCGCGCCGGGCTGCGCCCGTTCGCCCAAGGAGAACAGCTTCGACTGGGTGCTGCAGCGCAGCCTCGCCCGTATTCCGGTCGGGCGCGCGGAGGCACAGCGCATGGGCGTCGGCGGGCTCCTGATGGAGATCGTCTCGCGGCCGCAGCCGCGCGCTCCGGGCTCACACGGGACAGGCTCCGTCGCGGGCGTCGTGCTGGCCGCGGGGCAGTCGACGCGGATGGGCGCGCGCAACAAGCTCACGCAGCCGCTGCGCGGCAAGCCAATCTTGCGCCATGCGGTGGAAGCGCAACTGGAGGCCGGGCTGTCGCCAGTCATCGTGGTCACCGGCCATGAGCGCGAAGCCGTCGAGGCGGCGCTGAGCGAACTGCCGGTGCAGCTCGTCCATAATCCCGATTATGCCTCGGGTCTGGCGGGATCGCTCAAGGCTGGCGTCGCCGCCCTACCGCCGGATGCGCCGGGCGCGGTGGTCTCGCTGGGCGACATGCCGAATGTCACGCCGAAGGTGATCGGCGGGCTCGTCGAGGGGCTGAAGCGCCAGCCCGAGGCTCTGGCCGTCGTGCCGACGCTGTTCGGCCAGCGCGGCAATCCCGTCCTGCTGGCGCGGGAGATTTTCCCGGCTGTGTCGCTGCTGACGGGCGATCGCGGCGCGCGCCGCCTGCTCGACGAGGCGGGTGAGCGGGTTGTCGAAGTGTCCTTCGAGGACCCCTCCATCGCCATCGACGTCGACACGCCGGAAGCGCTGCGAGCGTTGCAGGGCTAGGGCATCGGACCGAAAAG